>NZ_JAAIVB010000044.1 GCF_010974945.1 Noviherbaspirillum galbum | reverse complement strand
CGACCAAGTCGCGCGCCGACGTGCGCCGTGAAGCCGTGCAGTCGGCCAAGGCTGGCCAGGGCGTCTACTTCGGCGGCTGATGCCGCAGCGCAGGCAGGATGAAAAAAGGGCGGCCCAGGCCGCCCTTCGTCATTGTCAGCGCCCTCCTCGTTGCCACCGCTCGGGAGCGGCAAGCCGCGATAACGACGCCAGCAAAGGCAGCGTGGCGTCGGCGATCCTGTCGATGCTTGCTTCCCTGAGCGCGGCGATGTCGATCGTCCTCGCTTTCCGCAGCCCTGCCCATTCCAGCAAGGCCCGCATCGCCTCGGGATCATCGAATACCCCATGCAGATAGGTTCCCAGCACTTGCCCGTCAGCCGACATCGCGCCTTCCGCCCGGCCATCGATCAGGAAAGCCGGCCGCGCAAGCGCAGCGCCCTCGCTGACGCCCATGTGAATCTCGTACCCGCTCACCGCCGCATCGGCGAAGGCGCATCGCCCCGCCACCTGCGCCAGGCGCTTTTCCCGGCGCATGCCGGTGCGCATGTCGAGCAAGCCGAAGCCGGCCGTGTCGCCGGGCGCGCCCTCCACACCTTCCGGATCGGCGACGCTCTCGCCGAGCATCTGGAATCCGCCGCAGATGCCGATCAGCTTTCCACCGTAGCGCAGGTGCCGCCGTATCGCCTCGTCCCAGCCTTGCCCGCGCAGCCACGCCAGGTCGGCGCGCGTGTTCTTGCTGCCAGGCAGCACGATAAGGTCAGCCGGAGGGATCGGCTGCCCGGGACCGACGAAGCGCAGGTCGACATCCGGATGCGCGCGCAAGGCGTCGAAATCGGTATGGTTGCTGATGCGCGGGAACACCGGCACGACGATGCGGAATGCGCCCGCCCTGCCCTGCGCCTGCTGGATCGCGTCTTCCGCGTCGAGGTGCAGGCCGTGCAGGTAGGGCAGCACCGCCAGCACCGGTTTGCCGGTGCGCTGCTCCAGCCAGTCCAGCCCGGGTTGCAGCAGGCTGATGTCGCCGCGGAAGCGGTTGATGACGAAGCCGACGATGCGACGGCGTTCGCTGCCTGAGAGGCAGTCGAGCGTGCCGACGATGTGCGCGAACACGCCGCCGCGGTCGATGTCGGCCACCAGGATCACCGGGCAATCCACCGCTTCGGCGAAGCCCATGTTGGCGATGTCGCGTTCCCGCAGGTTGATCTCGGCCGGACTGCCGGCGCCTTCCACGATCACCGCTTCATACTGCGCCTGCAAGCGCCGGAACGATTCCAGCACGGCATGCATGGCGACGGTCTTGTAAAGGTCGTAGTCGCGCGCCTCCATGTCGGCGCGGGGCTTGCCGTGGATGATGACCTGCGCGCCGGTGTCGCTGGACGGCTTGAGCAGCACCGGGTTCATGTCGGTATGCGGCGGCACGCCGGCGGCCAGCGCCTGCAGCGCCTGGGCGCGGCCGATCTCGCCGCCGTCCGCCGTCACCGCGCTGTTGAGGGCCATGTTCTGCGGCTTGAAGGGCGCGACCTTCATGCCCTCGCGCGCCAGCAGGCGGCACAAGGCGGCGACCACGGTGCTCTTGCCGGCATCCGAGGTCGTGCCCTGCACCATCAGCATGGAAAATGGAAAGTTCATGCCGTCTCCCGGGAGGCATGCGATGCCTGCCACGCCGCGACCAGCGCATGCAGCTGCGGCAGGCCGTGCGTGATCGCCGACGGACCGGGCGAGAGAATGTCCGGCGACTTGATTTCCGCCACGCTGCCCGAGCGCACCGCGGGGATGGCGTCCCAACCCGGGCGGGACACCAGGCTGGCGTGCTGGAACTTCTTGCCGCACCACGAGGCAACGATGATGTCGGGGGCACGGCGCACCACCTCGCCGCCGTCGGCAATGATGCGATCCCTGGCGCCGTGATGGCCGGCGAGGTCGGCGAACACGTCGGTGCCGCCGGCGATTGTCATGAGTTCCGAGACCCAGCCGATGCCGCTGATCAGCGGATCGTTCCATTCCTCGAAATACATGCGCGGCCGGCGCGTCCATCCTGACGCGGCTTGCTTCGTGGCGTCGATCACTGCACGCAGCCGCGCGCAAAGCCCTTCTCCTTCATCCCTCCTGTCGACCAGCGCGGACAGCGTGGCGATCATGCGGAAGATGCCCCCGACGTCGTGCTGGTTGAACAGGTGCACCTCCACGCCGGCCTGCGCGAGGTCTCGCAGGATGTCGGCCTGCAGATTCGAATAGCCGATCACGAGATCGGGTCGCACCGCGAGGATGCGCTCGATCCGCGACGAAGAAAAGCCGCTGATCTTCGGCTTGTCGCGCCGGGCTTCTGGCGGACGCACGGTGAAGCCGGAGATGCCGGCGATGCGGTCCTGCGCGCCGAGCGCATACAGGGTTTCCACCGCCTCGGTGCTGAGGCAGGCAATGCGTTCGTAGGTCATGGCTTGTCTCCCTGCCTGTCTGCGCGTCTCTTGCCGGAACGCGCGCCGCCGATCACGCGGTACTGCATGGTCAAGCTTCTCCGCCGGTGAACAGGCGCGCCACGGCCTCGGGACAGGACGGGAACCAGGCATGGAAATACGAGGCCGTGAGCGAGCCGGCGCGGTAGACCGCCTCACCCTCGGTACCGGCGGGATGCCTGCGGGCGTGGGCATGCGGCGCGGCGGGCGTGTCGAAGCGCGAGTAATGGAAGGTGTGGCCGCGCAGTTCGCCGGCGCCGGTGCCCCAGGCCTGCAGGCCGAGCGCCGCAAGCCGTTGCTGCATGATCGCCTTGCCGGGCAGCAGGCCGGCCATCGGCCATTCCCGGCCTTCCGTGTCGGTGAGGGTGTCCGCGACGGCCATCATGCCGCCGCACTCGGCATAGACCGGCAGACCCGCCGCGTGCGCGACGCGCAGCGTGGTCTGCCAGCGCCTGTTGTGCGACAAGGTCCGCGCATGCAGTTCGGGATAGCCGCCGGGGAGATACACCGCGTCGGCCTGCGCCGGCACGGGCTCGTCGCGCAGCGGCGAAAAATATGCCAGGCTGGCGCCCATGGCTTCCAGGCAATCGAGGTTGGCGCGGTAGAGGAAGGCAAACGCGGCATCGCGCGCGATGGCGATGGTCTTGCCCCGCAGCGGCGCATGCGGCATCGGCTCGCTCGGCGGGGCGGCGGTCGCGTCGAGCATGATCTCCGTGATGCCGTCCAGCGCGTCCTGCGAGAGGTGCAGCGCATCGGCCAGGCCGTCCAGCAAGCCGTCGAGCCCGGCCACTTCGTCCGCCTGGTGGATGCCGAGGTGCCGCTCGGGCAGGGAGCGTTCCTGGCGCGGCAGGTGGCCGAGCAGCTGCACGCCGCGCAAGGCATCGGCGACCATGCGCGCATGCCCTTCGCCGCCGACCCGGTTGGCGATGACGCCGGCGAGACGGACGGGGCCGTAGTCGCGCAGGCCGAGCACCAGTGCGCCGGCGGTCTGGGCCATGGCCGAGGCATCGAGCGCCAGCAGCACCGGGATGCCGAAGGCATTGGCGAGATCCGCCGAAGAGGGCTGGCCGTCGTACAGCCCCATCACGCCCTCGATCAGCACCACGTCGGCGTCGCGCGCGGCGTCGGCGATCATGCGCCGGCATACCGCTTCGCCCACCATCCACAGGTCGAGCTGGTACACCGGCGCGCCGGACGCCCGCTCCAGCAGCATCGGATCGAGGAAGTCCGGCCCGGTCTTGAACACCCGGACCCGCTTGCCCTCGCGCCGCAGCCTACGCGCCAGCGCCGCCGTCAGCGTGGTCTTTCCTTGTCCGGAAGCAATCGCGGACACCAGCATGATTTTTGCCATCGTCACTCCTTGCCGGCCTCGGCGGGGTCTTTCTTGCGCTGCATGGAGGCGCAATGACGTTCGTTCAGGTCGCTCATCGTGGTTCTCCGGAGGGAATGAAGACGGTGCGACCGTGGTGGCGCACGATGTCGATGGGATACCCGAGGCATTCGCCCAGCAGCCCGGCCTGCATGATGTCCTCGACCGCACCGGCCCGCCAGCCGCCGTCGCCCATGAGCAGCACCGCATGGGTGGCCACGGCATGCGACAGGTTCAGGTCATGGCTGACGAGCGCGACGGTCTTGCCCTGCTCATGGCAGAGGCGGCCGATCAGGCGGGTAACCGCCACCTGGTGGGCGAGGTCGAGCGCGCCGGTCGGCTCGTCGAGCAGAAGCAGGGGCGTGTCCTGGGCCAGCACGGCAGCCATCGCCACGCGCTGGCGTTCGCCGCCGGAGAGGGTACGCACGTCCTGGCCGGCAAGATGGGCGACGTCAAGTTCGCGCAGGGCGGACATCGCGAGCGCGACATCCGCGTCGTCGTCCCAGTAGCGTGTGTCCTGGTAGGGATGGCGCGCCGCGAGCACGGTATCGATGGCGCGGTAGCTGAAAGGGTCGTTCCTGCCCTGCGCAAGAAAGGCGCGCTGGCGCGCCAGTTCCAGCAAGGGCCATTGCCGCAGCGGCCGGCCGAGGAGGCGGATTTCCCCGCGCTCGGGCTCGCGCAGCCCGGCCATGGTGCGCAGCAGGGTACTCTTGCCTGCGCCGTTGCGCCCGATCAGGCACCAGCATTCCCCGGGCCGCATCGTCAGGGAAATGTCGTTCACCAGCGCCCTGCTGCGCACCGCGAGCGTCAATGCCGACAGCTGCATCGTGTCCGTGCTCATCCCCGCCCTCCGCCGCGTCGCCTGACGTGATGCAGCTGCAGCAGGAATACCGGCACGCCGATCAGGTCGGTGATCACGCCCACCGGCAACTGCTGGGGAGCGAGCACGGTGCGCGCGAGGGTGTCGGCCAGGACGAGGAAGGCGCCGCCCGACAACGCGGCCGCCGGCATGAGGATGCGGTGGTCCGCGCCCCAGGTGAAGCGGCAGGCATGCGGCACGATGAGGCCGACGAAGCCGATGCTGCCGGCGCTGCTCACGGCGCTCGCGGTCAGCAGCGCGGCGCCGACGAACAGGCCCTTGCGCAGCCGTCCTACCTGGATGCCGAGCGTGGCCGCGTGGTCGGCATGCATTGCCAGCACGTTCACGCCGCGCGCCGCGCGCAGGGCCAGCGCAAGGACGACGCCCCAGACCAGCCAGGGCAGGATGCGGTTCTGCGTGGCCGACAGGTCGCCGATCAGCCAGAACACCATGCCGCGCAGGCGGTTGTCGGGCGCGATGGACAGCATCAGCGTCACGAGTGCGCCGCAGCCGGAAGCCACGATCGCTCCGGTCAGCAGTAGGGTCGGGGTATTGCCTTCGACCGGCAGGCCGCCGCGCAGGTCGCGGTGGACCAAGCCGAACAGCAGCATGGCGACGGCGAGCGCGCCGCCGAAGGCCGCGGCGTCCACCATCCATGCCGCGCTCGCGAACAGGATGGCCGCCAGCGCGCCGACCGACGCGCCGCCGGACACGCCCAATACGTACGGATCGGCGAGCGGATTGCGCAGCAGCGCCTGCATCATCACGCCCGCCAGGGACAAGGTGGCGCCGGTCACGAAGGCGCTCAAGGCACGGCCGAGGCGCAGGGTCAGCAGGGTGGCGGCAAGGCTGGCCGGCGCGGCGTCGTCGTTTCCGGCGAGCAGCGCAAGCACGGCGTCGCGCCATTCCGCCGGCCCGATGGCGACCGAGCCGATGAAGCATGACCCGGCGATGCAGGCGAGCGCGGCCAGGGACAGGCCAAGCAGCGTCCAGGCGGGTCGCTTCCCCGCCCTCGGCAAACCCAGGCTTCCCGCAGTCGACGTCATCATGGCCTTTCTCCGCCTTATCCCTGCCGGTCAGCGCATGCCGTAGCGCACGCCGACGAAGACGCTGGAACCCGGCGTGTTGTAGTTGCGCGCGAGCTCGTAGTTCTTGTCGAACACATTGTCCCAGCGGCCGAACACCGTCCAGTCCCGCGCTACCGCGTAGCTGGCATGCAGGTTCAGCAAGCCATAGCCGCCGAGCGTGGTCCGGTTGGCGCCATCGTCGAAGCGCTTGCCGGACGCGAGGACGTCGCCGCCGAGGCGTAGCGCGCCGGCCTCGTATTCGACGCCGACGGTTGCGTGCTGCCTGGCGCGCCGTGCCAGCTGGCGGTCGGCGGTTTCGTCGCGCGGGTCCTGCAGGTCAAGCGAGCCGCTGAACACCAGGCTGCCGAGGCGGGTGCTGCCGCCGAAGGTGATGCCGGTCAGCAGCGCCTCGTTGATGTTGTAGGCGCAGCCGAAGGCATGCGTTGCGACTTCCACCGGGCAGGTAGTGGCATAGACAAGCAGGTCGGTGATGCGGTTGCGGTAATAAACGGCGCTCAGCCGCGTCGCGCCGTTGTCGTAGTACAAGCCGGCCTCGGCGTTCCTGCCTTTTTCCGGCTGGTTCGAAGCGATGCCGTATCCGGGGAAATACAGTTCGTTGAAGGTCGGCGCGCGGAAACTCGTGCCGATGCTGGCGCTGGCCCGGAGGTCGCCGGAAATCCGGTAGCCATACGCCAGGTTGCCGGTGGTGTGCGAGCCAAACTGAGAGCTGTTGTCGTTGCGCACGCTGGCCGTGGCGAGGTGCGGACCGGCGTGGAACTGATACGCGGCGGCAACCGAGTTGGTGTCGCGCGAGCCGCGCACCGCCGCGTTGGTGGTATCGATGTTTTCCTCGCGCCGTTCGAGCACGAACTGCAGCAGGTCGCCGCCGAGCGTGACATCGTTCTGCCAGGTCAGGTCGTCTTGCCGCGTCTGGAAGAAATTGCGGCCGGTGGCGGTGATGGCGTCCAGCCTGTCGTGCGAGCGCGCAAGCTGCACGGTGCTGGTCCAGTTCGCCGCGAGCTTGTCCCTGGAAAACAGCGCCACGGTGTCGATCTTCTGGATGTTGCGGTCGTCGAAATTGGTGCTTTGGTCGATCTGTGAGTCAACCCGGCTCTGAAGGAAACTCAGGCCGGCCTCGTGGCCCTTGGCCCATTCGAGGGACAAGCGGCCGCTGGCGCTGTCGCTGGCGTAGCCGTCGCGGTCCGGGTTGTAGCCGAAGGCGCCGGGCCGCGTTGCGGAGAAGCCGGTGGCTTCCTCGTGTCCTGCGCGGATCGCATAGCGGATCTTGCGCTCGCCGTCGCTGCTGCCGGACACCCCGGCATCGATGGTGCGCAGTCCGTCGCTGCCGGCGCCAACCGAGGCGGAAGGCGAAGGCGCGCCATCGGTCTGGCGGGTGAAGATCTGCACCACGCCGCCCATGGCATCCGCCCCGTACAGGCTGGACAGCGGACCGTAGACGATTTCGACATGGTCGATCTGGGACAGCGGGATGCCGGCCCAGCTCGCGCCGCCAAGGGTGGAGGAGCCGACGCGCACGCCGTCCACCAGCACCACCGTCTTGTTGTTGTCGGTGCCGCGGATGAACACCGAGGAAGCGCTGCCCGGCCCGCCGTTGCGCACGACTTCCACGCCGCGCTGGCGCTGCAGCAGGTCGACCAGCGTGGTTTGCCCGGAGCGGGCGATGTCCTCGGAAGTGATGACGACGTTGTCGCTCAGCACGTCGTGGGCGATCTGCGGCGTGCGGGTGGCGGTGACGAGCACCGGCTCCAGCGCACGGCCTTGCTGGGCCTGCTGGTTCTGTTGGGCATGCGCGCACAAGGGCATGGCCGCGCCAATGGCGGCCAGGACGGACATGGAAGCGGAAACGGGGACGAGACGGGCCACGCGCAGGGCCGCGGCGGTTTGAGGCGAACGGAAAGACATGAATGGATCCAGGAAAGCACGGCCACCCTGCTTCCCCGCAGGATGGCATCAACAAAAAGCGGCGGCGGGATGAGACGGCTGCGGGTGCGCGAGGCATGCCTGCCTGGCGCTTGCGCCGCGAAAACCCCCGTTCGCACACTTTCACCTGTCCTGGCCGGTATCCGGGCTGGCAAGTCGGGCCGTTCCACCTTCCCATGCGCGTCGTCCGTTGCGGACACGGCGCACAGTGGCGTCAAGGAATCGGCTGCCGCGCGAGAGGTGACACGACCTCGTGCGCGGCGCTTGTTTACCGTTGCGGGGGCAGCACACGTTAGTTACCGGCTTGCGCGTCGAACCTCGTGTTTCCCGTTTAACTGCGCGCATGAACATGCGCGCGGGCACCAAAACCCCGCCATTGTAAGGCTTGCAGCATTTGCCGACAACCAATTGAGAGTAATCATTTCAAGGGGAAGGTTCTCGATATCAAGCATGAGCGTGTCGCCGAAGCGGATCGGGCCGCCTCCTGCGATGCCCCGGACAAGCTTGCGGGGAGCGCAGTACACTCTGCATTTTCCACCGTTCACGCTGCGTTCATGACCACCACTTCCGCCGATGTCCTCCCGACCGGCCAGGCCGACCCTGCCGAGTACTACTCCCGCCAATACAATGCCCGCGCCGGCATTCCCGATCATCCCTACATCTTCACGCGCTGGCTGAAGGACTCGACCCATGTGCGGCGCACCAACGCCGGCCTCTACAACCTGGCCTTCGGCGAGACCGAGGCGGAGCGCATCGACTTCTTCCCGACGCCGCGTTCCGGCGCGCCGCTGCTGGTGTTCATCCACGGCGGCTGGTGGCGTTCACTGGACAAGACCGACTTCTCCTTCGTCGCGCCGGCCTACACCCGCGCGGGATACAACGTCGCGCTGACCAACTACACCCTCGCGCCGAAGGCGTCCATCGCCGAGATCGTGCGCGAGCAGCTGAGCGCGCTGGCCTGGCTCTACCACCATGCCGAGGCCTACGATTTCGACCGCGAGCGCATCGTGGTCGCGGGCCATTCGGCGGGGGCTCACCTCGCGGCGATGATGATGGCGGCGGTCTGGCCAGCCTTCGACCCGGCCCTGCCGGTCGACCTGGTCAAGGGCGGCATCCTCATGTCCGGCATCTACGATCTCGCGCCCATCCTGCACGCGGACTTCGTCAACGTCGACCTGAAGCTGCGCGAAGACGACATCGCGCCGCTCTCCCCGGCCGGCATGCCGCAATCCCATTCGGCGCCCTTCATCACCGCGGCGGGCGGCCTGGAATCGGACGAATTCCGGCGGCAGACCGACTTGCTGGCGGGGCGCTGGCGCAACAACCACCGGGAGGACGTTTCGCTGCCCGGCATCAACCACCTCACCATCTGCGACGCCTTCGCCACGCCGGGACACGCCCTGCATGACGCCAGCCTGCGGCTGCTGGCGTCGCTGGATGCCGGCAAGGCCTCTTCCGACCTGGCCTGAAACGAGCGTCCCCATCCGGTGTTGCCATATTGCTCATCGTTCCCCGCGGGCGGTCGCGGGTGTAGACACAACATTTTTTCGGCACAGGCTTGGTTCCAGGAAACTGTCCCGGTATGATGGAACAAGCTTAAGAAGTTGCGTCCGGACAATACGTGACTGATAATCAAGCGGGGAGCACAGGCAGGCGAAGCATGCGCGCGCAGCCGTCCTGCGTGTAAGAAAAACGCTGACATCGAATGGGGAAGTACAAACATGAGTAACGCTGCAGACGATCTGGATCTGGAAGCCTTATTTGACGAGGTGTCCGCGCAGCGGACGGAAACCGCGGAACCCGCCCCGCCCGCAGCCGTCGCCGTTGCTCCAGCCGCGGCAGGGGCGGCAGAGACCGCGGAGGAATCCGCCGAGCACGACGGCGAGACCGACCAGTCCGGCAAGCCCATGTACGAGCGCCTCGGCGGCATCGTGCGCATGCTGCATGACTCGCTGCGCGAACTGGGCTACGACCGCTCGCTCAACAATGTCGCCAGCCAGATCAACGACGCCCAGGGCCGCCTCGAGCACGTCGCCTCGCTCACCGAGCAGGCCGCCAACAAGGTGCTCAATACCGTCGACACCTGCATGCCCGCCCAGGACGACCTGGGCAAGTCGGCAAAGGACATGGAAAACCGCTGGGCGCAGCTCTTCGACGGCAAGCTGGGCATCGACGAATTCAAGGCCCTGGCGGGCGACTCGAAGCAGTTCGCCAGCACCGTCCTGCAATCTACCGACGCCGAGAAGGCGCGCCTGCTGGACATCATGATGGCCCAGGACTTCCAGGACATCACCGGCCAGCTCATCAAGAAGATCGTGGTCATCACCAACCAGGTCGAGCGCGAGCTGGCGCAACTCCTGCGCGACAACGCGCCGCCGGAAGTGAAGGCGCAGATGGCCGCCGCCGAGCAGAAGCCGGTTGAACTGATGCAAGGGCCGTCCTCGCCGGGCACCGCCATGGCGCAGGATGACGTCGACAGCCTGCTCGCCGACCTGGGGTTCTAATGGATGACATGCTCAAAGAGTTCGTCGTCGAGGCGCTGGACCTCGCGACGAACGTAGAGGAACATCTGCTTTCGCTGGAGCGCCGGCCGGATGACACCAACGCGCTCAACGCCCTGTTCCGCTCATTCCATACCATCAAGGGCGGCGCCGGCTTCATGAACCTGCCGGCGATCGTCTCCGCCTGCCATCTCACCGAAAACCTCTTCGACGGCCTGCGCACCGGCCAGGTGCCGGTCACGCCGACGGCCATCGAAGCCGGCCTGCAGGCCAGCGGCTTCGTCGCCGACCAGCTGACCCAGCTGGCCAATGGCGCCGCCGCCGAGTCGCTGCCCGACATGCCTTCCGAACTGGAAGATCTGCTGACCGCGGCGATCGAAGGCAAGGGCAATGTGGAAGAGGTGCTTGCCGAGACGGCCGAGCCGGAACCGGTGGCGCTCGCGGTCGAAGCCGCGCCGGCAGCAGCCACCACGGCTTCCGCGTCCGCCTCGGCCATGACGGCGGATGGCCTTGATTGGGAAGCGCTCTACCGTGCCGTCGTGCCAGCCGGCACGCTGGCCGACGCTCCGGCTGCTAAACCGCCTGCTGCTGTTGCCGCCGCGGCCGCTCCTGCGGCGCCTGCGGCCAAGCCCGCTGCCAAGCCCGCCGCGCCGAAACCGGCCAGCAGCGACGATGTCGGCATGAAGCCGATCACCGCCGCCGTCAAGGAAGACAGCATCCGTATCGACGCCATCAAGCTCGACGCCCTGCTCGAAGTGGCGGGCGAATCGGTACAGGCCGCCAACCAGGCCGCGGTGCTGCTCGAAAAACTGGTGCAGTTCAAGTTCGAAGGCCAGGCCGCCGCGCTCATGGCCACCCTACAGGAAACGCTCAGCCGTGCTTCCCGCTACAGCAGCGAATTGCAGCGCGCCACCCTCTCCACCCGCATGCAGCCGGTCGGCCGCCTGTTCCAGAAATTCCCGCGCCTGGTCCGTGAACTTGCGCGTGACCTGGGCAAGGAAGTGGAACTGGTGATCGAAGGCGCGGAAACCGAAGTCGACCGCGTTGTGGTGGACAGCCTCTACGACCCGCTGGTGCACATGCTGCGCAACGCGCTCGACCACGGCATCGAAACCGCCGACGAGCGCACCCAGACCACCAAGGCGGCCAAGGCCACCATCCTGTTAAAAGCCTGGCAGGAAGGAAGCAGCGTCATGATCGAGATTTCCGACGACGGCAAGGGCATGGACCCGGTGAGGCTGCGCAACAAGGCGCTGTCCAAGGGACTCATCAACGACAACCAGGCACTCACCACCGAAGAATCGCTGCAACTCATCTTCCTGCCCGGCTTCTCGACCAAGGAAGTCGCATCCAGCGTCTCCGGGCGCGGCGTCGGCATGGACGTGGTCAAGACCGCCGTGGAAAAGCACCGCGGCGCGATCCGCATCGACTCGGTGCTCGGCGAAGGCACCCGCTTCACCATCCGCCTGCCGATCGAGCTCTCCATCGTTCCAACGATGTTGGTACGCACCTCCGGCGCGGCGCTGGCACTGCCCATGGTAGCCGTCGAGCGCGTCGTGGAATTGCCGGAAACCTTCGACGAAGTCGGCGGCGCGCCGGTGCTGCGCGACCAGGGACGTCCGCTCGCCGTGCGTTCGCTGTCGAACATCCTCGGCTATGAGCCGTGCCGGGAAAAGGTCGGCATCGTCATCGCCGCCCCGCATCCCTACATCGTCGCGGTGGAAGCGGTGGAAGGGACGGCCGACCTCGTGATCAAGCCGCTGACCGCGATTGCCGTCAATGGCGTTAACGGCACGGCCCGCTCCGCGGAGGGCGAACTGGTGCTGGTCGTGAGCCTGGCCTTCCTGCTGGATGGCTGCAAGACGACGGCGCGCGCTGCGGCTTGAGTCTTTTCTGAAATTGCATCCCCCGCCCGGCGACGCGCGGGGGATTTTTTTTGGCATGTGGTCGCGCCAGCTATTCTCATTCCCGCCTTGCCTTGTCATTTCCGCGACAGCTGGGACAGCAATTCACGCCGCCAGAGAATCGCAGAAGACCAGGCGATGCAGCAGAAACTGCTTGAGCTGTTGAGGCAAGCGTGTTCGTTGGCCGGCAAAGCTTGCCAAGTACCATATCGGATGCCCCGGTCAGTCCGGAAGCGCTTGACGCCATTCTTGATTTGCATGGATTTAGGATGTCCGCCCTGGTCCTGAATCTTCCAATGCCACTTCATCAGATCAAGAGAACGCCGAAGGGAGTGGGGGCACCCGGTTGAAGAACGTAGGGCCTGAAGTCAATAATCAGGTCATTTACGACAGTGTGTACTTTGAAGAGCATGGCATCGAGTCCGCATCGACCCTCGACACGCCTCCGGAAGGTCCCGAAGACAACCAGATTTTGGAATTCTGGAAGAAATACCGCTCGCCTTTCCTGAGCGGTCCGTTCCATGCATGTTGAGATGGCGGAAGACATGCCGAGCGGGGATCGCTGGCAGGCATGGTTCATGCCCGCTTCGTTACGATCCTCGTGCCGCCGGCAAGCACCGCGCCACCTCCACAAACCCCGCCCCATACGCCTGCGACGCCACGAAGCGCGGCGCAACCGGCAGCCTCGACAAATGGCTCGTCACATTCGCCACGCCTATGGAATACGGGTAATGCGCAAACATCCGCGCATCGTTGCCCGAATCACCCACGAAAGCATAGGTACGCCGTGCCTCGTCGTCATCGGTGCCGAACACCTCGCGCAACAGGCGCTCGCTGGCCACCTGCTTGCAAAACGGCGCAAGCGAAGCATGCGCATGGATGCTGCTGGATGTCGCATGGAAGCCATGCTTACGGATGAAGTCGAGTACCTCGGCCACTTTGTCGGCAGGCAAGGGTGGCGCAAATTCGCCGATGTCGAAGGCGAGGTCGCCGACGCGCTGGGGAGCATCCTCGGCGATCTGTACCTCAGGGAATCGTTCCTGCATGACAAGCGCGAAGGATTCCAAGCGGGCGCGGTGCGCCTTGCGGGTGGCGGCATCGGCATAGAACCACGACGCGGTGCGTCCGCCCTCTCCCGGCCAGAACGCACTCGCGCCGTTCTCGGCGATGACCGCGTCGAAGCCGCACAGGCGCAGCAAAGGCATGGCCCAGTAGGTCGGCCTGCCGGTCACGGCAATGATGCGGTAGCCGGCGTCGCGCAGCGAACTAATCGCGGCCAGCGTATCGGGCAGCATGCGGCCGTGGGTGGTCAAAGTGTCGTCGATGTCGGTCAGCACGCCGCGGATCAGGCGCCGTTCCTCAATCGGCCACTCGGCGAGCGGCGTCATCCTTGCCTGGCTCATAGCTCGTAGCTGTCCTTTTCGCCGCTCATGACCTGTTCGACCATCTTGCGGGTCAGGGTCGGACTGAGCAGTTCGATGAAGCTGTATACGTAGCTGCGCAGGTAGGCGCCCTGCTTGAGGGCGACGCGGGAGACGTTGGTGCCGAACAGGTGTCCGGCAGGCAAGGCGCGCAAACCCTTGTCGCGCTCGTTATCGAAGGCCAGGCCGGCGATGATGCCCACGCCCATGCCGAGCTCCACGTAAGTCTTGATGACGTCGGCGTCGATGGCTTCCAGCAGCACGTCCGGCTTGAGGTTGCGGATGGAAAACGCATGGTCGATCTTGGCGCGGCCGGCAAAGGCGCTGTCGTAGGTAATGAGTGGATATGCGGCAATTTCTTCCAGCGTCAGCATCTTGGACTTGAGCAAGGGATGCTCGGGCGGCACCACGACCACGTGTTCCCACTGGTAGCAAGGCAGGGTGATCAGGCCGTCGACGTGGGAGATCGCCTCGGTGGCGATGGCCATGTCGGCCTGGTCGCGCAAGACCATCTCGCCGACCTGCCTCGGGTTTCCCTGCAGCAGGGAGAGGCGGACCTTGGGATATTTCTGGGTAAAGGCTTGCACGACCTTGGGCAGGGAATACCGTGCCTGGGTATGGGTGGTGGCAATGGTGAAGCTGCCGCTGTCCTGGGCGGCGAATTCCTTGCCGATGCGCTTGAGGCCGTCGATCTCCTGCATGATCAGCTCGACCGATTTCAGCACCGCCCTGCCCGGCTCGGTGAGGCCGCGGATGCGCTTGCCGTGCCGCGTGAAGATGTCCACGCCGAGTTCCTCTTCCAGCTCGATGATCGCCTTGGACACCCCCGGCTGGGAGGTGTACAGGGCCTCTGCGGCTTCGGTCAGGTTGAAATTCTGGCGCACGGCTTCGCGCACGAAGCGCAGTTGATGCAGGTTCATAAGGCGTTCCCACTCCCTGAAATGTCATGGCGGCAACGCTGGCCGCACAGGCAAGCCCATGGTGACGGGCCTGGTAAGGCGTCTTCATCCGCCAGGCGTTTTCCGCTCTTGGTTATGCCGATACGGCATATAAGCAAATGAATACTAAGTAGTTTGGAATAAGGAATAAGTTTATTACGATTCACACTCCTTTGGGCGAGGTCTCATGACTCTTTCTTATATTGCATCCGGATTCGCAGTCGGCCTGCTGGTCGGCCTGACCGGCGTCGGCGGCGGCTCGCTGATGACGCCGCTGCTAACCCTCCTGTTCGGCGTGTCCCCGACCGTGGCGGTGGGCACCGACCTGGCATTCGCTTCGACAACCAAGGCGGCCGGCACCCTGGTGCACCGGGTGCGCGGCACGGTGCGCTGGGACGTGGTGCGCCTGCTTTGCATCGGCGCCCTGCCCGCCGCCCTCGTCGCCACGCTGATGCTCAAGCAGTTCGGCGCCCTGGACAAGGAAATCGGCCAGGTCATCCGCTATTCCATCGCCGGTTCCGTGCTGCTGACTGTCATCGCCCTGATGTTCCGCAGCCGCATGCAGGCCTGGGTCATCGCCCACCCCGAAAAGCAGTTGCAGGGACGCAAGCTTGCCTTCGCCACGGTACTGGTCGGCGCCATCCTCGGCACGCTGGTCACCATCTCGTCGATCGGCGCCGGTGCCATTGGAGCAACCATCCTCGTATTGCTGTATCCTCGCCTGTCCCCGGCGGAAATCGCCGGGACCGACATTGCCTACGCCGTGCCCCTGACCGCCATTGCCGCCTTCGGCCACTGGTGGCTGGGCTCCATCAACTGGGAGCTGCTCTTCTCCCTTCTGCTGGGCTCGGTGCCGGGCATCACCCTCGGATCGTACGCTGCGCGCGCGGTCCCCGAGAAGATACTGCGCGGCCTGCTGGCCACCACGCTGACAGCGGTCGCCGCCAAATTGGTTTTTTAAGATTGGGATAACACGATGTATCGCTACGACCAATACGACCATCAGATCGTCAAGGAACGCGTCGCCCAGTACGCCGATCAAGTGCGCCGGCGCCTCAATGGCGAGCTGACGGAAGACGAATTCCGCCCGCTGCGCCTGCAGAACGGCCTGTACTACCAGCGCCACGCCTACATGCTGCGCATCGCCGTGCCCTACGGCCTGCTGGCGTCGCGCCAGCTGCGCATGTTCGCCCACATCGCGCGCGAGCACGACCGCGGCTACGGCCACTTCACCACCCGCCAGAACATCCAGTTCAACTGGATCAAGGTCGAGGAAACCCCGGAAATCCTGCGCAAGCTGGCCTCGGTCGAGATGCACGCCATCCAGACGTCCGGCAACTGCGTGCGCAACATCACGTCCGACGAATACGCCGGCATCGCCCCGGACGAACTCGTCGACCCGCGCCCCTATTGCGAAATCCTGCGCCAGTGGAGCACCTTCCATCCCGAGTTCGCCTACCTGCCGCGCAAGTTCAAGATCGCCATCAACGGCGCCGAGGAAGACCGCGCCGCCATCCTGGTGCATGACATCGGCCTGTCCATCGTGAAGAACGAGCAGGGCGAGATCGGCTTCCGCGTGCTGGTCGGCGGCGGCATGGGCCGCACCCCGATCCTGGGCAGCGAGATCCGCGCCTTCCTGCCGTGGCAGCACGTGATGAGCTACATCGAAGCAATCCTGCGCGTATACAACCAGTACGGCCGCCGCGACAACATCTACAAGGCCCGCATCAAGATCCTGGTGAAGGCGCTGGGCGTGGAAGAATTCGCACGCCAGGTGGAAGAAGAATGGCAGCACATCAAGGACGGCCCGAGCACCCTCACCCGCGAGGAACTCGACCGCGTCGCCGCCTACTTCACCGCGCCGGCCTACGAAACCCTGCCGACCACCGATGCCGCCTTCGATCAACTCAAGACGGACAACAAGGCGTTCGGCAACTGGGTCAAGCGCAACGTCAAGCCGCACCGCGTGCCGGGCTATGCTGCCGTCGTGCTGTCGCTGAAGAAGACCGGTGTACCGCCGGGCGACGCCACCGCCGACCAGATGGATTTCGTTGCCGACCTCGCCGACAAGTACAGCTTCGGCGAACTGCGCGTGACCCACGAGCAGAACCTCGTGCTGTCCGACGTGAAGATCACCGACCTCGAAGCCATCTGGAATGCCGCCAAGTCGCAGGGCCTGGCCACGCCGAACATCGGCCTCCTGACCGACATCGTCTGCTGCCCCGGCGGCGACTTCTGCGCGCTGGCCAATGCCAAGTCGATCCCGATCGCGCAGGACATCGCCGAGCGCTTCGACAACCTCGACTTCCAGCATGACATCGGCGAGATCGAGCTGAACATCTCCGGCTGCATCAATTCCTGCGGCCATCACCACGTCGGCCACATCGGCATCCTCGGCGTGGACAAGGATGGCAGCGAGTGGTACCAGGTCTCGATCGGCGGCGCGCAAGGCAACCAGTCGAGCATCGGCAAGATCATCGGCCCGTCCTTCTCGGCGCACCAGATGCCCGAGGTGATCGACCGCATCCTGAAGGTTTATGTGCGCGAGCGCCAGGAAGACGAGCGCTTCATCGAGACGGCGCGCCGCATCGGCGTCGCGCCCTTCAAGGAATACGTCTACGCGACGCCGATCAAGTCCGAACACAAGGCAGGAGAAGACGCATATGCGTGACATCATCAAGAACCGCGCCGTCGTCAGCGACGACTGGGAAATCCTGCGCCTGGCCGAGGGTGACGATCCCGAGGCGATCGACATCCCCGCCGGGAAGGTAATCGTTCCGCTGACGGTGTGGCAGGCCCGGCGCGACGCGCTCGACAGCCGCCTCACCGCCGGCGAGCTCGGCGTCTGGTTAGCCAGCCACGAGCGCCCGGAAGCACTCAAGGACGAGCTCGGCAGGTTCAAGCTGATCGCGGTCGACTTCCCGAAGTTCGCGGATGGCCGCGGCTACTCCATCGCCTTCAACCTGCGCCGCTACGGCTACGCCGGCGAGCTGCGGGCCATCGGCGACGTGCTGCGCGACCAGCTGTTCTACATGCAGCGCGTGGGCTTCGACGCCTTCGCCGTGCGCGAAGACAAGGACATTAACGTCGCGCTCAAGGGCCTGACGGATTTCTCCGAGGTGTACTCCAACTCCTGGGACCAGAAATCGCCGCTGTTCCGCCGCGTGCAGCGCGGCGCCGGCGCCGAGAAGGCAGAAGAGAAGGTTGGGGCATGAGCAAGGACTACGACACCCTGGTCGCGGAAACGCGGGCGACGCTGCAGCACATCACCGACGCATTTTCGCCCGCGGTGCTGGCTTCCAGCCTGGCCGCGGAAGACATGGTCCTGACCGACTTGATCCTGCGCGCGCGCCTGCCGATCGGCATCTTCTCGCTCGAAACCGGCCGCCTGCACAAGGAAACCCTGGGCGTGCTCGACAGCATCAAGGCCACCTATGACTACGAGGTCCAGCTGTTCAAGCCGGAAGCCGCCGCGGTCGACGCCTACGTCAAGCAGAACGGCCTGAACGCCTTCTACGACAGCGTGGACATGCGTAAGGAATGCTGCCGCATCCGCAAGGTCGAGCCGCTCAAGCGCGCCCTCGATGGAAAGAAGGCCTGGATCACCGGCCAGCGCCGCGCCCAGTCGACCACCCGCTCTGAACTCGCGGTGCAGGAACACGACGCCGGCCACGGCCTGGAGAAGTTCAATCCGCTGGCCGACTGGTCGGAAGCGGACGTCTGGAACTACATCCGCAGCAACGGCGTGCCCTACAACCCGCTGCACGATAAGGGATATCCGTCGATCGGCTGCGAACCCTGCACCCGCGCCATCCAGCCGGGCGAGGATGTGCGCGCCGGACGCTGGTGGTGGGAAAACCCCGAATCCAAGGAGTGCGGCCTGCACGTCGTCGATGGCAAGCTCGTCAGAATCAAATCCGTTGCGTGAGAAAACAATGAATACCGCAGTCGCCCCCGAAGTCGAACATCTCTTCCTCGACGCCGCCTCCAACCGCCACCTCGACTGGCTGGAGTCGGAAGCCATCCACATCATGCGCGAGGTCGCGGCGGAGTGTACCAACCCCGCCCTGCTGTTCTCCGGCGGCAAGGATTCGGTGGTGCTGCTGCGCATCGCCGAGAAGGCGTTCCGACCGGGCAAGTTCCCGTTCCCGCTGGTGCACATCGACACCGGCCATAACTTCCCCGAGGTGATCGAATTCCGCGACCGCCGCGCCGCCGAACTCGGCGAGCGCCTCGTGGTGCGCTCCGTCGAAGACTCGATCAAGCGCGGCACCGTGCGCCTGCGCAATCCGCAGACCGATTCCCGCAACGCCGCGCAGGCCGTGACCCTGCTGGAAACCATCGATGAATTCAAGTTCGACGCCTGCATCGGCGGCGCACGCCGCGACGAGGAAAAGGCCCGCGCCAAGGAGCGCATCTTTTCCTTCCGCGACGAATTCGGCCAGTGGAATCCCAAGGCCCAGCGCCCCGAACTCTGGGATCTGTACAACACCCGCGTCCACCCGGGCGAGAACATGCGCGTGTTCCCCATCTCGAACTGGACCGAACTCGATGTGTGGCAATACATCGCCCGCGAAAAGCTGGCCCTGCCGCCGATCTATTTCGCCCACGAGCGCCAGGTGATCCCGCGCAACGGCCTGCTGGTGCCGCTGACCGGCCTGACCCCGGCCCGCGAAGGCGAGACCGTCGAAACCCGCGTCGTGCGCTTCCGCACCGTGGGCGACATCTCCTGCACCTGCCCGGTGGCCTCCGACGCGGCCGACGTGGACGCGATCATCGCCGAAACCGCCGTCACCCAGATTACCGAGCGCGGCGCAACCCGCATGGATGACCAGACATCCGAAGCATCGATGGAAAAACGCAAGAAGGAAGGATATTTCTGATGAACGCCGTGGCAGATCAAGGTTTGAACCATACCGCCGGCAAGACCGAGCGCGGCCTGCTGCGCTTCATCACCGCCGGTTCGGTGGACGACGGCAAGAGCACGCTGATCGGCCGCCTGCTGTTCGACAGCAAGGGCATCTTCGCCGACCAGCTCGACGCCATCTCGCGCGCCAAGCACAAGCGCACCGTCGGCGACACCGTCGACCTCTCGCTGCTGACCGACGGGCTCGAAGCCGAGCGCGAGCAAGGCATCACCATCGACGTGGCCTACCGCTACTTCGCCACGCCCAAGCGCAAGTTCATCATCGCCGACACCCCGGGCCATGAGCAATACACGCGCAACATGGTGACCGGCGCCTCCACCGCGGACGCCGTCATCATCCTGGTCGACGTGTCCAAGGTGAAGCTGAACGACGACGGCAGCGTGGAACTCCTCACCCAGACCAAGCGCCACTCCACCATCGCCCGCCTGCTGCGCATCGAGCACGTGATCGTCGCGGTCAACAAGATGGACCTGGTGGACTACGACAAGACGGTGTACGACCGCATCGTCGGCGCCTACAACGACTTCGCGAAGCAGCTTGGCCTGGCCGACGTGCACGCCATCCCGATGTCGGCCCTGGTGGGCGACAACGTGGTGACCGCCGGCGACAAGATGCCCTGGTACCAGGGCCCGACCCTGATCAGCCTGCTGGAGTCGCTGTCGGTCTACGACGACGCCCACGACGAGCCGCTGCGCTTCCCGGTGCAGCTGGTGGCCCGCCACAACGGCCATGAAGCCAACGATTTCCGCGGCTACATGGGCCGCGTGGAATCGGGCAAGGTGCGCAAGGGTGACAAGCTGGTGGTGCAGCCCAGCGGCCAGACCGGCACCGTCAAGGACATCGTTACCCTCGACGGCTCTCTCGACGTCGCCACCGCAGGCCAGTCGATTACCGTCCTGCTCGACGAGTACCTCGACATCTCGCGCGGCGACATGATGGCCGCCGCCGACCGTCCCGCCACCCAGTTGAAGACGGTCAACGCTGACGTCTGCTGGCTGTCCGAGGAACCGCTGGACATGCGCCGCCGCTACTGGCTCAAGCACACCACCAAGCAGGTCGCGGCCAAGGTCACGAAGGTCGACACCCTGCTCGACATCAACACCCAGGAACGCCGCCCGGCGGACGCGCTCAAGCTCAACGACATCGCCACGGTATCGATCAACGTCCAGCAGCCGCTCGCCGCCGATGCCTACGACGCCATCCGCGCGACGGGTTCGTTCATCCTGATCGATGAAGTGACGCACCAGACGGTCGCGGCGGGGATGATCCGGATTTAAGTCGGTAGCAACACCTCCTCCACTTCAATGGCGCGTTATTTAGCTCCCTCCCCTTGAAGGGGAGGGAGCATGAAGCGCGAAACCGCGAAGTCACCCGATGCCCCCCTCCCCCACCGTCTACCTGATCGGCGCCGGGCCCGGCGCCGCCGACCTCATCACCGTGCGCGGCGCGCGCATCCTCGCGCGGGCCGACGCGGTGCTCTACGACGCCCTCGTCACGCCCGAGATGCTGGACCTGTGTCCGCAGGCGGTGAAGATTTCCGTCGGCAAGCGTTCCGGCCAGCGCTCCACCGCGCAAGCCGAGATCAACCGCCGCCTCGTCGAATGCGCCCGGCAGTACGAGCTGGTGGTGCGCCTCAAGGGCGGCGACCCGATGATGTTCGGCCGCGCCGACGAGGAATTGCGCGCGCTCGAAGCGGCGGGCATCGCCTACGACATCGTTCCGGGCATCACCGCCGCGATGGCCGCCGCCGCGTCCACCAAGCTGCCGCTGACCAAGCGCGGCATCGCCCGCAGCGTCGCCTTCTTCACCTCCAGCACCGCCCCGGGCCACCCCGAGCAAGCCACCCTCCCCGATTGCGACACCCTGATCCAGTACATGGGCGGCAAGGAAGCCATCGCCACCGCCCGGCAACTGCTGGCGCAAGGCCGCTCGCCCGACCTGCCGGTGGTCGTGGTGGAAAACTGCAGCCGGGAAAACGAACGCGACATGCGCCTCACGCTCGGCCAGCTCGAGCAGGGTCTGGCCGGCTGCAGCGGACCGGTACTGGTGATGTTCGGCGAGGCCTTCGCCGCGCGGCAGCCTTAATTTCCAACCAGCCCGGCGGCGATGTTGATCGTCATGCCGATGATCGCCGCATTGAACACGAACGACAGCACGGACTGCGCCAGCACCGCCTTGCGCATCGAAGTGTGAACCACGCTGATGTCCGAGGTCTGCGCCGCCACCGCGATGGTGAAGGAGAAATACAGGAAATCGGCGTATCCCGGTTCGGCGAGCTCTTCCGGAAAGCGCAGCGGCCGCCGATCCGCCGGCGCCCGGTAGAACAGGTGGGCGTAATGCAGGGTGTAGATCACGCCGAGCAGGAGCCATGAGCCCATGACCGTGGTCCCGGTCAGCAGATAATGCAGGAAGCGCGCGCCGCCTGCCGTCTGCGTTACCGACGCCAGTTCTATCACGATCGCCACCAGGCTGAGCACCGCGCCGAGCGACATGACGACCAGCACGAAGATGGCGTTGCTGTCCTCCTGGCGCGCCAGCTTCAGCATGCTCTGGTTGTTTCCGCGCATCATCAGCCAAGCCACGAGGACGAGGTAGGTCCATACCGCGACATTCCAGCCGATGAGCGCTTTCGCCGCGAGGCTCAAGTGCAGGGGAATGGCGACGCCGATGAGCGTGCCGAACAGCAAGGCGCTCATCAGCCGTGGATGGGAATGAACGAGCCGGTTGCGTTGGTGCATGGTTGGTTTCATGGAAGTAAGTTTTCAGCGCATTGTAGACCCGGCAACTCCAGGCGCGCGGGAAAACGGAGCTGCAACGTTACCATGCCGGCAAAGTCAGACCGTGATCGACATTGACGGACAAGCAATGCACACGAGCGACTGGTTCCTTCTCATCGGCCTTCTCATGCTGACCCGCGGCCTTGCGGTCAGCCTGCTGGAACGCCTTCCTTTCACCTCGGCAATCCTTTACCTTGCGGTCGGCCTCGTTCTCGGCCCGAGCGTGCTGAACCTGTTCTACTTCGACCCCTTAAAGAACGCCAAGTGGCTGGAAATCCTGGCGGAGGTGGCAGCCCTGATTTCGTTGTTCTCGGCCGGCGTGAAGATGCCGGTCCCGTTCTCACTGCGGCGCTGGATGCCGCCGATCCGGCTTGCCTGGGTCTCGATGACCATCACCGTCGGACTCGTTGCGGCCTTCGGTTTCTACGTCCTCGGCCTGCCGCTGGGGGCCGGCGTCCTGCTCGGGGCGATACTCGCGCCCACCGACCCGGTCTTGGCCACCGACGTCCAGTCCCGCCATCCGGGCGACAACGACCGCCTTCGCTTCACCCTGACCTCGGAAGCGGGCATGAACGACGGCACCGCGTTTCCCTTCGTCATGCTCGGGCTAGGACTGCTCGGTTTGCACGAGATCGGCGAGCTGGGATGGCAATGGGCGCTCCGGGAAGTCCTCTGGGCAACCCTGGGCGCGATCCTCGTCGGCGTGGCCTGCGGCGCGATCGTGGCCCGCATCGTGTGGAAGCTGCGCGGGCAGCAGCGCAAGCACGACGTGCTGGACGACCTCGTTGGCCTGGGGATGATCGCCATCGTCTACGGCATCAGCCTCGAACTCAAGACCTGGGGATTCCTCGCGGTATTCTTTGCCGCGGTGGCCTTGCGCCAGACCGAACTCAATCTCGCGACCGCCAGCGGCGTCAAGCCGGAAAAGCTCAACGCCGACGTGGCGGAACCGGCGGCGGTGGAAAACAGGAAGGAAGACGCGCCGCCGCCCATCGTCAGCGCCGAATCCCTGGTCTTCAAGGAACACCTCGAACGCCTCTCCGAACTGATGCTGGTGTTCCTGCTGGGCGGGATGCTCTTCGTCCCCTTCTGGAACTGGCGCACCGTCAGCCTCGGCCTCTTCCTGTTCTTCATCGCCCGGCCGCTCAGCGTCTGGCTGGGCATGCTCGGCAGCAAGACCTCGCTGCGCATCCGCGGCATCGCCGGGTGGTTCGGCGTGCGGGGCATCGGCTCGATGTATTACCTGATGTTCGCCATCAACCATGGGTTGCAGGAAGCGCTGGCGGAGGACCTCGCCCACCTGACCCTGATCGTGATCACGATGTCGATCCTGGTGCATGGGGTGAGCGTGAAGCCCTTGATGAACCGGCTGTGGGAGCCGAGCGAGGAGTCGGCTTCCAGCGAGGGAAAGAGATGACTCGAGGTCCCCTCCCTTTCATGGGAGTTCGGCAGACAGCATTGGAAGCAGCCGCAGCTCCGGATGTCTTTCCCTACACCCGCGACAGGCAATACTTCGCTATCGCCCCCAGCACCTCGGCATCCTCCCCCACCGCCGGGGCGACCTTCACCGCCATGCCGGGATGCGCCGCCCGCAGCTCCTCCACCAGCACCGGCAGGTCCCGCAGGACATGCCCGCCCTGCCCGAAGAATACCGGCACCACCGTCGCCTCGGCACAGCCGCGCGCCGCCAGGTCGGCCGCCACCTCGGGCAGGCGCGGCGTCATCAGCTCGAGGAAGGCGAGGTGCACCTCCAGCCCCGGTTGCTGCGCCCGGATGATTTCCTGCAGCCGCTGGAACGGCGCGGCCCAGCGCGGGTCGCGGGCGCCGTGGGCGAACAGGATGAGTGCGGAAGTCGTCATGGTGGATCCTCTTGCAAGTGTCAATGCCGTTCCACCCACCATAGCGCGCCCATCGCCACCAGCAGGAAGGCCATGCTGGGCAGGACCGCGGTGGCCAGCGCCGGCCAGGTATTGAGCAGCCCGAGATGGGAAAACAGGCTGTTGAGCAGCTGGAAGCTCACGCCGATCATGATGCCGATGAAGATCTTCAGGCTGACGCCGCCGGCCCGGAAATGCAGGTAGGCGAACGGCAGGGCCAGCGCCATCATGACCAGCACCGCGAAGGGGTAGGTCAGCTTCTTCCAGAACGCGATCTTGTAGCGGGCGGTGCTCTGGTTGTTTTCCTCGAGGTGCCGGGTGTAGGCCGCGAGGTCGAGCGCGGACATGCGGTCGGGATCGGCGAACAGCACCGTCAGGATGTCGGGCGTGATTTCGGAGATCAAGTCGCGCGTCGGCGCGGTCGTCGACTGCACCGCCGCGGAAATATCCGGGGCGCCGGTGAAGAAACGGGTCTCGGCGACCTCGCTCAGGCGCCAGACGTTGCGCCCCTGGTATTCCGCCTGGCGCGCGGTGACGAGGGCATTGAGGTGCATTTCCTGGTCGAATTCGTAGATCTTCAGGCCCTTGAGCGTGCCGTCGGGCGTGACTTCCTTGACGTTCAGGAAGCGCGAACCGATCGGATCGCCCTGCAAGCCCTTCTCGCGGATCACGTCCTTGGTCCAGAGGCCGGACCGGAACTCCTGGGACAGCGCCGAACCCTGCGCCTGCAGCTTGAGCTTTTCGGCGAATTCGCTGGCCATCGGCCCGAAGAACTCGCCAAAGACGAAGGTCATGGCGACGAAGCCGAGGCCGATCTTGGTCAGCATCCAGGTTGCCGAGCGGGTGGACAGGCCAGAAGCCCGCATGATGGTGAACTCGGACTTGGCCGCCAGCTGGGCCAGGGCGTAGATGGTGCCGATCAGCGCGGCGATGGGCAGCGTGAGGTAGACGTCGTCCGGCAGGCCGAGCAGCACGTACATGAAGGCGTGCTGGAGGGCGTAGCCGTTGCGGCCGACCTCGGGCAGTTCCTGCATCATGTCGAAGAAGGCGAACAGCGACATGAAAGCCACCAGCACGAACAGCACCGCGCCGACGATCTGCTTCGTCACATAGCGTTGCAGGACCGTCATTGCGCCTCCGCCTTGCGGAACAGCCAGGCCCGCTTGAAGCGGCCCCACATCGCCGCCGGGTGGCGCGGGCTGTTGAGGAAGAGCCGCCAGGAGAACAGCAGCGCGAGCAGCAGGAAGGCCAGCAGGTGGATCGGCCACCAGGCCATGCCCAGCGGCAGCCGCTGCTGCACCACCGAAGCCTGGAACACGTTCACCATGTTGAGGTAGATAACGAAGATCAGCAGCGCCACCATCAGGTTGGCGGAGCGCCCGCCGCGCGGGTTGACGAAACCCAGCGGGATGGCGAGCAGCAGGAGCAGCAGGCACATCAGCGGCACCGATACACGCCACAGCAGTTCGCCCCGGTTGAAGGGATTCATGTCGGAAAGCAGGGCCGGCGTGGACAGCGAGCGCGCCGACTTGTCGCCGACCACGGTCTCGGACTGCCGGCCCACCAGCACGCCGTAGCGCTCGAACTCCATCACCCGGAAATCGTTCTGCGAGGTCAGGCCGTCGTAGCGCCGCCCCTGGCTCATCACCAGAAACTTGTCGCCGTTGGGATCGAGGCTGACCGTGCCCTCCTTCGCCACGACCACGCTGGAACGGCCGTTCTGCACGGTGTTGACGAAGATGTTGCGCACCAGGGTGGCGTCGCCGCTCACGCCCTCGACGAAGAAGATGCGGTCGGCCGAGGCGGATTCCTGGAACTTGCCGGGCGACACCTTGGAAATGTCCTCGCGCTTCTCGAAGCGCTCGCGGAACTCGGCGCTCTGGCGGTTCGCCCAGGGCGCGACCACGAAGGTCAGGGCTGCGGTCACGGCGACGATGGGCAGGCCGAAGGCCAGCACCGGACGGATCCAGCGCGTCAGGCTCAGGCCGGAAGCGAACCACACCACCATTTCCGAGTCCTGGTAGCTGCGGGTCACCGCCATCAGCACCGAGATGAAGCAGGTCAATACCAGGATCACCGGCATGTAGGTCAGGGCCTGGAAACCGAGCAGCGCCACCACGTCCTGCGAGGCCACCTTGCCGCTGGCGGCCTGGCCGAGGGTCTTCATCAGCATGAAGGTGATGGTGATGGTGAACAGCGTCGTGAACACGGCGCCGGCGGCGCTGATCAGTTCGCGTCTGAGGGCGCGTTGAAAGATCATGGATGTCGTCGTTGAAGGGTTGAAACGGAGCAGCCAGAGAAGATCGCCGCGCTTTGGATGTCATCCCCGCGCAGGCGGGGATCCCAGTTCCCGCGCGTCATCGCGGTCGCGGGAATGATAACCGACGCCGACATGGTACGCGATGCCGGGCCCGGTTTCAGCGACGGAACGGCCCGCTCAATGGAACGCAAGTCGGCATGCCGCAGGTGCTCTATAATTTGCGCTTTCCACAAGGAGAGATCATGGACTTTAGCATAAAAACAATCGAGGCCAAAACCGGTCTGGGCGCCCTCAAGACGGGCTGCCTGGTGATCGGCGTCCTGGAGAACAAGAAGCTGTCGCAGGCGGCCAAGGACCTCGACCGCAGCGGCGCCATCGCCGCCGCCCTCAAGTCCGGCGACATCAGCGGCAAGCCCGGCAGCACCCTGCTGCTGCGCGGCCTGCCCGACATGGCCGCCGAGCGCGTGCTGCTGGTCGGCCTCGGCGCCGACGAGGACATCGCCGACAAGAGCTTCACCTCCGCCATCCAGGCCGTGGGCCGCGTGCTCGCCACCCTCGGCGCCGCCGACGCGGTGCTGGCCCTGCCGCTGGACAAATTCAAGAACCGCGACGCCGCCTGGGGCGCCCGCGCCGCGGTCATCGCCCTGCGCGACGGCGCCTACCGCTTCGACGAAACCAAGAGCAAGAAGGATCCGCAGCCGACCGGCGTGAAAAAGATCGCCTTCGCCGGCATGGCCGCCAATGCCGCCGAGCTCAAGAACGCCATCGCCGAAGGCGCGGCCATCGCCAACGGCATGGACCTGACCCGCGACCTTGGCAACCTCGCCCCCAACATCTGCACCCCGACCTACCTCGCCAACACCGCCAAGCAGCTCGCGCGCGACTACAAGTTCGGCGTCGAGATCCTCGACCGCAAGCAGATCGAAGCGCTCAAGATGGGCAGCTTCCTGTCGGTCCTGAAAGGCAGCGACGAGCCGGCCAAGTTCATCGTGCTCAAGCACAACGGCGGCAAGGGCAAGGATGCGCCGGTCGTGCTCGTGGGCAAGGGCATCACCTTCGACACCGGCGGCATCTCGCTCAAGCCCGGCGCGAACATGGATGAAATGAAATACGACATGTGCGGCGCGGGCTCGGTGCTCGGCACCTTCCGCACCATCGGCGAGCTCAACCTCAAGCTCAACGTCATCGGCGTGATCCCGGCCTGCGAAAACATGCCTTCCGGCCGCGCCTCCAAGCCGGGCGACATCGTCACCTCCATGTCCGGCCAGACCATCGAGATCCTTAACACCGACGCCGAAGGCCGCCTGATCCTGTGCGACGCCCTCACCTACACCGAGCGCTTCAAGCCGGCCGCGGTGATCGACATCGCCACCCTCACCGGCGCCTGCGTCACCGCGCTCGGCCACCACAACACCGGCCTGTTCACCCGCGACGACGCGGCCCACGACCAGCTTGCCGGCGACCTGCTCGCCGCCGGCAAGGAAACCGGCGACACCGCATGGCGCATGCCGATCGAGGACGCCTACCAGGAACAGCTGAAGTCCAACTTCGCCGACATGGCTAACATCGGCGGCCCGCCGGGCGGCAGCATCACCGCGGCCTGCTTCCTCGAGCGCTACACCCGCGCCTATACCTGGGCGCACCTGGACATCGCGGGGACGGCGTGGAAGGGCGGCGCGGCCAAGGGCGCGACCGGCAGGCCGGTGCCCTTGCTGACGACCTTCCTGATCAACCGGGCGAATGGCAGGAATGGCTCGGCGGTTCTGACTGCCGCGCCTGCCGTGAACACGACGGCGAAGGCTGGAAAGAAGGGCTGATCTCTTTCGGCTTCCTTCCGGCGCGGGGCTCCCTGCTCCGCGCCGCATCGTCATCCATTCACGCGCGGCCGTCGAGCCGGTTGCGCGTACCTCCGCATTCATTCCCTTCGCGTCGCCCTGCATCCCCTCCCGGCGGCCAACTTCCGCCTTCTCGCTCACACGGTCAACCTGTCGCTTCATTGCACTCGGCCACGCATCGACACATCCAGGCAATGGCAGGTCGATAACAGGCTTAGGGTTGATTAATAAAAATATTCTCCGCCATCTGGCTGCGGGACACTTTCAGGATCGCTGCAATGGGCAAGCTGCGCCTGCGCATCTGTTTTCCAAAGCAAGCCGGCCGTGACTTGAAGGCGACGATTGCCGCCATGCTGTCCCGAAAGGCATGACCGCGCAGGAAGGAATCCCATTCCGGCATGCCGGCGCGGAGCGCCGGACAAGCCCCCCAGTTTGTTATCGATGAACCGAATGCTGGCGCTTGGCACTGATTCCGCAGAATTTCCCTGTACCGTGATCTTGATAGGACGACCACATGGCTACCCTCCCGATCAGCCGCAGCAATCCTCTTTCCGAGAGCGCCATTGCTCCGGACGTGCAGCAGCATTACAAGGCGAACGCCGATAAAGTCCTCGCCATCCGCAATCAGATGGAGCAAAGCCTGAGGAACGGTGACGGAAAATGGAAGAAGATCGACGTTCCCACATCGGCGGCCTTCAATATCGAAGCCTACGCCAATGAACATTTCAAGGAACCGCCCTGGAAAGCCATCACCATCAAGGTCGGCACCACCGTGATCGTCATCGAACGCAACTTCAAATCGTACGGCCACATCCATGGATCGCATGCCCTGTTTTCGAAAATCGAAGGAAACGACGTAAAGGAAGCGCGCCATGTCATTCGTGACACAGAGCGGAATGCGATCCTGAGCGCACTGTATTACGACCACGAGGTGAGGAGTCCGAATTTCGCGCCGACGGAAGACAACGGCACGTCAAAAGAAGAAAAGGTAGCGTTGCTCGAAGAGAGAATCCGCGGCTTGATATCGGAACGGGAACAAGTCCAGGCTGGTCTTAGCGAGCAGAAACAAACCAACTCTGATCTGGAAGACATTCAAAAAGTCCTGCACCATCATCTGGAAGCGGCGCAACTCAAGCTTGAAGAATTGAAAGGAGTGACGAAAGCGGAACAAGCACCCGCCTCATCTCCTGTCATGCAATCTCACGTACAGTTCGAACCCACGGCGCAACCCGGTCCAATCATTCCTCAAGGCCAGGACGCCCCAGTGGAAATCTGCGTTGAAACTGATGACGATGCCGTGCCGGCGTTTGGTTCCGGCCAGGAAGTCGACTGGGAGTCAATGGCCATAACTGGCCGGTCCATCCGTTACTTCAACACCTCCGAGTCGTTGTCCGACGATACCTCTCATACAATCCATATCCCCGCTCGCCAGATTGGCGAGAACGAGTCCGAGCATTGGCCGAGCAGCGCGGCAGATGTTTCTGAAATACGGGCGGTTGATCCTGTCAAGGAAGAAGCGAAAAGTAGTGCGCGGCCTCCCATGCCACTCCGCAAACCGCCAGCAAGACCGACGCAGCAATCCAAAGAGGATGACGACGCTTTTCTGAGAAGCGTCGCGGCAGAATATAGCGGTTCGCGAGTCGTCGCAGTGGGCGATATCACGGCCGAATCAGCTGCGGGCCCCAAGGCTGAGCTAAATCGTCAAGGAGGGGTAGACCTTGGAAAGATCAGTGATTTCAATCAAAAGCTTCTTCCATGGGTCGAAGAGATTGAAAATGACCTTCTTGCTCTACATACACACACGTTAGATGATGCGAAGTCGAAAAGCCTTCAAGACGCCATTCCACTCCTGAAAGACGCTATCAAGAACTGCGAGCACCATTACAATGCCATGGCCAGCTCGGGTGCATTGGATACACCAATCCTGAAACAGACGCAGAGGCTCCTTGAGCGGGCAACCGATTGCCTGGAATTTTTCAATGCTTTGGAAGACGGACAGGGGAGCAGCCCGTCGTCAGCCATTACGACCTCCTCCCTTGCAACTGGATCAGTTGCAGCAGAAGCGGATGATGCGCAAGACGAGCTTATCGGCACTGTCGTCGTCAGAAGAGGCGCGCCTGCACCAAAGGAAGCAAAGCCTGCATCTTCAGGAAAACAAAGTGACGTCTCGGACTTCGAAACGGCATTGCAACGAACAGATTTAAGCAAATGAACAGGGGTTTGGCCTACGCTACGCGTTGCCAAGAAAACGGGGCTGGCGAAGTGCTGGTAAGGTAGAATCATTTCCGCTTCGTCCAACCCGGCCACTTACGGTCATTCCCCTCCCATCCATGAAACTCGCCACCTGGAACGTCAACTCCCTCAAGGTCCGTCTCCCCCACGTCCTGCAATGGCTGGAAGCCAACCCTATCGACGTGCTCTGCCTGCAGGAAACCAAGCTCACCGATGACAAGTTCCCGGTCGCAGAGCTGGAAGCGGCGGGCTACCAGGTCGCCTTCACCGGACAGAAGACCTACAACGGCGTTGCCATCCTCTCGCGTTTTCCCCTGCACGACGTGGTCAAGAACAATCCGCGCTTCGCGGACGAAAGCCAGCGTGTCATCAGCGCCACCATCGAGGGCATCCGCGTGGTTTGCGCCTACATTCCGAATGGCCAGGCGGTGGGCTCGGACAAATACCAGTACAAGCTGCGCTGGCTCGATGCCCTGCATGACTGGCTCGCCGACGAACTGAAGTCCCACGATCAGCTTGCCCTGCTGGGCGACTACAACATCGCGCCCGACGACCGCGACGTGCACGACCCGGCCGCCTGGGCTGGCTCGGTGCTGGTGTCCGATCCGGAGCGCGCCGAATTCCGCCGCCTGGTGGATCTCGGCTTCAAGGATGCGTTCCGCCTGTTCGAGCAGCCGGAAAAAATCTACAGCTGGTGGGACTACCGCATGATGGCCTTCCGCCGCAACATGGGGCTGCGCATCGACCACATCCTGCTGTCGCCAATGCTCGCCGCGCGCTGCACCGGCTGCGTGATCGACAAGCTTCCGCGCAAGTGGGAGCAGCCGTCGGACCATACCCCCGTGATTGCCGAACTGGCCTGAACGACTCAAAGGCGAGGTCGATCCCCGCTTCACCGCTTTCGTGCATGACGATTTTTCTTGCTGTTAGGAAAATCGTTTCCTATGCTGAACCTTGGCCGCCGTGTTTCCGCGCCTCGCGCCCGGCCGCGCCGTCCCGGCAAAACCTCAGACAAGGAAACCCGCCATGCCCTCTCCGTCCCGCCGCGCCCTCCTCGCCGCCGCTGCCCTCGCCTTCTGCTCGCATGCCTTCGGCGCCTCCGACAAGGGCACGCCCGACGAGGCAATGGCCCTCGTCAAGAGAGCTATCGCCTTCATGAAGACCAATGGCATCGACAAGACCGTCAGCGAGGTCAACAACCCCAGCGGCAAGTTCGTCGACCGCGACCTATACATCATGATCTACGACATGAACGGCAAGAACCTTGCCCATGGCGCGAATCCCAAGATGATCGGCAAGGATCTCATCGAACTGAAGGACGTGGACGGCGTGCCCTTCATCCGCGACCGCATCGAGATCGCCAAGACCAAGGGCTCGGGCTGGCAGAACTACAAGTTCACCAACCCCGTCACGAAGAACATCGAGCCGAAGGTGCTGTACATCGAGCGGTCCGGGGATTTGATCGTGACGTCGGGGGCGTACAAGTAAGCATCGGCGGGTTGCCTGCCTCGTAGCCATCATGCGAGGCAGGTGTGCTGGATGTCATTACACATTGCAGGTAGGCTATCGGTTCAACGCTGTTATTTCCGCCTGCCGCTAATATTTCCTTCGACCTCTGTCGTCTCCATCGTCCTCTAACATCTCCGTCGTCCCAGCCACCTCCTGTCATTCCCGCCTGCGCGGGAATGACGGAGGTATGCGCGAACCAACCTGGCTCATTCCATTTTCGCAACTCAATTAGTCGCGGTTAATAACTCTGTGGTGGCTGACAACAGTGGGAAACACTCCACTGTAAATCTGTCGCTCTCCTGGACAAGGATCGATATTTAACAGGTCAATCGAGGTGGTCCAACATGACAAAGCCAATCGTTGGGACGATACTAGCTAATGACGTCCCCGAGTCGAGCGCGAACTCTAGTCAAAGTCAAAACAGCAGCGAGAACAAGATCGTCATTGCGCCAAGTGGCCCCCATTCCAGCGGAATCGGCGTGACTGGACAAGGAAAATCGAATCCTTTGTCTGAGCGCCCACCGGGTGGCCGTTCAGGCCTCAACGCAACGCAAAATTCGATCACTGCAACAACTCCGACAATTTCATACCGTGCCAGCGAGGGCAGTCCTTTTCGCAGGAACGGCAATCAAGCCGTGTCAAGTCACTCGGTAGAAAACGGTTCTGTCCCTTTGAAAAGTCTAGGCCGGGAGCCTCCGCAACCGCCCCCCTATACTGTGGGCCCGCGCTCGGCGCCACCACCGCTATTCAATTCGTCTCCAAACACCGAAGGTCGGGTAAGCAAAACATCTTCAAATCGGCCACTTTGGATTCTTGAAAATGGAAGCTTGAGAAATCCAACAGCCAAGGAGAAAGAAGAAGCCAATCCCGGCATGAGAACCACGGCCTGCTCACCAGGCTTGGTCGATCAAGAAAATCAAAATTCGGGTCCTTTCACTCCGCGCGAAAGACCTGAAAAGCAGCAGTTTAACGATAAATACGCTTTGGATTTGATGAAGACGTCGCTCGAGGAAATAAGGAGCAAAAAGGCAGAAATGCAAAATGCCTCACGCGACAATCCCGATCCGACAGGCCATTCGGCGCAAATAAGCGAATTGAATGAAAAGATATTGCATTTCGAAACAGCGATAAAAAACTTAGAAGCGAAACCGAAAACATCTGACAAGCAGGTCGCTCCCAATATCGAACTATACAAAAAGGCGGCGTACGAACACGCGGGTCAACTAGAGAATGACAGCATTACCGTCTTGACTTTCTTTTTCGCAAACACGACAAGCTTGTACAAGCAAGGCATCGGCAACGATCCAAAATTCGTGGCAAAAATTACGTTGGCAGAAAGCAGTCTCATGCACATCAAGGCGCAGTCCGAAGCCATGTTGACCCACTTGGACAGGAACAACCACCCAGCTCCGGACGCAACCGAACTAAAGCAAAAGCTTAGGTCGAATCTCAAGCATGCGGATGAATTGCTCACACGGTTTAAACAGGCTTATTCCATCTTTCTTGGCGAGGGCAATGATTTGAAGTAGTTCTCAATCCATGGAGCCTCTGGCGCGACTACCCCGCCAACGCCTCCCTCACCTGCTGCAGCGACGCCGGATCCTCGATCGTCGTCAGGTCCCCCGGATCGCGCCCTTCGCACAGCGCCTGGATGGACCGCCGCAGCAGCTTGCCCGAGCGCGTCTTGGGCAGCAGCGTCACGAAGTGCACCCGCGACGGCCGCGCCACCGCGCCGAGCTGCTTGTCCACCACCGCCATCATTTCCGCCTCCAGGGTCTTCCTTCCCTCCGGCGTCGATGCGGCCTCGGCATTCTTCAGCACCGCGAACGCCACTGCGACCTGGCCCTTGAGCTTGTCTTCCACGCCGACCACCGCCACTTCGGACACGTTCGGATGGCTGGACAGGCTTTCCTCGATTTCGCGCGTACCAAGCCGGTGTCCCGCGACGTTGATCACGTCGTCCGTGCGGCCGAGGATGAAGTAATAGCCGTCACCGTCGCGTATGCCCCAGTCGAAGGTGGAGTACACCTGCCGGTTCGCGAAGTTGGACCAGTAGGTGTTGATGAAGCGCTTGTCGTCGCCATACACCGTCTGCATGCAGCCCGGCGGCAGCGGGCCTTCGATGACAAGCACGCCTTTCTCGTTCGCGCCACACTCCTCGCCCGTCGATTCATTGAGCAGCTTGACGTCGTAGCCGTACATCGGCAGGCCGGGGCTGCCGAGGCGGGTCGGCGTGTTTTCCACGCCGCGGGCAACCGTCAGGATGGGCCAGCCGGTTTCGGTCTGCCAGTAGTTGTCGATGATGGGAACGTTCAGCTCATTGGCAATCCACGACGAGGTGGTTTCGTCGAGCGGTTCGCCCGCAAGATACAAAGCCTTCAGCGACGACAGGTCGTGTTTCTTCATCAGCTCGGGCGGCTGCTTCTTCAGCACGCGCACCGCCGTCGGCGCGGAAAACATGCCCGTCACCCGGTACTTCTCCACGATGCTCCACCAGATGCCGGCATCGGGACGGATCGGCAGGCCCTCATACATGATCGTTGCCATGCCGGCGATCAGCGGACCGTACACGATGTAGGAATGGCCCACCACCCAGCCGATGTCCGACGTCGAGAAATAGGTGTCGCCGGGCTTGCCGCAGAAGATGGTTTTCATCGACGATGCCAGCGCCACCGCATAGCCGCCCACGTCGCGCTGCACGCCCTTGGGCTTGCCGGTCGTGCCCGAGGTGTAGAGCACGTAGGAGCATTCGTTCGATTCCAGCCAGGTGACCGGCACTTCGGCATGCATGCGCTCTTCGCGCAGCGCGTCGTAGCGCAGGTCGCGTCCGGGGGCCATTTCCATCGGCACGAGGCCGCGGTCCACGAGCAGCACATGCTCGGGCTTGTGGGCGGCAAGCTGGATGGCTTCGTCGAGCAGCGGCTTGTACGGCACGCTCTTGCCGCCGCGCGAACCGGCATCCGCAGAGATGATCAGCTTAGGCTTGGCATCGTCGATGCGGGTGGCGAGGCTGTGCGACGCGAAGCCGCCGAAGACCACCGAATGGATGGCGCCGATGCGCGCGCAGGCCAGCATCGCGAATGCCGCCTCGGCGATCATCGGCATGTAGAGGATGACGCGGTCGCCCTTGCGCACGCCCAGCGCCTGCATGATCGCGGCGGCGCGCATGACTTCCTGCTGCAGCTCGCGGAAGGTATATACCTTTTCTGTGTTCGTTTCCGTCGAGATCGCGATCAGCGCCGGCTTGTCGCCCTGCGATTCCACCCAGCGGTCGACGGCGTTGTGGCACAAGTTCGTGGTGCCGCCGACGAACCATTTCGTGAAGGGCGGATTGCTGTAGTCGAGTACCTTGTCGAAGGGGCGCTGCCAGTCGATGAGCTCTGCTTCCTTCGCCCAGAAGCCTTGCGGATCGCGGATGGATTGCTGGTGGAAGTCGTGATAGTTCATGTTGTCTCCTGGGGAAGAGATGTCTCGATTTCTTGTGATTGCGCTTGAAGGCCGGTGATGAATGGGATCCCCGCCTTCGCGGGGATGACAGCCTCATTGGCGCGACTGCCGTTGTCATTCCCGCGAAGGCGGAAATCCCATTTCTCTCATGCGCCAAGTATCGCCAGCCACGCTGACGATGAGCTTACGTCAAGCCTCGCAATGCATAAAAAAAGCGCATCCCCAAAAGGCAGATGCGCTTTTTCCTGCACGAAAGAAAGCCTTAGAACGCATCCCCCGGCACGCGCACCCAGCCTTCCATCAGCACGCGCGCGCTGCGGCTCATGATGGCCTTGGTGACGCTCCATTCGCCATTGACCTTCGCCGCTTCCGCGCCGACGCGCAGCGTGCCCGACGGATGCCCGAAGCGCACCGCCGTCCGCTCGCCGCCGCCGGCCGCGAGGTTGACCAGCGTGCCCGGAATTGCCGCCGCGGTGCCGATCGCTACCGCCGCCGTGCCCATCATCGCGTGGTGCAGCTTGCCCATCGACAACGCACGCACCAGCAAGTCGATCTCTGCCGCCTCGACCTTCTTGCCGCTGGACGCGACATAGCTGGCAGGCGGCGCGACGAAGGCCACCTTCGGCGTGTGCTGCCGCTTGGCCGCTTCATCGATGCTCTTGATGAGGCCCATGCGCAGCGCGCCGTAGGCGCGGATGGTTTCGAACATCACCAGCGTTTCGGCGCGGCTGTTGATGTCCTCCTGCAGCTCGGTGCCGGTGAAGCCGATGGCTTCGGCATTGATGAAGATCGTGGGAATGCCCGCATTGATCATCGTTGCCTTGAGCACGCCGACGCCGGGCACGTCGAGGTCGTCGACCAGGTTGCCGGTCGGGAACATGGAGCCTCCGGCGCCCTCTTCTTCGGCCGCCGGGTCCATGAATTCGAGCTGGACTTCCGCAGCCGGGAAGGTCACGCCGTCGAGCTCGAAATCGCCGGTTTCCTGTACCTCGCCATTGGTGATCGGCACGTGCGCGATGATGGTCTTGCCGATGTTGGCTTGCCAGATGCGCACCGTGGCGGTGCCGTTCTGCGGAACCCGCTCGCGGTCGACCAGGCCGCTCGCGATCGCGAACGATCCCACGGCGGCCGACAAGTTGCCGCAGTTGCCGCTCCAGTCCACGAAAGGCTTGTCGATGGAGACCTGGCCGAACAGGTAATCGACGTCATGCCCGTCGCGGCCGCTCTTCGAGAGAATGACCGTCTTGCTGGTGCTCGAGGTCGCGCCGCCCATGCCGTCGATCTGCTTGCCGTACGGGTCGGGGCTGCCGATCACGCGCAACAGCAGCTTGTCGCGGGCCTCGCCGGGAACCTGCGCGGCAGGCGGCAAGTCCTGCAGGCGGAAGAATACGCCCTTGGATGTGCCGCCGCGGATGTAGGTGGCGGGGATCTTGATTTGCGCTACATGTGCCATGCCGTTCTCCTCAAGCCGCCTGCTTCTCGGACGCCAGGAAATCCTGGGCAAAGCGCTGCAGCACGCCGCCCGCCTCATAGATCGACACTTCCTCCGCGGTGTCGAGGCGGCAGGTCACCGGCACCTCGACGCGCTCCCCATTGAGGCGATGGATCACCAGGGTGAGGTCGGCGCGCGGCTTGCGTTCGCCGGCGACGTCGTAGGTCTCGGTGCCATCGAGTCCCAGCGTCAGGCGCGTGGTGCCCGGCTTGAACTCGAGCGGAAGCACGCCCATGCCGATCAGGTTGGTGCGGTGGATGCGCTCGAAGCCTTCCGCGACGATCGCTTCAACGCCGGCGAGGCGCACGCCCTTGGCCGCCCAGTCCCGCGAGGAACCCTGACCGTAGTCCGCGCCGGCGACGATGATCAGCGGCTGCTTGCGTTCCATGTAGGTTTCGATGGCTTCCCACATGCGCATGACCCTGCCGTCCGGTTCCACGCGGGCCAGCGACCCGGGAATGACCTTGCCGTCCGCGTCGCGCACCATCTCGTTCTTCAGCGTCGGATTGGCGAAGGTGGCGCGCTGCGCGGTGAGGTGGTCGCCGCGATGGGTGGCGTAGGAATTGAAGTCTTCCTCCGGCAAGCCCATCTTTGCCAGGTACTCGCCGGCGGCAGAGTTCATCATGATGGCATTGGATGGCGACAGGTGGTCGGTGGTGATGTTGCCCGGCAGCACAGCCAGCGGCCTCATGCCCTTGAGCGTGCGTTCCCCGGCCAGCGCGCCTTCCCAGTACGGCGGACGGCGGATGTAGGTCGACATCGGCCGCCAGTCGTACAGGGGGCTGACGCTTTCGGTGGAAGCGGCGCGCTGCTCGAACATCGGGAAGTAGACCTTGTTGAACATCTCCGGCTTCACGCTGGACTTCACGATGGCATCGATCTCGTCGTCGGAAGGCCACAAGTCTTTCAGCGTGACGGGCTTGCCATCCTTGTCGACGCCGAAGGCATCGCGCTCGATGTCGAAGCGCACCGTGCCGGCCAGTGCATAGGCAACCACCAGCGGCGGCGAGGCAAGGAAAGCCTGCTTGGCATAGGGATGGATGCGGCCATCGAAGTTGCGGTTGCCGGACAGCACGGCGGTCGCGTACAGGTCGCGGTCGATGATTTCCTGCTGGATCTTGGGATCGAGCGCGCCAGACATGCCGTTGCAGGTGGTGCAGGCGAAGGCGACGATGCCGAAGCCGAGCTGTTCCAGTTCTTCCTTCAGGCCGGCTTCCTCGAGGTAAAGCGCGACGGCTTTCGATCCCGGGGCGAGCGAGGACTTGACCCAGGGCTTGCGCGTCAGGCCGAGGCGATTCGCGTTGCGCGCCAGCAGGCCGGCGGCGATCACGTTGCGCGGGTTGGAGGTGTTGGTGCAGCTTGTGATGGCGGCGATGATCACCGCGCCGTCCGGCATCTGGCCGGGCACTTCTTCCCACTTGCCGGCGATGCCCTTGGCGGCGAGGTCGGTGGTGGCGACGCGGGCGTGCGGATTCGACGGACCGGCCATGTTGCGCACGACCGAGGACAGGTCGAACTTCAGCACGCGTTCATACTGCGCGTTCTTGAGGGTGTCGGACCAGAGGCCTGCTTCCTTCGCATAGGTCTCGACGAGCTTGACCTGCTCCGCCGGGCGGCCGGTAAGCGTGAGGTAATCGAGGGTCTGCTGGTCGATGGAGAACATCGCCGCGGTCGCGCCATACTCCGGCGCCATGTTGGAGATCGTTGCGCGGTCGCCCAGCGTCAGCGAGGCGGCGCCTTCGCCATAAAACTCGAGATAGGAGCCGACCACCTTGGACTTGCGCAGGAATTCGGTCAGTGCCAGCACGATGTCGGTGGCGGTGATGCCGGGCTGGCGCTTGCCGCTGAGCTCCACGCCGACGATTTCGGGCAGGCGCATCCAGGAGGCGCGGCCGAGCATGACGTTTTCGGCCTCGAGGCCGCCGACTCCCACCGCGATCACGCCGAGCGCGTCGACGTGCGGGGTATGGCTGTCGGTGCCGACGCAGGTATCCGGGAAGGCGACGCCATCAATCGCGTGGATCACCGGCGACATCTTTTCCAGGTTGATCTGGTGCATGATGCCGTTGCCGGCGGGGATCACGTCGACGTTCTTGAACGCGTGCTTGGTCCAGTCGATGAAGTGGAAGCGGTCTTCGTTGCGGCGATCCTCGATGGCGCGATTCTTCTCGAAGGCTTGCGGATCGAAGCCGCCGCATTCGACGGCGAGCGAATGGTCGACGATGAGCTGGACCGGCACCACCGGGTTGACCTTCGCGGGATCGCCGCCTTGCGAGGCGATGGCGTCGCGCAGGCCGGCGAGGTCCACCAGCGCTGTCTGGCCAAGGATGTCATGGCATACCACGCGCGCCGGGAACCACGGGAAGTCGCGCTCGCGCTTGACTTCGATGAGTTGCTTCAGGGAGTCCACGAGGATGGTCGGATCGCAGCGGCGCACCAGGTTTTCGGCATGCACGCGCGAGGTATAGGGCAGCTTTTCCCATGCGCCCGGCTGGATGGCCTCGACGGCGGCGCGCGCATCGAAGTAGTCCAGTTTCGTGCCGGGAAGGTTCTTGCGGTAGGCGGTATTCATGATCGGTAGTGATGAGTGTGTGAGATTGGCAGGCTTTCTCTGTCATTCCCGCGAAGGCGGGAATCTAATCTCGGTCGTCCGGAGAAACGCACAATGGGATTCCCGCCTGGGCGGGAATGACAGAGGGTTTGGCTGCCTGCATCGATGGAGAAACCTTCGCCTGACTACCAGGTTTCTTCCCTTACTTCCGTTCCTTGATCGGCACGAACTTCAGGTCTTCCGGACCAACATAGTTGGCGCTCGGGCGGATGATCTTGTTGTCGATGCGCTGCTCGATGATGTGCGCCGACCAGCCGGAAGTGCGGGCGATCACGAACAGCGGCGTGAACATCGCGGTCGGCACGCCCATCATGTGGTACGACACGGCGGAGAACCAGTCGAGGTTGGGGAACATCTTCTTGATGTCCCACATCACGCTTTCCAGGCGCTCGGCGATGTCGAACATCTTCATCGAGCCGGCTTCCTGCGACAGCGTTCGCGCCACTTCCTTGATGACCTTGTTGCGCGGATCGGAGATGGTGTACACCGGATGGCCGAAGCCGATGATCACTTCCTTGTTTTCCACGCGCTTGCGGACGTCGGCTTCGGCTTCGTCGGCGTTGTCGTAGCGCTTCTGGATTTCGAAGGCGACTTCGTTCGCGCCGCCGTGCTTCGGGCCGCGCAGCGCGCCGATCGCGCCGGTGATGGCGGAGTAGATGTCGGAACCCGTGCCGGCGACCACGCGGCCGGTGAAGGTGGAGGCGTTGAACTCATGCTCGGCGTACAGGATGAGCGAGGTATGCATCGACTTCACCCACAGCTCGGACGGCGCCACGCCATGCAGCAGGTGCAGGAAGTGTCCGCCGATGGAGTCGTCGTCGGTCTCGACCTCGATGCGCTTGCCGTTATGGCTGAAGTGATACCAGTAGAGCAGCATCGAGCCGAGGGATGCCATCAGGCGGTCGGCGATGTCGCGCGCGCCGGGCGTGTTGTGGTCATCCTTCTCGGGCAGCACGCAGCCCAGCGCCGAGACGCCGGAACGCATGACATCCATCGGGTGGGACGATGCCGGCAAGGCTTCGAGCACCGCCTTGACGTTGGCGGGAATGCCGCGCAGCGCCTTGAGCTTGGCCTTGTAGGCGACGAGTTCGGACACGGTCGGCAGCTTGCCGTGGACCAGCAGGTGAGCGATCTCCTCGAATTCGCAGGTGTCGGCGACGTCGAGGATGTCATAGCCGCGATAGTGCAGGTCGTTGCCGGTGCGGCCGACGGTGCACAGCGCGGTGTTGCCGGCGGTGACGCCGGACAGGGCAACGGATTTCTTCGGCTTCGGGCCGGTGGTGGTTTGTTGTTCGCTCATGGTGGCTCCTCTTGGAATGGTTGGATCTCGTGCTCCGTTCGAACTCCCTCCCCTTCAAGGGGAGGGAGCCCTGGCGGGAATGAACCTAAACTTTTGCTCACTTCCCCTTCTGCTGGGCGAACAGTGCGTCGAGCTTCTGCTCGAAGTCGTGGTAGTTGATGCGGTCGTAAAGCTCCATGCGGGTCTGCATCGTATCGACGACGCTCTTCTGCGTGCCGTCGCGGCGGATGGCGTTGTAGACGTTTTCCGCAGCCTTGTTCATGGCGCGAAACGCGGACAGCGGGTACAGGATCAGGCCCACGTCGACGCCCTTGAGTTCTTCCACGGTGTACAGCGGCGTGGCGCCGAACTCGGTGATGTTGGCGAGTACCGGCACCTTCACCGCGTCGGCGAAGGTCTTGTACATGTCGAGCTGGGTGATGGCTTCGGGGAAGATCATGTCGGCGCCGGCTTCGACGCAGGCCTGGGCGCGGTCGAGCGCGGCTTCGAGGCCTTCCACCGCGAGCGCGTCGGTGCGGGCCATGATGACGAAGTTTTCATCGGTACGGGCGTCCACGGCCGCCTTGATGCGATCCACCATCTCCTGCTTGGAAACGATCTCCTTGTTGGGACGATGGCCGCAGCGCTTGGCGCCGACCTGGTCTTCGATGTGCATCGCGGCCGCGCCGAACTTGATCATCGACTTGACGGTACGGGCGACGTTGAAGGCCGACGAACCGAAGCCGGTATCGACGTCGACCAGCAGCGGCAGGTCGCAGACGTCGGTGATGCGGCGCACGTCGGTCAGGACGTCGTCGAGGTTGGAAATGCCGAGGTCGGGGAGGCCGAGCGAACCGGCCGCGACGCCGCCGCCGGACAGGTAGATGGCCCGGTAGCCGGCGCGCTTGGCAAGCAGGGCGTGGTTGGCGTTGATGGCGCCGACGACCTGCAATGGTGATTCTTCCTTGATGGCTTGGCGGAATTTCGCGCCGGCGGATTGCATGCTCATGGGTTCCCTCTTCGGTAAGGCGTTGCAGTGTTTGAATGGCCCAGCAGTATTGCAAGCGGTATGCCACGGACTGCATCCGGGAAAGCCCTACCTAAAAACGTTGTGTTTTCAAGCGCTTACCTTTGCTGGACACCGAATTGAAACAACGATAGGCGTTTCATTCGCTTCAGATGGCGTTACAATGAAACATTTCAAGCATACGATGAAACATGCGACGCCCCGCTGAACCGACTGCGACCGCCGATCACAAGCCCGTCATCTGGACGGTTGCCATTTCCCGGCTGCAAGACCTGTTCCGGGACATCATCCCGGAATTCGATGACCGCGCCGACATCGAACCCATCACCCTCGGCTTCGAGGACGCGGTCCGGCACATCCGGGAACGCCTGGAAACCGAGCGCTGCGACGCGGTCATCGCCGCAGGCTCGAACGCCGCCTACCTCAAAAGCCGCCTGAGCCTGCCGGTGGTGGTGGCCAAGGCGAGCGGCTTCGACGTCATGCAGGCGCTCGCCAAGGCGCGCAAGATCACGCCGGACATCGGCCTCATCACCTACCAGCAGACCATGCCCGAGCTGGTCGATTTCCAGAACACCTTCGGCCTGCGCATCATCCAGCGCACCTACGTCACCGCCGAGGATGCGCGGGCGCAGATCAGCGAGCTCAAGGCATCGGGCATCAAGGCGATCGTCGGCGCGGGCTCGGTGGTCGACCTCGCCGAGGAGGCTGGCCTGGCGGGCATCTTCATCTATTCGGCGGCGTCGATCCGGCAAGCCTTCGAGGATGCGCTGGAACTGGCGCATTACACCCGCCTCGAGAGCGGCAGGGTGGCGCCTGCTGCCGACGACCGCCCGCGTGCCAGGCACGGCATCGGCAGCCTGCGCGGCGATTCGCAGCCGATGCAGGCGGTGCGGCAATCCATCGAGCTTTTCGCCAAGTCCTCGGCGACCGTGCTGATCCAGGGCGAAACCGGCACCGGCAAGGAACTCGCGGCGCAGGCGATCCACCGCGAAAGCCAGCGCGCGCGCTTTCCCTTCGTGGCGATCAATTGCGGGGCGGTGGCGGAGTCCCTGCTCGAGTCGGAACTGTTCGGCTACGAGGAAGGAGCGTTCACCGGGTCGCGGCGGGGCGGCCGCGCCGGCCTGTTCGAGGCGGCCAGCCGCGGCACGCTGTTCCTGGACGAGATCGGCGAGATGCCTCTGCCTTTGCAGACGCGCCTGCTGCGGGTGCTCGAGGAAAGGGAAGTGATGCGGGTGGGCGGCACGCGGCCGGTGCCGGTCAACGTGCGGGTCATCAGCGCCACCCATTGCGACCTCGACCAGCGCGTGAAGGAAGGCCGTTTCCGCGCCGACCTATTCTATCGCCTCTGCGTGCTCAGGCTGCGCCTGCCGCCCCTGCGCGAGCGCGCCGACGACCTCGTCACCCTGGCGGAGTGGTGCCTGAAGAATGCTCTTGCCGACCTCGGCACGCGGCCGCATGCCAACCTGCATGCGGAGGTCGTCGCCTGCGCGCCCTTGCTCGGCGCGCACGCCTGGCCGGGCAACGTGCGCGAGTTGCGTAACCTGATGGAAAGGCTGGCGCTGTTCCTGGCCGCCGAGCCGCTGCAGGCGCTCACGCCCAGCCTCCTGCTGAAGATCGCGCCGGAACTAGCGTCAGGCGCAGCGCCCGCGGTCCTGCTGCCGCCCGACGCGGAGGTCGAGGACATCGCCGGCGTGCTGGCGCGCTTCAAGGGCAACCGGGAAGCCGCCGCGCGCCACCTGGGCATCAGCCGCACGACGCTGTGGCGCAAGCTGAAGGAAGCGGGCCAGGAAAGTCAGACGTAGGGTTCGCCCAATCCTTCCGCCTCGAAGGTCTTCTTGACCGCCGGGCGGGCCAGCATCATCTGCTGGAAACGCGAGAGTTGGGGCCGATTGCGCGCCGGATTTTGCATGCCGCGCGTCCAGCGGCTGAGCATGAAGGCATAGTGATCGACGACGGAGAGGCGGTCGCCGAGGAAGAACGGGCCCTGCCCCGCCGCGGCTTTGTCGGCGAGATGCGATTCCATCAGGTCCAGCATGCTTCCCACGCGCTCTTCCGCATGGCGCTTGACGACCGCCGCCTGCGCCGCGTCATCCACCAGCCGGTCGGGATAGAAGTAGGTGATCAGCTCGGCCTGCAGCGTATTGGTCAGGTAGACCAGCCACTTGTAGAACTCCGCCCTCTCCTTCGTGCCGGGCGCCGGGGCCAGGCCGGCCTCGGGATGGGTATCGACGAGGTGCAGGCAGATCGCGGCGGTCTCGAAGAGCACCATGTCGCCGTCGACCAGCACCGGAATGCGCCCCGTGGGGTTGAGCTTCATGTACTCGGGCTGGCGGTGCATGCCCTTTTCCTGGTCGACGAAGATCAGTTCGTGCGGCAGCTTGAGTTCATTCAGCAACATGTGCGGCGCAAGATTCGCGCTGCCGGGGTTGTAGTAGAGCTTGAGCATGGAATCTCGCCTATCATTGTCGTTTTAAGGCCTCCATTATGCAGAATTCCCGTCCCAGCCGTCCCGATACGCCCTGCGTTGCCGTCTGTTCCACCACCTTCGACGAGGTATGCCGCGGCTGCGGCCGCACCGTTGCCGAAGTGGCGAACTGGGTGTTCATGACGGAAGACGAGAAGGAAGCGGTCTGGCGCCGCATCACGGCCGAAGGCTATCCGCGTCGCAAGGGCTGATCCGCAATCTCCGCGCGCGACGCCGTCAAAGCTGCTGGCCGATCAGGGACAGCGCCTGCTCCAGCAGCTTTTCATGCCAGGGACGCCCTTCCCATTGCTCCAGCGTGACCTGCCGCGCGTGCTTCACATCGTCCTCGAACACCTTCGCCATCTCGGCCGCGAACGCCGGATCATAGACGTTCAGGTTGGCTTCATCGTTCAGGCGGAACGAGCGGTTGTCGAAATTGGTCGAGCCGGTGGAGACGAGAAAGCCATCCACGATCATCACCTTGCAATGGAACATCGTCGGCTGGTATTCGTAGATGCCGATGCCTGCCTTGAGCAGGTCGCCCCAGCGCGCGCGCGAGGCGCGGCGGACCACCTCGGTATCGATCTTGTCGCCTGGCGTGATGATGCGGATGCGCACGCCGCGCTTCGCGGCCTCGACCAGCGCGCCGATCGCGAGTTCGTCCGGCACGAAATAGGAACTCGACAGCAGGATGCTTTCGCGTGACGAAGCGATCGCCAGCAGGTACATCAGGTGCATGCTTTCGCTGCCGCCGGACGGGCCGCTGCTGAACATCTGCGCCGCCTTGTCCCCGGCGTTCTCGATCTCCGGGAAGTAGTCCGGCGTGTGCAGCACCTTGCCGGTCGCCTGGACCCAGTTATCCATGAACACCGCCTGGAACTGCAGCGCCACCGGGCCTTCCACGCGGAAATGCGAGTCCCGCCAGTGGTTTTCGTCCTGCGCGTTGCCGGACCACTTGTCGGCGATGCCGACGCCGCCGGTGAAGGCGACCCGTCCGTCTACCACCAGCAGCTTGCGGTGGGTGCGGTTGTTGAGGCGCGAGAGGTTGTACCACTTCGGCTGGTGATAGCGCGCCACCTGGACGCCGTCGGCGCGCATCGCCTGCAGCAGGGAATCGTCCATCTTGCTGCTGCCGACCCAGTCGAGCAGCACATGCACCTTCACGCCCGCGCGGGCGCGTTCGCGCAGCGCGTCGGCGAAACGGCGGCCGACCTCGCCCGACCAGTAGATATAGGTCTCGAAGGTGATGGTGGTGCGGGCCGCGCGGATGGCGTCGAGCATGGCGGGAAAGATCTCGTCGCCGTTCTCCAGGTGCCTTACCTGGTTGCCGCGGACGATGCTGGGGCCCAGCAGCACGCCCATGCTGCGCAGGAATTGTGGGTCGCGGGCGGCGTAGGGACTGCGGACCTCGACTTCGATCTTCTTGTCGTCGGTCGTCAGGTTGGAGACGAGCAGGGTCAGCGCCAGGGTGGCGGCAACGGCAAAAAGCAGGTGGCGGAGTCGGAATCGCAAGGGCTGGCGGCATGAGAGTTGAACTCCACCATGCTAGGGCGAATGCCGCCAGCGCGCATTGAGCAGGATGAAGCCTGGTGCGCGGGCGACCGGGCTCATCCGCTCGTTTTTCACTCCTCCTTGGCGCCGTCGATGCCGAGCTCGTGAATCTTGCGCGTGATCGTGTTGCGCCCGATGCCCAGGCGTACTGCCGCATCGTTCTTGCGGCCGTGGGTGTGCCGGAGCGCGGTCTTGATCAGGGCGGACTCGAATTGCCTGCCCAGCGCATCCATGACTTCGGGCTGGCCGGCGGCGAGCATTTGCGCGGCTTCCGATTCGAGCAGTGCGATCCAGTTGGACTTGTCGGTCGCCGACGCCGCGTTCAGCGACGAGGACAGGCTGCCGTGCAGGCCGTTGAGGCCGTTCGGACCGGCGGAAGCGCTGCCGTTGACCGGCGCGGCCGCGCCCGACACGATGGACGCCCCGGGCATCGCGGCGCCGCCGGATACGCCATCGGCTGCCGCGAAAGCCGGGACGGGACGGGACGGCATGCCGGCGGTCATCGGCGGCGTGAATTCCTGCCCATGGGTCAGGTCGTGCGGCAGGTCCTTGACCTCGACCGTCTGCCCCGGGGCCATCACCGTGATCCAGTTGCAGAGGTTTTCAAGCTGGCGCACGTTGCCCGGCAGTTCGAGGCCGCTGAGGAACTGCATCCCGCTGTCGGACAACCGCTTGGCTTCCACGCCCAGCTGCTTGGCGCTCTGCGCCAAAAAGTGGCGCGCCAAAATGGGGATATCCTCGCGCCGCTCCCTCAAACTGGGCAGGCGCAGGCGGATCACGTTAAGCCGGTGATACAAGTCCTCGCGGAACAATCCCTCCTTGACGCGCTGCTCCAGGTTCTGGTGGGTGGCGGCGATGACGCGCACGTTGGCCTTCAGGGGCTGGTGTCCGCCGACCCGGTAGAAGTGTCCGTCCGACAGCACCCGCAGCAGGCGCGTCTGCAGATCGAAGGGCATGTCGCCGATTTCATCGAGGAAGAGCGTGCCATTCTCGGCCTGCTCGAAGCGGCCGCGCCGCGTGGCCTGGGCGCCGGTAAAGGCGCCGCGCTCGTGGCCGAAGAGCTCCGACTCCAGCAGGTCCTTGGGGATCGCCGCGGTATTGAGCGCGATGTAGGGCTGGGCCGCGCGCGGGCTGTGCTTGTGGAGCGCGCGCGCGACGAGTTCCTTGCCGGTGCCGGACTCGCCGGTGATCAGCACGGTGACGTTCGATTGCGACAGCCGGCCGATGGCGCGGAATACATCCTGCATCGCCGGCGCCTGGCCAAGGATTTCGGGCGTATCGGCCACCGCCTGCTCGATGTCGGCCTCGCGCAGGCTTTCCTCGAGGGCGCGGCGGATCAGCTCGACCGCCTTGTCGATGTCGAAGGGCTTGGCAAGGTATTCGAAGGCGCCGCCCTGGAAGGCAGCGACCGCCGAGTCGAGGTCGGAGAAGGCGGTGATGATGATCACGGGCAGGCCGGGATGCTTCTCCTTGACCATCTGGAGCAGTTCCAGGCCGGATTCTCCCGGCATGCGGATGTCCGACACCAGGACCTGCGGCATGCTGGTTTGAAGCGCATCCATGGCGTCCCGCGCATTGGCGAAACTCCGGGTGGCGAGGTTTTCACGGGCCAGCGCCTTTTCAAGCACCCAGCGAATTGATTCGTCGTCGTCAACAATCCAGATTGGCTTCATCGTTTTCTAGTATTCCGAGGCGTGTGGCGTTCGGTGGGTCCGTCCCCGTGCGTTGTGGGCTCAGGGCAGCGGGATCAGTATCCGGAAGTCGGTGCATCCCGGCCTGCTTTCGCATTCGATCACGCCGAGGTGCTGCTGCACGAAGGTTTGCGCAAGCGTCAGGCCCAGTCCGCTGCCACCCTCCCTGCCCGACACGAGCGGGTAGAAAATGCGGTCGCGGATCTCTGGCGGGATGCCCGGTCCGTTGTCAATGATATGCAAGTCTAATGCCAGCCTGTAACGTACTTTCGCCAGGGTGACCTGGCGGGCGACGCGCGTCTGCAGCGTGATCTGGGCGTCGCCCTGCGCGATGCGTTCCTTGAGCGCCTGCGCGGCGTTGTGCGTGATGTTGAGCACCGCCTGGATGAGCTGTTCCTTGTCGCCGCGGAATTCGGGCACCGACAGGTCGTAGTCGCGCTTGAGCGCAAGGCCATGGGGGAATTCGGCCATGATCAGGCTGCGCACGCGCTCGCACACCTCGTGGATGTTGACGTCGCCGACGATGTGCGGCCGCTTGTGCGGCGCGAGCAGGCGATCGACGAGGGTTTGCAGGCGGTCGGCTTCCTTGATGATCACCTGGGTGTATTCGCGCAGTTCCTTCAGGTGCCGCTCGGGCAACTCGAATTCGAGCAGCTGCGCCGCGCCGCGGATGCCGCCGAGCGGATTCTTGATCTCGTGGGCCAGGTTGCGGATGAGTTCCTTGTTGACCTGGCTCTGGTCCAGCAGGCGTTCCTCGCGGTCGAGCTTGAGCTGCTGCACGTTCTCGCGCAATTCGATCAGCACCGGCAGGTCGTGCCGGTCGAGCGCCGTCACGACCACGTGCACATGCAGGGGTTCGCGGCCGTGGCGTTCGAGCGTGAGGTCGAGGCGCTTGTCGGCGAACTGGTTGGCCGTGGCCTGGCGGATGACGTCGGAGAGTTCCTCGCCGTTGAGGAAGAGCTTGCCGAGGGTCTGGCTGGACAGCATCTTGAACGATGCCTCCAAGAGGTTTTCCGCGGCGGCGTTGGCGTAGGCGACACGGCTTTCCGCATCGAGGATGAGCACGGCCGAGGAAAGCAGGTCCAGGCCGTCGAGGGGAACTGATGTCGTTTTCACGTGGAGCCGGTGGTGACGTTCATGGAAAGTTCATTATGCATTGTGTGCCCCAAGCCTTCGCCGCACAATCGCAGATTCGCGGGACGAAAAAAAAGCCGCATGATGCGGCTTTTCCATGCAAGTGTTGTACCCGGGCAAAGCGCCGGAAGGCATGGCCTCACTTCATGTTGCCCAATTCACGCTTGAGGGCTTCAATGTTTTTTTCCGAGCGCTCGATGTCTTGCTTCATCAGGGCTACCCGCTCCTGGTATTTCGCGTAGTTGCGCTCATCGCCCCGGCGTTCGGGTTCGCCGTTGTTGAATTCCTTCTTCAGGCCGGCGAGCTTCTGTTCCTCGGCGCGCATTTCGTCCAGCAGGATCTGCTTGCGGTCCGTGTCGCGGGCCTTCTGCGTGCTGCTGTCGACCTTGGGGAAATCGGCGGGAGAACTCGCCTGCTTCGCGCTGGCGGTCTGCTGGGCTTGGGCCTTCTTCACCGAGGCCGGCGCGGGGATGATGGTCGTGTTTTCCAGGTTCGGCTTCACGCATCCCTTGTTGTCACCGATGTTCGTGTATTCCACGGTGCCATTCTTGTTCGTGCATTTAAAGATCGCGCTTTGCGCGAATGCGCCGGTGGTGGCAGCGGCGAGCAAGCCGCCAAGAATGATCGTCTTCATAATGTTACTTTTGAGAAACTTCATGGCGCCTATAGTTTAGGATAGAAAGCCGGGCTTTACAAACAGCGTCAACGCCCTTGGATTGCATCCGGCGGACAAGGTTTCCCAAAATAAAAACGGGAGAAGCCGAAGCCCCTCCCGTCCTCAAGCCTGGATCAGGCGCCGCTGATTACAGCGAATAGTACATGTCGAACTCGATCGGGTGCGTCGTCATGCGGAAGCGCTGGACTTCCTGCATCTTCAGCTCGATGTAGGCATCGATCATGGTGTCGCTGAACACGCCGCCGCGGGTGAGGAACTCGCGGTCCTTGTCCAGGTACTCGAGCGCCTGGTCGAGCGAGGAGCACACGGTCGGGATCAGCGCGTCTTCTTCCGGCGGCAGGTGGTACAGGTCCTTGGTCGCTGCCTCGCCCGGGTGGATCTTGTTCTGCACGCCGTCCAGGCCTGCCATCAGCAGGGCGGAGAAGCACAGGTACGGGTTGGACAGGGGATCCGGGAAGCGCGCTTCGACGCGGCGGCCCTTCGGATTCGCGACGTGCGGAATGCGGATGGACGCGGAGCGGTTGCGTGCCGAGTAGGCCAGCTTCACCGGGGCTTCGAAGCCGGGCACCAGGCGCTTGTAGGAGTTGGTGCCGGGGTTGGTGATGGCGTTGAGCGCGCGGGCGTGCTTGATGATGCCGCCGATGTAGTACAGCGCGAAGTCGGACAGGCCGGCATAGCCGTCGCCGGCGAACAGGTTCTGGCCGTCCTTCCAGACGGACTGGTGCACGTGCATGCCGGAGCCGTTGTCGCCAACCAGGGGCTTGGGCATGAAGGTCGCGGTCTTGCCGTAGGTGTGGGCGACGTTCCAGATCACGTACTTCAGGTTCTGGGTCCAGTCGGCGCGCTCGACCAGCGTGGAGAACTTGGTGCCGAGCTCATTCTGGCCGGCGCCAGCCACTTCGTGGTGGTGCACTTCGACGGGGATGCCCATGGCTTCGAGGATCAGGGACATTTCGGAACGCATGTCCTGGAAGCTGTCGACCGGGGGAACCGGGAAGTAGCCGCCCTTGACGGTCGGACGGTGGCCGGTGTTGCCGCCTTCGAGCTTCTCGCCGGTGGTCCAGGAAGCTTCTTCGGAATCGATCTTCACGAAGCAGCCGGACATGTCGATCTTCCAGCGCACGCTGTCGAAGATGAAGAACTCGGGCTCGGGACCGAAGTAGGCGGTGTCGCCGATGCCGGAGGACTTGAGGTAGGCTTCCGCGCGCTTCGCGATGGAACGCGGGTCGCGGTCATAGCCCTTGCCGTCGGACGGCTCGATCACGTCGCACTGCATGAAGAGGGTGGTCTCTTCCATGAACGGATCGATGTTGGCGGTGTTGGGGTCCGGCATGAGCAGCATGTCGGAGGCTTCGATGCCCTTCCAGCCGGCGATCGAGGAGCCGTCGAAGGCATGGCCGGAATCGAACTTGTCCATACCGAACTGCGAAACGGGTACGGTGACGTGCTGTTCCTTGCCTCGGGTGTCAGCAAAACGAAAATCAACGAATTTGACTTCGTTTTCTTTCGCCATCTTCAAGACCTCTGCGGCCGTTCTTGCCATGCGAATCTCCTAAAATGTGAGCAAAGTGATACGGTAGGTTGCTGCGAGAGTGATTGAGCCTGTTCTGCCGGTGCTTGCGTCCCGCGCACATGCCATCGCCTGTGCCTGATTCCGGAGCGCCGCCAGGATTGTTGTGTTCAAAACTCAGCGCGGAATGATAGCAGATTCCATGCCATCAACATCCGCGAAAAATGTTTTTGCGCACTGTCATGAAGCATGCGAAATGGGCTGAATAACGCACAGAACGCGGCCATTTTGCACAAAGTCGCGTTCGACAGCGGTTCACCTAAAAAGTGCAATTCCGCGCATATGAGCCATTATGGTGCATATGCTTGACAGGAAAATAAATTTAAGCACTTTTTTGGTGCATTGTGGCTCACGGCAAATCACTATAATTCCAAGGATCACCGTAATCATTCTTCAATCGAAAGGACGAGAGATGGACATCATCGAGACGGCGCGGCAGCGCCGCGATTTGCAGGGACTACCTTACGCAGGGGCGGTGACGCCGGCGGAAGCCTATGAACTGCTGCAGCGCCACCCCGCAGCCAAGCTGGTCGACGTGCGCACGAATGCCGAGCGGGACTGGGTCGGCCGCGTCGCCATCCCGGCCGACAGGCACGTCGCCGTGGAATGGAGCGTCTACCCGGGCGGAACCCCCAATCCGCGCTTCCTGGAAGAGCTCGCCGGCGCGGCCGGCAAGGACGACGTGCTGCTGTTCCTGTGCCGCTCGGGCGTACGTTCCCGCCATGCCGCCAAGGCGGCGACTGAACAGGGCTATGCAAACTGCTTCGACATTCTCGAGGGCTTCGAGGGCGACAAGGACGCGCAGGGCCACCGCAAGACCATCGGCGGCTGGTGCAAGGCTAACCTGCCCTGGGTCGGCGCCTGAGGTCCGCGACCGGCATGGTCAGGGCGGCGGCGTGGCCGGACCTTCGCCGCCCATCAGCTCGGCGATCCTGCGGCGGACGAAGTTGATGTGGCTGCGCAGGCCGTAGAGCTCGTCGGCAAACGACAAGGGAATGGAAATGCGGTTGACGCGCTCCTCGATGTCGTTGAGCCGGTCGAGCTGGGCGGCAAAGACTTCCCTTCGCCGCTCCGCCGGCACGTCCTCGACCGCCTGCTCCACCGCCCGGAGCTGCCCATACCAGCGATAGACGCGCGAACGCACCTTCCAGACATACAGCGGCGGAATGATGCGCGACAGCGGCAGGATGAGGGCGCCGAGCGCCACCACCACGACCCACATCCGCTCCAGGAAATTCGCGACCCAGAACGGCAGGTAGCGCTGCAGCAGGGGCGGACCGCTTTCGTAGAATTTCTTGGCGGCGGGCGACACCGGTATCTCGGTGTAGCTCGCGGTTGGAAATTCGCCGCGTCGCTGGAACCAGCCCGCGCCGCCGTGGATGTCGGCAGCCGCTTGCACGAACAGGTTGACCAGCGCCGGATGCAGGTCCGCGCGCGCCACCAGCGTCGCCGTCGGCGCGATGAGATGGTAATCCTTGGGCGGCAGGTCGCGCCCGAGGTCCACGATCCCGCGCGGCAGGATGACGTGGGTCAGGAAGGGAAAGCGCCGCGTGTACGCTTCCGCCTGCGCGAAATCGAACAGCTTGATGCCCGGCGTCTGCAGCAGCATCTGGATAAGCGGCGCGTCCGGCGCGGAACTGAAGACCAGGCCGTCGATGCGCCCGGCAAGCAGCTCGACGGTGGCGGGCGTGTTTTCCAGGTCGCCGAGCCGCAGGGCGGAAGGCTCGATGCCATTTACCGACAGGATGCGGCGGAACAGCCCGGGCACGCCGCTACCCTCGGGCCCGACATTGATCTTCATGCCGTGCAGCTGGCTCAACTGGCCAACCGCCTTCTGCGTTCGCATGAAGAGCCAGACCGGCTCGGTAAAGAGGCTTCCCAGCGAAACGAGGCCCTGCTTCTGCGCTGCATCATGCTCGGTCGAGCCGCTCTGCACGAAGGCGATGTCGACCTTGGAATTGTCATCCTGCAAGCGCTGCAGGTTGTCCTGCGATCCCATGGATGGGGCGAGTCCGACCTGGATGCCGCTTTTTGCCAGGGCGGCTTCGTATTTGCGGCCGAATTCCTGGTAGGCGCTGTTGTCCTGCCCGGTTGCGAGGGTAACCGTCGACGGCGGGGACGGATCGACCAGCCAGTAGGCCAGAATGCCCGTTAGGACGAGGGCCAGCGCGGCCGGACCGGCGGCGACGAGGAAGTCGCGGAGGGAAAAGCGCGTGAACTTGAGCACGCGCGGCATGTGGGGCTTGATCTTGAACATGGGCGACACCATGCCAAGAAAGGCCGTGGCATGCAAGTGTCGGCAACCGCCTTGGCAGAGAATGCCACGGCATGCCGGGGGAATGGACATGCCATTGCGGCATGTCCCCGAAACGGCCTCAGTTGAGCGTGTAGCGCGAGTTGTTCTTCACGGAACCGCGCTGCGGCTTGCGGGAAATCTGGCGTCCCTTGTGCGGGCCGCCATCCTCCGCCAGGAAGCAGGAAGCGATGGCGAACCAGTCTTCCACCGAGAAACTGCGGCGCATCAGAGGAAACAATTCTTCCTCTTCACGCTTGAGCCGGGTCGCCATTTCACCGGTGTATAGCTCCATGGCGGTGACCATCTCGTGAGCGCGCGCCGTACCCAGGTCCACGACCTTCTTGAAATGTTCGAAAGTCGAGCGGACGAAGACGAGACTGGCGGCGCCGAGCGCGTCAAGCTGGTCGATGAGATCGTCGGCTTCGCGCGTAACGCGCTTGAGAGCCGGGATCACATGGACTTCCAGCTTGCGCCGGCGGCAGAAGTCGTCGAACTGAAAAACCTTCTCGAAGCACGATCCCAGGAAGGCGAGATCGATGTTGTGAACGCTGTGCCAGACGTTCTGGATGTGCTGCTGGAGGCGATGAAGAATGCTGCGTGCGGTGTCCTGTTCGGCGGAAATGGCGACGAGAGAATACGTGGCGGTCAGCATGAACACTCCTGAAAAACGAAAACAGCCCTCCGCCGTTCGGTAGCTACCGTACGGAAAGTGGATTGGAAGAAGAGCGGAAAAAGGGCGTCAGGTGAGTATATGCTCACCAAGGAAACACCCTTTGATTTTTATCAATCGCGTTTTTGGAGATCGGCGAAACTTCTTCCTAATCTCACGAAAACGCTATGAACGCATGCGATCACGCAGCGCCGCAAACCGCCGTCCGTGGGGACGCGCCCCGCTCAGGAGGCGCCGGGCGCGGGCCTCAGCCGATCTTGACGGCGTGCTCGCGGGTAGCATGGAAGGTAATCTGCGGCCAGCGCTCCTGGGTCAGCCTCAGGTTCACGCCGGAACTTGCCAGGTAAGCCATGTTGCCGGCGGCGTCGAAGGCGATGTTCGCCCCGGCGGACGAGCGCTCGAAATCGGCGAGCGCCTTCTTGTCGTCGCTGGAAACCCAGCGCGCGCTGCTGATGCTGGCGGTCTCGAACACCGCGTCGACACCGTACTCGTTCATCAGGCGGCTCGCCACCACTTCGAACTGCAGCACGCCGACCGCGCCGAGGATCAGGTCGCCGCCGTGCACCGGCTTGAACACCTGCACCGCGCCCTCCTCGCCCAGCTGCTGCAAGCCCTTGTGGAGCTGCTTGATCTTGAGCGGGTTGCGGATGCGCACGATGCGGAAAAAGTCCGGCGCGAAATACGGGATGCCGGTGAACTGCAGCACCTCGCCCTCGGAAAAGCTGTCGCCGATCTGCATGTTGCCGTGGTTGGGCAGGCCGATGATGTCGCCGGCATAGGCTTCTTCCACCTGCTCCCGGCTCGAGGCCATGAAGGTCACCACGCTAGAGACCTTGATGTCGCGGTTCAGGCGCAGGTGCTTGATGCGCATGCCGCGCTCGAAGCGGCCGGAACAGACGCGCAGGAAGGCGATGCGGTCGCGGTGCGCGGGGTCCATGTTCGCCTGGATCTTGAAGACGAAGCCGGTGAACGGTGCTTCCACGGGCTCCACCGCGCGCACGCTGGCGTCGCGATGGCGCGGCGCGGGCGCCCAGTCGAGCAGCGCATTCAGGATTTCCCGCACGCCGAAGTTGTTGATCGCGGAACCGAAGAACACGGGTGTCTGGGTTCCCGCGAGGAAGGCGTCGAGGTCGAAGGGATGCGAGGCGCCATGGACCAGCTCGACTTCCATCTTGAGCTGTTCGATTTCCATCGGGAACATTTCCGCCAGGCGCGGATTGTCGATGCCCTTCACCACTTCGAATTCCTGGTCCGCGCGTTCCTCGCCGGCGCGGAACAGCAGGATTTCATCGCGCAGCAGGTGGTAAACGCCGCGGAAATTCTTGCCCATGCCGATCGGCCAGGTGACCGGCGCGCACTGGATCTTGAGCACCGATTCGACTTCGTCTAGCAGCTCCAGCGGATCGCGGGTCTCGCGGTCCATTTTGTTCATGAAGGTCAGGATGGGTGTGGCGCGCATGCGGCAGACGTTGAGCAGCTTGATGGTCTGCTCTTCCACGCCCTTTGCCGCGTCGATCACCATCAGCGCCGAGTCGACGGCGGTCAGCACGCGGTAGGTATCTTCCGAGAAATCCTGGTGGCCCGGGGTGTCGAGCAGGTTCACCACGTGGTCACGGTATTCGAACTGCATGACCGAGCTGGCGACCGAGATGCCGCGCTGCTTTTCGATTTCCATCCAGTCCGAGGTGGCGTGCCGGCCGCTCTTGCGCGCCTTCACCGTGCCGGCGAGCTGGATCGCGCCCGAGAACAGCAGGAGCTTCTCGGTCAGCGTGGTCTTGCCGGCGTCGGGGTGGGAGATGATGCCGAAGGTGCGGCGGCGCGCCACTTCCCTGGTGATCAGGTCGGTGGATACCTTGCGCGGTTCGGCGGCGTCCTGCTGCGCGTCGATGATGTCGGTCTGGGGGAGGTCGTCGGAGGCCATGTTGCGCCTTGAAAAATGGGTGCGGAAAAGAAGGGGCAGAAGTGTACAGCGTTATGCGCCGCCCGTCACCACGCTGTCATGCCGGCAAGGCGGACGTTCCCATGCCGGCGAAGTCCGGGAAAGCGGTCAAACGGGCAGGCGGTCGCGCGGCCGGGGCTTATACCTTCAGGAAATGTTCGCGGTAGTAACGCAGCTCGTCGATGGATTCCATGATGTCGGCCAGCGCGGTATGCTTCTGCGCCTTCTTGAAGCCGCCGGCGATTTCCGGCTTCCAGCGCCTCACGAGTTCCTTGAGCGTGGACACGTCGAGGTTGCGATAGTGGAAAAACTCCTCCAGCTTCGGCATGCCGCGCGCCATGAAGCGACGGTCCTGGCAGATGGAATTGCCGCACATCGGCGATTTGCCGGACGGCACGTAGGTCTTGAGGAAATCGATTAGCGCCGCTTCCGCATCCGCCTCGCTTACCGTCGATGCCTTGACGCGGTCGATCAGGCCGGAGCGGCCGTGGGTGCCCTTGTTCCAGGCATCCATGCGGTCAAGCACCTCGTCCGGCTGGTGGATCGCAAACACCGGTCCTTCGGCGAGCACGTTCAACGATGAATCCGTGACAACAACGGCCACTTCGATGATGCGGTCGTTGTCGGGGTCGAGGCCGGTCATTTCCATATCGACCCAGACGAGATTGAATTCATTGGGGCGGATGGCCGTGCGGGCGTCCTCCTGATTCGTCGCGGCGGCGTTGGAAGGAATGGATTCGGTAGCTTGTGACATAATTGATTTCCTTGGCAAGCCGCCATTTTCTCACAGCTTCAGGATGACCCCCTTCGCATTTTCAGTGTTGTTCATCGGTTTCGTGGCCGCGACCCTCCTGGTCCGCCTGTGGCTCGCCTCGCGCCACGTGAGGCACGTGCTGGCGCACCGCCACGCGGTGCCGGCTGAGTTCGCGGAAAAGATTCCCTTGTCGGCGCACCAGAAGGCGGCCGACTATACCGTCGCGCGCACCCATCTCTCGCTGGTGCATCTGGCGGTGAACACCGCGGTGCTCATGGGCTTCACCCTGCTCGGCGGGCTGCAGTGGCTGTCGGTGCACATCCACCGCCTGACCGGCCCCGGCATGACCTACCAGATCGCCCTGATCGCCGCCTTCGCCCTGATTTCCGGTCTGATCGAACTGCCCTTCGACTACCATCGCCAGTTCAAGCTCGAAGCCCGTTTCGGCTTCAACAAGATGACCATCAAGCTCTTCGTTTCCGACCTGGTGAAGCAGACCCTGATCGGCGCGGTGATCGGATTGCCGCTGCTGTGGGTGATCCTGTCGCTGATGGGCAAGGCGGGCGACCTGTGGTGGCTGTACGCCTGGGTGGTCTGGACCGGCTTCCAGCTGCTGATGCTGGTGATCTTCCCGACCGTCATCCAGCCGCTGTTCAACAAGTTCACGCCGCTGCAGGACGAGTCACTGCGCGCCCGCATCGAAAGCCTGATGAGCCGCGTCGGCTTCGCGTCGAAAGGCCTGTTCGTAATGGATGGCTCCAAGCGCAGCGCCCACGGCAATGCCTATTTTTCCGGCTTCGGCGCCGCCAAGCGCATCGTCTTCTTCGACACCCTGCTGGCGCGCCTGGCGCCGTCGGAAATCGAGGCGGTGCTGGCGCACGAACTCGGCCACTTCAAGCTCAAGCACATCATCAAGCGCATCGGCGTGATGTTCGCGATGTCGCTCGGCTTTCTTGCCCTGCTTGGTTATCTCAAGACGCAGGTCTGGTTCTATACCGGCCTCGGCGTCGATCCGATGCTGCTCGGGAACAACGACGCCATGGCCTTGCTGCTGTTCATGCTGACGCTGCCGGTCTTCACCTTCCTGTTGTCGCCTATCGCCTCGCTGACCTCGCGCAAGCATGAATTCGAAGCCGACGCCTTCGCCGCGAAGCATACCGATCCGCAAGACCTGGTCTCGGCGCTGGTCAAGCTCTACGAAGACAACGCCTCGACGCTGACGCCCGATCCGGTGCATTCCGCCTTCTATGATTCGCATCCGCCGGCCAGCGTGCGGATCCACCACCTGCTTGCCCAACAATGACATCCCCTGACATGGTCACCGCCGCAGAACTCATCCAGAAAAAAGGACGCCATCTCGAACAAGGCCTGTCCGACGCCGAGATCTCCCAATACCTCGCCGCGGTCGAAGGCTGGACGCTGCAGGACGGCAAGATCGTCCGCAGCTTCGATTTCAAGAATTACTACGAGACCCTGGCCTTCGTGAACGCCATCGCCTGGGTGATCCACGCGGACGACCATCATCCCGAGCTGACCGTCACCTACAACCGCGTCGTTGCCCGCTTCGATACCCACTCGGTCAACGGCGGCAAGGGCGGCATTTCGGAAAACGATTTCATCGCCGCCGCCAAGGTCGATGCGATCTACCGCCAGCGCTGAGGCTCTAACCGGAAATGATCCAGGCATGAGCAAGGAACTCGGCAAGGGCCTCGTCATCGCGGCGCATGGCAGGCATTACCTGGTGCAGGCGGGCGGGGAGAGGCTGAACTGCGTCACGCGCGGCAAGAAGAGCGACGTCGCGGTGGGCGACATCGTGCGCTTCAAGCAGACCTCGCCCGACCAGGGGGTGATCGAAAAGATCGACGAGCGCAAGACCCTGCTCTACCGCTCCGACCAGTACAAGTCGAAGCTGCTGGCCGCCAACGTGACCCAGCTCTTCGTGGTGATCGCCACCGAACCGGGGTTTTCCGACGACCTGGTATCGCGCTCGCTCGTGGCCGCCGAGGCGGCGGGCATCCAGGCCCATCTCCTGCTCAACAAGATCGACGTCGAGGCCTCCCTGCCCAAGGCGCGCGAACGCGCCGCGCTTTATGCCAGCCTCGGCTACCCGGTGCACGAGGTCTCGGTGCGCAAGTCGCCCGATGACACGCGCGCCCTCCTGCTGTCCTTGCTGCAGGGACAATCCACCATCCTGATCGGCCAGTCGGGCATGGGCAAGTCCTCGCTGATCAACCTGCTGGTGCCGGACGCCGACATCGCCACCCGCGAGATTTCCGCCGCGCTCGATTCCGGCAAGCACACCACCACCTTCACCCGGCTGTACGACATGGGCGGAGAGACCGCCATCATCGATTCCCCGGGCTTCCAGGAATTCGGGCTCTACCACTTGAGCGAAGGCATGCTCGAGCGGGCCTTCGTGGAGTTCCGCCCCTATCTCGGGACCTGCCGCTTCTACAACTGCCATCACCTGGCGGAACCGGGCTGCGGCGTGCTTGCCGCGGTGGAAGCCGGCGAGGTCAATGCGATGCGGCACGACCTCTACCGCCAGCTGCTGCACGAGGCGTCGCAGACCATCGGATACTGAGGCCCGCACCGCCTCGCCGCGCGGAAAGTTGTCCATCCGGCCCCAAAACCCTTATAATTGAACAACTTACAAACGTCGGCGGCGGGCGCCACCTGGCCGCCGTTTCCATTTATGGCGATCAAACATTTCCTACAGTTTTCCGACTTCACGCTGGCCGAGTACGAGTACGTCATCGAGCGCGCCCGGGTCATCAAGCGCAAGTTCAAGAACTACGAGCCCTACCATCCCCTGATGGACCGTACGCTGGTCATGGTGTTCGAGAAGAACTCGACGCGCACCCGCCTGTCCTTCGAAGCCGGCATGCACCAGCTCGGCGGCGCCGCCATCTACCTCAACACCCGCGACAGCCAGCTCGGCCGCGGCGAGCCTGTCGAAGATGCGGCGCAGGTCATCTCCCGCATGTGCGACATCATCATGATCCGCACCTTCGGCCAGGACATCATCGAGCGCTTCGCGCAGCATTCGCGCGTGCCGGTGATCAACGGCCTCACCAACGAGCACCATCCCTGCCAGGTGCTGGCCGACGTCTTCACCTTCATCGAGCATCGCGGCTCCATCGCCGGCAAGACCGTGGCCTGGATCGGCGATGCCAACAACATGCTGTACTCCTGGCTGCAGGCCGCGCAACTGTTCGGCTTCCACGTCAACGTGTCCACGCCCAAGGGCTACGACATCGACCCCGCGCTCGTCGCAGCCGACAACAAGAATTTCACCCTCTTCCCCGAACCCGCCGAAGCCTGCGCCGGCGCCCATCTGGTGACGACCGATGTCTGGACCAGCATGGGTTTCGAGGAAGAGAACGCCGCCCGCCTGAAAGCATTCGACGGCTGGATCGTGGACGCCGCCAAGATGCGCCGCGCCGAACCCGACGCCCTGTTCATGCACTGCCTGCCCGCGCACCGCGGCGAGGAAGTGGCGGCCGAAGTCATCGACGGTCCGCAGTCGGTCGTCTGGGACGAGGCGGAAAACCGCCTGCACGTCCAGAAGGCGCTGCTCGAATACCTGGTTCGCGGCAAGCTCGACGAATAGGCGCCGATCGCCGCGCCACCCTTATCCCCCCAAGTACCGAAGCTCACACCATGTCCACCATTCTCCAGTCCGTTCCCGTCAGCCAGAAAGTCGGCATCGCCTTTTCCGGCGGCCTCGATACCAGCGCAGCCCTGCACTGGATGCGCCAGAAGGGCGCGATTCCCTACGCCTACACCGCCAACCTCGGCCAGCCCGACGAACCGGATTACGACGCCATCCCCAGGAAGGCGAAGCAGTACGGCGCGGAACAGGCCCGCCTGATCGACTGCCGCGAGCAGCTGGTGGCCGAAGGCATCGCCGCCCTGCAGAGCGGCGCCTTCCACATCTCCACCGCCGGCATCACTTACTTCAACACCACGCCGCTGGGCCGGGCCGTCACAGGCACCATGCTGGTGGCCGCGATGCAGGAAGACCAGGTCGACATCTGGGGCGACGGTTCCACCTTCAAGGGCAACGACATCGAGCGCTTCTACCGCTACGGCCTGCTGGTGAACCCCGCGCTGCGCATCTACAAGCCCTGGCTCGACCAGACCTTCATCCAAGAACTCGGCGGCCGCAAGGAAATGTCGGAGTTCCTGATCAAGTCCGGCTTCGACTACAAGATGTCGGTCGAGAAGGCCTACTCCACCGATTCCAACATGCTCGGCGCGACCCACGAGGCGAAGGACCTGGAGCACCTGAGCAGCGGCATGAAGATCGTCGAGCCCATCATGGGCGTGGCCTTCTGGCGCGACGACGTCGAGGTAAAGCGCGAGGAAGTCACCGTGCGCTTCGAGGAAGGCCGCCCGGTTGCCCTGAACGGCGTCACCTTCGCCAGCCCGGTCGAGCTCATGATGGAAGCCAACCGCATCGGCGGCCGCCACGGCCTGGGCATGAGCGACCAGATCGAGAACCGCATCATCGAAGCCAAGAGCCGCGGCATCTACGAAGCCCCGGGACTGGCGCTGCTGTTCATCGCCTACGAGCGCCTCGTGACCGGCATCCACAACGAAGACACCATCGAGCAATACCGCGAGAACGGCCGCAAGCTCGGCCGCCTGCTCTACCAGGGCCGCTGGTTCGACCCGCAGGCCATCATGCTGCGCGAAGCCTCGCAGCGCTGGGTGGCGCGCGCCATCACCGGCGAAGTCACGGTCGAACTGCGCCGCGGCAACGACTACAGCATCCTGAACACCGATTCGCCCAACCTGACCTATCACCCCGACCGCCTGACGATGGAAAAAGGCGAAGGCGCGTTCACGCCGCAGGATCGCATCGGCCAGCTCACGATGCGCAACCTCGACATCGCCGACACGCGCGACAAGCTCGGCATCTACACCAGCTCAGGCCTGCTCGGCGGCGGCTCCTCGGTCGGCCTGCCCCGTCTCGGCAACAAGGACGAATCCAAATAACCCTCATCGACAATCATCATGACCACACAATTCGACAACGTTTCCGTCGTCAAGAAGGCCAACCTCTACTTCGACGGCAAGTGCGTTTCCCACACCGTCCTCTTCGCCGACGGCACGAAGAAAACCATCGGCGTGATCTTCCCGTCCTCCCTGACCTTCAACACCGGCGCGCCGGAAATCATGGAGCTGAATGCGGGTAAGTGCAGGATTCGTCTCAAGGGCGAGACTGAGTGGAAGAGCTTCGAGGGAGGGCAACGCTTCGAGGTGCCGGGGAATTCGAGCTTTGATATCGAGACGCTGGAGACGCTGGATTACGTTTGCCACTTTGTGGCGGGGTGAAAGGATTAATCTCCATCCCTTGAAGTTTCGTCCGCCAAACCCTCTCCTTTTCAAATTCCCTCCGTAAAATCCCCTCCCCTTCAAGGGGAGGTTAGGGTGGGGATGGGGTTCGGTCGTGTTCAACAAACGGCATTTAGTTCGCTAGCGATGGCAACGACGTCCTTTGCTCGCGCCGGAAACCCATCCCAACCCCAACCCTCCCCTTGAAGGGGTGGGAACAATGGCAGAGGTTTCTTGAAAGGGAGGGAGTTATCTGCGGCCTGCGGCCGTCAAACAAACACCGGTTCCGGTTCCAGCATCACGCCAAATTTCACCATCACATCCCGCTGTATCGCCGCCGCCAGGTCGGCAATATCCTTCCCGGTCGCACCACCGCGATTCACCAGCACTAGGGCCTGCTTCTCGTACACCCCGGCCGCGCCCAGCGTCTTTCCCTTCCATCCGCACTGGTCGATCAGCCAGCCGGCCGCGAGCTTGTAGCTGCCGTCAGGCTGGACATGACTCACGAGCGCCGGATGCGATTCCAGCAAGGCATTGCGCCGCTCGGCCGGGACCACGGGGTTCTTGAAGAAGCTGCCGGCATTGCCGATCTTCGCGGGATCGGGCAGCTTGCGGGTGCGGATGCCGATGACCGCGTCGGCAATGTCGCGCGGTGCCGGGGCGTCGATGCCGCGCGACGCGAGTTCCTGCGCGACGTCGGCATAGCGGGTGTTGGCCTGCCACCTCTTGGGCAAGGCGAAGGTGACATCGACGATCACCGCGCGATCGCGCAAGGCATGCTTGAAAACGCTGTCCCGGTAGCCGAATCCGCAGGCAGGCTTGTCAAGCACCAGCAGGTCGCCGGTCAGCAGGTCGAAGGCCGTCAGGCTGTGGAAGGTATCCTTGACCTCGATACCGTAGGCACCGATGTTCTGGATGGGCGAGGCGCCGACGCTGCCGGGAATCAGCGACAGGTTTTCCAGGCCGCCCAGTCCGCGGCGCAGTGTTTCCTGCACAAAACCATCCCAGCTTTCCCCGGCGGCCGCCCGCACGTAGGTAGCCTGATCATCCTCGCCGACCACGTCGATACCCCGGTTTGCCATGTGCAGCACCAGCCCGTCGACGTCGCCGGTGAGCAGGATGTTGCTGCCGCCGCCCAGCACCAGGCGCGGCATGGCCATCAAACGGGCGTCTTGCCGCAGTTGCCGGAGTTGTTGCAGGACGTCCGGCCCATCCACCCTGAGGTAGGCGCGCGCGCTGGCGTCGATGCCGAAGGTATTGCATTGGCGCAGCGAGATGCCGGACTGGATGGGAAGGGAGGAAGGAGATGCGCTCATAGGGCGCAGATTATAGTCCGAGAAGACTCTGCGCCTCGTCTAGCCGGTCCGATTTTAGTCCGCTAAAATTGCCGCTTGTACGAATCGCAAGACCCGCCGCGGGCCTTGCGTGCATTTTCCGACCATTATTTCCGTAGAAAGAACAGCCATGCCCTCCTTTGATGTCGTTTGCGAAGCCAACCTCGTGGAAGTCAAGAACGCGGTCGATCAATCGATGAAGGAAATCACCACCCGCTTCGATTTCAAGGGCACCGATGCCCGCGTCGAACAGAAGGAACGCGAAATCACCGCCTATGCCGACAGCGATTTCCAGCTTACCCAGGTGCGCGACGTCCTGACCGGCAAGATGGTCAAGCGCAACGTCGACGTGCGCTTCCTCGACATCGGCAAGATCGAAAAGATCGGCGGCGACAAGGTCAAGCAGGTGATCAAGATCCGCAACGGCATCGAGTCCGAGGATGCGAAAAAGATCGTCAAGCTGATCAAGGACAGCAAGATGAAGGTGCAGGCCAGCATCCAGGGCGACGCGGTGCGGGTCACCGGCGCCAAGCGCGACGATCTCCAGGCGGCGATCGCCATGCTGCGCAAGGACGTCAAGGACCTGCCGCTGGACTTCAACAACTTCCGCGACTGAATCCTGCCGGCTTCCTACGGAAACGCCGGTACGTGCGGTTCCACGCCGCCGAAGCGGTAATCCGGATGGCGTCTTTCCACCATTTCCTCGATGTCTTCCACCCGGCGGGCCGGGACGTCGACGATCAGCAGAACCTGGCCGTGTTCGATGCTGTCCTGGAAGCCCTTGAGCCGGGAGTTCGGAATCGCCGCCGCCACCATGCCGGATGCCCAGGCGCCGAACAGGGTGCCCGCCAGTCCGCCGACGAGGACGGCGAAGGTCGAGATCTGCAGGCCGGCCGGCGGAAACTGCACCAGCAGCCCGCCCACGATGACCCCGGTGGCGCCGCCGACGATCATGCCGGTCTCGATGCCATGCACGAAGTCGGTCTTCTGCAGGAAACTGGCTTCGGGCATGTCGGGCAAGGGCGTTCCGTCCTTGGCCCAGAAATGGATATGTCTTTCATCGATGCGCGCCAGCAGCAGCTCGTCCAGCAAGCCGCGTGCGCTGGGCACATCGGGCAACATGAAGTACAGTCTGCGTCGCATGATGGCCTCCTGCGGATGCCCCTACCCTTCCTGAGTTCGTTATAGTCGGGAACAGGGCATTGCAACAGGACTTCCATCAAGCGCGGCGCTTACTCCACGTCGGCGAGCCGGCGCTGCTTCACCGATTCCGCCAGCCCTTCCAGCACCTTCACGCTCGTTTCCCAGTCGATGCAGCCGTCGGTCACCGACTGGCCGTAGGTCAATTCCTTGCCGGGCACGAGGTCCTGGCGCCCCGCCACGAGGTGGGACTCGACCATCACGCCGACGATGCGCGTGTCGCCGCCGGCGATCTGGCGGCCGATCTCGGCGCATACCGGCACCTGGTTTTCCGGCTTCTTCGAACTGTTGGCATGGGATGCGTCGATCATCAGGCGCGACGCCAGGCCGGCGGCGGAGATGTCCTTCGTGGCGGCCTCGACGCTGGCGGCGTCATAGTTCGGCGTCTTGCCGCCGCGCAGGATGATGTGGCAATCCTCGTTGCCGCTGGTCGAAACGATGGCGGAGTGGCCGCCCTTCGTCACCGACAGGAAATGGTGGGGCTGCGAGGCGGCCTTGATGGCGTCGATGGCGATCTTCACGTTGCCGTCGGTGCCGTTCTTGAAACCCACCGGGCAGGACAGTCCGGAAGCGAGCTCGCGGTGCACCTGAGATTCGGTGGTGCGGGCGCCGATCGCGCCCCAGCTGATCAGGTCGGCGACATATTGCGGGCTGATCACGTCGAGGAATTCCGTGCCGGCCGGCAAGCCCAGTTCATTGATGTTCAGCAGCAGCTCGCGTGCCAGGCGCAGGCCTTCGTTGATGCGGAAGCTGTTGTCCATGTAGGGATCGTTGATCAGCCCTTTCCAGCCCACCGTGGTGCGCGGCTTCTCGAAATACACCCGCATCACGATTTCGAGCTCGTTCTTGAAGCGCTCGCGCTGCTCGACGAGCCGGCGGGCATACTCCATGGCGGCCTTCGTGTCATGGATCGAGCAAGGTCCGATCACCACCATCACCCGGTCATCCTGGGCATGCAGGATGCGATGCAGGGCCAGGCGCGCATTGGCCGTCGTCGTGGAGACCTTCTCCGTGCAGGCGAACTCGCGGATCAGGTGGGACGGCGGCATGAGTTCTTTCATTTCGCGGATGCGAAGGTCATCGGTGCGTGGCATGGCGTGTTCTCCGGTCAATATTGAAAAAGGGGCAATTCGGGGCGTCGTGAAAACGGGGCTAAAAAAAAACCGCCATCTCTGGCGGTTTTTTTCGGAATTCGGTTTGGCTTTTATCTTCGTGCGCTTACCGCTTCTCCACCGCCTTTGGGCTGGAATAGCTAAAGTAAAAGTAAAAATAAAAGCGTGCGAAAGACATGGCGTCGTCGGTTCCTGCGTATTGGTCGGGCTAATAGTGCAGGAAACCGCGCCGTTTGGCAAGCCTCCCGGATTTTCGGGAAAGTCCAGGAGGCCCGGATGCCTCAGACCGGCTCGCCCAGGCCGAGCGGCGCGGGTGTAATGCGGCAGATCAGCGTGAACAACTTCTCCAGGCTTTCGTTGTGGATGTCGGCCAGGGGATCGGCGTTACTGGAAAACGCCGCAGCGGCCGCCTGCCAGTCCTGCTCGGTGAAGGACTGCTGCGCTGCCGGCAAGATGATCTTTTCCTCCAGCGTCATGTGCTCGAAATACTGGCTGGCATACGCTTCCACCTTGTCATGGAAGCTCTTGAACGCTTCGTCGCCGAAGAACTCGTAGCGCATCAGCGCAAGCGACAGGTCGCGCAGCTGCTGTTCGCCGAGCTGGTGCTGGGCCTCCAGGGTGGTGATCGTGATCTCCACCTCGTTGGTCCGCTTGCGCAGCGGCGCGAACAGGTACATGTCTTCCTTGGGATGATGCACCTGCTCCGGATATTCGCTGATGTACAGCAGCATCGCGCGGAACACCTTGAGGTCCGGCGCCTTTCCGCCCTCGGCGATCACGCGCACGAAATGGCGCATGCCCTTGATGACCGCCGCCAGCGACTGGTGCTCGTGCTGGATGACGCGAATGACCTGAAAGGCGGCCGGATGTTCCATGATGCGCTCCCGATGGGCAGTTCAGATGTCGAAGAATACGGTTTCCTGCGGTCCCTGCAGGTGGATGTCGAAGCGGTACACCGCCGCGCCTTCCTGCGCGCCGGATTCCGCGCGTTGCCCGATGAGGGTCTGGCGCCGGACTTCCCACTCGATCATGTTGAGGATGGGATCGGCGGCATTCGCCGCGCGCTCGTCCGAGAAATACATGCGCGTGTTCAGGCCGATGTTGATGCCGCGCGCCACGATCCACAGGTTCACGTGCGGCGCCATGACGCTGCCGTTGCGGCCTTCCACCGCGCCTGGCTTGATGGTCTCGAAGGTGAAGACGCCACTTTCGAAATCGGAGCAGGCCCGGCCCCAGCCGCGGAATGCCGGATCGACGTCCTTGTCCTGGCGGTCGGCGGGATGGCGGTACTTGCCGGCGGCATTCGCCTGCCAGCATTCGATGAGCACGTCGCGCAGCGGCGTGCCAGAGCCATCGATCACGCGGCCTTCGATGCGGATGCGCTGCCCCTTCGCTTCCGGCCCCGCCACCACGTTGTCGAAGTTGTTTTCAAAGATGTCGAAGCCCGCGAACTTCGGCGCCAGGCCGATATGCACGTACGGGCCGGCGGTCTGCGACGTGGTTTCGCGGAGTTGGCTCAACTGGTTGACCTTCAGCATTATCGTGCTCCCTGGAGGCGGTTCTCGAACAACGTGGCGCGCTTGCCGCGCAGGACGATGTCGAATCGGTAGGCGAGGCTGTCGAGCTGGATCGCCGAGGAACGGTCGAGCGGCGCAATCAGGCTGCGCACCGCTTCCTCGTCCTTGATCGTGCGCACGATCGGGCAGGTCGCGATCAGCGGATCGCCCTCGAAATACATCTGCGTGATCAGGCGCTGCGCCCAGCCATCACCCGAGATGGAGTAGTGGATGTGCGCCGGACGCCAGTCGTTGATGCGGTTGCGCCAGGGATAAGGTCCCGGCTTGATGGTGCGGTAGAAGTAATAGCCATTGTCGTCGGTCATCGTGCGGCCGCAGCCGCCGAAGTTCGGATCGATCGGCGCCAGGTACTGGTCCTTCTTGTGGCGGTAACGACCGCCTGCATTGGCTTGCCAGACCTCGACCAAGGCGTTGCGCACCGGCTGGCCGTTTTCATCCAGCACGAATCCATGCACCACGATGCGTTCGCCGATCGGCAAGCCATCCTTCGCGTAGTTCATGATGAGGTCGTTGTCCAGCGGGCCCAGTTCGTCGCGCGAGAATGCCGGGCCGGTCAGCTCGGACAGTGTGTTCTCGATCGAGATCAGGGCGTTCTGCGGCGAGCGCAGCACGCTGGTCTTGTAGTCCGGCGCATAGGCCGGCGGGTGCACGCCGCGGTCGCGCTGCAGGAATTCGTATTGATCGCTCATGGTCTTCCGTTCGTGTGGATTCATGCCGGTTGGCCGGCGCGAGATAACGGGTTGCCGCGCCGGAGTTCGTCTCAAGTCGCACTGTATTCTTCAAGAAAACGCATGTAAATTGAAATATCGCCCGCAATGTCATCACTTCCGGTTATGGAAGCAGGACGGCCAGCTCTTGCGCGCCGCGCAGCAGCACCGGGCAGATGTCGTCGCGCATCTGGCGACTCGTGACCCGCGCAGCCTGCGCGCCGACGTTGAGCGCGGCAACCACTTCCCCGGACGCGCCGCGCACCGGCACCGCGATCGAGCGCAGGCCTATCTCCAGTTCTTCCTCGACGAGGGCATACCCCTTTTCCCGCACCTCGGCCAGGATCTCCCGCAGCCGGGCGGTGGAAACGATCGTCTTGTTGGTGTAGGCCTTCAATTCCACGCGGGAAAGGTAATCGTCAAGCACGTCTTCCGGCAGGTAGGCGAGGATGGCTCGCCCGAGCGAAGTGCAATACGCCGGCAGGCGGCTGCCCGTGTTCAGGGCCACGGACATGATGCGCGAGGTCGCGGACCGGGCGACGTACAGAATTTCGTTGTCATCCAGCACCGCCAGCGAGCAGGATTCATTCAGCGTGCGGCTGATCTGGTTGAGGAAGGGCAAGGCGGAGACGGTCAGCGGCGTGGAGGATAGATAGGAGTACCCCAGCGTGAGCACCTTGGGCTTGAGGGAAAAGTGATTCGCTTCCGCATCCGCGTAACCCAGCTGTCGCAGGGTATGAAGGCAACGCCGCACCGCCGCGCGGGGAATGCCGGTCTTGTGGCTGATCTGCGCGATGGTCAGGCTGCGGCGCTGGTCGCTGAATGCGCGGATGACGGCCAGACCGCGCGCCAGCGAGGTCATGAAATCGGGATCGGCCAGCGCGCCGATTTCCTCGGCGATCGTCATGCCGGCCTTGCGCCCCGCCTTCCTGCCATTGCGCTGATCGTTCTCTTCTTGCTCGACGGAAGGCGGCATTGCAACACTCCGGAAATTGTTCGGTGATCGCACAGAATCCCGGACACCGGCTTGACGCTGCAATTTCGCGCTCGCTACACTGGTCGGCACCATGCATTCCGAACAATAGTGCGTTAATCGCACACGGTCAATCCCGAAAGGGAAGCCATGTTCGGTAAGCGAACAAGCACATTCATGATCTTCCCGTTCAATCGAAAAGGATTGCCGTGATCAACAAGATAAGCGCCTCGCTGGAAGACGCGCTGGCTGACATCCACGATGGCGCCACCGTCATGATCGGCGGCTTCGGCAACGCCGGCATGCCCTCCGAACTCATCGATGCCCTGATCGCCCAGGGCGCGCGCGACCTGACCATCGTGAACAACAATGCCGGCAACGGCGACACCGGGCTCGCCGCCCTGCTCAAGGCCAGGCGGGTGCGCAAGATCATCTGCTCCTTCCCGCGACAGGTCGACTCCTGGGTGTTCGACGGCCTCTACCGCGCCGGCGAGATCGAACTCGAACTGACCCCGCAAGGCAATCTCGCCGAGCGCATCCGCGCCGCCGGCGCCGGCATCGGCGGCTTCTTCAGTCCGACCGGCTACGGCACGCTGCTGGCGCAGGGCAAGGAAACCCGCGAGATCGATGGCAAGCACTATGTGTTCGAACTGCCCATCCACGCCGACTACGCCCTGATCAAGGCGCTGCGCGCCGACCGCTGGGGCAACCTGGTCTACCGCAAGACGGCACGCAACTTCGGACCCATCATGGCGATGGCGGCCAAGTGCACCATCGCCCAGGTGAACGATGTCGTCGGCCTCGGCGAACTCGATCCCGAAACCATCGTCACGCCCGGCATCTTCGTGCAGCGGGTGGTCACGATCGGCAAGCAGGCAAGACAAGAAGGACTGGAGCAGCGCCCATGAACAAGCTTACCCGCGACCAGATGGCGGCGCGCGTCGCCCGCGACATCGAGGAAGGCGCCATCGTCAACCTCGGCATCGGCCTGCCGACGCTGGTGGCCAACCACCTGCCGAGGGACAAGGAAATCCTGCTGCACACCGAGAACGGCCTGCTGGGCATGGGCCCCGCGCCGGCCGCCGGCGAGGAAGACGAAGACCTGATCAACGCTGGCAAGCAGCCGGTGACCGCCCTGCCCGGCGCGTCTTACTTCCACCATGCCGACTCCTTCGCGATGATGCGCGGCGGCCACCTGGACATCTGCGTGCTCGGCGCCTTCCAGGTGTCCGTGACCGGCGACCTCGCCAACTGGCATACCGGCGCGCCGGACGCGATCCCGGCGGTCGGCGGCGCGATGGACCTCGCCGTCGGCGCCAAGCAGGTATTCGTGATGATGGAGCACCTGACCAAGAGCGGCGAAAGCAAGATCGTCGAGCGCTGCACCTATCCCCTGACCGGCATCGGCTGCGTCAACCGCATCTATACCGACCTTGCGGTGCTGGACGTGACCGCGGACGGCCTCGCCGTGCGGGAGATCGTTCCCGGACTCGGCTTCGCCGAACTGCAGCGCCTGAGCGGCGTGACCCTGATCGATGCCAGCGCGGCAAACCCCGACAACAGCTAAGAACCACCAAAGGACAAGACCATGACCCAAGCCTTCATTTGCGATGCCATCCGCACCCCCATCGGCCGCTACGGCGGCGCCCTCAGGGACGTGCGCGCGGACGACCTCGGCGCGATTCCCCTGCGCGCCCTCATGCAGCGCAACGGCAAGGTGGACTGGGAAGCGGTACAGGATGTGATCTATGGCTGCGCCAACCAGGCCGGCGAAGACAACCGCAACGTCGCGCGCATGGCGCTGCTGCTGGCGGGCCTGCCGCTGCAGATCGGCGGCTCGACCGTGAACCGCCTCTGCGGTTCCGGCATGGACGCGGTCGGCACCGCGGCCCGCGCCATCAAGGCGGGCGAAGCGGGCCTCATGATCGCAGGCGGCGTCGAATCCATGACCCGCGCGCCCTTCGTGATGGGCAAGGCCGACAACGCGTTTTCACGCAATGCCGCCATCTTCGACACCACCATCGGCTGGCGCTTCGTCAACCCGCAGATGAAGGCCGCCTACGGCGTGGACTCCATGCCCGAGACCGCGGAGAACGTGGCAAGCGACTACAAGATCAGCCGCGAGGACCAGGACCGGTTCGCCATGGCGAGCCAGAACAAGGCATCGGCGGCGCAGGCGAACGGCACGCTGGCCGAGGAAATCACGCCGGTCAGCATCCTGCAGAAGAAAGGCGACCCGATCGTGGTCGAGAAGGACGAACACCCGCGCGCCACCAGCATGGAGGCGCTGGCGAAGCTCAAGGGCGTGGTGCGGCCGGACGGCACTGTCACCGCGGGCAATGCCTCGGGCGTGAACGACGGCGCCTGCGCGCTTATCCTCGCCGACGAACAGACCGCCGCCAGGCACGGCCTGACTCCCAAGGCAAGGATCGTCGGCATGGCGACCGCGGGCGTCGCGCCGCGCGTGATGGGCATCGGCCCGGCGCCGGCGACGCAGAAGCTGCTGAACCAGCTCGGCATGCGCATCGACCAGATGGACGTCATCGAACTCAACGAAGCCTTCGCGGCGCAAGGCCTCGCGGTGCTGCGCGAACTCGGCGTGCCTGACGACGACGCGCGCGTCAATCCGAACGGCGGCGCCATCGCGCTCGGCCATCCGCTCGGCATGAGCGGCGCGCGCCTCGTCACCACCGCGATGTACCAGCTTCATCGAAGCGGCGGCCGCTTCGCACTGTGCACCATGTGCATCGGCGTCGGCCAGGGTATCGCAATGGTGATCGAACGGGTATAAAGAAGCCGACGCCAACCCCGGACACTCCATCCATGACAAGCACGCCGCTTTCCAGCCTCACCGGCCCGATGTTCTCCACGGATGCCATGCGGGCCGTCTTTTCCGCCGAAGCCTGCGTGCAGGGCATGCTGGACTTCGAGGCGGCGCTGGCACATGCGGAAGCGGCATGCGGCGTGATCCCCGCAAGCGCGGCGGAACCGATCGCCGCGCGCTGCAGGCAGGAACACCTGAACCTTCCCGCGCTCGGACGCGCCGCCGCGTCCGCCGGCAACCTGGCCATTCCCCTGGTCAAGCAACTCACCGCGGATGTCGCCGCGCATGACAAGGAAGCCGCCAAGTACGTGCATTGGGGCGCGACCAGCCAGGACGCGATCGACACCGGCCTGGTGCTGCAACTTCGCCAAGCGCTGGACCTGATCGACCAGGATTTGCGCCGGCTTGGCGATGCCCTGGCTGCCCTTGCCCAGGCGCATCGCGATACCACCATGATCGGACGCACCTGGATGCAGCATGCCTTGCCGGCCACCTTCGGCTTGAAGGCGGCGGGCTGGCTGGACGGCGTGCAGCGGCACCAGGAACGATTTTCCGCCTTGCGAGCCCGCGTGCTCGCGCTGCAGTTCGGCGGCGCGGCCGGCACGCTCGCCAGCCTGGGCGGCGAAGGCCTGCGGGTCGCGCAAGCCCTGGCCGACCGGCTGCAACTCGCCTTGCCCGCCATGCCATGGCATACCCAGCGCGACCGCATCGCCGAGGTGGCGGCCATTGCCGGCATGCTGACCGGCTCGCTCGGCAAGATGGCGCGGGACGTTTCCCTGCTGATGCAGACGGACGTGGCGGAAGCCTCAGAACCGGCAGCGCAAGGACGTGGCGGCTCTTCCACCATGCCGCACAAGCGCAACCCGGTCGCCTGCGCCGCAGCGCTGACCGCCGCCGCGCGCGTTCCCGGCCTGGTGGCGACCGTGCTGTCGGGCATGGTCCAGGAGCATGAACGGGCACTCGGCGGCTGGCAGGCGGAATGGGACAGCCTGCCCGAGATCCTGCAGCTGACGGCCGGTGCGCTGGCGCAAATGGCCGACACGATGGCCGGCCTGTCGGTCGACGCCGCACGCATGCGCGCCAACGTCGACATCACCCATGGACTGGTGATGGCGGAAGCCGTCACCCTGGCGCTCGGCGCCCGCATGGGCAGGATGGAGGCGCACAAACTGGTCGAAGCGGCTTGCCGCCGCGCGGTCGCGGACGGACTCGACCTGAAGGACGCCCTGGGCCGCGAGCCTGCCCTGAAGGACATCATTGCCGCCGGCGACCTGGACCGCCTGCTCGACCCGGCGCAATACCTAGGCCAGGCTGCCGCCTTCACCGACCGCGTGCTGGCGAGACAGTCCTCACATGCCGCAGACAATAAGGAGCGATGACACCATGCCTTTTCTCGACCTGGCAGGCATCCGGCTGCATTACGACATCGAAGGACGCGAGGGTGCGCCATGGCTCATCCTGTCGAATTCGCTGGGCACGACGATGGACATGTGGCAGCCGCAGCTGCCCGCGCTGCGCGAGCGCTTCCGCGTGCTGCGCTATGACACGCGGGGACACGGCCAGTCCGGCATTCCCGCGCAGGACTTCGCCGTGGAGCAACTCGGCCGTGACGTCCTGGCCCTGATGGATCACCTCGGCATCGAACGCGCGCATTTCTGCGGCCTCTCGATGGGCGGCATGACGGGCATCTGGCTCGGCATCCACGCCGGTGCGCGCATCGACCGCCTCGTGCTGTGCAACACCTCGGCCCACATCGGACCGCCGGAACTCTGGAATGCACGCATCGACAAGGTCAGGAACGAAGGCATGGCAGCCATCGTGCCGGCCGTCATCGAACGCTGGTTCACGCCCGCCTATCGGCAGCGCGCGCCGGAAGAGGTCGAGCGGGTGCGGCGCATGCTGCTCGAGACCGACCCGCAGGGGTATGTCGGCAATTGCGCCGCCGTGCGCGACATGGACCAGCGCGGCGAGGCGGCAACGATCGCCAATCCGGCGCTCGTGATCGCGGGCACGCATGATCTGGCCACGCCCGCCGCAGACGGCCGCTGGCTCGCCGGGCAGATCAAGGGCGCCGCCTACGTGGAACTGGATGCCGCCCATCTCTCCAACTGGGAACAGGCCGACATGTTCACCGCCGCGCTGACCCGCTTCCTTGAGCAAGGAGACAAGAATGGATGAACGCGAACGCCATGCCAAGGGCATGGAAGTGCGCCGAGCGGTGCTGGGCAACGCCCATGTCGACCGCACGCAGCAAAACCTGAACCCGCTCAACGGCGAATTCCAGGACCTGATCACGCGCTATGCCTGGGGCGAGATCTGGACCCGGCCCGGCCTGCCGCGCCATACCCGCAGCCTGCTCACCATCATGGCGATGGTTGCCCTGAACCGGGAAGCGGAACTGCGGCTGCATCTTCGCGCGGCGGCCAACAATGGCGTCACCCGCGACGAGATCAAGGAAGTCCTGCTGCAGGCCGCGATCTACTGCGGCGTGCCGGCGGCCAACTCCGCCTTCCACATGGCGGAGGAAGTGTTCCGCCAGATGGACGAAGCCCCCAAGACCTGATTTCCCAGCCAGCTTCAAGACGGCGCAAGACCGTCCGACCGCATTCACTTTGGAGACCACCGCATGAACCAGTTCCAGCCGGGGCGGCCATGATCGGCAACCTGATCGGCGTCCTCTTCGACGGGCTCGCCTATGGCAGCCTGCTCTTCCTCATCAGCGTCGGCCTGTCGGTGACGATGGGACTGATGAATTTCGTCAACCTCGCGCATGGCGCGTTCGCGATGGTCGGCGGCTATGCCTGTGTCACGCTGATGACCCGGATGGGACTGCCCTTCCTGCTCACCCTGCCGCTGGCCTTCGTGGCGAGCGCGGTGCTGGGCCTGGTCCTGGAACGCACGCTCTACCGCCGCCTCTACAAGGCCAGCCACCTCGACCAGGTGCTGTTCTCCATCGGCCTGACCTTCATGGCGGTGGCCGCCGCCACCTATGTCTTCGGGCCGCAGCAGCAGCCGGTGCAGCTGCCCGACTGGCTGCGCGGACAAGTCTCCCTGCTCGGGCTCGACCTCGGATCGTACCGGCTGTTCATGATTGCCGTGGTGGTCATCATTACCGGCGCGCTCGGCTACCTGCTGGAACGCACGCGCTTCGGCGCCCAGATCCGCGCCTCGGTGGACAACCAGGTCGCATCGGCGGGCCTGGGCATCAACGTCAACCGCGTGTTCAGCCTGACCTTCGCGCTCGGCTCCGGCTTGGCTGGCCTCGGCGGCGGACTCGGCATCGACGTGCTCGGCCTGGACCCGACCTTTCCCATCAAGTACATGGTCTACTTCCTGCTGGTGGTTGCGGTCGGCGGCGCCGGCACGATACGCGGCCCGCTGTTCGCCGCGCTCATCCTCGGCATCTTCGACGTGGCCGGCAAGTACTACGTGCCGGACGTCGGCGCCTTCGTGATCTACGTATTGATGGTGGTCCTGCTGCTGCTCTTCCCCGCAGGCCTGCTCGGGAGGCGCACATGAAACAGGCGACAAGCACACCACGGGCGGCGGACGGCCCGGCATCGTCCGCGCAGGCGGGCATGCCTGCACGCATTGTGCCGCGTCTTCCGAACGACCGCTGGCGGCCTGCGGAGATCGTGTTCTGGCTCGCGCCGCTTGCCATCTATTTTCTCTTTCCCGGCTACCTCGTCCTGGGCAGCCAGGTCATGATCGTCGGGCTGTTCGCCCTCTCGCTCGACCTCATCCTCGGCTATGCGGGCATCGTGTCGCTCGGCCACGCCGCCTACTTCGGCGTCGGCGCCTACGCCGCCGGCCTGCTCGCGGCGCATGGCTGGGGCGAGCCGGTCAGCGGGCTGCTGCTGGCCACGGCCGCGGCCGGCCTGTTCGGCTTCGTCGCCAGCTTCCTGGTGGTGCGCGGACATGACCTGACGCGCCTGATGGTCACGCTCGGCATCGGGCTGATGACCTACGAAGCCGCGAACAAGGCCGCCTTCATCACGGGCGGCGTGGACGGCTTGTCCGGCGTCACCATGGACAAGCTGCTCGGCGTGTTCGAGTTCGACCTCGCCGGCCAGACCGCCTATTTCTACAGCCTGGCGGTGCTGTTCGTGATCTTCGTCGCGATGCGCAGGCTGGTGAAGTCGCCGTTCGGCATGAGCCTGACCGGCATCCGGGAGGGTGCGAAACGCATGCCCGCCATCGGCGCCGACGTCAACGCGCGGCTGGTGGCGGCGTTCACCGCGGGCGCGGCGATCGCGGGCGCGGCGGGCGCCCTGCTGGCCCAGACCACGCAGTTCGTCGGCCTGGATTCGCTCGGCTTTTCCCGCAGCGCGGAGCTGATCATCATGCTGGTGCTCGGCGGCACGGGACGGCTCTATGGCGCGCTGGTCGGGGCGCTGGTGTTCATGCTCGCGCAGGATTACCTGTCCGGGCTCAACCCCGCCTACTGGCAATTCTGGATCGGCCTGTTCCTGGTGATCGTGGTGATGTTCGGCAAGGGCGGCATCCTTGGCGTTGCGGAGAAGGTGGCTGACCGGCTCAAGGGCAGGAAGGCCAGTCAGGAATCACGGGGAGAACAGCCATGAACACCACCTTGCGTACCGAGGGCTTGTCCAAGCAATGGGGCGCCTTCAAGGCGAACAGCGACATCACCCTGCGCTTCCAGCCAGGCGCGCGCCATGCCCTGATCGGGCCGAACGGCGCGGGCAAGACCACCTTCATCAACCTGCTGACCGGCGCCCTGCCGCCCACCAGCGGCAAGGTCTATTTCGGCGACGACGACATCACGGCGCTGCCGCAGCACAAGCGGGTCAAGCGCGGCATGACGCGCACCTTCCAGATCAATACCCTGTTCGGCGGCCTGACGGTGCTGGAATCGGTCATGCTGTCCATCTCGGAGCGCGAAGGGACGCATTTCACCTGGACCCGCACGGTAGCGCAACAGACCGCCGCCATCGAGGAAGCCATGCACCTGCTGCACCTGCTCAAGCTCGCGCAGGATGCCAACACCCGCACCAGCAACCTGCCTTATGGCAAGCAGCGCCTTGTCGAGATCGCACTGGCGCTGGCGACCAAGCCGAAGGTCCTGCTCCTCGACGAGCCGGCCGCCGGCATTCCATCCGCCGAAAGCCGCGAACTCTTCGACGTGATTTCCCAGTTGCCGCGCGACGTCACCATTCTCTTCATCGAACATGACATGGGCCTGGTGTTCCGCTTTGCCGAACGCATCACGGTGCTGGTCGGCGGCAAGGTTCTCACTGAAGGCACGCCGGCCGAGATCGCGGCCGATCCGCGCGTGAAGGAAGTTTACCTGGGGGAGGCGGAGCATGTCTGAACTGCTGCGGGTCGAGCATGTCACCGCCGGCTACGGCGACTCGGTGGTCCTGGAAGACATTTCATTTTCGCTGCAGGAAGGCGGCAGCCTCGCGCTGCTCGGCCGCAATGGCGTCGGCAAGACCAGCCTCATCGTCAGCCTCATGGGCCTTACCCGCCTGCATCGCGGCAGCATCCACTGGCGGGGCAAGGACCTGCTGCGCCTCGACACCCATGAGCGCGCCCATGCGGGCCTCGGCTGGGTGCCGCAGGAACGCTACATGTTCCCTTCGCTGACGGTGGAGGAACACCTCACCGTCGTCGCCCGTCCCGGCGAGTGGACGCTGAAAAAGGTCTACGAGATTTTTCCGCGCCTCGAGGAGCGGCGCAGCAACATGGGCAACCAGCTCTCCGGCGGCGAACAGCAGATGCTCGCCATTGCACGGGCGCTGATGGTCAATCCCAGCCTGCTGCTGCTGGACGAACCGATGGAAGGCCTTGCGCCGATCATCGTGCAGGAACTGGTGCGCGTCATCCGCAAGCTGATCGCCACCAGCGGCATGGCGGTGATCGTGGTGGAACAGCATGCGCGGCTGGCACTGTCGATGACCGAACGCGCGATTGTGCTGGATCGCGGGCGGATCGTGCATGATTCCGACAGCGCGAGTTTGATGAATGATGCGGAGGGGCTGAATCGTCTGGTGGCGGTGGCGTGAAGGCGTTTCTGCGTTGCGGGGTTTATTGTGCGTTTCTCCGGACGGCCGAAATGAGATTCCCGCCTGCCCGGGAATGACAGAGATAGGCGCGCTGCGACGAGCGCAATGCCGAAGGCGAGCCTGCCGTGTCCCTTCTGACGTCGCCGAAAGGGAGGACGGCCAAGCGGAAAAAGAAGCGTGGCTGTCTGAGCCGAAGGCGAGTTTCCACGCTTCCCGCTTGGCCGTCCTCCCTTTCGGGAACCCCGCAGGGGCGACGGCAGCAGGGTCGCCTTCTCTTGCTTACTTCTCTTGGCGAGACAAGAGAAGTGAGTGGCCCGCCGGGGCCAGTCCCGGCAAGCCCCCACGGAGTGGGAAGCGCAACCGGGTCACCGGAGAGGCGTACGCAACCGTCGTGGAAATGGGACCCCCGCCTTCGCGGGGATGACAGAGATAACCTCGAATGACAAAGGCAAGCGGGAACGCCATCCCGCAATGCCCCTTACTTCCCCGGATCCTTCACATCCGCAAACTTGTCGAACTCGACGTTGAACAACTCTCCATTCACCTTCTCCACCTTGCGGATGTAAACCGTCTGCACGATATCCCGCGTAGCCGGATCGATCATCACCGGACCGCGCGGGCTGTTGATCTTCATGCCTTTGATGACGGCCATCGCCTTGTCGCCTTCGATCTTGCCATTGAGCTTCTTCGCCACCTCGTAAATTGCATGCATGCCGTCATACGCCGCGACCGACATGAAGTTGGGACGGCCGCCGTTCGGGTTGGCATCGGCGTAGCTCTTCAGGAAGGTCTTGTTCTCCGGCGAGTTGTGCGCGGCGGAATAATGGAAGCTGGTGATCACGCCGAGCACCGGATCGCCCATGGCCTGCAGCACGTGGTCGTCGGTCAGGTCGCCGGTGGCGATGACCTTGATGCCGGCTTCGGCCAGGCCGCGCTCGCGGTAGCCTTTCATGAAGGCGATGCCCTGCTCGCCCGCGGGAACGAAGATGAAGACGGCTTCCGGCTTGGCGTCCTTGATGCGCTGGATGAAGGGTGCGAACTCGGGGTTGCGCAGCGGCACGCGGATCGATTCGAGCACTTGTCCGCCGCCGCCGATGAAGTGGGTCTTGAAGGTGGTTTCGGCGTCGATGCCGGGGCCGTAGTCGGCCACCAGCGTGACCACGCGCTTGATGCCGTTCTTCACCGCCCAGGTCGCCATCGGGCCGGAGATCTGCGGCAGCGTCATGGAGAAGCGGGCGATGTAGTTCGACTTGGTGGTGATCACCGAGGTCGCCGCGTTCATGATGATCATCGGCTTCTTCGCCTGCTCGGCGATCGGGGCCACGGCCAGGGCTTCAGGCGTGAGTCCGAAGCCCGCGAGGAAATCCACCTTGTCGCGGACCACGAGTTCCTGGGCGAGGCGCTTGGCGACTTCCGGCACCGGGCCCGTGGTGTCCTTGGTGATGATCTCGATCTTCTTGCCGGCGACCTTGTCGCCATGTTCCTTCATGTAGGCCTTGATGCCGCCTTCCATCTGCCGGCCGTAGTCGGCGAAGGGTCCGGAGAAAGGGGCGACGAGGCCGACCTTGATGGTGTCTTCGGCGTACGCCACGGTTGCCGTCAAGCTCATCGTGCCGACGGCGGCAAGGGATGCGAGTACCTTCTTGATGCTCATGGTTGTCTCCATTGATGTGTTTCTTCTTCGTTGCGGCTTTCAGCGGGGAAAGCGCGTGCTCCAATCATAGCTGCAAACATCGGCCGGCGGTGGCGGGCTGTTCGGTGACCGCACGGCTTTGCGCTGGCGTCACTCTATCCTTTCATAGGGCAGGCCGACATAGTTCTCGGCAATGGTCGTGCGGCCGGCATGCGAGCCGGTGAAGTATTCCAGGTCCGCCATCTGGATGCGGCGGCCGAAGGCATCGTCGTCGAGCTTGTGCAGGATCGAGGTCATCCACCAGGAGAAGCGTTCCGCCTTCCAGATGCGGCGCAGGCAAAGCTCGGAATACCGGTCGAGCAGCGCCTCGCGGTTTTCCTGGTAGCGCTTGCGGAGCAGGTGGTACAAGGTGTACACGTCGCTGGCGGCAAGGTTGAGCCCCTTGGCGCCGGTCGGCGGCACGATGTGCGCGGCATCGCCGACGAGGAACATCCTGCCGAACTTCATCGGCTCGGCGACGAAGCTGCGCAGCGGGGCAATGCTCTTCTCGATCGACGGCCCGGTGACGAGGTTGGCGACCACGTCCTCCGGCAGACGGGACTTCAATTCTTCCCAGAAGCGCTCGTCCGACCAGTCCTCGACGCGTTCGGCAAGCGAACATTGCACGTAGTAGCGGCTCAGCATGTCGGAGCGCATGCTGCACAGGGCAAAGCCGCGTTCATGGTTGGCATAGATGAGTTCCGGCGCTACCGGCGGCGTGCGCGACAGGATGCCGAGCCAGCCGAAAGGATAGACGCGCTCGAAGCAGGTGATGGCTTCCTTGGGCACCGACTTGCGCGTCACGCCGTGGAAACCGTCGCAGCCGGCGATGTATTCGCATTCCAGTTCGTGCGTTTCCCCATCCCTTGTATAGCGGACGCGCGGACTGTCGCCGTGGAAGTCGAGCGGCTGCACGTTCTCGGCCTCGTACACCGTCAGGCCGCCAGCGGCTTCGCGCGCCGCCATCAGGTCGCGCGTCACTTCGGTCTGGCCGTAGACCATCACCGTCTTGCCGCCCGTCAGTTCCTTGAGGTCAATGCGCTCGCGGCGGCCATTGAACGACAGGCTGAAGCCTTCGTGCACATGGCCCTCCCGATCCATGCGCTCGCCGGCGCCAGCTTCGCGCAGCAGGTCGGTCGTTCCCTGTTCGAGCACGCCGGCGCGGATGCGGCTGAGCACGTACTCTGGCGTTTTCGCTTCGAGAATGACATTATCAATGCCCTGGCGCTGCAACAGCTGGCCGAGCAGCAGCCCGGACGGCCCGGCGCCAATGATCGCAACCTTGGTTTTCATGCGGTCTCCTGCCTGTTCGAGGATGTCAGTGGCACCATGTTCGGTCCTGGCGAAGCTTTTTGGAATTCACTTTTGCGGTGAATACTTGTACTTTTGACGGATTTGCCCTGGCCGTCGCTGACGTGGCGCAAGCAGATCGCGAGGTTGCACATGCTGAACAACGAAGCTCAATCCTTTCCGGACGGCGATGCCATGGAGGCGATCGTTGTCGGCACCGGGCCGGGCGGCGCGATGGTGGCGCGCGAACTCGCCCGGCGCGGCCGGCGCGTGCTGCTGCTGGAACAAGGCGGCGCGGCGCCGTTCAAGGGCAGCCTGCTGCAGATGGCCGGCATGGCCGCCATCCCGGGTAAGGGCGCATTCTTCAACCTCGATGGCTCGCTGCTGGTGCGCGGTCTCACCGCGGGCGGCAGTTCGGCGATCAACTTCGCCACCGCCCTGTCCCCGCCCCTGCCGATGTTCGACAGGCTGGGCATCGACCTCCGGCCGGCGCTGGAAGACGTGAAGCGGCAGGTGCCGCTCGCGCCCCTGCCAGACGCCTTGGTCGGTCCCGCTGCGCGGCGCATCATGCAGGCCGCGCTCGGCATGGACCTGCCCTGGCGCAAGCTGGACAAGACGATATACGCCGACAAGTGCCAGGCGGGTTGCTGGCGCTGCGTGTACGGTTGTCCGACCGGCGCGAAATGGACCGCGCGCAACCTGGCGGAAGAAGCAGCACAGGCGGGCGCACGCGTGCTTACGGGCGCCCGCGCGGAACGTGTCATCGTGGAAGACGGCCGCGCCTGCGGCGTTGCATTCATGCAGGCGGGCCGCCGGCGCGTCGCCCGGGCCGGCACCGTGATCCTGGCCGGCGGCGGCATCGGCAGCCCGCGGCTGCTGCGGAGATCCGGCCTGCCGGCGGGCAACGGCACGCATTTCAGCGATCCGGTGATCGCCGTCATGGGCAGCGTGGACGACATGCATGACGGCGGCGCCGAGGTGCCGATGGCGGCCGGCCTGCATCTCGCGCAGGACGGTGTCATGCTTTCTGACATGAGCCTGCCGCTGGCGATGTACCGTGCATTCGCGCTGCAGGTGGGGCGGCTCGACCTTCTTTCGCACTCAGCCCACGCGCGCACGCTGACCATCATGGTCAAGATCCGCGACCGCATCGGCGGGCGCATCGGTCCGCACTGGGTGAACAAGCGGCTGCACGCCGACGACAAGGAAAAATTCAGGAAGGGCGTGGCGCTGGCCGAGGCCATCCTCAGGCAGGCCGGGGCGCGGCGGATCTTCCGCACCTGGCATTTCGCGGCCCATCCCGGCGGCAGCGCCCCCATCGGCGAAGTCGTGGACACTGACCTGCGGACAGCCACGCCCGGCCTCTACCTCTGCGACGCGTCGGTCATCCCGGGAGAATGGGGCTTGCCGCCAACCCTGACCCTGCTCTGCCTCGCCACGCGGCTGGCGGCGCACATCGCGGACGAACGCCTGCCGGAAACCCGCCGCATCGCCATCGCCTCAATGCGATGACGGCATGCAACAACCGGGGCGGATCTGCCACGACGTACATTCTTGCCAGTGATTAAGTCCGATGCCTGACAACTCTCCAACGCTCCCGCTTTCCGATTCGCCCGCGCCGGCACCAGAACCGGGTCCCGCGGATGCGGCGCGCCGCCGGCCGGCCTCCCCGGAGCTGCGCCAGGCACTCGACCAGGCACTGGCCGCGGAAAAGCGTCTTGCAAAGGAAGCGGACGACCTGAACGCCCGCCTCGCGACCCTGCTCAACGATCCGCAGACCCAGCAGCTGCTGCGCGGTCCCGCCGGCGCGGAAATGAAGGCGGCAGCGCGCCCCGGTCCGCTGCGCCTCAAGCTCGACGCCCGGCTCGCACACCCGCCGCGCGACGACGAAGGCCCCGCCATTCCGCTCGCGCCCGTGCTGGTCGTCGGCCTGCTCGGCACCGTGGCGCTGGCCTGGCTGGCGCTGCGCCTGCGCACGATGCGCGGCAAGCCCGCCAACCTGGACGGCAAGTCCGGCGCGGCCTGAGATCGCGGGCCTGCCGGGAGGCGGTCAGTCGAAGGCGGGACGCAGCGGCAAGGCCAGGATGAAGGTCGTGGACACGCCCACCTGGCTCCTCACCGTGATGCTGCCCTCGTGCAGATCGACGATCTTTTTTACCAGGTGCAGACCCAGCCCCACCCCCTTGATGCTTTCCTTGCCATGGTCGGCACGGAAAAACTTGTCGAAGATCTGCGGCAGCTGTTCCTCCGGAATGCCCACTCCGGAATCCTCCACCTCGATCAC
>NZ_JAAIVB010000043.1 GCF_010974945.1 Noviherbaspirillum galbum | reverse complement strand
GCTTCGGCGCCGCGCCCTGCGCATAGTCGACCACGTCCTGCACCAGCGTCAGCAGCGCCGTTTCCTGCCGCCTCGGATTGAGGTCCGGCGACTTCATCGTTTCCTCGGTCAGGTAGTTGTCGATCAGACCCTGCATGCGCTGGCGCGCGCGCTGGATCTTCTGCAGGCGCTCCGACACCCCGGCCGGCATCTCGCCGCGCATGCGCGAGAGGTTGCCCAGCGCCGTCTCCATCAGCGCCAGCGGATTGCGGAATTCATGCGACACCATGGCAACGAAACGCTGCTGGGCAGCGGCAACGTCGAGCTCTGCACGGGCCTGGATGGTCAGCGTCTTGAGCTCGTAGCTGCGCTGCAGGAAACGGATGCGCAGGCGGTGCGCCCAGTAGGTCGCGGCAACGACCAGCGCCAGGGCAAGCGTGCGGAACCACCAGGTCTTCCAGAACGGCGGCGTGATGGTGATGGGCAGGACCAGGTCCTGCGGACTGCGCATGCCGTCCATGGTGGTGGCGTTGACGCGGAAGACATAGTCGCCGGGTTCGAGGTTGGTATAGGTGGCGATGCGCCGGTCGGCGTCGGTGCGGATCCAGTCGCGGTCGAAGCCGTCGAGCTTGTGGGCGTAGACGGCGCTGGCGGGGTCGCTGGCGCCGAGGGCGGCGAAGCCGAGGGAGAAGACGGAATGGGTGTAAGGCAAGGTGAGCGAGCGGGGTGCGGCGTTGGGACCGTCGATGCCGACACCGTCGGGAAGCGCGGCGCGGTCGAGCGGTTCGTGCATGACAGCGATGCCGGTCAGCGCCATCCGCGGCGTGATGGTGCGTTGCTGGCCGAGCGTGTCCGGATTGAAGGCAAGGATGCCGCCGCCGGACTGACCGAAATACAGCATGCCATCCGCTCCCATGTTGGACTTGAGGCTGTTGAACTGGCGATCGTCGAAGCCGTCCGAGGGGAAGTAGTTGTAAACCTGTTTTCCGTCGGCGGCGATGCGCGTGATTCCCCTGTCGGTCGCCACCCATAGGTTCTTGCGCCTGTCTTCGATGACGCTGCGGATGCTGTCGTCGGCGAGTCCCTGTTTGACGCCGTAGCGGGTCATGCCGATTGCCCCGCCTGCATCGGCCACGGCACGATACAAACCCTTAGGCGTGCCGATCCAGACGGCGCCCGAACTGTCCTCGAACATGCAGTTGACCTGCAGATCGGCCAGGCCCACGCTGCCGGGGCTTTCAACCGGAAGGGGCGTCAGCTTCGGTTTGCCGGCATCGTCGATCTGGATGCGCGCTACCCACAAGGTCCCGGACAGGCCGCCGACCCACAGGGTTCCGGCGCGATCGACGAGCAAACTCGTGTAGAACATCGTCGCGCCATTCATCGAAAATTCGTGGCGTCCGATGAATGCCCGCTGCCGGTGCGTTTCCGGGTCGATCAGCCTTAGTCCCGCCGCGGTGCTGACCCAAAGTCCGTGGCGATGGGAATCCCACGCGATCACGTAGACGACCTGGTCCGCGTCCCGTGAATCGGCCGCGGGACGTTGCTGCGGCTCGTACAGGAGTTCGAAGCCGTCGCTTTCCGGACGATATCGGCTGACGCCCTGGAAGCTGGAGAAATACAGTTCGCCGTTCTGCCCTTCGACCGCATGGCGAATGGTATTGCGCACCAGGCTGTTGCTGTCATTGGGATCATGGACATAGCTTTTCACCGCGCCGGATTCGAGGTCCAGGCGGTCGAGCCCGGCCGGGCTTCCTATCCAGAGCTTGCCGCCCTGGCGGTGCATCAGGCTCGGCACGTTGGACCAGAGGCTCTTGACCGAGGTCCGCGTGGTGAGCAGGCGGGAAAAGCCGGCGCCATGCATGCCGACCTTGCCGACCGCGCCGTTCATGGTCATCCAGACATCGCCCTGCTCGTCCTCGAAAACCCCCTTGAACCAGACCGGCTTTTCCAGCATTTCCAGGTCGTCCGCCTCGACCCGGAACCGCTGGAAGCGCTCGTCCTTCGGGTCCCACCGGAACAGTCCCGCCCTGTTCGCCACCCACAGCCGCCCGGATCTGTCCTGCCTGAAATCGTTCACCTCCTCGTCCGGCAAGCCGTCCTGCGCGCCAACCTGGACATGCTCGCGGCTGGCAGGATCGATGCGGAATATCCGCTGCGAACGCATGTACCATGCGTGCATGGCGCCCCGGTAGGCCATGAGAACCACGCCGTCGCCATACGACGACGACGGCGGACTCATGAGGTCGACGCGCCACGGTTCCGGCCGCAGCCGGACCACGCCCCTGCCCGTGCGCAGCCAGAGATCGCCTTCATCGTCCTGAGCCATTCCGTCGATGCTTTTGCTTGGCAATCCGGCCGAGTTCTGGTCCTGGTGGGTGAAATGCCGCTGCTTGCCGGTGGCGAGATCGATCCGGAACAAGCCGCTTCGGGTGCCGACCCACAGCACCTCGTCCGCGAACCGGTCCTGCAGGACGGCATACACGCTGGGCAAGGCATTCTTCACCCCATTCTCGATCTGCAGCGGAACAGTGACGAAGCGTTCCGTCGTGAAGTCGAATTGCTGGAGACCGGTGGATGTGCCTATCCAAAGCCGCCGCTTCCTGTCCTGGTAGACGGTCTGCACCCGGTTGCTGGCCAGGCTCCCGGGATCGTCCGGCTTGTGCAGGTACCGGATCGACTTGAGGCCATCGAAGCGTGCCAGGCCGCCGGACATCGACGCGACCCAGTAGAAGCCGAACTGGTCCTGGGCCAGCACCACGGGCGATTCACCGAACAGCGAACGGGAGGTCGGCAACAGGTTGAGCTTGTAGTCGATGCGGTCGATCGCGCCGGCCGGCGCATTGAAAAGGATGCCGGCGGCAAGAACGAGGCAGATCAGGGCGAGTCGACGGCGCATGTGGCAATGCCCTCCTTCAGGAAATGGCGTTGGCGGTCCGGGGGATCGCCCTTGGCTATTGGCGAATGCGCCCGCCGGCGCGGGCGGGCATGCTGGCCACTGTATGGGAAGGATGAACGCGCCTGAAAAAGGATTAACCGCACCTAATCATCCTGGGCGGGTGCTTGAAGGTCCTTTGAATTAACTTAAACACCATTGATCGTGCCCTGTCATCCCCGCGCAGGCGGGGATCCCATTGTGCGCCTCTTCGGACAACCGAAATGGGATCCCCGCCTGCGCGGGGATGACAAAGGCGGTTTGGGATTATGCGGTCATGTCAAAAAATTTTTATAGATTATCCTAGGCGTTTTCCATGGGAAGAATCAAGTTGCCGTTGTGATTGCAACACGCGCCTGGCGGGATGGATGACATCAGTCGAACGCGGGACGCAGCGGCAAGGTCAGGATGAAGGTCGTGGACACGCCCACCTGGCTCCTCACCGTGATGCTGCCCTCGTGCAGGTCGACGATCTTCTTCACCAGGTGCAGGCCCAGCCCCACCCCCTTGATGCTTTCCTTGCCATGGTCGGCACGGAAAAACTTGTCGAAGATCTGCGGCAGCTGTTCCTCCGGAATGCCCACTCCGGAATCCTCCACCTCGATCACCACCTGCTCTTCCTGCTGCGCCACCCGCATGCGGATCGCCCCGCCCTGCGGCGAGTACTTCACCGCGTTGTCCAGCAGGTTCGACAAGGCTACCCGGATCATCTCCCGGTCGATGAACATCAACGGCAACTCCGCCGGCGCCTCCAGCCCGATCTGGTGCTTCGGCGCCGCGCCCTGCGCATAGTCGACCACGTCCTGCACCAGCGTCAGCAGCGCCGTTTCCTGCCGCCTCGGATTGAGGTCCGGCGACTTCATCGTTTCCTCGGTCAGGTAGTTGTCGATCAGGCCCTGCATGCGCTGGCGCGCGCGCTGGATCTTCTGCAGGCGCTCCGACACCCCGGCCGGCATCTCGCCGCGCATGCGCGAGAGGTTGCCCAGCGCCGTCTCCATCAGCGCCAGCGGATTGCGGAATTCATGCGACACCATGGCAACGAAACGCTGCTGGGCAGCGGCAACGTCGAGCTCTGCACGGGCCTGGATGGTCAGCGTCTTGAGCTCGTAGCTGCGCTGCAGGAAACGGATGCGCAGGCGGTGCGCCCAGTAGGTCGCGGCAACGACCAGCGCCAGGGCAAGCGTGCGGAACCACCAGGTCTTCCAGAACGGCGGCGTGATGGTGATGGGCAGGACAAGGTCCTGCGGACTGCGCATGCCGTCCATGGTGGTGGCGTTGACGCGGAAGACATAGTCGCCGGGTTCGAGGTTGGTATAGGTGGCGATGCGCCGGTCGGCGTCGGTGCGGATCCAGTCGCGGTCGAAGCCGTCGAGCTTGTGGGCGTAGACGGCGCTGGCGGGGTCGCTGGCGCCGAGGGCGGCGAAGCCGAGGGAGAAGACGGAATGGGTGTAGGGCAAGGTGAGCGAGCGGGGTGCGGCATTGGGACCGTCGATGCCGACACCGTTGGGAAGCGCGGCGCGGTCGAGCGGTTCGTGCATGACAGCGATGCCGGTCAGCGCCATCCGCGGCGTGATGGTGCGTTGCTGGCCGAGCGTGTCCGGATTGAAGGCAAGGATGCCGCTGTCCTGGCTGAAATACAGCATGCCGTCGCCGCCCCGGTTGGTCCTGAGGTTGGAAAAGGGCCGCTTCTCGAAACCATCGGCGGAAACATAATTGAAAACCTGCTTCCTGTCGGCCGCGATGCGCGAGATTCCCTTGTCCGTAGCCACCCACAACACGCCGTCTTTGTCTTCGACGATGCAGCGGATGCTTTCCCCCGACAGTCCCTGCCTGGCGCCGTAGCGGGAGATGGTGGTGCTTCCATCGGCAGCGGTGACGACGCGGTTCAGTCCCTTGGCCGTGCCGATCCAGATGTCGCCGGCGCCATCCTCGAAGAAATACGTCGCCCGCGGATCGCTGAGGGTTTTTTCGTCCGCCTTATCATGTGGCACTGTCGACAGTTGCGGCTTGTTGTTACCGTCAAGCCGGATGCGTGCGACCCACAAGGGTCCGGAAGTGCCGCCGGCCCAGAGCGTGCCGGTCCGGTCCACGAGTATGCTCCCGTAATGCATCGTCACGCCATCCAGCGGAAATTCATGCCTGCTGATGAAGGCGGTCTGGCGCCGCGTCTTCAGGTCGAGCAGGCGCAAGCCCGCGGCGGTGCTGATCCAGATGCCGTTCCGGAAGCGGTCCCAGGCGATGGCAAACACGATCTGGTCCGCCTGCTGGCGGTCCGCGACAGGCTGCTTCTCCGGTTCGAACAGGCGCTCGAAGGAGTCGGTCTCCGGACGATAGAGATTGACGCCGAAGTACGACATGAACACCAGTTCGCCATTGTTGCCCTGGATGGCACCGGCGACATCGCTGCGTGTCACGCTCCGCGGATCGGCGGGATCGTGGGGATAGCTCCTCACCTTCCCGGATTTCACGTTCAGCCGGTCCAGGCCATGCGAACTTCCTATCCAGAGATGGTCCCCCTCGCGGTAAAGCAGCGAGGGCGCGTTGTCCCAGATGCTCTTCACCGAGGCCCGGGTGGTGAGCAGGCGCTGGAAACCGGCGCCATTCATGTTGATCCGTCCCAGCGATCCGTTCAAGGTCATCCAGAGGTTGCCCTGGTCATCCTCGAAGACATGGGAATACGCCGTCGGCTTCGCGAATAGGGAAGGGTCGTCGGGTTCGACCAGGAAGCGCTCGAACCGGCTCCGCTCCGCGTTCCACAGGTAAACGCCGGCCATGCTGCAGACCCACATGCGCCCGGACCTGTCGATGCTCACATCCAGGACGTCCGCCTCGGGCAAGCCATCCTCCAGGCCAACCTTGACATTGCCGCGGCTGACAGGATCGATACGGTAAAGCCCCTGCGCATGCAGATACCAGACATGCATGGCTTTCCGGTATGGAGAGAGGTAGATGCCGTCATTGGTCGACGAGGCGGGCGGGCTCATCATCTCCAGTCGCCAGGGGTCGGTCCTCAACCGGATCACGCCCCGCCCGGTGCGCATCCACAGGCTGCCGCCGTCGTCCTGCGCGATCGCCCCGAGGCTTTTGCTCGGCAGGCCGCCCGGGTTCTGGTCCTGGTGCGTGAAGTGCTGCTGCGTGCCGGCAGCCAGATCCAGCCTGAACAGGCCGCTGCGGGTGCCCACCCAAAGGACGTCTTCCGCGACCCGGTCGTGGAAGATGCTGAAGACGTGGGGAGCGCTGTTTTTCGGGCCGATGCTGACCTGCAGGGGAACGGTGATGAAGCGCCCGGTCTCGAAGTCGAATCGCTGCAACCCGTCTTCGGTCCCCACCCAGAGCCGCCGCTTCCTGTCCTCGTACACGCGCATCACCCGGTTGCTGGCGAGGCTGTAAGGATTATCGGGATCGTTCTGGTAATGGGTGGAGGTGACGCCGTCGAAGCGGTACAGGCCGCCGGTGCGGGAAGCGCTCCAGTAGAAGCCGTACTGGTCCTGTGCCTCCATGGCCGGCTCATCGCCGAACAAGGCATGCGAGGACGCGAACAGCTTGAGCGTGTGATCGACCCGGTCAATCGCGCCGGCAAGGTGCGCAATCGATGCCAGCGAAAGGAAAAGCACCAAACGCAGCAAGCTCTCCATCGAGATCCGATTAGAAGAAAAAGGTGACAGGCGATTCAGTCTGCCGGAAATAATAATATTCCGCCATCCCTTCCCGGCAAAGATTAGCCGCGCCTAATACTTCAGATGGCGAGTATTGGCTATCAATACAATCAAAATACCGCCATGGTGGCGCGAAGGACATTGGCCCGTACTTCAACAGGGAGGCATCAAATGGCATTCAACATGACCGCAGGATTGGCGATGACGCTGTCGATTCTGGCGACAGGCGCGGCACAGGCGAAGGAGGTCAACATGATCTTCGGCCTGGCCCTGCCGCCCTACGTCATCCAGGAGACGAACAGCGGCTTCGAGCTTGACATCATCAAGGCCGCGCTTGCAGTCAAGGGGCATACCCTCAAGCCGACCTATGCATCCTTTCTCGCCTTGCCGAAGTTGCTGAAGGAAAAACAGGCCGACGCTGCCCAGCGCGGCAACCCCGACCTGAAGGAGGCGGACGGCTTTTTCTATGCCGCGGAGCCGACGGTCATCTACCAGGACAATGCCATCACGCTGAAGAAGAACAACCTGAAAGTGGACTCCCTGGCTGACCTCAAGGGGAAGAGCATCGTCACCTTCCAGGGCGCGAACCAGTTCCTCGGTCCGGAATTCGCCGCAGCGGTGAAGGGCAATCCGAATTATGCGGAGAACGGCAACGAGCGCCGCAAGCTGCAGATGCTGTACTCAGGCAGCGCGCAAGTGTACGCGGGGGATGTCAACATCTTCCGCTACTACCGCGACTCGGTGAAGAACGATGTCGACATCAAGCAGGAAGTGGTTTATCACAAGATATTCCCTGTGCATGAGGACATGACACACAATGCCGTGTTCCTCGACAGGCAGGTGAGGGATGATTTCAATGCGGGGCTGAAACAGCTCAAGGGCAGCGGGCAGTATCAGCAGATGATCAGGAAGTATGTGGCGGAGTGAGGGGGATGCAGGAATACGCGGTAGCCGCCGACGTTTGTTGGCCGCTTTTATCGCGTCTGGCTCACGTTGTCATTACTGACTGCCTTTGTCATTCCCGCGAAGGCGGGAATGACATCGAAGCGCGGGGGGATGACAGGAGTTGTCCAGCCATGCCATCTGCAGTCGAAATGCCAGGCATAGCCCCCCTCCTTACGCTCCCGTCCCACCAACCGTCAAGCCATCAATCCTCAACGTAGGCTGCCCCACCCCGACCGGCACGCTCTGCCCTTCCTTCCCGCAGACCCCGATCCCGCTATCCAGCCGCATGTCATTCCCGATCATCGACACCCGGTTCAGCACATCCGGCCCGTTGCCGATCAGCGTCGCGCCCTTCACGGGATAGGTCACCTTTCCATCCTCGATCATGTACGCCTCGCTCGCCGAGAACACGAATTTGCCGTTGGTGATGTCCACCTGTCCGCCGCCGAAATTCACCGCGTACAGGCCGTTCTTGACCGAGGCGAGGATTTCCTCGGGGTCCTTGTCGCCGCCGAGCATGTAGGTATTGGTCATGCGCGGCATCGGCAGGTGGGCGTAGGACTCGCGCCGGGCGTTGCCGGTGACGGGCATCTTCATCAGGCGCGCGTTCATCGTGTCCTGGATGTAGCCGCGCAGGATGCCGTCCTCGATGAGGGTGGTGCATTGCGTCGGGTTGCCTTCGTCGTCCATGTTGAGGGAGCCGCGGCGGTCCGCGAGGGTGCCGTCGTCGACCACGGTGACGCCCTTGGCGGCGACGCGTTCGCCGATGCGGCCGGAGAAGGTGCTGGAACCCTTGCGGTTGAAGTCGCCTTCGAGGCCGTGGCCGATGGCTTCATGCAGCAGCACGCCGGGCCAGCCCGGGCCGAGCACCACGGTCATGGGGCCAGCGGGCGCGGGTCGGGAATCGAGGTTGACGACGGCGGAGTGCACCGCTTCGCCGGCGTACTTTTCGAGGAGTTCATCGGTGAAGTAAGAGAAGTCGTAGCGTCCGCCGCCGCCGCTGCTACCCATCTCGCGGCGCCCGTTCTGCTCGGCGATCACGGTGACCGACAGGCGCACCAGCGGGCGGATGTCGGCGGCGAGCACGCCATCGCTGCGCACCACCAGCACCACGTCATACTCGCCTGCAAGGCCGGCCATCACCTGCACCACGCGCGGATCCTTGGCACGGGCGATACGCTCGACGCGCTCGAGCAGCTTCACCTTCTCGGTCGCGTCGAGCGAGGACAGGGGATCGTTCGGCAGGTAGAGCGAGCGGCCGCCGGCAGCCTGGATGGAGGAAGCGACCTTGACCTTGCCTGCGCCCTGGCGCGCGATGGTGCGCGTGGCGGCAGCGGCTTCGAGGAGGGCGCGCTCGGAAATTTCGTCGGAATACGAGAATGCGGTCTTGTCGCCCGACACGGCCCGCACGCCGACGCCCTGGTCGATGGAAAAGCTGCCGGTCTTGACGATGCCTTCTTCCAGGCTCCAGCCTTCGTTCTTGGTGAACTGGAAATACAGGTCGGCGTAGTCCACCCGGTGGGTGAAGATCTCGGCGAGGGTCTTGCCGAGCTTGGCTTCGTCGAGGCCGAAAGGCGTGAGCAAAATGTCGCGCGCCTGGGCAAGGGTACGCAGGTTCGGTTCAAACAAATTCATGGTGATTGCCTTGCAAGAAAGGGGTCGCTGCGGGGTCGGATTGATGAGCTCATTGTAGAGCATCTGACCAGGCCATGCCGCCCGCGCGATGTTGGTCCGGCGCAAGGCCCGGCCGGGCTTTCCCGTCTACAGCTTGCGGTGCTGCAAGGCCGGCAGGCTCTCCCGCACACGCTGGATCTCGGCGGGATCGAGGTCGCCGAGGATCACGCCCTCGCCCTCCGGCAGGACCGCCTTGACCTCGCCCCAGGGATCGACCAGCATGCTGTGCCCCCAGGTCCGGCGGCCGTTCGGATGGATGCCGCCCTGCGCGGATGCCAGCACGTAGCACTGGTTCTCGACCGCCCTTGCCCGCAGCAGGATTTCCCAGTGGGCCCGGCCGGTGGTGTAGGTGAAGGCGGCCGGCATCACGATCAGGCTGCAGTCGCCCATGGCGCGGTACAGCTCGGGGAAACGCAGGTCGTAGCACACCGACAGGCCGATGCGGCCGAAGGGCGTCTCGACGGTGCGCACCTCGCTGCCGTGCACGATGGTGCGCGCCTCGTCATAGGCTTCGTCGCCGCGCCGGAAGCTGAACAGGTGGATCTTGTCGTAGCGGGCTTCGCGCGTGCCGTCGGGCGCATAGACCAGCATGGTGTTGAGCACCTTGCCATCGACCGGCGCCACCACCGGCAGGGTGCCGCCGACGAGCCAGATGCCATGTTCGCGCGCCATCGCGGCCATCGTTTCCTGGATCGGTCCGGCGCCGACCTCTTCCGCATGGCCGACCTTGTCGGTTTCCTTCCTGCCCATGATGGGCCAGTACTCCGGCAGCAGCACCAGCCCGGCGCCCTGCCTCGCGGCGTCGGCGACCAGCCTGCGGGCCGTCGCGAGGTTGTCCGCGATGTCCGGCGTCGACACCATCTGCACCGCCGCCACCCTGGTTGCCGCCGTTGTTGCCATTGTTGCCGTCTGCCCGGTCATGAGTTTGGCCCCGCATTCGATGTGTTGTCGGCGCCGCGCGCCTGGCGGCGCAGCAGCTTGGTCACCACCGGGTCCTTGAAGGGGCCGGTGATCTGGTATTCGAAGGTGAAGGCCTTCATCAGCGGATCGCGCAGGAACAGTTGCGCGAGGAAGGTGCCGACGCCGATGACCGGATTGACCGCGAGGCCATACACCACCGAGGCGGCACCCACGTTCAGTTCCGGAATGACCACCACGTGCAGATTTTGCGCTTCCTTGGCGATGTCGGCGTTGCCGTCGATCAGGACGGTGGCGGCAGAGCCGCGCATCTTGAAATTGTCGGTACGCGCCACGCCCTGGGCGATGGCGGCATTGGCGGTGATGCCGTCGAAGGCGAAGCCCTCCGAGAATACGTCGCGGAAATCCAGCGCGAGCCGGCGCGGCAGCGATTGCAGGCTGAGCACGCCGAGCAGCTTGGCCGCGCCCGGATCCACCTTGAGGAACTGGCCCGACGCCATGTCGAGCTTGACCTGACCCGAGAGGCTGGGGATGTCCAGCGAGAACGGCAGGCCCTTCCAGCTGATCTCGCCTTCCATCTTGCCGTTGCCGCCGCGCAGCACGTTGGGGAAGCCCAGCCTGTCGAGCAGCCTGCCGGCATCGATGATGTTGAGGGTGTAGTTGAGGCTGGACACGCTGTCGCTGTCGCGGCTGATCCACTTGCCGGTGCCATTGAGCTCGGCATCGGCGTTCACCATGGCCAGCTTGTTGATGCGCCATTCGCGTCCGGCGGGTCCGCGGACGTTGTTGGCGAGCAGTTCGACGTGGCCGAACTTCTTGCCGAACAGTTCGAAGTTCTCGGCGACGATGTCGAGCGCCGGGATCTGGGTCGTCGCGTTCTTGCCTTCCAGCAGATCACCCACGTCGGAAGCGGCAGACTTCGGAATGATCAGCGACGACAGGCGCGCGGTGACGCGGCCCAGCCCGGGCTGGCCGGCGGGCGCTTCGTTCCAGGTGACGTAGCCGGAAGCCTGGTCGGAATCGATGTTGGCCTGCCAGACACCCTTCTGGTGCGAGGCGCCCACCACGACGTTGTCGAGCTTCTTGTCCATGATGGTGAGCTCGGTGGCGCGCGCGGCGAGGATATCGGGATCGATGTACTGCATGATCGAAAGCTGGTCGTTCGCCTCCTTGCCCGTGCCGGCCGGCGACGAGGCCTGCGACTGCGTGGTCACGATGGACGATGCGGCGCGGCGCCAGGCGTCGATGTCGAGCGAGCGCAGGCTGACGTTGGCGGACACGCCGGAATCGGGAATCGGCGCCGGCACGTTGACGCCGATGCCGCCGCGCACGACCCGCCATTCCGCTTCCTTGTCGGCGCCCTTCTGGCGCTCGTAGCGCGCCGAGATCGCGGAGCCGAGGCTGAGCTTGAGTTCGTCGCGCAGCAGCGCGGGATCGTTGGAAGGCAAGCCGGTCATCTCGAAGCGCAGCGGCAGGCTTTCGCTGGCCGTCTTGCGCAGGGGCACCGGGAAGTCCAGCCCGAGGCCGGCCAGGTTAGATTCGACCACGATTTCTGGCCGGTGGTTGCGCACGCGGATGGTGGTGGCATAGCGCGCGCCGCCGGTGATGCGCTCGGAAGACCGCTGGGTCATGGGCGTGGCGTACACCTTGCGCACGCCGTCGGCGGTCAGGTTGCCCTCGCCCTTGACCACGATGTTGCCGTCGCGCTGCGTGCCGCCGGACAGCGTCACGGGTCCGCCGAGGAAACTGGCGCGGACACCGCCGAGGGTGAAGCCGCGTTCGTAGAATTCCAGCTTGCCGGTGGCGTTCGAGAGGGGCGGGATGATCTTGCTCAGGGCCACCGTGTTGCCGTTGAACTGCAGCGTGCCCTTGACCTTCGTGTCCGGCAGGCGGGCGAGCGGCATCTGCAGCTTGAGTCCGAGCCTGGCGTTGCCGGTCGCCTCTGTCTCGCTGGTGAACTGGCCTATCCAGTCCTCCACCGGGCTGGTGTTGGTGAAGCGGATGAATTCCTGCAGCGGACCCTGGGCCTCGCCATCGATCTGCAGTTCACGCTCGTGCGCGCCGAGGTCGGGAATGACTGCCTTGACGTTGGCCAGGTCCACGCCCGACGTGCGCGCGCTGGCAGCGTGGACTTCCATGCGGGCATGTTCGAAGCTGATGCTGCCGTTGATGTTTTCCAGCAGCGGCCACAACGGCGCGCTGCCATCCTTGCCGGCATGGCCGGGCGCGTAGTTCAGCGCGCCATTGGCGATCTTGGCGTTGACGCTGAACTCTCCGCGGCTGCCGGGCTTGCCGCCCTTGCCGGCCTGGAAGGGGAACTGTGCGAGGTCGCCCTTGATGCGCAGTTTGACGTCGTTGGCAGTGCCGCCGACCAGCGCGCCGGTGAGCCAGTCGCGCAAGCCCTGCGGCGTCTGTAGCGGCAGGTACCGGCCGACCTTGGCGATCTCGAGGCCGTTGAAGCGGCCGTTCAGGTCGATCTGGCCGTGCGGCTTGCCGGGCGACTCGTCCAGGGACAAAAGGTGCTTGCCGGTCAGCGAGCCATGCAGCTGGTCTTGCGCGAATTCCATCTTCTGGACGTCGAGCAGCAGGCGGTTGTTGTCCTGGAAAGCCCAGCCCGCCTGCATCGCGAGGCGGTCGAGCGGCACGTCGGGTTCGCTGAAATAGCCGGGCAGGCGCAGCTTGAGCTGCTCGGAGGCGAGGCTGAAGCTGCCGCCCCGGTCGTTGGCATCGACCCGGCCGGTGAGATTCTCGATGCCGGGGATGGCCGGCACGGCCGCCTGGGCGGGCGTCGTGGCTGTCTTCGCCTGGGCAGGCCGGGCCGGCTGGGGCTTGAGGCCGAGGCCGGCGAACTCGCCCTTGACGACATAGGAAGAGATGCGCGGATAGGCGCCCTGCCATTGCGCCGAGAAATCGCGCAGGATGCCGTGCGGCTCGAAGTCAGCCAGCAGCTGGCGCTGTTCGGCAGGCAGCGGCAAACGCTCGGTCAGCTCCGCCAGCGTATGCAGGTCGAGCAACTTCGCCGTCACCTCGAACTTTTCCGGCTTGCCGTTGCGCGCCGGGGTGAAGCGTTCGCTGATTGTGGTGGGCGGCAGCACCAGGCCGTCGTCGCTGCGCAGGGTGAAATCGGTGAGGGCGATCGCATGGCCGTTGGCGCCGAAGGTGGGCTTGCCGTCCTCGACGCCGGGACGCAATTCCTCCTGCATGGAAACCCGGCCCCTGACCTCGGCCAGGTTCATGATGGGCAGGTCCTTGCCGAACTGGGCGATCACCCCGGACAGGCCAAGGTCGGCGGTGAAGTTGGCTACGCGCGCGTTGTCAACGTCGACCCAGGCCCGCACCGCGCCCTTGCCCTGCTGCATGTCCACCGGATAATCGACGTAGGCCTTCCAGACCGTCAGGTCGGCGTCGGGCACGTTGAGGTAAAGCTGGCCTTTCCAGCGCGAGGGATCGGAGATGCGGCGCGCGAAGACGGGGTGGTCGAAGGCGGCGCGCACGTCGATGGGCGCGCCGGTGGCTTCCGGCGGAGTGGCGCGGATGGCGAAGCGGTGATGCTGCCAGCGGTTGCGCAGCAGGAAATCCACGTGGTCCAGCACCAGTTCGGGCGCGCCGCGCTGCGCATCGTTCCAGCGGATGCGGCCGTTGCGGACCACGATCTCGCGCTGCGACAGCACCCAGTCGGGACCGCTGCCGTCGCCGCGCTTGCCGGCGTCGAGAGCGATGCCGCCCACGTAGAGCTTGCCGCCCGCGTCGCGCCGCACTTCGACGTCGGGCCCGTCGATGCGCAGTTCGTGCAGGCGCAGGTCGCCCGCCGCCACGGTCCACCAGGAGAGCGATGCCGAAACGTCGGGCAGGCTGAGCGCGGCATTGCCGGCGGCATCGTGGATCACCACCTGGTGCAGCGCGAGGCGCGGGTTCAGGCCGTCCCAGCTCGCGTCGATGCCGGCGATGCTGACCCTGTTGCCCAGCGCGCGCGTGGCCAGGCGTTCGATCTGCGGCTTGTAGCCGTCGATGTTGGGCAGCACGATGTAGCGCAGGCCGAGGATCAGCGCGCAGAAGATGAAATAAACGACAACCAGCGTCCTGAAGATGAACGCCAAGGTATGATGGGTGACCGTATTGGCCGTCCGGCAACCGCTGCAGATGCCTTGCCAGCAGACCGACCATGCCGAACGCCGGGACGCGCACTTGCCGACTTCCGGCGTCTGCCCAGTCTGGTCCGGTGTCTGTTCTGGAGTCATGAGGTCGGTGGACATCGATCGGAGAGCTTGATGGTGCTGCCGGCTATCCCGCGTACGGGTCGGCCGCACCGTGCGGGGCATGTCGTGAGTTCAGTGAGTCCCTTGTAAAATTGGACGCGCATCGAAGCCAACAAGAAAGCGTCTGGACGAGGCATGCGACGCGAACGTTTCCACTTTTCCCCTCTGCTATTGTGACCAACTCCTTTTTGACCAGCAACGTTGCATCCAGGTTCTACGCCCGCTGGGTGAATGCCGATCCTTCCCGCAGGCAAGCCGTTGACAGCCTTGCGGGATTATCCATTACCCCCGACATTTTTGCTCGGCTTTTACAAAATGAGACGGATGCCGGCATGCCCCTGCTGCGGGCCATGCGGCGCGTGCGCAACCTCGTGATCTGCGGCCTGATCGAACGTGACCTTTCCGGCAAGGCTGACCTCGACGAGGTGCTCACCGCGGTCACCGGCCTGGCCGACTTCGCGGTGCAGGCCCACCTGGCGGAACTGATGACGGAAATGACCGCGGCGCACGGCGTGCCCATCGGCCGGGAGTCGGGTGAACCGCAGGAAATGATCGTGCTCGGCATGGGCAAGATGGGCGGCGGCGAGCTCAACGTTTCCTCCGACATCGATTTGATCTTCGTGTACGGGGAGGAAGGCGAAACTCGGATCGACAACGAGGCGCAGCGCCAGTTGTCGAACCATGAATTCTTCATTCGCCTCGGCAAGAAGCTGATCCATGCCATTTCGGAAATCCTGGAGGATGGCTTCACCTTCCGGGTCGACATGGCGCTGCGCCCCAACGGCGCGTCCGGGCCGCTGGCCTGCAGCCTCGCCATGGTGGAGGAATACCTGATCGTGCAGGGCCGGGAATGGGAAAGGTATGCCTGGGTCAAGGCACGCGCGGTCACCGGCAGGCCCGAGGACATCGCGGCGCTCGACCAGATCGTGCAGCCCTTCGTCTACCGGCGCTATCTCGACTTCGGCGCCATCGAAGCCTTGCGCAAGATGCATGGCCAGATCCGCGCCGAGGTCAAGCGGCAGGAGGCACGGCATCCGGAACGCGCCAAGAACGTCAAGCTGGGACGCGGCGGCATCCGCGAGATCGAGTTCCTGTCCCAGGTGTTCCAGCTGATCCGTGGCGGGCGCGACCCGGAACTGCGCGACCGCTCCACGCGCCGTACCCTGCACACCCTGGCTGCGAAAGACTTGCTCACCGGCGAGGAAGTGACTCAACTGCTCGACGCCTACACCTTCCTGCGCAACTTCGAGCACCGGCTGCAATACCTCGATGATGCCCAGACCCATACTTTCCCGGCCAATCCCGATGACCAGCTCGCCGTGGCGAAGATGATGGGCTACGAGGATGTGCACGCCCTGCTCGACGCCTTCGACCGGGTGCGCGGCATCGTGGCGGGCCAGTTCGACGCGATGTTCGAAGACAAGCGCGAGGCGCCGTCCGGACACGCCGGCGATGGCGATGCCGCGCCCTTCTCCGACTGGGACAACCTCGAGGCCCTGTCCGCCCACCTGCGCAGCCTCGGCTTCGCCGACGCGCAGGCGGCCGCGCGGCGCACGCAGGCGACCTGGCACTCGCCGAAGCTGCAATCCTTGCCGGACGCCAGCCGCGGCAAGCTCGCCGGGCTGGTCAATATCGCGCTGCGCCTGATTGCCGGGCATGAGGAAGACCAGGTCGCCACGCTCGGCCGCCTGCTGGATTTCTTCGAAGCCATCGCCCGCCGCGCCGCCTACCTCGCGCTGCTCACCGAGTTTCCGCACACGCTGGCGCGGGTGGCGCGCATGATGCGGGCCAGCGACTGGACCGCCAAGTATCTGACCCAGCACCCCATCCTGCTCGACGAACTGCTGGAGGACCGCACCTTGAAGGCGGCGCCGGACTGGCCCGCCTTCACCGCCGAGGTGAAGCGCCAGCTCGATGCCGCCGAGGGCGATCCCGAGCGGCAGATGAACGTGCTGCGCGAACTGCACCATGCGCAGGTTTTCCGCCTGCTGGCGCAGGACCTGGAAGGCGATCTCACGGTGGAACGGCTGGCCGACCATCTTTCCACGCTGGCCGACGTGCTGGTGGAAGCGACCATCGGCGCGGTCTGGCGCATGATTCCCAACCGGCACGTGGAAGTGCCGAAATTCGCGGTGATCGCCTATGGCAAGCTGGGCGGCAAGGAGCTGGGCTATGCATCCGACCTGGACGTGATCTTCCTGTTCGACGACGACCATCCCGACGCGCCTGCCTTGTATGCCAAGCTCGCGCAGCGCTTCATCACCTGGATGACGAGCCATACGCCGTCGGGCATCCTGTTCGACATCGACATCGCCCTGCGTCCGGATGGCGCCAGCGGCTTGCTGGTCTCGAAGGTGGCGTCCTTCGAGAAATACCAGCGCACCTCGGCCTGGGTCTGGGAACACCAGGCGCTGACGCGCGCCCGCTTCTGCGCCGGCGACGCCGCCATCGGCGCGCAGTTCGAAGCCATCCGCGAAGCCGTGCTGCGCCAGGAACGCGACGCCGACAAGCTGAAGACCGAGGTGCAGGCCATGCGCCGGAAGATGCGCGAGGCCCATCCCAACCGCTCGGGCCAGTTCGACCTGAAGCACGATGCCGGCGGCATGATCGACATCGAGTTCATCGTGCAATTCCTGGTGCTCCGCCACGCCGCCGCGCACCCGCAACTCACGGCGGATATCGGCAACATCGCGCTGCTGCGCCTGTGCGGCGAGCTCGGGCTGATCGACAAGGCCTTGGGCGAACAGGTGGCGTCCGCCTACCGGACCTTCCGCAAGTTGCAGCACCAGATCCGGCTGCAGGGACACGACCGGGCCCGGGTGCCGCTGGACAAGGTGGCGAACGAGGCAGCCGAGGTCAGGACCTTGTGGGCCGCGGTGCTGGCCTGAGGTGTTCACGCAGGCCGGATCTTCGTGCTGCCATCCCGCAGGTGCTGCCATGCCGCATGGGGCGCGCGAATGGTTGGACGCGGGGTTTCCTGCGCCAGGCTGGCCCGCTCCTGCCGGTCCAGCCGCAGTTCTTCGTTCATCACTTCCCAGCTGCGGATGAGCGAGGGGCCGCCAGGCAGAAGCGCCTGGTGCGCGATGGCGAAGCAGCGCTTGCGCAATTCGGCGCTGCCCGTACGCAAATCCTTGACGAAGGCGTACAGGAATTTTTCGCCGATGCCTTGCTGGCAGGCGTACTCAGCCCAGTTCCTGAAGTCGTTGGCATGGGCGATTTCCCGCCCGGCGGCGTCGCCCAGCAAGGCGCGGACGTCGGGAGGCGGCAATACCTTGTCGAGGTAGGACCGCTGCGAGGGACCGAGATAGACCGGCACCGTGCCGGCGTGGAACGCGGGCACGGCAGGAGGCGGAAAGGCGCCGCGCCGCGGCGGGCGCAGCGGAAAGGGACACTCGCGATTGCCATGCAGGACGATGTCCTTGTCGAGCGCGCGGAACACCCGGGATTGCGGATGCAGCAGCGGCGGCATGGTCTGGCCCTTCAACCTGTTCCCCATGAGCAGGAGATAGCGAAGCGTTCCCGTCTTGCCCAATTCGTAGGGCAGGAAGATCAGGTCGTTGTCGTTCGCGTACAGGCGTTCGAGCCGCATTTCGGAAAGGGAGTCGGGCAACCGTTCCAGGCGATTCCCCGACACGTTCAACACGCGCAGGCAGGGAAACAGCACATGGACGCTTTCGGGCAGGACGCATAGCTGGTTCCTCGACAGGTCGAGCGACTCCAGTTCGGGCATGCGCTCGACGGAGGCGTCGATATCGGTGAAGCAGTTTCCCGCTGCATTCAGATGCTTGAGCGCCAGCCTTGTCAAGCCGGGCGGCAGCTCGGTCAGGCTCTGGTTCGACAGGTCGAGCGTCAGTTCCCTTTCGCCATGCAGCGCCTGACGGATCGCGCAGTCGCGCATCCTCGCCGATGCGACCAGCCGCCCTCCCCGTTCACGCTCGCACATCGGGAATTCCCGCCGCCATGCGGCAAGCATGCCCAGGAATCCGCGCCACTCTGGCAGGGAGCGCAGCGCCGCATCAGGATCGCCTGGCTCGCCGGCGCGCAGGCCCTGCGCCGGGCTATCGCCGTCATGGTTCGGCGCGATCGGGGAGGACGGCAGTTCGGGGTCGTGCACTTGCGGCGCGGATCTGCCACAGACAAAGAACGGCATGCGCTGGCTCCTTTCGAAAGGGTTGTGATCGATGAACGGCCGCGTGAGGCAGGCGGCCCGAGGGGCGCCCGTCTGTGACATTCCAGCGGAAGGAGTTTCGCCGGGAGACTCGGAATGCCAGTCCTGGCCACTCTCTACGGAGTGAGAACAGCAACCGGTTCACCGGAGAGAGGGTTGCAGGCATACCGAAGCCCATTCCTGCCAACAAAACCTAATAAATCTCTAATCCAATCCCCATCCTGCAAGGAAACTGTCACGAACGACACCGCGACGATGCGCCAGTCGGCAGCCTGCATCGCGGGGCCTCGTCAACTCACCAGGAAATTCCGCATGCTTCCCACCCCCCCTTCGAGACCATACGGCAGCTTCAGCTACACGCAAGGTCAGACAGATATTCCAGCCTCACCCTCGGCAGCGAAAAACAGGGCGGCCTCGCAACCCACCATGTCGCACGTCCCCAAGTCGACAGCCGTGCTTTCCCCGCCCGGGCAACCACGCGCGGTGAAGCCGCCGCCGCTCCCCCCGCGCCTGTCTAGCCTGCCACCCTTGCCACCCTTGCCACCCTTGCCTGGCGACGACGGCATCTCCCGAAGAGTCCCCCTGTCACCTTCATCGCGTTCGTCGCGTTCATCGCTGTCATCGACTTGCTCCCATACCCGTCGTCCGGCCGATTCTTCTCGGCGATCCGAAGACGAAAGCAGGGCCCGGGAACGCTTCGATCCCCGGTCTCTCCCCTATCCCAAGGGCTTGAACCACGATGAACTGAGAGCCGATTACGCGTGCGCCATGGGAAAATACAAATCGCTGCGAAGCTCGAAGCCGCCCCTGGTTCGCGCGGCGCGCGCAGGCGATGATCTCGCCGTCAAGGCGATGCTCGAAATGGCAAGACGCGGATTCATCAAGAAGTTCGACGTGAATGCCACCACCAAGGATGGGACGACCGCCCTGATGATGGCAGCCATGCATGGCCATGCGGAGGTTGTGAGAGCCTTGCTGAGTTTCGATGGCGACGGACTGTTGCGCGGCAAGAATGCTGGCGAGTTCACCCGCCGCGCCATCGGCATCGCGGTGCATAATCATCAGGACGATATCGTCGACCTGATCTGCGAACACCTCGTGCGGAATCTGCCGGAACACTACGATGGCAGTATCTGGGAAGACCAATCCCAGGGCTTCCGGTCTGCGTTGATGCGGATGAAGGCATACTTCGCATCCTCGGACAGGAAATACCACGAGATCATCAGGATCTTCCCGGATACGTATAGAACCTGACGCCAACCCTGGCGTGATCCGGGATCGGCCCGGACGGGCCTGCCACGGATGTGTTTGCGCGGCAGGCCCATGAAAACAAAACGCCCCGGCCAGCGGGGCGTTTTGTTTGGCGATGCGGAACGCTGCGGATTACTTCGCGTTCATTAGCGCGACGGTGGTGTCGAGCATGCGGTTGGAGAAGCCCCACTCGTTGTCGTACCAGGAGGAGACCTTCACCAGGCGGCCGGAGACCTTGGTCAGGGTGGCGTCGAAGTTGCTCGATGCCGGGTTGTGGTTGTAGTCCACGGAGACCAGCGGTTCGGTGTTGTAGGTCAGGATGCCCTTCAGCGCGCCGTTTGCGGCGTCCTTCATGATCTGGTTCACTTCATCGACCGTGGTGTCGCGGGCGGCGATGAAGGACAGGTCGACGATGGAGACGTTGATGGTCGGGACGCGGATGGCGTAGCCGTCGAGGCGGCCGTTGAGTTCCGGCAGCACCAGGCCGACAGCGGCGGCGGCGCCGGTCTTGGTCGGGATCATGGACTGGGTGGCGGAACGGGCGCGGCGCAGGTCTTCGTGCATCACGTCGGTCAGGACCTGGTCGTTGGTGTAGGCGTGCACGGTGGTCATCAGGCCGTTTTCCAGGCCGATCTTCTCGTGCAGCGGCTTGACCAGCGGGGCCAGGCAGTTGGTGGTGCAGGAAGCGTTGGAGATGACGGTGTCGCTGGCCTTGAGCACGTTCTGGTTGACGCCGAAGACGACGGTGGCGTCGACGTCCTTGCCGCCGGGCGCGGAAATGACGACCTTCTTGGCGCCGCCCTTGATGTGGGCCGATGCCTTTTCCTTGGTGGTGAAGAAGCCGGTGCACTCGAGCACGACGTCGACGTTCAGCTCGCCCCACGGGATTTCAGCCGGGTTGCGCTGGGCGAAGACGCGGATCTTGTCGCCGTTGACGACCATGAAGTCGCCGTCGACTTCCACGGTGCCGGGGAACTTGCCGTGGGCGGTGTCGTAGCGGGTCAGGTGCGCGTTGGACTGCGCATTGCCCAGGTCGTTGATGGCAACGATCTGGATGTCCTGCTTCTTGCCGCCTTCGTAGAATGCGCGAAGGACGTTGCGGCCGATGCGGCCATAGCCATTGATTGCGACACGGATGGTCATCGTTTTCTCCTGAATGAAAGCAAAAACTGGTTCAACTCACTCCCTCTCGAGCACTCCGGCCATGCCTCCCCGTCAAACAGGAGGCTTATTCGCTCCCTCCCCTTCACGGGGAGGGTTAGGGTGGGGATGGGTTTCTCATGCAGTACAAAGAACGGCATTCGGGTCGCTGGAAAGATCGATGCGTTTCTTTGTTCGCTTGCGATGTCAATGCTGTTCCTTGCTTGCTGCCGGAACCCATCCCCACCCCCGGCCCTCCCCTTGAAAGGGAGGGAGTCGGAGTGCCCCCTACGGGGGTTATCCTAAGACTGACTTCACCTTGGCCACGACGTTTTCCGTCGTGAAGCCGAAATGCTTGAACAGCACACCCGCCGGGGCGGACTCGCCGAAGGTGTCGATGCCGACCACGGCGCCGTCGAGGCCGACGTACTTGTACCAGAAGTCGGTGACACCGGCTTCCACGGCGACGCGCGGCAGGCCCTTGGGCAGCACGCTCGCCTTGTAGGCCGCGTCCTGGCGGTCGAACAGGTCGGTGCAAGGCATGGAAACCACGCGCACCGGCGTGCCTTGCTTGCCGAGTTCGTCCGCCGCCTTCACCGCCAGCTCGACTTCCGAGCCGGTGGCAATGATTACCGCCTTGGCGCCCGGCGCATCGCGCAGCACGTAGCCGCCGCGGTTGATGTGCTGGATCTGCTCGGCGGAGCGCTCCATGAACGGCAGGTTCTGGCGCGAGAAGATCAGCGTGGTCGGGCCATGCCGGCGCGCCACCGCGTGCTTCCAGGCCACCGCCGATTCCACGGTGTCGCAGGGACGCCAGTTGTCCAGGCCCGGGATCAGGCGCAGGCTGGAGACGTGCTCCACCGACTGGTGGGTCGGGCCGTCTTCGCCCAGGCCGATCGAATCGTGAGTGAACACGAAGATCGAGCGGATCTTCATCAGCGCCGCCATGCGCAAGGCATTGCGGCTGTAGTCCGAGAAGGTCAGGAAGGTGCCGCCGAACGGGATGAAGCCGCCGTGCAGCGCGATGCCGTTCATCATGGCCGCCATGCCGAATTCGCGCACACCGTAGTTGATGTGGTTGCCCGGCACGCCGGCCCTGACAGCGACCGATTCCTTCCAGTTGGTCAGATTGGACCCGGTGAGGTCGGCCGAGCCGCCGAGGAACTCGGGCAGCGCCGGCGCCAGCGCCTGGATGGCGTTCTGGCTCGCCTTGCGGGTGGCAATCGTTTCCTTCTTCTCGACGCAGGCCGCGATGTAGGCATCGATGACCTCGTTCAGCTTGCCCGGCAGCTCGCCCTTCATGCGGCGCAGGAACTCGCCCGCTTCCTGCGGATAGCGCTCGCTGTAGGCATTGAACAGCGTGGTCCACTCCTGCTCCAGCTCGGCGCCGCGGCCCTTCGCGTCCCAGGCGGCGTACACGTCGGCCGGCACTTCGAAAGGCACGTGCGCCCAGCCGATGTGGTCGCGGGTTGCTGCGATTTCCTTGTCGCCGAGCGCGGCGCCATGCACCTTGTCGGAACCTTGCATATTAGGCGCGCCTTTGCCGATCACCGTCTTGCAGCAAATCAAGGTCGGCTTGTCGGACAGCTTGGCCTGCGCAATCGCGGCATCGACCGCGGCCACGTCATGGCCGTCGACGTCGCGGATGACGTTCCAGTGGTAGGCTTCGAAGCGCTTGGGCGTATCGTCGATGAACCAGCCCTCGACCTTGCCGTCGATGGAGATGCCGTTGTCGTCGTAGAGCGCGATGATCTTGTTCAGGCGCAGCGCGCCGGCCAGCGAGCAGGCCTCGTGGGAAATGCCTTCCATCAGGCAGCCGTCGCCGAGGAAGACGTAGGTGTGGTGGCCGACGATGTCGAAGCCGGGCTTGTTGAACTCGGAAGCGAGCAGCGCTTCGGCCAATGCCATGCCGACCGCGTTGGTGATGCCCTGGCCGAGCGGGCCGGTGGTGGTTTCGATGCCCGGCGTGATGTGGACTTCCGGGTGGCCCGGCGTCTTGGAATGCATCTGCCGGAAGTTCTTGATCTCGTCCATCGACAGGTCATAGCCGGTCAGGTGCAGCAGGGCGTAGTGCAGCATGGAGCCGTGGCCGTTGGAAATCACGAAGCGGTCGCGGTTGTTCCAGTGCGGATTGGCAGGATTGTGGCGGTAATGCTTCGACCACAGCGCCACGGCGATCTCGGCCATGCCCATGGGCATGCCGGGGTGCCCGGAATTCGCCTTTTGTACTGCGTCCATTGCCAAGGCACGGATCGCGTTGGCCATCTTGTCGGTGGGGAGAGAAGAAGTCATGTTGAATCGAGGAGTGACGGGGGATGCCGGTGCAGATGCTGCAAAGCCCGATATTTTACCAGAGGGGAGCTCCAGCCCTTAAAATCCTCTTCCCGAACCGCCGCGGCCCGGCGGTTTCATCCGGACAAGCACTCGCACAAGGACTTCCCCCATGCCGCGTTTTTACCATCCCGGCCCCCTCTCCATCGGTTCCCAGGTGCAACTGAACAGCCGGGTGGCGCACCACCTGCACGTCGTCCGCCTCGCCCAGGGCGAAGTAATAACATTGTTCAACGGCGAGGGCGGGGAGTACTGCGCCACCCTGGTCGACGCCGACCGCCGCCACGCGGCCGTCGAGATCAAGACCTTCCATCCGCGCGAAGCCGAGCTGCCCTATGCGATCACCCTGGCCCAGGCGCTTCCGGAGGGAACCAAGATGGATTGGATCATCGAGAAGGCCGTCGAGCTCGGCGTGACCGCGGTGCAGCCGCTGGCGGCGCAGCGCAGCGTGGTCCGGCTATCCCCGGAGCGCGCGGCCAAGCGCCTGGAACACTGGCAGGGCATCATCGCCGCCGCCGCCGAGCAATGCGGGCGCAACCGCCTGGCGCAGATCGCCGAACCCCTCGATTTCCAGGCCTGGATCGGCCAGCACGACCTCCACCGGCGCATCCTCCTGACGCCCCGCGCCGAGCAATCCCTGTGCGACTGGGCGCGCCACCAGCCGGCGCAGGCCGTCGCCATCATGATCGGACCCGAGGGTGGCTTCAGCGAACGGGAGGAACAGCTTGCCATCGAGCATGGCGCGCTCGCGCTGTCGCTGGGAACGCGAGTCCTGCGCACGGAAACGGCAGGAATGACCGCCGTGGCGGCATTGAACGCGGTCTGGGGCGGATTCTGATGCAGTGGATCAAGCGCCTTTTCGGCAAGGAAGCGCCGCGCATCCCGGACGCGCTGTGGCAATTCTGTTTCCAGCAGCTTCCCTTCCTCGAACCCCTGTCCGCCGGCGAGCGCATCCGCCTGAAAGCCATGAGCGAAGACTTCCTGGCGCGCAAATCCTTCACCGGCACGGCCGGCTTCGAGCTTGACGACGAAACCGCCGTGCTGATCGCCGCCCAGGCCTGCCTGCCCGTCCTCGAACTGTCGCTCGACCTGTACGACGACATCGCCGGCGTCGTGGTCTATCCCGGCTCCTTCCTGATCCCGCAGACCGAGGTCGACGAGGCCGGCGTGGTCCATGAATGGCAGGAACCCGCTTCCGGCGAGGCGGTCCATGCCGGCGGCGCGGTCGTGCTTTCCTGGGAGGATGCGACCGACATGGACGCGCCGGGCTACAACGTCGTCATCCATGAATTCGTCCACAAGATCGACATGCGCGACGGCAATGCCAACGGCTGCCCGCCCTTCCTCCCCGAGTTCCACGCTGGCATCCGGCCTTCGCATTGGCAGGCCGTCTTCGCCGCCGCCTACGAGGATTTCATGTCCTGGGTCGATGAACTCGAGGCGCAATTGCCCGAGGACTTCGACGACAGCCGGCCGGACCATGCCGAGCGCTACGATGAACTGTTCGGCGTGCTGCCGATGGATCCCTACGCAGTGCGCCATCCGGCGGAGTTCTTTGCCGTGGCGGCGGAAGCCTTCTTCGTGCTGCCGGCGCCCTTGCAGGAGGATTATCCGGAGGTATATGAGTTGCTGAGGTTGTATTTCCGGCAGGATCCGTTGGGGAGGGCGTGACAAAATTACTAGGCCCGCACTCGCTCCTGCCAAACTCCCTCCCTTTCAAGGGGAGGGTTGGGGTGGGGATGGGTTGCCTCCGCGAGCAAAGGACAGAATTCAGTTCGCTGGCGATGTCAATCCTGTTTTTTGATTGCACCCGAACCCCATCCCCACCCTAGCCCTCCCCTTGAAAGGGAGGGAACGATGCAAGTCTACCCCGCTTGCAACAAGGAAAAGCCGCCGAATGGCTTTATAATCCAAGGTTTTGCATCATCTTCCGTAAGAGCCACTTCAAGCGCCCTGACCCATGAAGGTATTTCGCGGACTTCCCAATGCCGCGTCGCGCGCGCCCTGCGCGCTGACGATCGGCAACTTCGACGGCGTGCATCGCGGCCACCAGGCCCTGCTTGCGCACGTGCGCGAGGCCGCGTCCCGGCTTGGCGTCGAGGCGGCTGTCATGACCTTCGAACCCCATCCCCGGGAATTCTTCGCCCGCATGGCCGGCGACCTGGCCAGGGCGCCGGTGCGCATCGCCAACCTGCGCGACAAGCTGCAGGCGCTGGACAATGCCGGCGTGGACCGCGTCATCGTCGAGCACTTCAATGCCCATTTCGCTTCCATCACGCCCGACGAGTTCGTCGAAAAGGTGCTGGTGGAAGGCTTGCACGTGAAGTGGCTGATGGTGGGCGAGGATTTCTGCTACGGCTCGAAGCGCGCCGGCAACGTCGCGCGCCTGATCGAGGCCGGCAGGAAATTCGGCTTCGAAGTGCATGCCATGCCGACCGTCATGAACGACGGCGTGCGCATTTCCTCCTCGGCAGTGCGCCAGGCCCTGCAGCAGAGCGATTTCCCGCTGGCGGCCCGGCTGCTCGGCCATCCCTACGCCATCTCCGGCCACGTCATCCATGGCAAGAAGCTCGGCCGCACCATCGGCTTTCCGACGCTGAACCTCGCGATCTCGCACAAGCGCCCTGCCCTGTCCGGCATCTTCGTGGTGCAGGTGCACGGCTTGGAAGACCATCCGCTGCCCGGCGTGGCCAGCATGGGCGTGCGCCCTACCGTGGAAGACAGCGGCCGCGTGCTGCTGGAAACCCATCTCTTCGATTACCGGGAGCAGTGCTACGGCAAGGTCGTTCGCGTGGAATTCATGAAGAAGCTGCGCGACGAGGAAAAATACGTCGACCTGCCGACCCTGACCGCCGCCATCGAGCGCGACGCGCAGCAGGCCCGCGCCTATTTCGGCGAACGCAACATCCTGCACGGCCAGGCCACTTCCGCCACCGACCGAATTTGACGATCGAACATGTGACCTCATCTCCGTTCGATCCGACCAATCATTACCATTGCATCCATCATGTCCGAGCAAAAAAACAAGTATCCGGTCAACCTGACCGACACCGCCTTCCCGATGCGCGGCGATCTCGCCAAGCGCGAACCCAAGTGGGTCAAGGAATGGCAGGAAAGGAAGCTCTACGAGCGCATCCGCAAGGCCTCGGCCGGCCGCCCGAAGTTCATCCTGCATGACGGCCCGCCCTATGCCAACGGCGACATCCACATCGGCCATGCGGTCAACAAGATCCTCAAGGACATGATCGTCAAGGCGCGCAACATGGCGGGCTTCGACGCGCAATACGTGCCCGGCTGGGACTGCCACGGCATGCCCATCGAGATCCAGATCGAGAAGCAGTTCGGCAAGCACCTGCCGACCGAGGAAGTGCTGCGCAAGTCGCGCGCCTACGCCAGCGAGCAGATCGAGCGCCAGAAGAAGGACTTCGAGCGCCTCGGCGTGCTGGGCCAGTGGGACCGTCCCTACAAGACCATGGACTTCAGCAACGAGGCGGAGGAAATCCGCGTGCTCGGCAAGATCCTGGAAAAAGGCTATGTGTTCCGCGGCCTCAAGCCGGTGAACTGGTGCTTCGACTGCGGCTCGGCGCTGGCCGAGGCGGAAGTCGAATACGCCGACAAGCGCGACCCGGCGATCGACGTCGGCTTCCCCTTCGCCGAACCCGGCAAGGTGGCACGCGCCTTCGGTTTGGACAAGCTCCCCGAAGGCAAGGGCTACATCGTCATCTGGACCACCACGCCCTGGACCATCCCGGCCAACCAGGCGCTCAACGTGCACCCGGAACACCGCTATGCGCTGGTGAAAACCTCGCGCAACGGCGAGCCGGTGCTGCTGATCCTGGCCGCCGAACTGGTGCAGGCCTGCCTGCAGCGCTATGGCCTGGAAGGCGAGATCGTCGCCACCTGCCTGGGCGAGGCGCTGTCCATGATCAACTTCAAGCATCCCTTCGCCGACGCCGATCCAGGCTACAACCGCCTGTCGCCGGTCTACGTGGGCACCTACGTCACGCTCGACACCGGCACCGGCATCGTGCACTCCGCGCCGGCCTACGGCCTCGACGACTTCGTGTCCTGCAAGGCCCACGGCATGAAGGACGACGAGATCCTCAAGCCGGTCATGGGCGACGGCAAGTACGCCTCCTGGCTGCCCTTCTTCGGCGGCATGACCATCTGGGAAGCGTCCAAGCCCATCTGCGCCAAGCTCGAGGAAGTCGGTTCGCTGTTCAAGCTGGTGATGTTCGACCACAGCTACATGCATTGCTGGCGCCACAAGACGCCCATCATCTACCGCGCCACCTCGCAGTGGTTCGCCGGCATGGACGTCAAGCCCAAGGACGGCGGCCACACCCTGCGCGAGACCGCGCTGGCCGGCATCGAAGCCACCGACTTCTTCCCCGGCTGGGGCAAGGCCCGCCTGCACGGCATGATCGCCAACCGTCCCGACTGGACCCTGTCGCGCCAGCGCCAGTGGGGCGTGCCGATGGCTTTCTTCGTGCACAAGGAAACCGGCGAGCTGCACCCGCGCACGCCCGAGCTGCTCGAGGAAGTCGCGCGCCGCGTGGAGCAGCACGGCATCGAGGCCTGGCAGGCGCTCGACCTGAAGGAAGTGCTTGGCGCCGACGCCGACATGTACGTCAAGAACAAGGACACCCTGGACGTCTGGTTCGATTCCGGTTCCACCCACCAGACGGTGCTGCGCGGCTCGCATGCGCAGGAGTCGCAGTTCCCGGCCGACCTCTACCTCGAAGGCTCGGACCAGCACCGCGGCTGGTTCCATTCGTCCCTGCTGACCTCGTCCATGCTCAACGGCCGCGCGCCCTACAAGGCGCTGCTGACCCACGGCTTCGTGGTCGACGGCGAGGGCAAGAAGATGTCCAAGTCCAAGGGCAACGTGGTCGCGCCGCAAAAGGTGTCCGACACGCTCGGCGCGGAAATCCTGCGCCTCTGGGTGGCCTCGACCGATTATTCGGGCGAGCTGTCGATTTCCGATGAAATCCTCAAGCGCGTGGTGGAAGCCTACCGCCGCATCCGCAACACCCTGCGCTTCCTGCTGTCGAACACCTCCGACTTCGATCCGGCCAAGGATGCCGTGCCGCTGGCCGACATGTCGGAAATCGACCGCTACGCCATCGCCCGCATGGCGCAGCTGCAAGCCGAGATCCTGCAGCACTTCGAGGTCTACGAATTCCACCCGGTGGTGGCCAAGCTGCAAGCCTATTGCTCAGAAGACCTCGGCGGCTTCTACCTCGACATCCTGAAGGACCGTCTCTACACCTGCGGTGCGACCTCGCGCGCGCGCCGCTCGGCGCAGACCGCGATCTGGCACATCACCCAGGCGCTGCTGCGCCTGATGGCGCCGATCATGTCCTTCACCGCCGAGGAAGCCTGGGCGGTGTTCGCCGGCGAACAAGGCTACAAGGACAGCGACGGGACCATCTTCACGCAGACCTACTACCAGCTGCCCGCCGTCGACGACGCCGAGGCGCTGCTCGGCAAGTTCGCCGCGATCCGCGACATCCGCGCCGGCGTCACCAAGCAGCTCGAGGAAGTGCGCGTGGCCGGCGGCATCGGCTCCTCCCTGCAGGCCGAGGTCGAGATCAAGGCGTCCGGCGAGAAGCACGCGCTGCTGCAGAGCCTGGGCGACGACCTGAAGTTCGTGCTCATCACCTCGCAGGCCACGCTGACCCAGGTGGCGAGCGAGGCCGAGGAAGCGGTGGTGGTGACGCCCTCGTCCAGCCAGAAATGCGAGCGCTGCTGGCATTACCGCGCGGACGTCAACGCCCATGCCGAGCATCCCGGCATCTGCGGCCGCTGCGTCAGCAACCTGTTCGGCGCGGGTGAAGCGCGCCGCCACGCCTGACGGCGTCGAAAGAGCGACTGGTCCCGACGCCGCACGCAAGGCGCCGGGAATTTTCCTTCCCATCATTCCGGAACATGGCCACCAAGAAAAAGTCTTTCTCCTCCATGTCGTCGAGCAAGCCCGGCATCACGCCCTGGCTTGGCATCGCCGCCATCATCATCCTGCTCGACCAGGTGACCAAGATCACGATCAGCAAGCTGTTCGCCTTCGGCGAATCGCTGCAGATCACTTCCTTCTTCAACCTGGTGCTGGCCCACAACAAGGGCGCGGCCTTCAGTTTCCTCGCGACGGAATCGGGGTGGCAGCGCTACTTCTTCACCGCCATCGCGGTCGTCGCGGTGCTGTTCATCGTCTTCCTGCTCAAGCGGCATGCCGGCCAGCGGCTGTTCTGCTGGGCGCTGGCGCTGATCCTCGGCGGCGCGATCGGCAACGTGATCGACCGCAGCCTCTACGGCTACGTGATCGACTTCCTCGACTTCCACGCCGCCGGCTGGCACTGGCCGGCGTTCAACGTGGCCGACATGGCGATCTGCTGCGGCGCGGCCTTGTTCGTGTTCGACGAATTGCGCCGCGTCGGCAAATAATCACAAGCACAGGGGAGCGGACATGGAACTCGCCGGCAAGCGGATCGTACTCGGCATGACGGGCGGCATCGCCTGCTACAAGGTGGCGGAACTCACCCGCGGGCTGGTCAAGGCCGGCGCCTCGGTGCAGGTCGTCATGAGCGAGGCGGCCACGCACTTCATCACGCCGGTCACCATGCAGGCCCTGTCGGGCAAGCCGGTGTACACCGACCAGTGGGACGGCCGCATCGCCAACAACATGCCCCACATCGACCTGACGCGCGACGCCGACGCCGTCGTCATCGCGCCCTGCTCCACCGATTTCATGTTCAAGCTCGCGCATGGCGCCTGCGACGACCTGCTGTCGACGCTCTGCGTGGCGCGGCCGATGTCGCTGCCGCTGCTGATCGCCCCGGCCATGAACGTCGAGATGTGGCAGAACCCCGCGACCCAGCGCAACCTGGCGCAGATCAAGGCCGACGGCATCGCCGTGCTCGGCCCCGGCGCCGGCGACCAGGCCTGCGGCGAAACCGGCATGGGCCGCATGCTCGAGCCCGAACAGCTCCTGGAAGACATCATCGCCGCCTTCGCGCCCAAGCAGCTCGCCGGCCGCCGCGTGCTGATCACCGCCGGCCCGACCTTCGAGCCGATCGACCCGGTGCGCGGCATCACCAATCTTTCTTCGGGCAAGATGGGCTATGCGATCGCCCGCGCCGCCCGTGCCGCCGGCGCCGAGGTCACGCTCGTCTCCGGCCCGACCGCCCTGGACGCGCCGCATGGCGTGCGCCGCATCGCCGTGCAGACCGCGCAGCAGATGCACGATGCCGTGATGGCGCAGGTCCCCGGCCAGGATGTGTTCATCGCCGTCGCCGCGGTCGCCGACTGGCGCGTCGCCAATGCCAGCGCGCAGAAGCTCAAGAAGACCGGCGACGGCGACGTGCCGCAACTCCAGTTCGAGCAGAATCCGGACATCCTCGCGGCCGTCGCCGCTATCGCCACCCAAGCCGGCCGGCCCTACTGCGTCGGCTTCGCCGCGGAGTCGGAGAACCTGCTGCAGTATGGCGAGGAAAAGCGCCGCCGCAAGAACATCCCCCTGCTTGTCGGGAACATCGGACACCAGACCTTCGGGCGGGATGAGAACGAGCTGGTGCTGTTTGACGAGCACGGCGCGGTGCAGGTGCCGCGCGCGGGCAAGCAGGAGCTGGCGCAGCGGCTGGTGGCCGAGATCGCGAGGCGCATCTCTTGACCGGGCAAAGCCCGCCGTCTTCTCCCTCCCCTTGAAGGGGAGGGTTGGGGTGGGGATGGGTTTCGGTAGCGAGCAAAGAACAACATTGACATGAGCATCGATACAAGAGCTGGCCTTTGCTCGCGCTGGAACCCCATCCCCACCCCTGCCCTCCCCTTGAAGGGGAGGGAGCCGAACAACGGGCGCATTTCCTGGGACGCGAACAAAACACCTACCTGTATCCATTTGTAATCCAACCATCACCACGCCGCCCCTCCCCTTATCCTTGAACTCACAATGAAAACCGTCAACGTCAAGATCCTCGATCCGCGCATGAAGGAGCAGCTGCCCGCCTACGCCACGACGGGCAGCGCAGGACTCGACCTGCGGGCCTGCCTCGACGCGCCGCTGGTGCTGAAGCCGGGCGACACCCATCTTGTGCCGACCGGCCTGGCCATCCATATCGCCGATCCTGGCTATGCCGCGATGATCCTGCCGCGCAGCGGCATGGGCCACAAGCATGGCATCGTGCTGGGCAACCTGATCGGGCTCATCGATTCCGACTACCAGGGCCAGCTGATGGTCTCGACCTGGAACCGCGGGCAGACCGAATTCACCCTGAACCCGATGGAACGCCTTGCGCAGCTGGTGATCGTGCCGGTGATGCAAGTGGGCTTCAACGTCGTCGAGGAATTCGGCGACAGCGATCGCGGCGCGGGCGGCTTCGGCAGCACGGGCAAGCATTGACGCCCCGCCGGAATATCCAACACACCATGACTTCCAACATGCCAGACCAACGCACGGCAGCCGCCCGCGTGCCGGCGCAACGATGGGGCAGGCTTACGCTAGCCCTGACGCTGCTGCTGGGCGCCTGCGCCACCGAAACCCCGACGCAGCAATCCGCACCCCAGGCGAACCAGCCGGGCACGCCGGCGCCCGCACCCGCCGCGACGCCCGCCGTCGCACCGCCGCCGAGCGCCGAGGAAACCCTGCTGCGCAGCATCGCCGCCCAGCAGGACCGCCTCTACCGCGTCTCCGCGCCCCTGATCGTCAACAACGCCGACCTGTGCCGCAGCCACGCCCGCAACCTGCTCGGCCTGACCGCGAAGAACAGATACTCGTTCTCCACAGACATGGCCGAGGCCGCCAGGCGCGCGCTCGGCCTCGGCGAGCAGTTGCAGGTGACCGGCGTACTGCCCGGCGGCGGCGCGGCCCGCAGCGGCATCCGCCCTGGTGACATCCTGGTCGCGGTCGACGACAAGCCCTTCCCCGCCGGCGAAAACGCCGAGCGGCAGGCCGGCATGCTGCTGTCGCCCATGATCACAGGCAAGTCGAGCCTGAAGATGACCATTTCCCGGAACGGCGCCAACCTGCCCGTCACCGTGCCGCCGACCTATGGCTGCGCCTATGGCATCGAACTCGGCAACAGCGACAACGTGACCGCCTACTCCGACGGGCACCGCGTGCTCATCACCCGCGGCATGCTCAACACCCTGTCGTCGGACGACGAACTTGCCTATGTGATGGCCAAGGAGATGGCCCACAATTCGCTGGCGCATGCGAACCGCCTGAAGATCAACGCCACCGCCGGCGGCCTGATCGACAAGCTGGTCCGCCTGCGGCCCGACCCGGCGGCGACGTCAGGCCTGGCTGGCCTGCGCCCCATGCCCCAGGAACTCGATGCGATGGCCGACAAGCTCTCGCTTTACCTGCTGGCGCGCGCGGGCTACAACGTCGACCGGGTGATTCCCTTCTGGGAGCGGATGGCGTCGCAGTACCCGGCCACCAACCAGACCGCGTACACCGCGCTGCATCCGGCCACCGAATACCGCCTGGCGGCCATGAAGAAGGCGCTGGCCGACATCAAGACCAAGATGGCCGCAAGGAAGCCACTGATGCCCTGAGTTCGTCGTGACGTGACGCCGTGACCTGTTTTTCACGGCCTCGCAGCGGATCGGGCCGATTCGCCACCAAGCTCCATCTTCCCTGCTTGCGGCCCGATCCATGTACGGTTCATCCCCTGCCTTTCCTGGCCCCCTGCCTTCTGGAGCGGCGCCGGAATCCAATCCGCCCTCGCCACGCTCACCGCTCTCCCCTTGCGCACTGGCCTTCCGGCATGGCGGTCCGGATGGCCTGTCCATCCATCTGGAGGATCGCAAGCGCGCGCTCATGCAAGACCTGCTGCGCTCGGCTTCCGGAATGGTCGATTACCTGCAGCGGCAGGTCGCACTCCAGCAAGGCGCCCGCGTGCCGGTCGCGCCCGAACAGGCGGCCAAGTCGCGCTTTCATTTTTCCAGTCGCTACGCGGACCGGATGGTGGGCCGCCACAACGGCCTTGCCAACGTCTATTGCCGCCACTGGTCGACCCTGCTGGCCTTGATGCTCGCGCAGGCCCGCCTCGCGGGTGGGCCGGTCCGCATGCGCGAGGTCGAGAAACGCTTGCGCGATCCGCGGCCCTTCCTGGACCCGCGATCCCGGGAAGCGCTGGAGCAGGCCTATCTCCGGCTGAAGCAGAATGCCCCGGTCACGCTCATCGACAACCGGTATTGGCCCGTCTTCCTGGGGGAGGCCTTCGCCGCGCTGGAGCGCGGCGATTTCGGTGCATCCGGCGAGGCGGTCTATCTCCTCGAATCCGTGAACCACACCATGCTCGTCCAGTTACGACTCAAGCGGACGGGAGAAGACAAGCGCTACGGGGTCAACTTCTTCGATCCCAACCTCACCACCATCCATGCCCACGCCGGTACCGGCGACCTCGACCAGGCGGACTGGTCGCTGCGAGCCATGCTGGGCACCTCCTACGGCAGGTATTTCCCGCCGGGACGGGAAATCGCCGCGGCAATCGACGTCACCCGCCCGTTCGACCGTCCCGGCATCTCCCGACCGACAAGCCAGGCCGCCTTCCACCTGGTCGGCGACCACGACATGCTGTTCAATCCGACCCTGCATTACCAGGCGGCCTCGTCGTGGCCGGATTCCTGCGCGAATGCCCTGCTGCAGCTTGCGTGCGACCTGCCGCTCGACATGGATTGCCCTCCGCTGCACGAAGCGATGCTGACGTCGCTGCGCAGCCCGATCCATGAAGACGGCAACGCCCTGGACATGGCCGCTTATCTGGGGCAAACCGGAACGCTGGGAACCGCGCTCGCCGCGCTTGCCGGCAATGGGGTGACGCCGGAAGAACTGCTGCTTGCCCGGGACTCGAAGCAGCTATCCCTGTTGCATTGCGCCGTCATGCAGGACGATTCCCGGACGGTGCGTCTCCTGATCGACTACGCGCTGGACGACGACGAAGAGGGCGAGGAAACGCTCGCGGCAATGATGACCGGCGATTGCAATGGCCTGACTCCGCTTCACCATGCCGTGGCGCGGGGGCGGCTCGAGCATTACCGGATGCTGCGGGATGCCATCGAGATGAGCGTGCCGGAACTGCGCTTCCTCTATGCCGAAAGAACGAACAGGAACCAGAGCGTGTTCCATCTCGCCGTGAAAAGCGGAAATCGCGACCTGCTTCGGGAGTTGTTGCATGACCTGTTTTCCGGGACGCCGGATCACGAGAACTGGCTCGCCCTGGCGGAACGCCTGCACGCTCCGGATGCGCATGGCAACACCGTCATGCACCTTGCCGCTGCTGGTGGCGACCCAGGCATGGTAACGCTGCTCGCCGGCCTCGTCGCCTCATGGCCTGCGCCGATGAGGGAACTCGCATGGCGGAAGTGGACCGTTCCCAATGACAGGGGACACACGCCGCATGAGGTGGCCATCGCGACGGCGGGTCGGGCTCGCGGCGGGATACAGGCATTCCGGGCGCGGGAAACCGGGGAACGCCTGGCGAGAGAAGAAAGCGAACTACGGGAAGCAAGGGTGGCGTAGGACGCCAAAGTAAATTCGACTGGCGCCACGGCTGGGAAATCGGATGCGGAGTTGGTCCAACTAACCTGCAGAGTTCTGTCGGCCACCGGCCGCCGTCTTGAGATGTAGTCCTTGACAACTCAAAAATTATGTAGGATCCTACCGAAATGTCGCATCCCACTCTCGATCTCAAACGTGTCTACCTGGCGCTTCGCCGCGCGCTCGAGGAGACGGTCAAGCCATTCGGCTTTACCGGTGGGCAATTCGACGTGCTGCAGATCCTCATGCACGAGGACGCATTGGAACACCGAGAACTCCAGAGGCGTCTTGCCGTTACCTCGCCCACGTTGACGAACGTGATCGATGTGCTTGAGCGCAATGGTCACGTTCGCCGCAGCGTAAGCGACGGCGATGCGCGGGCAAAGTCCATTCGGATGACGGATGAGGCTCGCAAGGTTTGCTACTCGGATGCGTTTTGCGAAGCTGGAGACCGTTTGGTCGAGCGCATGTTCCATGGTTTCACCACCGAGGAGCGCGCGCAATTCATCAAGCTACTGAACCGGGTCGAACAAAATCTGGAAGACGCTGGAAAGTAGCGCTTTTTTTTGCACAAATCGGTAGCTTCCTACTTAAATTCAACGTTCATTTCATCGAAAGGAAGGGCTATGTTCACGCTAAAGATTTTCCAGGTTCTTTTCGGTTGCGCACTCTTGCTGAACGCAGCAGTCATTGCAATGCGTCCTGGCGCCCTGCCAGCGCTTGCTGCGCGGCGCAGATCTTTGAAGCTCTCGCTTGCTGTTGCCTTTTTAATCTCAGGCGCCGCAACCTTGGCCGGCGTGGCCGTGCCTTTCCTTGCATTTTTCGCTTCCTGCGCAGCTCTCGCCGTCTCCGCCGTCGCGGCAGGCCTCGCGTGGCGCAAATCAAGAGCACAGGAAATCCTCGTG
>NZ_JAAIVB010000042.1 GCF_010974945.1 Noviherbaspirillum galbum | reverse complement strand
GCCGCAACCTTGGCCGGCGTGGCCGTGCCTTTCCTTGCATTTTTCGCTTCCTGCGCAGCTCTCGCCGTCTCCGCCGTCGCGGCAGGCCTCGCGTGGCGCAAATCAAGAGCACAGGAAATCCTCGTGCCACTGCTTCTGATTATTGCAGCCATCGGAGTAGGAATCGCCCAACCTCTCGGCCTCAAGGTACTCGCGTTGCCGAAAGCGGACGGGTTGCCCTACATGCCCGTGGAATCGCGCGTGGTGAAGACCTACGGCGAGGGCGTTTGGTTTGAAGGCATAGCCGCCGGGCCGGATGGCACGCTCTATCTCGGCGCAAACCGGGGACTTGATTTTGCTCGCAGCGATTACTGGCGCGATGCCGAAGGCCAGGTCATAGCGCGTAGCCCCGATGGCAACGAACGGCTGCTTTTCCGTATGCCGAAAGGATCCGCTGCCGGCGTAATCACAATTGGCAGTGATGGCACGCTGTACATGACAAGCAATGGAGCAACCCCGAGCGTTTGGCGTCTCCCCTACAATGGCAACCCCGAACTCTTCATCCGGCTGCCTGAAGGCGCTTGGCCGAATGGCATCGACTTCGGTCCCGATGGCAAGCTGTATGTTGCAGACAGCAATCTCGGCGTGGTGTGGCGCGTCGACACGCAATCTGGCCGCATTGAACGTGCGGTGGACGATAAGCAGTTACGGGCTCGGCCTTTCATCTCGCTCGCGCCTGGCGCCAATGGCTTGCACTTCCGCGGATCCGACATGATCGTGACCGTGTCCGATCACACGACGTTGCTGGCATATGCGCTGCAATCCGATGGACGTTTTGGTGAACCCCAAGTGCTCGCCACGGGCATCCCGGGCGATGACTTTGCAATTGGCGAGGATGGATCACTTTACGTCACTACCCACCCCTACGACACGATCGTGCAAATTTTGTCCTCGGGGGAGCGTCGCGTAATAGGCGACGCCAGGCAGAGGATCATTGGAGCCACCGACGCAGTTTTTGGACGAGCCCCCGGAGACCGGGATACGTTGTACGTGGTCACGGATGGAGGTGCGTTCACCGGCGGCCCGCACACCCGCGGTGAACTCATCGCTTTGAAGCCTCGCGCTTTGACTTCTCGAACCAATGAGAGATGAAAAAATATAGGTGTGGAAGTACATTTTTTCGACCGCTTTAGATTGGCAAGGGCCTGTCGCTGGCGACCAGGCAAGGTTCGGAAGGTGGCCCACAGCAATCGGCACCACTGCGGCGGGCCGCCGGCGAATTTCGACAAAAGCATCGACAAGGTCCGAAAAGTCGCATCACTTTGGCGCGAAGTGTGCGAACCGCCTGGATCTTCAACTCTCCGGCTGCAAATAATCTGGCGTACCAGAGGAAGCTAGGGAAGCAGCGGCTTCATCGATGCGCCGAGCCTTCAGGCCGTTTGCAGCTCACCATCCAGCGACTATTCCCCGCCGCCGTCCAGCGCGGTTTCGATGTCCTTGCGCGTCAAACCCGGCGCGAACTGCAGAATGAATTCATAGGTATATGAACGCAGGTAGGCGCCGCGCCGCACCGCCAGCCGCGTGACGTTCGGCGCAAACAGGTGCCGGGCGTCGCGCGCCACGAGGCCGGGCGTGCGGTGCCGCTCGACGGCCATCGCCGCCACCAGTCCTACGCCCAGTCCCAGCGAGACGTATTGCTGGATCACGTCGGAGTCCATGGCGGTGAGCACGATGTCCGGTTCCATGCCGGCTTCGCGGAAGGCATCGTCGATGTGCCCGCGCCCGGTGAAACCGACGTCATAGGTGATCAGCGGATGCTGCGCCAGGTCGTGCAGGCTGATGCGCTCCAGCGCGGCCAGCGGATGGGTTTCCGGCATCACGATAACGTGCTGCCATGAATAGCAGGGAAAGGACACCAGCTCATCGAACTGACTCAGGCCCTCGGTGGCGATGCCGATGTCCGCCTTGCCGGACATGACCCATTCGGCGATGTGTTCCGGCGAACTCTGCTGGAGCGCGATGCGCACTTCGGGAAAGGTTTGGCGGAAGGATTGCACCACCTGCGGCAATGCGTAGCGCGCCTGGGTGTGGGTGGTGGCGACGGTCAGGGTGCCGCGCTTTTCCGCGGAATATTCCTGGCTCGCCTGGCGCAGGTTTTCCGCTTCCAGCAGCAGGCGCTCGACGATCTGCAGGATGCCCTTGCCCGGCTCGGTCAGCCCGGTCAGGCGCTTGCCGTTGCGCTCGAAGATTTCCACGCCGAGCTCGTCCTCTAGCTCGCGGATCTGCCGGCTCACGCCGGGCTGCGACGTGAAAAGCACGTTCGCCACTTCCGTCAGGTTGTAGTTGCGCCGCGCCGCTTCGCGGATGGAACGCAGTTGCTGGAAATTCATGGTCTTCTCCCTTATCGTGGCTGGTGTGGCTGATGTGCCTGGTCCACGAAGACGCGCATGCGCTTCGGCCGCACCAGCAGCGTTTCGCCTTCCTGCAGGTCGAGCTGGCTGAAGCGATCGGTGGAAATCACCGCCTCGATCAGCTGCGCATTGTCGGCGCGCTCCAGCTCGAGCTGGGCCAGCGGTCCGATCGCGTGGGCACGGCGCAACCTGGCGACGATGCCATCCGCTTCCGCGCTGTAGCGCGCAACCTCCAGCTCATGCGGACGCACGAAGCCCACGCCGGAGGCATCCTGCGCCCCGGCATGATCGGGCGCATGCATGCGCACCCCGTCAGCATCGAGCACACCCTCGTGCACGCGGCCATGGAACAGGTTGACGTTGCCGAGGAAGCCGTACACGAAGGGCGAGGCGGGATGGTTGTACACCGCGTCCGGCGAGCCGATCTGCTCGACCTTGCCCTTGTTCATGAGCACCACCTGGTCCGCCACTTCCAGCGCCTCTTCCTGGTCGTGCGTGACGAAGATGCTGGTGACGTGCAGCTCGTCGTGCAGCCGGCGCAGCCAGCGCCGCAGTTCCTTGCGCACCTTGGCGTCGAGCGCGCCGAAGGGTTCGTCCAGCAGCAGCACCCGCGGCTCCACCGCGAGCGCGCGCGCCAGGGCGATGCGCTGGCGCTGGCCGCCGGAAAGCTGCGGCGGATAGCGGTCGGCGAGCCAGTCGAGCTGTACCAGTTCCAGCAGCGACATCACCTTGCCGCGGATCTCGGATTCCGAGGGCCGCAGGTGGCGCGGCTTGACGCGCAGGCCGAAGGCGATGTTCTCGAACACGCTCATGTGCTTGAACAAGGCATAGTGCTGGAACACGAAGCCGACCTGTCGCTCGCGCACGTGATGCGACGACGCGTCTTCGCCATCGAGGAAGACATGTCCGGCATCCGGCTGCTCGAGTCCCGCGATGATGCGCAGCAGCGTGGTCTTGCCGCATCCCGACGGCCCGAGCAGCGCAGTCAGCTCGCCTTGCGGGAAGTTCAGCGACACGTTGTCGAGGGCGACGAAGTTGCCGAAACGCTTGTTGATGTTTTTGACTTCAATACTCACAGGTATTCTCCGTTCACTCCCTCCCCTTCAAGGGGAGGGTCGGGGTGGGGATGGGTTTCGTCCGCAAGCAAAGAACAGAATCGATCTCGAGACCGCTCCAAATGCCGTTCTCTGCTCGCACCGGAACCCCATCCCCACCCTAAGCCGTCCACGATCTGCCTTGCAAGGCAGATCGGTTACGCAGGCGCAAGCCAGTGCCTTGCTAAACCCCTGCTTCCCCCCCTTGAAGGGGATGGGACAATATGCGATCCGATTGAAGAGAAGGGGACGATATGCGCTCCGCTTCATGGGACGACCCCGCCCTCCACTCCACAACCGTCTTCAACCCCAAGGTCACCAACGCCAGCATCGCCAGCAGCGACGCCACCGCGAACGCCGCGGCGAAGTTGTATTCGTTGTACAGAATCTCCACCTGCAGCGGCATGGTGTTGGTCTCGCCGCGAATATGTCCCGACACCACCGACACCGCGCCGAACTCGCCCATCGCCCGCGCGTTGCACAGGATCACGCCGTACAGCAGGCCCCACTTGATGTTGGGCAGGGTCACGTGCCAGAAGGTGCGCCAGCCGGACGCGCCGAGCACCAGCGCGGCCTCTTCCTCCTCCGTGCCTTGCGACTGCATCAGCGGAATCAGTTCCCGCGCGACGAAGGGAAACGTGACGAAGATTGTCGCCAGCACGATGCCCGGCACGGCGAACAGAATCTTGATGTCATGCTCGCGCAGCCAGGGACCGAACCATCCCTGCGCGCCGAACAGCAGCACGTAGATCAGGCCGGAGATCACCGGCGACACCGAGAACGGCAGGTCGATCAGCGTCAGCAGCACGTTCTTGCCGCGGAACTCGAACTTGGCGATGGTCCAGGCGGCGGCCACGCCGAATACCAGGTTCAGGGGCACGGCGATGGCGGCGGTGATCAGGGTCAGGCGGATAGCCGACAGCGCGTCCGGATCGGTGATCGCCGCCAGGTAAGTGTCCGCGCCGCGCTTGAGGGCTTCGGTGAATACCGCCGCCAGCGGCACGAACAAAAACAGGGTCAGGAAGCCGAGCGCGACGCCGATCAGGAGGGCGCGCACCCAGATAGGCTCGACGGTGGCCGCCGGCGCGATGGCCGGTTCGCGCGGCACGGAAAGATGGGAAGCAGCGCCGGCCATGTCAGGCTTTCTCCGCCTGGCCGCGCTTGCGGGTCCAGGCTTGCAGCAGGTTGATCGCGAGGAGCATCAGGAAGGAAACGACCAACATGACCACGGCGATGGCGGTCGCGCCGGTGTAGTCGTATTGCTCCAGCTTGGTGATGATGAAGAGCGGCGTGATCTCCGACACCATCGGCATGTTGCCGGCGATGAAGATCACCGAGCCGTATTCCCCGGTCGCGCGGGCGAAGGCGAGCGCGAAGCCGGTCAGCAGGGCCGGCGCGATGGTCGGCAGGATCACACGGTAAAAGGTCTGCAGTCGCGAAGCGCCGAGGCTGGCCGCGGCCTCTTCAAGTTCGCGCTCGGCTTCCTCCAGCACCGGCTGGACCGTGCGCACGACGAAGGGCAGTCCGATGAAAGTCAGCGCCACCACCACCCCGACCGGCGTGAACGCCACCTTCAGGCCGAGCGGCTCGATCACGCGCCCGAACCAGCCGTTGGCGGAATACAGCGCGGTGAGCGCGATGCCGGCCACCGCCGTCGGCAGGGCGAACGGCAGGTCGACCAGGGCATCGATGATTTTCTTGCCGGGAAAGCGGTAGCGCACCAGCACCCAGGCCACGATGCCGCCGAAGACCACGTTCAGCGACGCCGCCAGCAGCGCGCCGCCGAAGGTCAGCTTGTATGACGCGACCACGCGCTCGGAAGAGACCGCGCGCCAGAACGCTTCCCATGTCATGGTGAAGGTCTTCAGGAACACGGCCGACAGCGGGATCAGCACGATCAGGCCGAGATACAGCAGCGTGAAGCCGAGCGACAGGTGGAATCCCGGGATCACCCGGGATGGCCTGCCAGGCGTGGCGTCCGCCGAAGCTGGCGCGGATAGGGACAAGGCAGCAGACATGCGGCTCCTTATTACGAATTCAGCTTAGGAAGACGCATGTTTGCATCAGCTTGTTATAAAGAGAACGACTTTTTTTGCATCCTCATAGACGGAAAGTGAATATGCGGAAGGCGGCGGACCGGCAAATCCTGCCCTCCCCGGGACGCTTTCCGGGCGTCAAAGCTTCGCGATGGAAACCTCGGTCGCCTTGACCAGCGCCACCACTTCCACGCCCGGCTCCAGGCCGAGGTCTCGGACCGAGCGCGTGGTGATGACCGATGTGACGATGCCGGCAGGCGTTTCCACGTCAACTTCCGATACCACAGGACCGTCGATGATGGCCTTGACCTTGCCCCGGAACTGGTTGCGTACATTGATTGCGGTGATGCTCATGGTGTTTCCTTTCGATGAAGAAAATGATCTTGGTTGTCAGTGTTTTGAAGGATCCAGGCAGGCTGCCCGCTCGTCAGACCGCCCAGGCAACTTGCCCGACGGTACGGAGGAGCGATACATCGCCCTGCCCGAAATCCGGGTCGCCGGCATGGCCGGGGCTTGGCGGATGCAGGAGCAACCGGGAAAGAATGGCTTCTTCCAGCCGCGCGAAGCTGGCATGTCCTCGGGCCCGCGGACGCGGCAGGTCGATGCGCTCATCCAGGGTGATCTCGCCGTGCTCGATGAGGATGACCCGGTCCGCGAGCGCGATGGCTTCCTGCACGTCGTGCGTTACCAGCACCGCGGTGAAGCCGCGCTCGCGCCACAGGTCTTCGATGAGCTGCTGCATCTCGATCCGGGTCAGGGCATCGAGCGCGCCGAGCGGTTCGTCGAGCAGCAGCAGTTGCGGGTCGTGCACCAGCGCCCGGGCCAGTGCCACGCGCTGGCGCTGGCCACCGGACAGCACCGCCGGCCATTCGCCGCCGCGCTCGGCGAGGCCCACCTTGGCCAGGGCCTGCGCCACCGGGGATCCGGCACGGGCGGCTGGCAGGCCGAGCCCGACGTTCGCCAGCACGCGCTTCCATGGCAGCAGGCGGGAATCCTGGAACATGATCCTCACCTCGGGCGCTTCCTCGCCGAACGCCACGCGACCGCCGCTCACCCCTTCCAGTCCGGCCAGGAGGCGCAGCAAGGTACTCTTGCCGCAACCGCTGCGGCCGACGATGGCGACGAACTCGCCCGGCGCGATGCGCAGGTCCAGGCCCTTGAGCACCTCTCGTCCGGCGTAGGACTTGCGCACCTGGCGCAGGTCGACCGCGACGCCTCGCCCGCCGCGTCCCCCTCTCCCGGGTTCTGCCGCGGGGCCGGCCGAGTCGCCAGCGTCATGAGCAGCCGAGGCAATCCCGGGCAACCCGACCACCGCGCCGACCTCGTGAAATTCAATGGGATGATGCATGCAGTCTCCTTATTGATAACCCGGATGCCAGCGCAGCGCGGCCTTCTCCACCCCGCGCGCCAGCATGTCGGCCAGCTTGCCGAGCAGCGCATAGAGCAGGATGCCGACCAGCACCACGTCGGTCTGCAGGAATTCCCGGGCATTCATTGTCATGTAGCCGATGCCCGACTGCGCGGAAATGGTTTCCGACACGATCAACAGCACCCATACCAGCCCCAGCGCGAAACGCACGCCGACCAGGATCGACGGCAAGGCGCCGGGCAGGATCACGTCGCGGTAAAGCGGCCAGCCCGACAGGCCATAGCTGCGTGCCATCTCGATCAGTCCCTTGTCCACCGAGCGGATGCCATGGAAGGTGTTCAGGTAGACCGGAAAGAACACGCCGACCGAGACCAGGAACAGCTTCGCGGTTTCATCGATGCCGAACCACAGGATCACCAGCGGGATCAGCGCCAACGCCGGGATGTTGCGGATCATCTGCAGCGTGGTGTCGAGCAGGGTTTCGGCGGTGCGGAAGGTTCCGGTCAGCAGGCCCAGCAGCAGCCCCAGCCCGCCGCCGACCGCGAAGGCCGACATGGCGCGCCAGGCGCTGGTCTTGAGATGTCCCCAGAGTTCGCCGGACGATGCAAGTTCGACCGCGGCGCGCAGCACCGCGACCGGCTCCGGCAACACCCGGCTGGAAAGCCAGCCGGCGGCGGACGACCATTCCCAGAGCGCCAGCAGCAGCACCGGAACGGCCCAGGGCAGCAGCCCGGCATGCAGGCGCTGCAGGGAGGCTGCCCACGCCTTGCCGGCTGGCTTGGCCGATGCGTGCGCCGCGGCCGGTTTGTCAGTGATGATGGCAGACATGATTCCTCCTCAGCTTTGCGATACCTTGGGCACGTAGGCATTGCCCACAACCTCGCCGAAGGGACCGGTCAGGGTCGCGGACGAAGGGCCGGCGCCGCGCTTGCCGATCAGTGGAAACACCAGCTCGGCGAAGCGGTAGGCTTCCTCGAGGTGCGGATAGCCGGACAGGATGAAGGTCTCGATGCCGAGGTCCGCGTATTCCTGCATGCGCGCCGCCACCGTCCGCGGATCGCCCACCAGCGCCGTGCCCGCCCCGCCCCGCACCAGTCCCACGCCGGCCCAGAGGTTGGGCGACACTTCCAGCTTGTCGCGCCGGCCGCCGTGCAAGGCCGCCATGCGGCGCTGGCCGACGGAATCCATCCTGGCGAAGGCCGACTGCGCGCGTTCGATGACGGCATCGTCGACGTGCTTGATCAACTCGTCGGCAGCCTTCCATGCCTCGTCATTGGTCTCGCGCACGATCACATGCAGGCGTATGCCGAAGCGCACGGTGCGGCCATGCCTGGCCGCGCGGGCGCGGATGTCGGCGATCTTTTCCGCGACCGCGGCCGGCGGTTCGCCCCAGGTGAGGTAGACGTCCACCTGCTCCGCCGCGAGTTCGTGCGCCGCTTCCGAGGAGCCGCCGAAATACAGCGGCGGATGCGGCTTCTGCACCGCAGGATACAAGGTCCTCGCGCCCTTCACGCTGAGGTGCTTGCCCTCGAAGTGATAGCCCGCCTCGCCGCCGGTACCAGCCAGCGCGTTGCGCCAGATGTCCAGGAACTCCGAGGAAATCTCGTAGCGCGTGGCATGGTCGGCGAAGACGCCGTCGGCCTCGAGTTCGGCCTGGTCGCCGCCCGTCACCACGTTCACCAGCAGGCGTCCGCCGGACAGCCGGTCGAAGGTCGCGGCGGTGCGGATTGCCAGCCCGGGGCTGCTCAGGCCGGGACGGATCGCGACCAGGAATTTCAGCCGGCTCGTCGCGCCAATCAGACTGGACGCGACCACCCAGGGATCTTCGCAGGAGCGTCCGGTGGGAATCAGTACACCGTCATAGCCGTTGGTATCGGCGGCCACCGCGATCTGGCGCAGGTAGTCGTAGTTAACCTCGCGCGCGCCGGCGCTGGTGCCGAGGTAGCGGCTGTCGCCATGGGTAGGCAGGAACCAGAAAACATTCAGGGTCATGGTGTTTCTCCTCAGTTCTTCGCTTGCAGCACCGCATCCTTGATGCTGATCTTCTTCGGGATCAGCTTCAGCGCGCTGAAGGTATCGGCGATCTTTTGCTGTTCGTCGAGCACGGCGGGTGTCACCGGCGATACGCCGTAGGCATAGCGGTTGGCGGCCAGTTCCACCGCCGCCGGGTCGAGGCCCACCTGCGTGGACAGGATGCCCGCCACTTCCTTGATGTTGCCCTTGCTCCATTCATCGACCTTTTCCAGTTCATCCTGGACGATCCTGAGCACCTCGCCGTTCTTCTGCGCATAGCCGCGCGACGCGAGGAAGAACTGGTGATTGCTGACCAGGCCCTTGCCGTCGGCAAGCACGCGCGCGCCAAGCTGTTTTTCGGCGGCCGCGAGGAAGGGATCCCAGATCACCCAGGCATCGACGCTGCCACGCTCGAAGGCGGCGCGGGCATCGGCCGGCGGCAGGTACACCGGCTGGATGTCCTTGTATTCCACGTTTGCCTTTTCCAGCGCCTTCACCAGCAGGTAATGCACGTTGGAGCCCTTGTTGAGCGCAACCTTCTTGCCCTTCAGGTCGGCCACGGACTTGATGGCGGAGCCTTTCGGCACGACGATGGCTTCCGACTGCGGCGCGGCGGGCTCGTTCGAGACGTACACCAGGTCGGCGCCTGCCGCCTGCGCGAAGATGGGCGGCGCTTCGCCCACCGTGCCGAAGTCGACGCTGCCGACGTTCAAGGCTTCGAGCAACACCGGGCCGGAAGGAAATTCGTTCCACTTGACCGTGATGCCCTGCGGCGCGAGGCGTTTCTCCAGCGTGCCGCGCGCCTTCAGGATGGTGAGCGTACCGTACTTCTGATAACCGATGCGCAGTTCCTTCGACTGCGCGAGCGCCTGAGCAGGAAAGGCAAGCGCGAGCGCGCCGGCGGAGACGAGCGCGGACAGCAGGCCGAGGGCGTGGCGTCTGGACGCGCGGTGACGGGAAGATTGTTTCATGTGGATTCCTTTGCTGGGTAAAGTCGTTTCTTGATGTCGTTGGAATTCGAGGCAAGGCGCCGCCCTCGCCACGATGCGCGAGGCATCGCGGCGTGATTGCAGGGCCAGCGGGGAAGGACGCGCGGCGGCGTCAGACGCTACATCGCACCGCGGAGAAAGGCACCGATGCGAACGATGCCGACCCGTGCGCATGCGCGGCGTGCAGGAGCGCTGACAAGTTCTGCACGCCGTCATGGATGCGCTGTTCGATGCCGGGATCGAGCGCGATGCCCTTGTCCGACCACTGCACCTGCGCATCCGTGGCATAGACGCTCGGCAGGACATGCCTGGCACCCAACGCGGACAGCACCGGGCGCAAGGCGTAATCGAGCGCCAGCATGTGCGACTGGCTGCCGCCGGTGGCAAGGGGAAGGACCAGCTTGCCGGCAAAACCGTCTTGCCGAAGCAGGTCGAGGAAGGCTTTCAGCACGCCGCTGTACGCCGCCTTGTAGACCGGCGTGGCGATGACGATCGCATCTGCCTCGTCAACATGCGCCTTCGCCACCTTGATGTCGCCATTGTTGAAATCGGCGTGCAGCAAGGCTTGCGCCGGCAGGTCGAGCACATGCAGCATGCGCGTCCGGTGGCCGGCGGTCTGCAGCCGCTCGGCGGCGTATTGCAGCAAGCGCGTGGAGCGCGAAGGGATGGACGGGCTGCCCGCGAGCAGGAGTATGCTCATGATGCCTCGGCCGGAAGCGGTGGTCGCGTGTGCTGCATCTGTGCTCCGTGTCGTTGATTGCTGGAGACGCCAGATTAAAGAAAGCCCCGGCCGGGGGGAACGAATCGTTTTATGGTTCGATATGCATGCTGCGACTAAGGCGGCGCATAAGCTCATGCGCTCCGCGCCGCATCCGGGATGGCATCAGTTCCAGCGTCCCGCCGTGCCGCCCGCGCTGAAGCGTCCCGCGCCGAGGCAGGCCACCGCGAGCGCGCCCGCGAGATACAGGCCCTGCAGTTCAAGCGCCCAACCGCCCGTCTTGCTGATCGACATCAGATCGTTCATGTGCACCAGCGCGACCGCAACGACCATGTTGATGGCGATGACGAGCGCGGCCGGGCGGGTCATGATGCCGATCAGCATCAGCAGCGGCGCCAGCACCTCGCCGACGTACACCAGGTAACCCAGCGCAGGCGGCAAGCCGGCCTTGCCGACGATGCCGACGATGAAGTCCGGCCCGCCCATGATCTTCGCGACCCCATGGAAGAGAATGAGGACGGCAATCGTTGCCCGCAGGATGAGTTTGCCCAGGTCCTCCAGGGCGCTGCCCCCTCTGTCGCTGTTCACATTACGCATGATTGCTCCTTTTCCTTGTTTGCGGATAGCTTGACGCGCAGGACGGAGCGCTGTTTTGCGTCTCGTCTATGCTTCGACCATGAATCCTGAAAACTTGTCCCCGAAGGAGTGCATCCAACGGAGCGTCGCGCATCGTGGCAGACTATGTCTTTCACGATCCGCTTGTTCAACCACTTTTCCAGGGAGAATGTCATGACCACCTCCAGAAAGGTCGCCGTGCTCGTCGGCAGCCTGCGCAAGGATTCGATCAACCGCAAGATGGCCAAGGCCCTGGTCGCGATGGCGCCACCGTCGCTGCAGATGGCAATCGTCGAAATCGGCCAGCTGCCGCTTTACAATCAGGACGACGATGCCAATCCGCCGCAAGCCTCGCGCGACTTCAAGCAGCAGATCCAGTCGTCGGATGCGGTGCTGTTCATCACGCCGGAGTACAACCGCTCCGTGCCCGGCGTACTCAAGAACGCGATCGACATCGCTTCGCGTCCCTACGGGCAAAGCGCCTGGGACGGCAAGCCCGCCGGCGTGATCTCGGTATCGCCGGGTGCAATCGGCGGGTTCGGCGCCAATCATCACCTGCGGCAGTCGCTGGTGTTCCTGAACATGCCGGTGCTTCAGCAGCCCGAAGCCTATGTCGGCGGCGCGGGGGATTTGTTTGACGACCAAGGGAAGATCAAGAATGATTCCACGCGGCAGTTCATGGAGAAATTCCTGGCGGCTTATGAAGGCTGGGTGGGGAAGAATGCGAAGTGACGGGTGGAACCCTCCGTTATTCCCGCAACCCTCTGTCATTCCCGCGTAGGCGGGAATCCCATCGTGCGGTTCTCCGGACGACCGAAATGGGATCCCCGCCTGCGCGGGGATGACGGAGCGTGGCCCCGGTGCCGGAAGGTAGCGCGGCTGACAAAGCAATGCAAACCTCGCTATGCCCTCACCCCCGAACCACCGGCCACAACACCACCCCCCAGGTCGCAACCGCCAGACACAACGCCAGCATCACCGCCGCACTTCCCAGATCCTTCGCATTCTTCGAAAGCGGATGCCGCTCGAAAGAAATCCGGTCAACAACCGCCTCGATGGCCGAGTTGATCAACTCGACGATCAACACCAGCACCAACACGCCAATCAGCGCCAGCCTGTGCAACGCCGGCACCGGCAGGAACAACGCCAGCACGCTCGCCGGCACCACCAGCAGCAATTCCTGCCGGAACGCATGCTCGTTGCGCCACGCAGCCTGGAACCCATGCAGGGAATAAAAAAAAGCGGCGAAGATTCGCTTCACGCCGCTTTTGCTTTTGAACTCGCTGATCTGCTCGGAGTCGTTCATCGTCGCTGTTGTCGTTCCTTGTAAAGCTCCCGGAACGTCTTTCCGGAAGGCGCGGGCATGTCGCGGTAATCGGTCCAGCCGCCCGCGAACGGCAGGCGCGAAATCGTCTTTTTGCCGCCGGCAAGAAGCCGCATGAAGCGTACACCAATCCGGCTCGCCAGTCGATAAAGCGCGGGACGTTTCGCGGCGAAGGCCCACAGCGCGAGGCCGAGGCGTTCGGTGCCGGGACGCAGGTGCTGAGCGACCTGCTTTTCCCGCAGCTTGCGCAGCAGGTCGGGCAAGGGAATCTTGACCGGGCACACGACGTGGCATTCGCCGCACAGGGTGGACGCCTGCGGCAGGTCCACGGCGTTCTCCACGCCGACGTAGGACGGCGTGAGCACGCTGCCCATCGGACCGGGATAGACCCAGCCGTAGCTGTGCCCGCCGATCTTCTGGTAGACCGGGCAATGGTTCATGCAGGCGCCGCAGCGGATGCAGCGCAGCATGTCCTCGAACTCGGTGCCGACCAGGCCGGTGCGGCCGCCGTCGACCAGCACGAAATACATGTGCTCCGGGCCATCCTGGTCGCCGGCGCGCCGCGGCCCGGTGAGCAGGGACACGTAGTTGGAAATCGATTGTCCCGTTGCCGAACGCGGCAGCAGGCGCATCACCGTGGCGAAATCTTCCAGCGTCGGCAGGACCTTTTCGATGCCGGTCACGACCACGTGCACCTTGGGTGGCACGATGGTGCACATGCCTTCGTTGCCCTCGTTGGTGACGATGGCTACCGAGCCGGTCTCGGCGATCACGAAATTGCCGCCGGTGATGCCCATGTCCGCCGACAGGAAATGCGGACGCAGCATCTCGCGCGCCTCGCGCGTCATCTGCGGAATGTCGGTCAGGCGCGGCCGGTTGTGCACGCGGGCGAAGAGGTCGGAGATCTCTTCCTTGTCCTTGTGCACCACCGGCGCGATGATGTGCGACGGCGCTTCGTTATCGTTGATCTGCAGGATGTATTCGCCGAGGTCGGTCTCCACCGGCTGGATGCCGGCCGCTTCCAGCGCCTTGTTGAGCGCCATTTCCTCGGACACCATCGATTTCGTCTTGATGGCCTTCTTCACGCCATGGGTCTTGCCGATCTCGACCACGAGGCGCGCCGCGTCTTCGGCGCTTTCGGCGAACAGCACGGTCGCGCCGTTGCGGGTGGCGTTCGCCTCGAAGGTTTCCAGCCAGACGTCGAGGTTCTTGATGGCGCGCATGCGCTTCTCGATGGCGGCGTCGCGCGTGCCCTCGAAGTCATCGAGTTCGAGGATGGCGATGGCCCGGCCGCTGACGAACTTGGTGGACAGCTTCTTGAGATTCTGCTGCAGGCGCTGGTCGGCCAGCTTCTTGCCGGCGCGCTCCTTGAAATGCATGGACTGGACTTGCATCACCGCCCTCCCTTGCCTGCAGTGCCGTCGTTGCCGCCGAGATCGCCTGCCAATACCTGCGCCACGTGCAGCACCCGGGTGTCGTGGTCGCCGGTGCGCCGCAGGCGGCCTTCGATGTTGAGCATGCAGCCGAGGTCGCCGAGGACCACCGCGCGCGCGCCGGTGTCGTGGATGTTCCGGCATTTCTCATCGACGATGGCCGAGGAGATGTCGCCGTACTTGAGCGCGAAGGTGCCGCCGAAGCCGCAGCACTGGCGGCTGTCGCGCATCTCCTTCACTTCCACGCCCGCCTGCTCCAGCAAGGCGCGCGGCTGGCGCTGCACGCCGAGTTCGCGCAAGCCGCAGCAGGAATCATGGTAGGTCACCGCGCCGGCCAGGCCGCCCTGCCCCGGCAGGCTCCCGGGCGTCAGCTTGGCCACGCTGTAGAGGAAGTCCGTCAGTTCATAGACGCGCGGCGCGAGCCTTTCCACGCGCGCCAGCCAGGCGGGGTCGTCGCGGAACAGGTCGGCATAGTGGGTCTTGACGTTGCCGCCGCAGGAGCCGGACGGGATGACGACATACTCGAATCCTTCGAACTCCTCGATGAATTTCTCCGCGAGCGAGCGCGCCGCCTTGCGGTCGCCGGAACTGTATCCCGGCTGGCCGCAGCAGGTCTGCGATTCCGGAACGAAGACCTCGCAACCCGCCGCCTCGAGCAGCGTGAGCGCGGAAAAGCCGATTTCCGGCCGCATCGCATCCACCAGGCACGTCACAAACAAGCCGACTTTCATGGCAACTCTCTTCCGTTTCAAGAATGCCCATTATGACCCTGCTCCTGGGCGCTCACACGGCGAGGCAGGATGAAAATTATTGCGCGCCTCGCCGCAAATTTTTTCCGCACACCTTTTTCATTTTTTCACGATGTGATATAAAGAACTTATTGCGACGCACCAACCACATGATGAAATGAAAACGGAACAAGCTTCGCCGGACAGCCAGGTCTCGATCCAGGTCATTGAACGCATGATCTCCCTGCTGGATGCCCTGGCGCAATATCCCGATCCCGTCAGCCTCAAGGAATTGTCGACCGTCACCGGCCTGCATCCTTCGACGGCGCACCGCATCCTCAACGACCTCGTGATCAAGCGCTTCGTCGACCGCGCCGAAGCGGGGTCGTACCGGCTCGGCATGCGCCTGCTGGAGCTGGGCAACATCGTCAAGAGCCGGCTCAACGTGCGCGAGGCGGCGCTGGACTTCATGCGCGCCCTGCACCGCCGCACCCACCAGACGGTGAACCTGTCGGTCCGCCAGGGCGACGAGATCGTGTACATCGACCGCGCGTTCTCGGAACGCTCCGGCATGCAGGTGGTGCGCGCCATCGGCGGCCGCGCGCCGCTGCACCTGACCTCCACCGGCAAGCTCTTCCTGTCGGCGGACGATCCCAAGCTGGTGCGGGCCTACGCCACCCGGACCGGGCTCGCCGGCCATAACAAGAATTCCATCACCGACCTGGCCAAGCTGGAAAGGGAACTCAGCCTGGTGCGGGCACGCGGCTACGCGCGGGACAACGAGGAGCTTGAACTCGGGGTGCGCTGCATGGCCGCCGGCATCCACGATGACACCGGCAAGCTGATTGCCGGCCTGTCGATCTCCGCTCCCGCCGACCGCCTCCAGGAAGAATGGGTCGACGACCTGGTGTCCACCGCGGCGCAGATCTCGGCGGTGCTCGGTTTCGTGGCGGAAGGCGCCGCCGCCTGACACCCTGCGGTTTCAGGCAACGCGGCGGTAGAGGTCCTTCCCTTCGTTCATGGGCCTATACCAGCACCGGAAGGAAGCCAGATCGGCTTCTTGGGCCAGTTCCACGCTGAGCAGCCCGAACATCGGCATGCTTTCGTGAAAGAGCTGGAGCGCGCGGTTGCGCAGCGGCGCGCCGAATTCGGTGAGCGCGCCGTGGCAGGTGATGAGCTGGAATTCATTGAAGGACGCATCGGTCGCGAGGCTGTATTGCGCCCACACCACGTTGCTGCACAGGCCCTCGGCGAACACGGCCTCGCCGCCACGCACGGCGACGTATTGCGACAGGGCCCCCTTGCCGCCGCTGCGCAGGTGATTGCCGGCGTATTCCTCCAGCCGCTCCGCCGGAAAGCGGCAGGCCCGCATGTCGTCCAGCACGGCTTCGCAGGCGGTGGTGGCGAAGATCTGCGTCTTGCCGTGCAGCCCCTCTTCCTCGAGCAGGATCGCCAGCCCGGCCACGTCTTCCGCCGACGCGCATTCGGCAACCCAGACTCGCGGCGATGCGCAGGACCGCAGCCAGGGCACCAGCGCGCGCCGCAGCGCGAACATGCGGTCGGCATCGGCCAGCAGGCCCGCTGGACGGCTGCCCAGCGCGAGCAGCAGGCGCTGGCAGGCCGGCGCGTCATGCATCATCTTTTCCTGCAGTCCTGAAATGGTCTGCACGCCTTCCTGCCGCATCAGCACCTGCAGCTTGCGGCGCACCGTTTCGCGCCGGTAGCCGCGGTAATCCAGGCCGAAGCGCTGGAACACTCCTTCCAGCAGCAGGTCGGTCTCCAGGCTTTCGATGGCGCGCGGATCGTCGCTCACGGTCTCGCCCCGGTCCTTACTGATGCAGCCAGACGCGCATCAGCGACAGCAGCTGCGCCACGTCCACCGGCTTGGTGATGTAGTCGGAAGCGCCGGCGGCAAGGCATTTGTCGCGGTCGCCCTTCATGGCCTTTGCGGTCAGGGTGATGATGGGCAGCGACTTGAACTTGGGAATGCGGCGGATCGCGCGCATCGTGTCATAGCCATCCATCTCCGGCATCATGATGTCCATCAGCACGATCTCGATGGACGGATCCTTTTCGAGGACCTCGATGCCATCCTTGCCGTTTTCCGCGAACAACACCTTCATCTGGTGGCGTTCCAGCACCGAGCTCAGGGCGAAGATGTTGCGCAGGTCGTCGTCCACGATCAGCACCTTGCGGCCGGCGAGGCCGCCGTCGGCGGAATGGATGTCTTCCAGCATGCGGCGCTGGGCTTCCGGCAGGCTGGTCGTCGAGCGGTGCAGGAACAGCGCGGTCTCGTCGAGCAGGCGTTCCGGCGAGCGCGCGTCCTTGATCACGATGGTCTTGGCGATGCGCTTGAGGCGCGTGACTTCCTTGCGCGTCGGCTCCTTCGCGGTGTACACCACGATGGGCATGCTGCGCAGCGCCGGGTCTTCGCCGACCTTGTCGAGCAGGTCGAAGCCGCTGATGTCGGGCAGGCTGAGATCGACCACCATGCAGTCGAAGGGCTGGGTGCGCAAGGCGTCCATGGCCGCTTCGCCGCTGCCGACGGCGACGATGTTGACGTCGGTGGCGCCGATCAGGCCGACCATCGCGTCGCGCTGCATCTCATCATCCTCCACGATCAGGAGGTGCCGTTCGCCGCGGATCAGGAACTGCTGGATGCGGGCGAATTCTTCCTGCAGGCGATCCCGGCTCACCGGCTTGTGCAGGTAGGAAATCGCGCCTTGCCGCAGCGCGCGCTCGCGTTCCTTCAGGTTGCTCATGACATGCACGGGAATGTGCCGGGTGCCGGGATCGCGCTTGAGGCGCTCCAGCACGGTGAAGCCGTCGATGTCCGGCAGGTCGATGTCGAGCAGGATGGCCGCCGGCAGGTAGTCGCGGGCGAGAGTGAGCGCCGAGTCGCCCTGGTGCGTGACGATGCCCTTGAAGTTGCGTTCGCGCGCGAAGTCGAGCAGCACGTCGGCGAACCGGGCGTCATCCTCGACGATCAGCACCGCCGGGTCGCCGGGGGCGATCAGCGAGCGGTCGTCGAGCGCGGTGTCGTAGGGCGAAAGCGGCATGGCGACGCCCGGCAGCACGTTCTCGCCCGGCGTGTATTCCACCTCCAAAGGAGCCGGAGAATACATCACGCTGGCTGCGCCGGCGGATGCCAGCGCGACGGCTTCCTGCACCATCGTCAGGGCGGGCTGGTGCTGGACCGGATCGTGCTGGATGAAGCCGGTTCGGTTGTAAGGCAGGTACAAGGTAAAGGTGCTGCCCACGCCGACCGCGCTCTCCACCCGGATTTCGCCGCCGAGCAGGCGCGCCAGTTCGCGGCTGATCGACAGGCCCAGGCCGGTACCGCCGTACTTGCGCGCGGTACTGCCGTCCGCCTGCTGGAAGGCCTCGAAGATCAGCTGCAGCTTGTCGGAGGGAATGCCGACGCCGGTGTCGGTCACGGAGAAGGCCAGCACCGCGTCGGCCTGGTGCAGGTTCGGATGCTCCGGCGTCCAGCCCGAGCGGGCGAGGCCGATCCGCAGCGATACGCTGCCGTCGCTCGTGAACTTGAACGCGTTCGACAGCAGGTTCTTCAAAATCTGCTGCAGGCGCGTGGTGTCGGTCATCATCGACACCGGCAGCTCGTTGGCCAGCTCCACCGAGAAGCCGAGGTGCTTGGCTTCGGCCATGTGGCGGAAGGTGCGCTCCACGTAGCCGGACAGGGTGCGGAAGCGGTATTCGCTGACTTCCAGCGTCACCGTGCCGGACTCGATCTTCGACAGGTCGAGGATGTCGTTGATCAGGGTCAGCAGGTCGCTGCCCGAGCCGTAGATGGTGCGCGCGAACTCGACCTGGCGGTCGGTCAGGTTGCCTTCCGGGTTGTCGGAAAGCTGCTGGGCCAGGATGAGCAGCGAGTTGAGCGGCGTACGCAGTTCGTGCGACATGTTGGCCAGGAACTCGGACTTGTATTTCGAGGACAGGGCAAGCTGCGTGGCCTTTTCTTCCAGCGCCATCTTGGCCTGTTCCACTTCGCGGTTCTTGCGTTCCACCTCGATGTTCTGGTCGGAGAGCAAGCGCGCCTTCTCCGCCAGTTCCAGGTTGGTCTGCTGCAGTTCCTGCGCCAGCGACTGGGACTGCGTCAGCAGCGACTCGGTGCGGCTGTTGGCCTCGATGGTGTTGAGCACCACGCCGATCGATTCCATGAGCTGGTCGAGGAACCAGAGGTGGGTCTCGGTGAAGCGGTCGAGGGAAGCGATCTCGATCACCGCCTTGACCTGCTGCTCGAACAGGATGGGCAGCACCACGATGTTGGTCGGCGGCGCGGCGCCGAGGCCGGACGATACCTGGATGTAGTCGCGCGGCACGTTGGTCAGCCAGATGCGCTGCTTCTCGAGCGCGCATTGCCCGACCAGGCCCTCGCCCGGCAGGAAGGACGTCGGCAGCTTGCGGCTGGAACGATAACCATAGCTGGCGATCATGCGCAGGCGGGCATCATGGTCCTGCGAGTCCATCATGTAGAACACGCCGTGGTGCGCGGACACCAGCGGCGCGAGTTCGGAGAGAATCAGCGTGGTCACCGCGGTCAGGTCGCGCTGGCCCTGGAGCAGGCGGGTGAAGCGCGCGAGGTTGGTCTTGAGCCAGTCCTGTTGCGCGTTCTTCTGCGTGGTCTCCTTCAGGTTGCGGATCATCTCGTTAATGTTGTCCTTGAGGTCCGCCACCTCGCCGCGCGCTTCCACCTGGATGGAACGCGACAGGTCGCCGCGCGTCACCGCCGTCGCCACTTCCGCGATCGCCCGCACCTGGGTGGTGAGGTTGGCGGCGAGCTGGTTGACGTTTTCCGTCAAGTCCTTCCACGTGCCTGCGGCGCCCGGCACCGAGGCCTGGCCGCCGAGCTTGCCCTCCACGCCCACCTCGCGCGCCACCGTCGTGGCCTGGTCCGCGAACACAGCGAGCGTGTCGGTCATTTCGTTGATGGTGTTCGCCAGGGCCGCGATCTCACCGCGCGCCGCCACGGTCAGCTTCTTCTTCAGGTCGCCGTTCGCCACGGCGGTCACCACGCCTGCGATGCCGCGCACCTGGGCGGTGAGGTTGGCCGCCATGAAGTTCACGTTGTCGGTCAGGTCCTTCCAGGTGCCGGCGGCGCCTTCTACCTGCGCCTGGCCGCCAAGCTTGCCTTCGGTGCCCACCTCCCGCGCCACCCGCGTCACTTCCGAGGCGAACGAGGACAACTGGTCCACCATCACGTTGATGGTGTTTTTCAGCTCGAGAATTTCGCCCTTCACGTCCACCGTGATCTTCTTGGAGAGGTCGCCGCGCGCCACGGCGGTGGTCACATCCGCGATGTTACGCACCTGCGCCGTGAGGTTCGACGCCATGAAGTTCACGTTGTCGGTCAGGTCCTTCCATGTCCCCGAGGCGCCGGGCACGTTGGCCTGGCCGCCGAGACGGCCTTCGGTGCCCACCTCGCGCGCCACCCGCGTCACCTCGGAGGCGAATGACCGCAACTGGTCCACCATGGTGTTGATGGTGTCCTTGAGCTGCAGGATTTCGCCGCGCACGTCCACGGTAATCTTCTTCGACAGGTCGCCTCGCGCCACCGCGGTCGTCACGTCAGCGATGTTACGCACCTGAGAGGTCAGGTTGCCGGCCATGGAGTTCACCGAGTCGGTCAAGTCTTTCCAGGTGCCCGCCACGCCGGGCACGTTGGCCTGGCCGCCGAGCTTGCCTTCCGTACCCACTTCCCGCGCAACGCGCGTCACTTCCGACGCGAACGAGGACAACTGGTCCACCATCACGTTGATGGTGTTTTTCAGCTCGAGAATTTCGCCCTTCACGTCCACCGTGATTTTCTTGGAAAGGTCGCCGCGCGCCACGGCGGTCGTCACTTCCGCGATGTTACGCACCTGGCCGGTGAGGTTGGACGCCATGAAGTTCACGTTGTCGGTCAGGTCCTTCCAGGTGCCGCCCACGCCTTTCACCTGGGCTTGCCCGCCGAGCTTGCCTTCGGTACCCACCTCGCGCGCCACCCGCGTCACCTCCGATGCGAAGGAGTTGAGCTGGTCCACCATCACGTTGATGGTGTTCTTCAACTCGAAAATTTCCCCGCGCACGTCCACCGTGATCTTCTTGGAAAGGTCGCCGTTCGCCACGGCCGTCGTCACGTCGGCGATGTTACGCACCTGGGCGGTGAGGTTGCCGGCCATGGAGTTCACGGAGTCCGTCAAGTCCTTCCAGGTGCCCGCCACGCCGGGCACGTTGGCCTGGCCGCCGAGCTTGCCTTCCGTACCCACTTCCCGCGCCACCCGCGTCACCTCCGATGCGAAGGAGTTGAGCTGGTCCACCATCACGTTGATGGTGTCTTTCAGCTCTAGGA
>NZ_JAAIVB010000041.1 GCF_010974945.1 Noviherbaspirillum galbum | reverse complement strand
GAGCCGGTGGAGGCGCCGGAGGGCACGGCGGCGCGGCCCATGACGCCGGACTCGAGCAGGACGTCGCATTCCACGGTCGGGTTGCCGCGCGAGTCGATCACTTCACGGCCAATGATGTCTACGATGGTGCTCAATCGGTCACTCCCTGGATGATGGTTTCCGACGCTCAATGGCAATCGGCGATCGTGTTGAAGTAAGGGTCTCGCGGGCGACAAGCCATGTCCTCGCCCGCTTTCGCGGCTTCCCGTTCCGGCCAGATGACGCGCAGCAGGTTGGTCGAGCCCGACACGCCGAACGGCGTGCCCGCGACGACAACCAGCGGCTTGCCGGCCTGCCTGAAGCCTTCGCGCAGCGCAACCTCTTCCGCCTGCCCGACCATCTCCTCGACGCTGCGCGCATCTTCCGTGCACACTGAGTGGACGCCCCAGATCAGGGCCAGCCGCCTTGCCACAGCGAGATTCGGCGTGAGGCTCAGGATCGGCGTCTGCGGCCGCTGGTGGGCGACGCGCAGCGTGGTCGCGCCGGAGCTCGTATAGGTGATCGTTGCCGCGATCGGCAGCACCCGCGCCATGGTATGAATGGCGGCGCAGATGGCGTCGGCGGGTTCGTCCTTGCGGGTCGGCCAGTAATCGGCCATGCGGGTGCTGGCCTTGCCGTCGATCTCCGCCGAACCGATGATGCGGCCCATGATGCTCACCGCTTCCACGGGATACGCGCCGGATGCCGACTCGGCCGACAGCATCACCGCATCGACGCCGTCATAGACCGCCGTCGCGACATCGCTGGCTTCCGCGCGCGTCGGGGTGGGCGCGGACACCATCGACTCCAGCATCTGGGTCGCCACGATCACCGGCTTGCCATGCCTGCGGCAGGTCGCGACGATCTTCTTTTGCAAGCCGGGCACCAGTTCCGGCGGCATTTCCACGCCGAGGTCGCCGCGCGCCACCATGATGGCGTCCGCGCTGTCGACGATGCGTTCCAGGTCCTCGATGGCCGACGGTTTTTCCAGCTTTGCGACGATGCCGGCCCGGGTGCCGACGATGGCCATGAGTTCCTGCACGTCTTCGGCGCGTTGGACGAAGGAGAGGGCAATCCAGTCGACCCCGAGCGCGAGGCCGAATGCCAGGTCGCGCCTGTCTTTTTCCGTGAGCGGCGACAGCGGCAATACCGCGTCCGGAACGTTCACGCCCTTGCGGTTCGATAGCACGCAATTCGATTGTGCTTCGATCACCGCGAAGTCATCGCCGCAGGAGACAACCGCGAAACGCGCGCGGCCATCGTCGATGAGAAGCTGGTGACCCGGCTGCAGCGCAGCGAATATCTCGGGATGCGGCAGGCTGACCCGCTCCGCATTGCCGGGCGCGGGATCGAGGTCCAGGCGGATGCGATGCCCGCGCTCGAGGACGACGCGCTCATCGGCAAAGGCGCCGATGCGCAGCTTGGGCCCCTGCAGGTCGAGCAGGACCGCGATCGGCCGGCCCGCCTCCTGTTCGAGGGCACGGATGGCATGCAGCCGCTCCTGGTGTTCGCCGTGCGTGCCATGGCTGAAGTTGAGCCGGAACACATCCGCGCCCGCATCGTGCAGCTGCCGTATCGCTGCCGGCGAACTGGATGCGGGACCGAGCGTGGCGATGATCTTGGTATGTCGCGCGCGGGGAGGAAATGAAGTTGCAGTCATGGGATCACCTGATGAGAATGGCGCGGAAGTCGTTGACGTTGGTGCGTGTCGGCCCGGTAACGATGAGATCGCCAAGCGCCCGGAAGAAACCGTAGCCGTCGTTGTCTTGCAGCAGCGCGCGGGGCGACAATCCCATGGCGCGCGCGCGGGCCAGCGAGTTCGGCGAAAGGAGGCAGCCGGCGTTGTCTTCGGTGCCATCGATGCCGTCGGTATCGCAGGCGATGGCGTACACGTCCGGCATGCCGTTCAGGCCGATGCCGAGGGACAGGAGGAATTCGGCGTTCCGTCCTCCCCTCCCATTGCCGCGCACGGTCACGGTCGTCTCGCCGCCGGAAAGGATCACGCATGGCCTCTCGATCGGCTGCTTGTGCTCCACGATCTGCCGCGCGATCGCCGCATGCATCAGCGCGATGTCCCGCGCCTCCCCTTCTATGCTGTTGCCCAGGACGAGCGGGGTATAGCCGTGATTGCGCGCGGCGCGCGTGGCCGCGTCGAGAGCCTGCTGGGCGGTAGCGATCACCTTGGTGGTGTTCTGCCCCAGCTGCGCGTGGATCGACGCCGGCGCCTGGTTCGATCCGGACTGCAGGATCTTCCGGCAGGCGTCCGATACGGGGATGGCATACTTATCAAGAATTGCCAGCGCGTCCGCCGGAGCGGAAGCATTGGGTATCGTCGGTCCGGAAGCGACGACGCCGGGATCGTCGCCGGGAACGTCGGACACCACGAGGGTAACGACTTTCGCAGGGAAGGCCGCCATGGCCAGCCGCCCGCCCTTGACCTGGGACAGGTGGCTGCGCACGCAGTTCATCTCCTGGATCGTGGCGCCCGACAGGAGCAGCGCCTTGTTGATCTTCCGCTTCTCTTCGCTGGACAGGCCGTCCGCCGGAAGCGACAGCAGCGCCGACCCGCCGCCCGAGATGAGCGCGATCACGAGGTCGTCGGAAGTCAGGCCGTGCAGCATGCCGAGCATGCGCTTCGCGCAGGCTTCGCCGGCACTGTCGGGAACGGGGTGTCCCGCTTCGGCGATCTCTATCTTTTCGCATGGCTCGCCGTGCCCGTAGCGGGTCACGACCAGCCCTTCCAGGCTTCCCGTCCAGTAGCGCTCGACCGCGAGCGCCATTCTTGCCGAGGCCTTGCCCGCGCCGATCACGATGGTCCTGCCCTTCGGTGCCGGAGGAAGATGCTGCGGCACCAGCAGCATCGGGTCTACCGCATTGACCGCTACGCTGAACAGGTGGCGCAAAAAGCCCGAGGGAGATTGCAGGAAATCTTCGACATGCGCGATGTCGCGTTGGAGTGCTGTCGTCATGGTGGGTGGAATAACCGTCCTTGAAAGTATTGCGCCGCGTTGCGCCCTATTGCTTCTCGTTGCCTGGCCCGGTGCCGCTGCCTGCCCGCGCCGGTCGCCGTGAGGGAAATATAGAGCAGTGCCCCCGGCGGAATCCAATGACATGTATTCATCTGCCTCATTCCAAATCGGAATGAAGGCCGGGCATGTCGAATGGTTATGGCCCGTATGAATACATGTCATTAGCTTCGGGCATGCATCTTCCCTATATTTCCACCGCGGACGCGCCAATGTCCGGCGCGAACAAATTCAAATGGAGAAGACATGACTGCAACGACCCTCGCCTCCGCTTCGGAGAGCTTCGAAGAGGCCACCTACTCGAAGGTAAGCTGGCGCCTCATTCCCTTTCTGTTCCTGTGCTACGTGGTGGCTTTCCTGGACCGCGTGAACGTCGGCTTCGCCAAGCTGCAGATGCTGTCCGACCTGAAATTCAGCGAGACGATCTATGGCCTGGGCGCGGGCATCTTCTTCATCGGCTACTTCCTGATGGAGGTGCCCTCCAACATCGTCCTTTCCCGGGTGGGCGCGCGCGTCTGGATCGCCCGCATCATGGTGACCTGGGGCGTGATCTCGTCGGCGATGATGTTCGTGAACTCGCCGCTCAGCTTCTATGCCTTGCGGTTCCTGCTCGGCGTGGCAGAGGCAGGATTCTTCCCCGGCATCATCCTGTACCTGACGTACTGGTATCCCGCGCGGCGGCGCGCGAAGATCGTCGCGCTCTTCATGACCGCAATCGCCTTCTCCGGCGTGATCGGCGGTCCCTTGTCGGGCTGGGTCATGAACTCGATGTCAGGCGTGGGCGGTCTCGCGGGCTGGCAATGGATGTTCCTGCTGGAAGGCGTGCCGTCGGTCTTCGTCGGCATCGCCGTGCTGGCCTATCTCGACGACGGCATCCGCGCAGCCAGGTGGCTGAACGACGAGGAAAAATCCTTTCTCGAGAAAGAGGTGCGCGAAGACCAGCGGCAGACGGCAGACCTCGGCATGGCGAAGGTGTTTTCGAACGGCAAGGTGTGGGCGCTGTCGCTCATCTATTTTTCGTTCAGCATGGGCTTGTACGGTGTCGGCTTCTGGCTGCCGCAACTCATCAAGAGCACCGGCGTGAAGGACGTGCTGACTGTCGGCCTGCTGACGGCGATTCCCTATGGCGCTGCCGCGGTAACGATGGTATTGGTTGGCCGGAATTCGGATCGCACCGGCGAGCGCCGCTGGCATACGGCGATTCCCGCGGTGATCGGCAGCCTCGGCCTGATCGCGAGCACGCTTTTCGCGGGTAACACCACGATCGCGATGCTGGCGCTGACCGTTGCCACCGCTTGCATCCTTACCGTTCTGCCGCTGTTCTGGACGCTTCCCACCGGCTACCTCGGCGGCACGGCCGCGGCGGCCGGCATTGCCATGATCAACTCCCTCGGCGGCCTCGGCGGCTTCGCCAGTCCCTACATGGTCGGCGCGATCAAGGATGCCACCCAGAACACCACGCTCGGCATGTACGTGCTGGCCGGCCTTCTGGTGTTAGGCGCGGTCCTGGTGATCGCGGCGATTCCACGCAACATGGCGCGCTGATCCGTATCGTTTCCGGATATAAGGACGTCTCCAGGTCGGCTGTATCCCAGGCTGGCTTTTGCGCCCCGCTCGATCGGATCGAGCGGGGCTTTTTTCATTTCCCCGCCTGGACATGGCATGCAGTGGGCCGCGCCAGGCAGGGAAATGGGGAGAGATGCCGGAAGTTTCGGGCCTCACCATTTTGGTGCTGACATTCGTCAATGACGGCTTTTCCCCCGATCCTGGTATTTACAAAAATATACCTAGGCCTGCTGAGATCAATCAAGCAAGGGGCAATGGCATTTAGTAATACTGTGCGTGGTGCAATGGGGATATCGTCAAATTAGACAAATCGGATCGCAAAAACATGATCAAATCGCTGGAAGGATTGCGTGGGATAGCGGCCGTTGTCGTCGCGCTATACCACCTCAAGATCGGCATCAATGAATTTTCCGCGATCCGCCATGGTTATCTGTTCGTCGATCTGTTCTTCGTCCTCAGCGGTTTCGTCATCAGCAAGACGTATGCATCCCGGATGCAGGATGGCGATGATTTCCGGCTGTTCATCGCGCGCCGCATCGGACGCCTGCTGCCCCTGCTTCTGTTCTCGACGCTGGCCGTCATCGTCGGCACCAATATGCTCGTGGCCGCCAAGCGGTTCGCGATCGCCAGCGGTCACGCCGGCATGCTGGGCAGCCCGGGGGACATTGCCTACCTCGTGCCCAGCCTCGGGGAGATCGTATCGACAGTCACCTTCACGCATGCGCTTGGCCTGTTCGACCATCTCGTGCTCAATGGCCCGACATGGAGCATCAGCACCGAGTTCTACACCTACCTGCTGTTCGCTGCAATCTGCCTGATCGCGCCGGAGCGCAAGCGCCTCGCGGTCTTCGCGATCCTCTCGATTGCCGGCCTGCTGCTGTCGATCTGGGCGTCGGTCGTGGTCCATCACTGCATCGGTGCCGGGCAGTGCCTCGCCCTGACCTATGACTTCGGCTTCGTGCGCTGCCTGCACGCCTTCTTCCTCGGCGTGCTGACCCAGGCATGCAGCCAGCGATGGCGCTTCGACTCCTCCGCCCTGCAGGTCAGCATTGCCTTCCTGCTTTTCCTGTCGCTGGCGCTGGTGGGGAACGTCAGCGCGGCCGCCTTCGCCTTTCCCGCGGCATTCGCGGTGCTCGTGCTGTCGCTCGGGGAAGACACCGGCCCGCTTGCCGACACGCTCAAGCTGCCGCTGTTCCAGCAACTCGGCCTGCGCTCCTACTCGATCTATCTCATGCATGAGCCGCTGCTGCTGGTGTTCGGGAATCCGGCGCGGCGCGCGACCGGCATCCTGTCGGCATCGCTGGTAGTGATCCTGTATGTGGCAGCGCTGTACGTGGTATCCGGCTGGACCTATCGCTGGATAGAAAAGCCCTACCGCGATCGCATCAACCGCCTCACCGCGGATTCGACCCGCTTCGGCCGCGCATTCGCATTTCGCTGGACCAGGCGGCGGTAAGGTTCGCCTCTTCGGCACGAGGTCTCCATCGGGTTTACACTGGCGATCGATATTCCATTCCATCGCTGGTCGAGACATCGGAGACACCATGAAACTGGCAGCACGGACGGCGCTCGCGGGCGCCATCATTTTGGGCGCATGCTTGCCCGTCCAGGCAGAGGAGCTCGTGCTTCCCGCCGCCTATCCGGAAACCTTCGACCGCATCCTGTCGGCGCCCCAGGTCAGGCAAGCCCTGGCCGCACTGAAGGACGACGACCAGAACACCCTGGCCGACCAGAAGGCGCTGGTCGTCATTCCCTCGCCGACGTTCAAGGAAGCGCGGCGCGCACAGGCGTATGGCAAGCGGCTCGCGGAATCCGGCCTGCAAAACGTCAGGGAGGATGCGGCCGGAAACATGTGCGGTGTCCTGCCCGGCTCGGGCAAGGGACCGAAGCTCCTGCTGTCGGCGCACCTGGACACGGTGTTTCCGGAACAGACCGACCTCACCATCAAGGAGAAGGACGGCAAGCTCTACGCCCCGGGCATCGCCGACGACGCGCGCGGCCTGGCCGCGGTGCTTTCCATCGTGCGCGCGCTCAAGGCAAGCGGCATCCGCACGGCGGGCGATGTCTGGTTCTGCGGCACGGTCGGCGAGGAAGGCCTGGGCGACCTGAAGGGCATCAAGCAGGTGTTCAAGGATCACATGGACATCGACGGCTACATCGCGCTGGAATCGCCCACGGTCCAGAACGCGGACATCTCCTTCCAGGCGGCCGGCAGCAATCGGTACCGCATCACCTACAAGGGCCCGGGCGGACATAGCTACCAAGCCTTCGGCCAGCCGAGCGCCATCCATGCGCTGGGACGCGCCATTGCGGGCATCAGCGACCTGCAGACGCCGGCCACGCCGAAGACCACCTTCACCGTCGGCACCATCGCGGGCGGCACCTCGGTCAACTCCATCGCCGCCGAGGCGACGATGGATCTCGACATGCGTTCGAATGACAACGACGAATTGCTCAAGCTGGAAGCTAAGGCCTTGCAGATCGCGCGCGACGCGGCAGCCATGGAGAACAAGCGCTGGGGCAGCGACAAGATCCAGGTGAAGATCGACCAGGTTGGCGCGCGGCCGGGCGGCTCGCCTTCACCGAACAACGCGGTGGTGCAAGCCCTGTGGATGGGCGTGAAGGCGACCGGCGCCGCGCCGAAGCTGGCCGGCGCGCGAAGCACCGAGGCCAACCTGCCGATCAGCCTGGGGATCCCGGCGGCGGTGGTCGGCGCGGGCGGCTTTTCCGAAGGCATCCACTCGCCGGGCGAATGGTTCGACCCGGCCAATGCCTATCTCGGCCCGGTGAAGGCGCTGGTCGCTATCCTCGGGCTGGTCGGGGTCGAAGGCGTCAGCGAACCCTTGCTGGAGAAGCGGCCGCCGCGGAAGTGAGCCGGTACCTAAGCCAAGGGCGGCGCAAGGCGATGCCTTGCGAAACCCCTGCTACGCTCCCGGCAGCCCCATTTCCGTAAAGGGCCGCGCCGCCAGCAGCTCGGGAGCGACCGCGGGCACTTCCATCGTTTCGAAGAAGGACCTGGATTCCTGGATGAGCCGCTCATCCGCCGCCTTGCGTTCACCGGCGCGGGTGTCGATGCGGAAGGGATCGTTGCCGAGGCGTTTTTTCCAGGCCTCTTCGTCTTGCTCCCATGGCCGCACCACGTCGTGCAGCCAGATTTCCGCCGCGTCGCCAAGCCGGAGATTCAGCTCCTCGTTCAGGAGCTTGGTGTTGAAATGGCGGTTGCGCCGCTGGCTGTTGATCTTCCCCCGAAGGAGATCCTTCCAGTGCCAGTCCCTGATGGTGTCTTCGTCGAGCATCATTGCGGTCATCTCCGAAAAGTAAGTTGACCGGCCTGAATGCATGATCCGTGCCGAGACCAAGTTTCGACGATGCCCCACGCGGGACGGGAAAATGTTTGCGCCATGTCCAGGCGACGAGGGCATGTCTTGACGTTTGTCGCGCTTGCGCTCACCGCGACCGCGTGCGCCATGCATCCGGCGCGACAGCGGTTCCAGCATCCAAACAAGATTTACATGCCATGAACGTCATCGTTGCCGATGGTGGAAGCCGAGTTCGCCTATGCGGCGCCGACGAATGCCAGCCGCTGCGCTTCGAAGGCGCGCACGTAGGCCGGACGGGACTCGGCGCGCGCCACATAGGAGGCAAGGTCAGGAAATGCGTCCAGCATGCCCGATGATTTCACCCTGAGCAGCACCGACGCCATCATCAGGTCGCCGGCGCTGAACCCGCCATCAAGCCAGTCGGCGTGGCCCAGCCGGGCGGACAGCTGGGCAAGGCGAACCCGGACCCGTTCCTCCACCAGGGGCAGGCGCTCCTCGTTCCAGGGTTTGTCATGCTCGAGCAGCCTGGCGTTCGCCAGCTCAAGGATGGGCGGCTCCACCGTATTGACCGCGGCAAACATCCAGCTGATGGCACGCGCCCGCGCGTCGGCGTCCGCCGGCAGCAGGCCGGGATGCCGCTGCGCGACATGCAAGACGATCGCCCCGGTCTCGAACAAGACCAGGCCGTCTTCCTCGTAGGTTGGAATCTGTCCGAAGGGATGAAGCGCCATGTGGGCAGGCCGCTTCATCGCCTCGAAAGAGAGCGGGCGGACATCGTAGGCCTGGCCGGTTTCTTCGAGCGCCCAGCGCACGCGGGTATCCCGGGCAAGGCCGCGGCCGCCGTCAGGCGACCGCGCGAAGGCGGTAATGGTGATGGTCATCGCAGGCTTCCCCGTGTCCGTGCAAGGTTTCACCCGCCGCGCAGCGCGCGGCGGATTGACGAGGATTGTAGGCGAAACCGAGGGGAGGCAGCCCTCAGGGCATGACGATGACGTTGACGACCACGCCCGTGGGCGCGGCGACGAGCACATATTCGGCACCGACCTGCACCCAGTAATGGCCGCGCGGCGGCGGCGGCAACCGATGGTAGCGCCAGTCTTCGACGATGTATTGGCGGGACCGGTAGACGGGCGGAAGCCGCTCGCCGCGATGGAAGCCATGGCGCTGCTCGTAGCCGCGGCGATCGTTGCCCCGTCCGTAGTCGTCGCGGTCCCAGCCGCGGCCGTCATGCCGTTCGCCGGCATGTTCGTCGCGGTGTCCCCGGTCGTGGTCGTCATGGCCGTGCTGCGCGAAGGCAGTGCCTGACATCAATACCGGCAAGGCGAACGCCATGACGGAGAGAAACTTTCGCGTGTTTTTCATGATCGATGTCCTCGTTAGTGCCAGTGGCGACCGCCCCACCCGCGCCGTCCTCCGCCCCAGAAGCCGAAGTCGAGCCCGAAGTAGACGGGCGGTCCGACATAGGCAGGCGCGGGTTGCACGTAAACCGGCGCCTGGCTGTACGCCGGCCCGGAATTGGCATAGACCGGGGCACTGTAGTAAGGTCCCTGGGAATAGGCGGGTGGCGGGCCATACACCGCGCAACCCTCCAACAGCGGCAGCAAGATGAGCGCAGCTGCCAACGCTTTGATAGGAAGTTTCATAGATAGCTCCTCGCTTGCTTTCAAGTATAGAAACGGAAGTTTTCAGTGAGCGAGTTATTACTCAAGCTTACACTTCCCGGCAAAGCCGTACATGCCGGTACAGCCGGCCGCAACGATCCCCTTGACGGCACGCCGGCGGCATCCAAAAGCAACGCGGCAGGCAAGCTCCCCGAGCTTGCCTGCCGCCGTCATTTTCCTGCCTGCCCCGGGCCAGCCGGACCGGGTGCCCAGGCCATGACCGGTTCTAGTGATTGACCACCCGCTTCGGAACCGTCATCACGATGAACGCGGCGGCCACCAGCGAAAAGGCGACGCAGTAGAGGCCAATGTCGGTACTCTGGGTCGCGTCCTTGATCCAGCCAACCACGTAAGGGCTGACGAAGCCCGCCAGGTTGCCGACCGAGTTGATCAGGGCAATGCCCGCCGCGGCCGCGGCGCCGCCCAGGAAGGCTGGCGGAATGGACCAGAACTGGCAGAGCGCTCCCAGGATGCCCGCCGTGGCGAGAGTCAGGGAGAGAACGGCGAACGCAGGCTGGGCCGGAACGATGGTGCTGATCACCAGGCCGGCGGCGCCGACGACGGCAGGAATCGCGACGTGCCAGCGGCGTTCCCGGGTACGGTCGGAACTCTGGCCAACCAGGATCATCGTTACCGCCGCCACGCCGTAGGGAATCATGGTCAGCAGGCCGATGTCGAGGGAGTTGGTGACGCCGGAGGCCTTGATGAGGGTCGGCAGCCAGAAGCCGATGCCGTACAGGCCCATGATGATGCCGAAGTAGCAGGCGCACAGGACCCAGACCCGCGCATTCGTGAACGCGCCGCTGGCATGGCTGACTTCGATCTTGCCGGATTCGCTGGCCAAGTTGCGCTCGAGCGTCGCCTTCTCTTCCGCGCTCAGCCATTTCGCCTTGGCGATGCTGTCGTCGAGATAAAGGAATGTCACGATGCCGGCAATGATCGACGGGATGGCTTCGATCAGGAAGAGCCACTGCCAGCCCGGCAGGCCGTTGACGTTATGGAAGCGTTCGAGGATCCATCCCGAGAGCGGGCCGCCCACCACGCCGGCGATCGGTATGCCGGTCATGAAAAGCGCGGTGATCTTCGAGCGGCGCGATGCCGGATACCAGTAGGTCAGGTAAAGAATGATGCCGGGAAAGAATCCTGCCTCTGCCACGCCCAGGAAGAAGCGCAGGACATAGAACATCGTCGGCGATTTCACGAAGATCATGGCAGCTGAAATGACGCCCCAGCTGATCATGATGCGCGCGATCCACTTGCGCGCGCCGAAGCGATGCAGCGCCAGGTTGCTCGGCACCTCCATCAGGAAGTAGCCGATGAAGAAGATGCCCGCGCCCAGGCCATAGATCGTCTCGCTGAATTTCAGGTCGGACAGCATCTGCAGCTTGGCGAAGCCGACGTTCACGCGGTCGAGGTAGGCGAAGACATAGCAAAGGAACAGAAAGGGAATGAGGCGCCAGGTCACTTTCGTGTAGGTCGCCGACTCGGCGTCGTTGTGCGCGACTCCGCCTTGGTAGGTGGTGCGAAGCATGGTGGTCTCCAATCTCCATGAAAGCGGCGCGGTCCGCGACCGCGCCTGCCGTGTTTATTGTGCTGCCGGAAGGGTCAGTCGAACATGTCGGGGCTTTGCTGCTGCAGCTGGCCGAAGATCGGCTGGAAGTGCAGCCAGCCGATGTACTCGCTGCCGACGTGCTCGCGGCTGTAGCGGGAACTCTGCTCTGGCACCTGCACCGGCTTGATGCCGGTCGCTTCGACTAGCAATTGCTGCTGGCAGCAACGCTCCAGCGCGATGAACCAGAAGGCCGCGGCATCGATGCTGTGCCGGCTGACGGTAAGCAGGCCATGGTTCTGGTGGATCGCCGCCTTGACGTTCTTGAAGTAATCGCAGACCGACATGCCTGCTTTTTCTTCCACCGCCACGGCGCCGGCTTCATCCTTGATCACGACGTGGTCCTCGAAGAACGCCGCGGCATCCTGGGTGATCGGATCGAGCGGCTTGCCGAGCGCGGCGAAGGCGGTTCCGTACAGGCTGTGGGCGTGGCACATGGCAACGATGTCCGGGTTGGCTTCATGCACGGCGGCGTGCAAGACGAAGCCGGCGCGGTTGAGCGCATGATTGCCCTCGACCACCTTGCCCTTGTGGTCGGCAAGGATGAGGTTGGAAAGCTTGACCTGGGAAAAATGCACCGCCATCGGGTTGGTCCAGTACAGCTCGGGATGCTCGGGATCCCGCACGGTCAGATGGCCCGCAAAGCCGTAGTCCAGGTTATGCAGCGCGAAGGCGCGGCAGGCCGCCACCAGGCGTTCCTTGCGATACTGCCTCTCCTCGGCGAAGGTCGAGAAGTCCGGCAGTTCAGGATAGACGAGGCCGGCCTGCTTCGGGCGATAGATGGAATTGTTGGAGGGATGCGAAATCGTGCGGCGCAATTCCGTCATCCGCGGGTCAAGGTTGGTCTGTTCGGTAACGACTGTCATGGCGGCTCCTGGCTTGAAGTGATTCAGTGCCGCTACGATAAGACGACCAGCCTTGCCGATCTAGCCATTCCCGGAAATAAGACTTATTGCGTCTTGAAATAAATCTTGCCGGCAATGCGTTGAAGATCCATCAGGATGTCCGGGACATGGCAATGCGCCTAAAGAGGCGTGGCAGTCTTGATGATCGGGAAGGTCATTTCATGCTTCCAAACACTTTCTCGATGATCTTGCTGCCCGTGCCCACCGGGTCGGCCCGGATCGCCTTCTCTTCGTCCGCGATCATCAGGTACAAACCATCCAGTGCGCGCTGCGTGACGTACTTCTCGACAGTCGATTGGTCGTCGGAGACGAGGTTCATCTTCGACGCCTGGCTCATCACGCCGTTGTATTTCGCAGCAAGGCCGGAGCGGTCGGTAATGCCCTTGACGATGGGCAGAAACTTCACGGCCAGCGCGGCCGATGTTTTCTCACGGAAAAAATTCGTGACGGAGGTGTCGCCGCCGGTCAGGATATTCTTGGCGTCGCTCACCGACATCGATTTGACCGCGTCGACCAGCAGCGGCTTGGCCATCGGCACCGCGGATTCAGCGGCGCGGTTCATCGACACCACCAGCTCGTCAAGCTGCTGGCCACGTCCAGTCATTTGCAGCAAAGGCCGGGCCTGTTCCAGCACGCCGGGCAACTGGATCTTGACCCTGTCGTTGTCCAGGAAACCTCCGGGCGTTCCAAGCTTCGACACGGCTGCGGAAGCCCCCTTTTCCAGCGCGGCCTTCAGGCCGCTGGATGCTTCCTGATTGGACAAATCAGACAGCGAGATTGCCAGGACGACGGGCGCGACAGAAACCAGGCTCATCAATGCGAACATGCGGCGGAAACGGGATGCGGACATGGGGTAGCTCCTTTGAGGCTAGCCTAGCCAGTGTACCAAACCCGCTTGACACGGCAAGGCGGCAAGATGAAGCCGAAGAGGAAGCTGGATGGCCATGCCTGGCGACGCGCCGGTGCTGATTGCTGCATTGGGATATCATGCTCGGGTCGCTCTTTCCGCCGAACATGAAACGCAACCGAAGCCTATCTGAGGATTGAAACATGATCTATGAATTGCGCACCTATCACTGCGCGCCCGGCCGCCTGCCCGCGCTCAACGCCCGCTTCGAAAGCATCACGCTGAAATTCTGGGAGAAATACGGCATCCGTCAGGTCGGTTTCTGGACCACGCTCGTCGGTCAAAGCAATCATGCGCTGACCTACATGCTGCAGTGGGAAAGCCTGGCGGAGCGCGAAGAGAAGTGGAATGCCTTCGCGAGCGATCCCGAATGGATTGCCAAACGCACCGAGACCGAAGCGCAGGCCGCCATCGTGGAACGCATCGAGAATCAGATCCTGACGCCGACGGCATACTCGGCGCTGCGCTAGACCCATGGGCACAGGCATGCCCGGACATGCCTGTCACTTCGCTGCTGCACTTTCCACGTCGCATGCAACTTGGGCCAGCGACGTTGGGCATATGAAAAGTTGGCGAAAGATAAGTCGAGAAAACGCTAGGTGATTCGGCGCTTTGCCTGTACGATGCGCAGCACTGCACTTGCATCAAGCCGTAGTTATTGTTGGCCTCCTTCCTGTATTGCTCGCCCGCCGAGCACTTCCGTTTGAATTCCTTCGGTTACATCTCCTTGATTTCGGGTGCGCTTCGGGCGCGCTTCTAGCGCTGTCCCTCATTTTTCAAGAGGACGTCACATGAGTATGCAAACCGGTACGGTTAAATGGTTCAACGATTCCAAGGGATTCGGCTTCATCACCCCTGACAATGGCGGCGGCGACTTGTTCGCACACTTCCAGGACATCCAGGGCACTGGCTTCAAGAGCCTGTCGGAAAACCAGCGCGTGTCCTTCGAGCGCGCCACGGGTCCGAAAGGCGAGAAGGCCAGCAACATCCGCCCCATCTGACCAGTTTCGTTTTCTGCTGCCACGCGGCGCGGCCTTAGAAGCCTGAAATGACACCACGCAGATAGCATGGGTTGTTGAGGTTTCGCTTCGTTAGGGACATCTTGCAGATAGCATGAGTGCCTGATGGCTGCGGCTGGTTTGGCAGTGTAGGAATGAAAGCTCGCTTCGGCGGGCTTTTTGCATTTCTGGCCTGAATAAGCTTCCCGAAGAATCTTCTGGCCGCCCTTTAGAAGCGAGCGACATGGGAAGACCTGGAAGAAGCGGTTACGTGTTGGCGATCTTGTTGAGTATTGCGGCGAGCTGGCGGGTGTTGACCGGCTTGACGAGATGGTGGTCGAAGCCGGCAGCCAGGGCGCTTTCCCGATCGCTTTCCTGCCCGTAGCCCGTCACGGCGACGAGAATGGTGCCAGCGTTTTCAGGCAAACTGCGCAGGTGTCTGGCCACTTGGTTTCCATCCAGGTCGGGCAGGCCGATATCGATCAGGCAGACGTCAGGCCTGTCGGCTTTGGCACGTTCCAGTGCCTGGTAGGCGCCGTGTTCGACCGATACCTCATGACCGGCCGCCTCAAGCAGCATCGTGAGCATCACCGCCGCATCGACATTATCGTCCACCACGAGAATCCGCAACGGACGATTGCCTGGTTCAAGTATTTGCTCGCCATGCAGGCGGCCTGCATGATCTGGCTGATCATCCAGGCGTGGCAGGATAACGGTAAAGGTGCTGCCCTTTCCAATTCCCTGGCTGGAACAGCGGGCTGATCCGCCATGCAGTTCAACCAGGTTCTTGACCAGAGCCAGCCCGAGTCCCAGGCCGCCCGACGACCGGTCGGAGGTACGCTCGGCCTGGCTAAACAGGTCAAAGGCGCGCTGTACCAGGCCAGGGTCCATGCCGATACCGTTGTCAGTGACTTCGACGCGCACCTGATCATTATCCAAGGCTGTCTTCAGCAGAATGTTTCCGCCCTCGGGCGTGTACTTGACGGCGTTGGTCAGCAGGTTGGCAACGACCTGGACCAGACGTTTCTTGTCGCCGGACACCAGCACGACGTCCGGTGACAGATCGAGCATCAGCCGGTGTCTTCTGGCGCCGACGAGCGGACTGACCTGCTCGACTGCATCGGTCAGAACATGACTGATGTTCAGCGGCGCAAGATCCAGTTCAACCCTGCCTCGGGTGACGCGCGACACGTCGAGCAAATCGTTGACCAACCCGGTGATATGCTCGACCTGGCGACCGATGATTTGACTGGTCTGGCGAACGCTCGCCTCGTCGAGCTTGACCATTTGCAGCAGTTCAGCGGCAGCGCCAATCGGTGCCAGTGGATTTCTCAGTTCATGCGCCAGCATTGCCAGGAATTCGTCCTTGCGCTTGCTCGCTTCCTTGAGTTGCTCTTCCACTTCCTTACGGTCGGTAATGTCGCCGGCCATTCCAACCCATTCGCGAATTTCGCCCTTTTCGTTCAGGATCGGCACTGCCCTCGAGTAGGTCCAGCCAAAGCTTCCGTCCGCACGCAGCACGCGGTGCTCCAACGCGAAAACTGCCTTCTTGCGGATTGCCTCATCAATCTTGTTACGAGCCAGATCCAGATCTTCCGGATGCACGTAGTCCTCGATCCGGTATTCATCCAGCCTGGTCGTCGTCTTTAGAAAGCCGCGTCCATCGAGCTGATGCATATACTTCCAGTCCGGGCTCATGCGGTAGATGACCTCGGACGTGGCATCGATGAGCGCGCGAAAGCGTATTTCGCTTTCCCTGGCGACCGCCTCGGACCTGACCAATTCCGTCACGTCGGTCGTGCTGTGCGAGATGAACAATACCTTGCCGTCTTCTCCCAGGACGGGCGTATTGGTCGCGCTCCAGAAACGCTCTTCATATCGCACTTCACCACCGGCCTGCTCGACAAGGATGGGATAGCGTTGAACGCTCATCTTGTCGGGTTGGCCTGTTTCCATGGCACGCGCTATCGATTCACGCAACGCAGCTTCACCCGTATCTTGTGCGTCATCCGGATTGCCGGCAAACGCGGTGAAAAGACTGGCTCCAACCAGGTCCTCCCGTCGGCGAGAGCAGCCTTTCAAGAACACATCATTTACTGCAAGAATCGTTAATTCCGCAGTAGGTGCCAACAGGCAGTTCCCTATCGGAAATGAATTGAAGTTTGCCTGGAAGAGATTGGGTATGACCATTACGACTTTGTCTCCGAATGGGGGAGATGGACATCATTACCTCGCTTTGACAGGTCTTCATTCTGTTCGATCTTCAGAACTTGGTTTGGGTCAAGGTGATGGATCTTGCCACGGTTACCTAAAGCGGCAGCCTTCTCGATGTAGGATGAAGGAATTGGCCCGTTGCTGGAGCCGTGGTTGAAGATCATGACGGGAAACGGCCCTGTTCCTTCCGGCTTGTAGAGTGTCGTTTCGAGACGAATGACACGTTCGCCAAGCCAGCCGGCATCCTTCATAGGCACCCATACCGTTTCGCCGGCCGATTGAGCGAGCCCTTGCCGTCCAGCCTAGATGAGCAACAAGGCGAGAAAGGTCCATGATCGATAGAGTGTCATTGACCGGGCAGCTTGTAGACGATCAAGGCATTTCCTGGTCCGGCATGGAATCGATTGGCTCCGCCGAAGGTGCTGTATCCCGAGTTGACGAACAAGTCGTTGCCGGCCACGATCGGCCCCGCGCCATCGATCGTGCCGCCCTGAACGCCTGGCCGGGCAGGCGCAAGCCGGGCCGGACTGGTGGATGCATCGCTGGACCAGAGCATCGTGCCGTCCTTCGTGTTGAATGCATACAGCATGCCGTTGAGCGCGCCGGCAAACAGCACGTCATTGGTGACAGACAAGGCGGCTGAGAAAATTGCCGGCACCGGCTTTCCTTCATGGTCCCGCGTCGGATGCGCTTCCCATGCGACGCTCCCATCGCGCAGGTCTAGTGCATAGACACCCGGCCGCCCGTTCTTTGAAACGACCTGTTTTGCGGGCTTGCCCGGCCGGTCGAATATCGTCTGCTTCTGCACGTTCAGATCACTGACGCCGACGTAGATCCTTTCGCCGTCGCTGGCCATCCCCCAATGAATACCGCCCAGGTTGCCGCCGGCACCGAGACGCCTGCTCCAGACCAGCGCCCCAGTCGTCCGGTCGAGCACATACACGACGCCACTCTTGGCACCGGCGACGACGACCGGCTTATTACCCGGCAGCGCGGTAAGCAGCGGTGCGGCGCCGATGTCAAAATCGCCGCCCTCCGGCCGGTCGCATTTGGCTTCCTTGCCCCAGAGTGCCGGCAACTGGCAACTGATGTTCCACGCATCGTTGGCCGTCGTCTGGAAAGACCATTTGATCTTGCCCGTTTCAGTATCGAGCGCGATCAGGGCGTCGGATGTTGCGGTGGCCGGTTGCGTGAGATTTTGTCCGGTCCCGACGAACAGGGTCTTGCTCTCGGCGTCGAGTGCCGGCGAGCCCCAGACGCTGCCGCCATTGGGGCCGAGCCGGTTCGGATTGCCGGGTTGCGGCTTCGCGTCTTCGGTCACATGGAAAGTCCAGATGGCGTCGCCGGTATAGGGATGAACAGCCTGGACCAGTCCGTGACTTCGGCAACAGATGTCGTCAACGAACACCGTGCGCGCCACTTCGATGGTCGACACCGGAACGAACAGCCTGCCGCCGCCTGCGATCGCCGTGCCGGTAATCATGTGGTTGTCCTGGTCCGTTCCAAGAAACCTTTTCCAAATGAGTTTCCCCGACCTGGTATCGATCGCGTGAACGTAGCCATTCCTGTCCCCCGCATAGAGGATCGCCGGATTGCCATTCCCTTCGCTGAGCAGATAGATCGAGCGGAAACCATTCCTGATCGGATCGGCGTCGGCACCGAAGGGGGAATATCGCCAATATTCGCAACCGGTGGTTCGATTGATCGCGGCGACATGGAACTTCAGGGTGGCAAAAATTGCCTGTGTCGTGACGACCGGGGTGCCGCGCCGTTCCGATGCTTCCGTGTCGCCGTGAACCAGCGCGGGGACGAGATGCCCGACGTTTTCCGAACGCAGCGCGGATGCCTGCTTGCGGGTATTGAAGGGGTCGCCACCGAAACCGTTGAAGACCACCCGTGCATCCGGGTTGATTTCATCATCGCAGGCGGCTGCATCGGTGGCATGCATCATGACGAGGCAAGCCGCGGCCATCACCATGGCTCGCCCGGAAGCGGTTCTGATGCCTTTGGTTTTCATTGGTGCCCGCCCTTCGCGAATCGAACTCTTCAGAGGGGACATGCTGCCATAACGATGTTGTCGGATCAACAAAGATTGAAGAAGGGGGAGTCATGGCGCCCTACGATGGGCGGTTCGCCTTCATCCAAGGCGGTTCGCGGAACGCCTCCACGACATGATCGACGAAGGCGCGCACGCGCGGCACGAGCTGGCGCTCGGGGAGATAGACAGCATGGATGGCGGTGTCGTCCTTGGCCTCGTACTCGGGCAGCAGGCGCACCAGCTGCCCGCGCCGGATCGCGGGAACGGCCAGGTGTTCCGCGAGGCGCATGATCCCCATGCCGGCAACGCAGAGCTGGAACAAGGTGGTGCCGTCGGTGCTGTGGAGGCCGCCCTGGACATGCAGCTTCTCCACCTTGCCGTTGACCAGGAAGGGCCAGTGGTTGAGATGATCCCGCGGCGGCTCCCAGAGCAGGCACCGATGCCGCGCCAGTCCCTGCGGCGTCACCGGCCGTCCATGCGCGTCGAGATAGGACGGCGCCGCCACCACGACCCGCTGCAGGTCGCATATCTTGCGGCTGCGCAAGGTGGAGTCCTGCAGCCGGCCCATGCGGATTGCGACGTCGAAGTTATCCTCGATGAGATTGACGTTGGAATCGGACAGCGAGACGTGCACCCTGAGCTTGGGGTATGCCGCGCAGAAGCCGGGCAGCACCGGCACGATCTGGTCCATGCCGAAGGCGTGTGGCACGCTGATACGCAGGTCGCCGGCCGGTTCGCTGGACCGGATCTGCGCCTCCGCCGCCTCGAGCCCGTCGAGCACCTCCCTGCACAGCACGAGGTAACGTTCGCCTTCGCTGGTCAGCCGATGCATGCGGGTGGAGCGGTGAAGCAAGGTGACGCCGAGGCGCTGCTCCAGGCTGGTGACGACCTGGCTGATGAAGGGCTGGCTCGCGCCCAGCACGTTCGCCGCCGCGGTGAAACCGCCGGCTTCCACCACCGTCCTGAACACCCGCATCTCCAGCAGCCGATCATCTTTCACGATCTTCTCCCCTGGCCCATGTCCTTCACCGGGAACGACCAGATTGCGGGCCATCCGACATGGTGAACCATCGCGAAGCACTTCTGGACAAAGAATAACGGAGGGTTGATTTCCATTAACCCCCGCCTTCATCCCCGCCGGAAAATGTCGGAAGATGCCTTGAATCTGGAAATCACTTATAAGGGATAGGAGACACGATGAAGGCCCCACTGCCAACCCTGGCTGCCGCGGCGACACTACCCGGAACCTTGTGCATCGCCGCGCGCGGCATGCGGATCGGTTGACCGCACGCCGGGCGCGTGTCCATTGTCGCGATGGGGTTGCTTGATGAGCCGGGCTGAGCCTGGCGTTTCCGCCCCCTTGGCTCGATGCCGGCGCCCGCTCGTTATAATTCCAGCCTTGCCCCCTAGCCGCTTCCTTCCATCGCCATGTTCTCCTCCGTTGGTGCACTCGTCCTTGTCGCCGCATTCATGCATGCGGGATGGAACACCATGCTTCATGGGAGCAAGGACCGGTCCCTGTCGATGGCGTGGATCTGCCTGTCGATGGGAACGCTCGCTGCCGTCGCGTGCTGCCTCCTGCCGCTTCCCGCAGCGGCTTCATGGCCTTACATTCTTCTGTCCGGCATCATCCATGTGGCATACAACCTCTTCCTCGTCCGCGCCTACGAGACCGGCGACCTGGGGATGGCCTACCCCATCGCGCGCGGCTCCTCGCCGATGCTGGTCGCGCTCGGGGCATTCTTCCTTGCGGGCGAAAGCCTCACGGCTATCCATGCGCTGGGCGTGATCCTGGTGTCCGCCGGGATCGTCGGCCTGGCATTGCAACGGGGCCAGGTCACGCGGCGCGGCCTCGGCAATGCCTTCCTGACGGGTGCGACCATCGCGTGCTACACGGTGGTCGACGGCATGGGCGTGAGGCTGTCCGGGGGAACGGCAACGACAGCGACAATGGCGGCGGCGTCCTACACCGCCTGGCTGTTCCTGCTGTTTCTTCTGACTCCCGCCCTGCATGTCTTCCGGAACGGAATGAAGTCTATGCGGTTGCCGGCAAGGGAGGCGGCAACCTATGGAATGGGCGGGCTGGTGTCCGCCGGCGCCTACGGCATCGTCATCTGGGCGATGCAGCACGGCGCGATGGGGGCGCTGTCAGCGTTGCGCGAAACCAGCGTGCTGTTCGCGGCCTTGCTGGGCAAGGTCTTCCTGCATGAAAGGCTGGGCGCAGGCAGGCTGGTTTCCTGCCTGGTCATCGTACTCGGCGCGCTCGCCCTCGGTACCTGAGGCGAGTACGCGCCGAATCCCGCCGGTCAGAACCTGACCAGTTCCACGCGCCGGTTCTTTGCCCGGCCTTCCTCGGTGCGATTGTCCGCCACCGGCGCCGTGTCCCCTTTTCCGTCCGCCTTCAGGCGGCGCGGATCGATGCCGGCCTTCGTCACGTAGGCGATCACGCTTTCCGCGCGCTTCTTCGACAGGTCGAGGTTGGCTTTCTTGTCGCCGACGTTGTCGGTATGGCCTTCGATGGACAGCTTCAGCGACTGCTCCTTCTTGAGCAGGGCCGCGACTTCCTTGAGCAGCGGCTCGGATTCCGGCTTGATCGTCGCGCGTCCGGTATCGAACATGATGCCATTGAGCGCGACGAAGCCGTTCTTCTTGATGGCATCGCTCATCTGATCGGCGGAAAACTCGACCTTCTGCTCCATGCTGCCGGTGTCGATCACCTCGATCTGGTATCGGTAGCCGTCGTTATCGACGTGGAGCTTCATCCAGCGCTCGCCGCTTCCGCCCAGGGGCATGCGATACACCACGTCTTCCGGCGATTCGCGGTAGACCAGGCCTCCGCCCGCCTTCTTGAAGGCATTTTCATAGTTCCGGACCAGCTCGACGGTGCTGGGCTGGCGCGCGCCTTCCTTCAGGATGTAATCGACAAACCAGTATTTACCTCCCTTGACCTGCTCCCCGTTCTTCAGGTTGAAGCCGACTTCGTTGTAATCGTTGTACTTGCTGTTGTCGATGAAGAAGTTGGGGAAGCGGGCGACCTGCGGGTGCTCCGCGGTGCCCTCGGTATCGCTCGGATCCTTTGCGGCAAACGCCGAGGCAATCATCAGCATGAGGGCGATCGAGGCGATCCATTGACTTGCACGGTTCATTGACATCCATCCTTTGCTTGGCGTCGGCGCTGGATTAACTTAGGCGGCTGGGGTAACCAAGAGACCTATGGCAGGCGAAAAGCACGGCGCGCACTCCCGCGTTCGCAACCCGTTTTGAAAAACAGGCGAGAGTAGACCCGAAAAGGAGGGACATGGCAACCCATATATATGGGAATCCCTTTTGAACACGCCGATGCGCAGCAAGGCACACGAGGGTTTCATCCGCCTGTCACATTCCTTTCGCACAATGGCGGCTTTGCGCGCCCGGCCATCGACAATGATTCCTCGCCTTGCTTCCACCCTGCTGCTCGCCTGCCTGGCCTCTCTGCCCTTCCTGCCGCAACAAGCGCAAGGCGCGGGAAACGTCATCACCATCGGGCAAGCTATCGACCTCTCCGGCCCGAACGCGGCGCTCGGCCGCGACTATGTCGCCGGCATTAAGACCTGCTTCGATGCCGTCAATGCCGCCGGCGGCATCAATGGCAAGCGCATCCAGTACATCGTGCAAGACGACCATGGCGATGCCGAACGGTCGGCCAAGGCGGTCGGCAGCCTGATCGAACGCGACCAGGCGGATTTCCTGGTCGGCGGCGTGGGTGACGACACCCTCAGGGCCGTGCTCGAATCGGCGGCGTTCAAGCGCAGCGGACATATGCTGTTCGCGCCGCTCGCCGCGAACGACTATCCTGCCGGCACCCGCGCCCTGTTCTGGCGCCCCACCTTCCGCCAGGAGTTGAGCCATGTCTTCGCGCATTTCTCCAGGCTTGGCGCCAGCGGCGTCGGCCTGGTCATGCAGGACACGCCGGCCTCCGCCGATTCGATGCGGGCGCTGAACGGGGTGATCGCCGAACACAAGGGAATGATCCGCGCGAGCGTGCGGCTGGCGGCCGACGGTTCCAATGCCGCCGTCGAAGCGCGCAAGCTGGCCGTTGCCAAGCCGGATTTCATCGTCGTCGTTGCCGACACCATTGGCACGGCGCTCTTCCTGAAGGAATTCCGCAAGGTCGATGCACAGACCTTCGTCGCGGGCACGTCGCTGATCAACCTCGAAACCTTGCGGGAACTGGCAGGCGCGAAGGCGGTGGAATGGACCGTCTTTTCGCAGGTCGTTCCCAATCCCGCGGCCGGAAACTCGATGATCCAGATGGAGCATCTGAAGATGATGCGGAAATACCGCGACGAAGCGGTGTCGTCGCTGACGCTGGAAGGCTATGCCGCCGCCAAGGTCCTGGTAAGGATCATCCAGCAGGCACGGGGCGGACGGCAGGCATTGCACGAGACGCTGGCGCAGCCAACGGAAATCGAACTGGGCGGCCTGGCCGCCGCGACGGGAACGAATCGCACCCGCCTTTCCAGCTACCTTGACATTGCCCTGTTCAAGAAGGGCGTCCTGATGTTCTGATCCTGGCGAGCGCGCCGGCTGGCGCGTTCCGGAAGATTCCCGCGCGGCTCAGGCTGGCGCCCTTCCTTGTTTTGCCTCCAGCAAGGCCGGCTTGACCCGCGTGTAGGGAATCACTTTCTCATAGGCGTGGCCCAGCTGCAGCACGGACAGATCGGCTTGCGGCTTGCCGATGATCTGCAGGCCCATCGGCAGGCCATCCGCATTGAACCCGGCCGGGACATTGATCACCGGCAGTCCGGCCAGCGTGCCGGGAATGACGATCTCCATCCAGCGGTGATAAGTATCCATGGCCTTGCCGTTGATGTGCTTCGGCCAGTCGAGCGATGCCTCGAAGGGAAAAACCTGGGCCGAAGGCAGAACGAGGAAGTCATGATGCCGGAACAGCTTGAGCAGCGCCTCATACCAGAGGCTGCGATCGACGGATGCCTGGTACACGTCCGCGCCGCTCAGCGCAAGGCCTTGCTCGACTTCCCAGACCGCCTCCGGCTTCATTTGCGCGCGCATCTCCGCGTTGGCATATAGCGCGCGGGTCTTGCCCGCCACGAGGAATCCGCGCAAGGTCAGCCAGGTCTTCCACAAGCGCTCCATCGGATAATCGGGCGTCGCTTCCTCCACCGACATGCCCAGCGTTTCGACATGCCTGAGCGCATCGCGGCACAAGGACATGATGCCCGGTTCGGTCGGCAGGTAGCCATTGAAGTCGCCCAGCCAGCCGATGCGGGCGCCCTGGAAGCTGCGCTCCAGCGAACCCGCGAAAACCGCAGGATCGGTGTTGATCGACAGCGGCGCGCGTTCGTCGTATCCCGCCTGGGTGGAGAGCAGCATCGCCAGGTCGGCAACCGAGCGCGCCATCGGTCCTTCGGTGGAAAGCTGCTGGCTGAAGACTTCGTCTCCCGGCCCGGCGGGCACGCGGCCAAAGGAGGGGCGCATGCCAAAGACATTGTTGTATCCCGCCGGATTGCGCAGGGAACCCATCATGTCGCTGCCATCGGCCACGGGAAGCAGGCGCAGCGCCAGCGCCACGGCCGCGCCGCCGCTGCTTCCGCCGGCCGTCCTCGACTGATCGTAGGCATTGAGTGTCGTGCCGAATACCGAATTGTAGGTATGCGAACCGAGACCGAATTCGGGCGTGTTGGTCTTGCCGATGAAGATGGCGCCGGCGCGGCGCGCCCGTTCCACGACGATGGCATCGACGGCCGGCACGTTCTGCTTCAGCCCCGGGAACCCGAGGGTGGTGGGCAGGCCGGCGGTGGCGGCCAGGTCCTTGGGCGCCTGCGGCATGCCATGCATCCATCCCAGGCAGAGGCCACCGGCCAGTTGCCTGTCGCGCTCGTCCGCCTGCCGCAGCAGGTGTTCCGGGTCCTGGCGGGACACGATGGCATTGACCCTAGGATTGATGGCATCGATGTGATCGAGATAAGCCTGCATCACTTCCCGGCAGGAGACGCTGCGGCTCCGGATCACATGCGAGAGTTCGAGCGCGCCCAGGCCGACGATGTCGCCTGCATTCGCAATGCCAGTGCTGGCTGCATTCATGGCTGCCTCACTTCAACGCGGCCTTCGCGGCCTCTTCGGGAGTCAATCCATCGTAGAACATGTCGGTGAACCACTCGACATTCTCTTCGATGTGTTCCTGTGCCTGCGGCAAGGTCGCGCCGCCGGCCACGAGGAAACCTTCCACCTGGGTGCACCACTCGATCAATGCGGCGGTTTCGGGGTCGAGCTTTTCTTTCTTGGCCATCGCCTCGTCCTTGATGGGCTGTGTCGGAAGGTCATTGTAGCAACTCGCCGGCTCCCCGGTGTTCCATAAGCTTCGTTGCCGCGATTCTTCTTTTTCGTGAATTTCCGGCAAGCCGCCCTCGTCTAAGCGGGCACGTGTCCGCTTTCCGCCATGAGGACTGCGCAACTCGCGCACCTCGGGCCTGCGAAGATTTTTGATGGAGAAACATTGATACCTGGAAAACGTCTTTTCCAACGTGCAAGCAAAGGGCTGCGGAGCAAGGCCAGCATCTTCATGTGGCCGCTGATCGTCCTGATCCTGTTCGGTTTCCAGACAACCGGATTCCCGCAAACGCCCCCAAAGCCATCGTTGCCTGCGGCAAACGCGCCATCCGCGCCGGCCCCGCCCGCGACGGCGGCACCCCAGCCCGTGCCGGTCTCCGACATCGCGGTCAAGGCGGAGGCTGCCCTGATCGCCATCCGCCAGCTGGAAAACCGGGGGCGGGTCGACGATGCCATCCAGACCGCAAGCGAAGACCTGCCGCCGCTGGAACGCGAGATTGCCTTGCGGATAAGGGAGGTTCGTCGCCAGCGTCTTTCAACCTATTCGCTCGAAAGCATTCGCAGCGTGGAAGACGAGCTGCGGGATGCGGAATTGCGCATTTCCCCCCTGCGCAAGGAGCTGACCCGCGCTGCCGTGCAGGTCGATCGCGACTTGAAGGAACTGGATGGGCAAAAGGCCGTGTGGGACGCCACCGCCAAGGCCGCAGCGGATGAAGCCGCGCCGCAGGACGTGCTGGAGCGCGTGCGTGACCTGCTCAAGTCGATCGACCGGGCCGGCAAGAGCGTGCTCGACGACCGCGCCAAGGTGCTTGCTTTGCTCGGCAAGGTGACCGACCTCGGGACGCAGATCGGGGACCTGAGGCGCATCCTGCAGGATGCCAGCGAACGCGCCGCCACGCGCCTGCTGTACCGCGACAGCGCCCCGATGTGGAGCCAGGCTTTCTGGATCGATCCCCTGCGGGACTTTTCCGCGGAAGCGCGCGAAAACATCCTGAACCAGGCGAACAACCTGGAAAGCTACGTACGCTCGCACGACCGGGACGTGGCGCTGCACGCCGCCACGCTCGCCAGCCTCTACCTGCTCTTCCTCGTGGTTCGCGGCCGCATCGGGAAGCTTGCGGAGGATGACGATGACCTCAAGGGCAACAAGGCGCTGTTCGACATGCCCGCCGTCGCGGCGGTGCTGCTCGCGATGCTGCTCAGTTCCTGGTTCTATCCCCGCGCGCCCAGGTCGCTGACGCTGATGATCGGGGTCATCGCGGCCGCGCCCATGCTGGTGTTCGCGCGGCGCGTGGTGGAGCGGCGCATCTACCAGGTGCTGTTCGCGGTGGTGGGATTCTTTCTCGTGGACCGGCTGCGGGCGCTGTTCGCGCCCCTGCCCGGCGTGCATCGCCTGATTCTCCTGTGCGAGGCGCTTGCCATGCTGGTCTTCGTTGCGGTGATTCATCGCCGTGTCCGTCGCGTCCGCGCTGGCATTGGTGGGATTGGCGTTACGGACGACGAGACGCCTGCCGAGCCAACGCCCAATGCCCTCGCGTGGCGGATGGTCGGCTATGGCAGGTGGATTGCCGGCGGGCTGGCGGTGACCGCGCTTGCGTGCGATGTGGCCGGCTACGCGCGGCTGGCGGACCTGGTGATGCGCGCGCTGATCGGCAGCGCCTATCTCGCGGTCGTGCTCTACGTGATCGCGCGCGCCGGAGAGGGCATGCTGCACGGAATGCTGTACCTGCCGCCGCTCTCCTTCCTGGCTGGCGTGCGCCGCCACCGCGCGCAGATCGCGGCGCGCACCAACCGCTGGGTGCAGTGGGCCGCCCTCGCTTTCTGGCTGGGCCTCACCCTCGAGGGCGCTGGACTGCGCCAGCGCCTGGTCGCCGCGCTCCAGTCGTTCTGGTCAACCACCTACCGCCTCGGCAGCCTGAGCGCGACGGTCAGCGACGTGGGCATGTTCGTGCTCATCCTCTGGACCACATGGATGCTGTCGAGGCTGTCGCGCTTCTTCCTGGAAGAGGAAATCTTTTCGCGCGTGCGCCTCGACCGGGGGCTGCCCTACGCGGTATCGACCACCGTTCACTACGTCATCCTGCTGTCGGGCCTGGTGCTCGCCCTGACGGCGATCGGCGTGGACATGACGAAGTTCACCATCGTCGCGGGCGCGCTCACGGTCGGCATCGGCTTCGGCCTGCAGAACATCGTCAACAATTTCGTCTCCGGCCTCATCGTGCTGTTCGAGCGTCCCGTCAAGGTGGGCGACACCATACAGATCGACGACATCGTCGGGCGGGTCCAGCACATCGGCATCCGGGCGACCGTCATCCACAGCACGAGCGGCGCGGGCGTGATCATTCCGAACGGCAAACTCATTTCCGACAAGCTGACGAACTGGACCCTGTCGAGCCAGCTGCGCCAGATCGCCGTGCCCGTGTTCACCAGGCCGGACATCAACGTGGCACGGCTCAAGACGACCCTGCTGGATGTTTCGCGCTGGAACAAAGAGGTGCTGGAAACGCCGCCGCCCGAGGTGCTGTTCATCCGGCGAGGCGTCGATGCCTTCGAGTTCGAACTCCGGATCTGGACCGGCGAGCTCGATGCCTGGCTCAAGGTAAGGAGCGACCTGATCACGGAAATCAACGAGGCGCTGGGCAACCAGGAACTGGCGGCGCAGGCATCGCCGGCGTCCACCCCGGCGCCGGCTTCTTGAGTCTCCCTACCGGCCTGCCGGCGGCGCGACCGCGGCGCCGTCGACATGATGCCTGCTCAGGGCACTGCCGACGAACCCGGAGGCCTTCATCTCTTCGATGAATTCGTTCAGGTAACGACTGCCTTCAGGGCGTCCCTTCGGCGTGGCCATCGCCTGGTTGATGACCATGAAGCGCCCCGGCAGCATCCGCAGGCCAGGGAAGCGTTTCTGGTCTGCTTCCAGCTGCTGCCTGACGCCCGCCGCCACTTCCATGGCATCCCGCACCATCGTGTCCACCACCGTAGGCGACGTCGGCGCGCGGACCAGCATGGCCTTCCTGATTTCGCGGGACAGGAACAGGTCGTATGCGCTGCCGGCGCCGACCACGATGCGCACGCCCTGCCGGTCGACGTCGGCGTTCTCCTTGATCGGCGAGGCGTCCGGCACCATGTAGGCGCCTTCGATGATGACGTAGGGAGTGGTCTGGTCCATGTCGGCGCCGCGCCGGGGATCGATCGCGACGAAAGCCACGTCCCATTCGTTCGCCTTGACGCCCTCCACCACTTTCCCCGCGGCCGGGTAGGTGACCAGCTCCAGCGGAACCCCGAGGCGCCGCGCGAGTTCGCGCGCGAGGTCCACGGAAACGCCGCGCGCTTCCCCTGTGGCCGCATCCTTCGTCGCCAGGATCGGATTGCCGAAATTGATTGCCGCGCGCAGCTTTCCGGATGGCGCGAGTTCCTTCGCCGCGGCGCTCGAAGCGGCGGATGACCTGGATGGCATCGATGACGTCGTCGATGCCGTTCCGCAGCCAGCCAGCGCGGCTGCGAGGCAAAGCGCGGCGCAGGCGCCGGGAAACCTGGTGATCGCGTGGAGTGCCTTGCCAAGCATGCTTGTCCCCTTTTCTGGCGGATTGAAGGTCGAGGTTGGTCCAGCGCCATGATAGTGCATCCCGGGTTGCGGATGCGTTTTGGCTTGGCGCGGGAGGCGCTGTCGATTTTCTTTACGCGTTTTTGCCCGAACTTGGGGAAATCTTCCTAAGTAACTAATTAGTAACGACTTTTATTGCTGACACACATCATTTAATGGCAAAAAAACGGCGTCCCGTCGATGAAACTAACAATTTCTATTCGAGTTGGAACAACCCGGTTTTAAGTGCTTGTTTTGTCTAAAATTAAACATTAGGAACGGCTCTTGCAAATGTTCGGTCGGGACTCTTCCCATAAACCCGAACACACTGGAGCTAACAATGACGACTCATCTCCAAGCAGGGCGGCGGTTTGGACAAGTATCGCGCACCCTGAAAGGCCTCACCGGGGCCCTCCTTCTGGCCAGCATTCCCGTTCTCAGCCAGGCAGCCACCTTCACGATCAACTTCGACAACGCCGGCGCTTTCTCGGGCACGCCGCCCAGCCAGCCCGCGGACCCGAACGCCGTCTATGCGACCGCCACCTTCCAGGACACGGGCGCCAACGAAGTCACGCTGACCATGTCGGTCATGAACAATATCCTGTCAGGCGCCTACGTCAATGACTGGTACTTCAACGTGGCCGGCGTCAACTTCAACCAGCTGACCGAAACCTTCGTCTCCGGCGTCCAGGCATTGACCGCAACCGACAGCTCGAACGCCTACAAGGCGGACGGCACCGGCGGCATGTTCGACGTGTACTTCGGCTTCGCCACGTCGAACCCCGGCCAGCTGGCCGCGGGCGCCACGTCCGTATACAAGTTCACCGGCAACGGCTTGACGGCCAATTCGTTCAACTCGCTATCCGTGCCCGACAATGGAGGCGGCGGCAATTACGTCGGCGCGGTGCACGTGCAAGGGTATAGCAGCAGCGTCTGGCTGTATGGCAACCCTCCCCCGGTGCGCGTGCCTGAGCCGGTGCCGCTGGGCTTGCTGGGACTCGGCATGCTTGGCATCGCGATCAGCAGGCGCCAGAAAAAACGCTCCTGAGGCCGGACGGCGGTTGCCGTCGGCGCCAGGCCTTGCCGGGATGGCAGGGCTTGGCGCCTCGGAGCGCAGTGACATCGATCGTTGCTAGTTAGCGTTTGCTCTTGTTTGCACTGACAAGGAGAGGGACGTGGCGAATCAGCGTAAGACTCCAGAAGCCCGGGCCAGGGATCTGCGCCTGGCCATGCATCGCATCCAGGAAGGGAAGGCGCTTACCGGCGCCAGCAAGTTGACGATCGCGGCCGTGGCGCGGGAAGCCGGGGTGAGCGCGTCCTTGATTCACAACCGCTATCCGAAGATCGCGGAAGACATCAAGTCGAACAGGCAGGTGCAGGTCCGGGCGCGGGGCGCAAGCGATGCCGATTCGGACGTGCTGGAATGGGAACGGGAAAAGAACGGCTTCCTCAAGACCGAGCTGGCCATGATGCAGGAGGTCCTCGCGAAGCTTCAGGAGGTCAACGCCGAGCTGACCTACGAGAATGTCCGGCTCAAGGTGCAAGGCATGAAAAAGGAAATCGATCCGGGATGAATCGGAAAGTGCGCCAGCCTTGGCCGGGGCCAGGCTTGCAGGATTGATTTTTCTCAATAACTCAAAACTTCGGCAACCAGTTTGTCCAAGACAAATTATAATTCCCCCAGGAAAAACAGGGGGAGTCCGTGCATACCAAACTTCAACGATCATGCGCCGCCATCGCGGTCATCGCTTCCTTTGCCTGGCATGGCGCCGGCGCGAACGATCAGTCGCCTGGCTTCGGCTCGGCGTCTTCCGCCACGATCAACACCGAGTCGGTCATCAGCAGCCTCAGCGCCTTTGACCGGACCAGGCCGTTCCCGGTGGCGGAAAAGGCGGCATACTTCGTCAACATCAAGGATGGCGACCGGGTAAAGTCGCCGTTCCGCGTGGCGTTCTCCGTCACCGGCATGGGCGTCTCGCCCGTCAAGGCGGGCAAGATCGACGGCACCGGCCATCATCACATCCTGATCGACCTTCCGCTGCCGGCCGACATCAAGCAACCCATCCCCTTCGACAAGCCCGACGAATACCAGAAGCAGCGGTACAAGCATTTCGGCAAGGGAGAAACCGAAGCCGTGCTCGACCTGCCCGCCGGACGCCATACCTTGCGCCTCCTGTTCGCGGACCACAATCATGTTCCTTACTACATCGCGAGCAAGGAAATCACGATCGAGGTCCTGCCAAAGTAATCATCGTTGCCGGGCGCGGGAAACGCGCATCGCCGGCCGGTGGTAGATTGAATGCCCGCTTCACAACTTGAAAACCTGAAAACCTTAAAACCCTAGGGGGTGCAATGAATCGTTCGGTCCTGCTCGCTGCCTTGTCCGTTGCCGGAAGCCTGGCGTGTCTTCCCGTCTTCGCCCAATCCCAGAACGCCTCCCCTACCGTGAAGGTGACGCCGCTCGGCGGCATCGACGGGGAGTTCTGCGCGCAGGACCGGGCGCTCATCTTCGAAGATCCGAACGGAACGCGCATCCTCTACGATCCGGGCCGCACCGTCGCCGGCGCGAACGATCCACGCCTTGGGAAGATCGACGTCATCCTGGTCAGCCACATGCATGGCGACCACCTCGGAAACGCGCACCAGAAGGCCCTCAACGCGGGAAGCTGCGGATCGCCTGACATGTCGGTGTCGGCGATGCCCAATTCCAGCGCGGTCAACATCGCGCTGGCCAAGAAATCGAAGATCGTCACCGGCAGCGAAATGCCGCCGTTCTTTGCGTCGAAGCTCAAGGCGAACGGCGGCGATCCCGCCAACTCGGTGCTGGTGCGCTTCGGCGGCAATGTCACCATGGGTGGCGTTCGCATCGCGACCGTGCCGGCCCTGCACAGCAACGGCCTCGACCCGGACTACATCGGCGGCGACTTCGGCAAGGCCATGAAGGAGGCTGGCATCGCGGGCGACGTCGGCCTGGCGACGGGTTACGTGCTTGGCTTCAGCAATGGCCTGGTGGCCTACCTGTCGGGCGACACCGGCATCATGGCCGATCACGAGCTAGTCGTTCGCAACCACTACAAGCCCAAGCTCGCGGTGATGAACATCGGCGACGGCTTCACGACGGGACCGAACGAAGCCGCATACGTGATCAATGATCTCGTAAAGCCGGTCTCCGTGATCGCTTCGCATGCCAACGAGGTCGGCACGGTGAACGGCAAGGTCCGGCCGGGCAGCAAGACGGAAACCTTCCTCAAGGCCGTCAAGGTGGCGGCGCACGTTCCGCTGTCCGGCAAGACGATGGAGTTCGACGCCGACGGTAAATGCGCCGCAGGCTGCTGAAGATTGCGCACAACCCATGATGCCATGGCCGGGCCCGCCCCGGCCATGGCGTTTCCGTTTTCATGACCTGACTGGCCTGCCTTGAAATTCTCCCCGCACATCGAAACGCCGCGCCTGCGCATCCGACCCATCGACAAGTCGGACCTGCCCGGACTCATGGCGGTCAACGGCGATGATGCCGTCACCCGCTTCCTCCCTTACGCAAGCTGGCAAAGCCTTGCCGATGCCGAAGCGTGGCATGACCGGGTGCTGGCCTATCAGAAGAACGGCGACACCTTCCAGTTCGTCATTACCCTGCCGGATGGCACGCCCATCGGCACCTGTCTTTTGTTCAAGCTGGTGGAAGCGAGCGCGCGCGCCGAGCTGGGCTATGCGCTGGCCCGCGCCCATTGGGGAAGCGGCCTGATGTACGAAGCCATCCATGCCTTCGTCGACCGGATCTTCCAGGACCTGCCGCTGCACCGCCTCGAAGCGGAGATCGATCCGCGCAATGCCGGTTCGGCAAGGTTGCTGGAGAAGCTCGGCTTCGTGCGCGAGGGCTTGTTGCGCGACCGCTGGCGCAACAAGGGGGAAACGACGGACGCCGCGCTTTACGGCCTGCTCAGGCCGGACTGGGAAGCGCGCCCGGCATGACAGGCCGGCATCGCTTCCTCGATGCCGGCGCACTCCAACTCGAAGCAAACCGCAACTGTCTGCAAACGACAGACACATTTCACTCCTTCCGTCCGGCGACACCCGACACCGCCGTGCCGCGCGCCATTGACTGATCGTCCACGCCTCCCTGGTTCTTTCAAAAATTCCTCAGTCATTTCAATGACTTGGGAAAATCGACCTGCATCATGCGCGGGCTGGCACGGCGCCTGCAATAGGGTAGACGTGCGCAACAGAATTGCTCACCAACCCAACCAACCAAGGAGATCCACCATGAAAGCACTGACCGTCACCGACCTGTCCTCCACTGCAACCCTCGACGCCCGCGCCATGGGCAAGGTTCGCGGCGGTACCGGCTACTACAACATGCCGGCCTGGTTCGGCCCGCAGTTCTCGGTGTCCGTGAGCGATGCGAACATCGCCGCCTCGCAGTCGCTCGGCCAGCAGCAGAACACGCTGGTCAACAACGGCAACAACGTCGCGTTCGCGTCCGGCATTACGTCCAACGTCAACCCGACCCAGAACGGCAGCAACAACATCCACATCCTGTAAGACAGCATCGCCAGACCTTCAACCACATACGCTCACTCGATCATTGCCAAGGAACCCATCATGACCGCTCTGCTCATCAAAGACATCGCCACTTCCTCCGACCTCGCCACCAAGGACATGGTTGCCGTATCCGGCGGCTGCGGAATGTCTCCGTCGTCCTGCTCCGTCCCCGTCTACACCGGCTGCGGCTCATCCTACGGCCTGCCCTACGGCGGACCCAGCTTCGGCCTGACGAAGAACGACATGAACCTGAACGTCGCCCAGCAGCTCGGCCAGTCCCAGAACACGCTGGTCAACAACGGCAACAACGTCGCCTTCGCTTCCGGCATCACGTCCAACGTCGCGCCCAGCCAGAACGGCAGCAACAACGTCAACCTGTTCTAAGCCGGCTCATCACCTGCTCTCCACCTCCGGCAGCGGAGCGGCGCAAGGCCGCTCCGCTGCCGTTCCCGTTCGAACAACATCCCACTCCTGCTTCAATTGACAAGGCCATGACAGGGTGTAACTATTTCCTCTTGACAATTTTTATCAAGAAGCCATGTCCCTCGTCTTCGAGCAGGAGCCGAACAACACCACGCCCAACACCCTGAAACTCGGGGACACGGTACGCGGCGTGGCGGCCACGATCAGCGACGTGGACCGGTACCAGTTCATCGCCTCGGCCGGCGGCATCCTGAAGCTGGATTTCGGCACGGCGAATTCCACGGCGAATGCCTGGAGCTACAGCGTCTCGATCTACGATGCCAACAACAAGCTTGTTGCCGGCGAAAACGTGGGCTATGGCTTCGGCAAGACCGTCAATGCCGTGCTGTCGGGCGCGGGCACCTACAAGGTTTATGTCTACGCCTCCAAGGATGGACTGACGGGCACCTACGACCTTACGGCGTCGATGGTCACCGGCACCACGACCCTGTACGAATCCGGCAAGAACACCACCCAGGCCGCCGCCGATACCATCGTTGCCGGCCAGTCCATCTCGGGCCAGCTCAACTATGGCTGGGGAAGCCGCTTCTACAAGTTCGCCACGACGTCGTCCGGCTCGCTGGAGCTGGACTTCACGCCGCCCAATGCGAATACCTACTCCACCTACGACGTCAACCTGCTCGACGCGGCAGGCAAGGTGGTCGCCACCGGTTCCACCGGCTCGGCCCTCACGCTTTCCGGAGGCAGGGTCACCCAGGGAGCCACCTACTACGTCGAAGTCAAGGGAAAGGGCTACGACAGCGGCAACTTCACGCTCTCCGAGCAGGTGCTGAATCCGGCAACGATCAGCTACAAGGCATTGACGGCGCAATCCGCGCAAACCGGCGAAATCAAGTCCGCGGCCAGCGACTACTACAAGGTCGATCTCGTGGCCGGCACGACTTACATATTCGGGGTGAAGGGATCGACCTCTTCTGGCGGAACGCTGGCCGATCCCAAGCTCACGCTCTTCGACGCCAACCTCCTGCAACTGGAGAGCTGCGACAACCTGCCGGTCTACACGACAAAGGCAGGCACGCTGGCCGATCCCCAGATCGGATTCACCGCGACCAGCACCGGCAGCTATTACCTGGCCGTCGCAGGTTCGTCATCGACGGGCACCTACACCATCACCGAAGACAAGGTCGGCACGGACACGGCCATCGCCAGCCTGCTCGACGGGGCGCGATGGAACGCCGGTTCGCCGCTCGGCACCCCGGTCAAGCTGACGTACAGCTTCCTCACGAGCACGGTCAACGGCTATGGCGGCTTCGCCATCATGACCGCCGCGCAGAAGGACGCGGTGCGCACCATCCTCGCGAGCTATGCGGCGCTGGCCAACCTCAGCTTCACGGAAGTCGCCGATTCGTCGTCGAGCCAGCTCAGGCTCGGCTGCGCCGACCTGCAGGGCACCGCGGAAGGCATCACCTTCTTTTCTTCCGCGCCATCGGGCGCCTACACGTCGAACAAGATCCTGATGGAAGTGGCGCGCTCCGACGCCAACTACGTCGGCGGAATGTACACCTATGAGGCGCTGATCCACGAGATCGGGCACAGCCTGGGCCTCAAGCATCCCGGCAACTACAACGGCAGCTCGGGCGTCGGCGAAGCCCCGTTCATGCCGCTGGCGCTCGACAACCGCAAGTTCACCGACATGTCGTATGTCAACGACCCATTGAGGACGGCATGGCATTCCACGCCGGGCTTGTACGACATCGCCAGCATCCAGTACCTGTATGGCGTCAATGCGGCTGCCGCGTCTCCAACCCAGAGCTTCACCGTCGGCAGCACGGCTCCCGAGTCCAGGACGCTGTTCTCGACGGCGCCAGGCGCCACGCTCGATGCCGGCAACCAGTGCAAGCCCGTCACGATTTCGCTCACGCCCGGCACGTTCAGCTCCGTCGGCGTCAACGCCGACGGAACGGCGGCGCACGACAACATTTCCATCGCCTTCGGTTCCACCTTCACCGGCGCCATCGGCGGCGCCGGCAATGACGTCATTGTTGGCAATGACCTTGGCGACCGGCTCGCGGGGGGCGCGGGAAACGACACCGTTACCGGCGGCGCCGGCGATGACACCATCGTCGACTTCAGCGGCGCCGACTGGCTGGACGGCGGCGGGGGAAAGAACACCCTCGCGCTCTCCGCCACGTCGGCCGACCTCAATGCCGCCGCCGATGCGCAGCTCGTCAACATCGCGGTGATCGACCTCGCCGGCGCCGCGGCGGGCGTGATTCTCGACCTGCATCTGCAGTCTGAAGCCATCGCCGTGAACGGCAGCGCGTTCAACGACATCATGACGCCCAGCGCCGGCGGCGGGAAACTTGCCGGCGGCGCCGGAGATGATGTCATCCTGGGCGTGGTGGCCGGCCTGGTGATCGATGGCGGCACGGGCACCAATACCCTGCGCGTCACGCAGACCTCGACCATCCTGAACGCCATGAGCGACGACCAGCTCGTCAACGTGCAGGCGGTGGACCTGAGCAATGCCGGCGCGGGCGTGACGCTAGACCTGCATCTGCAGACGGAAGCCATCAATGTCGTCGGCGGCGGCTTCGACGACACCATCACGCTGTCCCGGGGCGGCGGCAGGGTGGACGGCGGCTCGGGAAGCGACACGCTGCTCCTGGCCGGCAGCCGGACGCAGTTCAGCGTCACGCCGTCGGGCAGCGGTTACCTGGTAAAAGACAAGGCGGGCAGCCAGGCGAGCGCGACGCTGTCGAGCGTCGAAAAACTGAAATTCATCGACATGACGATCGCGCTCGGAACGGCGGTCGACGGCACCGCCGGCAACGACAAATTCAATGGCACGGCGGCGTTCCAGCGCTTCAGCGGCGGCGACGGCGTCGACCTGATCAGCTACGGCGGGAAGAAAGCCGACTTCGTGCTGGAAAAGACCGCGGATGGCTACACCGTATCGAAAACCGGCGGCGACGGCGGCGACACGCTGTCCGGCGTCGAGCGCCTCGTTTTCACCGATACCGCGCTTGCCTTGGACATCGATGGCAACGGCGGCAAGGTATATCGGCTTTACCAGGCCGCATTCAACCGCAAGCCGGACAGCGACGGCCTGGGCTGGCAGCTGAAGGCCATGGATGACGGCACGCCGCTGAACCAGATCTCGCAGAACTTCGTTTCTTCCGCTGAGTTCAAGTCCTTGTACGGAAGCAATCCTTCCACCGTGGCGCTCGTGAACCTGCTGTACCAGAACGTCCTGCATCGCACGCCGCAGCAATTCGAAACCGACTTCTGGGTGAACATCGTGGACAACGGCGTGCCGGTCAGGCAGACGGCGGCCGAAGTGCTGGCAAGCTTCAGCGAGAGCCCCGAAAACCAGGCGCAGGTCATCGGCTCCATACAGAACGGCATGGAATACCACTACTACGCCTGACGGGTGCCTAGCCCATCGGCTTGCCGAGGGCGCGCGCGAATTGCTTCCTCACCTGCGCGTAGCATTCGCATGCCGCTTCCTCCAGCCCCTTGCGGTCCAGGATGGTGACGATGCCGCGATGGTAGTCGAGCATGCCGGCTTGCTGGAACCGCCTTGCGATCAAGGTCACGCTCGGCCGGTGCACGCCCAGCATGTCGGCGAGGTATTCCTGCGTCAGCTGGAATTCATTGCCTTCCACCCTGTCGTGGCTGGCAAGGATCCAGCGTGCGAACCGTTCCTCCGTGGTGTGCAGGCGATTGCAGGCGACCGATTGGGAAACATGGCTCAGGTAGGCGCGGAAGAAACGGAACGAGAGGTTGCGCAATGCTCCGTCGCCATCCATCGCCCGCCTGAAATGCTCAGCCGGCATCCGCAGGCTGTTGCCGGGAATCTGGCAAACGGTGGTCTCCGTGGCCACCGTGCTGCCGGTAAGCACGTCCACCGTGGACATGCCTTCGTTGCCGATCGTGCCGACCTCGACCGCGGCGCCGTTCTGCATGACCGCGAGCACCGAGTGGCAGCCCGACAGCGGAAAATACACGTGCCTGATTTCCTCGTCGCGCCGGACGAGCACGGTCTTGGAAGGAGTGGGGAAATACTCAAGCGCGGGCTTGAGCACCTGGTATTCGGATTCCGGCAATTGCGACAGGATCAGGTTTGAACATGCCGCCGCCGTGACTGGTACGCCGGTCATGATGGCTCCTCAACACCGATGTTGACCATCGGACAATTCTCATTGTCTGTATATTTTCGTACAGACTTCCATGTCTAAAAAAATTACAGTCCGACTCCGAAGCTTGCGGCGGGAATGTTGAATTTTCCTAGAGATAGCGCAAGCCGATCGCAGAAAGGGATCAATGAGGCTGTCGGAATTTATCTTGAACAATATGGAGCACATCCTGCAGGGCTGGGAAGATTTCGCCCGCAAGATCCAGCCGCCCCACCGCTCCATGGATGTGCACGAACTGCGCGACCACGCGCGGGAAATCCTGGAGGAAGTCGCCATGGAACTCGCCAACCCGGACTTTGCGCGCAGCCGGGACGCGAGCGGCAACACTCCCGCGGAAATCCACGCCGACACCCGTGCGGTATCCGGGTTTTCCGTCGACCAGCTGCTCGCGGAATACCGTGCGCTCAGGGTAAGCGTCCTGGACCTCTGGTCGCGCCGCGAGAAGACGGCGACCTGGTTCGAGGTCGAGGACATGACCCGCTTCAACGAAGCGATCGACCGCGCGCTGGCGGAATCGGTGTCGCGCTATTCCGAGGGGCAGCACCAGGCGCAGGACGTCTTCCTCGGCATCATCGGCCACGACCTGCGCACGCCGCTTTCCGCCATCAGCCTGGGCGCCACCTACCTGATGCGCTCCGAAAATTCGGACAGCAAGCTGATCCAGCTCGGCTCGCGCATGTTCAACAGCGCCGAGCGCATGCAGGAAATCATCGACAACCTGCTCGACTTCGTGCGCAGCCGCAGCGGCCTCGGCATTCCCGTCCACCGCACCGAAGTCGACCTCGCCGTCATCGCGGAACAGATCATCGAGGAATTCCGCGTCTCCAATCCGGGCGCGGTGATTCATGCCGTGCTGGAGGGCGATGTCCGCGGAAGATGGGATGGCGCGCGCATCGGACAGATCTACCAGAACCTCATCGGCAACGCCATCCAGTATGGCGACGGCACGACGGTCACCGTCAGCACCCTGGCAAGGGATGGGGAAGCCGTACTGATCGTGCATAACGGCGGAACCATCATCCCGCAGGCGGTGCAGCCGCACATCTTCGATCCCTTGCGGCGCGGTCCTGAGCATGCCGGCAACAGGAAGAACATGGGACTGGGACTGTACATCGTCAGGGAGATCGTGATTGCGCACCACGGCACCATCGACGTGACGTCGACGGAAGAAGAAGGCACGACCTTCACCGTGCGCCTGCCGCGCCAGGCCGAGTAGTCCTCGGGAAGCGCGCCTCAGGAACGCAAGCGCCGGGCCGCCTCGTCGAGCCCGATGCGTTCCACGCCGCGGGCCGCAACGCGGTCGAAGAATGCCTGCTCCGCGGCTTCGAATCCGCTCACCGGGCTCATGCATTCCCGGATGAGCGCGATCGCGGGCAGCTTGCCCGCGAAGCGCGGCGTGAATCGCAGCAGCTGTTCCACGCTCGCCGCGACGCAATGGCTGGACGCTTCGCCCGCGACCAGCAGCAGGTCGGTCCCCGCGAGCAGGTCATGCGCGAGCTTGTGGTTGAAGCGCGTATTCTCTTCGCTGTCGACCGGGACTTCGGCCTCGAAAACGCCGTAGTGCTCGGACAGCGTGTATACCCCCTTGAGCACCTTCTTCGCCGGACGCTGCCGCTCGACTTTCCAGCTGGCGAGCCGGGCTGCCACCGCGTCGTGGATATTGTGTCCCCAGGTGCCGGTCACGCAGTGCACCGGCCACACCATCAGGCGGTAGCGGCCGCCGGCTTCGAGCTTGTCGAGCATGGCCAGCACGTCCCCGGCAAGGGCAGCGTCGCGCGGCATATACTCGCCGGCGCGCACCTGGGCCGCGGTCACCTCGGTGAAGGGCGCAACCTCGCCGCCGTCTTTCTTCTTCCAGAAGGTGGTGCGTTCCACCGCCACCGAGGCATGCGAATCCAGGGTGACGGTGATGCTCGCAAGCCGTTCGCCATGGTCCTGCATGAAGTCGGCGAGACGATGCATGTCCGCGTCCGCGCCGGCCACGGGCAGGGCCGCGCCGGGCACGTCGCAGAAGTCGTTCTGCGGGTCGATGATGAGCAGCCTGGCAATCATGCCTGTCCTTCCCGCGCCGGTGAATCGTCTCAGCTCATCGAGGGCAAGGCATAGAGCTGCGCCACCCTGCGCACGAGTTCCGAGGCCTCCGCCACGGGCAATTGGTAAGTGACGGGAACGCCCGTCGTGTGATGCGGCTCCAGCAGGGACCGCACGCAGGCTTCCGCCCTGCGCACATCGTATACCCGCGCCTCGCGGATGCAGGCATAGGAGCGCAGCATCTTCCAGGGCACGGTCAGCGCGGCGCTTTCCTCGCCGTCGCAGCGCACGGTCACCGCGACCAGGTCGGCGTCGAACAGGCTCTGGTAGAGACAGATGCGGCCGGGCTGGGGCGTGCCATGCTGCAACGAGGTTTTGGTGATGCCGATCTTCGCGTCGAGCACGCGGCTCATCATGTCGAGGCAGTCGATGAATTGCTGCAGGTGTTCGTTGAAGGTGCTCGACTCGAAGCAGAAACGCAGGTTCAGGTCCAGCACGCACGGTTCGCCGGCCTGCGTGCGCTTCTGTGCGCTGCGCACCCGCGCCATGATCGATTCGCCGATGCTTTCGTGGATCAGCAGGCTTTGCGCCGCCATGTCGCAGAGGTCTTCCTTGACCTTCACCATGTAGCCTTCGAGCTCGCGGCGCCAGGCTGGGCGCGGGGTCAGGTCGGCCGAGCGCGTCGGCAGGCGAGCTATCTCGTGCGCAAGCTGCCTTGCCTGCAAGTATGTCTCGGTCATGCTGCTTGCGACCTTGCCGAAGGCATGCATGCCGCCGTTCGCGATCTGCGTCACCTCCTCTGCGATGGCCGGGTTCATGCTTTCGAGATTGCTGGCGAGCCGCTCCACCAGTTCCAGGCAGTACGAGCCGAAACTGGGGAAGCTGGTCTCGGCCGGCATGCTGACCGGCCCGGGTGGATCCATCGTCGCGGCTTCCTCGACGGCGTCGCACAGGATTTGTCCAAGCAGCTCGTATTGCCAGCAAGGCCGGCGGGCTGCCACGATGGCACGGGCCGCATCGCTGAATCCGGCCGGTACCGACACTGTAGGTTGCGTGCTCATGCAAACACATTAGCACTCGCGCGCGCGCGTGCCTTTAGGCGACGCAAAGGCAGGGCAAGTCGTGTTTCGGTTTGGATAAGCTTGCCGCCGCGGAATTGATCGGACGCGAACCGGATTGCCCGCAAACAAAAAAGGGGCGCACAAGGCGCCCCCGGATGCCATCGAGCCCAGGCTTACTTCGCCGGAGCGGTTTCCTGCTTGCCGGCCTCCTCGCGCTGTCCGCTGGTATAGGTCGGCCCGCCGCGGTTCTGGCCGGGCGCCGGCTTCCCGGGAAGCGGCGGCAGGTCGCGCGCCTTGGACACATCGATGCCGGCGATCTGCGCCACGCGCCGGCCATAGTCCTCGTCGCAATGGAGCAGGTGCCACACCATGCGCAGCTGGATCGGCTCGGGGCAGGCCTTGAGATCATTGCCGACGTTGTTCACCAGGTCGTTGCGCTCCCAGTCCTCGAAGCTCCGGTAACGTTCCCCGGCCTGCTTGTAATCGTCCATCGTGCGCGTGGTCTGGTAGCGTCCGAGATGGCCTTCGACCCACTGGTGATAATCCTGCCTGGGCCTAGGCGCTTCCTTCAGGCCTCCCAGCATGCTCGGCTCGTAGTTGATGTGCTTGTTGGCGCCGCTGTCGTCGACGCTGAACGCCATCTGGCCGTCGCGCTGGTTGGTGCGGGCGCGGGCATTGTCGGCCGGCGCGTTGACGGGCAGCTGCAGGTAGTTGGGCCCGACCCGGTAGCGCTGGGTGTCCGAGTAGGACAACGTGCGTCCCTGCAGCAGCTTGTCATCGGAAAAGTCGACGCCGTCCACCAGCACGCCGGTGCCGAACGCGGACTGCTCGACCTCGGCGAAGAAGTTGTCCGGATTGCGGTTGAGCACGATGCGGCCCACCTTGAGCAGCGGGAACTGGTCCTCGGGCCAGCGCTTGGTCGGATCGAGCGGATCGAAATCGAGCTCGGGATGGGCATCGTCCGTCATGAGCTGCACGCACATGTCCCACTCGGGATAGTCGCCGCGATCGATGGCGTCGTACAGGTCGCGGGTGGCATGGCCATAGTCCTTTGCCTGGATTTCCGCTGCCTGCTCGGACGTCAGGTTGCGCACGCCCTGCTTCGGCTGGAAGTGGAACTTGCACAGGTGGGCCACGCCCTGGTCATTGACCAGCTTGTAGGTATTGACGCCAGAGCCTTCCATCTCACGGTAGTTGGCCGGGATGCCCCAGGGGCTCTTGACCCAGGTAACCATGTGCAGCGATTCGGGATGGTTGGCGATGAAATCGTAGAAGCGCCATGCCTCCTCGCGGTTGGATACCGGGTCGGGCTTGAAGGCATGGACCATGTCCGGAAACTTCACCGCGTCGCGGATGAAGAACACCTTCAGGTTGTTGCCGACGAGGTCCCAGTTGCCGTCCACGGTCTTGAACTTGATGGCGAAGCCGCGCGGGTCGCGCTTGGTCTCGGGGGATTCCTTGCCGCCGATCACCGTCGAGAAGCGCAGGAAGATGGGCGTCTGCGCCCCGAGCTGGTTGAAGATCTTTGCCCGGGTGTATTTCGATGCCGGCTCGTCGCCGACCTTGCCCGTGGGTTCGAAGAATCCGTGCGCGCCCGCGCCGCGCGCGTGCACCACGCGCTCGGGAATCCGCTCGCGGTCGAAGTGGGTGATCTTTTCGATGAACTGGTAATTTTCCAGGGTGGCAGGGCCGCGTTCGCCGACCGTGCGCAACGACTGGTTGTCGCTGATCGGGTGGCCCTGGCGATTCGTCAGTGTGGGTTGCTGGTCACTCATGTTGGTCTCCATGTCGCTCGTTGCTGCTCGTTGCTGCTTGTAGCTGCTTGTAGCTGCTTGTAGCCGCTTGTTGCTCTTCGTTGCCGATTGCCGCGCGTGGCGCCCGATGTCCGGAAAGCGGTCCGGTCCGCGACGGTTGCCCGCCATCACATCGTTGCCGTCCTCCCGGCGCGATCAAGGTCTTGGATGCCTCAGGACCGTAAAAAGTCCAGCATCAATGCATTTAGTTGCTGCGGATGCGTTGCGGCGAAGCCGTGGGGCGCGCCCTTGATGACCTCGAGCTTGCTGCCGCGGATCATTTCCCGCGAGCGGCTGCCTGACACCTCGATCGGCACGATCTTGTCGCTGTCGCCGTGGACAATGAGGGTGGGCACGTCGAACTTCCCGAGGTCGGCGCGGAAGTCCGTCATGCCGAAGGCCACGATGCACTGCTGGGTGGCGAGCCCCGAAGCGGCCCAGGCGATCCACTTGCTGAAGGCAATCAGGTCGGAGTCGCGCGCGGACGCCGCATCGAGGTTGTAGAAATTCGGAAAGAATTGCTGCAGGAAAGCGACGCGGTCCTTCTTCACGCCCTCGAGCATGCCGTCGAACACCGACTTGTCGACGCCATCGGGATTGTCATCTGTCTTCAGCAGGAAGGGCGGCACCGCGCCCAGCAGCATCGCCCTGGAAACGCGCTCCGTGCCGTAGCGGCCGATGTAGCGCGCCACTTCCCCGCCGCCCATGGAGAAGCCGGCGAGCGCGGCATCCTTCAGGTCGAGCTGGATCATGAGTTCGTTGAGGTCGTCGGCGAAGGTGTCGTAGTCGTAGCCGCCCGCGGGACGGCCGGATTCGCCGAAGCCGCGGCGATCGTAGGCGATGACGCGGTAGCCTGCCTCCGACAATGCCGTGATTTGGCTTTCCCACATGCGGTGCGACAGCGGCCAGCCATGGATCAGGACCACTGGCTGGCCTTCGCCTTGCTCGTAGTAATAAATCTTTGTGGAATGCGTTCCGGAGGTGCTTATCTTGGGCATGCTGGCTCCTTGCGAGAAAATTGCCGAAATCATCGACGGACGGTCGTGATGGGACCCGCCGGCAGCGATTTTGTTCTCTTGACCACGTTCAGTTTTTCCTCGGGGAATGGACGGCCGCTCGGGGCCTTGCAGGCTTATCCGCCTGGCGTTTCCTGCATTTCAGCCGCGAGGAAATCGACGAAGGTCCTGACCTTCGCGGAAAGGTGCCGCCTGCTCGGATAGACCGCATGGATGCCGAGCTCTTCCGAGGTGTAGTCTTCCAGCACCCGCTCCAGCCGGCCGGCGCGGAGATCGTCCTCGACGATGAACCTGGGCTGGAAGATGAGCCCGCCGCCGGCAAGCGCGGCGAGGCGCAGGATGTCGCCGTTGTCGGCCCGGATGGAGCCGGTGCCGCGCACGCTGACGATGCCATCCGGCCCCTTCAGCCGCCATTCCTCGCCCAGGCTCGCGAGGGCATACCCGAGGCAGACGTGCTTCGACAGGTCGGCAGGCACGCCCGGGCGGCCATGCCGCGCCAGATAGGAAGGCGCGCCCGCGATCACGCTGTGTACCGTGCCCAGCTTGCGGGCGATCAGGCCGGACTCGGGCAGCCTGGCGATGCGAATCGCCACGTCATACCCCTCTTCGACCAGGTCCACCTTCCGGTCGGACAAGGAAAGGTCCAGTTTTACCTTTGGATAGCGCGCGACGTACTGCGCCACCAGCGAACCCAGCCGGTGCAGGGCATAGGTCAGCGGCATGCTCACCTTCAAGGTGCCGCGCGGCTCTGCCGCCATGCGCCCGGCCACCTGTTCCGCCTCCCAGATGTCCGCCAGGATCTGCACGCTTCGTTCATGGAACGCCATGCCCGCTTCGGTCAGGCTCAGCCTGCGGGTGGTCCGGTTCAGCAGCCGCGTGCCGAGGTGGTCTTCGAGCGCGGCCACCGACTTCGAGGCCATCGCGCGCGACATGTCGAGCCGGTGCGCGGCGCCCGCGAAGCTGCCGCTCTCTACGACGGCGACGAACACTTTCATTCCAGCAACGATATCCATGATGGCGATTGTCAACCAAAGGGAAACGATGTGCTTATTCTAAGGTGGTTTATCTCTTCCTGGTTAGGCAATATAGTGATGTTCATGATGCAGCGCCCGCCGTGGTCCTGTCCGGAAAACGGCATCACCCGCTGCCAAGGAGATTGTCATGACCATGCCTTCGCTTTTCGTCTCGCACGGCTCGCCCATGCTGGCCATCCAGGACAGCCCGGCCCGCCGTTTTTTGCAGGACCTCGGGAAAACCCTGCCGCGGCCCAAGGCCATCGTCGTAGTATCGGCGCACTGGGAATCGCTGGGCGGCCCGGCCGTCAGCGCAGCCGGCGACATGGAAACCATCCACGACTTCGGCGGCTTTCCGGCGGCCCTGTTCGCGATCCGCTATCCGGCGCATGGCTCGCCCGAAGTCGCGGGCGAAGTCGCCCGGCAGCTCGAGGCGGCGGGATTCGCGGTCAAGGTCAGCCAGCAGCGCGGCCTCGACCATGGCGCGTGGGTGCCATTGATGCTGATGTACCCCGACGCCGACATCCCGGCATTCCAGGTGTCGGTGCTGCGCGGCGCGTCGGCGGCGGAGCACGAGCGGCTCGGCCGTGCCTTGTCCAGCCTGCGCGAGGAAGGCGTGCTGATCATCGGCTCCGGCTCGCTCACCCACAACCTGTACGAATTCCGCGGCCAGGGCATCGATGCGCCGGTCGCGGACTGGGTCAGCGAGTTCGGCGACTGGATGCAGGACGCGCTGCTGCAAGGCCGGCGCGAGGCCCTGCTCGACTACAGGCGGCAGGCGCCGCACGCGGCGAGAAACCATCCCACCGACGAGCACCTGATGCCGCTCTACGTCGCCATGGGCGCAGGCGGCGAAAACCCGAAGGCCCGCCGTCTGCACACGAGCGTCGAGTACGGCGTGCTGGCGATGGACGTCTACGCATTCGCCTGACTGCCATCAACCTGACTTTTAACGTGTCGGCTTCGACACCAACAATGGAGGAATCATCATGCAAACCGTCTTCTCATCCACCGCGCAACGCGCGTCCGTCCCTGCCACCATCGCATCGAGCGAGGATGCAGGCAAGCTCGTCCTGCGCGCGGCGCTCGCCGCCCTGCTTCTCTTCCATGGCGTCTCCAAGCTGGTCGGAGGCGTGGGCTTCATCACGGGCATGCTCGCCAAGGCCGGACTGCCGCCAGCAATCGGCTACCTCGTGTATGTCGGCGAAGTGGTGGCGCCGCTGATGATCCTGCTCGGTATCTGGACGCGCGCCGCTTCCCTGGTCGTTGCCTTCAACATGATCGTTGCCGTCCTGCTGGTGCATACGGCGCAGTTCTTCACCATGTCGCAGACCGGCGGCTGGGCGCTTGAACTCCAGGGACTGTACTTCGCCGGTGCGATCGCCGTGGCCCTCCTTGGCGCGGGCCGCTACAGCGTGGGCGGCGCGGCCGGAAAATGGAACTGAACCGGGAACTCAAGAAGCAAGGAAGTCCGCTCAGTCTTTCTGCGGATCGTGTCCCCAGTTCATGAGGGAATAACGCCAGTCGCTCGTCGCGGGATCGCTCTTGCTCGGTCCCTGCGCCATGTGACGGTGAATGTAGCCGACGACCTTGCGCATGTGCGCAAGGTCGTCTTCGTTCAGGTCCTGGACGCGACGATGCAGCAGGTCGATGATGCGCCGGCCGGAGTGGTGCCCTACGGACTCACCGTTGCCGTGCTTTTGGCCCACGCGTTTCGAATCTTCGCTGTCGAGCCACTTCTCGAGCTGCGACGCGGTCATGTTGACGGCATCCTTGAAGTCCGCGATCGTCTGGCGTCTGGCGGCGTCATGCTCGTTCGTGCCTGCATGTTTGCTCATGATGGTTCCTCCAGGAAATTGGCGAAGTGGTGTTTGCTACTGTCTTGGACAAATCGCATCGAAAATGTTTCGTCCTTCGCCGGTCCTGCAAACACCGGATGAAGCTTTCCTGCCATCAATGACATCTTTCCCGGGGGAACCGGGTTATCCCATGGCGGACGCTGCCCCGGCGTGAATCCGTATACACTTTTGCGCATCCTTGGGAATTCAAATGCGCATTCGAACCCGGCTTCTGGTCCTTGTCCTTTCCGTACTCGTTCCGGCTTTCATCGCGGCGATGTTTGCCGTCTGGTTCGTGTACACGGAACAGCAGGACGCGCAGCGCAAGAGCGTTGCGGAAACCTCGCGCGCCATGGCATTGCTGATCGACAAGCAAATGCAAACCACCGAAGGAACGTTGCGCGCGCTCGCCACCTCTCCTTCGCTTGCCACTGGCGACCTCGCCGCCTTCCACGCTCAGGCGCGCAAGCTCGTTCCCACCGATACCTCGGTCGTGGTCCTCAACGATCTCGGCGGCAAGCAGTTGCTCAACACCCGCCTGCCCTTCGGCACCGTGCCCGCCAAGGGCGGTTCCAATCTGGCGGAGTTGCGCCGGCAGGCCGGCCCCGAGCGCACGATCATTTCCGACCTGTTCTTCGCGCCGGCCGGCAAGCATTACGATTATGCCGTCCAGGTGCCGGTCGAGATCGACGGGCAGGTGCGGTATTACCTGTCCATGGGCATCATGGTGTCGGAACTCCGCGCCTTGCTGAACCAGCAGAAAGTCCCCACGGGGTGGATCGTTTCCCTCAGCGACCGCAAGGGTGTGGTAGCGACACGCTCCGACGAGCCGGACAAATATGTCGGCACCTTCGTGCGAGAGGCTCTGCGGCAGAAAATCCTGGCCGGGATGCGCTCGGGCCTGCATTACGGCGTGACCCTGAGCGGCACGCCCACGGCGGCTTTCTTTACCCGTGCGCCGCTCTCCGAATGGACGATCGTCGTCAACGTCCCGCTCGCGGAGATGCGCCGGCCCGCGATGTACGCCGCCGCCCTGCTGAGCGGCATCATGCTTTTCCTGTTTGGCGCGGCCATCTTCGCGGCGCGGTGGTACGCCAGGAATACCGCGGAACCGATCGAAGAACTTAGGCTTGCCGCCGAAAAGCTCGGGCGCGGCGAACAGCTGGTGCCCACGCCGTCCGGCCTGGTGGAAACGGACGCGGTGGGCTTCGCGATGGTCAACAGCAGCAACCAGATCATCCAGAGCCGCGTCGAGCTGGAACTGCGCGTGGCAGAAGCGGTTGCCTCGGCGGAACGGGCGCAGCGCGCCCTCCTGCAGGCGCAGAAGCTGGAGGCCCTGGGCAGGCTGACCGGCGGCATTGCCCACGACTTCAACAACATCCTGCAAACCCTGTCGACGTCGCTGCAGCTCATCCAGTTCACCGACGACCGCGAACGCATCGAGGCGCTGCTGGAGACCTGCGACAAGGCGATCGACCGCGCGACCGTGCTGACCGGCCAGATGCGTTCCTTCGGCAGGATCCAGGATGCCCGCCTGCAGACGGTGCGGCTCGACGAAACCATCAGCGCCGCCATGCCCTTGTTCGCCAGCGCCCTGCCGAGCAACATCGAGCTGATCGTTCAGGCGGATGACGCGCCCTGGCCCGTCACCATCGATCCCCTGCAGTTAGAGCTGGCCCTGCTCAACATCGTGATCAATGCACGCGATGCCATGGCGAACGACGGCTGGGTGAAGATCGCGGTCAGCAACCAGGTCATCGCCAGGCAATCCGGCAATCTCGCGCCAGGCGAGTACGTCTGCATTGCCGTCACGGACAATGGCCATGGCATGAGCGCCGAGGTCCTGTCCAAGGCGCTCGATCCCTTCTTCACGACCAAGGGCGTCGACAAGGGATCCGGCCTCGGCTTGCCGCAGGCGTACGGATTCGCCACCCAGGCCAGAGGCACGCTCGTCGTCGACAGCGCCGAAGGAAAAGGCACGACCGTCACGATATTCCTTCCGCGCGCCGCCGACCACGCGCCGCCGGCGCTTGCGCGGGAACGGGCGCGCCAGCCGTCGTCCGCAGCGGGCACGCTGCTCTTCGTGGAGGACGATGCGCTGGTAAGGGAGTCGGTCGAGCCGGCGCTGAAGGCGGCAGGCTTCCAGGTGATCGTTGCCGGCAACGGCGAGGAGGCGGTTTCCTGCCTTGAATCGGATCCATCGATCGACATGGTCTTTTCGGACATCATCATGCCGGGCAATGTCAGCGGCATCGACCTGGCGAAGATGATCAAGATTCGCTACCCGCACATCCACATCGTGCTTGCCACCGGCTACAGCGATCGCCGCGTCGACATTCCCGGCGTGCAGCTGCTCGCCAAGCCCTACAAGATCACGGATGCCATCCAGCTGCTGACGGTCGACGCCTAGCGGAGCGCGGCTTCAGTCCGGCGCGCCAGGCTGGAGGCTCGAAGCCAGCGACATGGCGACCAGCGGCAGGGCCAGCAGGATGGTCGAATAGAATCCGGCATGCTTGAATCCGAGCGCGCCGCCCACTCCGCCGGCGAAGAAGGAAGAAGCCAGGGCGGCCTGCACCTTCAGGCGGTTGCGGTTGGCGAGCACGACATGGAGCGATACGTCGCGGCGCCTGTTCCAGTAGATCAGCTTGCCGATCTCGATACCGATGTCGGTGACCAGGCCGGTGATGTGCGTGGTGCGGATCTCGGCGTTGGATATCTTGGTGACCAGCGCGTTCTGCAGGCCCATCGTGAAGCAGAGAAGAATGGCGATCAGGGAAATGCTGATGATCTCATGATGCTGCAGGCTGGCGCCGGCGAAACCGAAGGCCAGCAGGAGCGCGGCTTCCAGCTGCAGCGGGGCGGAGTAGATGTTCCTGGCCGACCGGCGCCGGGCATGGTTGACCAGCAAGGCGGTCGTTGCCGCTCCCGCCACGAATGAACAAAGCGAGAGCGCCGCAGCGGTCGCCAGGCCGACGTTTCCCAGCACGAGGTTGTCGGCCGCCGACGAAACGATGCCCGTCATGTGGGAGGTGTACTGGCCGATGGCCAGGAAACCGCCGGCATTGAGCGCGCCGGCGATGAACGCAAGCACGATCCCGAGATGAACGTTCGCGCTTGCGGTTCGTTCCCGGGATGTCAGGCGGGCGAGGTAATTGATCGGCATGGGTGCGCTGCGCCGGGCGCGCGAATCGTGCTACTTGGGGCGGTAGATGGCGCAGAGCTTGTGGCCGTCCGGATCGCGCACATAGGCCAGGTACATCGATCCCATGTTGCCTTCACGCAGGCCCGGCGGGTCTTCCACCGATTTGCCGCCGTGCGCGACCGCGGTGTCATGGAACTGCTTCACCTGCTCCGGCGAGTTGCACTTGAAGCCGATGGTGCCGCCGTTCGCGGAGGTGGCGTCTTCGCCGTTGATCGGCTCGGTCACGCAAAACACGCCGCCGTCGTGGCGGTAAAAAAGCCGGGTATGCCCGGTGCCTGCCTTGTTGAGGAAGGGCTCGCCCGCGCCGAGCGTGCCCAGCACCGCGTCATAGAAACGCTTGGAACGCTCGATGTCGTTCGAGCCGACCATGATGTGATTGAACATGTTTCATCTCCTTTTTCTCCAGCGCTGCGCCGGGGGTCCATATTGTCGATCGTTGCCGCCGGCGCCTGCCGGCAGGAAAGCCAATTTATCATGACTTGCCCGGGCGCGGAAAAACCCATTGCTCCCCAGTCACGGTGCGGCTTCGTCAGAGCTCCCGGCGACTGGTCAGCGCGGCCACGGTCGACAGCAACTCATGCGGGTCGAACGGCTTGGTGAGATAACACGAGAATCCTTCGCGGGCGGCCCGGACGTGGTCTTCCGCCCGGCTGAACGCGCTCAGCCCGATCGTGGGAATGGCCTTGCCGGCGTCAGGCGTGCGGGCCTTGAGTTCGCGGAGGAATGCATAGCCGTCCATGCCCGGCATGCCGATGTCGCTGATGATGACGTCGGGATGCCGCGCGCGGACCATCGCCAGCGCCTGCTCGGCGCTCGCCGCGGCGATTACGGTAGCGCCCGCGTCGACGAGGATTCTTTCGACCAGCTCGCGCGCGTCGGCGTGATCGTCCACCACCAGCACGCAGCTGCCTTCGAGCCGGCCGGGCAAGGCCTTGCCATCTGGGGCTTCAAGCACGCACATGCCGTTCGGCAAGACATCGACGCGTTCTTCGGCGACGGGGAAGCGCAGGGTAAAGGTGGCGCCCTTCCCCTCGCCTTCGCTCTCGACCTCGATGCTTCCCTGGTGCAGTTCGACCAGCTGCTTCACGATCGACAAACCCAGCCCCAGTCCGCCGTACTTGCGGCTCATCGAGGAATCGGCCTGCCGGAAGCGCCCGAACACGTGCGGCAGGAAGTCTTGCGAAATACCGATGCCGGTATCGCTGACCGCGACCACCAGGTGCCCGCCCATACGGCCTATCGTTACCGCGACCTTGCCGCCGTCATGCGTAAACTTGATTGCATTGGAAAGCAGGTTCCACATCACCTGCTGCAGGCGCGCAGGGTCGCCGATCATGTGCGTGTCGTCGGACTGGCGGCGCACCTGCAGAGAGACGTTCCTGGCCAGCGCCGTGGGCCTGAGCGACTCCACCGCCGATTGCACGCTCGAGCCGAGGTCGACGGGACGCTGCTCGATGCTGATCTTGCCGGAAATGATGCGGCTCATGTCGAGCAGGTCCTCGATCAGTTGCGCCTGCAGCCTGGCATTGCGCTCGATGGTTTGCAATCCCTTGTCAAGCATGCCTTCTTCCGTCTTGCCCTTCATCTGCAGCAATTGCACCCAGCCGAGGATGGCGCTGAGGGGCGTGCGGAGTTCGTGCGACAAGGTCGCGAGGAACTCGTCTTTCATTTCGCTCAACTGCTCAGCTTCCGCGCGCGCCGCGCGCTCCTTGAGCAGCAGCGCCTGGCGTTCCTCGGCGGCGGCGCGGGTGAGCCTGAGGCTGCGGTTGTGCGCGTCGAGCTTGGCGTCATAGATGGATGCAAGCATGGTGATGGTGAGCAGTGCCATGGTGGCAACGATGACCAGCACGGCAAGGCCATCTTGCGTGAAGCCGTCGGACGCCGCGCGGCAGATGCTCCCGACCGGAAAGCGCGCCGCTTCCATGCCGGTGTAGTGCATGCCGACGATGGCGACGCCCATCACCGCCGCTGCGCCGATGCGCGGCAGCCACACGCGCGGCGTATCGCTGCGCAGGCGGAAGGCGATCCACAATGCCGCGCCCGACGCAATGATGGCAATCGCAACCGATGCCACGAAGAGCGGGACATCGTATTGGATGCCCGGACTCATGCGCATGGCGGCCATGCCGGTGTAGTGCATGGCATTGATCCCGCCTCCCATGAGCAAGGCGCTGGCGGCGAGCCGCGAGAACGGCAGGGTAGGCCGGCTGACCTGCCAGAGCGCGAGGCCGGACACGACGATAGGCAGGACCAGCGATACCAGGGTGATGCGGAAGTCGAAGCCGATGGCGATGGGCAGGCGGAAGGCAAGCATGCCGATGAAGTGCATCGACCAGATGCCGGAACCCATGGCGATCGCGCCGCCCGCCATCCACAGGATGCTTGCCAGGCCACGGGAACGCGTCACGCGTTCGGCGAGGCTGAGCGCCGTATAGGAAGCAAAGATGGCGACGAAGATGGAGACCAGCACCAGTGGTGCGACGTAATGGCTTTGCAACATTGCGAGGGCGGACGATAAAGGTGCAAGGCTGAATGAGAAGCGGCGCTTCGAAGGAGGGCTCCATTGTGCCGCATCCGGCGTCCGGGCGTGCCGGAACCGGTGCATGAAGGTACGCGCCGCTGCCAGGTAGCATGTCGTTACATTTGTTTGTAAGCCCATTCCTACGCGGAGCGATGTCCCGCCGACATGCAATTTCGGACAAACGCGGATAGTGCCATTCCCTCAGGACATGCATACTTCGCATCATCTTGAAAGCAGTAACACACCGAGCAAGCCAAAACGCATCACAAGGAGAAGAGCAATGCTGCATTCCGAATTCGCCCACAACCGCCCCATGAATACGCCGATCAATGGCGCCATCCCGGCAGACGCTGCATGGCAACGCACAGGAAAGCTCTGGTCCTCCCTCAAGGAAGTCTGCGACCTGCTGCGCATTCCCCCGAGCGCCGCCGTCATCGCGGACAGCGATACGCAATTCCAGCACGTGCAGTTCAAGGCGGGCCAGCGCATCCACACCATCGGCCAGCCCTTCGACGTGCTGTACGTCGTCAACTCCGGCTTCCTCAAGACCGTCATGATCGACGTCTTCGGCAACGAACAGATCCTGAGCTTTCCGATGAAGGGCGATCTGTTCGGCGTCGACGGCATCCATGGCCGCCGCTACGAGTCCGAAGCCGTCGCCCTGACCAACTGCGACGTCATCCTCGTGCCGTTCAAGAAGTTCACCGCCCTGGGCAAGGCCCATCCCGAGCTCGAGGCCGCCATCTACGGCGTCATGAGCCGCGAACTCATCCGCGAACAGTCCATGGTGACCATGCTGGGTTCGCTGTCGGCCGAGGCACGGGTGGCGCGCTTCCTGGTGAACCTGTCGGAGCGTTTCTCCGAGCTGGGGTACTCGGGCAAGCAGTTCAACCTGCGCATGACGCGCCACGAGATCGGCAGCTACCTGGGCCTGACGCTGGAGACGGTGAGCCGCACGCTGTCGGCGTTCAACGAGATGGGGCTGATCTCGGTGGACCAGCGCGCCATCGACATCAAGGACTTCAATGCCCTGAAGACCCTGCGCCGCCTGCCGCCTTCGCGCACCCGCAACAAGGAAAAGCAGGCACTGGCCAGTGCCGCAGCACTCGCAAGCCAGCGCGCGGTCGCCTGACATCTTCCAGCCATCGTACAAAAAGCGGCCTGTGCCGCTTTTTGTTTTTTTGGTCTGCCCGGGACGACATCAGGCAAGCATGCTTTGAGGCAAATCAAACAGGAAATCTGGTTTGAATCCAATGACATAGGGAAACCTCCCACAGCTTATCCGCATACTTGTCCACAGAAAATGTGGATAAGCTGGCCAGCGCCTAGCGGCGGATCAAAGTTGTAATGCCTGCCATCCACTTTTCAGTCACCTTGTCCACAGGCGTGGCTAGGTTCTTCTTGAAGCTTATTAATTCAAGGCAAGACATTTGATGAATATCAAGCCACGGGCATTCATCTTTCCAACGTGCATGGAAATAGCGCTACAACCGGATTAGAAGTCCTCGGAGCCGGTCAAGCGTGAATCGTCGGGCTCACCATAACAAGGGCGCGTTGCGGATATTTATCCGGAGACGGCATTCCAGCCATGAACAAGAAACGCCAGGTCTTTTCCGGAAACGGAGACATTGCCGCTCTGCTCGGAAAGACGGATTGGCGCGCGTCTCCGATCGGTGAGCCCGACAGCTGGCCGCGTTCCCTGTCCACGATGGTTTCCTTTGCCTTGCACTCGCCGCTGGCGATGGCGGTGGTCTGGGGCAAGGACATGATCACCATCTACAACGATGCCTACGGCAAGATCCTCGGCGACAAGCATCCCGCGGTGTTCGGCAAGCCGTTCAGCGAGGTCTGGGCCGAACGCTGGGAACGCGCCCGGCCGCTCGTCGACAAGGCCTACGCCGGCGACGCCAGCTTCTTCGAGGACATTCCCTTCTCGGTGCGCCGCGAGGGCAAGGACATTCCTGCGTGGATCACCTATTCCTGCTCGCCCGTGCTCGACGAGCATGGCGACGTGTGCGGCATTACCGCGGTCTGCGTCGACACGACCGAGAAGGTCAGCCTGCGGCTCGCCCAGGAGGCCGAAAGCCGGCGCATGCTCGACCTGTTCGAACAGGCGCCGGGACTGGTGGCCGTGCTGCGTGGGCCCGACCACGTGTTTGAATTCATGAACGAGGCGTATCGCGACTTCATCGGCGGCCAGGACTTCATCGGCATGCCCGTGAAGGAAGCGTTGCCCGACCTCGCGGCGCAAGGATTCGGCGAGCTGGCCGACCGCGTGTTCCGGACGGGAGAGCCCTTCATCGGCACAGAAGTGCCGGCGCAGGTGCGCCGCTGGCCCGGGGGCACACTGGAAGACCGTTACTTCGACTTCATCTACCAGCCGATCCGCGACGAATCCGGGAAGGTGACCGGGCTTTTCACGGAAGGCGTCGACGTGACCGAGCGGGTGCGCAGGAACCAGGCCAGGCGCGAAAGCGACATGAAGATCCTGCAGCTGGCCGACATGATTCCGCAGCTTACCTGGATCGCCGATGCCAACGGCAGCGTCACGTGGTGCAACAAGCGCTGGCATGACTACACCGGCCTCTCGGCCGCGGACGTCCAGGGATGGGGCTGGCAGCACCTGCTCGAACCGGAAGCGCTGCCCGACGTAATGCAGCGCTGGAAAGCCTCGCAGCAGAGCGGCGCGCCGTACGAGGGAATGGCCCGCATGCGCGGAAAGGATGGCAAGTACCGTCCCTTCTATATCCTCGCCATTCCCCTCAAGGATGACGCCGGCCAGGTGACGCAATGGTTTGGCACCAACACCGACGTCTCGACCCTGCATGAAGCGCAGGACGAGCTTCGCCGCACGCAGGACTGGCTGCAGCAGGGCCTGGACACCGGCAAGATGGCCGTCTGGGAATGGCAGCCGCAATCGGGCGTCATCAAGTATTCGGACAATGCCGCGAACGTGCTCGGACACACGGTCGGCGACGCGGCGGACGGCTGGACCCACGTGCATCCGGACGACGCGTCCCGCATGCAGGAGGTGATCGGTAATGCGATCGCGGCCTGCGGCAGCTTCCACGAAACCAGCAGGTGGGTCGACCCCGGTACCGGCAAGGTCACCTGGGTCGAGCAGCGCGGCAAGGTCATCTGCAGCGAGCGCGGCGAGCCGGTGTCGCTGGTCGGCATCAACATCGACGTGACCGACAGGATGCTCGCTGAACTCGAGCTGAAGGAAGCCAGCCGGCGCAAGGATGAATTCCTCGCCATGCTGGCGCACGAACTGCGCAACCCGCTCGCGCCGATCAGCACCGCCGCCTACCTGCTGAAGGTGGCGAGCCACGACGAGCGCCGGATCCAGCAGACGAGCGACATCATCAACCGGCAGGTGCAGCACATGACGGAACTGCTCGACGACCTGCTCGACGTGTCGCGCGTCACGCGCGGCCTGGTGGTGCTGCAGAAGGAGAGGGTCGACCTGAAATACGTCGTGGCCAGCGCGATCGAGCAGGCGCGTTCGCAGATCGAGGCGCGCCAGCATGAGCTGCGCACCCGCATCGCCTCCGCGTCCGCGTTTGCGGAAGGCGACCATACCCGCCTGGTCCAGGTGCTGACCAACCTGTTGAACAATGCCTGCAGATACACCCCGCCCGGCGGTGAAATCACGATCGCGCTGGATGTGCTCGAGGCGGACATCAAGCTGAGCGTCGCCGACACCGGCATCGGCATCGAGGCCGATCTGCTGCCGCGCATCTTCGATCTGTTCACGCAGGGCAAGCGCACGCCGGACCGTGCGCAAGGCGGGCTTGGACTTGGCCTCGCGCTGGTGAAAAGCCTTGCCGGCATGCACGGCGGCCGCATCGAGGTGCACAGCGACGGTCAGGGCAAGGGCTCCTTGTTCAGCGTGTATCTGCCCCGGCTTCCGGATCTGGCCGCCGTGCGCTTGGACGTGCATCACTCCTTGCCCGCGTCTTCGGCGAAACGCCTCCGGATCACCATCGTCGACGACAACGCCGATGCGGCAAGGATGCTGGCCGAGGCGCTGCTGGCGTCGGGTCATGCGGTCATCGCCAGCGAGGATGGCGCCAGCGTACTCGGCGATGTGGAGGCGAGCGCTTCCGATGTCTTCATCCTGGATATCGGCTTGCCGGGCATCGACGGTTATGAGCTCGCAAGGCGGCTGCGCCGGCAGGAAGCCAGCGCCGGGGCGGTATTGATCGCGTTGACCGGCTACGGCCAGGACAGTGACCTTGCCCTGGCCCGCGAGGCCGGCTTCGATCATCACCTCGTCAAGCCCGTTCGCTTCGAACGCCTGCAGGAACTCCTGAACGCGCTTCCGCTGTACTGAGGAACCGTAAAAATACCGGGGGGCGCACGCGACACTTTCCATCTGGCAGCACATCGGCTAATAATATAGTCAATATCGCAACCTTCCTGGGGCGCTTGCAATCGTGGATAACCGCAAACTTGGTGTGATTCTTCTGTTGCTGGCTCTCGGATGGATCGTCGGACGGGAGACCTTCGCGGCAAACCAGGGCGCCCTGCTCGCCGGCGCCGCCGAAGAACAGTCGATCACGCGCTGGCTCTGGCTGCTAGGCGCGGGGTTCCTCGCCACCATCAGCTTCGGATGCTGGATTGCCTGGCAAGCGTTGGCGCTGCGCAAGCTGCATCAGCAATCGCAGCGCCGGCATGGCCGGAGAAAGCCGCCCCGCGCCACGCCGCCCGCCATGCCGAGGCTTGCCGCGGCAACCCCGCCCGCCATTCCTGCTCCGGACAACACACCGGCCATATGGCCTCCGCTGAAGCCGGCGGAGTGCGACCCGGTGTCCCAGTTTTCCATCACCATCAGCAAGAGCAGCGGTACGCTGGAAGCGCAGGAAGTCCTGGATATCTTCGACCTGATCGACATGTGGCTCGCGATGGACAGGCCGGACGTCGCGCTGAAATTCCTCGCGCCCTACCGCAAGGTCAGGCATGTGTCATCGCCCGTGCCATGGCTCGGGCTGCTGCAGGTGTACTTTGCCATGGACGATCGCGAGAACTACGAGGCGATCGCCAGCCGCCTGATGGAATTCTTCAACGTCAAGGTACCGGCCTGGGACGCCCGCGAGCAGTGGAGCGAACTGACTTCCCTGGCGGAAGTGCCGCATGTGCGCCAGCGCATCCTCGACCTCTGGGGCACGGAAGAACTGGGCTCCTACCTGAATACCCTCGTGCTCGACGACCGCGGCGACCGCAGCGGATTCGCCATCGGCATCTTCAAGGACTTGGCGAGGCTGCACCAGATACAGCGCAATGCGGGCGACAAGCAGGCAGGCCAGGCGGGCGGCATGGAGGAAGCCCAGGCCATGCTGTTTTCCGAGGCGAAGCCGGCCATTCCTCCATCGATCATGCCGAAGCCGCCGAAAGTGTCGGCAGCGGCGCAAGCCCGCGAAAGCGACAAGCGGCTGGCCGCCAGGCCGGCGCGCCGCATGAACGGCATGATGTCGGCGTCGCGGGAGGCGACGGTCACCAAGGACCTGATTCATTCGGCGGACGACACCGCACCGGGCGGCGGTTGATCCTTGCATCCCGCGGCGGCTTGCCAGCAATGGCGTTGCTACCTGATGCGGCGCAGCCCGGGTCTGACTGTGACGATCCGCCCTCCCATAAACATGGCTTGGCATGAGAGTGGATTTCCAGTTAACTCGCGGTTTTGCTCTCGACGAGAATTCGCCCGCCATGACCCAATCGCCAGATGTTATTTTTTCCGCTCGCATTGTCGCGGCGTTCCTGCTTGCCGGCATGCTGGCTATGCCCTATCCCGGTATGGCAGCGAATGCCATGGGACAGAAACTGGACAAGTATCTTCCGGCCAAGCTTGGCGGATGGCTGACGGATCCGCCCTCGGATCCGGACAACATGTTCGATCACAGCCTAGCGGTAAACCAGACTTTCTCGCTCAAGAACCAGGAAGGCAACCTGGACATCGGCATCCAGCGCATCCAGAAGAACAGCCGGATCGGCCTGCCGAAGCTTGAGCAAGCCAAACTGGGCCGCAATCCGGAGGGAGGCGGTGTGACGTCTATGCTGGCCGTGAAAGATCACAAGGCGCTGCTGGTCTACGATGCCGAAAACAAGGCTGGAAAACTCACCATGGTCGCAGGTACCTGCGTTGTCACCGTCGAAGGCGGCGGCGTCATCCAGGCGCAGCTGATGGCAGCGGCGGACGCCATCGACCTGAAGGGACTGGATAACGTCTGCCAGTAAGGCGGCGTAATCGAAGGGCGTCGGCATCAAGCCGGAACAGAAACGGATATCCGGAACGGCCTGCGGTCCACTAGAGAAGGAGCTGCCAGTATCCGACGTCGATCCAGCGTCCGAATTTCTTGCCAACTTCACTGAAGTTCGCAACATGCCGGAAGCCGAGCTTTTCATGCAACCCGACGCTGCCGGCATTGGGCTGGGCGATGCCGGCGATCACCGCGTGAATGCCGCGCTGGCGCAGTTCCTCGAGCATCGCCTGGTAAAGCGGAGCGGCCAAGCCTTTTCCGGAAAAGCCGTTGCGCAGATATACCGTGCTTTCGACGGAATGCCGGTAAGCGGATCGTTCCTTCCATTTTGTCGCGTAGGCATAGCCGCTCACTTCGCCAAGGTTTGCGACGACCAGCCATGGCAATCCGGCGGACTGCACGGCATCGATGCGCCGGCCGATTTCAGCGGACGTAACCTCGGCTTCTTCGAAGGTGATCGTGGTGTTGGCGACGTAGTGGTTGTAGATTGCCGCGATTGCCGGCGCATCCGCGCTGGTGGCGGCGCGAATCGTGTCGGGCCTTGTTTGCATGTAAGTCGTCCTCGTCTTAGCGGGTTTGGCCTACACGATGCCGAAGGCACCGAGAATCGCTCCCAGGGCGAGCAGCCAGATCAGGTGCAGTCGGGTGCGCCATACGACGACCATGGCGAGCGCGCTCAGTGCCCACAAGCCCCAGTCGCGTGCCGGATCCTGGTGCGCCGACGAGAGTATCCATCCGGTGGCGACCAGCAGGGCGATAACGATCGGCGCCATGCCCTGCTTGAACGCACGCACGGCGCGCAGATGCCGGTTGCGGTGCGCCCAGCCAGTGGCAAGGTAAGTCAGCGTGGTGCTAGGCAGGAGAATGCCTGCCATCGTGACGATCATTCCCAGGAATCCCCAGCCGATGCCGCCCGCGTTGACGCCGACGTTCCAGCCCATCAAGGCCACGAACAGGACGTTGGGTCCCGGTGCTGCCTGCGCGATCGCGATCGACGAGTTGAACTGCGCTTCGTTCAGCCAGCCGTGCTGCATCACGAGGTAGCGGTGCATCTCCGGCGCCGTGGTAATTGCGCCGCCGATCGACAGCATGGATAACATCATGAAGTGGAGGAACAGGTCCAGCCAGTCCACCTGGATAATGGGCAGGCCGGCGCTCATTTCCCCTCCAGCCTGACATAGGCGATTAGGTAGCTGGCGACGCCCAACGTGAGGAGGACCTTGCCGAGCGGAATTTTAAATATGGCGATGCAAATGAAGCAGCCGATGCCGAAGATTGCGCATAGGGCGACACCCAGCACATTGGTCTTCAGCGACGGAATCAGCTTGACGCCGACCGCCGCGATCAGCCCGCCGGCCACCGCGCCCATGCCGCGCAGTGCGCCTGCGAGCCAGGCCTGGTCGGCAAAGTGAGAGTAGATCGTCGCCAGCAGAAGCACCAGGATCAATGGAAAGGTCAGCATGCCTGCCAGGGCGGCGATGGCACCCTTGAGTCCGAAGTGTCGCGCGCCGATCATGAGCGAGATGTTGACCACGTTCGGCCCTGGCATGATCTGGGCGACGGCCCAGTCTTCGACGAATTCTTCTTTGGTGAGCCAGCGCTTGCGTTCCACGATTTCCCGCTGCACGACCGCGAGGACGCCGCCGAAGCCTTGCAGCGCGAGCAGGGTAAAGGACATGAATAGGTCAGTCAGAGACCTTGGACCTGGACGGGAAACATCTGGCTCGATTTGCATAAGGCTGACGAATAGGGTTTGGAAACATTATCAACCATCGCGCGGGCGGGCGCAAAACCCGGTCCCGGAGCACGAACCATCGCACACGTTTGGCGAGCACAAAAGCAAAAACCCCAGCCGCGAGAGCGACTGGGGTTTGCATGGGGAGCCTGACGATTACCTACTTTCACACTGGTTGCAGCACTATCATCGGCGTGGAGTCGTTTCACGGTCCTGTTCGGGATGGGAAGGGGTGGGGCCAACTCGCTAT
>NZ_JAAIVB010000040.1 GCF_010974945.1 Noviherbaspirillum galbum | reverse complement strand
AACTACAAGGGCGTGACGGGCAACATCGCGTTCGACGCCAAGGGCGACATCAAGGACGGCACGCTGACGCTGTACACCTACAAGGGTGGCAAGCGCACGCAGCTGGCGGTGACGAAGTAATCACCGGTTGCGCATGATGCGAAAAACCCGGCTTCGGCCGGGTTTTTTTATTGGGCGGCAGATGCGTTCGCCGTCACTCTTTCTTTTCTCTGAATTCCACGTCGATCACGTCGTGGTCGACACGCGCGCCGCGCGCTGCGCCATTGCCCTGCGGCTGGGTGAACACATCCGCCTTGAATGCGTTGAAGCGACCCGCCAGTTTTTTTCTCAATGCCGCGAATCCGAGGATGAGCAGCAGGCCGACGCCGATGGCGGCAGCTTCCCCGGCCTGGCCACCTTGCAGATAACGCAGCAGGCAGAACACCAGGATTGCAGCCATCACGGGTTGGCGTGCCGGTTTCGGCAGCAGGCCGATGGTGCCGAGCTTGCCTTCCCTCACGCGAGGAAAACGTGCGAACAGCACTCCCAGCATCAGTCCGGCCAGGAAGCGGCTGGTGTCGAACTGCAGAGAGAGCATGGTGATGACGAGGTAGCCGACGTAGGAAAACGTCATCGCGACGGCGATGAGCGCGAGCAGGACGAGGGCAATGACCTTGCGCGGGGATTGCACGGCGGCCATGCCTAGCAGGGATAGGAGGTTGGAGGTTTTCATGGGCTGGAGGATTAGAGAGGGTTGGCGAGGTTCTGTTCAATACAGCGCAGAACAGCAAACCAGCGGCGCAAAACAAAAGCGCCCTTGCGGGCGCCTTTCAATTCGCGACTAACTAGCGTCGCCAAGCAAACATCACTTCTGCGACAACACCCACTTCACCAGGGTATGCGCCTCGGCATCGGTCACCTGCGCATTCGCGGGCATCGGGACCGCGCCCCACACGCCGGAGCCGCCCTTCAGGACCTTCTGCACCAGCTTGTCTTCGGCGGTCTTGTCGCCGGCGTACTTGGCAGCGACATCCTTGAAGGCGGGGCCGACGACCTTGTTCTGTACGGAGTGGCAAGCCATGCAGTTCTTTGCCTTTGCCAGGTCCGCGTTTGCCATTGCGGCGTTCGATACCAGGGCAGCGGCGGCAAGACCGATCAACACCAAACGTTTCATTATTCTCTCCAAAAAAAGCGCCCGTCATTGTAGCGCGAAATCAACCCAGAATTGCTGGAAGACCAAGACCATGCCGGCAAGCGAGCCGCTGTCGTCAATGCAGCAACGCCGCCGTCAGGATGAGCGTTGACTGTAACCAATGTCCGTTACAATCTTCCTTGATTTCCATCACGAAACACAAAAGGGATTTGCCATGCTGCTCATCGTTGCGGTTGTCGGATTGTCCATCCTGCGCTATTTCGAGCTTGGACCATTCGCGAACCTGTCCTGGTGGTGGATCATCGGCCTCTTCTGCGTCGCCTTCATCTGGTTCGAATTCATCGAACGCATGCTGGGGCTGGACAAGCGCAAGGCGCATGACCAGCACGAGAAAGCCCGCAAGGAGCGGGTCAGCAAGGCATTCAAGAAATGAAAATGGCGGAGCAAGCCTGCTCCGCCATGGATCTGAAGTGCATGCCGGGCCGATCGCCCGGCACCTGATGCAAGAGATCAGCGCTTGAGCTGCGACAGGTCGCGCACCGCGCCGCGATCGGCCGAGGTCGCCAGCGCCGCATAAGCCTGCAGCGCCTGCGATACCACGCGCTGGCGATTCGCCGGCTTCCATGCCTTATCGCCCCTCTTTTCCATCGCCGCGCGGCGTTCCGCCAGTTCCGCATCGCTGACCTTCAGGTGCATGCGGCGCTCCGGGATGTCGATCTCGATGATGTCGCCCTCGTTCACCAGGCCGATCGTGCCGCCTTCCGCCGCTTCGGGCGAGGCATGCCCGATCACGAGGCCGGAGGAGCCGCCGGAGAAGCGTCCGTCTGTAAAGAGCGCGCAGGCCTTGCCGAGGCCCTTGGACTTGATGTACGAGGTCGGGTACAGCATTTCCTGCATGCCGGGGCCGCCCTTCGGTCCTTCGTAGCGGATGACGACGACATCGCCTTCATGGACCGTGTCGCCGAGGATGGCTTCCACCGCGTCGTCCTGGCTCTCGAACACACGGGCGCGGCCGGTGAACTTGAGGATGCTCTCGTCCACGCCGGCGGTCTTCACGATGCAGCCCTTCTCCGCCAGGTTGCCGTACAGGACGGCGAGGCCGCCATCCTTGGAATAGGCGTGCTCCAGGTTGCGGATGCAGCCTTCGGCGCGGTCGAGGTCGAGCTTGTCGAAACGCTTGTCCTGCGAGAAGGCCTGCTGCGTCGGCACGCCGCCGGGCGCCGCGAGGTAGCGCTTGTGAATGGCCGCGTCGTCGGTGCGCATGACGTCGTTGCTGGCGATGGAATCGGCCATGGTCTTGCTGTGCACGGTATAGACCGAGGTATCGAGCAGGCCGGCGCGGTCGAGTTCGCCGAGGATGCCGACGATGCCGCCGGCGCGGTGCACGTCCTCGATGTGGTACTTCTGCGTGGCGGGCGCGACCTTGCACAGGCAGGGCACCTTGCGCGAGATGCGGTCGATGTCAGCCATGGTGAAGTCCACGCCGGCCTCCTGCGCCGCGGCGAGCAGGTGCAGCACGGTGTTGGTGGAACCGCCCATGGAAACGTCGAGCGCCATGGCATTCTCGAACGCGGTCTTGGTGGCGATGTTGCGCGGCAGGACGGTGGCATCATCCTGCTCGTAATATCGCTTGGCGAGGTCGACCACGAGTCGGCCGGCGCGCAGGAAGAGTTCCTGGCGGTCGGCGTGGGTAGCGACGATGGTGCCGTTGCCCGGCAGGGACAGGCCCAGCGCCTCGGTCAGGCAGTTCATGGAGTTGGCGGTGAACATGCCGGAGCAGGAGCCGCAGGTCGGGCAGGCGGAGCGCTCGATGTTGGCCACCTGGGCGTCCGACACCGTCGGGTCGCCGGCCTGGATCATGGCGTCGATCAGGTCGACCTTGATGATCTTCTGCTGGCCTTCCTGCTTGCCGTGCAACGCTTCGATGACCTTGCCGGCTTCCATCGGGCCGCCGGACACGAACACGACGGGAATGTTGAGCCGCATGGCAGCCATCAGCATGCCGGGAGTGATCTTGTCGCAGTTGGAGATGCAGACCATGGCGTCGGCGCAGTGGGCATTCACCATGTACTCGACCGAGTCGGCGATCAGCTCGCGCGAGGGCAGCGAATAGAGCATGCCGCCGTGGCCCATGGCGATGCCGTCGTCGACGGCGATGGTGTTGAATTCCTTGGCCACGCCGCCGGCCGCCTCGATCTCGCGGGCGACCATCTGGCCGAGGTCCTTCAGGTGCACGTGGCCGGGCACGAACTGGGTGAAGGAATTGACCACCGCGATGATCGGCTTCTCGAAGTCGCCGTCCTTCATGCCGGTGGCGCGCCAGAGGGCGCGGGCGCCAGCCATGTTGCGGCCATGAGTGGTGGTTCGGGAACGGTACACGGGCATGATGCGGTCTCCAGGAGCGGTACGAAACCGTCTAGAGTGCCTTGCAAGCGAACCACTGTCAAATATATGATTCCTTGCTCATTAGGTCGCAACGCATATGAATCTTGAACTCAGGCAATTGCGTTATTTCGTCGCCGTCGCGGAAGAGACCCACTTCGGCCGCGCCGCCGCGCGCCTGCACATGACCCAGCCCCCGCTGTCGCAAGCCATCCAGTCGCTGGAAGCGGCCTTGGGCGCGCCGCTGTTCGAGCGCACCAAGCGCAGCGTGGCGCTGACGCCCGCCGGCGAAGCCTTGCTGCCCGAAGCGCGCCGCCTGCTGCAGCAGGCGGCCGGCCTGCCCGACCTGGTGCGGCGCGCCGCCTCGGGCGAGGCCGGCAGCATGACCCTGTCCTTTATCTCGACCGCCGACTACAGCGTGCTGCCGCCGCTGCTGCGGGAATTCCGGGAGCGTTTCCCGCAGGTGGGCATCGAGCTGCGGGAGGCGACCACCGACGTGCAGCTCGACGACCTGCTCGCCGGTCGCATCGACGCCGGCCTGCTCATTCCGCCACTGCCGGAGAAGGCGCTTGCCGAACTGGAATACATGACCGTCCTGTCCGAGCCGCTGGTGCTGGCCGCGCCCCAGGGGCTCGCCGGCCTCGCGGGCACCGAGGCGGCGGACCTCAGGCAGGTCGGGGACATGCCGCTGATCATCTTTCCAAGACGTATCGCCCCGGCCTTCCATGATGCTATCCTTGGCTGTTTTCGTGATGCCGGTTTGACTCCTCGCATCGGGCAGGAAGCAATCCAGATGCAAACTATCGTCGGCCTTGTATCGGCGGGCATGGGGATTGCTCTTGTGCCACAATCCGTGTCTAACCTGAAACGCCCGGGCGTTGACTACAAGCCGCTTGCGCGCGGGACTGCGCCGGTGGAAACCGGCCTGGCCTGGCGCAGGGATAACCGCTCGCCCGTGCTGCGCAGCTTCCTCGAACTTTTGCGAAAGAAACGGTAGATGCTCGTACATCCGCTTCCCAATCCCATCGCCTTCTCCATTGGGCCGCTATCGGTGCACTGGTACGGCCTGATGTACCTCGTGGCCTTCATCCAGTTCATCGTCCTCGGCCGCCTGCGCACGCAGCAGCCGCACATGGCCGCCGCCGGCTGGAAGAAGGAGGACCTCGACGACATGCTGTTCTACGGCGTGCTCGGCGTGGTGCTCGGCGGCCGCCTCGGCGAAGTGCTGTTCTACAACCCCGTCTACTACGCCAGCCATCCCCTCGAGATCCTGGCGGTCTGGAAGGGCGGCATGTCGTATCACGGCGGCTTCATCGGCGTGCTGCTTGCCATGTGGGTGTGGGCGCGCAAGACGGGACGCCATCTGGTGGACGTCTACGATTTCATCGCGCCCATGGTGCCGCTCGGTTACGCGGCCGGCCGCATCGGCAACTTCATCAATGCCGAACTGCCGGGCCGCCCAGCCGATCCTTCCCTGCCCTGGGCCATGATCTGGCCGAACGTCGACCAGATTCCCCGCCACCCCTCGCCCATCTACCAGGCGCTGGTGGATGGCCTGCTGGTCTTCATCATCGTCTGGATCTTCGCGCGCAAGCCCCGTCCGCCGCTGGCGGTGGGCGCGCTGTACGTCGGCCTGTACGGCATGGCGCGCTTCTTCACCGAATACTTCCGCACGCCGGACTACGAAGTCCATTTCGGCCCGATCACCATTTCCGCGGGCCAGATGCTGTCGCTGCCGATGGTCGCCTTCGGCATCATCGCGCTGATCATCACCTACCGCCGTCACCGCCACTCGAAGGAAGCGCACTCCTGACCCGCCATGAACGCGAATCTCTACGCCCTGTTTGAATCCCGCTTTCCGGCGGACCGCACCGACTGCTGCATCGAGACGCATGACGGCCTGTACTACACCTGGAACGACCTCGACCGCGCCAGCGCGAAGATCGCCAACCTGCTCCTTCGGCTGCGGCTGCCGGAGGGCGCGCGCATCGCGGCGCAGGTCGAGAAATCGCCGGAAGCGCTGATTCTTTACCTGGCGACGATCCGCGCCGGCTATGTCTTCCTGCCGCTCAACACCGCCTACCGCGCGGCCGAGATGGCTTACTTCATCGAGAATGCCGAACCATCGGTGGTGGTATGCAGCCCGCAGAGCTTCGGCTGGGTATCGCAGATCGCCTTCGCGCACGGCGTCCAGCACGTCTTCACCCTCGGCGAAGACCGCACCGGCTCTTTGCTGTCGCGCGCGGCGTTCCAGTCGAACACCTTCCATACCGTGCACCGCGACCCGGACGACCTCGCCGCCATCCTGTACACCTCGGGCACCACCGGACGCAGCAAGGGCGCGATGCTCACGCACGGCAACCTCGCCTCCAATGCCGAGGTGTTGCACGGCTACTGGCAATGGCGGCAAGGCGACGTCCTGCTGCACGCCCTGCCCCTGTTCCACATCCACGGCCTGTTCGTGGCCTCGCACGGCGCCCTGCTCAACGGCAGCAAGATGATGTTCCTGCCGAAGTTCGACAGCAAGGAAGTCATCGACCGCCTGCCCCGCGCCTCGGTCTTCATGGGCGTGCCCACCTACTACGTGCGCCTGCTGGCCGATCCCGATTTCAATCCCGACGTTTGCGCGCGCATGCGGCTCTTCATCTCGGGTTCCGCGCCCCTGCTCAAGGAAACCTTCGACAGCTTCCGCGAGCGCACCGGCTTCACCATCCTCGAACGGTACGGCATGAGCGAAACCGCGATGCTCACGTCCAATCCCTACGATGGCGACCGCATCGGCGGCACCGTCGGCCTGCCCCTGCCCGGCGTCTCCGTGCGCGTGGTGCGCGACGACGGGCCAGCCTGCGAGACGGGCGAAATCGGCCACATCCAGGTCAAGGGACCGAACGTGTTCGCCGGTTATTGGCGCATGCCGGAAAAGACGCAGGAGGAATTCACCCCCGACGGCTACTTCAAGACCGGCGACGTCGGCCGGTTCGACGGCAACGGCTACCTCACCATCGTCGGCCGCAGCAAGGACCTGATCATCACCGGCGGCTACAACGTCTATCCGAAGGAAATCGAATCGGTGATCGACGACATGGCGGGCGTGGCGGAATCGGCGGTGATCGGGTTGCCGCATCCGGACTTCGGCGAGGCGGTGACGGCGGTGGTCGTGCCGCAGGACGGCGCGACGCTCTCGGAAACGGAGATCATCGCGGTGCTCAAGGCGCGGATCGCGAATTACAAGGTGCCGAAGCGGGTATACATCGTGGAGGAATTGCCGCGGAATACGATGGGGAAGGTGCAGAAGAATGTGTTGAGGGAGAGGTATTCGGAGGGGTGAGGTGTTGGGCATTCCTGATTGCCGATGGCATTCGCGCTTGGTTCTGCCGTCCTTGCAACGCGCTGTCAGCCGTGCCTACCGCTGGCAGCCCCGTGCCTACCGCCGCCGTCTCCACAACGCGCTGTCATCCCCGCGTAGGCGGGGATCCCATTTCGGTTTTGTCTCGTTCCAACTTCTCTCCGGTAAACCGGTTGCGGCTCCCACTCCGTGGGGACTTGCCGGGGCTGGTCCCGGCGGCCCAGGTCCTTTCTTTGTCAGCAGACAAAGAAAGGACCCAAAGAAAACTACTCTTACCCCCATCTGCGAGTCACTCCGGTCGACCTTGTTCGATGGGTAGAAGGGATGCCGTCCTCTACGGTAGTAAGTACCTGAGAAGCATTCGATGACTCGGCCTCCTGCCGCACCGGCATGGCTCCAGCCTGTTCCGACTACAGGGAGCAGGATGCCGAAGGTGAAGCGAAGGTGAAGGCTTTTGCATTTGCGTTTTCCTTGCGTCTTCTCTCCTACCGAAACGCCTTGAACAACATATACCCGGCCAGGCTGTACAACAGCAGCGCGAACACCTTCTTGAGCGAGGCCACAGGCAGTTGGTGGGCCACCTTCGCGCCCAGCGGCGCGGTCATCACGCTGGCGATGGAAATCACCAGCAGGGCTGGCAGGTAGATGAATCCCAGGGCGCCTTCCGGCAGGCCTGGCGTCTTCATTCCGAAGTAGATGTTGGACAGCGTGCCGGCGAGCGCGATCGGGAAGCCGAGCGCGGCGCTGGTGGCGACGGCGTTGTGGATCTTCACGTTGCACCAGGTCATGAAGGGGACCGACACGAAGCCGCCGCCGGCGCCGACGAGGCCGGCCAGGGTGCCGATGCCGCCGCCCGCCGCGAGCATGCCGCCCGGTCCGGGGAAATCGCGACCCGGTGCGGGCTTTTTATCGAGCAGCATCTGCGTGGCGGAGAACGCGACGAAGATCGCGAAGGACATGGCCAGCGCGGTGGCGTTGAGTTGCGCGCCGATCCAGGGGCCGATCCAGGAGCCGATCAGGATGCCCGGCGCCAGCAGCCTCACCACCCGCCACAGCACCGCGCCGCGCGCATGGTGGGCGCGCACCGAGGAGATGGACGTGAACATGATGGTCGCCAGCGAAGTGGCGATGGCCATGTGCACGATGTGCTCGCGCGGGAAGTGCTTGGCGGTCAGGAGCATGGTCATGAAGGGAACGAGCAGCATGCCGCCGCCGATGCCGAGCAGGCCCGCGGCAAAGCCGACCGCGGCGCCGAGCGCAAGCAGTGCGATGATGAGAGAGATGTCCATGTGGGGGTCAGGAGAGTTGCTGGAGTATGCATTCCCATTCATGCCGCGCGACCGGCGTGATGGAAAGCCGGTTGCCGCGCCTGAGGATCTGCATGTCGGCGAGCTCGGGAATGGCGCGCATCTGGTCGAGGGTGAGCAGGCGGGTCTTGCGGAGGGCGCGTACGTCGACCAGCATCCAGCGCGGCGTTTCGCGGGTGGCCTTGGGATCGAAGTAAGGGCTGCCGGAATCGAACTGGGTCGGGTCGGGATAGGCCGTGCTGGCCACCTCGGCGATGCCGGCGATGCCCGGTTCGGCGCAGGACGAGTGGTAGAACAGGACGCCGTCGCCCACGCGCATCTGGTCGCGCATGAAGTTGCGGGCCTGGTAGTTGCGCACGCCGGTCCAGGGCACCGTCGATCCCGCGGCTGCGAGGGCGTCGTCGATGCTGACTTCGTCGGGCTCGGATTTCATCAACCAGTATTGCATGCCGGACCGTTCCTCCTGGCGGCGATCCGTGGGATCGACAGGACGTTCGCGCGCAACGCGCAAAAAAAGCGGCTGCATTTTCATGCAGCCGCTTCGGTATATAGCCCCGCCTGTGCCGTCTTTGCCGGCATCCCGAACCTTACGGTTCAAGGTGGTCACAGTTAGTTCAATTTCGGGTTCATCGGACTAGCGACGCTCACGCCCATCGAACAAATTTCCGCGACCTATGCACATAAATGGTTCAAGGAATATATGGCAATCGCGAACACGGCAGGAAGGCTTAAGTTTACCCGAATCGAGCCGCATGTCAAAGGCTTTCGACCCGGATCGGCGGATATATTTCCCGCCTTAAAAGAGTGTTTCCTGAGGGGCAAGCGCCACGTCGATCACCGCGTTCATCGCTGCAATCTTCTGCTTGACTTCGGCCATGGTCATCTCGGAGAAAGGACCGCTCGCGGACTTCGTGGCGAGCAGTTCGGCGGCGATGCCGAGCGCGGCCATGACGGCGATCCGGTCGTTGCCCCTGATCTTGCCGGCATCGCGAATAGCGCACATCTTTTCATCGAGGTAGGCCACCGCATCGCGCAGCGCGCCTTCCTCGCCTTCGCGGCAGGCCAGCTTGTAGGGCTGGCCCATGATGGAGACGTCGAGCTGTATCATGCGGCCTCCTCGCTTTCATCCGTCGCCGGTATCCTTTCCAGCAAGGCCGACACCCGCTGGTAAGCCTGCTGGATGCGCGCGTTCAGCTCGGCGTTTTCGGCCGTGAGCGATGCGAGGGAATGACGCAGCTCGGCGTTTTCGCGGCGCAAGGAGGCGGCGAGTTCGGCGAGTTGCGTGACCTTTTCGGAAAGGTGGTGAAATTCGGAAACCATCCTGCAACTATAGAGGCGCGCGGGAACTTCAGTCAACAGGTTCCGGCCACCGGCCCGGCATTTTCCGGACAAGCGCAAACCGGCGGCGCGGGGCACTTGCATGCTTGCCCCAAGGCCAATAGAATTCCAGGCATGGGGCGGTAGCTCAGCTGGGAGAGCGTCGCGTTCGCAATGCGAAGGTCGGGAGTTCGATCCTCCTCCGCTCCACCAGGTTTCCTTGCGCGTTGGCTGCCGGTCGCACCGCGTGCCGCCCGTCCGCGTTCCCCGCGGCCTCCATTTCCCCGCCTCCTCGCATTCCCCTTGCTTGCCCGGTCCTCGGCCCGCTTCGGCACCTCCATGCCGGCCCGTCCAAAATGACGAATTCAACAAATTTGGCGATCCAATTCCCGCCATTCCTTGCCTCGGATTGGCATTTGTCAACATTGAGGCGGCGCGCGTCCTTTATCGTAACCTGACCCCATCCCGCGCGCTTCCGCTGTCATGGCCCGACCCATGCCGGCGCCGGTCCGCCCCCGCCCGGAGGCTGGACATCTTCCGGGATGAGATACAGGCATTTGTTGAAAACGCCGAAAGGCGTGACCTGGCTTGAGCAGTGGAGTGATCCCAACGACGATCTGGAGACGAAAAATGAAAACACCACGGTCCTTGAAAATCGGGCTGGCCGTTTCGGCCGGCCTTGCGCTTGCAATGCCGCTCGCGAACGCGCAGCAGAACATCGAAAACCTGAAGAAATTCAAGGTTTCGGGAACGGATCCGAACCTTCCCGCAATCCAGCAGACCGGCCGCACCGCCGATGCGATCCGCGAGAACCTGAAGCGCGTCAAGCTGCCGCCCGGCTTCAAGATCGACCTGTACGCCGTCGTGCCGGATGCGCGCCACATGGCGGTCGCGCCATCGACCAACATGCTCTTCGTCGGCACGCGCAAGAGCGCGGTGTGGGCCGTCACCGACCGCACCAGTTCCGGCGTCGCGAGCGAGGTGAAGCAGTTCGCGCCGTCCATCAAGTTCAACAACCCCAATGGTGTGTGCTGGACCCCGGACGGCTTCCTGATCGTCACCGAGCATAACCGCGTCCTCAACTTCCCCGCCGCCGAATTCTTCTACGAAGGTCCGGACGTGGCCGTCATCGAGACCGTTCCCCAGGGCAAGCTGATCCCGGTGGAGGACGAGTCCTTCAACCACGGCGCGCGCACCTGCCGCATCGGCAAGGACAAGAAGCTGTACATCACGCTCGGCCAGCCCTTCAACGTGCCGCCGCGCGCCAAGCTCAAGGAGTTCGCCGAATACGGCATCGGCGGCATCATCCGCCTCGACCCCTTCGATGGTTCCAAGCGCGAGGTGTTCGCGCGCGGCATCCGCAATTCGGTGGGCATGGACTTCAATCCGAAGAACGGCGACCTCTGGTTCACCGACAACCAGACCGACGGCATGGGCGACGACATCCCGCCGGGCGAATTGAACCGCGCCACCAAGCCCGGGCAGAATTTCGGCTATCCGTGGCTGGGCGGCCGCAAGGTCCGCATCACCGAGGAAGGCTATGACAAGGACCCCCTGCCCTCCAACCTGACGCCGCCGGAAGTCGAGATGGATGCGCATGCCGCGGACCTGGGCATGACCTTCTACAACGGCAGCATGTTCCCGGAAAAATACCGCGGCGGCATCTTCTCCGCCCAGCACGGCTCCTGGAACCGCACGACGCCGATCGGCGCGCGGGTGATGTTCACCTCGCTCAAGGCCGACGGCTCGGCCGACAAGACCGAGGTGTTCGCCGAAGGCTGGCTCGATCCGCAGACCAAGCAGTACCGCGGCCGTCCGGTGGACGTTGCCGTGCTCAAGGATGGTTCCATCCTGGTGTCGGACGACTTCGCCGGCGCGATCTACCGCATCAGCTACGGCCAGTAAGACCGGGCATGCCCCCAAGCCGGACGACCTATCCTCGTCCGGCTTTTTTCATGGAGACGACATCATGACGATTCGACGGTTTGCCCTGGCGATGGGCGTGGCGGGAGTGCTGCTCTGCACGCAATCCATGGCACAGGACAAGCAAGACCCCAAGGCAGGCAAGGAGAAGGCCCAGAGCTGTGCCATGTGCCATGGCAACGAGGGCATGGCGCAGATGCCGAACGCGCCCCATCTCGCCGGCCAGCCAACCGCCTACCTTGCGGAGCAGCTGAAGGCCTTCCGCAGCGGCGCACGCAAGAACGAGATCATGAGCGTGATCGCCAAGCCGCTCTCCGACGCGGACATCGACAATCTCGCGGCGTATTATTCTTCGTTCGAGATCCAACTCAAGCGCTAGCGCCGGCGAGGCCGGCCGCATCGCCATCCATCGTCACCCATCACTTCCAGGGAGCCACGAGGGAATGAACCATTCTTTGCCGCGGCGCGCCTTCCCGCGCCCGCCCCATGCCTTGCTGTCGGCCTGCCTCCTCGCGCCGCTCGCGGCGACGGCGCAGACCTCGGCCCCGGCCCCGGCCTCAACCGACGACGGCCGCCCGCCGGAGAGCATCGTCATCTCCGCCAGCCGCAACGCCCAGCGCCAGTTCGACGCCGCCGCTTCCATCGACGCCATCCAGCTCGATCCCCTGCGCGCCAACACGCCCCTGGTCAACCTCTCCGAACTCACCGGCGCCGTCCCCGGCCTGCAGCTGCGCGAACGCCAGAACTACGCCCAGGACCTGCAGCTCTCCGTGCGCGGCTTCGGCACCCGCTCCA
>NZ_JAAIVB010000003.1 GCF_010974945.1 Noviherbaspirillum galbum | reverse complement strand
TCCGGGCGCGCCGCCCATGCCGGACCTCCGCGCATCCGGGCAGGCAGGGCCGCCGCCCGGGCCTCCTCCGGGCGCACCCGAGGGACGGGGCTGGCGCGGCGGGCCGCAGAGCCTGATCGAGCCGCTGTTCCATCGGCCGCGCAATGAGCCGCATTTCCCGTATGTCCCGATGATCATCGCGCTTCTGGCGAGCCTGGTAACGGCCTGGTTGCTGGCATGGTACTTTGCCAAACCCATCCGGAGCCTGCGTGCCGCCTTCGATGACGCCGCGGCGGGCCGGCTTGATACCCGCGCCGGTCCGGCGATGGGGCGGCGGCGCGACGAGCTTGCCGACCTCGGCAAGGACTTCGACCGCATGGCCACCCAGCTCCAGGCGCTCGTCGAGGGCCAGAAGCGCCTGCTGCACGACGTGTCGCATGAGTTGCGCTCGCCGCTGGCCCGCTTGCATGCAGCCATCGGCCTGATGCGCCAGCGTCCGGAAAAGGCCGAAGCCATGATCGAGCGCATCGAGCGCGAGAGCGGCCGCATGGACAAGCTGATCGGCGGCCTGCTGACTTTGTCGCGCCTGGAATCGAATGGCGACAGCATGCTCAAGGAGAGCCTGGTCCTGGGCGACCTGGCCGCGGACGTCGTGGAAGATGCTTCTTTCGAGGCGCGGGCCAACGGCAAGGAGGTCAGGCTGCACCTCGGCTGCCAAGCCTTGATCAAGGGCCGGGCCGAGCTCTTGAACAGCGCCATCGAAAACGTGGTGCGCAATGCGGTCCGCCACACCGCCGGTGGAACCTCGGTGGAAGTCGTGGTCGAGCAGTCGGGCAGGGAAACGGCACGCGTGCTGGTGCGCGACCGCGGCCCCGGCGTGCCGGACGCCGATCTGGAAAATATCTTCAAGCCTTTCGTTCGCAGCAGCACCGATACATCCGTCGCTGGACATGGCCTCGGGCTCGCCATCGCACAACGGATCGTGCTCGCCCACGGCGGGACCATCCGCGCCTTCAATGCTCCCGATGGCGGGCTGAACGTCGAACTAAGGTTTCCGGCCGTCGTCCGTGCCATCTGATTCCCGCGTCCTCCACCGGCGGGCACGATGTGTTGGAACGATAACCACATCATCTTGCAGCGAATGGATGGCATTCCGCCATGCCAACTGCAGGCGGTTTCCGCTCGCAGCGCTAAAGCCCATAGCAAGGCCTGATCGCGGCCTTCACCGCAAGCATCCTGGAATACGAGGATGAGAACCTCCGGATACCGACGGCGTCCGGCATAACGATATTGGCGCAGGACCCGAACGCGCCTGCGTTCATCGAGGTGAAAGACCAGGGACTACGCATCCTTGAAGCCGACGTGCCGCGTATCTTCGTCAAGTTCTTCCGGGTCGATCAGCCTGCGGGCAGCATCAAGGACGTCGGCCTCGACGTGCACCTCGCGAAGAAGATCCTGAATCTGCATGAAGGCGGCATCGACGTACGCAGCGACGTGGGCGAGTTCGCTTCCGTCGTGACGCTCTTGCCGGTCGATGCATTGGTGCGGCGCACTAATGCGGTGCTCCGGATGGCGCACCGATGAAGTGCGCCGTTGGTCAGGCCCGAAGCGCGAATGCCGTTCTCTCCCTAATTTGTGGCAATTTTCCTCACCGGCGGCACGGCGACGGAGCCCTTGATGCATTCCTGACGTGCCGTCATGGCCACCACGGCGGTGGCACACCAATTGCTAATGCTTAATCAAAGCCAAGGAGCTTTACCGATTATCGTGCCCAAAGCCGGGCACGGTGGGCAATGAAGTCCCGCGCGCTTGTTCCTCACGTTATCCAGCGATGACCGGAGCAGGCGAGCGATAATAGTTTGGATCCGCCATGTCAGCATACGATTCTTATCCCATCCCGGGCGCGAACGCGCTCCCAGCCATCCAAGGGCACCCGCTGGCATCCCGCGCGCTGAATGCGTCGGCCGCCGCACCCGCCAGGACACGCCAGGCAAGGCAGCAATGACGGCGGCCAGGCGCCGCGCTTGACATCACCCACGAACACAACCCCGCGCGCCTTCGGCGCGCGGTGGCGGAACTCACCCATTTTTCAGCATCAGGAGTCGTCATGCATATCGTAGTCATCGGCCATGGCATGGTAGGTCACAAGTTTCTGGAAAGCCTGGATGACGCCGGCCTGTCGCACGCCCGCGTCACCATCCTGTGCGAGGAACCTCGCCCGGCCTACGACCGGGTCCATCTGTCCGAATTCTTCTCCGGCAAATCCGCAGACGACCTCTCGCTCGTGGCGCCCGGATTCTTCGATCGCGGCAACATGCTGTTGAAGTTGAACGCCAGGGCCGTGGCAATCGACCGCGCCCGCAAGACGGTCACTACCGGCAGCGGCGAAGTCCTGGCTTATGACAAGCTCGTCATGGCGACCGGATCGTATCCCTTCGTTCCCCCGGTGCCCGGCAAGGACCGCGAAGACTGCTTTGTCTACCGCACCATCGAAGACCTGGAAGCGATGCTCGAATGCGGTTCCCGCGCGAAAAGCGGCGTGGTGATCGGCGGCGGCCTGCTCGGTCTGGAATGCGCCAAGGCCTTGCGCGACATGCACCTGCAGACGCACGTGGTGGAGTTCGCCCCGCGCCTGATGGCGGTGCAGATCGACGAGGCGGGCGGCCGCACCCTGCGCAGGAAGATCGAAGAACTCGGCGTGCACGTCCATACGCAGAAGAACACGCTGGAAATCGTCGATGGCGAAGCGGCGCGCCACCGCATGGTGTTCGCCGACGGCAGCCACCTCGACACGGACATGATTGTCTTCTCGGCAGGCATCCGCCCGCGCGACGAACTCGCCCGCCAGTGCGGCCTGGCCATCGGCGCCCGCGGCGGCATCCGCATCGACGAACATTGCCTGACTTCCGACGCCGACATCTACGCCATCGGCGAATGCGCGCTCTGGAACGAACAGGTCTATGGCCTGGTCGCACCCGGCTATGACATGGCGCGCGTCGCCGCCAAGCATCTCGCCGGCATACCCGCGTCTTTCCATGGCGCCGACATGAGCACCAAGCTCAAGCTGATGGGCGTGGACGTGGCCAGCATCGGCGATGCCATGGGCACGACCCCGGGCAGCCGCGCCTACCAGTTCAGCGACGAACGCAAGCAGGTGTACAAGAAGATCGTCGTCTCGGAGTGCGGCAAGTTCCTGCTGGGCGCGGTGCTGGTCGGCGATGCCGCGGAATACGGCACGCTGCTGCAGATGATGCTGAACCGGATCGAGCTGCCGAAGGATCCGGAATTCCTCATCCTGCCGCAGGGCGACGGCAAGGCCAAGGCAGGCATCGGCGTGGACGCGCTGCCCGCCGCCGCGCAGATCTGCTCCTGCAACAACGTGTCCAAGGGACAAATCTGCGATGCGGTCGCCAACGGCGCGGCCACGATCGCGGACCTGAAGTCCTGCACCAAGGCCGGCACCGCCTGCGGCGGATGCGTGCCCCTCGTCACGCAGGTGATGAAGGCCGAGATGAAGAAACGCGGCATGGCGGTCAACAACCACCTGTGCGAGCATTTCGCGTACTCGCGCCAGGAGCTGTTCCACATGATCAAGGTCGAGAACATCCGGACCTTCGACGAACTGCTCAAGCGGCACGGCAAGGGGCTGGGCTGCGACATATGCAAACCGGTCGCCGCGAGCGTCTTCGCCTCCTGCTGGAACGACTTCGTGCTCAAGCGCGAGCATGCAGCCCTGCAGGATTCCAACGACTACTTCCTCGGCAACATCCAGAAGGATGGCACCTATTCCGTCGTGCCGCGCATGGCCGGCGGCGAAGTTACCCCGGACGGACTGATCGCGGTCGGCCAGGTCGCCAAGAAGTATGGCCTCTATACCAAGATCACCGGCGGCCAGCGCGTCGACATGTTCGGCGCGCGGCTGGAACAGCTCCCGGCGATCTGGGAAGAACTGATCGCCGCCGGCTTCGAATCCGGCCACGCCTATGGCAAGTCCCTGCGCACGGTCAAGTCCTGCGTCGGTTCGACCTGGTGCCGCTATGGCGTCAACGACAGCGTCGGCCTCGCCGTCGAGCTCGAGAACCGCTACAAGGGCTTGCGCGCGCCGCACAAGATCAAGTTCGGCGTTTCCGGCTGTACCCGCGAATGCGCCGAAGCCCAGGGCAAGGACGTTGGCGTGATCGCCACGGAAAAGGGCTGGAACCTCTACGTATGCGGCAATGGCGGCATGAAGCCGCGCCACGCCGAGCTGCTTGCCTCCGACCTCACCAAGGAGGCGCTGGTGAAATACATCGACCGCTTCCTGATGTTTTACGTGCGTACCGCCGACCGCCTGCAGCGCACCAGCGTCTGGCGCGAAAACCTCGAGGGCGGCCTGGACTACCTGAAGGAAGTCATTCTCGACGACAAGCTCGGACTCGCCGCCGAACTGGAAGCCGACATGCAATACGTGGTCGATACCTACGCCTGCGAATGGAAGAACGCCGTCACCGATCCGGAAACCCGCAAGCGCTTCCGGCAGTTCGTCAACAGCGACCAGCAGGACCACCACGTGATGTTCGTCGAGGAACGCGGACAGATCCGCCCCGCCACGCCGGACGAAAGAAAAGTCATCCCCATCATCGCCGAAATCGCCTAAGGAAACGCCATCATGATCAATGCTGCCGAAACCAAGCCGGAAAACAAGACCTGGAGCCCCGTCTGCTCCCTCGACGACATCGTTCCCAACATGGGCATCTGCGCCCTGGTAAAGAACAAGCATGTGGCGGTCTTCCACGTGGACGGCGACCAGAAGCGCCTGTTCGCGATCGACAACTTCGATCCCAATGCCAAGGCCAGCGTGCTGTCGCGCGGCCTCATCGGCAGCCTCGGCGAACGCATCGTGGTTGCCTCGCCGATCTACAAGCATCACTTCGACCTGCAGAACGGCGAATGCCTGGAGGCGCCGGAAAACTCCGTCAGCGCGTACCCGGTGCGGGTGGAGAACCGCACGGTCTGGGTTGCCGTCTGAGGCGCCCGGAGACTTTAGCGCTTCATCGATCGGCTTACCCTTTCAGCTAACACAAGGACACATCATGGCTTACCTCGCCCCTTCCGAATTCGTCACCAAGATGGTCGACGCCGGAGAATCGAAAATCTACATGTCGGCGCGGGACTCGCTGATCCGCGCCTACATGGCCGGCGCCATTCTTGCCCTGTCGGCGGTCTTTGCCGTCACGGTATCGGTGCAGACCGGCTATCCCATCATAGGCGCCATCCTCTTCCCGGTCGGATTCTGCATGCTCTACCTGCTGGGGTTCGACCTTCTGACTGGCGTTCTCGTACTTACGCCGCTCGCCCTGATCGACAAGCGGCCAGGCGTCACCCTCAAGGCGGTGCTCAGGAACTGGGGCCTCGTCTTCCTCGGCAACTTCGGCGGCGCGCTGACTGTCGCGGTGCTGATGGCGATCGTGTTCACGAACGGCTTTTCCACGCCGCCGAGCAAGGTCGGCGAGGTGATCGGCGTCATCGGCGAAAGCCGCACCCTGGGCTATGCGAAGTACGGCGCGGCCGGCATGCTGACCCTGTTCGTGCGCGGCATGCTGTGCAACTGGATGGTGTCGACCGGCGTGGTGGGCGCCATGATTTCCACGACAGTGAGCGGCAAGGTGATCGCGATGTGGATGCCCATCATGCTGTTCTTCGCCATGGCTTTCGAACATTCCGTGGTCAACATGTTCCTGTTCCCGTCGGGGTTGATGCTGGGCGGGCACTTCTCGATCATGGACTACCTGATCTGGAACGAAATTCCCACGGTGCTCGGCAACCTTGTCGGCGGCCTCGCCTTCACCGGCCTGACGCTGTACGCAACCCACATCAAGACCGGCCCGAAGCGCACGCTGTAATCCATTCAATCCCGTCGCGCATGACCGGTGGCCGGCGCGGCGGCCGGTCATGCGTCTTACAGGCCCCGCCAGCATGAGCCAGCTCACCATCACGATCGGCCAGCATTCCGAGAAGGGACGCAAGACAGCCAACCAGGATTTCCATGGCGCCTGCGTTCCCGGCGAGCCACAGCTCTCCAGCAAAGGAATCGTTGCCGCCGTGGCGGATGGCATCAGCAGCAGTGCGGTCAGCCACATCGCCAGCCAGCAGGCGGTCGCCAGCGTGCTGGAGGACTATTACTGCACCTCGGATGCGTGGTCGGTGAAAACCTCGGTCGAGCGCGTCATCGCCGCCACCAATTCCTGGCTGCATGCGCAAACCCAGCAAAGCCAGTATCGCTTCGACATGGATCGCGGCTATGTCTGCACCCTGAGCGCCATGGTCGTCAAGTCCACGACGGCGCACCTGTTCCACGTCGGCGATTCCCGCATCTACCAGTTGCGCGGCGCGGCGCTCGAGCAGCTCACCAATGACCACCGGATCCATGTTTCCTCGGCGCAGAGTTATCTCGCCCGGGCGCTCGGCATGAACCAGCGCGTGGAAATCGATTACCACGCGATCCAGCTCGAAGCGGGGGACACCTTCCTGCTGGCGACGGATGGCGTCTACGATTACATTGATGGCGAATTGGTCGCCCGTCTGCTTGAGACCAGCGGAAGCAATCTCGACATGGCTGCGCAGGGCATCGTCGAGCATGCGCTGCGGCGCGGCAGCGCGGACAACCTGACGGTGCAGATCGTCAGGGTCGACGCCTTGCCCCAACCCGAGGCCGGGGAACTGGTCCAGCAAATGTCGTTGCTGCCCTTTCCGCCGGCTCTCGAACCCCGCATGGAATTCGATGGCTTTCGCATCGTGCGCCAGATCCATGCGAGCAGCCGCAGCCATGTGTTCCTCGCCGTCGACATCGAATCCGGCGAGCAGGTCGCGCTGAAGACCCCTTCGACGGAAATGCGCGACGACCCGGATTACCTCGAGCGCTTCCTGCTAGAGGAATGGATTGCCCGGCGCATCAACAGTCCCCACGTGCTCAAGCCTTGCCAGGGAAACCGCAGTCGCAATTACCTCTATGTGGCGATGGAGTACATCGAGGGCGAGACGCTGGCGCAATGGATGCGCGACCATCCCGCCCCCGGCATCGATGCCGTGCGCGGTGTGATCGAGCAGGTCGGGCGCGGCCTGCGCGCCTTTCATCGCATGGAAATGGTGCACCAGGACCTGCGCCCGGAAAACATCATGGTCGACCGCACCGGGACGGCGAGGATCATCGACTTCGGCGCGACCCGGGTAGCGGGCATTTCCGAAGGCGGAGCGGCAATCGATCACGATCGCGTCGTTGGCACCTTGCAGTACACCGCGCCGGAATGCTTTCATGGCGAGCAGGGCGATGCGCGGTCCGACATGTTTTCTCTCGCCGTCATCGCTTACCAGATGTTGAGCGGCACCCAGCCTTATGGCGTGGAAGTGGCGAAGATCCGTTCGGCCGCCGAGGCGCGCAAGCTGAGCTATCGTTCCCTCCTCGAATCCGGTCCCGGCTTTCCCCTCTGGGTGGACGAAGCCCTGCGCCGTGCGCTGCACCCGGTCCGGGAAAAGCGTTATGGCGATCTCGCCGAATTCATCCACGACCTGCGCCATCCGAACAAGGCTTACCTGCGCAAGACCCGGCCGCCGTTGATCGAAAGAAACCCGGTGATCTTCTGGAAGGTGGTCGCCATGCTTCTCTTTCTCGTCACGATCGGCTTGCTGGCAACCCGTCCGGCGGGTTGCTGACGCCCTGGGCGCCTGCGAACCAAGCGCTTCCAAACTTTCCCAAAGGCTACTGTTTTACTTATGTGCTAGATAGCGATAACATTGGCGAAGGTAAAACGGAAGGATAGGCCCCAATGACGTCCCGGGAAGACGAAGAGAAAAGAGGGCGCGTCAGGAGACGCATCACCCTGGCAGACGTGGCAAGGCAGGTCGGGGTGTCGACCATGACCGCGTCCCGCGCAATCAGCAAGCCCGAGCTGGTGACGCCCGCGCTGCGCCAGCAGATCGAACGCGCCATGCAGGACCTCGGCTACGTCCCGAACCGGGCGGCGCGCGCGCTCGCCACCTCGCGCTCCAACGTCATCTCCGTCCTCATTCCCTCCCTGTCGAACGCGGTGTTCACCGACGTGCTGGCGGGTATCCAGGATGCGGTGGACGAAGAGGGCGTGCAGGTCCTGATCGGCAACACGCGCTATTCCGACAAGGAGGAGCGCAAGCTCGTTGGCATCCATTTGCAATCGAACCCGGACGGCGTCCTGCTCACCGGCCTTGGCCAGAGCGAGGAAGTGAGGCGCATGCTGGCGGCGAGCGGCGTGCCCACCGTTTCCATGATGGACCTGTCGATCGGCGAGGGCGAGTACAGCGTGGGCCTGTCCCAGTTCGATGCCAGCTACACCATGACGCGCTACCTGATCGACAAGGGCTACCGCCGCATCGGCTTCATCGCCGCCCAGCTGGACGAGCGTACCCTCAAGCGCGCGGAAGGCTGGCGTGCCGCCTTGCGGGCGGCCGGCCTGTACGCGCCGGAGCGGGAGGTACTGGTGCCCGATCCCTCCACCGTCGCGCTCGGCGCCGAGCTGCTGGGCCGGCTGCTCGCCGTGGCCCCGGATTGCGACGCCGCCTTCTGCTGCAACGACGACCTTGCCTACGGCGCGATCTATCAATGCCAGCGGCGCGGCATCGCGGTCCCCCGGCAGCTGGCGATCTGCGGTTTCAACGACTTGCCGCAATCCGCCTGGATGGTGCCGTCGCTCACCACCGTCGGCACGCCGCGCTACCGCATCGGCTTCGAAGCCGCGATCCTTCTCAAGCAGCTCATCAACGGCGAAAAGCCGGCCCGCCAGCACATCGACCTCGGGTTCACGCTGATGGCGCGCGAGAGCACCTGATGTTCTCGAGGGTATTTCCGGCCTGTAGGTCGACGCGAAGCCTCCTTCCGCAGTCCACTCTCTTTTTGCGCCGCACCATAAAAACCGGTTTACATCCGCTTCCAAGATCGGCAGAATTCGCATGTTAGCGATAACATTAATCGCAAAAAGGACACATGGTGCATCCAGAACAACACCAGCCCTGCCGCATCGTGGTGATGGGCGTGAGCGGTTGCGGCAAGAGCGAAATCGGCAGCCGGCTTGCGCAAGCGCTCGGATTCGCGCATCTCGAGGGAGACGCGTTTCACCCCCAATCCAACATTGACAAGATGGCAGCCGGACAGCCGCTGACCGATCTCGACCGGCGCGACTGGCTGATGGTGATCCGGGAACGGATCGCCGAGGCGCGCGTCTTGCAGCAGGGCCTCGTGGTGTCATGTTCTGCGCTCAAGCGCAGCTACCGCGACCTGCTTCGCCAAGGCGACGAGGGCCTTGCCTTCGCTCACCTCGATGGCGCCATGGAGCTCATCGCTGCCCGCATGCGTGCGCGGCCCAATCATTTCATGCCCGTGTCGTTGCTCGAAAGCCAGTTCCGCGACCTGGAACCGCTGCAGCGCGATGAAAGGGGCCTGACGCTGGACATCAGGCAAGAGCCGGTCGAACTGGTCAGCCAGGCGTTGCGCGCCTTGCAGGACATGCCGGCCGCATCACCGGATAACGATCGAGGAGGCTGACCGTGGAAGTACAAAAAACCTGGATTGACCGCATCGTCGAGGGCTTGCTCGCGCTCGATCTCGCCATCATGGTGGTGCTGCTGTTTTCGAATGTCGTGGCGCGCTACGGATTCGGAGCGGGCTTCGCCGGCGCGGAAGAGATATCGCGCCTGCTGTTCGTCTGGATGGTGTTTCTCGGCGCTGTGCTCGGCCTTCGCCGCAAGGCGCATCTTGGCGTGGAACTCGTGCAGGAACGACTGCCTTTCTGGGCAAGGCGGGCGAGCGCGGTGATCAGCCACCTGCTGATGCTGTATGCCCTGTGGTTGTTCCTTGCGGGAAGCTGGACGCAGACGCAGATCGGCATGACCACGTATTCGACGGTGCTGCACTATCCCAACGCGGCGATGGCGTCTGCCGGCCTGGTGTGCGCGGCGAGCATGATCGTCGTGGTGCTCGCGAACCTCTACAAGATCGTCTCCGGCAAGCCCGACGCCGCCATTCCCGGAGATCACGCCGCGTCGACGGCATTCCACCCCGCGCCTGAAAAGGAAATCGCAGAATGACTATCGGAATCTTCCTGGGCGCGCTGGTCGCGCTGATGGTGCTCGGCATGCCCATTGCCTTTGCCCTGATCCTGACCGGGGTGGTGCTGATGGTCCACCTCGACTTCTTCGATGCGCAGCTGGTGGCGCAGAACATGCTCGCCGGCGCTGACGTGTATCCCCTGCTGGCGGTGCCGTGCTTCATCCTTGCCGGCGAGCTGATGAATGCGGGCGGCATTTCGAAGCGCATCATCAACCTCGCGGTGTCCATGGTCGGTCATATCCGGGGCGGTCTCGGATATGTCGCCATCGCCGCGACGCTCCTGCTGGGCGCGTTCTCTGGCTCGGCGCTCGCCGATACCGCCGCCGTCGCCACGTTGCTGATTCCAATGATGCGCGACCATGGCTACCCGGTGCCGCGCTCTGCGGGCCTGATCGCCGCCGGCGGCGTCATCGCGCCCATCGTGCCGCCGTCCATGCCCTTCATCATCTTCGGCGTCACCACCAATACCTCGATCAGCAACCTCTTCATTGCCGGCATCATGCCCGCGCTGATGCGGGCGCTCGGCCTGGTGATCGTCTGGAGCCTGCTAGCGCGCAACATGGAAGTGAAGCTGCAGCCCAAGAGCAGCTGGGCCGAGCGCAAGCATGCCCTGGTGGATGCCTTGTGGGCGCTGGTTCTTCCGGTCATCATCGTCGGCGGCCTGAAAGGCGGCGTGTTCACGCCGACGGAGGCCGCAGCGGTCGCCGCGGTGTATGCCTTGTTCGTCAGCCTGTTCATCTACCGCGAAGTCAAGTTCGACCAGATCATTCCCTTGCTCATGAATGCGGCGCGGACCACCAGTACGGTCATGTTCCTGTGCGCGGCGGCCTTTGTCGCGTCCTACATGGTCACGCTGGCGGACCTGCCGGCGCAGGTCACCGATTTCCTCGGGCCCCTGATCGACCATCCGCGCTGGCTGGTGGCGGCGGTCATGGTTCTCTTGCTGGCGGTCGGCACCGTCATGGACCTGACGCCGACCATTCTCGTCATGGGTCCGGTGCTGATGCCGCTCATGATCAAGGCGGGCGTCGATCCGACTTACTTCGGCGTGATGTTCATCCTGGTCGGCACGCTCGGCCTGATCCATCCCCCGGTGTGCACGGTCCTCAACGTGGTGTGCGGCGTTGCCCGCATCTCCCTCGAAAGCGCGACGCGCGGCGTCTGGCCTTTCCTGCTGGTCGAGACCCTGCTCGTGTTCCTGTTCGTCGCATTCCCCCAATGCATTACCGTGCCGATGGCATGGTTCCGTTGATTCCAACATAAAGGAGACATCATGAAGTTATCCCTCAAATCCATCGTTACCGCCGCTGCCTTGTGCTGCGTCGCGGCCGCCGGCCATGCGGCCGACTTCAAGCCGCGCATCATCCGCTTCGGCTACGGCCTCGCGGAGGACAGCAACCAGGGACATGCCGCCAAGTTCTTCGCCGACGATCTCGCCAAGCGCACCGGCGGCAAGCTGAAGATGAAGGGCTTCGGCAGCGCCAGCCTCGGCAGCGATGTGCAGATGCAAAACGCCTTGATCGGCGGCGCGCAGGAAATGATGGTGGGTTCGACCGCCACGCTGGTCGGCATCGACAGCGATTTCGGCGTCTATGACCTGCCTTTCATCTTCCGCAACGAGAAGGAAGCGGATGCGATCCTCGACGGGCCCTTCGGCCAGAACCTGATGGCCAAGCTGCAGGAAAAAGGACTGGTCGGCCTGGTTTACTGGGAGAACGGTTTCCGCAACCTGACCAACTCCAAGCGCCCGATCGCGAAGATGGAAGACCTGCAGGGCATCAAGCTTCGTGTCATGCAGAACCCGGTATACATCGACATGTTCAAGGGCTTCGGCGCCAACGCCATCCCGCTGGCCTTCTCGGAATTGTTTACCGCCATGGAAACCGGGACCGTCGATGGCCAGGAAAACCCGGTCACGACCATCCAGTCCAGCAAGTTCTATGAAGTGCAGAAATACCTGTCGCTCACCAAGCACGTGTATAGCCCGTGGATCGTACTCGCGAGCAAGAAGTGGTGGGACGGCCTGAGCGCCGACGAGAAGAAGGCGATCCAGGAATCCGCCGCCGCGACCAGGGACTTCGAACGCAAGGAAACCCGCGAATCCTCCGCGAAGGCAATCGACTTCCTGAAGCAGAAGGGCATGCAGGTCACGGTGGTGAGCGACAAGGAAATCGAACGCATGCAGGAGACGACGCGCCAGGCGACGCAGAAGTTTGCGAGCGAAGGCCACACCAAGCTCGTGAAGGATCTGCAGTCCGACCTCGAGAAAGTACGCAAGTAAGAGGGCGAAAGCAAGCGAATCGATTGTCCGGGGCCATCGACCGGCCCGGGTCAGCGGGGGCGCTGCGGCGCCTTCACGACCCTGGCAGTGTCATAGCCCTGGGCAGCGATGAATTGCAGCAGGCGCTGGTAATCGCTGTCCGGGATGCGGGGCGTGCGGGCCATGATCCAGACGTAATCGCGCTTCGACCGGCCGATCACCGTCTGGCTGTAATCGTCGGCCAGGTAGATGATGCGGTACTCGGCCTGGACCGGCCAGATGAACTGCATGCCCCAGACCGCGTTGCTTGCCGGGTCGGCCACGAAACCGCGCGGGTGATAAACCTTCTGTGGTCCGTCGAAGCCGCCGTCGTGGAAGGTAAAGGTCGTCTCTATGGTGCCGTCTTCCCCGAGGCGGTACGACTCTACCGGGTCGTGCGCATTCCGCTCGAGAAAGGTGGGTATGTTGGCAATGACATACCAGTCACCCATGAAGCGGGGAAGGTCCACCTTGGGAACGGTGGCGATCGGCGCCAGCGGCTCGGTCTGGCACGCGCCCAGCAAGGGCATGATGGCGGCCGCGAAACATTTTCTCAACAGGCTGCGGTAATTCATGACGGGTCTCCGCGTCGGTAAACTAATTGCATCCCGCCTTTCACCGTCGAGGCCAGTTGCAGCCAGTCGCCTTCCGGGCTGTACCAGAGTTCGATCGGCGCTGCGGGGCCGGTGATCCTGTAACGGCGAGCCACTACCTTCCGGCCGCCCAACGTGAGTTCGTCCTCCTGCAAGAGAGAGACCTTCACGTCTTCGTAGCGGCCGGTCTGGGGATTCAAGAGCTTCTGCTGTTTCAGGATGGCGGGATTCCAGTAGGCGAAAGTCATCACGCAGCCAGCGTAGGCCTGGCTTCCCTCATCGGTTTTCACGACCAGGCTGCCAGCTTTCGCCTCTGCATCGACGCTGGACAAGGTGCCATTTTCATCGGTCCGCGCACGCAGGCTCTTCAGGCAATCGCCTTGCCATGTCTCATGGGCGTGATGCACGTAGCGATACTTGAAGACGAGCAGGAATTTCACATCGAATTCCGCGTCGCTGCGGATTTCCCGCGACCCGGGGCCGTCATTCAGGATGAATCGATGCTGGCCGATCGGCTTGCCATCGAGCTGTACGTCGAAGCGCCATGTCCTTTGCTCAGCCGCTGCGCCGGCGCTCAGCACCAGCAGGAGCGCGGACATGAAGCGCCGCGCGCGCGCGCTATTCATGACGCGGCCCGGGAATGAACGCATTGGTGCGTTCGATGTACTGGCGATAGGCGGGGCGCCGTTCGACCATGTCCCTTTCCAGCAGCGCGACGCCGGAAACCTTGAGCAGCAGCACGGTCATGAGCAGGGGAGAGAAGATGGTCCATCCCGCACCCGCCGACAAGGCGACGAGGTAGAAGCCCCACCACAGGCAGCACTCGCCGAAATAATTCGGATGCCGCGAGTACCGCCACAGTCCTGAATCCATGACGGGACGCGCCTGGTCCGCGAAACCGGCATGCCGCTTCCGGAAACGCGCAAGCTGGGCGTCGGCGATGGCCTCGAACAGGAACCCGGCAAGCCAGAGCAGGACGCCGGCGGCATCAAGCCATCCGATCGGTGCGCCGCTTCCGATCGCGGCAAACAGCGGCAGGGCGATGATCCATGCTAGCGCCGCCTGCAGTCCGAACACCAGATAAAGGCTCTTCAAGGCGAAATGAGGCTGGTTGCGCTCGCGTATGGCTTGGTAGCGCCGGTCTTCCGGCTGGCCGTGGTTGCGCCAGCCGATGTGCAGCGACAGGCGCAGCGCCCACAAGGCGATCATTGCCAGCAACCAGGCGGCGCGCGGACCGGGCTGGTCGAGCTTCAGCATGAAGGCTGCCGATCCGGCCAGCATGAAGCCTCCCCAGATGACGTCGGCAATGCCTGCGTTGCGCCTGGCCACGCTGATGATCCAGGCAACGACGGCGATGATGGCCACCGTGGCGGCGCTGGCAAGTGCGGGGCCCGATCCCAGATCCCATAATGTCATTGCGTTCTTCCTGCGGTCGTTTTCATGGACGGTGCTCCGACAGGCGTGATGCGATCGCCGTCAGCAGCGGCGTCAGCAAGGCCCATCCCAGCGCCAGCGCAATCGTGGCGGCGGCCGGCCGGGCAAAGGCCACCGCGCCGAGCCGCTCTCCCGCCAGGAAGGCAAGCGGTCCGCCCACGCCGCCGAATGCCGCCGCGAGCCAGGGCTTGCCGCGCAACCAGCCGAGGGATGCGTTGAGCGTGGTCGCAAACAGAACCCACATCGCAACGAGCCAGTAAGGCGCGAGTATCCCGAATGCCAGTCCGTCTGGATAGACCAGCCAGCCGCCGCTGGCAAGCACGCTTTCCCAGACGATCCCGAGCAGGGCGGCCAGCAGCATCAGCCTTGCCTCCGCGCGAGGGCGAGCGGCGTGGGCGAGATGCCAGCCGCCGATGGCTGCAACGCCCAGGACGCCCAGCCAGGCTTGTCCGCGCGCCGCGCTCAGCACGCAGCCCAGCCATCCTGCCTGGAACAGGACGAAGTTGATGGCGGCGCCATTGCGCCAGGACGGCTTGACGGCGGCAATCGATTCCATGCGAGCCCCTCCGATGATCGTTGCCGGAAATCAGTCCGGACGGCGTTCGAACAGGTAATGGCTTACCCACCATTGCTGCCCGTGCTCATAGCCGAACAGTTCCGCGCACGACATGAAGAAGATGCGCCAGCGCATCCACCACACCGCCGCCTGCTCCTTGCCATAGGTCTGTTCCAGGATGGGCATGACCGCATCCCGTTGGTCGTCCATGCGCGCCAGCCAGGCATTGCAGGTCTTTTCATAGTGCGTGCCGTCCCACCGCCATCTCTGCAGCAGCTTGAGGTCATCCTGGAAGCGGGCGGCGAGATCGTCGCTCGGCATCATGCCGCCGGAAAAGAAATGACGGCTCATCCAGTCGCTCTCGTCGCGCGCCTCGAAAGCGTAGGGCGTCGAACGATGCACGAAGACATGCATGAAGAACCGTCCGCCGGGCTTCAGCCAGGAGCGGATGCGGCTGAACAGCAGGGGCCAGTTGCGCAGGTGTTCGCACATTTCCACCGACACGATGCGGTCGAAACGGTCGGCGATGTCGAACACGTTCATGTCTTGCGTCAGGATGCGCAGGTTTTTCAGGCCGCGCCGCTGCGCTTCCTGTTCGATGTAGGCGCGCTGCGAGCGGGAGTTCGACACCGCGGTGATGCGCGCGCGCGGGAAGCGTTCCGCCATCCACAGGCTGAGCGAACCCCAGCCGCAGCCCAGTTCCAGGATGTCCTGTCCATCCGCGAGGCCGGCGCGTTCGCAGGTGGCGTTCAATGCGAGGGCTTCCGCTTCGTCCAGGGTATCGGTGCCTTCCGGCCACCAGCAGCAGCTGTATTTCCGGTGCGAGCCAAGCGCCCGCAGGAAGAAGCTTGCCGGCACCTCGTAATGCTGTTCGTTGGCCTTTTCGGGCAGCGGCGCCATGTCGGCGGCTGCCATCTCCCGGATGAATGCTTCCATGCGCTCCGAGGCGGCGCCCGTCCGGTCAGCCTCGATTTCTTCGAGCCGGCTTTTCAAGAGGCGGCGGATGCCTGCGCGAATCACCGGATCCGGGACGTATCCCTGTTCTACCCAACTGATGGCCAGGTTGGTTGCTGTGCTCATGACAATTTCTCCCCAGTTAACGGACGCTCGGTCCGGGCTGCGCGCGCAGCCCGGACCCGACGCCTCTTGTACGCAGGCGACTTCAAATCGGATTCAAGGAAGCAATGTTGCGGAAATAATATATCAATGGATGGGCGCTTGCGCGGCTGCCCCTCGGCCGAGAGGCAGGGAGCCGGGCGCGGTCGGAAGAACAGGCAAGAGGATTTTTCAGACGGAAATCTCGGGCGAAACCGCCGTACTGGCCGTCGTTGCCTTGGCGCGGGGCCGCATCAGGCGCATGCCGGCCACCAGCAGGACTAAGCCGCCGGCATAAAAAAGCAGCTGCATGCCCGAGGGTCGTGCTTCGTAACCGAGGAGCGCGTGCATCAGGGTGCCCGCCAGGGAATCGTTAGACAACAGCGCCGAGGAGTCCCAGGCCGAGGCCAATAGCGAAGGAAGGATGCCCGCCTGGATGAGGGTCCGCGCAAACTGGCCGGCCATCGCCGACGCCATCAGCAGGATCAAGAGGTTGGTCACCGAGAACAGCCGGCGGATGGGAATCGATTTCAGGCCGGCGTAGAGCAGCGCGCCGAGGGCGATGCCCGCTGCCAGGCCCATGGCACAACCGGCCAGGATGCTTCCTCGGCTCGACGCGTTGCCCGCCGCGTAGCCGGCGACGAACAGGACGGTCTCCGCACCTTCGCGCAGGACGGCAAGCGCGACGGCGATGACCATGGCCCAAGGCGGACCGGCGCGTTCATGCAAGGCCTGCCCGAGCTGCCGCGCGGCGCTGGCCGCCTGCATGCCGTGCCGCGCCGACGTCATGAGATGCCAGGCCAGCATCACGAAGGCGATGCCGAGGATGCCGGCGTTGAGGTAATCCTGCCCGATGCCTTCCGCCATGTCGGCGATCGTTTCCATCATGCTGGCGACGAGGAGGGAACCGAGGATGCCGCCGGCGATGCCTGCCGCGAGCCAGCGTCCCCGGTCCGGCAGTCCCCGTGTCGCGGCGGCCATGATGCTCACGAACAGCGCGGCTTCCACGGTTTCCCGGAAGATGATCAGCGCGGCGCCGAACATGCTTACTCCGCGACCACCGCGCCTTGCGCGGTGCTCTGGTGGAATTCGCCCATGAAAGGGTAGCGGCCCGGCTTGAGCGGTCCGATGAAGATGGTCGCGCGCGCGCCGCCGGGAATGACTTTCTCTACGGCGAGCGTGCTGCTTTCGAATTCTTCCGGCGTGTCGTCCTTGTTCAGGACCAGGAGCTTGACGCGCTGGCCGGCGGGAACCTTCAGCTCTGCCGGCACGAACTTGTGTTCCTGGATGGTGATGCGGGCCTCGGCATCGGCTGCCGATGCGCCGGGCGCGATGCACAACGCGATTGACGCGGCCAGTACGGGAAGAAAGGCGTGGAGCCGGTGCTTCTGGGGATGCATGTTGGTCCTTTGTTGTAACTTTGCGGCCGGGGCGATCCGGGTAAATGGGTCAGGTCTCCGCCCACATGCGCATGAGATTGTGATAACACCCCGTCAGGCTGACGACATGCTCCGAGTCGCTGCCCTGGCTGGCGTCGCGCATGGACTGGATCGCCATGTCCATGTCGAACAGCAGCCGCCGCTGGTCGTCCCGGCGAACCATGCTTTCCACCCAGAAGAAGGAAGCGATGCGGCTGCCGCGCGTGACCGGTTCGACGCGATGCACGCTGGAAGAGGGATAGAGCACGAGATCGCCTGCGGGCAGCTTGACGCGATGCGTTCCGAAGGTGTCCTGCACGACCAGCTCGCCGCCGTCGTACTCTTCGGGATCGCTCAGGAACAGAGTGACGGAAAGATCGGTCCGCACCCAGTCGCCGGTCGTCAGGGAGGTGCGCACGGCATTGTCGATGTGGTTGCCGAAGGCATTGGCGCTGCCGTCATAGCGATTGAACAGCGGCGGAAAGGTTTTCTTCGGTAGCGCGGCGCTGAAGAAGAGGGCGCTTTTCGCCAGCGCATCGACAACGATGGCGCGCGCCGCCTGGGACGCTTCGGATGCTTCCGACAGCTGGCGGTTGTTTTTCACCTGGGCGGATTGCGTGCCCGCGGTCAGGCCGCCATCAAGCCAGGTGGCGCCTTCAACGATGTCGCGGCAGCGCCGGAGCGCGGCCGGTTCGAGTACACGGGGAACATGAAGCAGCATGGCGATTCCTCAGAACTTGGTGCCCAGCGTGAGCTGGACCGCGCGGGGCGTGCCCGGCAGCACGTGTCCGGTATAGACGCCCTCGTAATACTTCTCGTTGAACAGATTGAACACGTTGAGCTTGATCGAATATTTTTTCGCCGCGTACTCGAGCAGGGCATCCACGCGCTTGTAGGCGGGAACCTCGATGGTATTCGTCGCGTTCGCGTAGCGCAGGCCGACGCCTTCGAGTCCGCCGCCCACCTTCCAGCCCGGCGCGAACTTGTAGGTGGTCCAGAGGCTGTAGGTATAGTCTGGGGTGTTGGTCGGGACCATGCCTTTCGTGCCTGCCTGGTCGGCCGATGCCTCGTCGACCTTGGCGCGCATGATCGCCACGTTGGCAAACACTTCCCACTGCTTCGACAGGCGGCCGACCGATTCGAGTTCAAGTCCGTCGGTGTGGCGGCGGCCGGAGAGGACGGCGATATCGGGCGAGGCGACGTCGGTATTGCGCTCGTTCGTCTTTTCGGAGCGGAACAATGCGGTGCGGACCGACATGTCGCCATCCAGCAGTTCCCACTTTGCGCCGATCTCGAGGTTGCGGCTTTTCTCGGGCGGCGTGTTCGCGGTGCGGCTGTCGAGCTGGTAGGCTTCGGCGGAAGGGTTGAACGAGGTGCCATACGAGGTGTAATACGTCGTCAGCTTGTCCGGCTGGTACATCAGGCCCGCGCGCCAGCTCCAGACGTCATCCTTGCGTGACAGCGGGCCGGCCGGGGCGGGGCGCTCGTAATCGGCGCGCATGCTGTCATGGCGGGCCCCGGCGAGCAGCTTCCAGTGGGGGATGAACTCGATGGTGTCCTGCGCATAGGCGCTCGCGGTGTGGCCGGTGTACTTGTTGTAGGCAGTGCGGATGAATGACGCGTCGAAACCCGCGGGCAGGACCGGCATGGTATCGACGTTGCCCACCGTCGTGCTCGGGTTCGAGAGCGCGCTCGCGTTGGTGTAGCGGGAGGCGTCTTCATTGAGATATTCGACACCGGCCAGAATCTCATGCTTCATGCCGCCAGCGGCGAATTTGGTGTTGAAGTCGGACTGCAGCGTCCAGGTATGCTCCGCGCCGCCCCGCGCTTGCCGCTGACGGCACAAGCCGGTGGCATCGCTCCACCCGGCAAGGTTGCCATTGATGGCGCAGCCGGCGGCGCTGGCGACGCCCAGGCGCGGCGCCACGGCGCGCAGGTCGCGATCATAGTCGGCCTTGCGCAAGGTCGTGCGCAGCGCGGTGTCGTTGCTGAAAAGATGGGTGTAGGCGAGGGTGCCGATGCCGGTCTGGTTCTTCTCGTAGTCGGCGTTCGCCAGGCCGTAGAAGCGCTCGATGGGCACGTCGATCGGTCGTCCCTTGAAGTAGGGCACGCCATAGTCCGGAACGTTGTTGTCCTTCATGTAGAAGTAGGACAGGTTCACTTCGTTGTCGGTGCCCGCTCCCCAGGTCAGGGTCGGCGCGACGCCGAAGCGTCGTTGCTTCACGTCGTTGCGGAAGCTGTCCGTCTCGGTGTCCATGAGGTTGAGCCGGAACGACAGGTCATCGCTGAATGCCCTGTTGAGGTCGGCGGTCAGGCGCTTGTAATTGAAGCTGCCCACGGTGAGCGCCGCTTCGCTTGCATCGACCGGCTTGGCCTTCTTGCTGACCTGGTTGATGACGCCGCCCGTCGAGCCGCGGCCGAACAGCATGGAGGCCGAGCCGCGGAGGATCTCGATCTGTTCCAGGTTGAAGGTGTCGCGGTTGTACTGGGCAATGTCCCGGATGCCATCAAGGAAAAGGTCACCCACGGCAGAGTAGCCTCGCAAGGTGATGTTGTCGCCGATGCGGCCGCCTTCTCCGGCGTTGAAGGTAAGCCCCGCCACGTTGCGCAGGGCTTCCTTGAAGGTGTCGGCGTTGCGCTCACGCATGAGTTGCTCCGACACGATGGTGACCGACTGGGGAATGTCCTTGGCGAGTTGCGGCGTCTTTCCGAGCCGGGTTTTCTCGCCGTGGTAGCCATTGTTTTGCTCCCGGCTATCCTTGATCACGATGCTCGGCAGGGTCTGGTCACTGTTCTCTCCCTGGGTTTGCGCGGCGGCGGGAAGCGCGCACAAGGCGATGGTGGTGGCGGCAAGTCCATGCAAGGGAAGGCGGAGCGGTCGGCCAGGGCGGGAAACCAGGGCCCGGTCTTGCGGAAAGGATGGCGGCATGAGGAAAGTTTTGTAAAAATGTCAGGTCGTTGATGAATATAATAATGCGAATCATTATCATTTGCAATGGGTGGTTGCAGTCCACAAGACCGGCGACTTTCCTGCACGGCCATCCTTCACCGTTCGCTTCGCGACCCGGCCATTCCCTGCTTGAGGCTCCTCAAGTTTGCTAATGCCATTGAGTAATACATTTCCACCGTGTTGTGGAAGAATGGCTACACACATAGAATTCGCAAACGCAAAGCCGGTCCCACAGCCGATGGCATCGGTGCGCATATCAGGAGAATCCATGTTCGACATGTACAGGCTTGTGGTCTGCACCGCGGTGGCGTTCGCCGCCGCGTCGTTTCCCGCAATAGCGCGCGATATCACCGAGATCAGGTTCGGCACCGATCCGGGCAATGCGCCCTTCGAATTCAAGACCAAGGACGGCAAGCTGGCTGGCTTCGACATCGAACTCGGCGACGCCATCTGCGCGCATCTCAAGGCGAAGTGCACCTGGGTGGAGAATGACTTCGATGGCATGATCCCCGCCTTGAAAGCCAAGAAGTTCGACGCCATCAATGCCTCGATGTCCATCACCGAAAAGCGCCTCAAGGAAATCGACTTCAGCAACCGGGTGACGTTGTCGCCGCCGCGCATGATCGCCAAGGCCGGCGCCAACCTGTTGCCGACCGCCGAATCCCTCAAGGGGAAGCGCATCGGCGTGCAGCAGGGCACCACGCACGAGACCTTCGCCAAGGAGAAGCTGGCGCGCAACGGGGTGGACGTGGTGTCCTACGCAAAGAATGACCAGATCTATGCCGATCTCCAGGCGGGTCGCCTCGATGCCGGCCTGATGGATGCGGTGGAAGCGACCGAAGGCTTCCTGAAGAAACCCGCCGGCAAGGGCTTCGCCTACGCCGGCCCGGTGCTCAAGGATGAAAAGATCTTCGGCACGGGCACGGGCTTTGGCGTGCGCAAGGGCGATGCCGAACTCAAGGAAGCGCTCAACAAGGCGCTCGCCGACCTGAAGGCGAACGGCACCTACAAGAAGATCATGACCAAGTACTTCGACACGGACGTTTCAGGCGATTGATGCAGCGTGCGCCGGCTGAAGTCGGCGCCGGCATCGTGCTTCATCGAGTTCAACCAACCTTCGCCCGCATGCTTTTCTACGGTTATGGTTCCCAGCTTCTCCAGGGGCTCAAGGTCACGCTGGCATTGTCGCTGTCCGCGCTCGCGGTCGCGTTCCTGGTCGGCATGCTTGCCGCTGCCGCAAGGGTCTCGCCGAGCCGGACCTTGCGCGGCCTAGCCACGGCCTACGTCACGCTTGTGCGGGGCGTGCCGGATCTGGTCACGATGCTGCTGATGTTCTACGGCTTGCAGATATTGCTCAACGATGCCACCGAAGCCTTGGGCTGGAGCCAGATCACGATCGATCCATTCACCGCCGGCGTGCTTACCCTCGGCTTCATCTATGGCGCCTATTTCGCCGAGACCTTCCGTGGCGCATTCCTCGCGGTGCCGAGAGGGCCGCTGGAAGCCGGGCTCGCCTTCGGCATGACGCGAACCCAGGTGTTCCGGCGCCTGCTGTTTCCGCAGATGATGCGCTTTGCCTTGCCCGGCATCGGCAACAACTGGCAGGTGCTGATGAAGAGCACGGCCCTGGTTTCCGTGATCGGCCTGAACGACCTCGTCAGGATTGCCGACCAGGCCGGCAAGGCGAGCTACCAGTTCTTCTTCTTCATCGCCGTCACGGGAGCTGCCTATCTCGCGATCACTACCGCCAGCCTCCTGCTGTTGCAATGGCTGGAACGGCGATATGCCGTCGGCGTGAGGATGGCGCAGCTATGACGGACCTCCTCCAGGAATACTGGCGAGCCTACCTCTGGACCGATGGCACGCGGCTGACCGGGCTGGCGGTCACGATGTGGATGCTGGTGCTGTCGACCGGGATCGGCTTCGCGCTCGCGGTCCCGCTCGCCATCGCCCGGGTGTCGCCGAGGCGCTGGCTTTCCTTGCCCGTTCATCTTTACACTTATGTCTTCCGCGGCACGCCGCTGTACGTGCAGCTTCTCCTGATCTACTCCGGCATATACGGCTTGCAGATCGTGAGGGAGACCGAACTGCTCAACCTGTTTTTCCGGGTCGGCTTCAATTGCGTGATCCTCGCCTTCGTCCTGAATACCTGCGCCTACACCACGGAAATCCTCGCGGGCGCGATCCGCTCGGTGTCCCATGGCGCCGTGGAAGCCGGTCGGGCCTATGGCATGTCGGACGCCGTCCTGTACCGGCGCATCATTCTGCCCGACGCGTTCCGGCGGAGCATTCCGGCACTGAGCAACGAAGTGATCTTCATGCTGCATGGGACATCGGTCGCGTTCGCCGCCACAGTGCCCGACCTGCTGAAGATCGCGCGCGATGCCAATGCCGATACCTTCCGTTCCTTCGAGGCCTTCGGTTTTGCTGGACTGCTCTATCTGCTGGCGACGTTCTTCCTTGTCTGGTTGTTCCGCAAGGCCGAGCAACGCTGGCTGCGCCATGTCCAGCCCCATCATGCCGCCTGAGCAGCGCTAATCCGGACCAACCCAACGGCTTGACCACACATGCAAATCCAGCACCATCCCCTTCCTTCCGCCAGCCTCGGCACCCACCGGGAAATCGCCAGCTTTCACTATGGTCCCGCAGGCGGGCGCAAGGCCTATCTGCAGGCATCGCTGCATGCCGACGAGTTGCCTGGCATGCTGGTCGCCCATCACCTGCGCGCCCGGCTCAAGCAACTCGAGGATGATGGCGCGCTTCTCGGCGAAGTGGTCATCGTCCCGCTGGCGAATCCGATCGGCGTCGCGCAATCCATCCAGGGCAGCGCGTTCGGGCGCTTCGACCTGCCAAGCGGCGTGAACTTCAACCGCGGCTACCCGCATCTCACGCCGAAGCTCAAGCAGGCGCTGGAGGGCAAGCTAGGCGGGGACGGTGACGACAACGTGCGTCTCATCCGCGAACTGGCCAGGCAGTCGCTCCAGGAATGGCCCGGCGCCGGCGAAACGGAAGCCATGAAGGTCATCCTGCTTTCGCTGGCGGTCGACGCGGACGTCGTGCTCGACCTGCACTGTGACCATGAAGCCGTCATGCACCTTTACACCGCGCCGCAACTGGCGGACCGGGCAATGCCGCTGGCGGCGCTGCTGGGCGCGCAAGTGGTGCTGACGGCAAACGAGTCCGGCGACGATCCTTTCGACGAAGCCTGTTCGCGGCACTGGTGGGAACTGGCGGAACACGCGGGCACAGGCTCCAACGTGCCGTTCGCCTGCCTGTCCGCCACGGTGGAGTTGCGCGGGACACAGGACGTGCGCCATGACCTCGCCCGGCAGGACGCGGAAGCGCTGCTGGACTTCCTTGCCCTGGAGGGCTTCGTTGCCTGCGAGAGCATGCCGACGGTGCCGGCGGCCGCCTGCGAGCCGACGCCGCTGCAGGGAGTGGAGCCGCTGGCCGCGCCGCATGGCGGATTGCTGGTCTTCGTGCGCGAACCGGGCGAGGACGTGCGCGCGGGCGACGTGATCGCGGAAATCGTCGATCCGGTGAGCGGGCTGGTTACTCCCTTATGCACCAGCATCTCCGGCCGATTCTTCGCGCGCACCAACGCGCGCTTCGTGCATCGCGGAATGCGGGTGGCCAAGGTGGCCGGCGCGACGCCGTTCCGCGTCGGCAAGCTGCTGAGCGCATGATGACAACGACATTCAGGCCGCCACATGGATAAGCTCGTCGTCAGGAACCTGCACAAGCGCTACGGCAGCAACGAAGTGCTGAAAGGCGTGTCATTGACCGCGAGGGCAGGGGACGTGATCAGCATCATCGGATCCAGCGGGTCCGGCAAAAGCACCTTCCTGCGCTGCATCAACCTGCTCGAGTCGCCATCGGAAGGTGCCATCTTCCTGAACGGCGACGAGCTAAAGCTGAAGGCGGGAAAGGACGGCCAGCTCGTGGCCGCGGATCGCCGCCAGTTGCAACGCTTCCGTTCCCGTATCGCCATGGTCTTCCAGCACTTCAACCTGTGGGCGCACATGAGCGTTCTCGACAACGTGATCGAGGCGCCGATCCATGTGCTGGGAATGGCAAGAGATGAATCCATTGCCCGGGCCGAAGCGTATCTGGACAAGGTGGGAGCGCTGCATCGCAAGGATTACTTTCCGGCGCATCTTTCGGGCGGTGAGCAGCAGCGCGTCGCGATCGCCCGCGCGCTGGCGATGGAGCCGGAAGTGATGCTGTTCGACGAGCCCACGTCGGCCCTCGATCCGGAACTGGTGGGCGAGGTGCTGCGGGTGATGCAGGGACTTGCCGATGAAGGGAGGACCATGATCGTCGTCACCCACGAAATGGGATTCGCGCGCGAAGTGTCGAGCCAGCTCGTTTTTTTGCATCAAGGTTTGATCGAAGAGCAAGGTTCTCCACGCGAGGTGCTGGACAATCCAAAGAGCGGGCGGTTGAAGCAGTTTCTATCGGGTGGCGTCGCCCGGGCACGATGAACAATATGGCAAGGAGGGATTCTCGATGCAGCGCTGGATGACATTGTTGTGCTTTAGCCTGGCCATTTCCCTGTTGACGGCGTCCCTGACGGAGGCGTCGGCGGCATCGGCCCCCGTGCCGGAAAAGACGCCACCGAAGGGCTCGCTGGTGATCGCGGGCGGCAACCTGCACTTCGATAATCTTCCGGTCTGGGAGCGCATCGTGCAACTGGCCGGCGGGAAGGGCGCGAAGATCGCGGTGTTCGCCTCCGCATCGGTCAATCCCAAGCGATCCGGCACGGCATTGGTCAACATGCTCAACAAGGCGGGCGCCCAGGCGTTCTTCGTTCCCGTCGCGGTCAAGCTGGAGGAAAGCGATTACCAGCGGGCGGCGATGGACCCTGAACTCGTGGCGGAAGTCCGGTCTGCGACCGGCGTCTATTTCTCGGGCGGAGACCAGGGGCGGATCACGCAAGCCTTGCGCACGCCGGAAGGAAAGAACACGCCGATGCTGGATGCCGTCTGGGACGTGTACCGCAAGGGAGGAGTGATCGCCGGGTCGAGCGCGGGCGCGGCCATCATGAGCGAAACCATGTTCTTCAATGCGCGGCCCATTCTTTCCATGCTCAAGAATGGCGTCCGCGACGGCAAGGACATCGCGCCGGGCCTGGGCTTCATCGGTCCTGACGTGTTCGTCGACCAGCACCTGCTGGTGCGCGGCCGCTTCGCGCGCATGATGCCGGCCATGATGGCGCGCAATTACAAGCTGGGCCTGGGCGTAGACGAAAACACGGCGATGGTCGTGACCGGCAGCCAGGTGGAAGTGATCGGCTATAAGGGCGTGCTGCTGGTGGACCTGTCGCAAGCGAGCACCGAGCCGGGGTTGGGCCGCTTCAACATCAAGAATGCGAAGCTGAGCTATCTCGACCGCGGCGACAAGTTCGATTTCGCCACGAAGGAATTCACGCCGTCCAAGGAAAAGCTCTCCGGCAAGCTGGATCCCGCCAAGCCGTATTTTCGTGCCCAGCGCTTTGTCCCGGACATCCTCAGCAATACCGCGGTCGTCGAACTCATGCAGGACCTGATCGACAACCGGCACAATGAAATGGTCGGCCTGGCGTTCGGCAATCCGAATGGCGATACGCCGGACGTGGGCTTCGAGTTCCGCTTCCGCAAAGGGGCGGACAGCATGGGTTACTACACCGGTGCCTATGGCGGAGAAGATTACTCGGTATTGAACATCTATCTCGACGTGCGCCCCGTGGCCATGCAACTGCCGCTGTACAAATGAGATCGACCTTCGCGCCTGTTGGCGTGAAGCGTCGCCGGCGCGAAGGCATCGCTCAGTCCCGCAGTTTCTTCAGGACCTCCGAGACGCGGTAAGGCTTGGCGATGAAATCGATGGAAGCGATGGCATCGCGTTCCGTCTCCATGGCCGGTTCGGCATAGCCGGACGCGAGGACCACCTTCAGGTTCGGGTACAGCTTGCGTGCTTCCCGCGCGAGTTCGATGCCGTTCATCCCGGGCATCATGATGTCGCTGAACAGCACGTCGACGTCGTCCACCCTTTGCAGGATGGCGAGGGCATCCTTGCCGCTGTTCGCGGACAGCACCTCGTAGCCCAGGGTGCGGAACATCTCCACCGCGACGTTGAGCACGTCGGGCTGATCGTCGACCACCAAGGCCTTCTCGAGGCTCACATCTTGCGGCAAGGGCAGGGCGCCGATGTCATCCAGTGCCGGCAGGTAGATGGCGATGCGGGATCCCTGGCCGACGCGGGAATCGATCACGAGTTCGCCGCCGGACTGCTGCGCAAAGCCGAAAGCCTGGCTGAGGCCGAGGCCGGTGCCCTTGCCCACTTCCTTCGTGGTAAAGAACGGCTCCATGGCACGCCTGGCAACCTCGGGCGACATGCCGGTGCCGGTGTCTTCCACCGTCACGCAGACGTACCTGCCTGACCTCAGGGTGCCAACGATTCCTTCCTCCACCCATGCGAGCGAGGTCGACAGGGTGATCACGCCACCGTCCGGCGTGGCGTCGCCCGCGTTCACGATCAGGTTCAGCAGCGCGGCCTCGAACTGCGTGACGTCGACCATGGTGCAGGAGAGTTCGGAGGCGAGGCGGATGCGGAAATCGACGGTGCTCTTGCCGGCGCGGCGAAGGACCGCCTCGAACGAACTGATCACCCGGTTGAGATTGTGCTTCTCGAGCTTGAGCGGCTGCTTGCGGGCGAATGCCAGGAGTTGCTGGTTGAGCGCGGTGCCGCGTTCGGCGGCGCGCTGCATGCTCTCGAGCACGCGTTTGCCGCCGGGGCTGCCGATCTCCTGAGTCAGGATCTCGAGCCCGCTGACGATGACGTTGAGGAGGTTGTTGAAATCATGTGCCACGCCGCCGGTCAGCTTCCCGATCGCTTCCATCTTTTGCGCATGGAAGAGCGCTTCCCGGGCGCGTTCCAGCGCCTCGGCGGCATTCCGCCTTTCCGTGATGTCGCGGGTGATCTTGGCAAAGCCGAGGAGTTCGCCGCGCTTGTCGCGGATGGGATCGATGACGACATGCGCCCAGAAGCGCGATCCGTCCTTGCGGACGCGCCAGCCTTCGTTTTCGAAGCGGCCCGCGACGCGCGCGGTTTCCAGGGCGCGTTCCGGCAACTTGTTCTGCCGGTCTTCGTCGGTGTAGAAGCGGGAGAAATGCTGGCCGACGATTTCGCTTTCGGTGTAGCCCTTGATGTGTTCGGCGCCGGCATTCCAGTTGGTGATCCGGCCTTCGGGGGAAAGCATGTAGATGGCATAGTCGGTCACGCCCTGCACCAGCATCCGGAAACGTTCCTCGCTCGCATGCAAGGCGGTCGCCGCCTCCATGCGCTCGGTGATGTCGCGGGTGATCTTGGCGAAGCCGACCAGGTTGCCTTCCTGGTCGCGGATGGGGTCGATGACGACGTGCGCCCAGAAGCGCGAGCCATCCTTGCGGACGCGCCAGCCTTCATCTTCGAACTTGCCGTTTTCCAGCGCGATGCGCAGGGCTTCCTGCGGGCGCCCGCGCGCGCGGTCTTCCGGGGTGTAGAAGCGCGAGAAGTGCTGGCCGATGATTTCTTCCGGCGCATAGCCCTTGAAACGCCTTGCGCCGGCGTTCCATGTGCTGATGATGCCCTCGGGGGAGAGCATGTAGATGGCGTAGTCGGTTACGCCTGTCACGAAAAGGCGAAGCCTTTCCGCGTCGTTGATCTGGGTGTTGGGCATGCAAATCTTGAAGGAAAAACTACGCCGCGATCTCCGCGGCCGCCATGCCAAATTTTACCCTTGGCGCGGCATGGAGTCCCCAGTATGGCGGAAATGGTGCGACTCGACTGCTAATTCCATTTTGGAAAGGAATCAAGCATCGTATGCTCAAGCAAATTGGAACTATCGGCAAGGACAGGGCGAGTCGATAAACGGCAGGCCGGCATGCGGGCAGGCATCATGGTCTTCCGCGTGTACGAACAGCCAGGAAAAGCCCTTTTCAAAAGCCTTTGCTAATTAATTAAATTGATACTATATTCAATATAAATTAATTACACTTAAATCCCATGGCGCCTCGATCTTATAACAATGCACGCCGCAAGGAGTCTGAAGCGCAGACCCTTGATCGCATCGTCGATGCCACCATTTCACTTCACGCGCGGCAGGGCGCGGTCGCCACCAGCCATGCCCAGATCGCGGACCTTGCCGGCGTTTCGGTCGCCACGGTCTACAAGCATTTTCCGACGAAAGAGGCGTTGCTGCCCCACTGCATCGGCAAAGTGACCGGGCAGGCGCCCGCGATCGACGCAGACGCGATTCTTGCCGAACCTGACCTCGAGTCGCGCCTGCGTCTCCTGGTAGAGAAGGTCTTTGCCCGCTATCGCTATTTCCATCCCTGGATCAGGTGGACGCCCGTCGACGCGCCGACGCTTCCCGCGGTGGCCGAAGCAGGAAACGCGGGCGCCCGGGAAGTGGAAGCGCTGGCGAGAAGCATCATTGCGGGCGTGGGCCGCGACCTGCCGGAAGAGCGCGCCGCCCTGGTAGCCATGATTATTTCCTATCCGTCCTGGCAAACCCTCGAACAATCGCTTTCCTCGCCCGAACGGGCGAACGACGCCGCCTTGCTGGCATTGCGGCTTTTTCTCTCGCATCCCTGAAAGGAAACACCATGTCCGCGCCCACTCCAGTCACCGATTCAACCGATGCCGTATCAGGCACGGCCGCCACGGTCACCACGATCGACGAAATCGCTTCCGGCATTTATCGCATCTCCACGCCAGTGCCGCCCGAGGTGATGCCCGGGGGATTTTCCTTCAACCAGTATCTCGTCGTGGACGAGCAGCCGTTGCTCTACCATACCGGTCCGCGGAAGCTTTTCGGCGCAGTGGCGGACGCCATCAATCGCGTCATTCCCGTGAGCGAACTGGCCTACATCGGGTTCTCGCACGTGGAGGCGGACGAATGCGGGTCGCTCAATGACTTCCTGCAGGCCGCGCCCCGCGCCGTCCCGCTTTGCGGTGAAATCGCGGCCATGGTATCGGTGAACGACATCGCGCTGCGTCCCGCCAGGAGCATGGCCGACGGCGAAGTGCTCGGCCTCGGTTCGCATCGCGTGCGCTGGATCGCCACGCCGCACCTTCCGCATGGCTGGGAATGCGGCATGCTGTTCGAGGAAAGCACGGCCACGCTGCTGTGCGGCGATCTGTTCACCCAGCCGGGACACATCCACCCGCCCGTGACCGACAAGGACATCCTGGAGCCGAGCGAAGCATTCCGCCTGCAAATGGATTACTTTGCCCACAGTCCCGAGACGCGCAAGCATCTGTCGCGCCTTTCCTCGCTTCGTCCCACGACCCTGGCGTGCATGCATGGCAGCGCATGGCGCGGCGATGGCGGTGCCTTGCTCATGACCCTGGCCGATCGACTGGGGGCGCGCTGAGCGCCATGGTCCCGCCGCGGCCGCCGGATTCGCCAAGCCGCGGCGGTCTGCGATAATGGCGGCATGAAAACCTTGCTTGCCATCGACGCCTTGCAGATCCTGAGGCGCGCCTACGAAACGCTGCCCGAGGGCGAACCCGCGCAGCGCGCCGCCGACGGCATGCGATCCGCCCTGGCAACGGTGCGCGGCCTGGTGGAATTGCATGCGCCCAGCCATCTGCTGGTCACGGTGGACGCGGGCGGCCAGTCCTGGCGCCACCTGCGGCATCCGCCTTACCGCAGCAGCCGCAAGCCGATGCCCGAGGCGCTGGCCGAGGGGCTTCCGGACTACCTGGCGGAGCTTGCCGCGTTCGGCGTCGAGGCTTTCCACAAGCCGGGACATGAATCGGTCGACGTCATTGCAACCGCCTGCCTGCGCTGGCTTGAAGAGGGCAGGGGAGTCGCCATCGCCTGTTCCGCCTCCCGTGAGTTGCTGGCATTGCTGCCGCGCGGCTTGCAGGTATGGGACGCGGCGCGTCGTGAATGGCATGACGCCGGCTGGGTGGAAAGGAAATATGGTGTGCCGCCTGCCTTGCTGACGGATTACTTTGCCTGCTGCGGCGACCCGGACGACGACATCCCCGGCATCGACCGGGTCGGCGGCAAGACCGCGGCGAAACTGCTCAATGCCCACGGCAGCTTGGAAGCGGTGTTCGCCGGCCCCGGCACCTTGCTCGATGCAACCGGACGACACTTGCGGGCGGGGCACGCCGACGCGCTTCTCTCCCGCGAACTGGTCACGCCGAAAACCGACCTTCGGCTCGGCTTGACCTGGCGCTCCCTGCAATTGCCTGCAAGCAGTTCTTGACGGCATTTTTCGTCCATCACGTTTTTCTCCGATTTCTTTCCCGCCGTCCAGATCAGCCGCTTCCCATGCTGACAATTTGTTACGAGACGCACTGAACCGCGCCCGTTGCCTGAAGGTCATTAAGGGAGCGGCATGAACATCGCGCCCCAAGCCATTCCTGGCAGGGTGCTGCGTTCATGCGCTTTTTTGTCTTTAGGAGAATCGAATGCTGAACAAAAAATCAGGTCTCTCAATTCTTGCCGCAGCGCTCTTGACCATGGGCACCGGTCTGGTCCAGGCGCAATCTTCCACGACGCTGGGTACCGGCGGCAGCAGCGCCGGCAGCGGTTCCTCGAGCTCCACGCTCGGAACGGGAGCAAGCACGAGCGGAACTGACAAGTCCGGGTCCGGCAGCGCAAGCACGCTGGGAACCGGCGGCAGCAGCGCAGGCAACGGCACGTCGAGCTCGTCGCTTGGGACCGGTGGAAGCAGTGCCGGCAGTGGCGGAGGAAGCTCGGGCGGTTCCAGCACGCTAGGCACCGGCGCTAGCTCCGCCGGCAGCGGCGGCAGCAGCTCCACGCTGGGCACGGGTGGCAGCTCGGCTGGCGGTTCCGCCGGCGGTGCAGGCAGTGCGTCGACCACGGGAACCGGCGGCAGCTCGGCCGGTGACGGCACGAGCGGGTCTTCGATCGGCACCGGCGGCAGTGCGGCAGGCAGCGGCTCTGGCGCAGCCAATACCGGCCCGGCGTCAGGCACATCGGGCACCTCAGGCACATCGGGTACGTCGGGAACCTCCGGCGCGTCGGCATCGGGCATGACGGGCTACGGATCGGGTTCGTCGGCAACGACCGGCGCCGCGGCCGGCTCGCCTGATTCCGCCACCATGAACGATGGGCATGGTTCATCGAAGAAGGGCAAGCATGGCGCCGGCAAGAGCGGCGATTGCCCGCCGGGCCTGGAGAAGCAGGGCCGCTGCTAAGCCCCAGCCAATGACGGAAGCGCGAAGTCATCCGGCGTGCCGGAGGACTTCGCCCGATGAGGAGGAATCACCATGCAACGCACCTTGATTTATTCGCTGCTCGCCGGTGCGCTGATGCTCACCGTCTCGCTGGAAGCCTTCGGGCAGGCGACAAGTTCGGGCACCAGCACGACCGAAAGCAGCGGCTTCGCCGCGGGCCGACACGCGGACGGCGGAACCGGCGTCAGGAAGGCGCAAAGCTCCACCACCACGTCGACGCAAGGTGGTGCCGGCACGGCGAGCGGAGATGGCAGCCAGCCAGGCGGCAATTCAAGCAGCACATCAGGCAGCGGCGGCAGCGCCACGGCGGGAAGCGGCGTGAGCGCATCGTCGACCGGCACCGGCGGGTCGTCCGCAGGAACGGAAGGCAGCCAGGGCAGCACCTCCAGCAGTGCGAGCGGTCCGGGAGCGAGCGCTTCTGCCAGCGGTCCGAGCGGCAACAGCGCCTCCGGTCCTTCCGGCAGCACCGCATCGCCGGCCCCCGGCGCGTCAGGTTATGCCCGGGATCATGACGGCACGCGTGGTCACCGCGGCGCGGCTCCCGGCCAGATGAAAAAGCAGGGGCAGGACAAGTCCGAATAAGGCGAATTCCACTTGGCTATCCGAGGACGACTGGCGAGACGCCACGTCGTCCTTTTTCATTCATGCGCCCGCTTCTTCGAGGGCGCTCTGCAGCGTCTTGAGGCTGTAGGGCTTGGGCAGGTAGACAGCCGGATAGTCGACCTGGCCCACCGCCTGCGAGCCGAAACCCGAGGAAAAAATCACCCGTAGCATCGGATGCCCCTGCAGCAGCTGGCGCGCGAGCTCGATGCCGCTGAATCCCGGAAGGCGGATGTCGCTGATCAGCAGGTCGAAGCTGTCGCTCTGGAACGCGTCGATCGCTTTCTGCGGATGCGTCACGCCGGTCGGCGCGTGGCCCAGGATCTTGAGCAATTCGCAGAGCAGGACGTTCGCGTCCTCGTTGTCTTCCACCACGAGAATGCGCCGGCTGGGGGGGCGGGACGCGGCATCGGGCCCGGCGCCGAGGGGTCGAGGGGTGTCATCCGGCGCCGCTGCGGCCGGGCCACCAAGCATTTCGGACGGTTCGGATAGTTCAGGCGGTTGGGAAGATGCGTTCGCCTCGTCGCCTCGCACGCCGCCCAGCAACTGGCGAATCTTGCGCGCGAGGTCTTCGCGGCGGTAGGGCTTGCTGATGAGTTCCACGCCGGGATCGAGGCGGCCGCCGTGAACGATGGCGTTCTGGGTGTACCCCGACGTGAACAGCACCTCGATGCGCGGATAGAGCCGCTTCGCCTGGCGCGCCAGGTCCGGGCTGCGGATGGGGCCGGGCATCACCACGTCGGTGAAGAGCAGGTCGACGGAGACGCCGCTCTGCAGGATGGTCAGGGCGCTCAGGCCGTCATTCGCCTTGAGCACCCGGTAGCCGAGGCCGGTGAGCAGGTCGATCACGGTCGCCTGCACGATGAGGTCGTCTTCCACCACCAGGATGGTTTCGTCGCCGCCGATCGCCGGGCTGGTCCGGATGTCCTGCACTTCCACTTCGACCAGCCGGGTGCGGGGAAGGTAGATCTTGATCGTGGTGCCGTGCCCCGGTTCGCTGTAGAGCCGGATGTGGCCATTGCTTTGCTTGATGAAGCCATAGGCCATGCTCAGGCCCAAGCCGGTGCCCTGGCCTTCGCGCTTGGTGGTAAAGAACGGCTCGAAGGCACGCGACATCACTTCCGGCGTCATGCCGCTGCCATTGTCGGAAATCGCCAGCATGACGTATTCCCCCGGGCTGACTTCCGGCGTTTCGCGAACGTAATCCGCGTCGAGCATGGTGTTGCCCAGCTCGATGGTCAGCTTGCCTGCGCCATCCATGGCATCGCGTGCATTGATCGCCAGGTTGAGCACGACGTTTTCGATCTGGTTGGGATCGACCAGGGTATTCCACAGCTCGGGCGCGATGATCGTGCGAATGTCGATCGATTCGCCGAGCGCGCGGCGCAGCAGTTCGTCCATGTTGCGCACGATCCGGCCGAGGTTCGTGGCGACCGGCTGGAGCGGCTGGCGGCGGGCGAAGGAAAGCAGCTGGGACGCCAGCTTGGCGCCGCGCTCCGCGGCAAAGCCGCAGTACTCGATCCGCTTCAGCGCTTCCGGATTTCCGGCCACGTTCAGCTGGAGCAATTGCAGGTTGCCGGAAATGACCTGCAGCACGTTGTTGAAGTCATGGGCCACGCCGCCCGTCAATTGCCCGATCGCCTCCAGCTTCTGCGATTGCCGCAGCTGCTCGTTGGCGCGGTCGAGCTCAGCGGTGCGCCGCGCGATCCTGTCTTCCAGCGTGCTGTTCAGGTGCTTGAGCGCGTCCTGCGCCTCGATGCGCTCCTGCATCTCGAACTGCAGGGCCTTGTTCGACTTTTCCAGCGCTTCGGTGCGCTGGCTCACCTCGGCAACCATCGTATTGAAGGCATTGACCAGCACGCCGGTTTCATCGTTGGATGTCTTGTCCACGCGCATCGAGAAGTCGCGCCGCCGGATCATCTGGTTCACCGCCTCGGTCAGGGCGCGGATCGGGCCGGTGATCGCCGATTGCACCCAGCTCGACACCAGCAGCGCCACCATCAGGCTGACGCACATGATGACGAAGAGGATGAAGGAATAACTCTTCACTCTTTCCGCGAGCGGGTAGCGTGCCTGCAGGAAGACGGTGCCGAAGAATTCGCCATCTTTCTCGATGCGCCGCATCAGGCGGATCTGGTCGCCGCCGATCGACACGCTGTCCCTCGATGCGGCGGGCGGAAAACGCATCTGCTCGTCCGCTTCGGCAAGGTAGGTGGCGAACAGCTTGCCGTTGGCGGCATAGATGGCCGCCGCGGTGATCGCCGGCTTGGACTTGAGCTGTTCCAGGTTTTCGTGCGCCACCTTCGCATCGTCGAATTCGAGCGTCGGCACGCTGATGCCGGCGACGAGGTTCGCCTGCGCCTTGAGGTCGTTGACCCAGGTGTCCTCGAACGTGTGGATGTCGTAGGCCAGCATGCCGAGGCCGGCGAACAGCAGCGCGGAAAAGGTCGTCAGCAGCACCGCGAGCATGAACTTCTGCGCAATCGGTCGCTGGATCTGGCTGGTCATGGCGCTGATCCCTTGATGACGGAGTAGGCGACGCCCAGCATCCTGGAATTGAATTTCAATCCCGCGCGTTCGGCGGGCGCAAGCGCGATCTCGAAACGCAGTCTATCGTCCACCAGTCGAAAATTGATCATGCTTCCCTGGCCTAATGCCCCTTCGCTTTCCGTCACGATCAGTATCGGCTGTTGCTGCGCCTGGCGCAACAAGGCTTGCGGCCGTGCTCCGGCGCCCAGGAACAGGACATGCATGCCGGCAATCGTGTCGTCTTCACGCAGCTTCCGCACGAGAACAGGGTGACCGTTGACCATGCGGCCGGATGAGATCGCGGCAAGCTCGTCGGCGACCTCGTCCGAGCCGGCAACGCCGACGACGTATGGCTCGTCGCTACGCGGCACCGCCGCCGGCGGCCATTCGACATAGCTGATGAAGCGGTAAAGGTAAGCGGCCTTGACCTTTTCCTCGCTCGTGTTGCCGCCAAGGGCCTGCGCGGCCACGCCGAGCGAGATGCACCAGCCGAGCGCCAGCAACAGCAGGCGCAAGGCAAGCCCGGCCCGCGTGGGGCGCCGGATGCGGTGTCCGCTGGGAATGGTCATGGCGGGTCGGTTGCGCAGAGTCTCGTCGGGACCGCGCTACATGCGCCAGACCGCTTTGACCATCACCGCGCGATCGTACTCGCTTCGGGCAGGCGCAGCGCCCCATTCCGGATGGGCTGGGTCGAGCAGGTTCTGGCCTGTGATGGAAATCTCGAGATTGCGCCTGACCTTCCAGCCGTAACGCAGGTCGAGCGCGGTGTAGGAGGGGACCGCGGGCTGGACCAGGCTGTTCACGTGGCGCAGGCTCAGGTCGAGTTCCTGCCCTGGCGCGACGTCGAACAGCGAGCGCAGCTGCCATTGGTTGCTGGGATCGCTCGTCACCAGGCCTGTCGTTGCCGACGAGTCGCGGCTTCCGGGGTCGAGCGAGCTGCTGATGCGTTGCGCGGTGAATCCCGCCGACAGGCGCCACCGTTCGCTGGCCTGCCAGTTGCCCCAGAGCTCGAGGCCGACATTGCGCGCGTTGGCCATGTTGCGGAAAACCAGTCCCGGTCCGGCGGCATTGGGTTCGAGCGTGCGCAGCCGGTCGTAGCGGGCGTAATACGCGGTTGCGGAATAGGAAAGCGCGCGGGTCGGCGTGCCGCGGTAACCGAGTTCAAGGACGTTGGCGTATTCCGAGCCGAAATCGGGGCCGCCGGCAAGTCCGTACTGCGGTACGCCGCCGACCACGCGCGGCGTGGTCGGGCTGTACAAGTCGCGGTCGATGCGCGACGGCGAGCGCACGGCGCGCGCGAGCGAGGCCCACACGAGCTGGTCCTTGGCGGGATTCCACGCCAGGCGCAGGTTCGGAAGGAACTCGTTGCCGGTGTAGGGATTGTGTTCCATCTTGGCGCCCACCGTCAGGCGGAGGCTGTCCGCCAACGAGATTTCATCCTGCGCGAACACGTTCCCCCAGTGCATGTCGAACGAGTCGGGGAGAAAGGCGAACGCGGTGTCGTTCTGCACCTGGTCGGCGCCGACGCGGTAGCCCGCGCCCCAGACGACGTGATGCCGGCCTAGGCGCATCGCGTGCTGGCCCTGCAGGTCGATGGTATTGAGGCGTTCGACGAAGGCGCCGGGCTGGTCGCGCCGCGTCTGGTCCACGTAGCCCTGGAGGGTCAGCACCGAACCGTCGTCCAGGGTCAGGTTCGAGCGCGCGGTCAGGTTGGCGCCGGAAATCTCGATGTTGCGCGTACCGGCCTGGTGGAGCGATCCCGAATAGACATCGCCCTGCACGGTAACGTTGCGGCCAGCCGTGCCCCAGTCGCTGCGGAACCCGGCCTGGCGGCGGTTCCATCCTGTCGGCGACAGGCTGCCGTTGGCGCGCTCCGGGTCGTCGGCTTCGATGTACTTGGCATACACGCGGTAGTTGATTCCGCCATCGGTGACGCCGCCTTGCCTTACGGTGCCCTGGCGTTCGTCCTTGCCGAAGCTGACGGATGCAAGCTGTCCGCGCGTGTCCGCGGCCGACTTGGTGATGATGTTGATCACGCCATTGACGGCATTGCTGCCCCACAAGGTGGCGCCAGGGCCGCTGATCACCTCGATGCGGGCGATGTCTTCCAGCACCACGTCCTGGGCATCCCAGTAAACCCCCGAGAATAAAGGGGAATAAACGGTACGTCCGTCGATCAGCACCAGCAGCTTGTTTTCGAACGGGCTGTTGAAGCCGCGGGCGGTAACGGCATAGTTGCGGGCATCGACCCGCGCGACCTGCAGGTTAGGCGCCAGGCGGAGGGCTTCCGGAAGGGTGCTTGCGCTGGAGCGACGGATGTCCTCTCCGGAAATCACATAGATCGAGGCGGGCGCGCCGGAGAGAGGTTCCGCGCGCTTCGATACCGAGGTTACCCGTATGTCGCCGAGTTCGTCGAGATCGAGATCTGCCAGTTCCGAAGTGCTTGCAGCCTGGACCATCCCGCTTGAGCTTGCCACCACCATGCCGAACAGAAAGGCTTGCAGGAGGATTGGGGCGGAGCGTTTCTCCCGGCGGCGGGCCGAAGGTGAAGTCGGGTATGCATTGCGGCTTTGCATGAGTACCTCAACGGAATGAACAACGTAAATGGCATCGGGACGGCCGAAAGCGATATGGGCAAGACGTCGGATGGAATGCTTGGACAACAGGCTGCGCCAAATATCGGCAGGATGACGAGCCTCGAATTGCAACGCGGAATTATCGCTTGTTTTAGCGACAATAGCATGAGACCGCGCAAAACATCGCGCGGCCATTGCGCCTATGTCAATGCTGGGGAAACGTCTTGCGATATGGCAACGCAAGCCGGCCGTTCAGGCGGGAGGTCGCGCAACGGCGGAAGCAATGATGAGATGGATGGCAGCTGGAGAAGGGCGGCCAGGAGAAGGGCTCCCGCGGCGCGGCCGAAAGCTTGGCCGCAAACGCAGGGGGATTCGCTCAGGAAAAGAATTGATGCGCAACTGCCAGGATGCCGCCCAGGTTGATGGCAAGGCCGAGGGCCAGCTGTGCGGAGGAAATGCCCGGCTTGTTGGAAGACTGCTTGTTCATGATTGCATCCCTTGTCTGTTTCACGTCATGCCAACAAGGATAGCAATCCGCCCGCCACCTGAGAATTTGAATCGTTCAATGCCCGTTTTAGTGCCGGACTATCATGGCGCGGGCGCGGAAGGCTGGGGCTGGGCTGACGCCTGGTACTTGTCCCCAGCCGTCGCCCGGATGGGGTGCGTGTCATAGATCAGGTCGAGGTACTCGATCTCGCATGTTCCCGGGCGAAAACGGAACAGGTCCATGACCTTGAAGGAAATCAGGGTGCCATCCCGCACGGTCCAGTCGTACTGGAAATAGGCGACCGCGTGATTCTTGTCCTGCGCGCTCAGGAAAATGTCGATGGGGATGATGACATTGGTGGCGGAGGCCTGGCCGAGCCGTTCGAAGAAGGGCACCGCCGGCATTTCGCCGAGGAAGGGCGAACGTACCCTGCCATCCGTGGCGAACAGGCCGGTGATCGTGGCGTAGTCGCTGCGGCCGAGGGCCGCCATGTAGGTGCGGAGGATATCGGTATAGGTCTGCATGTCGGTGCCTGGTCCTCGTGCTTGGTGGAGTCCTGTCGATTATGTCAATATTCGCGTGTTCCGGCATGACATTCCACTTATCCGCGGCATATGCGCATCCTCCTGGTTGAAGACGATTCCATGATTGGCGAAGGCGTTCGTACCTTCCTGCGGCAGGAGGGCTACGTCGTGGACTGGGTGCGCAACGGCGAGCTCGCCGACACCGTGCTGTCGACGGAACACGTCGACCTGGTGCTTCTCGACCTGGGGCTGCCCGGCCGGGATGGCATGGACGTGCTGCGCAGGATGCGGGCCCGCAAGGATGGCACGCCGGTCATCGTCGTCACCGCGCGCGACGAGGTCGCGGACCGCATCCGCGGACTCGACGCCGGCGCCGATGATTACCTGGTCAAGCCTTTCGATCTCGACGAGCTGTCGGCCCGCGCGCGCTCGGCATTGCGCCGCGCCGCCGGGCAGGCCGACACCATCATCGAGGCGCATGGCGTGCGGGTCAATCTCGCCACCAGGGAAGTGGCGCTGGATGGGCAGCCCGTGAACCTGTCCGCGCGCGAGTACGCGCTGGTGGAGGCGCTCATGCTGCGTCCCGGCCAGGTATTGTCGCGCGCGCAGCTGGAAGACCGACTTTACGGCTGGGGCGGCGAAGTCGAAAGCAATACGGTGGAAGTGTACGTGCACGCGGTCCGGCGCAAGCTCGGGTCCGGTTTCATCCGCAACGTGCGCGGCGTCGGCTACTACGTTCCGCGGCCGGGCCAGCAATGAAATCCATTCGCGCGACCCTTTCCGCCAGCCTGCTGGCGGCGGCCTTGCTGACGGCCCTGGTCCTCGGCGCCGTCACCTACCGCTTCACCCTGCGAGAGAACGAAGCCCTGTTCGATGACCAGCTGCGCCAGATCGCGCTGTCCCTGCGTGACCATGGATTCACCTTGCCGTCGCCGGCTGCGGGCGCCAATGAAGACGAAAGTTCCCAGGTCGTGGTCCAGATCTGGACCTTGAGCGGAGCCATCGTCTACCTTTCCGACGCCCGCAATCCTGTGCCCAACCGGGCCGTGGCCGGCTTTGCGGACATGGTCACCGACCAGGGCAAGTGGCGGGTATTCGGGCTGCCGGCGGGCGACCGCATCATCCAGGTGGCCCAGCCGCTCGACCTGCGGCGCGACCTGGCCGCCGCGGCCGCATTGCGCAGCCTCCTGCCGCTGCTGGCATTCGCCTTCCTGATGGCCCTGCTGATATGGTGGCTGGTAGCCCGCTCCCTGCTGCCGCTGCGGCGGCTTGCGGAAGAAGTATCGCGGCGCGATGCGAAGTCGCTCGACAAGGTCACCGCGCAACATCTTCCGGCAGAGATCGAGCCGCTGGCGGGCGCCTTGAACGCCATGCTCGAACGCCTCAGGCGCGCGTTCGCGAGGCAGCGCGCCTTCGTTGCCGACGCGGCCCACGAATTGCGCTCGCCGCTGGCCGCGCTGAAGATCCAGCTCCAATTGCTGGAGCGCGCGCGTGACGATGCCGCCAGGGCGGAAGCGCGGGCAAGGCTGGCCGAAGGCATGGACCGGGCCGCGCATCTTGTCGACCAGTTGCTGGCTGCCGCGCGCACCGATCCCGACGATGCCGCGAGCGCGTTCGAGGAAACTGACCTTGCGGAAGCCGTGCGCGAGGTCATTGCTGCATTGCATGTCGTTGCCGAGCAGAAGGGCATCGAAATCGCGCTTGAAGCGCCCGAGCGTCTGCAACTGGCCGGCGACCCGCAAGCCCTGACCATGCTCGCGCGCAACCTCATCGACAATGCCATCCGGTACACGCCTGCGGGCGGACAGGTAATGGTGCGCCTCTCGTCCGCCCAAGGGCATGTCGAACTCGTCGTCGAGGATAGCGGCCCGGGCATTCCCGAGGCGGACCGGCCGCGCGCATTCGACCGCTTCTACCGTGGCACCGGTGAAACCCAGGGCGGCAGCGGTCTCGGCCTCGCCATCGTGAAGAACGTGGTCGACATGCACCGCGCCGCCATCAAGCTTGGCGTTTCCACGATGGGCGGACTCAAGGTCGAGGTGACCTTCCCGCAAGACGCGGCGCCGGGTTTCTCAGCCTGAACCTAACCCAAGTTTGGCCCGGCGTTCTTCCTTAAGCCTCGTTTAATTCTCGCTCCCTATCTTTCAGCCTGTACCGATGGAACGGTGTCATGAATGATGAAAGGGACAAAAATGAAACGGAAATATCTGACCGCTGCACTCGTTGCTTCCGGCGTGATCGCCGCCGGCACCGCCGGCGCGGTGAACTGGAATCCGGGAAGCTGGTTCAAGACCCAGGCTGTCGCATCGCAGGCGGCGGGCGGGACGAATGCTGAAATGACGACGGCTGCTGCGGGTACGGCCCCGGCGGTGGCGCCGGTCGCGGCGCCGAATTATCGCGCCATCGTCCAGCGCTTCGGGCCGGCGGTGGTCGGCATCAATACCTCGGGCACCTCCCGGACCGCGGCCCGGAACCTGCCCCCGGAGCTTGGCGACAACCCCTTCTTCCGGCGCTTCGGCGCGCCCGACGCGGACGTCCCGGTGCGCGGACAAGGGTCTGGATTCATCGTCAGCAGCGACGGCTTGATCCTGACGAATGCCCACGTGGTGGCCGACGTCGATGAAGTGACCGTCAAGCTGAGCGACCGCCGCGAGTTCAAGGCCAAGGTGCTGGGCAGCGACAAGGAAACCGACGTCGCCGTGCTGAGGATCGATGCGAAGAACCTTCCCGTCGTGACGCTCGGCGATCCGGGCAAGCTCGCCGTCGGCGACTATGTGCTGGCGATCGGGTCGCCGTTCGGCTTCGAACAAAGCGCTACCGCGGGCATCGTCAGCGCGAAGGCGCGCAGCCTGCCGGGTGATGGCCACGTGCCCTTTATCCAGACCGACGTCGCGGTCAATCCCGGAAATTCCGGCGGCCCCTTGTTCGACGGCACCGGCAACGTCATCGGCATCAACTCGCAGATCTACAGCCAGACCGGCGGCTACGAAGGCGTTTCGTTCGCCATACCGATCGACGTTGCCCTGCACGTGAAGGACCAGATCGTTGCGACGGGCAAGGTATCGCATCCCCGCCTGGGAGTGACCGTGCAGGAAGTCAACCAGGGATTGGCGGATTCCTTCAAGCTCGGGCAGCCGGCCGGCGCGCTGGTCTCGTCGGTGCAGCCGGGCAGCGCCGCCGCCAAGGCAGGCGTGGAACCGGGCGACGTCATCCTGCAGTTCAACGGCCGGCCGATCGACCGTTCCGGCGACCTGCCCGCCATGCTGTCGTTCGCCAAGCCCGGCGACAAGGCAAACCTGCAGGTGTGGCGCGGCGGCAAGAAGATCGACCTCGCCGCTACCCTGACGGCCGCGAAAGAGGTTGTCGCCAGCAACGACGCCGGCAATGGCGCTTCGCAGGGCAAGCTGGGCGTCGCCGTGCGTCCCCTGACGCCCGAGGAAGCCCGCGCCGGCCACCTCCGGGGCGGCGTGGTGGTCGAACAGATCGCTGGCGCGGCGGAGCGTGCCGGCATCGAGCAGGGAGACATCATCCTGTCGGTCAATGGCGTGCAGGTGGACAGCGTCGACAAGCTGCGCAGCATGATCGACAAGGCAGGGAAGCAGGTCGCCCTGCTCATCCAGCGCGGCGAGGACAAGATCTTCGTCCCGGTGCGCGTCGGCTGATCGAGGGTCGCCCGGGCTAACCGGCCGAACGGGCGGCCATCTTGTCACCGGATACTGATTCGAACGCCAGGTACATGATTGCAGCCAGGATCAGCGGCGCCAGGTAATAGATTGCGCGGTAAGCCAGCAGCGCGGCCAGGATGGCCGTGTCCGGCAGCCGTCCCGCAAGCAAGGCGAGGAATACCGCTTCCAGCACGCCGAGGCCGGCCGGCACATGGGTCACCACGCCGGCGAATGCCGCGGCCAGCAGCACGCCGAGCACCAGCATGAAGGGCGTCTGCGCTCCTAGCAGGAAATGGAGTATCCCGGCAATCATCAGCCAGTTGGCGGACGACATCAGCAATTGCAGCAGGGCCAGCCGCGCGGACGGCAGCCGGATGGCATGTCCGCGCACGGTCCAGACGCGCCGCCGCGACAGGGCGCATAGCGCAAGGTAGGACAGGGCAAGCGTGCTCAGAAAGCCGCCTGCGGCGCGCAATCCGGCCGTGCCGACGGGCCAATCCTCCGGCACGGGCAGCGGCGTCGCGGCGAATGCCGCTCCAGCCAGCAGCAGATAGCCAAGCCAGTTGGTCAGCATGCTCGTTGCCAGCACCTGGGTGACGGCATCGACGCCCAGGCCGAAGCGCGAGTAGAGCCGGTAACGAAAGGCCACGCCGCCGACCAGCGCGCCGAGGTTGAGGTTGAATGCATAGCAGATGAAGTTGATCGCCATGACCAGCCTCGTTTTCAGATGATGCCCGGTGAGATGCCGGCCCAACAGGTCGAAGCAGCTGTAGAGGGCGTGGCTTGCCACGGCCAGAAGGCAGGCGAACAGCATGGTAGCAATCGAATGCGAACGCATGGCGGAAAACACGCCATGCCAATCCACGGTGCGGAGATGCATCAGCAAGAGGACGGCCACCGTGGCAAAGAAGGCGAACGTCACCAGCCGCCTGATGCGCGGCCACCAGGTACGGATGGCAGGCACGATGGAAGAAGGGGGCTCGCCCGGCATCATGCCGGCTCGTCCACCTGGCTCGCCGCGTCGACCGCCGCCGGCAACGATCTCAGCTTGGGCGCGTGGGCGGGCAGGGCGCCCGCCCAGGAAGGGTAATGCTTCAGGAAGTGGAACAGGAAAAAGCTGCGGACCTTGCGCCAGGTGCGCGATTCCTTCAGGTCGCTGGCAGAGACCGCCTTGCAGCTTTCCGTCATGTGCTCCAGCCGCTGGTATAGATCCTGGTTGAATTGCCGGTCCCGGATCACGAGGTTGGCTTCGAGGTTGAGCGCAAGGCTGAACGGGTCGAGGTTGCTTGATCCGATGAATGCCCATTCGTCGTCGATGAGCGCGACCTTGCCGTGCAGCGGCCGCTTGCAGTATTCATGGATGGTCACGCCGCCATGCAGCAGATAGTGGTACAGCATGGATGCCGCCGTCTGCACGATGGGCATGTCCGGATTCCCCTGCAGGATCAGCGTCACCTGCACGCCGCGCCGGGCCGCGCGGCGCAGTTCGCGCAGGAAGGCGTAGCCGGGAAAGAAGTAGGCATTGGCGATCACCACGCGCTTTTTGGCGAGGCGGATCGCCAGGCGGTAATACCGCTCGATGTCGGTCTTGCAGTTGCCATTGTCGCGCCAGACGAAGATCGCCTCGCCGTCGCCCGCCTCGGGACGGGACGGCAAGCCGCGCGGCTTCATGCGGCGCAGGAGGCGGTGCCATGCGGACTCTCGTTGCTGGATGGCGGCGCGCATGAAGCCATGGATATGCGCGGTGATGGGTCCTTCCGCTGCCACAGCGAAATCCTGCTTGGCCTCGGGGCCATAGTCCGCCAGGTGATCCGCCGAATAGTTGATGCCGCCGACGAAAGCGATCCGGCCATCCACGACGGCCAGCTTGCGATGCAGGCGGCGGAAATAATTGACGCTCTTGAACAGGCGCGGCGCGGGGTCGAATACATGCACACGCACTCCCGCCCCGGTGAGCGATGCGATGAAGCCATCCGGCAGTTCGTGGGAGCCGAAGCCGTCGATCGTCACTTCGATGCGCACGCCGCGGCTGGCCGCCGCCAGCAGCGATGCACGAAGCGCCCGGCCTACCTTGTCGTCATACAGGATGAACGTTTCGATCAGCACCTCTTGCCGCGCGGCGTCGATGGCGGCGAACAGGCGCGGATAATATTCCTCGCCGTTTTCCAGCAAGGTGAACTTGTTCCCTCCTATCCAGGATGGCGTCACGGCAAACTCCCCTCAAGTAAAAGTGATCGGACCGAATGTTCCGGTCTTTTCTCAGGGGAGTGTTGCAGCCTCGGAAAAGTTCGTGCGAGCAAGCACGAGGCTTGCGAGGAACCAAACGGCTGCGGGAAGGATTGAGCGAAGCGTGGTCAGGCGTCGCGGTATTCCGTGCGATTCCGGCCGTTGGCCTTCGCCTGGTAGAGCGCATTGTCGGCGGCGGTGAGCATGTCCTCGATGCTCTCCTTTTCATTCGCTTCGGCGACGCCGATCGATACGCTCAGCGGGTCATTCAGGCCCAGCGAGCGGTAGTCGACGTTCTCCACGCTGGCATGGATGCGCCGGGCAAGGTCGCCGACGGCGCTGGCGCGCAGGCCTGGCATCAGCAGCAAGAATTCTTCCCCGCCCCAGCGGCTGAAGGTGTCGGTCGCCCGCAGCACGGTCTTGATGGCATCCACGCAGGCAACCAGGGCCTTGTCGCCGACGAAGTGGCCGGCGGTGTCGTTGATGCGCTTGAAGTGGTCGATGTCGATGATCAGCACCGAGAAGGGCGTTCCCTGCTGCTCCAGCCTCGCCTTCGCCTGCCGCAGCTGGTCGAGGGCAAAACGCCGGTTGTAGAGGCCGGTCAGGTCATCGCAGGTTGCCTGGCGCTGGATCACGGTGAGCGCATCGGCGTTCTGCGCAAGCGCCTGCGCGAGGCGTTCATTGGCTTCCTTTTGCGAGCGGCGCAGGTTCCCGATGTAGCCGCCTATCCACGCGAACCAGGGGTAGATGAAGATCAGCATCAGCCACTGCAGCATCTCCACCGGAAGATTGAATCCCGGCTTGTGGCTGATGTACTCGATGGCAATGATGATGCCGTAGGTCGTGATGACCACCGCGCCGAGCTTGAGGAACTGGGCGCGCCGCAACTTGAAGATGCCGAACACCAGGACCAGCACGTAGCCGAGCAGGAAGGCGCCGCGCGCTTCGTTGGTGTGGTACACCAGGAAAGTGTTGGCCAGGCTGGCGATCAGCATCTGCGGCAAGGTCAGGCTCGGGTCGCGGGTCTTGAGGTTCCAGTCGAGCCGGATGGCGGCGTAGATGCCGAGGTTGAGGATCAGGGCGCCAACGAGCACCGGGATATAGGAAGCGGAAGGAAACAGGCCGTTCCAGCGGCAATAGCTGACGATGAACATGCCGAAGAAGTACGTGGTCGACGCTAGGAACAGGCGTTCGATGCGCAGCGCCTGCTTCGGGTCCGTGCCGAAGATGATCGCCTTGAGGGCAGACCCGGGCGAACGCTTCTCGATGACTGCCGGGGATGTGGTCATTAGGCGAGGGCCCAGACGTCCTGCATGGCGGGAATGTTCATCGGATGCATGTGTGTTGTTTCTTTGCAGTAACAATATCGGGTTCGCCAGTGCGGCGCATCCCATGAACATGGTAAAACCGTATTTGCGATTCGCGGCGTGGCTGCAATCCCGGCCTCAATACCGGACAAGGTAGCGATACGTGCCGGGCGATGCGGCGGCGACCACGATCGCCGAACGAAACCCGTCGATGGGAACGATGCGCGCAATGGGCGCGTTTCGCGTCAATGCCGTGACTTGCGCCGGCGGCTTGTCGACGACCGCGTTCGTCGTCATGAAGCTCAGCCCGTTCACGTTCCCCGATGGCTTGACCACGACGTCGATGATGTTGTTGCCGCTCGCCGCGTCGCGCGACACCGTGGCCTGGACGCGGGCACGGCTGCGCCACCATGCGGCGATGGCATCGCCGCGCGCGAACCAGACCTTGTCCTTCAGCTTGGCGACGCGATCGAACACCGCGGGCATGCCGACCATCATGGAGCCGTCCGGACCGTAATTCTGAGAGTGCACCGAGAGCAGGCCGAGCGCGCCGGCCTCGATCGCATAGTCGAAGTCATGCAGCAGGTGCATGGTCACCTTCTCCTGCGAGAATTCCATCTTGCGAAAGCTGATGTCGTCGTAATTGGTCCTGGGAAGCACGACCAGCGCATCTTCCGGCCCGAGCGCCGGCTCCGCCTTCGAGAAGAAGGGAAGGCGGTCCTCGGTGGCGTTCGGGTCGGCGGCATGGTGGCGCATGCCATAACGGCGCAGGAGGACCTCGGTTGCGCGGTCATACGATTCGGTCGGCGCCCTGAAGCCGGTCAGCTCCGAGAGGTCCGGCCCCAGGACGGAGGCCATCTGTTCGAGCATCAGTTGCAGCCGTTGCTCCTGATGGGCCGGCGGCTGGTCTCCAAAGCCGGTGTGGGTCTCGGCATGGTAGGCGATCTCATGGCCCTGGCGGCGCAGCCTCCGGACGAGGTCCGGGTTCTTGATGGCCTCACTCGTGAGGCAGTAGAACGTGCCGCGGATGCCGGAAGCCTCGAGCGCCTGCGCGAAATGCACGGCGTTCTCGAACCTGTCCTCGGTATCCATCTCGAGGAGCTGCGCAGCCGTCTTGCCGTCCGGCCAGGCAGCCATCCAGGTCCGGGGTTCGCGCATCAGCCATGACATCACCGCATCCAGCATCTGGTTGATGTCGTCGCGCTTGTGGTAATCCCATGCGGATTCGGAGAAGCCGAAATAGACGCGCCGCGCGCCTTCCATCTCCGCATAGCCGATCGCTCCCTGCTCACCTTCGAAATCGGGCGCCCGGTCCCAGTTCATGTAGCGCGCCGCGACGCGGCGCGAATCGATGCGCAAGAGGTTTTCCGCGACCTTGCCGAGAAACATCCTGCGGCCCGCCGGGATGGGCCAGGTCAGCGGGCCATCGCCGAAGGGCATCATGAACCACTGTTCGGAGTCGCGTTCGATCTCGCCGACGATCTTGAGGTCGAATTGCTTTTCGACGAAGCCATAGCCGCGCCACTTGCCGTTGCCGTCGCGCGCTCCGGTGCCCCAGCTTGCGAGCACCGACCCGCCGCGCTGCATGAAAGACTGGATCGCCGCGCGCTCGTCATCGCCCAGCAGCAGCGTTGACGGGAGGATGAGCACGCCCGGCTTCGGCCCGGCCAGCAAGTCCTTGTAACCGATTTCGGATGCCTTGCTTGCGCGCCGTTTCAGGTAGGTGCGCCATTGGACGAGCAGGGCTCCGTAGTCCGAATCGTTGGCCTTGAAGAACGCCGCGGTGCGTGCGCTGCGGTAAAGATAGATTTGCTGGAGCGGCGCGCTTTCTTCCGCCATCGCGGGCGAGCCGGAAATGATCAGCGCCAGGCAGGCCAGGGTGGCGAACATGGAGCGGCGGCAGGCCGCGAGCACGGTTCGCCCGGTGCGCCCTGCCATTGCCATCGAGGTGATCATGACTGTCCCGGGGCGTATGTCATTGTGCGACCTGAACAGGCTTGTAGGCTGCCTTGGGGAGGAGGGAAATGCTGGGCGCCACTGGTCCGGGAAGCGCATCCTGGCGGGCGCCGGGCACTGGCGCCTGGGCCGCATCGTCGGTCACGTTGTCGACCAGGACGACCCGCGCGTCCGCACGCAGCGCGCCGACCGGCGCAATCCGCGGCGGCAGGTCGGAAGGCGGCCGCGAGCGCGATGCCGCGGTCCTGCCTTGCGGCTGGCTGGAAGCTGAAGGCCGGGCATCCGCCCATGGATTCGCGGGTTGCGCATGCCCGAAAGCGGGCGCCGCCAGCAGCAGGGCGAGAGGGACGACATGGTGCCGAAGCGGATGAATCTGCACGTCAAGCCTTCGAAGTCGGAACGTTACTTCGCCAGAGTGCCATGCCTCGCTCGAGGCATGGGCCAATCAAACCGTCACGAAGTTTACACGGTTTAACTTGCTTGCTGAACAGCAATCAGGCTGGACGCGGCATTTTGCGGCTTTTTTGCCGTCAATTCCTGGCTTGCGGGATGATGGTTCGAAATGCGAGGCGCAATGTCAGCCACGGCGGAATCTTTTCTTGACCATGGGCGCCCGGGAGCATAATATGATGTTCATCATATTCACAGTTGACCGACCATGACTGGCGCCATCAGCAAACAGAAGCCCGGCCGCAAGGAAATTTCGCACGAGCGCATCCTCGATGCCGCCGCGTACGCCTTGCGCCGCGGCGGCGATGCCGGCGTCAGCGTGGCGGATATCATGAAGGAAGCCGGGCTGACCCACGGCGGCTTCTACGCGCATTTCTCTTCCCGGGAAGCGATGGTCGCGGAGGCGATCAGCCATGCCGGCGAGCAGAGCGCCTCCAGCCTCGACAGAAGCATGGCGCGGCTGCAGGCGAAGGGCGCATCCCCTTTCCGCTCGCTGGTGGACAGCTATCTTTCGACCAAGCACATGGAAATGCCGGAGAACGGGTGCGTGGTGGCGGCCCTGGGGTCTGAAATGGTTCGCCAGCCGGATCCAGTACGCAACGCATTGCGCGAACGGGTCAGGCGGCTGGTCGCCCTGGTGGAATCGGTCTTGCCCTCGGGCGTTCCGCCGGCGGAGGCCGCCCTCGTCACCAGCACGATGGTCGGCGCCTTGCAGCTGGCGCGCGCGATGGGCGGCGAGCGCGGACATACATTCCTCGACACCAGCCGACAGGCCTTGCTGGAAAGGTACGACTCGCCGTCCTGACGGCATGCAGCACGCAAGTGGGCCGCGTTCCTGGCGCGGCCTGTTTTTTTGATGTTGAATATGATGTTCATCATATTCGCGGCGCCGATCGAGATCCTTGCAAGGCGGGCCGCGATTTCCCGATGACTTCCCTTGCCGGAGGAAAACAGATGTCTCATCCCGTTGCCGTTCCTATCCCTGTCCGCGAGCCGGTTGGCGCGCGGTCTCCATGGCCCAGCTTCTGGATCGCCAGCCTGGCGGTGCTGCTGGTGTCCATCGATGCCACCGTACTGTATGCGGCATTCGGCGCATTGCGCAGGGCCTTTGCCGGCGAGTCCGCAGCCAGCCTGTCCTGGGTGCTCAATGCCTACACCGTCACCTATGCCGCGATGCTCGTGCCCGCCGGCGGACTCGCGGACGCTCATGGCCGTAAACGTACCTTCCTCGTCGGTGCCAGCCTGTTCATCATCGCTTCCTTCGCCTGCGGCGCCGCGCCTTCCATTGAGCTGCTCATTGCCGCCCGGGTCGTCCAGGCCATCGGCGCGGCCTTGCTGACGCCAGCCTCGCTTTCCCTAATCCTCGAGGCATTTCCCAAGGAAAAGCGGGCGGTGGCTGTCAGCCTGTGGGGCGCGGTGGGCGGACTGGCGGCGGCGATCGGTCCCAGCCTTGGGGCATGGATCGTGGATACGCTGGGCTGGCCCTGGGCGTTCTACATCAATCTCCCGCTCGGCGCGGTCTCGGTATTCAAGGGCATTTCGGTATTGCGGGAATCCCGTGGGCAGGGACGGTCCCCTCACGTCGACGTCGTCGGCATGCTGCTGCTGATCGTCAGCGTCGGCGGCCTGGCACTGGCCATCACCCAGTGGGAATCGCGCCAATGGAACAGCGGCGAGCTGCGTCTCGTGCTGCTGGGTGCGGGACTGAGCCTTGCGGCATTCATCATGTGGTCGGGCTGGACCCGTCATCCGCTGTTCAGGCTGGAACTGTTCCGCAGCCCGACCTACAGCCTCGTCAATGTCGCCACCCTATCCTTTGCGATCGCATTCGCGATGATGTTCTTCGCCTTCTTTTCGTACATGACGTCGATCTGGAAGTTCAGCCTGCCGCTTGCCGGGATCGCCATCACGCCGGGACCCCTGATGGTCGTTCCCGTCGCGATTGCGAGCGGCAAGGTTGCGGCGCGCATCGGCCATCGACCCGGACTCGTGCTCGGCTCGCTGGTATATGCCTGCAGCGGCCTGTGGCTGGCCATGGTGCCAGGTACGGAGCCGGCATACTGGACGCAATGGTTCCCCGGCCTGATGCTGAGCGGAGCCGGGGTCGGCATGGTGCTTCCTTCCCTGTCCGGCGCCGCGGTGGCGCGCCTGCCCCAGGACCAGTATGCAGTGGGCGCCGCGATCAACCAGGCGATACGGCAGATCGGATCCGTGCTCGGCGTCGCCGTGACCATCCTGCTCATCGGGCATGATCACCTGTCGCGCATCGACTTCAAGCCCCTGTACCTGATGCACGTCGGGCTGGCTTTGCTGACGGGCGGCTTGTGCCTGGGAGTGAATACGCGTCCGCGGGCCGCGCAGGGTTAATGTCGAGCCTCCTCAGCTTGAAGCGGAGGAGCCGTCGCCTCGCGCGCTGCATCGTGCGCGGGGCAACAAGGCGGCCCGGGATTGTTATTTCCCCATCGAGAGTTGCCAGAAGCGGCCGCGCTGCAACCTGGTGGCCGTCTCGGTCTCGGGTATGTCGATATGCAGCGCCTGCGCCCGCTCGGGATCGAACAATATGGTGGGCTGTGCCTGGCGCAGGACGGGAAGCACGTCCGGCTTCATGTGCTTCGCGAGAATCTTGACCGCCTGCCGGCCGCTCAGCATGCCGACCTCCTTGAAATCCGCGCCGACGTACATCACCGCGCCGGGCACCCGGACCAATGCCAGCGACACCACGGGAATGCCGTTCTCGGCGGTGTAGTCGCTCATGTCGAGGGCAGGTTCGAAATTGCGGAGGCCGTAGTAAGTGTCGAGCGGCACCGCGAACAGTTGTATGCCGCTTCCCTCCTTGTACAAGTCTTTCAGAGCCGGCACGATGTTGTCGCTCTTTTCCACCTCGCGCGAGTCGATGGCAAGCTCCAGCCTGGCGGCGCGTGCCTTCGCCGCCGCCACGTGGGCGACGCCGTTCTCGTCGTCGGTGTGCACCATGCCGATCCTGCTCACATGGGGAAAGACACGCCGTATGGCATTCAGGGAGTCGGCGATGTCCATGTAAAGCGTCGCGCCGGTCACGTTCGTTCCGCAATCCTTCAAGGTCGGGCATCCGGCGTCGAGCGGATTTGCCACCGCGGTGAAGGTGACCGGAACGCGCGCTTCTTCCAGGATGCCGCGCGCATGTTTCGTCGCCGGCGTGCCTATCGTTAGGGCGAGATCGGGCTTGGCGGCGGCGATGCGCTGGGCTTCTTCGCGAATGCGCAGCATCACGCCCAGCCTGCTCCAGAACCCCGCCTTCTCCACGTCGAAGTCGATCTTCGCGCGATTCACGACCAGGTTCCGGCCCTGCACGAAGCCTTGGGCTTCAAGCGCGCCAAGAAAGCCATCCAGCGATTCCTGGTAAGGCTCGATGTCGGTGACCTGCAATACTTCGATGCGATACACCTTGCCGACATCCATGGAATCCGGATTCAATTCTTCCATGGACCGGGCGGACAGTGCCGGCAGCAGGAAGGCGAGGAGGAGGGAGGAAATGAGGCGATGGCGTTTCATGATTGGCTCGTGGTTGTCTGTCGCCTGGCGCAGCGTTCGGAATCGCAGTGCATGCATCTGCACCGCAGGCCTCACGCGCGCCTGGCATCGGGACTCCATTTAACCAAAGCATGCGCCGCATGGGGACCGCGAGCCGCTGTCTTTCCGGGCCAAACATATTGCCGGACAGGCAGGAACGACCTTGCTATTCGAAATGAAACAGGATGTCGTCGTTGCGGATGACCGGACACGGTCGGGTGTGTGGCGGCACGATCGCCGTCTGATGCCATGGTGCGGAATGATGTCCGGCGAGTGGGTCAGGCTGTTCGCGCACAAGGTCCGCGTGGTGGCATTCCGGCTCTTCAGGCGTGGCAGATCCCTCGATCGGTTCACTTGATCCAGAGGTTTCCGGCATGTCCGGCCCGCCGGGCGGATGCGAACCTGCAAAATGATTTCCCCAGCCTTCCCCGGGCGCGTCGGCCCATCCAAAATAAGGAAACAATGAACTGACTTCCATCTGACCCTCCCGCTGCGCTTTTCATTTCGTGCAGCGCGGCCCGCTCGTGTTCAGCTTCCGGGACCCTGGGATTGCTGTTTTTTGAGATGCCACAAGAATTGCACTTCAGGCTTGCGACATCACAAGCGGTGGGGGTAGAGATCGTCGCGGGTAAGCGGCAGGGGCCAGCGGCCGCGGTCTCTCTTGGATGCGAGGATCTGGTGTATCCCCGCACCTCCGCTTTCGAATTCAAGCGCGCATCCGGCGAGGTACAAGCGCCATACCCGGTAATTGACGGGGCCGACTTCCTTCTGCGCGGCGTCGCGATTCGCCTCCAGTCGGGCCGCCCAATGGCGCAGGGTCAATGCATAATGCGGACGCAAGCCCTCCACGTCATGGATCTCGAATCCGGCATGCTCCATCTTCCGCTGTACGTTGCTGACGAGGTCGAGTTCGCCGTCGGGAAAGACATAACGATTGATGAATTCGGTGGTGAGGTTCCTTTCCCAGCCCTCGGTGTCATGCGTGATGCCATGGTTGAGGAACAAGCCGCCCGGCCGCAGTACCCGGTGAACGGTCGCATTGTAGGCGGCCAGATTGGCAAGACCCACATGCTCGAACATGCCGATGCTGCTGACCTTGTCATAGGCATTCTCGCCCTCGAGGTCTCGATAGTCGCGAAGTTCGACGGTCACCCTGCCATCAAGGTTTTCATTGCGGATCCGTTCCCGCACGAAATCGAACTGCTTCCTGCTCAGCGTGATTCCATGCGCACGCACGCCATAATTCCGCGCCGCCCAGCAGATGAGCGCACCCCATCCGCAACCGATATCTAACAGCGATTCTCCAGCCTGGAGCCTGAGCTTGCGGCAGATGTGGTCGAGCTTGTTTCTTTGCGCCTGGTGTATCGTTTCTTCCGGATGCCTGAAATAGGCGCAGGAATACACCCGTTCTTCATCCAGCCACAAGCCATAAAAGTCGTTCGAGACGTCATAATGAAAGGCGATCGCCTCTTCATCGCTTTCCTTGGTATGGCGATGGCTGAAGCGGTTTTTCAGGCCGGTAAGGCTGAAAGGCGCGTCATCGCTTTCGTCATGTGCAACGACACTCCCCAGGTCCAGCAGAAGCGCCGCCTTGTCCTGCCAGCCCAAGGACAGTTCCTCGAATTGCCGGCGCAGGGAAGACAAGGCTTCGTAGAAATCGCCTTCAATTTCGATGTTTCCTCTGAAGTAGGCTTCCGCCAGCGAGAGCGGACTGTGTTCCATGACCAGCTTGCGGATCAGGCTTGGCGACTTGATGACCAAGGTGAAGCGCGGTGGCGCGTCGCCATAGTGAAGCTGCCTGCCGTCCCATAGCCGGACCTGAGCCCCTCCCTGGAAGCGCTGCATCAGGCGCGCCAGAATCCTCGTCGTTGCCTGCGCGCTGCTGCCAGCATCGGGCATGACCAATCCGGGTTCGGAAGGCGACTTGGAATGCATGATCAACCTCGCAATCGTTCGGCGTGTTTTTCAGGAATGTCGCAGTTGGGGGCGGGCCTACCCAGCACATCTCTTAGTTTAGAAATGTTGTTATTGGCTTAATTGATTCCTGTCAAAACGATAAAAGTTGGCGGCTTGAATCTTCCCGGCTGGCGCCATGCAGGCAACGAATTGTTGTTTGGAAATGAAGAAGGCGGGGATGTCCCCGCCCTTCCTGAGGTTGCCGAACCGTTCGGCCACTAGCTCGTTTGCTGAATTACTTGTTGAAGGTGTCCTTCACGTTTCCTACCGTCTTCTGCGTCTTGCCGGCAGCCTGGTTTTCGGTGCCCTTGGCCTGCTGCTTCTTGTCGCCCAGGGCTTCGCCAACCTTGCGCTGGACCTTGCCAGCGGCTTCCTTGACGCTGCCTGCCACTTGATCCTTGTTCATCGCAATGCTCCTTTCATGTCGTCAGAATGTCATTTTGATCAGCGAACGATAGGCAAGTTCCATAAGGACTTCTGAGGCTCTGGAGCGGCCTATGAAATGCGCTGGTAGGCTAGGATGCCTGCGTATCCCGCCGGCAGTTCAAGTTCGATGCATTCGCACCCCGCCAGCCTTGCCTCCAGGGCCTCCGACCATTCCTCGAGCGGTAAACCCGAGCACTTCAGGCGTGCTTCCTGGGAGGTCCACGCAAGGGCGAATGCCTTCGGGCGGGAAGGCGGATTGCGGTGCCTGATCGCGGCGAGCGCGCGAGGTCCGAGGTAATCACTGGCAAGGGCTTGCCAGTCTTCGAGGCTCGCTGCCTGGGCCAGGTCCATCAGGTCCACGCCCACCGGACCGCCTGCATGCAAGGCCGCGAGGGATAGCCCGGGCTCGTGGCTAAAAGAGAGGAAGATGCGCCGGTCCGGCAGGGACACGCGAGGCGCCTCACCCGGCTGGCTGACCAGCGGGACGGCATCTGGGGCGCAATGCAGTACGCCGCCGAGGAAGCGCCGGACCGCGTCACGCAGCAGGCGCCGGGGTTCGGCGCGGAGCGTGGTTGGCGGTGCCGGCACGGCGATCACTACCGGCGGCCGATCCGGTGCGAGTGCGGCCGGTTCGGGCAGTGCTGGCCAAAGACAAGGCCTAAGCATGTGTCTCGAACGGACTCAGCCGTGCGCGGGCGCCGCCGGACATCCTTGCCATGCGCTCGCCGGAGGAATGGCTTCCCCTTTCATCACCAGGGTCAGCGCGCCGAGGCGGGCGCGATCGCCGACTTCCGCGCCATAGAGCACGGCGCTGCGGGGCGCCATGTACACGCCCTTGCCGATGCGCACGTGGTCGATCTTCATGACGCGATCCTCGAAGAGATGGGTTTGCGGGCAGGCCAGGGCATTGATTTCGCTGTGGTCGCCGATGCTGACGCAATCGAATTCGGTGATGTCCGTCGTGTCCATGTACACGCCCTTGCCGATGCGGCAACCCATCGCCTTCAGTGCTTCCGGCAACCATGGCGTGCCGCGCAGGTAGCGAAGGAAGTTGGGCACGGCCAGGCCTTCGTACAGGCTCGTCACCGCCTCGGATACCCAGACGAAAGGGGTCCACATCGGCGCCGTGCGCTTGTCGTAGCGCCTGAGCAGGAGCCACTTCAGGAGGGCCACGAAAACGAAGGCGCCGACGCCGTAAAGCATTCCGGCGATGGCCAGGCTGCCGGCAACCGCGGTCCAGCGTCCAGCCCCGGCCATCGGCATCAGATCCAGGACCAGGGTATAGCCGACCGCGGTAACGATGGCATGCGGGGCGGCGATGCGGAAGGCTTCAACCAGCGCGCGGCAAAGGCGCCGCGCAGGCGAGGGACGGAAGGTCAGGGATTCCGGATACCCGGTCGTGCCTTCGCGCGCCGGCAGGTTGATCGGCGGCGAGCCGAGCCAGGTGTCTCCCGGCTGCATCTGCGCGTTCGAGGGCGCCCGGCTGTGCACGCCGACCAGCATGTTCTCCGGGAGGATCGTGCCGTCCGGGATGTACGAGCCGTTGCCGACGAAGCTGCGGCGAGAAATCACCGTAGGCTGCATGGTCATCCAGCCGCCATCAATGTGTTCGTCGCCAAGCATGACGGCATCGGCAATGAAGGTTTCGTCGCCCAGGGTCAGCATGTCGGGAACGACGCCCAGCGCGGACGAGATCTCGGCATCCTTGCCTACCTTCGCGCCGAGCAGGCGGTACCAGAACGGCGAGTACACCGTCGCGTAGACGCCATGGAGCACGTTCAGGCTCGATTCCTGGATGAGATTGACCAGCCATTTGCGGCAATAGGTGAAGCTGTGCACCGCCCAGGTGCCGGGCTTGAGACGCGGAAGCACCGTCCAGCGCACGGCGGCGGAAAGCAGCACCGTGCAAAAGATCAGGACTGCCGTGGCTGGCAAGGCGAGCAGGAAGTGCCTCAGCAGCTGCACCGGCACGGCGTTCGACTGGAGCCAGGTAAAGCGTTCCGGCTCGCCCAGCCAGTCGATCAGCATGAAGGCAGGGAACACGGGCAGGAAGAACATGGCAGCGATGGACAGCGCGCCGACGGCAAAGAAAACGCCTTCCGCCGCCAGCCGCAGCCGCGATGCCGCGGGGCGGGGCGGACAGGTCCGGGTGAAGGCGCCGGTGTCGCGCGCGGGCGAGCCGCTCCAGCAACGACCGGCTGGCAGGCGCATTCCCTCGGACATGGAAGACTGTCCGTCCAGATGGCCGAGGCTGCCGATTTCCGTTCCGCCTTCCAGCACGGAATACGAGCCGACGAAGGCATCGTTGCCGATGTCGATCCGGCCGAGGCGCAACTCGCCGTTCTGCACGCGCGCGTTTTCAAGGTTGACGGCATTGCCGATGCTTGCGCCGTCCCCGATGCTCAGCATTGCCGGCGAGCGCAGGGTGATCGATCCGATGGTGACTTCGCGGCCGATCTTCGCGCCGAGGGCGCGCAGCCACCAGGCGTAAAGCGACGAGCCGGAGAGCAGGTAGGCGGGCGCCGATTCGACGAGGCGGTCGCCGAGCCACCAGCGGAAATAGGTCATGCCCCACAGGGGGTAGCGTCCCGGGCGAATGCCTGCCGACAGCAGCCGCACGCCCACCACCGGGACGACGAATTCGAGCATGGTGGTCAACAGGAAGACGCCGATGGAAGCCAGGACGGCCCATACCACGGAATCGCCCGGATCGCCTGTCAGGAAGTGATAGGTGAAGAAGGGCGCGAGCCATTGCGCCATGCGCAGCATGATGACGGGAGGCGTGACGATGGCCTGCGCGAGGCCGCAACGCCAGCGCGCGAAGGCGCCGGGGCGGGCCTGCGTCCGGGGCGCCGTTTCCGCGGCGATGATCGCCGCAGCCTGCGCTGCGGCTTGTCCTTCCGTCATCGCCGCCGCGATCGCGGACACCTTGCGGTGCTGGTAGATGTCGCGGACGGTCACATGCGCGTAGCCCGGAACGGTCCGCAGGGCCGAGGCGAGGCGGGCCGCGAACAGCGAGTGGCCGCCGAGATCGGAAAAGAAGTCGGCTGCGCGCCGCAGCGGCTGGCCAGGGAAAAGCTTGTGCAGGGCGGAAAAGAGTACCTCTTCGGCGGGCGTCGCGGCGGCGTCCCCATCCGCGGGAGCGCGCACCTCGAGCGGACGCGCCTTGAGCGTGTTGCGGTCGATCTTTCCCGATATCAGGCGCGGCATCTCCGCGAGCGCCTCGAAATGGCCCGGCACCATGTAAGGCGGCAGGCGCTCGGCGAGCGCCGCGCGCAGGGCCGCGGCGTTCGCTGCGCTCTCATCGTCCGCCACGTAGAAGGCGACCAGCTGTTCGATGCCGTCGTCCTTGCGCAGCACCACCGCCGCCGTGCCGACGCCGGCCTGGCGCACGAGTTCGGCTTCGATCTCGCCGAGCTCCACGCGGAATCCGCGGATCTTGACCTGGTCGTCGGTGCGCCCGAGGCATTGCACGTTGCCGTGCTCGTCGATGCGCGCCAGATCGCCGGTACGGTACATGCGCGCATGCGACGGATGCGCGGCCCAGGGATTGACGACGAATTTTTCCGCCGTCAGCTCGGGCCTGCCAAGATAACCGCTGGCCACGCCGGGGCCGGTAATGCAGAGCTCTCCGGTTTCGCCGGCGGGGGCGAGCTTTAGTTCGCCCGCGGAGCCGGTGTCGACCACGAGCAAGCCATAGTTGGGCAGTGGTGCGCCGATCGTCACGGGCTCGCCTGCCTGCAAGGCGATCATGCTCGCGGATACCGTGGCTTCCGTCGGACCGTAGCTGTTGAACACCGGACGGCCGGGACGGGCCCAGCGGGCCACCAGCGAATCCGGGCACATCTCGCCGCCGAGGTTGATGATCCGCAGGCCGGGCAAGTCGCGCTCGAACAGCGCCAGCAGCGTAGGCACCGCGTGCAGCACCGTGATGCGCTGTTCTTCCAGGGCGCGCGGCAAGGCTTCCGGATCCGCGGCGATCTGCTTGGGTGCGATCCAGAGGGTCGCGCCGACGAGATAGCTGATCCAGATTTCCTCGAACGACATGTCGAATGCCACCGAGAAGCCGTGGTAGACGCGGTCGTCGCCACGGACGCCGAGGACGCTGTTTTCGCTGCGGAGGAAATGGCAGATCGCGCCCTGGCTGATCTGGATTCCCTTCGGCTTGCCGGTCGAGCCGGAGGTATAGATCACGTACGCGGGATCGGTTGGCAGCACCTGGTCGCGGCGGCGGAGCTTTTCTCCGGCGCCGGTGGTGGCGAGCAGGTCTTCCGCCATCCAGGTCGTCGTTGCAGCGCCCGCGAGCTGGGCCTCGAAGCTTTCGCAGCTGACCAGTCCCGGCGAGCTGGCATCGGCCAGGCAGATGAGGATGCGTTCGAGCGGGGTATCGGCGTCGAAGGGCAGCCAGGCGGCGCCGGTCTTCGCGATCCCGGCTTGCATGATGAGCAGGTCGGCGCCGCGCGGCAGCCACAGGCCGATGATCTGGCCGGGGCCGACTCCGGCGGCGATGAGCCGGGAGGCGACGCGGTTGGCCGCCATGTCGAGTTCGCCATAGCTCACGACGCGCTCGCCGTCGATCAGCGCCGGATGATCCGGCTGGCGGCGGGCGGTGGTTTCGAGAAGGTCGGCGAGGATTTCGTCGCGGATGAATTCCGGACGCTCGGCGCCCAGCAGGATCGACTGTCTTGCAATCCCGGCTACGGTGGTGGAAGGTTCACTTGCCGGAAGCTGATCGGCGTCGATGCTGATGGACATGGCGATGATGAAAAAGGAAGTGTTCTTATAGCGTGCCGCTGATGCTTCGGTTGACGGATTGCGCCCAATTATTTGGGGTCGTCGGAATCCTGCGGACGATGTGGAAAAACGGTCATGCCAAGTCGGCATCATTGGCCGGCACGGGAGGCATGAGAGGCAAGGAGCGGCGCGCGGCGGAGCACGAAAGCATTCGCGGAAGCATGGCGTGATCGTACCAGAGCCGTCCTTGCCTGCGTGTGAAACTCTGATCGCGGGATCGTCCCTGTGTGCGTTCGCATACGCTTTTCGTCATGCGTGACAAGGCGGCATGCACTGCTGCCATGAACTTCGGCTGCGCGGTTTCCAGTTCAGGGAATTTTCTCGGTTTTCCCTCGGCGGCCGCCTTCAATGCAATCGTTGCTTTCGACGATTTGAGGCATAAAAGGGCCTTTTCTCGGTTTTGCAAACAGGAAACTTTTTGTGATAAATTTGCATGTTATACCGCTCACCATCGAGAGGAGATTTTCTTGGCCAGTCAGACAGGAATGTCATACGCAATCGATCTTGCCGTTCGATGAATTCCGTGACCGCTAAGCCGGACATTCGGAACCGCCTGCTGGCTACCCGCCTGCCGGCGTTGCCCGAGGTGCTGATGAAAGTGATGCACGCCTGTGCGGATGACGACATCGGCATGGATGCGCTCGCCGACTTGGTGCTGCAGGACGCCGCGCTCGCGGCAAAGGTCCTGCAGGTGGCGGCGAGTCCCGCCTACCGCACCGGCACCCCGGTCCCCAGCGTGCCGCAGGCGCTTGCCACCATCGGCCTCGACATGGTGCGCACCCTGCTCATGACCCAGTCGGTCTACCAGACCTTCCACGACATCGGCGCCGGCCTCGACCTGCGGGCCTTCTGGGTACACGCCATGACGGCGGGCGTGACTGCCAGGATGCTTGCCGAGCGCCAGGGCTATCCCTTCCCCGAGGAGGCTTACCTGGCGGGCCTGCTGCATGACATCGGCCGGCTGGCGCTGGCGTGCGCCGCGCCGGAAGAGTATTCCGCCAACTTCTTTGCCGACGAAGATCCCGCGCTGTGCGCGCTGGAGGAACGCACGCTGTCAATCACCCATGCCGAGGCCGGCGCCATGCTGGCGGAGCGGATGGCGCTCGATTCCTTCCTGGCCGACAGCATCCGCTATCACCATGTCGCGCTGGCGAGGCTCAAGGACGCGCATGCCCTGGTGCGGATCGTTGCCGCGACGGATTGTCTTCTTCACCTGCAGGACGCGCTTCCCCAATACCGGGACAAGAGCCTTGCCCTGGCCGGCCTTCCGCATGGCGAGTTCATCGAGCTGCGGGCACGGGCCGGCCACGAGGTCAGCAGGCTCGCGGATTCGCTGGGCATCGCCTTGCCGGGATTGGCGCCGGCGCAGGCCATCACCAGGGCGGTTGCGGCGGCAACGCGGCCGGAGCGGGCCGGCGATCCGCTCAAGGACACCATGCGGGATGTGCTCCTGATCGACAAGACCTTGTCCGCGCTGCGCCAGCAGGCCGATCCGGAGAGCTGCATCCGCGCGATCGTCAAGGCCGCCATCATCCTTTTCGACCTGACGGACGCCGTGGTCATGGAACGATCGCCCGATGGGCAGTCTTTCGTGCCGACGGCGCTGCCGCCCGGCCATCAGCGCCTTGCCGGGATGTCCCTGCCGGCGGATAACGACAACCTCGCCGGCCGCGCCTGGCGGCTCGGGCAGCCGGCCGTGCTTTACCCGGCGCCGGGGCCGTCGGTGGCGGAAGAGCAGCTGCTGCGCTTCTTCAATGCCGAGGCATTGATCGCGCTGCCGGTGCGAGGCGTCGATGCGCGGCCGCTGGTCCTGGTCGGGGCAACGAGCCGCTTGCAGGCGGAACACCTGGCCGAACGCCTCGCCTTGCTGCAGGACTTCGGCGGACAGGCCGGCGCCGCGCTGGCGGGCGCGGCGTCCGCCGTGGCGCAAGCCGGCGCGCCGCAGACCGGCGCGGCACAGGAACAGGAGTACCTGCTCGCGGCCAGGCGGGTGGCGCACGAGGTCAACAATCCGCTGGCCATCATCCGGAATTACCTTGGCGTCCTGCAGCGCAAGGCGGGCAACGCCCAATCCATCGACTCCGAGCTCGAAACCATCGAGGAAGAGCTCGACCGCGTCTCGCGCATCATCGACGACTTCGCCCAGCCCGAGGCGGCGCAGCCCGGACTGGCCGGCCCGGCCGTCTGTGAAGTAAACGCCGCCCTGAAGTACGTGTCGGCGCTGTTCTCGGAGAGCGGCACGCTGCCGGCCGGCGTCCAGATTTCCCGCCAGCTGTCTCCCGAGCCCACGCAGGCCGTCATCCACCAGGCGAGCCTGAGGCAGGTCCTCATCAACCTCGTGAAGAACGCGGTGGAGGCCATGCCGCACGGCGGGCGGATAGATTTGCGCAACAACGGCGTGGTCGACCGCGATGACGGCCGCTACGTCCTGCTGACGGTCAGCGACACCGGCCCCGGCATCCCGGACACCGTTCGCGCCCGCCTGTTCCAGCCCGTCGCCAGCAGCAAGGATGGGTCGAACCGCGGACTCGGCCTGTCCATCGTCCACGACCTGGTGCGCAACCATGGCGGCAGGATCGACTGCCGCAGCAGCCGGGGCGGGACCGTTTTCGACATCTTGCTGCAATCCGGCGGGGCGGCGGTCGTTGCCGCAGCGCCGCCGTCTCGCTGATCAACGCTGAAGGATCGACATGCGATCGCAAGCCATCAACATTTACGAGCAGGACCCGGTGTTCTCGCCGGATCCCACCTGGACCCTGGCCGAACCCCGGCTGCTGCTCGTCGACGACGAACCGCGGCTGCTGGCGAGCCTGAAGGAATTGCTGGACGGCCAGGGCTACCACCTCACGACCGCCCGCAACGGCGCGGAAGCTGTCGCGGAACTGGGCGAAAGCCATTTCGATGTCGTGCTGCTCGACATCGGCATGCCGGACATGTCCGGCCACGACGTCATGGACGTCATCAATGCGCGCGGCATCACCACAGAGGTGATCGTTCTCAGCGGCCACACCGGGATCGAGGCGGCGATCGGCGCGATCAACCGGCAGGCCTACGGCTACCTGCGCAAGCCATACCGCACTGACGAGCTGCTGGCGCTGGTTCGCAACGCGCTGGAAAAGCGCCGCCTCCACATCGAGAACCGCAACCTGTTCGCGCGGCTGGAGCAGTCGGAAAAGATGTACCGCTTCCTGATCGACAGCTCGCCCGACATTATCTATACCCTCGACCAGAGCGGCCGCTTCACATACATCAACCGGCGCGTCACCGAGCTGCTCGGCTTTGACAGGGACGCGCTGATCGGCGCGGACTATGCCGCGCTCGTGCATGACGACGACCTCGACCGCGCGCGCTACGTCTTCAACGAGCGCCGCGTCGGCGAGCGCGCCAGCCGCAACGTCGAGCTGCGCCTCAAGTGCAACGAGCCTGCCTCGTCCGAGCGGCATTTCGAAACCTCGCTGCGCACGATTTCCTTCAATTCCATCGGTCTCTACGCCAGCGACAAGGCGCCGTCGGTCGAGTACCTGGGCACCTACGGCATCGCGCGGGATGTTACCGAGAAGCGCCGTGCCGAAGAGCTGATCACCTACCAGGCCTACCACGACATCCTGACCGACCTGCCCAACCGCGCGCTGTTCCACGACCGGCTCGAGCTGGCGCTGCTGCAGGCACGCCGGAAGGAACAGCAGCTCGCGCTGATGTTCATCGACCTGGACCGCTTCAAGATCATCAACGATTCGCTGGGGCATCTCAAGGGCGACGAGCTGCTGAGGCAGGTCGCGACGCGCCTGCGCAGCTGCATCCGCAAGGGCGACACGCTGGCCCGCCTCGGCGGCGACGAGTTCGTCGCCCTGCTCCCCGACCTGGAAAAGCGGACCGATGCCACGGTGGTCGCGGAAAAATTCCTGGAGGCGCTGGGTGCGCCCTTCGTCATCGACGGCTCCGAACTGCACATCTCCGCCAGCATCGGCATTGCCGTCTTCCCGGAAGACGGCGAGAACGACGACGAGCTCGTGCGACATGCCGACATGGCGATGTACGCGGTCAAGTCGGACGGCAAGAACGGCTTCGGTTTCTATGATCGCTCCCTGCTCGACGCCGCGCACGAAAAGGTCTTGCTGGAACAGGAGTTGCGCAGGGCGCTGCAGCGCGGCGAACTCGAAATGTATTACCAACCCCAGGTCGATACCGCGGCCGGCAACGTGGTGGCGGTCGAGGCGCTGATGCGCTGGAACCATCCACGGCTCGGCCTGCTCACGCCCGGACGCTTCCTGCCGCTCGCGGAAGAGATGGGCTTGATGGTGATGCTCAGCGACTGGATGGTGGACGCGGTCTGCGCCGACATGCAGCGCCTGCAACGCGATGGTTACCGTGACCTCCGATTCTGCATCAACCTGTCGCCGACCTGCCTCGGCAGGGACGAGTTCTTCCGGAAGCTGTGGCGTACGCTCGAGGAACGCAAGGTGGCGGCGGAGCAGCTTGAGGTGGAAATCACGGAAAACATCTGCATCCGCAACCCCGACCTGGCGATCCGGCAGCTGAACCGGCTGACCGAGCTCGGCGTGCGCATCGCCATCGATGACTTCGGCACCGGCTATTCCTCGCTCGCGTACCTCCAGCGCTTCGAAGTGGACACCCTGAAGATCGACCAATCCTTCGTGCGCGAAATCGGCCAGGAAGGCGGACATTTCCCGGTGGTGCTGGCGGTCATTTCGATCGCCCGCGGCCTGGGCATGGATCTCGTGGCCGAGGGCGTCGAGACGGAGCGCCAGGTGCGCTACCTGCAGCAGGCCGGCTGCAGGGTGATGCAAGGCTTCCTGTTCCACCGGCCCATGCCGGTGAGGCAATTGCAGTCGGTGCTGGCAGGCCAGGCATCGGCGCGGCAAGCCGACGTGCCGTTGCAGGAGGCTGGCTGATGTCTGACCCGACCACGGTTTCCGGGGCGGTTGCGCAAGGGACGCCCGGCGCGCCCGCTGCCGCACCGTCAGTTCAGCCAGTTCAGCCAGCACAACCCGCCCAGGCCGGGGAGAGGCAGAACGCGCTGGTGATGTATCTGCAGGCCGCCGAACGCGGCCATGCCGGCGCCCAGCATCACCTGGGCTTGATGTTCGGCAGCGGCCAGGGGGTGAAGCGCGACCTGGCGACGGCGGCGGGGTGGTTCCGGAAAGCGGCTGGCCAGGGGCACGCCGCATCGCAATATCATCTCGGCATGCTGCATGAGCTGGGGCAGGGCGTGTCGCGCGATCCGGCTTCCGCGATCGGCTGGTACCGCAAGGCGGCCGCCCAGGGACATGTGAAATCGCAGGTGCGGCTGTCGCTCATCCTGAAGGAGAAGCGCTACGCGGCCTTCCATGCGGATGAGGCCATTACCTGGACCCTCAGGGCGGCGGAAGAGGGTCATACCGAATCCCAATGGCGCGCCGCCTGCCTGCTGGACGAAGGGGAAGGACTGGCGCGCGATCCGCAGCGGGCGCTGGAATTCTTCCGCATGGCGGCGTGTGGTGGGCACGCCAGGGCGCAACTGGAGCTGGCATTGCGCATCGATTGCGGCGTGCTGGTCGAGCGCGATGCCATGGCGGCGATGCACTGGTATGAAAGCGCGGCGGCGCAGGGCGTGGGCCGTGCCCAATTCAATGCGGGACTGATGCTCGCCTACGGCTCGGGCTCGGCGGACGAGCTCATGCGCGCCTGGCACTGGCTGGCGCTGGCGGAACGCAACGACGTCCCCAAGGCGGCTGCCTACCGCGCGGAAATCGAAGGGCGTCTTTCGCCGCAGGAGCTCGCGCAAGCGCGGGAAAGGCTGGCGGAAGCGGCGCAGGCGGCCACGTCCTGAAGCGAAGCCGGCGTGTCGCGCCGGCGATCACCAGTCCAGGGACGTCAGCCGTGCCGCCATGCGCGGCCAGCAGCGGCGCGGTATCTCGTCGCGGGTCGCCCAGCAGAAGCCGTCGACTTCCGGCGTCGGTTCGCCCGTGACATGATGGGTGAAGTGGCTGGTGCAGACGAGATGATCCAGGCTGTCCATGTCGGTCTCCATCCGGACGCGGTACAGGTGCAGGTCCTTTTCAGGGCGGTAATCGAAGCGGCCGAGTTCGTCGAACATCCCGGCCTCGAACACCAGCCCGGTCTCTTCCCGCATTTCGCGCATCGCCGCTTCCAGTGTGGTTTCGCCGGGATCTTGCAATCCCTTGGGAATGTCCCACTTGCGCGTTCCGGTGACGTGGCAGAGCAGGATTTCACCCCGCCGGTTGATGATCAGCGTGCCGCAGCTCGTCATGAGGGGCACTTTTCCTGTTTTTTTCGTTGTCGGCATCGTTCAGGTTGGCATGTGGCAAGGAGCGGGTCTGGGACAGAGACGGAAGGCGGGATACCAGGAACGGACTGGCGGCCATGGCGCGGCGCTGTCAATTTTCCAAGGCGAAACGCCTGTTCTCGATATTCGTTACAGGCTCTAGATTTTTCCCGTCATTTGAAGGTAATATGCGGCTGCACCACTAAAAAATCCATATTCAAGACGCCGCGAAGAGACACGAAGCCTGCCGGGCCACAAGCCGGGCAGGCTTTTTTACTTTGGCGCCAAGCGATGCTCATTCACCGCCTGAATGGCCGATATCACGAATCGAAAGCAGACAGACCCGGCCTCTTGGCCTAAAGTAATACCTGTCTCCTCCAACTCTCCTTGAATTGGATTTACCCGCTCTCCGCAAGGTCAGCGGGTTTTTTTTCGCCCCTGCGTTCTCCATCCCTGTTCCTCCCTTCGTGCTCTCGACCGTCCGCAAGATTGTTTCGGTTGGCGAAATGGTCCGTTGTCCGAAACATTGTTTTTCGGAAAAGGGAGGATGGCTACACTGTGCTTCATCGATGAGCACACACAGTGCGACTCAACGAGGCAGGACCCGACGGCTGGCGCCGCTTGCGCTGGCCTGCCGAGCCCGGAGTCAATCACTTACCCTTTTGGAGAACAACATGAATGCCAAGACCCTGATCGCTGCCGTTGCCCTGATCGCCGCCGGTTCCGCCTTTGCCGAGCAGACCTATCCCTTCGTCGAGCACACCGGCTACGCCTCGTCGACCAGCCGCGCCGCCGTCGCCGCGACCGTGAAGGCCGACAATGCAGCCGCGCTGCCCGGTTCGACCGAATTCACTGACTACACCCGCGTGGCCACCGAGAAGAGCCGTGCCGAAGTGCGCGCCGAACTGGGCGGCGGGCACGAGTTCCAGGTGGCGCGCAATCCCGAGTTCATCGACAACACCCATTTCGCTTCGGTGCGCACCCGCGACGAAGTCCGCCGCGAAGCCGTCCAGTCCGCCAAGGCCGCGAGCACGGTGTCCGGCAGCTGAGCCGGACGTCACGCCGCCAAGGACCCGGGGCGCCGTTGCATCGGCACCGCGTCCATAAACGAAAAAGACAGCCCTCGGGCTGTCTTTTTCGTTTGCGTCTTGCCCGGCTCTTGAACGTTGACTGCGCGTCGTCGATGCAGGCCGGGATCAGCGGCGCGGGGAAAACTTGTCGGCGAGCTGCTGAAGCTTGACCTGGCGCACTTCCGCCTCGCGTTCGGCCTGCTGCTTTTCCTTGCGTGCTTCCGCTGCCTTCTTGAAGCGTTCCTTCAGGGTCTCGGAGGCGCGGAGACGATGTTCGTCGAGCACTTCGCCAGCCGGATTGCCCGCCAGGTCGAGCCGCTGCTGCGCCTTTTCCGTCGCCTTCAGGTAACGGGTTGAGTTGGTATGCATGCGCAATGCGACCCGCAGGACTTTCTTGTCGATGCCGGGGACCTGCTCGAGGATCTGCTTGTCGATGCCGATCGCCAGGGGCGCCGCGGATTGAAAGACGGAAAACTGTTGTTCCAGCTGCTTGAGTAGAGCCTTGGCGGCATTGGCTTGATTGGCTTGGTTGTTTGCCGGATCGCTCATTGCTTTCGATGCGCTTCTGATGAAAGGGCCTGAGGATACCATGCCTTTGCCGCGTTGCGTTTGCGACATTTGTGCATCACGGCGCGCTACGGATGGCACGTGTCTTGCAAAACCGTGCTCTTTGCCTTTCCCACGGAGCACACGATGAAGATCGTACCTTCTCTCTTGCTGGCAACGACGCTCGCGGCCTCGGGCCTCTGCTTCGCCCAGTCCGCGCAGACGAACCGCCCTGACCAGTCGAATGGCAGCGCAGGCAATGCGAAGTCGGGCCATGAAAACGTCGGGACGGTGACGCCCGGGCTGGGAAGCCCTGCCGCCGGCGTCGCCGGTTCGACCGGGGGCGCCCGCACGCCCGGGACCTCCGCGTCCGGCGCCACGGTGAAGTGCAAGGACAGGACCAGCCAGGCCACCAGCGGCGCGAATCCCAACCTCGGGACGGGGCGGACTCCAGGCGCACGCCTCTCCAAGAACCAGGAAAGCAGCGCCAGCACCTACTGCGATGACGATACTGCGGTATCGGCCACCGGCAGCAACGCGTCCAGCGCGAATCCGGGCGTGTCGCCATCCGGGACAACGAGCAGCGGCGGCAACAGCGGCACTGCAGGTTCCAGCGGTGCCGGATCGGGCAAGTCAGACGCCCTGACGCCCAAGAAGGCGAGCGACGGCAAGAAATAAGCAGCCTTCCGTCGAGGGAAGGAAAAGCACCGGGTTGCAATTCCTACACGCCGCGCGATGCCTGGTGCGGCGTGGCGGGCTTGGGCGCGGACATGGCGCGCCCTTACAATACGGCAGTCGGAATGCGATGAGCATGACTTCCCGGCCCACGTTCCGGGGCATGCCGCGCACGCCAGCCGAACCACGTACCGTTTCCTTCCATGCCCGCCAAGATCCGCCGTTTCCAGCCTGCCGACAGGCAAGCCGTCATCCAGGCCTTTCGCACCAACGTCCCCCATTTCTTCCCGCCATCGGAAGAGAAATGGCTGAAGTCTTGCCTCGACGAACCGGATGGTCCCTTGTTCGTGGTCGTCGATGAGGGGGAAGTGGTGGCATTCGGCGGCTACGAGTTGTCGGAGTTCTATCACCTCGGAACCCTGGTGTTCGGCCTAGTGCGCGCGGACCGGCACGGCACGGGCATCGGGCGCATGCTCCTCCATTACCGCCTGAGGCACATGGCCGGGCGCAAACTGCGGCCGCGCTACGTCACCGTGGATACCCACGCGCATACCGCCGGCTTCTTCCTGCGTTGCGGCTTCACCGAGATCGCGCGCTGGCCGGGCGGCTACCGTTCCGGCCGCGACCGCGTGGACCTGCGGTTCGAGTTGTCCGACGAGGCGCTGGAGATGCTCAAGGTGGCCAAGCCGCTGGAATGATCATTCATCCGCACCACGCACCTCCGGGGCGGGGCCGACGGCAGGGCGCGGCCTGCGCATCCTGTTCCGGATTCTTCCCAGAAGGTGCTCGAGATCGTCGAGGTAGGTGAAGACGGCGGGCACGACCAGCAGGCTGAGCACCGTGGACGTGATCAGGCCGCCGATCACGGCGATCGCCATGGGCGAGCGGAAGCTCGGATCGGCTGCGCCGAGGCCGATGGCGATCGGCAGCATGCCGGCGCCCATGGCGATGGTCGTCATGATGATGGGTCGGGCGCGCTTGTGGCAGGCGTCGATCAAGGCATCGAAGCGGCTCAGGCCGTGGTCGCGGCGGGCGACGATGGCGTACTCCACCAACAGGATGGAGTTCTTGGTGGCGATGCCCATGAGCATGATCAAGCCGATGAGCGAAGGCATCGAGAAGCTTTTCTGCGCCACCAGCAGGCCAACGAAGGCGCCGCCCAGCGACAGCGGCAGGGCGGCGAGGATGGTCACCGGATGCAGGAAGTCGTGGAACAGCAGCACCAGCACGATGTAGATGCACAGCACGCCGATCAGCATGGCCAGCCCGAAGCTGGCGAACAGTTCGCCCATCACCTCGGCGTCGCCGATCTCCACCACGCGCACGCCCGCTGGCAGGTTGCGCACGGCCGGCAGCTCCTGCACCTTGGTCTTGATTTCGCCGAGCGGCTGGCCGGAAAGCTCGATCTCGAAATTGATGTTGCGCGAGCGGTCGTAGCGGTCGATCACCGCCGGGCCGCCGGCGATCTCCAGGCTCGCCACCTGGCCGATCAGCACCGGACCCTGCCTGCCCGGCACGGCGAGGCGCTGCAGCAGGTCGAGGTTCTGGCGCGCCGACTCTTCCAGCATGACCACGATGGGCACCTGGCGCTGCGAGAGATTGAGCTTGGGCAGGTTGATGTCGTAGTCGCCGGTGGTGGCGATGCGCAGGGTGTCGCCGATGGACGCCGTCGTCACGCCGAGGTCGGCCGCGCGTGCGAAGTCCGGGCGCACGGTGATCTCCGGCCGGATCAGGCTGGCGGTCGAGGCGATGCTGCCGAGGCCGGGGATGGTGCGCAGATCCTGCTCCACCGCCCGCGCGGCGGCGCGTAAGGCGTTCGGGTCTTCGCCGGTCAGCACGAGGACGTATTTCTCGCCGGAACCGCCGAGGCCCACCTTGGTCCGGGCGCCCGGCAGGCTTTCGAGGGCGCGACGGATGCGGTTCTCGATGATTTGCTTGCGGGGCCGGGATCCGCGGTCGCTCAGCAGGATGGTCAGCGTCGCCTTGCGCGCTTCCGCAGAACCTTGCATCGCGAAAGGATCGCCGCCGGCGCTGCCGCCGCCGACCGTCGTGTAGATGCTCTTGACGTGCTCGACGTTCGCCACCAGTTGCCGTGCCTGCTCGGCCGAGGCCAGCGTCTGCTGGAGCGTGGAGCCGGGCGCTAGCTCGATGTACACCTGGGTCTGCGAATTGTCGTCCGGCGGAATGAAGCCGGTCGGCAGCAGCGGAATCAGCGCGACCGAGCCGAAGAAGAACACCGTCGCCGCGATCATGGTGGCGAGGCGGTGGTGCAGGCACCAGCGCGCGCAGCGCAGGTAAAGCCGCATCCATCCGGGATCGCCGTGGTCGGTGGCGACCGGCTTGAGCAGGTAGGCCGCCATCATCGGCGTCAGCAGGCGCGCCACCACCAGGGACGCCATCACCGCCAGCGACGCCGTCCAGCCGAACTGCTTGAAGAACTTGCCCGGCACGCCGCTCATGAAGGCGGTGGGCAGGAAGACCGCGATCAGGGTGAAGGTGGTGGCGATGACGGCGAGCCCGATCTCGTCGGCCGCGTCCATCGCCGCCTGGTAGGCGGTCTTTCCCATGCGCAGGTGGCGCACGATGTTTTCCACCTCGACGATGGCATCGTCCACCAGGATGCCCACCACCAGCGACAGCGCCAGCAAGGTCACGACATTGATCGAAAACCCGAGCAGATGCATGCCGACGAAGGCGGGAATGACCGACAGCGGCAGCGCCACGGCGGACACGAAGGTCGCGCGGAAATCGCGCAGGAAGAGCCACACCACGATCACCGCGAGAATGGCGCCTTCGTAGAGCAGATGCATGGAGCCGCGGTATTCTTCCTCCACCGGCTCCACGAAGTTGAAGGCTTCGGTGATGTCGAGGTCGGGATGTTCCGCCTTCAGCTCGGCCAGCGCCTTCTGCACCGCCGCGCCCACCTCGACCTCGCTCTCGCCCTTGCTGCGCGACACCTCGAAGCCGACCACCGGCTTGCCATTGAGCAGGGCGGCGGAACGCGGCTCGGCGATGGTGTCGCGCACGATCGCCACTTCGTCGAGGCGGATGCGCCGGCCATCGTTCAGCGCGAGCTGGATGGCGGCCAGTTCCTCGGCGGAACGCACCGTGGCCAGCGTGCGGATGGGTTGTTCGCCGCCGCCCACGTCGGCGCGTCCGCCCGCGCTTTCGGTCTGCACCTGGCGCAGCTGGCGCGAAATCTCGGACGCCGTCGCGCCCAGCGCCTGCAGGCGCTCCGGCACCAGCGATACGTGCACTTCGCGCGTCACCCCGCCGACGCGGTTGACCGCGCCCACGCCGCGCACCGCCAGCAGCTTGCGCTTGATGTCGTTGTCCACGAACCACGACAGGGCCTCGATGTCGAGGCGCGGCGAAAACAGGGTGAAGGCCAGCACCGGCTGGGCGGCGAGGTCCATCTTGGTGACGATGGGGTCGCGCACGTCCCCGGGCAGTTCGGCGCGCACGCGGGCGACCGCGGAACGCACGTCGTCGACCGCTTCCTGGGTCGGCTTTTCCAGGCGGAATTCGGCGGTCAGCGTGACGCCGCCGTCCTGCACCTTGGTATAGATGTGCTTCAGACCCTGCACGGTGGCGATCGAGTCTTCGATCTTGCGCGCCACTTCCGTTTCCAGCTGGGCCGGCGCCGCGCCGGGCAGGGCGACGGTGACGCTCACCGTGGGCAGGTCGATGTCGGGGAAATTCTGCACCTTCATCGCGTTGAACGACAGCATGCCCGCGAAGGTCAGCATCGCGAACAGCATCAGCGCGGGTATCGGGTTCCTGATCGACCAGGCGGAAACGTTCATCATGCGGTATTCCTCACTTGCCCTGGGACGCGGCGTTCGCTGATGCCTGCGCGGGCGGGGCGTTCACGACCTTGACCACGTCGCCGTCGTTCAGGAAGCCCGCGCCGCTGGCGACCAGCAAGGCGTCCTGCCGCAGGCCCTTGAGCACTTCCACCCGGTCGCCGAGACGCCTGCCGACTTCGATCTTGACCTGGCGCACGCGGCTGTCCGGCGTGACTTCATAGACATAGCTGAAGCCATCTCGCAAGACCACGGCCTGCTGGGGCACGGTCAGGGCAGAGGACTTGCCGATCTCGAAGCGGCCGCGCGCAAACATGCCCGCCCGGGCGGACGATTGCTTTCCCTGCTGCGCAGGAAGATCCACGTAGACGAGGGCGGTTCGGCGCTGCGGGTCGAGGGTCGGGCCGATCTGCCGGACCTGTCCCCGGATTTCGCTGTTGTCCGGCAGGGTAAGGATGACCGGCACGCCCGCCGATATGCGGCCGAGCTCGGTGGCGATGACTTCCGCGCGCCATTCCAGGCGTCCGCGCCGGATCAGGCGGAACAGTTCCGTGCCCGCGGGAACGACCGCGCCGACGGTCGCCGCGCGCGCCGAGATCACGCCGGCATCCGGCGCCACCACCTGCAGGAACTTCTGGCGCAGCTGCTGGGCGGCCAGCGTTGCCTTGGCCGCTTCGACCCGCGCCTTGGCGACCTGCGCCGCCGTCTGGTACTGGTTGATCTGCTGCACGCTCATGGCGCCGGTGTCGCGCAGTGTGAGGGCGCGTTCGGCATTGGCGACGGCATCCGCCGCGTTGGCCTGCGCCTCCAGCAGGCTGGCGCGGGACTGGGCGACGTCGGCCGCCACGGTTTCGCCGGCGAAGCGCGCCAGCACCTGGCCAGCCTTGACCTGGTCGCCGACGTTGACCAGCACCTCCGCCAGACGCAAGCCGTTGGATTCGCTGCCGATGATGGCTTCCTGCCAGGCGGCGATGCTGCCGTTGGCCTCGATGGCGATCGGCAGCTCGGCGGTGGCCGGGCGCACGGTGGTGATCGTCAGCGCGGGCTTGCCGTTGCCAGCCTTCTTCTGGTCCTGGGCCTGCAGGGGAAGGATGGCCGCGCACAGGGCGGCGAGCAGGGCAGCGGCGAGAAGCGCGGGTCGGGAGATCGGGTGGCGATGGGTCATGAGCGTCCTGGGAGGTGGGGCGTTTCTTCGGGGCGAGGCGGTTCGGCGGCATCCGCCGTCCATCCGCCGCCGAGCGCGCGGTAAAGCGCCACCTGCGCGGCGCGGCGTTCGCGTTCCAGGCCGGCGAGGGCGTTCTCCGCGGCAAGCCGGATGCGCCGGGAATCTTCCAGCTCCACGAGGCTCGCGAGGCCGTTCTTGTAGCGGGATTCCGTGGCTGCAAAGGAGGCGCGGTAACCTTCCGCGGCCCTGCGCAAGTCTTCCCGGCGGGCTTCCGCGCCTTGCAGCGACACCAGGGCTTCCTCGACTTCCCTCACCGCCTGGCGCACTTTTCCGTGGTAGGCCGCCACCGCTTCGCCATAGCGGGCCTCGGCCGCGGCCTGGTTGGCGGCGAGACGGCCGCCGTCAAAGATCGGCACCGTGAGCGCGACCGGGCCGATGGACCAGGTATTGAGCCGGGTGTCTTCCCCGCCGGTGCGGAAATTCGCGACCCCGACCGAACCCGACAGGCTCAGGCGAGGAAAACGCTGGGCCTGCGCGCTGCCCAGGTCCGCGCTCGCGGCCGCCACCTCGCGCTCCGCCGCGAAGACGTCCGGCCGCTGGGCGAGCAGCCGGGCCGGCACGCTGGCCACCGCCATGACGGGCTCCGGCCTGGCGGCGAGTGCGGTGAGTGCGCCGGCGCCGGCTTCTTCACGCCGTGCTTGCGCCAGCCGCGAGACGACCTCCGGCTCGGCGATGCCGGTCAGGGCGACCAGCGCCTTCACGTCTGTCTTGCAGGCCGCGTCCTGCTGCGTCGCGCGCGCCCGGCTTTCCGCCGCGCTGGCGCCGGCGAGGGCGACATTGGCGGGCGCCTGGAAGCCGGCGCGCTCGCTGAGTTGCGCCAGGCGGAAGGTTTCCGCACGGGATGCCGCGTCGGCTTCGGCAACGTCGAGCAAGGTAGCGCAGCTGCGCGCGCTGTAATACTGGTTCGCGACTTCCGCCGCGACGGCGGTGCGGGCGTCGTGCCAGCCTGCAGCCGCGCCTTCCAGCCTGGCCTGCGCGGCATCCCGCAGCGCCCGGTTGGCGCCGAACAGGTCGAGTTCCCATGAAGACTGAAGGGCGATTTGCGTGGTCGTGCCCGCCGGCAGGGGCGGCTGCGCGCTGGAACGGGCGAGGCTGGCCGTTCCGTTGAGGTTTGGCGCCAGCGCCGCCCCGGCCGCCACCCGTGCGGCGCGCGCCTGCTCGATGCGCGACCGGGCGCTGGCAATGGTCGGGCTGACCGCTTGCGCGGCGTCGATGAATTGCACCAGTGCCGCGTCGCCCTGCGCCCGCCACCACTGCGACAGCTTCACCGGATCGCCGTCGTGCGGCAATGGGGAATGCCATTGCGGCGGGGGCTTCGCATCCAGCGCGGCAGTAGGCACCGCCGTGGCGCAGGCGCCGAGCAGCAAGCAGAGGAGCGATCCGCCGGCGACGCGTTGCAAGTACGATAGATTGGTCATGTCGTGTCGAATCCGGCTGAGCTCGGAGGCATTGGGGCGGCTGAGCGTGGCATGGCAGATAAGTAAAAATGCGGAAGCGGTTAGGTTCCTGCCACGGCGCGATCGCGATTACACCTTGGCATGGCCAAACCGATCAGTCTACCGATGTGCGCGGGCACATCGTTGTGCATTGTCAGTCGGCGTATCCGTGCGGATCGTTCGCAGGCTTGACGAAAAACTCCTTAAAGTGAACTTGTTTAGTAAACCTTGCTTACTGTTCTTGTCGACCTTTTCGGCAGTTTCGGTTAATGCGGCAAATAGTTCGGTGTTTTTTACAGCGGCGTGGAAAAAATCGGAAAAATTTGCTTGTTCGCTTGGGTAAGTCACCTGGGTTGATGGTAAGCTTGTACAAAACATGAACCAACCGCCCCGATACCATGAGCCCTCTTCTCCAGACGTCCGGTCATGACGCCGGAATCGACAGTACAAGGCAGATATTCCTCTCCACGCGCGCCCTTTCCAAGGCAATCCTCGAAATGGTCAGGCTGGACGACATCCAGCTCACGGGCGGCTACATTCCCGTCATCAGCGCAATCGACCCGGAAGGCATCCGGCTCACCGACCTCGCGCGCATCACCGGCATGAGCAAGCAGGCGCTCTTTCCCTACGTCACCGCGCTGCAGGACTTCGGCTATCTCTCCAAGGTGCAGGATCCGCACGACGGCAGGGCCAACCTGCTCTGCTTCACCCCCAAGGGCCACAAGCTGCTGGAACAGATCCATGCCGCGCTCGAGCAAATGAGCCGGGAGGGACAATCCGCCGGGCAGGCGCGGCACGGACGCGACATCGACATGCGCCGCTATTTCCCGGGCGACCGCTTCCTGAACCGTCAGGAAGGCGGAGCCCGTGCGGTGGCCGGCATCGTTGAATCCGGCGCGGGCGCCGACCTGTTCAGCAGCGCATTTACCCATGCGGCGATCGGCATGGCCATCGTCGGGCTGGACGGGCAATTCCTCGACGTGAACGAATCGCTGTGCCGCATCGTCGGCTACTCCAAGCCGGAACTGGTCAAGCTGACGTTCCAGGACATCACCCATCCCGACGACCTGAAAACCGATCTCGACTTGAGCAAGCTCCTGATGGATGGCGTGATTCCCTCCTACCACCTGGAAAAGCGCTACATCCGCAAGAACGGCGACCTCATCTGGATCCTGCTGACGGCCACCCTCGCCAGGCATGCGGACGGCACGCCGCATCACTTCATCGCCCAGATCCAGGATATCCAGAGCCGCAAGCAGGACGAGGATGAGCGCAATGCCTTCTTCGACGTCTGTCCCGACCTTCTCGCGGTCGCGGGCACGTCCGGCAGGTTCATTCGCGTCAACAAGGCCTGGACGGACATCCTGGGATGGTCGGTGGAAGAGCTAACCTCGCGGCCCTACCTCGACTTCATCCATCCGGAGGACCAGGAGCGTACCCGTCGCGAGCATGCGGCCAGCTTCGCGGGCAATCCGCTGCATGCCTTCACCAACCGCTACCGGCACAAGGATGGCAGCTACCGCTGGCTGGAGTGGAACGCAGCCGTCAAGGCAAACGAGCGCATCTTTTGCTCGGCCCGCGACATCACGGACATGATCGAGACCGGCGCGATGGCGAGGTCGCAAGCCCGCAACTGAGACGGCTTGCCATCTGGCCGCCTTGTAGGCGAGCCGGCTTTCCGGCCTGTGTTCCCGGCGGTGTCGCCGGACTAATAGATTTTGCCGTTTTTCCTGTCGTTGCCATAATGCAGCATGTCGCCGACATGTCCTGTCTCCATCCACGCCATGGGATTTATTTCTCGCAAATTGCCGGTCAGCCTAGGAATGCGCCTCGCATGGTGGTTTTGCATCATGTCGGCGGTGCTCACCCTGATCATCACCAGGCTCATCGACCAATCGGCCACCGCCAGCCTGCGCGAGCAGATCGGCCTGAGGCTCGCCAGCATCGCGGAGCAGACCAGCGACAAGCTTGACCAAGGCATGTACGAACGCTACCGCGAGTTCGAACTCCTGTCAGGGCTTCCTTTCCTGGGCGATCCCGCCGAGCGGATCGAGGACAAGCAGCGTCTCCTGGACCGGATGCAGAAGACCTACGAACATTACGCCTGGATCGGCATGACCGATACCCATGGCCGCGTGCTCGCGGCAACGAAAGGCATGCTGGTCGGCGCCGACGTCTCGGCGCGGCCATGGTTCGGCAATGCCCTGAAAGGCATCTACATCGGCGACGTTCACGATGCCAAGCTCCTCGCCAGCAAGCTGCCCAACCCTTCGGGCGAACCGATGCGCTTCGTCGACGTCGCCTTTCCCTATCGCGACCGGAAAGGCAACGCCGCCGGCGTGGTCAGCGCGCACATGAGCTGGCGCTGGGCCGAAGAGGTGCAGCATTCGGTGCTCGATTCGTTCGGCCGGGGCGCGGGCATCGATGGATTCATCGTCGCGAGCGACGGCACCACCCTCGTGGGACCCGGGCAAACCGCGGGCAACCTCCTCGAATCGGCGAGCGCCAGTCCGGCTCGCGCCGGCAAGGGCTACCTGGTCGAGCGCTGGGAGGATGGCAAGGATTACCTCGTCGGCTACAGCATGACGCGCGGCTTCCAGTCCTATCCCGGGCTGGGCTGGAAAGTCATCGTGCGGCAAGACCTGGACACTGCCTTCGCGCCGGTGCGCGCGCTGCAGCGCCAGGTGCTCTGGATCGGCCTTGGCCTCGCCGTGCTCTTCTCCTGCATCGGGCTGGTCAATGCGCGGCGCATCTCCCGGCCGCTGGTCGAACTGGCGGGGGCGGCCAAGGCCCTGCGACAAGGCGAAGCCGATGCCAGCATTCCCGTCGTGACCGGATACAGGGAAGCCGCCGAACTGAGCGCGGCCTTGACGATGCTGCTCGATGGCATGCGCGACCGCCAGCGCAAGCTGGAAGCGCTGAACGCTTCGCTGGAAGGCCGGATCGAGGAACGCGCCAGGGCCCTCGTGATCAGCGAAGCGCGCATGCGCACCATCACCGACAGCATGCCGGCGCTGATCGGTTACGTCGACGCGCAGGAACGCGTCCGGTTCTGCAACAGGGTAGGCGAGCAATGGTTCCAGCGGCCGCTTCCCCGCCTGATCGACGCCACAGTGCGCGAGGTGCTGGGCGATCCCGCCTATGCAATCCTCAAGCCGGCCATCGACGAGGTGCTCGCCGGCGCGGAGAAGACCTTCGAGCACAGCCGCCCGTTTGGCGACAGCGTCCAGCACCTGCGCATGCAGTTCATTCCCGAACGCGGGCGCGATGGCGTCGTGTCAGGATTCCATGTGCTGGCCCATGACATCACAGACAGCAAGAATTACCAGCTCGCCCTGCAGCACGATCTCCTGACCGATTCCCTGACCGGCCTGCCCAACAGGACGGCGTTCCTCCAGCGCATGGAAGCGGCGCTGGCGCGTGCCCGGCGCAACCGCTCGGCCCTGGCCGTCATGTTCCTGGACGTCGACCGCTTCAAGGCGATCAATGACGAGCATGGGCACCAGGCCGGCGATCTGGTTCTGCGCGAATTCGCGCAGCGCCTGCGTACGGCGGTGCGGGAAACCGACGCCGTGGCGCGCCTGTCCGGCGATGAATTCGTGATGGTGGCGGAAGACCTCGCGACGCCGGAGTCCGACGCGCAGGTCATTGCGGGCAAGATGATCGCTGCCATCCGGACGCCCTTCCTGGTACTGCAGCATGTGCTGGACATATCCACCAGCATCGGCGTGGTGGTGGCGGATGGTCATGGCGCGAGCGGCGCGGAATTGATCAAGCTGGCCGATGCCGCCATGTACGAGGCCAAGCGCGGGGGAAGGAACCGTATCGTGATGCACCGGCATGAGCGCCCGAGACAGGCCTGACGCCCGGTTGCGCGAGACTAATCCAGCCCAGCCTCGATGCGGGCAAAGACGCTGGCAAGGCGCCGGTCACGCCGGTCATGCCGGAGATCCGGCTTGGCCGGTTGTGCATCATGAGAGGCCTTGCGCGCAGACCCCTGCTCATTCCTCGAAAAGCGACGTGCGCCGGGCAGCACCGGCGGCGTTGCCGCGGGCTTGACCGGCGCGAGCGAGCGGAAGAGAGGCCAGCGATGCATCGCGCCGTCGGCCGCTGCGCCAAGGCGCGCGCGTTCCGCCGCCTCATCGGCGGCGAGGGAACGAAACAGGGCGGTCATCTGCTTGCCAAGGGTATTCACACTGCGGCTCCGTTCAGGTGGGTTGGTCCATGATGGGCCTCGCCATCCGGCGCGGCCCAGCCTACCGATATACGCAACGGTCTAGGCATCGGATTCGCCGCGTACGTCCATCTTTCCCGAAAGACAAAAGCAGCAGGTATTGAAAAGATGCTTTCTTGACAAGCATCAAGATTTATTTCCAATCCGCAATTCATGCCGACAGACAGCTTAGTCCTTCTGGCTGTCCTGGCCATTCTCGAAGCGGCCCAGGATTTCCTCGGCGCGCTTCCTCTCTTCCTCGGTCAGGTGGCGCATGGGAGGATCGGCCTGATGCTGCTTGCCGACCTCGTTCGTGGCGCCCGATTCCACCGGGTCGTAGCCGCCGGTTTTCTTGTTGCCGGAATTGCCTTGGGCTTGGTCGCGTGGGACTTGCATATGCACTCCTTGCTTCATGCCATGTAGACATGCTGGGTTGACGTGCCTGTTAGACAAGGATCTCGCCGGATTTCTGCATGCCGCCGAAAAGTTTTCGTCCCTTTCCGAAAACGATTCAACTAAGATAAGACGCAGGACGCAATTACGGGTTCGGTCCGCCCCAACCGGGCAGGCAAGACTGCCTCGCTGGCAGATTGATTAGCGTCAACGGCGTGTCATGTTTGGCATTCACAATGCGGGTCTCGACGCATGGGGACCAGGACCTTGCACCACCATAAAAATTCCAAGGAGACAGGATGTTTGCCTATGAGCTATGCCGGCGTTACCAGCGCGCCGTGAATGCACGGGACATGGACCAGATTTTGGACTTGTTCGTGCCGGACGCCATGGCGACGGCGCCGATATCGGGCACGCTGCCGGTGCGGGAATTCCACTTGCAGCTTTTCAGGCATAACGAACGCGGGATGACACAGCTGCGAAACGTGTTCGATGGACTGATGGGCGAGCGTTCGATCGCCCTGCAGTTCGACTATACCTGGACCCGGGAGGGAGACATCCCGCTGGTGCTGCAAGGGGTAACGATCTTCGATCTGGCAGGGACGAAGGACAAGCTCGCCGGATTGACGATGATCTACGACGCCAGCGAGCTGAGGAAGTACCTCGCCGGGCAACAGGCCAGCCACGCGGACCGCGCCGCGCGGTCCGCCTGAAAAAGGAACCTGATTGCAGGGGTGGAAGCACCCGGCGACGCGGCCGGGCATCCCATGCAGGTCTTGCGCTTAGAACCGGTAGGTCAGCGCGATGCGGGCGACCGGGTAGTACTTCAGCTGGTTCATCTTGTCGTTGAGGCTGGCCTGTTCCGCCGCCACGTTCGACTGCAGTTGCGCGCAGCCGCCGGGTACGGAAAGCGCCGTCGGTCCGCACACGGCGCTCAGACGAGCCGTCGGCGAACCCTGGAACAGCACGCCGAGGTCGGAGGCGAAGCCCCAGCCCTTGTCCTTTGCCAGCGCGTTGCCCCAGCCGATGCCGAGGTAAGGCGCCACCTTGCGGAAGTCGATCGTGCCGCTGGCCGATCCGACATCGCTTGCCGAATACGTCTGGCCATTGAAGGTATAGCGAGAGCCGGCGCCCGGCTTGGCGGTGGCATCCACCTTGTTGTCGTTGTAGTAGAGGCCGCCGCTGACATGGAAGCTGCCGGCTCCGGGGAACCAGTCGAGCAGCGCGTCGATCGTGCGCAGCTTCAGCTTGAAGTCATAGTCGACCTGGTTGGCGGTGCCGCTGTAGCTGTAGTTCAGGAAGTTCGCGCCGAAGCGTGCGTTGAGGTTCGGCTGCAGCGGGACGCTGAGGTCGACACCGAGGCCGGTGGTGCCGATGCCGACGCTGACCGCAGTATCCGCGCTGGCTGCGAAGGAGAGGAGGGCGCCGAAGAGGGCGCCGATGAGGCGAAGCTGCTTTTTCACGTCGTGTTCCTTGATTGATTCGATTGATGGCCCTTGCCGGGCCGGTGCTGCGGGTGCCCGCGCGACGGTGAATGCAGGCCGGCGGGATGGAAATCCTGCGGTGCAGTCTAGCAGCCGCGATGGCCGGCGCCCGCCGACCATGCCTTTCTGCCATCGATAGTCGCGGCGCGGTGTTGCGCGCGGGCGACGGCGGCGCGCGCCTCGGCTGCCGCATCATGTGCCGCCTGATGTCCTGCCTCATGTGCTATCGTTGCCTTCGACCGTCACCCATCACATTCCGGCACTCCGGCAGAGCAGCAACATGGACATCGAAGCAATCAAGCAACTGATGCGCACCCATCCCGACCCGGCGCAGCAAGGGATCCTGCAGGCGGCCGCGCAGCTCATCGAGGACTTGCAGGCGCAAGTCAGGATGCTGCAGGAAGAGCAGGCCATGCGGACGGAAAGCTATGTGCACGCAGTGGGCATCGGCGCAAAATATGAGCTGGCGAAGATCGAAGCATCGCTGCATGTGAAGGCGGTCCTGCTGCAGCAGCGCCAGCAGGCCGAGGCGCTCGACATCATCGAGCAGCGCTTCAACGCCGACGGCGTGACGATCGTCGTGCGCGATCCCAACGGCGAAAACCTGCGCAGGGACGCCGAGAAGTACCGCAAGCTGAAAAGCCGCTTCTCCTTCGCCAACGTGCGTTGACCCGCCGGTTTGTTGCACGCCCGCGACGCGGCGTCCGCCCGTCTTTGCGGCGGACTGGCTGTGGACCGGCGCGCCTGCCGGGCCATGGCGGCCGGATGATCATGCTTCCCCGAAAGCGGATCAAATTTCGCTACACATTCTGCTAAAGTACCGGCTGCTGCGCCGCAAGCGGAGATGCCCGGATGCGGGCGGCAGATTGACATGACGTGCTTCGGGTAACGGAAAGGCAAAGTGGCGTGACGGGATGGTTTGGTTGGTCTGTGTTGTGGCTCTTACCGTTGATATGGCGCCTCTCCCAGACGTTTTTCTTCAAGAAGGCACGGTTCCAGGGCCAGGGCTCGATCCGGCTCTGGCTGGGTAGCCTGCTCGTGCTGTGCGCCTGCAGCGCGCTGGAAGGCGTGGTTCGGATCGCGGCGCATGACGCCTCGGGCAACGATGCCGCCGGGCGCTGGATCGCCGCGTCGCTGGGAAGCGTGTTCGGCACGGCATTCAGCGTTCTTCTTCTTCTGCTGACCGCGATCGTCACGCTGCCCTGGCTGTTCGGCCGCAATGCCTTGCCCTTGCATGCCTGGATCCCCAAGCGCGCCGGCACCTCAGGCGGCGATGCGGTCCGCGCCCATCCCGGCCGTGCCGAGCGCGCGCGCCCGGACAGCCTGCCCGCCGCGCGACCGCAAGCCGATGACGCGGGCGCGGCCTCTTCCCGCAAGGTTCACGCCATCCGCGACATGCCTCGCAAGGATGCCCGCGCTCAGCCGAGCGCTACCGGGGCTTGGAAGCTGCCCGGCAGGTATTTTGGCAAGGATGCCGTCGGCAAGCCGGTCAGCCCGTTGCAGGAAGGCGCGCCGAAACCTCTTCCCGCCCGACCGAGAGAAGAATGGGAGCCCTTCGAAAGCATCCGGCCCACCGAAGCGATGCTGGCGCGCGCCCGTTCCATGGCTGCGGCGGAAGCGCAGGCGCCTCTGACCGAAACGATCCGCATCGCCGCGCCATCGCCTTCATCGTTACCATCGGCGGCGCCGAAGCGTGTCCCCGGCCTGCCCATCCGTCCCCCGCGCCAGCCCGACGCCGGCCGCAATGACGCCGTCGCCGCGCCGCGCCCGTGGCAGCGCCCGCCCGCCGAATCCGTTCCGGCGCAGGCAGCGGCATCGTTGCCGCTTGAGCCATCCTTGCCGGCGGCCGAGCCCGCTGTCGCGGTCCCAGCCCCGGTGCCGTCCACCGTCGAGGCGCCGCATCCGGTCATGACCCCGACGCTGCACGCGCCAGACCTTCCCGCGCGCCTGGCGCGAGACCTGCACGACCTGCAGGACGCACCGGCGGCGAATGACCTGATGCACGCCGTCCCTGGCATTCCCGAAACTCCCGCAGCGCCTGCGCCGCAGGAGATTCAAGTGTCCCGGATCGCGCCGGAGACGGCCGCGACGATGCTGGAACAAGCCGAGCCGCCCGAACAACCCGAACCATCGCAGCCCGTGGCGCCCTGGACGCAAGCCGCCGCAGCGCCAGCCCACATCCCCACCCACATCCCGGCCGCCAGCCCGCGCCAGCCGCAAGGCGATGCATTCGCGTTCCAGGCGCCCTCCGGTATCGACGTCGACCTGCCGGGGCTGGACCTGCTCGACATGCCCGACGACGCGGCGGTGGAAGTGCCGGCCGCCGCGCTGGCCGAGATCGGTCAGCTGATCGAGCAGCGCCTGAAAGAATTCAAGGTGCCGGTCACGGTGCTGGGCGCCTGCGCCGGGCCGGTGATCACGCGCTTCGAAATCGAGCCGGCGGTGGGCGTGCGCGGCGCGCAGATCGTCGGCCTCATGAAGGACTTGTCGCGGGCGCTAGGTTTGACCTCGATCCGCGTGGTCGAGACAATTCCCGGCAAGACCTGCATGGGCCTGGAATTGCCGAATGCCCGGCGGCAAATGATTCGCCTCTCCGAAATGCTGAAGTCCGACGCGTACCGCGCCTCGGCATCGCACCTGACGCTGGCGATGGGCAAGGACATCACCGGCATCCCGGTGGTGACCGACCTCGCGCGCGCGCCGCACATGCTGGTGGCGGGCACCACCGGGTCGGGCAAGTCGGTGGCGGTGAATGCCATGATTCTCTCCCTGCTGTATAAGGCCACGCCGGCCGACGTGCGCATGATCATGATCGACCCCAAGATGCTGGAGCTGTCGGTGTACGATGGCATTCCCCACCTGCTCGCGCCGGTCGTCACCGACATGAAGCTGGCGGCGAACGCGCTGACCTGGTGCGTCGCCGAAATGGAAAAGCGCTACCGGCTGATGTCGGCGATCAGCGTGCGCAATCTTGCGGGCTTCAACCAGAAGATCCGCGAGGCGCGCGCCGCCGGCAGGCACGTGCCGAATCCGTTTTCGCTCACGCCGGACGCGCCCGAGCCGCTTTCCACGCTGCCCACCATCGTGGTGGTCATCGACGAGCTTGCCGATCTGATGATGGTTGCCGGCAAGAAGATCGAGGAACTGATCGCCCGCCTGGCGCAGAAGGCGCGCGCGGCCGGCATCCACCTGGTGCTGGCGACGCAGCGTCCCTCGGTCGACGTCATCACCGGCCTCATCAAGGCCAACATCCCGACCCGCGTCGCTTTCCAGGTGTCCTCGAAGATCGATTCGCGCACGGTGCTCGACCAGATGGGCGCCGAAACCCTGCTTGGCCATGGCGACATGCTGTTCCTGCCGCCGGGTAGCGGCTACCCGCAGCGGGTGCATGGCGCCTTCGTCTCGGACGAGGAAGTGCACCGCGTGGTCGAGCACCTCAAGCAATTCGGCGAACCGGAATACGAAGAGGCGATCCTGGCCGGCGCGCCCTCCGAGGAAGGAAACGTCGACTTGCTTGGCGACCCGCCTTCGGCCGAAGCCGATCCCCTGTATGATGAAGCGGTTGCCTTCGTGATTCGTTCCCGCCGCGCTTCCATCTCGGCGGTGCAGCGCCAGTTGCGCATCGGCTACAACCGGGCCGCGCGCCTAGTCGAGCAGATGGAGACCGCCGGCATCCTGTCGTCGATGAGCGCCAACGGCAGCCGCGAAGTGCTGGTGCCGGCATCGGCCGGCTGATTCACGCTTACCCGACAAGGCCAAGATGACCGATTTGCCGCTGACTCCCCGCCCCGCAGCCACCCTCGTGCCGCTTCGCGACGGCCCGCAAGGACTGGAAGTGTTCATGCTGCAGCGGACCCACAAGGCGGCCTTCATTCCAGGCGGATATGTCTTCCCTGGTGGCGCTCTTGAGCCCGGCGACAAGGATCCGTTGTTTACCCAAGGCGCGACCTCGCCCGATCCGCACGAAGCCAGCCGCTTGCTGGGCCTGGAAGAGCACGGACTGTCCTTCTGGGAAGCCGCCGTGCGCGAGTGTTTCGAGGAAGCCGGCCTGCTGCTTGCCTATGGCAACGATGGACAAATGGCGGGCGCTACCGCCTCGCTAAACCTCGCGGAATTGCGCCGGCGGCTCGCGGACGGCGAACTCGGATTTGCCGAAGCTTGCCAGGCGCATGGCCTGCGTCCGGCCTTCGACCAGCTGGCGTATTTCGCCCATTGGGTCACGCCGACAGGCGCGCCGCGCCGCTTCACCACGCGCTTCTTCGTCTGCGAGGTGCCGGCCGGGCAAGCCGCCTCGCACGATGGCACGGAAACCATCGGTAACCTCTGGATCCGTCCCGGCGATGCGTTGATGCGCGAAGAACAGGGCGACATGCCCATGATGTTCGCCACCCGGAGAACGCTCGAGTTGCTGGCGAGCTTTACGGACACGCAGGCGGCGCTGGCGCACGCGCGCGCCTTGCGGTCGGTCGCGCGCCATGAGCCGCGCGTCGCGGCCGGCCCGCAAGGCAGGCGGGTCCTGCTTGCCGGCGATGCCGCCTATGCCGAGGTGGGCAAGCTCGATCCGCTCGGCCGGGGCAATGCCTCCAGCGAGATCGTTCCCGGCAAGCCGACCGTCCTCTCGCCGACCGTGCGCAGGATTGCCGCGCCGAACCCGAGCTACATGACAGGCCCGGGCACCAATGCCTATTTCATCGGCGCCGGCGAAGACATCGCCGTCATCGATCCCGGCCCGGCGCTGGCTGAGCACGTGGAAGCGCTGCTGCGGCATGCGGAAGGCCGCATCCGCTGGATCCTGTTCACCCACACCCATCTCGATCATTCACCCGCGGCGATGCTGCTCAAGGAAAAGACCGGCGCGCAGGTCATCGGCCGCCCGGCGCCGCCCGGCGATCGCCAGGACCAGGGCTGCCAGCCCGACATCGTGCCTGAAGACGGCCAGCGGCTCGAGCTTGGCGGCGTCACGCTGCAGGCGGTGCATACGCCCGGGCATGCCTCCAATCATCTTTGCTACCTGCATGAAACGGAAAAGATCCTGTTCACCGGCGATCATGTGATGCAGGGGTCGACGGTGGTGATCAATCCGCCGGACGGCGACCTGAGGGCTTACCTCGATTCGCTGGTCCGCCTCAAGTCGCTAGACGTCGAATACTTTGCACCCGGACATGGCTTCCTCATGGACAAGCCGCATGCCGTGATCGACCGCATCGTGGCCCACCGCCTCGGCCGCGAGGCCAAGGTGGCGGACGTGCTGCAGCGTCTCGGCAGCGGCAGCCTCGAGGAATTGCTGCCGCTGGTCTACGACGACGTGTCTGAAAAGCGCTGGCCCATGGCTCGACGCTCCCTGCTCGCCCACCTGCTCAAGCTGCGGGACGAGCGCCGCGCAAGCGAAACGGCAGGCACCTGGCAATCCGCCTGAGCCCGTCCGCCGCCCGCTTCCCCTGGCCCGGATCCAGCCGCCGGAACCTTCCGGCGGCTGGACCGTCTGCCTTCTTGTCTTCGTTGTATCCAGTGCATGCTGGAACACGCAAACCGAAAACAAGGAGGCGCCATGCTGCGCAAGATAGGTCGATCAGGCATCGAAGTGGCCCCGCTGGCATTCGGCGGCAACGTATTCGGGTGGACGGCGGACGAAGCCACCTCGTTCGCCTTGCTGGATCATTTCGTCGCGTCAGGCATGCAGCTCATCGATACCGCCGACGTTTACTCGCGGTGGGCGCCGGGGCACCAGGGCGGAGAGTCGGAAACCATCATCGGCAAATGGCTCAAGCGCAGCGGCAAGCGCGACCGCGTGGTGATCGCCACCAAGGTCGGCATGGAAATGGCGCCGGACAAGAAAGGACTGCGCAAGGATTACATCCTGCGCAGCGCAGACGATTCGCTGCGCCGCCTGCAGACCGAATACATCGACCTCTACCAGTCGCACGCCGATGACGCGGACACCCCGCTGGAAGAAACCCTGGAAGCCTATGACACCCTGGTGAAGGCCGGCAAGGTCCGGCTGATCGGCGCGTCCAATTACGGCGCGGCAAGGCTGAAGCAGGCGCTGGAAACCAGCCGCGCGCATGGCCTGCCGCAGTACCAGACCTTGCAGCCTCATTACAACCTCGTGGAACGACGGGAATTCGAGGAAACGCTCGCGCCGCTCTGCGTGGAAGAAGGCATCGGCGTCATCCCGTACTACAGCCTCGCCAGCGGCTTCCTCACCGGCAAGTACCGTTCTCAGGCCGACCTCGGCAAGAGCGTGCGCGGGCAGGGCGTGAAGAAATACCTCGACCAGCGCGGGCTGGCCATCCTTGCCGCGCTGGACGAGGTGGCGAAGGAAACCGGAAGCACGCCGGCGCAGGTGGCCCTGGCATGGCTGATGGCGCAGCCGGCCGTCACCGCGCCGATCGCCAGCGCCACCAGCATCGAACAGCTCGACGACCTGATCGGCGCTACCCGGCTCGAGCTGGACGCGCACGCACTCGACCGCCTCGACAAGGCCTCCAGGCAATGACGGCCTGCACGGCACCGATCCCTCACCTCACGATCGCTTCAGGAAGGAACCCGCCATGAAAAGCATCAACCCGCATTCCGGAGAATTGATCCGGGCCTATGACCCCCAGGACGATGCCGAGGTGAAGCGGCTGCTGGCGGAGGCGGACGCTGTCTCGCGCGAGTGGCGCAAGAGCGGATTCGCGGACCGCGCCCAGCTGATGAAGCGTGCCGGCGGCGTCCTGCGCGAGCGCAAGCAGGAACTGGCGGCGCTCATGGCCGACGAGATGGGCAAGGTGCTGCGCGACGGCGAAGCCGAGGTCGAGAAGTGCGCGGGCTGCTGCGACTACTATGCGGACAATGCCCAGCGCTTTCTCGCCAATGAGCCCGTCGAAAGCGACGCGGAGGACAGCTACATTGCGTACGATCCGCTCGGCGCGGTGCTGGCGGTCATGCCGTGGAATTTTCCTTTTTGGCAGGTATTTCGCTTTGCCGCGCCCGCGCTGATGGCGGGCAACGTCGGCGTGCTCAAGCATGCATCCAACGTGTCCGGCTGCGCCCTCGCGATCCAGGACATCTTTGAAGCGGCCGGCTTTCCCCGCCATGCCTTCACCACCCTGCTGGCCGGCAGCGCCAGCATCGAAGGCGTCATCCGGAATCCGGCGATCAAGGCGGTGACGCTCACCGGCAGCAGCCCCGCCGGACGCTCGGTGGCGGGCATCGCCGGATCGGAACTCAAGAAGGCGGTGCTGGAGCTCGGCGGCAGCGACGCCTACCTCGTGCTCGATGATGCCGACCTCGAAATGGCGGTCGACGTCTGCGTGAAAAGCCGCCTGATCAACGCCGGGCAGAGTTGCATCGCCGCCAAACGGTTCATCGTTGCCAAGTCCTTGCTGCCGGCATTCGAACAAGGTTTCGTCGAGCGCTTCAAGCGCATCCGTGCCGGCGATCCGCATGATCCGCAGTCGGACATCGGCCCGATGGCGCGCGCCGACCTGCGCGACGAGGTTCATCGCCAGGTGCGGGACAGCATCGGGCAGGGCGCACGGCTGCTGTGCGGCGGCGAGGTGCCTGGGGGGGCCGGGGCCTACTACCCCGCCACGGTCCTGTCGGGCGTGCGGCCGGGCATGACCGCGTTCGACGAGGAAATCTTCGGGCCGGTGGCGGCGATCATCGAAGCCGCGGATGAAGAACAGGCCATCGCGCTGGCCAACCAGTCGCCCTTTGGCTTGGGGGCGGCGCTCTTCACCCGGGACAAGGCGAGGGCAGACCGCATCGCGAGGCGCATCGAGGCCGGCAGCGTGTTCGTGAATGCCTTCGTCAAGTCCGACGTGCGGCTGCCCTTCGGCGGCGTGAAGCAGTCCGGATTCGGGCGGGAGCTGTCCTGGTTCGGCATCCGGGAATTCGTCAACGTAAAGACGATGTACCACGCCAAGGCGAGCCAGGCGTCGCCGTCCGGAGCGCAAGGCGGCAGCGAGTAAAGGCGTGGTTCGCCGGGCGAGAATGGTGTATTTACTTCAACACGGGCTGCTGGTACGATCGGCTAACGATTTGCAGAAATAAATTCTGCAATGCAGAACAACGTCGCACGACCGGCGCCCGAGCGGGTACGATCAACGCCCGCCCGGCAATCCGGTTGCGGCGGCACACCAACGACGAGCTCCCCGCATCATGAATACCCGACACTTTCCCTTCTGGCCCGCCGGCCAGTCTCGTCACCTCACGGTGCCGCAGACCAGCCTCTTCTACAACATCGAGGTATCGGCGACCCGGTATCCGGACAAGCCCTGCATCCTGTTCTACGACACCCCGATCACCTACGCCGGTTTCCGCGACGAGGCCGAGCGCATCGCCGGCTACCTGCAGAAGACGTGCAATGTGCAGCGAGGCGACCGGGTCCTGCTCTTCATGCAGAACAGTCCGCAATTCGTGCTTGCCTACTACGGCATCCTGCGCGCGGACGCGGTGGTCGTGCCGGTCAATCCCATGAACCGGATCGACGAGCTGCGGCATTACGTCGGCGACACCGGCGCCCGGGTCGCCATCGTGGCGCAAGACCTCCTGCAGCACATCGCGCCGCTGCAGGGACAAGGTCTTGAGCACCTGCTGGTCGCCACCTATTCCGATTACCTGAAGCAGCCGACCGACCTGCAGGTTCCGGATTTCGTCGCCGCGCCGCGGGAAGTTCCCGCCGCGCCCGGCATCACCGCATGGAACGACATGCTTGCCGGCGGCCTTCGTCCCGGCCCGATGCTGGCCGGCCCGGATGATCTCTGCGTAATGCCTTACACCTCGGGCACGACCGGACACCCCAAGGGATGCATGCATACCCATGGCAACGTCATGTTTTCGCTGGTGGCCAGCATGCAGTGGTTCAACGCCAACCAGGATGCGGTGTCGCTTTCGGTGCTGCCGTTCTTCCATGTCACTGGCATGCAGGGCAGCATGAACGGCCCGCTTTACTACGGCAGCACCATCGTGATCCTGCCGCGCTGGGACCGCGACGCGGCGGCCCAGTCGATCCAGCGTTATCGCGTGACCTCGGCGCAGGTCATCTCGACCATGGCGGTGGACCTGTTGTCCAACCCAAGGCTGGGCGAATTCGACCTGTCGAGCCTGCGCGGCATACGCGGCGGCGGCGCGGCCATGCCCGAGGCCGTGGCGCGCAAGATGCAGGTCGAGCTGGGCATCACCTACACCGAAGGGTATGGCATGTCGGAGACGATCGCCGCCACGCACATCAACCCGGTCATGCGGCCCAAGCTGCAATGCCTCGGCATTCCCATCTACGACGTCGATGCGCGCGTGGTCGATCCGCACAGCCTGCAGGAAGCGGCCAATGGCGAGGTGGGTGAAATCGTGGTTCATGCGCCGCATGTCATGAAGGGCTACTGGAATAATCCCCAGGCGACCGAGGAAAGCTTCATCGAGATCGAGGGCAAGCGTTTCCTGCGCACCGGCGACCTGGCGAAGATCGACGAGGACGGCTACTTCTTCATGGTCGACCGCCTCAAGCGCATGATCAATGCGTCCGGGTTCAAGGTCTGGCCGGCGGAGGTCGAAGCCATGCTGTACCAGCATCCGGCGATCCGCGAAGCCTGCATCATCGCGGCCCGCGATGCCAAGCGCGGCGAAACCGTCAAGGCCGTCGTGGTGCTGCAGGAAGCGCAGCGCGGCAAGGTCAGCGAGCAGGACATCATCGACTGGGCGCGCCAGCACATGGCGGCCTACAAGGTGCCGCGCATCGTGCAGTTCGTCGACGCGATTCCCAAGTCGCCGAGCGGCAAGCTGCAATGGCGCGAATTGCAGGAACGCGAACAAAGGATGGAGCAGAAAGGAGACGACCATGCGGTTCAATGACAAGGTGGCGATCATCACCGGCGCGGGCAGCGGCATCGGCCGCGCCACGGCGCTGCGGCTGGCAGGGGAGGGCGCGTCGGTGGCCCTCGTCGACCGCAACGCCGCCGCGGTGGCCGAGACGGCGGCAATGATCAGCGATGAGGCGCGAGTCTGGCACCGCGGGCTCGACATCTCCCGTGAAGAGGACGTCGCGCAATGCGTGGCCGACGTGCAGGCGCGGTTCGGCCGCGTCGACGTCCTTTGCAACAATGCAGGCATCTCCGGCGGCGATTATTCGAAGATCACGGAAACCGATACCCAGATCTGGATGCAGATCCTGGCCGTCAACATCATGGGCGCGGTCCACTTCACGAAGTATGCCGCGCGCATCATGCGCGACCAGCGCGCCGGGGCGATCGTCAATACCGCGTCGGTGGCGGGCGTGCGCTCCGGCGCGGGCGGCAATGCCTACAGCGCCTCCAAGGCCGCGGTGATCAACCTCACGCAGACCACCGCATGCGACCTCGGCGAGTGGCAGGTCCGCGTCAACGCGGTATGCCCCGGACTGATCGAGACCGGCATGACCGCGCCGGTGTTCGAACGCGCCCGCGCCGCGAATAAGGAAGACAAGCTGGGCTCGCGCTGCGAACTGCGCCGTCCCGGCCGGCCGGAAGAAGTGGCGGCAGTGATCGCCTTCCTGGCGAGCGACGATGCGAGCTACGTGACGGGACAGGCCTTGCCGGTCGACGGCGGCAATACCGCGTCGCTCAACCTGCCCGGCATGAAGGTATAACCGCCTGTCGATTCGATAGACAAGGCAGGCCTGTTCAGCATTCGTCACCATCGCGGCAAGAGCGCGGCAAAAGTGTGGCATTCGTCATGCCACCTGGTTGGCGCGCTTGTCCGACCGCCATCCGGTGAGGCTTGATTTTTCACCAAGGATTTTATTGCGCTTCCCATGCGCCTTTCGTAAGCTTCCCGGCTTTCCGCAGGTCATCTTGGCCTCATGCCTGCGTCAACCACCGATCGTTGGGAGGAGTGCAGCATGGGTCTGAGCGCATTGAACAGGAAGATCATCTACGGCGCCGATGGCACCACCATCGGCGAGGTCGATATCTATGACGCCTCGGGCCGGAACCTCGTCGAGGCAGACCATTACGAACAGGGCCGGCTGCAGGGAACGACGAAATATCTTGCCGACGGCAGGACGGTGTCGGAGATCGGCCGCTACACCTATGCGGATGGACTGCTCACCACGATCACGCGGTGGTTTCCCGCTTCCAAGACCATCATGACGACCCTGCTCGACGCCGGCGGCCAGACCAGGGAAACCGATGTCGCCCAGTACGACGCCAGCGCAAGGCTGAGCGAGGTCAGAAAGTCGACGGGCGGCGGACTGCTGTTCGAGGTCGATCGCTACAGCGAAGGCAAGCTGGCCGCCGTCACGAGCTACTTATCGTCGGGCGATGTGTCCAGTGTGGCGAAGTATGCGTCGGATGGCGTCACGATTTCCGAAGTCGATTCCTTCCAGTACATCGCGGTGTCCGGCCATCTCGCATCGGTCAGCAAGGCCGATGCGACGGGCAAGGTGTTCGAGATCGATTACTACGACGATGCCGGGCACATGGCCGGCGTCGCGCGCTCCGCGACCATCCCCGCTCCCGCGGGCTCGCCTCCTCCGGTGCCCTCGCGTCCCCAGGTCGGACCTCCCGCTCTACCGCCCACCGCATCGTTGCCGGCGCCCGCCTGGAGCAAGGACTGGGGATTCGGTCAGGCCGACCTTCTTAAAGCCCTGGGCGCCGTGCTCGGCCGCACGATTGCCGACCAGGCGGCACCCGCTTCCATCCAGGGCCAGTGGGCGCTCGACGCCATGCATGTCGACGATGCCTGGCAGGCGGGATATGCCGGCCGGGGCGTGATCATTGCGGACATCGATACCGGCATCGACATGCACAATGCCTCGCTCACCCGCAACCTGAGCCGCGATTCATGGAATTTCATCGACCACTCCGCGAACGTGCAGGACGACAACGGACATGGCACCTTCACCGCCTCCGAAATGATCGCCGCCAATGACGGCCGTGGCGTCGTCGGCGCGGCATACGACGCGAAGCTCATGGTCCTGAAGGCGATGGACGCCAGGGGACACGGCGCGACCGCCGACCTGGTGGCGGCGATCGACCATGCGGTCGCCCATGGCGCGAACGTCATCAACCTATCCATCGGCAGCGCGACGGCGCAATCGGAAATGGAAGCAGCCCTGCGGAACGCCTCCTCGCACGGCGTGATCGTCTGCATCTCGGTGGGCAATACCGGCGGCGATTCACCGGAGTATCCGGCGCACTATGCGCAAAGCATTCCTAACTGCATCGCCGTCGGCGCCGACCAGCCTTCGGTTGCGGGTACGGGGGCGGTACAGTCATCCTTCAGCGCGAAGGCAGGAACCGCGTTGGCCTATCCCTATGTGGTTGCGCCCGGCATGCCGGTCAAGGGCTACGGGCTGGACGGCACCGCGCAGAACTGGTGGGGCACGTCCATGGCATCGCCGCTGGTTGCCGCCGAAGCCGCCATCCTGCTGTCCGCCCAGCCGTCGCTGCCGGTGGATCAGCTCGTGCAGGATATCGTCCATGGCACGGTGGCGCTCGTCGGCGTTGCCCCCGCGACGTCGCACGGCTGATTGCCGCCTTCCCGCATCCGGCATCCGACATCCGACATCCTGCAGGAGGGACGGTCAGCCGGGGCTTACCGGCCTTGGATCGACGGGCTCGCCGTCGTCTTCGAAGCGCGCGGCAAGAGACAGCGATGCCAGGCCGAGCGAGCTCAAGGCATCGAGGACATCTTCGGCCTCGTCTTCCTGCGTCTGCGTGGTCCGTATCGGCTTGTCGAACGAGGCCAGCAATTCCCGGCTGGCCGCGGCATACAGGTTGATTCGGAACACGAGGTCATCGCCGATGTCTGCGGGGCCCGCGATCGCGTCCACGGAATCGGCGGCGTTGCCGCTTGCATCGATGGCTTGCTGCAGGAAGGCGAGCATCTGCAGCACGTCATGTTCCGCCGCGCCGGCCGCCTTGCCGCCGTAGAACAGGTCCTGGTAGAGAAAATCGAGTTCGACCTTCCTGTCTCCGGCTACGAGGCAGCGCTCGAGCAGCGGCGCGGCGTCCCGGGTCCAGCGGCGGAAGCGCTCGGCGCGCTTCGCGAAATAGCGATCGGCTTCCGCTTCCTTTTCCGGAACGGCGTAGAACGGATCATCCAGCCGCTTGAGCGTGAAGCCAAGCAGGTAGCGCAGTTCCACCGCCTGGTCCTCCGCCGCGAAGCCGCTTTCCGGCCAGCCGCTCATGCTTTCGGTCATGACCGGCGCGGCGACCGCCTTCTTGCGGGTCATCGACTCATGCGCTTCGCGCACCATCTGGTAGACCTGTGCGTACCCAAGCCGCTCGAGTTCCTCGAGATGATAGGCATGGCTGACGAGCACCACGCGTGCTTTGGCGCTCTCGAGTTGGGCGTCCTGGATGCTGTCTCGCAAGTGCGTGAATGCCGCTTCGTCCTGGAAACATTCGTCGGCGCGCAAGCCGCCGACGGTGCGCGCGAAGAATGGAATCACGAAGGCATTCACCTCGACGTCTGCGCCGTCTTCCGTGCGAAAGATCGCTTCCTGGGCGGCGTCCTCGATATGGCGCTTGAGCGCCACCCAGGCCGCATCGTCTTCTTCGCGCGCAAGTTGCAGCGCTTCGCCGAGTATCCCGTTGCGCCCCTGCTGCAGGCATTTGCGGATGCGGCGGCCGAGGTCGGCGGCTTTCTTTTTCAGGTCATCCGGGACGTCGGCATACAGGTCGAGTTCGGTGAGGTCGAGCGCGAGGCTGGCGAGCATGGGGGAGGCGGTTTCGTCCTGCGATGAGGACGGTCCCTGGGAGCGGGAGGCTCGCTTGGAGGGAGGGGATTTCTTTTTTGGTTTGTTCATTGTTGTGTTGTCATTTCCGCGTTGGCGAAAATCTCATTACGGTTTTGGCTTGGCTTTCTATCCGGTGAACCGTTGGCTGTTCTCACTTCCTTGTTTCGCCTTCGGCATCGTACTCGTGGCGGCATGACTACTCCTGTCATTCCCGCGAAGGCGGGAATCCCATTTCACCAGTCCGGAGAAACGCACGAACGAATCCCTGCACCCATCGTCACCCACCCAGCACCGTAACAACCACCCGGCGCCGCTGCGCACCGGTCCGATGCTCCCACAAAAATATCCCTTGCCACGTCCCGAGCAGCAGGCGCCCATCGCCGACCGGTACGCTGATCGACGTGGCCGTCAGCACCTGCCGCGCATGGGCGGCCATGTCGTCCGGTCCTTCGAGGTCATGGCGGTAGGCAGGGTCGCCGTCGGGCACGAGGCGCGAGAGTATCGTTTCCAGGTCGCGGCGCACGTCGGGGTCGGCGTTTTCCGTGATGGTGAGTGAGCAGCTGGTATGTTGCACGAAGACATGCGCGAGCCCGGTACGCACCTGCGATGACGCCACGGCGCGCGCCACCTCGTCGGTGATGTTGCGCGTGCCGCGTCCCGGCGTCGCAAATTCAAGGGTGACCTGATGCGTCATCGCCGCAGTCCTCGTGAATGGGTGGCGCGTGATGCATGGCGGCCTCAGTCCGGCTTGCGCCCCATCGCCTCGCCCATGCGGATGGCGCGGGCCGCGGTCCATTCCTTATTGAATTCTATGACGCCTCGCTGGAAGAGCATCACGACGGTCGAACCCAGCAGGAAGCGGCCCATCTCTTCGCCTTTCTCGAGCACGACGTTCTTGTCGTCGTAGCGCCATTCCCGCACGCTGCCGCCGCGCGGCGGATTCACCACGCCATGCCACACCGTCGCCATGCTGCCCACGATGGTTGCGCCGACGAGCACCATGACGAAAGGGCCGAAGGCCGAATCGAACACGCACACCACGCGTTCGTTGCGCGCGAACAGGCCGGGCACGCCGCGCGCCGTCGCGGGGTTCACGGAAAACAGGCTGCCGGGAACGTAGATCATGCGCCGCAGCTTGCCCGTGCAAGGCATGTGGATGCGGTGGTAATCGCGCGGGCTCAGGTACAGGGTCGCGAAGCTGCCATGGTCGAAATGCGCGGCGAGGTCGGCATCGCCGCCGACCAGGGCCTTCGTGGAATACAGATGGCCTTTCGCCTGGAAGACCTGGTCGTGTTCGATGGCGCCGAACTGGCTGATCGCGCCGTCGACGGGGCAGATGAAATCCGCATTCGCCCGCGGCCGCGCGCCCTCGGCCAGCGCGCGGGTGAAGAAATCGTTGAAGCTCGAATAGCTTCCCAGGTCGGGGTTGTGCGCTTCCTTCATGTTGACGTCGTACTTGCGGGCGAACCAGCGAATGAGGAAGCGCCCCAGGCCGCTTTGCGAGCTTGCGAGACGACCCGCGAGGCGGGTCAGCGCCTGTTTCGGCAGCAGGTATTGATGGAAGACGGAGATTCGGTTGCGCACGGGCGAGCCAGGGAAAATGGAATGGATGTCATTATAGCCAGATGCGCTTCGCCGGCACCGGGGAATGTCATGGGGAACGTTCGCCTCCATGGCACGGACACGGCGGCCAACCTTCATCTTTGTGTAACTTCCGTAAAGATCCCACACGGAAATTCCCGTTCGGCAACCCGGACGCTATCCTGCCCATGTAGTCATTCCATCTTTCAATGTTCCGGCCGCAGTTCCTGCGGAAGGCGGGCATGCGTCGCGTTTTTCCGCGCGTGCCGAAGCGAGAAGAGTCGAAGTCATGGTTGGAATTTCTGCGGGCTGGCAACGATCAGCCTTGGGGCGGCAGGTAGCGGGCGGCGTGTCGGTCGCCGTCATGGCGCTGCTCCTGAATGCATGCGGCGCGCTGCCCGGCGCGCAGCCGGGACAGGCCCCCGATGCCGCCAATGGCGCACAGACCGCGGACAAGCGCGGCCGGAGCGTCGAACGGCCCGGGGCATCCTGGCCCGGCGTGAAAGGGGAGCGCTTCACGGCGCGGCCGAGAAAGGGCGTGCGGCCCTCTCCCCTGGACGATCTGCTGGACGAGCCGGATTATGCCCTGAGCGTGCGGCAGATCATGGCGAATGCCGCCTGCCGCGGCTGCGACGAACTGCCCTATCACGAGATGGTGGTGAACGCCTCGAACCGCCACGGCGTGCCGACAAGCCTGATCCATGCGGTGATCCAGAAGGAGTCGGCCTACAATCCGGCGGCCACCTCGGGCCGGCGTGCCCGCGGACTGATGCAGGTCACGCCCGAGGCCGCCCGCTCCGTCGGCTTCGGCAATGCGCGCCAGCTCTATGACCCGCAGACGAACATCTATGCGGGTACGGCTTACCTGAAATACCTGCTCGGCAGCCACGCCACCGTGGATGAAGCGCTGGCCGCGTACAACTCCGGGCCCGGCAACGTGCGCAAGTATCGCGGCGTCCCGCCGTTCAAGGAGACGCGCAGGTACGTGCGGGACGTCAAGCGCGCGTATTTCGACACTGCCAGGTGAAGCGCGGCTTAGCTAGCAGTCAGCAAAGCATCAGCGAAGCGTATGGATGTGCCCGAGCACTTCGTCCACGCGGCCTTCGGCGATGAGTTGCGCTGGCGTCCTGCCGTCGAACGCGGCCAGCGGATGTTCCATCCAGGCGCTCGCCGCCTCGTCGCTTCCCGAGATGGCGCGCATTTCATGCATGACGCTGTAGTAGGCCTGGGCCTTGCGGGATTGCTGTTCGAAGCGCGCGCGCAGGGCGTCGATTCCCTGGAGCGGCGATGGGCTGTCTTTGGTCATGTTGTGTCCTGCGGGGAAGCGGCGCTGAGCAAGACGCCGGGGCGCCGGAGCGCGGCGAAAGCCGGTAGCTTATCAACTTCGCCAGCCGCGCGCAGTGTTTTTCACTGCCGGGCAGCCATGCACGGCTGCGGCCTGCCATAATGCCGGATGTCGAACGAAGCCGCTGCATCATGGAATTTCCGCCTTTTGATCCGCCTTATTTTTCCGTCGAAAGAACCGAGCTTGGCGTGCAAGTGATCAGCACCCATGCCGATGGCCGCCAGGTGACCCGGATGGCCGCGCCGGGCGATGCCGAAGCGGCGCTCTGCGAGTTTCCCGGGGTCGTGCAAGCCTCCGCCGCTCCGAAGAAACCGCCGCGCGCTTCCGCTGCCATGCCGGCCGGTTCGCGCCTGCTCGCGGTGCCGTTTGCCGAGAAGGACGCCGCGAAGAAGCTTGGCGCACGCTGGAACCCCGATCAGAAATCGTGGTACGTGCCGCCGGGCCTTGATCTTGCGCCGTTTGAACGCTGGATGCGCTGATTTTCCGGCCCGCCAATGAAAAACGCCCTGATCCGAGATCCCGGTCCGCTTTTCAGGCTGTCGACTTGATCTGCTCGATAGGGCGTTTGCCTGATGCCATGCATATCGGTTGCATGTGCCTCAGATGCACGCATCATAATAAAAAAACATGACGAGGTAATGACGCGGAGCAAGAACTTGGTGTTTAATAGCACCTTTTCCAGCTTCCGGATGTGGCTTTGCTTTTGAATTCGGAAGATGAGGCGGATCAAGTTCGATACGCTTTCTTCAAGTCGGTATTCCTGGCGCTCAATTAAGCGCGTTCAGGCGCGGTATAGTCTGCACTCGGCATCAACGGGCGAACGCTGGACAGGATGCATTAACGCATGCCAGCCAGGCCGGTTACGAGAATGCGGGCAAGAAGCCGTGCCGTCGCCACCAGCCCGCGATATCGGTGCATTCAATCATTCAGTTCATCACAGTATTTGTATGGAGACTCCTGTTATGCCTTCCAAGCGTGAGCAAGGCGCGTCCGCGACCGTCATCAAGTGGACCGAAGAGGAATGGCGCCTGATCGCTGCGCGGCTCGTCGAGATGAAAGGCCGCGCGCTGCTGGCATCGCCGCAGCTGGAAGAAGTCAAGGCGCGCGACATCTTCGAGGCGCAAGACGTCCTGCCCGCCGACCGCCATCGCAAGCTTATCTCGATCTCGCAGGGCGTGAAGGCAACCCGGCAGCATGTGCAGAAGATCCTGTCGGGAGAAGGCGCTTCCCAGGCCGAACTGCTCGACGACGATGCCTTGTCCGGAGAGGACGATCTGCCGCAGGAGGCTAACGAAACAGAGGCATCGGCGGCTCCTTCGGCTAGCTCGGCTCCCGTGACTTCCAGGGCGCCGGTCGCAGCAGGCGCGGACGACGAGGCCTCGGCCGGTGAAGAGGAGGAGCAGGACGATGCCGGCGCGCCGGCGATGAATGCGCAGGCCGCGCGCCCCGCGGCGCCTGTCGCGCACGATACGCGCCCGGCAGTCGCCAGCGCCCCGGCCGGCGCGGACGCCAGGCCGCAGCACCGGCAAGCCAGGGCCGCGGAGGCCGCCTCCCGTTCCGCCGCCGCCGAGAGCCTGGTCGAACTCGCCCGGCCGTTCGTCGCGATGGTGTGCGAGGAACTCGCCAGCGCCCTGGTCAAGGCCATGGCAAACAAGGATAACGCCGCGCAGATCGGCGCCTTCCTGCAAGCCGCGAATATCCAGTCCGGCCGGCCGGCAGGCAACCAGCGCGACGAGCAACGCGGATGGACCCGCGAGCCCGCGCAGGCCCCCGCGCCCAAGCCCCAGAAGCGCGCCGAGCCGGATGACATGCCTTTCGCCGCGCATGGCGTCGACGAAGAAGACCCGCACCTGGGCGAGACCGACGTGCAGCCCCTGTTCGATCCCAAGCTGCCGCCATCGGCCAACAGCGCCTACAAGCCGATCATTGCCTTGATCGGGATCAGCGCGGCGGATGCGGACGACCTGCGCCGCCGTTATCCGCAGTTCGAGTTGAAGGTGGTCGGGCTCGAGGACCTCCGCACCGAGCCCTCGCTGCGCAATTGCCAGAGGATGGTCGGACTGCGTGAAACCGTCCCCGCGCCGGCGGACGAATTCCTTCGCAAGACTTTCCGCCACCGGTATGTGCGCGTGACCGGCGGCATCGGCCAGTTGCACCAGCAGCTCAATGGCTGGCTCACCAATCCGGTATCCATGAATACCGGGCCGTCGCGGCCGCCGAAACCCCAGAACGGCAAGGGACAGGGCGGCGGCGGAGGAGGAGGCTACGCCAAGAAGCGCCAGTTCCGCCGTTCCAAGCCCACTCCCTGACCAAGGCCTGCCTTGCCGGCGACCCGCGCCGGCAAGCTCAATCGGGAATCACCGGCTCGACCAGCTGCGCGAGCTGCAGCAAAGATTCCTGCCAGCCGAGATAGCACATCTCCACGGGGATGGCCGCCGGTATTCCCTCCTGCACGATCCGGATATCCGTCCCGCACGAGACCGGGTTCAATGTAATCGTGGTCTTCATCTCGCCCGGCAGGTTGGGATCGTCGAAGCGGTCGGTGTAGCGGATGCGTTCGTTCGGAACGAGGTCGAGGTACTCGCCGCTGAAGCCATGGCCATGTCCGGTCGAAAAGTTCGAGAACGCCATCGCGTGCCGTCCGCCGACGCGGGCGTCGAGCTCCAAGACCTGGCAGGTGAAGCCGAAGGGCGGCAGCCATTTTGCCACGGCGGCCGGTTCCAGGAAGGCGCGGAAGATGCGTTCGGGGCTTGCCCGCAAGACACGATGCAGCGTCACGGTACCGGTATTCATGGCAACTCATCCTTTCGAAAATACGTGTCGTTGAAGGCGAATATTCCGGCCTTTACTGTATGCGCATACAGTATAATGGAGGCCTGATTCACCGCTATCCGGCCCCGCCGGTTGACGTCAACGCCCGGCGACAGCGCGATGTCCAGCATACCGCGTTTTCAATCCCGCACCGTCCGTGCGGTGCCTGGCCTGTTAACCGTCGGCGCCTTCACAAGGAGTTAACATGGAAACAGAAATCAGCGTTGAAGAGCTGCAAGAATTGCATGAAGCACGCGAACTGCAGTTGCCCCTCCGGTCTGAACACGACGTGGAGCACCTGATTGATTTGCTCACCCTCGCCAGCGCCACCTTGCGCCTGAAGAAGTACCACAAGCTTCCCGACAGGGAAGAAATGCTGAGGACGGCCGCGCACGCGCTCGCCGTGCTCATGCTCGAATCGCCACGGCATTGCCTGATGGCCCCCGCTGTGCACTAAGTCCGCGCCGCGTTTTTCCAAGCCTCATCCAGGCAAAGCCAGGCCCTGCCAGATCGATCTTCTGGCGGGGCCTGATTCCAAAAAATCAGCCTGACGCGGACCCGGACTCCAGGAAACCACTTACCATCGCAAGCACCTCGTCGCCGCGTTCCCGGTGAGGCACATGATGGGTCTGGTCCATCACTGCCGCGCGCGCAGGCCCGCCGGCAAGGCTTGCGATCATTTCCGGATGCCGGGTCGAGCCGTATTCGTCGAAAATACCGTGGATCGCCAGCACCGGGCATCTCACGCCGGGCAGCACGCCAGCAAGCGTCCAATCGGCGAATGCGGGATTGAGCCAGGTTTCCGTCCAGGCATCGACCACCCATTGCGCCTTTTCGCCATGGTATTTCCGCAAGCGGCCTATCTGCTGCGGGTCCTTGAACTGTTCCTTCGCCAATGTGATGCCCTGTATCGTCCTGTCTTCGAGGAAGGTCTGTGCCGCTTCCGTGACGAGCGCCTCGCAATCGTCCGGAAAGCGTGCCGCGCAGTGGATCGCCATGCCGCCGCCTACGCTGTGGCCGAAGGCGACGAAGCGCCGCAGGCCAAGCTGTTCGCGCAGCAGCGGAAAGACGGTGACGGCTTCGTCGGCGATGAAGCCAATCCCCGGGATGCCCTTGCGCGGTCCGGACCTGCCGAAGCCAAGCCGGTCATAGGCAAGCACCTCGCGACCCGTCGCCGCGCTCAGCCGTGCCGGAAAATCGCGCCATAGCGAGACGCAGCCAAGGGAATCATGGAAGAGCACGATAGGCGCCGGCCGGGGAGGGTGGCTACCGTCGCCTTGTGTCTGCTCGTCCGGCGTCCAGCGCTGGACGAAGATCCGACCGTCCGGGTGGTCCACCCAGATTTCGGTCGATACGATGTCATTCAAGTCTGTATTGATCATCAAATTCATTGTTTTAGCCCGGCACAATGCCGCGCGATCCGTTCGGGGAAGCCATGTCCGTTCCGCCGCCGCCTTCATCTTCAACGCAAGAGGAACAGCAGAGAAGCAGTGAGAGAAGCAAAGAGGCATGGGTGCAGACCATCCATTGTCCCAATATTCCCGCAAAGGCGCTGGAACCGCATGATCCAGTGGGTCGCGCTGGCCATCCGGACTCCGTCCGGCCAAGACGAACAACGCCCCGGCGATCGTTATCCGATCGCCGGGGCGTTGCCGAATGATGTCAGCCAACCACCCGGCATGCATCGCCGGGCGTTCGCGTCAGGCCAGTTCGAAGCGGTCGAGGTTCATCACCTTGTTCCAGGCGGCGACGAAGTCTTGCACGAACTTCTTCTGGGCGTCGCTGCAGGCATAGACTTCCGCGAGCGCGCGCAGCTGCGAATTGGAGCCGAACACGAGGTCGGCCACCGTGCCCGTCCACTTCAACGCGCCGGTCTTGCGGTCGCGTCCCTCGAGCACGTTCGCGTCCGACTCGGAACGTGCCCAGCGGGTGTCCATGTCGAGCAGATTGACGAAGAAGTCGTTGCTCAGCGTGCCAGGGCGGCTGGTGAACACGCCGTGCCGGCTCTGGCCGACGTTGGTATCGAGGACGCGCAGGCCGCCAACGAGCACCGTCATTTCCGGCGCGGACAGCGTGAGCTTTTGCGCCTTGTCGATCAGCAGTTCCGCTGCGCCTTCGACACCCTTGCGCAAGTAGTTGCGGAAGCCATCGGCTACGGGCTCCAGCGGCGCAAAGGAATGGACGTCGGTCTGTTCCTGCGACGCGTCGGTACGGCCCGGCGTGAATGGAACCTTGATTTCGACGTCGGCGTTGCGCGCAGCCGCTTCGATCGCCGCATTGCCGCCGAGGACGATCAGGTCGGCCAGCGAAACCTGCTTGCCGCCGCGCTGGCCGGCGTTGAATTCCTGCTGGATCGCTTCCAGCGCGGCGATCACCTTGCCGAGCTGCGCCGGCTGGTTGGCTTCCCAATCCTTCTGCGGGGCGAGGCGGATGCGCGCGCCGTTGGCGCCGCCGCGCTTGTCGCCGCCGCGGAAGGTCGAGGCCGAAGCCCAGGCCGCCGATACCAGCTCGGAAGTGCTCAGTCCGGAAGACAGTATCTTCGCCTTGAGCGCGGCGATGTCATCGTCGTCGACCAGCGCATGGTCGACCGCCGGCACCGGGTCCTGCCAGATCAGGACTTCCTGCGGCACGAGGGCGCCGAGGTAGCGGGCGCGCGGTCCCATGTCGCGGTGGGTAAGCTTGAACCAGGCGCGGGCGAAAGCGTCGGCGAACTGGTCGGGGTTTTCGAGGAAGCGGCGGGAAATCTTTTCGTAGGCCGGATCGAAGCGCAGCGCGAGGTCCGCAGTGGACATCATCGGCGCATGGCGTTTGTCCGGATCGTGGGCGTCGACGACGGTGTCGGCGCCAGCGCCATCCTTCGGCGTCCACTGGTGCGCGCCGGCCGGGCTCTTGGTCAGTTCCCACTCGTAGCCGAACAGGGTCTCGAAGTAACCGTTGTCCCAGGTGGTCGGGTTGGGCTTCCAGGCGCCTTCCAGGCCGCTGGTGATGGCGTGCGCGCCCTTGCCGCTGCCGAAGCTGCTGGTCCAGCCGAAGCCTTGCGCCTCGATGCCGGCGCCTTCCGGCTCCGCGCCGACATGGGCCGGATCGCCGGCGCCGTGGGCCTTGCCGAAGGTGTGTCCGCCAGCCACCAGCGCCACGGTTTCCTCGTCATCCATCGCCATGCGGGCGAAGGTCTCGCGGATGTCGCGGGCCGAGGCGACCGGATCGGGATTGCCGTTCGGGCCTTCCGGGTTTACGTAGATCAGGCCCATCTGCACCGCGGCCAGAGGATTGGCGAGGTCGCGCTCGCCGCTGTAGCGCTCGTCGGCCAGCCACTTGCCCTCCGAACCCCAGTAGATGTCGTCTTCCGGCTCATAGGTGTCGGCGCGTCCGCCGGCAAAGCCGAAGGTCTTGAAGCCCATGGATTCGAGCGCGACGTTGCCGGTGAGGATGAACAGGTCGGCCCAGGAGAGCGCGCGGCCATACTTCTGCTTGATCGGCCAGAGCAGGCGACGTGCCTTGTCGAGGTTTCCGTTGTCGGGCCAGCTGTTGAGCGGCGCGAAGCGCTGCGCGCCCATGCCGGCCCCGCCGCGGCCGTCGGCGATGCGGTAGGTCCCCGCAGCGTGCCACGCCATGCGGATGAACAGCGGCCCGTAATGGCCGTAGTCGGCGGGCCACCATTCCTGGGAATCCGTCATCAGCGCGTGCAGGTCCTTGACCACCGCGTCGAGGTCGAGCTGCTTGAATTCGGCGGCGTAATCGAAGTCTTCGCCCATCGGATTCGCACGGGCCGAATGCTGGTGCAGGATGCCGAGATTGAGCTGGTTCGGCCACCAATCCTTGTTGCCCGTGCCCTTGCTGCGGGCAACGGTCGTCTTGCGGTTAGCGCCCGAAAAGGGGCATGCTGCTTCGTTGGTCATGGATATCTCCTTCGGCTTGGGATGATGTTGGTGTTGGCTGACGAATGCAGTGTAAGCCGGCAAGATGCTTAGCCAAAGACAATTGATTCAATGGAATGAATAGAATATTTAAATAAGGAAGAAAGAGCGGGTTTGAACCTTGTTATAACCTTTGCGTTTTCCAACCGTTGGTCAGATGCATCTGACAATAACGCACGTCACATTTCCACAACAACAGGCGGAATCGTTTCTTAATGGAAATAAAATCCGCGATAATCGAGGCCCGACGCAATTTCGTCAAAAAACTTTCCGGTTTTCCCCGGCCGGAACGCATCTGAGAACACCCATGCAGTACAACTCGCGCCTGATCGGCGCCATCGCGCTGATGGCGACTTCCGCCATGGCGGCGGAACCCGGCGCGCCCAACATCTCCGAGCGGCCCGTCTTTACCTTCAGCGGCTTCGGCACGCTCGGCGCGGTGCATTCCAGCGAGCGCGACGCGGACTTCACCACCCATGTGTTCAAGCCGAACGGCGCAGGCGCCAGCCATGACTGGAGTTTCGCGCCGGACAGCCTGCTCGGCGGCCAGGTCAATGCGCGCTTCGGGCCGCGGCTGTCGGCGGTGCTGCAGGTCGTGGCCGAACAGCGCTATGACAAGACGTGGCGGCCGCAGGCGGAGTGGGCCAACCTCAAGTACCAGTTCACCCCCAGCTTCAGCGCCCGCATCGGCCGCATCGCCTTGCCGGGCTTTCTGGCGGCGGATTACCGGAAAGTGGGCTATGCGATTCCCTGGGTGCGCGCGCCGCGCGACGTCTACCTGCTCGGCCCGGTCACGAGCAATGACGGCATCGACGCGAGCCATACCATCGCGGTCGGCGAAGGCAACAATACCCTGCAGGCCTATTACGGCCGGAAAGACATCCGCAGCACCTACCAGGATGGCGACCCCATCCTGGCGCGCGATTCCTTCGGCATCGTCGATACCCTGGAAGTCGGCCCGCTGACCCTGCGCGCCGGCTACCAGACTGGCAGGATGAGCATGGGCAGCTCGAAGGATTTCTTCGACCGGGTAAGGCAATTCGGCAGCGCCGGCGGCCAGCTTGCCGATCGCTACGATCTCTGGGACAAGACCTACCGCTTGATGTCCTTCGGCGGCAACATCGACCAGGGGAGATGGTTCCTGACCACCGAATGGGCGCAGCTCAAGACCAATTCATGGGCCGGCGACGGCCAGGCATGGTACGCGGGCGCGGGATATCGCATCGGCCACGTCACGCCCTTCGCCAGCGTGTCGCGCGTGCGCCTGACCTCGCCCGCCAGCGATCCCGGGTTGCCGGTGGCGTCGCTGCCCGCCTTTCTCAGGCCGGCCACGCAGCAGGCCAACGGCGTGCTCGACTCCCTGCTCGGCGCCATCATTCCCGACCAGCGCACTTTGTCGGCAGGCATGCGCTGGGACGCCGCCAAAAACACCGCAGTCAAGGTCCAGGTCGACCACATGGATCTCAGCACCGGATCGGGGGGCGCGCTCAAGAATTTGCTGCCCGGGTTTTCGCCCGGCGGACAGGTGAACCTGTTCACCGTCAGCGTGGACTTCGTGTTCTGAAGGATGCGCCATGGCTAACGCATCCCGCATCATGATCACCGCAGCCACCCTGGTCGCATTGTCTGGCCTGGCACCGTCACGAGCACAGGCGCAGACGGTGGTGGTGGTGGCTGCCGCCAGCCCGGTCAACGTCCTGAGCGCCGCGCAGGTGGCGAACGTGTTTCTCGGCAAGCGCGTCGCGCTGCCCGGCGGCGTGGAACTGGTGCCGCTGGACCAGCCCGAAGACTCGGCTATCCGCCATGATTTCTACCTGAAGGTCGTCGGCCGTTCGCCGGAATTGATGAAGGCGCACTGGTCCAGGCTGCTTTTCACCGGCAAGGGCGAACCGCCGCGCGAGCTGCCGAACGGCGCAGGCGTCCGGCGCGCGATCGCGGCCGATCCGCGTTATGTCGGCTATCTCGACAAGTCGGCGGTGGATGCCGGCGTGAAGATCGTTTTCGCGGTGGACTGACGGACATGATGAACAATATGGCGACCACCGGGAGACCCTGATGGCAAGCATGCGGCTGCTGCGCGTGCGCCTCGCACGCCTTTTCCTGCGGACCGCCGATCCGCGCCTGCTTTTCCCGGGCATCGGCCTGCTGCTTCTCGCGGCGGTCTGGACCATCGCCTTCTCGATGCTGCACATGGCAAGGGATAGCGCGGAACAGGCGGCCATCGGCTCCAGCGGCGAACTCATCGAAACCTACGAGGCGCAGATGGCGCGCAACGTCGGCGCAATCAACCAGGCGCTCGACATCATCAACTACGGCCTCCAGCTGCGCCAGGGCGGCCGCGGCAGGTCGGGGCAGGGCAGGGACGTGCTCGCCGAGCTGGCGGAGCGGGCATTGCTGCCACCGGCCCTGTTCTTCCAGGCGCGAATCGTCGACCGGGACGGGGTACTCAGGGAAGCCACCCATGCGGGCACCTGGCCCGACATCCCGGCACAGGCTTTCTTCCACAGGCACCGCGACCAGGCGGGCACCGACACCTTCGTCAGTCCGCCATCGCAAGTGGGCGGGAAATGGCAGATGCATTTCAGCAAGCGCCTGGCGACCGCGCAGGGCGCCTTCGCCGGGGTAGCCATCATCTCGGTCGAACCGTCCTACTTCACCAGCGGTTACGATCCGGCGCGTCTGGGCGACCGCGGCGTGCTGGGCCTGTTGAACGGCGAAGGCGTCTTCCTGGTCAGCCGCACGGGGCAGATGGTCGGCTGGGGCCAGCGCTCGGGCATCGTTGCCGACGAGTCTGCCGGCGACCGCGAGGCACCCCCGTCGCTCCTCGCGCTGAACCGCTGGGACGGCGTGCGGCGCTATACCCTCGCGCGCCAGCTGCACGGCGTGCCGCTGGCGGTCGTGATCGGCCTCGCGGAAGACGAACAGCTTGCGAAATACGCCGCCGCGCGGCACGACATCCTGTGGAAGGCGACACTGGCCAGCCTGCTGCTGATCACGGTGGTCGCGGCCATCGGGCGCCTGTCCTGGCAGCTTGGAAACAGCCGGCGGCATGTGCGCAAGGCGCAGGAAACCTATTACGCCGCGTCCAACGCGAGCCATGATGCCTTCTTCATCCTGCGCACCGTCACCGGCAAGGACGGCACGATCCAGGATTTCGTTCTCGACGACACCAACCGGCGCGGTGCAGCCCTTTTCCGCCGCGACAAATCCGCAATGATCGGCCTGACGCTGCGCGGCCTGTTCCCGGAAACCCCCATCAGCGGACTGTTCGACGACTTCGTCAGCGTGGCGCAGCACCGTACCGTCGACGAGAAGGAGTGGATGAACACCAGTCCGCTCGTGAAGGCGGAATGGCTGCAGCGCCAGCTGGTATGGGTGGAAGGAGGCGTGGTCGCGATCGTGCGCGACATCACGCAGCGCAAGCGCGCGGAAGCCTTCCTGCTCGAGCAGTCGCAGGCGCTGGAAATGATCGCCACCGGAATGCCGGTGGCCGACGTCCTGCACAAGCTGATGCAGATGGTGGCCGCGCGGCTGCCGGATGCGGCGGGCGTCATCCGGCTCATGGACGATGACGGCAAGCGCATGGCCGGCGCGGCGAGCCACGGCATGCCGCCGGGCTGGGATGATGCTTCGGATGACCGCGGTGACGAGGCTTCCGGTGGTCCTTGCGGCGAGGCCGTGAGGCGGGGCGAGGAAGTCGTCGTTGCCGACCTCGCCGCGGAAGGCCCGCGGCCGGAGGGCTTCAGTACAGCCTTGGCACATGGATTGCGCGCATGCTGTTCCCTGCCGATCTTCGCCGGGAAAGACCGGGTTGCTGGCAGCGTGACGATGTATTTCCGCGAGGCGCGCGCGCCGACCCGGCACGAGCGCGACGTGGTGCGGGCGGCGACGCGCCTCGCCGGCATCGCAATCGAACGCAAGCAGGCGGAACGGCATATCTGGCACATGGCCCACCATGATCCCTTGACCGGCTTGCCGAATCGCAGCCTGCTCGACGACCGCTTGCGGCAGGCCATCCTGCGCGCGCAGCGCACCCGCAGCGGGGCGATCGTGGCCTTCATCGACCTCGACAACTTCAAGCTGGTCAACGACAGCCTCGGCCACGATGCAGGCGATGACCTGCTGAAGACCGCTGCCAGCCGCATGGTGGCGGCGGTGCGCGCCTCCGATACCGTGATTCGCCTAGGCGGCGACGAATTCGTCATCATCCTCCACGAGCAGGGGGAAGATGCCGACCTGTCGCCGCTGCAGGAGATTCATGCCGCGGTGGCGCGGCCGATGATGCTGGCCGGCCGCGAGGTGCAGGTCACCTGCAGCATGGGCGCGGCCTGCTATCCGAAGGATGGCGCGGATCCGCAGACCTTGCTGATGAATGCCGATGCCGCGATGTACCGCGCGAAGGAACTGGGACGCAACAACGTCCAGGCCTATGGGGCCGAGATGCACCGCCAGATGCGGGAGCGGCTGGCATTACAGCTTGGTCCAGCCTTGCAGGCGCCGCATCCTCATTTCACTTCCAGCGTGCCCTTCATCGTCGGGTGAAAGGCGCAAAAGTAGGCGAAACGGCCAGTCGTGTTCGCGATGAATTTCCAGCTTTTGCCCGCGTCGATACTGCCCGATTCGAATACCTTCCCGGCGGCGCTCGCCGTATGCGGGAAGGGATCCTTGTTTTGCCAGACCACGGTATCGCCTTTCCGGACCTCCAGCGTGGCCGGCGTGTACTGCATGCCCTCGATGACCACGACATGGACGCGCGCCTCCGGCGCGGCGAGCGACTCGCCTGAGGCCAGCGCGCCGGCGCCGAGCAGCGCCGCCATGAAATAGGACAGGGAGAAATGATTCATCATGACGGCCTCCATGCTTCCCGGGTTGAATGGCGTGATGCCCGCTTTTACTTGAGGGCAGCCTGGAGATGCTTGGCATGTTCGAGATGCGCCACGAAGGCGGGCCGCACCTTCACGAGGGTGTCCTTGAGTTCGGCGTTTTTCGCATTCGGCACCAGCGTCTTGTCGAGGGCGTCGATGACGGCCTGGTGATAGACAACCTCGTTGTCGATGTACGCCTTGTCGAATTCCTTGCCCTTGAGTCCCTTGAGCTTGCCGATGTTGGCATCGCCGCCTTCCTTCAGGCTCTTGCTGGTATCGCTGTCTTCCGGCGTGACCTTGAGTTTTTTCACCAGCGCCGTCGCCTGCTTGTTGACGCCGGTGTGGTCGGTGACCATCTGCTTGGCAAAGGCCTTGACTTCCTTGTTGCCCGACATTTTCTCGGCGAGCTTGCCGGCGTCGATGTCGACCGTGTTGGCGGTCACCACGATGCCGGCGATCTGGGCATCGTTCGGGGCGGACTGTGCGAGCACATTGGAAGAGGCGGCGGCGATGAGGCTGGCGGCAACGATGACGTGCAAGGTTTTCATGGCGATTCTCCTTGGCGGTGACGGGACTGGCGATGCAGAACGAGGATAGGCCGCGGCGGGGGACATCTGCGCCGCGGGCCGGGGATCAGGGAACAGGCGCGCCGGCAAGCCGTTCAAGCGTACCCGCGACGATGCGGTCGCAACGTGCGCCATCGAAGTTGAAGGCGTCTTCCAGCACATGATCAAATTCGCGCGACAGGGACTCCCTGAGCATGCTTCTCGCACGGAAATGGCGCGAGCGCACGGTCGCTTCCGGAATGCCGAGGGCCGCGCCGACTTCCTCGACCGACATGTCTTCCACGACGCGCAGGACGAACACCGTGCGGAACGCTTCGGGCAGCTGGTCGATCTTCCGCTCCAGCAGCTGGCGCGCTTCGGCGCGCATGACGCTGGCCTCGGGATTGTCGGGGTAATCGATTTCCATGGCGGTTCCCGGTTCGGCGGACACGTCGTCCACGCTGCCATCGATCGGGATGATCCTGGCGCGCCGCGCAGCCTTGCGCTGCCTGGCCATCGCTTCATTCACGACGATGCGGGTGAGCCAGGTCAGCAGCCGGGCTTCGCCGCGGAAGGCATGCAGCCGACGGTGCGCCAGCAGGTAGGCTTCCTGCAGGACGTCCTCGGCTTCCACGTCGTCTTTCACGATGCTGCGCGCCGCGCGGTACAGCGGACGGTTGAAGCGCCGCATCAGCAGCGCGAAGGCCGATTGATCGCCGGCAACGATGCGTTCGACGAGTTCTTCGTCCGCCGCGCCGGCGGCGTTCTCTTGCAAGGGGAGCGTAGGCATGCCGTGTCCGTTTTTCTGCTGGTTCGAACATTAGATGCCGCGAGTTTACGCGGCGTTCCGGCACGCGGCCATATCAGAAGCCCAGGCTCTTGCCCGCGCCCAGAAGGGTGGCGATTCCCAGCGCGGCAAAGATGGCCGCCGCGATGCCGTGCACGACGCGCACCGGGATGCGGTTGGCGATGCGGTCTCCCAGCAGCACGGCGGGGACGTTGGCCAGCATCATGCCCACGGTAGTGCCGGCAACGACCGCCCATAGGGAATGGTAGCGGGCCGCCAGCGCCACGGTCGCCACCTGTGTCTTGTCGCCCATTTCCGCCAGGAAGAAGGCGATCAGGGTCGTGCCGAAGACGCCAAATCTGGCGAGCCGGGCATCGTCTTCCTCGAACTTGTCGGGGATGAGGCTCCAGACTGCCATGCCGAGGAAGGACAGGCCGAGCACCCAGCGCATCGTTTCTGGCGATGCGAGCGAGGTAAGCCAGGCACCGAGCGCGCCGGCGAAGCCATGGTTGAACAGGGTGGCAACGAGTATGCCGATGATGATGGGAACGGGCTTGCGGAACTTGGCGGCGAGAATGAAGGCGAGCAGCTGGGTCTTGTCGCCGATTTCAGCCAGGGCGACGATGCCGGTCGAAACGAAAAATGCTTCCATGGGTTGCTTTCAGTGTTTCATGCCGGACGGATACCGATGACCATGCGCCCGTCCGGCATGGGAAGGCAACATGGTCAAAGGTCTTGCCAAGCTGATACACCGCTTGCGCCATGGTCTGCGGACCAAGTATGTTGACGCAAGCCCCTCCGGGGTGAAGGGCGGCTACTCCCCAATGACGGCCTGAATTATAGCAAAGTCCGTTGCGGCTTAACCATCGTCCGCGAATTCAATGGACTTCTCGCGTCCAGTGCGACTTTGCCCGCTGGCACACGGCCGCGAATTCGGTCTCGTCGATGATGCCGTCGGTGCGCAGGACTTCGGAAAAGCCCGCCAGGTGGAAGAGCAGGGTGCGCGGCTGGGAAACGAGCGCCAGCGTGAGGCGCAGGCCATTCCAGACTTCGCGCAGGTGGGCGCCGGTGCCCTGCAAGGGATCGGCATCGCTCTCGCGGGTGCTCTTGATCAGGGACGTGGCAGTGGGGGCAAGGTGCTGTTGCAGGGCCTCGAATTGCGCGTCCGTCATGAGTCCGCGCTCGACCAGCGCATGGGTGAAGCCAAGCAGCTGGAAGCGCATCTGCCAGTCGTTCGCCGATGGCGCCGTCTCGACACCTTCACGCAGCGCATGCCATCGCTGCAACAGAAATTCATCCCGGGTGTTTGTTTCCATCGTCGTGCTTCGCAAAACTCGATCAAGACCGCAAAGCTTAGTGCGGCGGGCCGCGCCGCATTGCGCGGAATAGGGGCACTCTCTCGGCTCTGCTTTCTTCATTCAATGCGACGGGATAAAAAAACCCGCTGGCCTTGCGGGCAGCGGGTAAATCCAATTCAAGGAGAGTTGGAGGAGACAACCGAGACTTTAGCCTTGCGTCCGCGGCATGTCTGCTTTCTTGTGGTGATGATAGTTATTCACCATGCACATAAGGGCAACGCGGGACAAGGCGCGCACGACCGGCGTCCCATGTCACTGTGCGCGCCGCAGGTAGTTCAGCAAGGCGACCCGGTGATGGCTTGCCAGCTTGCGATAGTTTTGCAGCAATTCGAGTTCTTCCTCGTTCAATCTGCCCGGACTGTCCGAACTAATCATGGGGCCGGTTCCGAAGCGCAGCCACTCGGGCGAGACGTCGAGCACCGCCGCCAGTGACTGTATCTTTTCCTGGGTCGGCACCGATTCGCCCACCAGCCACTTGCGCACGGCCGCCACCGTCACGCCATCTCCTTTCTGCACGCCGTTGTACAAGCGCATGACGCCGGTGGGAAAGCATTGGTGTCCCCTGAACTTCAGTGCCGCCACAAGGCGCCCGCTGAAGGCCTGGCGCTCGAGTCGATTTGACATGTCTTCTCCTCCCTAAGCCTGACAATGCTGGTGCTTTCAAGGTGCGGATCGATCGTCATCCGCGCAGCTGAACCTGAGGTTGGGCGGCACGGTGATCGTGGACCCGTTGATGGCGATCCGATCCACGGGTGCCACCGTCACCCCGTTGAACCAGTAGCGTTCGCCGTTCCAGTCGATCCACTCGGGAATGGCATAGGGCCCGGCGTTTCCGATCTTCGGTCCCAGTTCGTAGGGGATTCCAAGCAAGGTCTTTTTGGGCAAAGCGTTCCAAACCATGGTGTCGTTGCGTGACAAGGCGCGCCATTGCGTGCGCCGGTAATCGGCGTTGGCGAGCGAGGCTGAAAAAAAGCCCGCGTCGCCACGGGCAAAACTCCCACCCGGGGGTTGGGCTGGAGGAGACACGGCGCGGAAATCGCTACCCAAAGGGGCGGCAACGATCGGAATGTCGGCAGTCGGAGAACGGAAAGGAAAAGCGCAAGATGGGCATTGAAGTCTCCTGGATTATTTTGGCGCCGGATGGTTTCCGGTCGATGCGCATGTGCGGCAGATCCGTCAAGCCAGCCTCTCCGTCCCGATCTATGCCGGGCGGGGAGTTCGGTTGAACACGTTGCGCGCTCAATTGCAATTGAGGCATTTTCAGCCAGCGTGGTCCATGCGCCAATCGCGATAACTACGCATCGCCACCACGTAGTAATACGCAGTCAAATCCGTAAACGGCCTTGCCGGGCGTGGTCGAAATCAAATGAACGCCTGTGCGGAAAATGAAATAGTTGGTTTTGAATACGCCATGAAAATGAACGTTTCCTTGAATTTTCCGGAAGCCGAAGTCAACGTACTGGCACGACGAACCGCGCTGCCGGCAACATTCGACAGCCAGGCAGGTTCAAGATGAAAACCAAATCAAGGAGATGACATGATGAAGTCCTGGGTCCTCAAGCTCATCGCCGCCGCGTTCCTGGCTGCAACCTCGGCAGCCTGAATCGCGTCGCCCCGGGGCTTACTTTTCAGCGCCGATGCCGTATTTCTTGAGCTTGTCGTAGAGTGTCGTCTTCGGAATCTCCAGCGCTTCGGCAGCTGCCGCAACGTTTCCTTTCGTGCGGGCGAGCGCGTCGATGATGACGGCGCGCTCGAACTGTTCCACCTTGCGCGACAGCGATGGAGTGGCGGCCGTCGCAGCGGTGCCCGGCACTGCAGTGGCCACGCCCAGCACCAGCCGGTCAGCGAAATTCCTGAGCTCGCGGACATTGCCCGGCCACGGCATGGCTTGCCATTGCTGCATCTGGAAATCCGACCACGCCGGCGCCGGCCGCTGGAATCGCATGCTGGCGATCTGGACGAAATGCGAGAGCAGGTGCGGAATGTCGTCTGGCCGGTCGGCGAGACGTGGGAGGTCGATGGCGACGACGCTGATGCGGTAATACAGGTCTTCGCGAAAGCCTCCCTCGTCGCTCAGCTTCCGCAGGTCGGCCTTGCTCGCCGCGATCACTCGGCAATCGATGGGAATGGCATCGTTGCTGCCGAGGCGCTCGAGCCGGCGTTCCTGCAGCACGCGCAGCAGCTTGACCTGGAGCGCCAGGGGCATCGATTCGATTTCATCCAGGAACAACGTGCCGCCATTGGCATGCTCCAGCTTTCCGATCCGGCGCTTCTGGGCGCTGGTGAACGCGCCCGCCTCGTGTCCGAAGACTTCGCTTTCGAATACCGATTCCGGAAGGGCGCCGCAATTGATCGCCACGAACGGCCCCTTTCTTCCGCTGGCCACGTGCAGCTGCCTGGCAACGACTTCCTTGCCGGTGCCAGTCTGGCCATTGACCAGGACATCCACGTCCGTGGGACCGATGGAGCGGATGAATGCGCGAACCGCCTCCATGGCCGCCGACTGGCCGATCAGGGCAGGCATGTCGGGATGATTGGCCCATGCCGCCTTGAGCTGCTGGTTTTCGAGGTAAAGGCGGCGCTTCTCGCAGGCCCGGCGAACGGAGTCCAGCAGCCGCTCCGAGGGAAACGGCTTTTCGATGAAGTCGCAGGCGCCGATCCGCATTGCCTCGACCGCCATGCTGACATCGCCGTGTCCGGTGACGAGTATCACCGGCAGGGTGGCGTCGATGCGCATGACCGATTCGAGAAGGGACAGGCCGGAGGCGCCGGGCAGCCGCACGTCCGTGATCAAAAGCGTCGGCGAGGCCTGGTGCAGCCATCGCAGGGCTTCTTCCGCGTCATGGCAGGCGCGGACGCGGTAGCCGTCGAGTTCAAGCATCTGGCAGGTGGCCAGGCGCACGGCCTCTTCGTCCTCCACCAGGAGGATGTCGATGGATGGAGCGGTGGCGGGCATCAATGGCTCTCCTCGGTGCCGGGTTCAATCATGGTTTTCAGGCGTATCGTAAAGCAGGCGCCGCCGGCCGGCAGGTTTTCGGCGGCAAGCTCGCCGTTCATCGCATGGATGATCGACGATGAAATGGCCAGCCCGAGGCCCAGCCCCTTGCCGGATGGCTTGGTTGTGTAGAACGGCTCGAACAGGCGGGACGCGACATTCTCGGGAATCCCGGGTCCGTTGTCCGCCACGGCAAGCAGGACGTCCTCCGTTCCGACCGCCAAGGTGATCGTTATCTCGGGCGCGGCGGCATGCTCGACCGCGTCGATGGCGTTCCTGAGCAGGTTGATGAGGACCTGCTCGATGCGCAGGCGGTCGCCGACCACCCGGCAGCGTGGATCGAGCGATTTCAGCACCGCGACGCGGCCTGCGGAAATGTCGCCTTCGAGCAGCAGCAGCGCGGACTCGACCGCATCGGCAAGCCGGACGGGCTCGAGCTGTTCGCCGCTCTTCCGGGCGAAGCCCTTGAGCTGGCTGATGATCGCGCCCATGCGCGCGCACGCGGAGCTGATATGGGCCAGGTTGGCCCGCACCTGCGCGGTGTTATCCCGGTCAAGGAAGCGCAGGGAATTGTCGGCGAATGCGCGGATCGCGGCGAGCGGCTGGTTGATTTCATGGGTGACGCCGGCGGCCATCTGGCCGAGCAGGGCAAGCTTGGATGCCTGGAGCAATTCATCCTGCGTCGCGCGCAGCAGTGTTTCCGTCTGCTTGAGCGTCGTGTACTTCGTTTCCAGGCGCTGGTTGGCCTGCAGGAGTTCCTCGGTGCGCTGGGCGATACGCTGGTCCAGTTCTTCGGCCGCCTTCGCCAGCGCTTCCCGCGCCGACAAGCGCTCCTCGATGCGCCTGCGGCGCTGCAACCGCGCCCAGGCGGCCAACAGGCCGGAGGCCATGATCACGAAGGCCATCAATGCCGCATAGCCGGCCGTTACCCTCGGCCGGTCCGGGCTAGGGAAAAGCATCAGCTTCCATCCCGAGGGACCGATGGCGCGCTCCACGGCCTGGGAATAATGAACGCGCTCGCGCAATGGCAGCGCCGCAATCGGCTCGATCTGGCGGCCGGCATACTGCAGCGTGCCGGCCAGGCGTTGCTCCGCAGCGGAAGGCAAGGGGGCGAGGCTGCGGTACTTGATATTGTCCCGGTTGCTGAGGAAGACCACGCCCAGCGCGTCGCTCAGCGCGATGGGTTCTTCGCTCGTGCCCCAGGAACGCTCGAAGTCCGTCAGGCTGATCTTGACGACGAGGACGCCGACGAAGTCCATTTTCTCATCGGCGCCGTTCGGGCGGACTACGGCAGGCGCGATCGCGGAAGCCTGGCGGTAGACAGGCTGGGCGATGAAATAGCCAGCCTCCCCGGTGCGGGTGCCGATGCCGTAGAAGCGTCCGGTGCGTCCGTGTTCCGCCTCGATGAAATAAGGACGGAAGCGGAAATTCAGGCCGATGAAGCTTTGCGGATCGTCCCAGTTGCTGGAAGCGACGGTATTGCCGGCACGGTCGATCAGGTAAATGACGCTGACACCGGACTGGCGCTGGATCGCCTGCAGGGCGGCGTTCAGGCGGGAGACCACCGGCGCATCGGCGCTGCTGGCCGCCTCGATCACGTCGGGGTGGAAGGAAAGCGCGAAGGGCAGGGTTTCGAACTTGTCGATGATGGAATCGAGGTCGTGGGCGATGATCTCGAGCTGGCGGTCTGCCTGGTCGCGAAGAATCCTGCTCGCGTGGTGATGGGCGGCGGCATAGGCGAGCCAGGTGATCGCCGCCAGCAAGGCGAGGAGCAGGAGTTTCCAAGCGGCGCGCTTGGGCAGTGCCGTCTGTTCCATCATTCCCTTTTCAGACCGCCCGTGCCGGTGAAACCGGCCACTGCGCCGCCCGGAAGCAGACGCGGACAGCAATGGCCGCTTCCGCTTGCCGGCACAAGGTCTTAGTACATGGTCTTAGTTCTTGTAGATGCCGCAATTGACGATCAGGTCGTCGAACCGCTCGAAGTACATCGCCTTTCTTTCCATCTTGCCGTCGACCGGATTGACGAACTTGTAGTCCTGCCAACCGCTCTTCTGCTTCTTCGCCAGCTCGAGGCGTTCACGCATGAAGTATTTGCCGTCCGGGTCCCTCAGATCAATCAGATTTTTGCCCTGCATCTTCGGGTTGGCGCCATGCGCCAGCGTGTTTGCCTGCATGTCGTTGATGGTGACATACAACTCGCCCTTGCGGAACTGTCCGTTGACGCTGTTGACCTCGGCAATCGTCTTTTCCTTGCCATTCGCCTTCATGTAGTCGATCACCTTGTGTACCAGCTCGACCGCCTGCTCCGCCGGCGGCTTGTCCGCCGCGAAGGCCGTATTGGCAAGGATCGCCAGCATGGCTGCCGCCACCCATTTGTTCAACATCCTCATGTCTCCTCCTCGTTGTCTGCTGATTGTCATTGGCTGAGTCGCCGAGGCCTTCCTGGCAATTCGCATGCCAATGTCGGTGGTCCATGGGCTGTAAGGCAGGACGCGGGAGAGCGGGGCACCGCCTGTTTGCGGTCGTCCGGATCTTCGTACGGGATCGCTCCCGGCTTTCCGGACATCCGGAGAGCCATGCGCCCCGAGGAGCCGCCAAGGGGCATACGGCATTCCGTAGCGCGAGCCGTCAGGCGGACCGGAGATCCGTATCCCGGTGACGACGCGATTGGCGCCGTAAATCCTGGGCTTCCAAATAAAACAGGGACTTAGGAACGGCACATGGGCAGCGCCGAGGCTGGCCTGGATTTTGATTAAGACGTCCGGAAACGCTTTCAACGTCGTTAACCAAGGAGACAAGCATGACACCCGAATCCATCGAAACCGTTCGCCCTTCCTCCGCCCGGGCGGAGCAGGACAAATCCGCCCTGCACCGTCTGCGATCCATCTTTTCAGGCTCGGTCGGCAATCTCATCGAGTGGTATGACTGGTACGTGTACTCTGCATTCGCCATCTATTTCGCGAAGTCGTTCTTCCCCAAGGGCGACGAGACGGCGCAACTGCTGAATGCCGCCGCAGTCTTTGCCGTCGGCTTCCTCGCGCGGCCGATCGGCGGCTGGCTGATGGGCAAGCACGCCGATCGCCACGGCCGCAAGTCGGCGCTGGTGTTTTCCGTCGTGCTGATGTGCCTCGGCTCGCTCATCATTGCCCTCACGCCGGGATATGCAACGATAGGAATCGCCTCGCCGGTCATGCTGGTGCTCGCACGGCTGCTGCAGGGCTTGAGCGTGGGCGGGGAGTATGGCACTTCGGCGACGTATCTCAGCGAAATCGCCACGGCGAAGGACCGCGGCTTCTACTCCAGCTTCCAGTACGTCACGCTCATCATGGGCCAGCTCCTCGCGCTGGGACTGCTGATCCTGTTGCAGCGCGTGGTGCTGACCAGCGCCCAGCTCGAAGACTGGGGCTGGCGCGTTCCCTTCTTCATCGGCGCGCTCTGCGCGATCGCGGCGATGGGCCTGCGCGGGAAGATGGATGAAACCCGCGAGTTCAAGAAGGCAAAGACCGGCGCGCAGGACCGGGGCACGCTTCGCGCGCTGTTCTCCCATCCCAAGGCCGTGCTTGCCGTCATCGGGCTGACCATGGGCGGGACTGTCGCCTTCTACACCTATACCACCTACATGCAGAAATTCCTGGTGAATACCGTCGGGCTCGGCAAGGACCAGGCGACCCTGGTGTCGGCCGCCTCGCTGGCGATCTTTGCCATGCTGCAGCCGCTCGTCGGCGCAATTTCCGACCGGGTCGGCCGCCGGCCGGTGCTCATGGCCTTCGGCGTGCTCGGTACGCTGAGCACGGTTCCGCTGCTGACGGCGATGAGCCAGACGCATGACGCCTGGACTGCCTTCTTCCTCAACGTTGCCGCCCTGGTCATCGTTTCCGGCTACACCTCGATCAACGCCGTCGTGAAGGCAGAACTCTTTCCGGCCGAGATCCGCGCGCTCGGGGTCGGCTTTCCGTATGCCGTCGCGGTCTCGGTCTTTGGCGGCACCGCCGAGTACATCGCCCTGTGGCTCAAGCAGGCTGGCCACGAGGCATGGTTCTACTGGTATGTCGCTGGATGCATCTTCTGTTCCCTGCTGGTGTATGCCACGATGAAAGACACCCGGCAACATTCCCGCATCGCCGACTGAACGGACTGTCCAATTTTTCTCCCGGTTCTGCAATACTCGCGCCCGCCGGCGGCAAGCCGGCGGGCGCTTTCATTATTGCGATCGGGTAAGTTAACGACGCTGTCGCAGCGGACAAATCAGTAACCGCACGGCATTACTCCAATGCATCCGCCGGTTCGTCAAGGAATCATGCAAAGGATTGCGACCATCGCTTCAAGATCGTCTATGCTTGAAATTAAAGGTTGGTCATCATAAGTCTTCTGGTTAATGGGAGCGAAAGCCTTCCCTGATTCCTGAAATTCCTGCAGGCATGACGTTTCCGTAGAGCGAGGGCTGCATGATGGGGAATGAGAAGCTCGAGAAGCAATTGCTATGGTTGATGATCATCGTGCTGACCGCGTTCTTCACCTCGGCCAGCGTCAGCGTATGGGCAAGCCGCAACGTGGCGGAGAGCGAGCACGAACAGGCAATGGGTCATGCCCGCCTGGAAGCGCTGAATTCGCTGATGCTGGCATTCACGGAGGCGGAGACCGGGCAGAGGGGGTATCTCCTGACGGGCAACCCTGCCTACCTGCAGCCGTATTACGCGGCGGTAAGCACTGCGAACGCGCAGTTCATGCGTTTTCGCGACGTTTTCACCGGACCCGATGGACTGTCCGCCTACAACCGGCTTGCGCTGCTCAAGGAAAAAAAGCTGAGCGAGCTCGCACAGACGATCAGCTTGCGGGCAGAGCACGGCCTCGAGTCGGCCATGCTGGTCGTGAACTCCAATACCGGCGAGAGCTACATGGCGGAAATCCGGGAAGAGATCGACTTGCTGGCGCGCAAGGAGCAGGAGCGGCAGGTCGGGCTGGTGAAGGAATCCACGCGCAACGTCGCCATCTTCCAGACCAGCGTGACGCTGTTCCTGCTGTTGCTCGCGCTTGCCGTGCTGTCGCTCGTTACCCTGGTGCGGCACGATACCCAGACCAAGAAGCAGCTGCTGCAGCGCCTGAGCCATGAAGCGTCGCATGACCAGCTCACCAACCTGCCGAACCGGAACCTGTATGTCGAGATGCTCAACTACAGCATTCCCTTCGCCCAGCGCTACCAGCGGCTCCTCGGCATCTTCTTCATCGACCTTGACGGCTTCAAGCAGGTCAACGACCAGTTCGGCCATGATGCCGGCGACATGCTGCTCAAGGAGGCGTCGCGGCGGATGCGTGAAGCCGCGCGGGAATCGGACGTGGTCGCGCGCATCGGCGGCGACGAGTTCCTGGTGCTGGCGACGAATCTTGCGAAGGTAGAGGATATCGAAGCCATAGCGCGCCACATGCTTGCCTGCTTCGAGGAGCCGCTGCTGCGCCACTTGCAGCAGGTCCGGGTGGGGGCGAGCATCGGCATCGCGGTCTATCCCCGCGATGGATTGCGCGCCGCAGAGCTGATCAAGGCCGCCGACATTGCAATGTACGAAGCGAAGATGCAGGGCAAGAATGGCTATGCCTTTCATCGCCGCGATGAAATGAAGGGCGGGGGCGCCCAGCGCCTGGCATCGGACCAGGAGCGTCCGGGAGCCTGATGCGCCCAGGAATCGGACAGCCGGCAAAGGAAGCCCGGGCGCCCGGCCATTGATGCCGGAGGGGCCACATGCCCTCGATTGGTGCTAACCTTCGGAGACGGCGCGTGCTCGCGCTCGTTCTTTCATCATGCCCCAAACCTGCGGCCTCTCGAAGGCCGGTCCGAACATGCATTTATCCACCGACGGTTCGCTGGAAGCGGAAGCCCTCAGGCAACGGCTGGCCATCCTGGAGGTGGAGCTGCAGCAAAAATCCGAGGAGCTCGCCAAGGCACAGCTGGCGCTGTCGCAGACGGCGGAACACCAGCGCAACGTGCAGGCCGAGCTGGACGGTTTTCGCTTCGATTACCGCACGACCTTCGACCTTGCCGCCATCGGCATCGCCCATCTCACCCCCGAAGGAAAATGGCTGCGGGTGAACCAGTTCCTGTGCGACATGCTCGGCTATTCGCAGGATGAACTCGTGCACAAGAATTTCCAGGAGCTGACCCATCCCGACGATCTCTCGGCGGACCTCGACCAGGTGGCGGATCTGCTCGCGGGAAAGATCAACTTTTATGCAATGGAGAAACGCTACCTGCATCGCAGCGGCGCCATCGTCTGGGGCCACCTGACGGTGTCGCTGGTGCGTAATGCTGCGGGAAAGCCGTCCTATTTCATTGCTGTCGTGAAGAATATCGACCTGCGCATCCGCGCGCGCATCGCGATGGAACGCAGCCGCGCCAGGCTGAAGGCCGTCCTGAACAGCTTGTTCGAAGGCGTCATCGTCTTTTCCTCGACAGGAAACGTGCTGGAAATCAACCCGGCGGCGCTCGAGCTGCTGGGTTACTCCGGCATCACTGCGGTCAGCGGCGAACCGCACAAGCTGCATGAGGCCTTCGAAGTCTTCGAGCTGAACGGCGAACAGGTGCCGGTCGAGCAGTGGCCGGTGAGCCGCCTGCTGAAGGGCGAGTCCGTGGCTGCCAGGGAATTCATCATTCGCCGCCGCGGCACCCGCGATGCCTGGGTCGGCAGCTTCTCGGCCACCGTCGTCGACGACATCAAGGGCGAAGGCTGGCTCGGCGTGCTGACGGTGCGCAACATCACCCAGCGCCACCTCGCCGAGACCGGGCTCAGGGTGAGCGAGGAAAGACTCAGGATGGCCTTCGACCACATACCGGACATGGTGGTCATCTACGACACGGCGCTGCGCATCCAATACGTCAACCTGGCGACGCTGCATCACACCGGGATGGATGCGTCCGCCCTGTTGGGGCAGGTGGTCACCGACATCCACCCCGCGCCGAGCATCGCGATGTGGACGCCATTGGTCCATGCCGCCGTGGCCGCGTCATCGACCCAGACCGGGGACATCGACGTTCCCTCCGGCGGAGGAATGCGCAACTTCGGCGTGACCTGCGTGCCGATCTGCGAACCGTCGGGCGGCGTCAGGGAAGTCCTGGCCATCTGCCACGATTACACCGAACGCCGCCAAGCCGAGGAAAAGATACGGCTCGCCGCGCTGCACGACCCGCTGACCGGCTTGCCGAACCGCACGCTGCTGTTCGAATATGCGCGCCACATCTTCGCCGCGGCGAAGCGAAGCCGGCACGGCGTGTGCATGATGTTCATCGACCTCGACCAGTTCAAACCGATCAATGACATTCACGGCCACGAAGCGGGCGACGCGGTGCTGCGACAGGTCGCCGCCAGGATGCAGGAATGCATGCGCGGCGACGACACGATATTCCGGCTGGGCGGCGACGAGTTCCTGGTCCTTCTGCCGAACTGCGCGAATGATGCGGATTGCGAGCATGTCGCGCGGCACCTGATGCAGATCCTCTGCCAGCCCTATGAGGTCGGCTCGCTCGAACTTACCTTGTCCTGCTCGATCGGCCTCAGCATGTATCCGCGCGACGGCAGCGACGTCGATACCCTGATCAATTGCGCCGATGCGGCGATGTACATGGCGAAGGAGACGGGAAGGAACAATTTCAAGTTCTACACGCCCGCGCTCGCTGAACGCGTCGTGACGCAATCCATCATCGCGGAGCGCATCAAGCAGGCGCTGGGCCGCGACGAATTCCACCTGCACTACCAGCCGCTCGTCGACATGCAGACCAACCGCGTCGTGAGCGTGGAAGCGCTGCTGCGCTGGCCGCGGCATGGCACTGGTCCGGACCGGTTCATCCAGGTCGCGGAAGCCACCGGGCTGATCGGCCGCATCGGCGAATGGGTGCTGTCGGCAGCCTGCCGGCAGCAATCCGACTGGCAGGCGCAGGGATTGCCCGTGATCCCCATCGCGGTCAACGTGTCGGCCAGTGAATTCAGGAAGAAGAATTTCGTCGACTACCTGGAAAGCATGATAGAACGCCATCGCATCAATCCATCATCGATCCAGATCGAACTCACCGAGACCGCGGTGATGCAGGATATCGACCATGCGATCTCCATCCTCGACAGCCTGCGCAACAAGGGGCTCAAGGTAGCGCTGGATGATTTCGGCACCGGCTATTCCAGCCTGAATTATCTAAGCCGCCTGCCGCTGGACAAGATCAAGGTGGACAAATCCTTCGTGCACCGCCTCGAGGACGATACCGCCAGCCGGGCGATCACCGAAGCCATCATCGCGCTCGGCAGGACGCTCAACCTCGAGATCGTGGCCGAAGGCATCGAGTCCGCCCCGGTCATGGACTATCTGCGCCGCCACGGCTGCCATCAAGCGCAAGGTTTCTTCGTCTGCCGGCCGATTCTCGGCTCCGACTTCGCGTCCTGGTACCGCGATCATGACAATCCCGGACCGTCCTACCATTAGCCACGCTACCTCTTGATTTCCGGAAAGCCTTCCGCTGCACGGATGCGACCGGCCCAACCCCGCGTCCGTCACAAAATCGTCGCTTCCGACGACGTCGCGCCGGGGATGCCTGCGCAACAATCCATCTGACCCCATGCCGTATCGAAATGATAACCAGATGGAGACCACCATGTTGAAACGACTCGCCTTCGGCGCGTGCGCGACGCTTGCGCTTTCCCTGCCGGCCAGCGCCCAGATCAAGGTTGCCTATATCGACCCGCTTTCCGGCGCGTTCGCCAGCATCGGCGATTTCGGCCTCAAGAGTTTCGTCGCGATCGCGGACGACATCAATGCCAAAGGAGGCGTGCTCGGCGGGCAAAAGCTGGAAATCGTCCCCATGGACAACAAGGCCAGCCCCGAGGAATCGCTGGTGCAGCTGAAGCGGGTGACCGACGGCGGCATCCGCTACATCGTCCAGGGGCAGGGCTCGGGCGCGGCTGGCGCCCTGATCGAGGCGATCAACAAGTGGAACGAGCGCAACCCCGACAAGACGGTGCTTTTCCTGAACTACGCCTCCAACGACCCGGAGCTCACCAATTCCAAGTGCAGCTTCTGGTACTACAGCTTCGATGCGCACAACCTCATGAAGGTGGAGGCATTGACTAACTATATGGCGGGCGACAAGAGCATCAAGAAGGTTTTCATCATCGGCCAGGATTATGCCCATGGCCAGCAGATGTCCAAGGCGGTCGTCGCCATGCTGCCCAAGAAACGACCCGACGTGCAGATCGTCGGCAACGAGCTTCATCCCTTCGGCAAGGTAAAGGACTTCTCGCCCTACGTCGCCAAGATCAAGGCGTCCGGCGCGGACACCGTGATCACCGGCAACTGGGGCAACGACCTCTCCCTGCTGCTGCGCGCCTCCAAGGAAGCCGGCCTGAAGACCAAGTTCTTTACCTATTTCGCCGCGGTGCGCGGGACGCCGACAGCGCTGGGCGACATGCCCGAGGATACGGTGTACCAGATCACGGAATGGCACCGCAACCTCCAGCCGAACAAGCTCGACAAGTTCGCGGATGATTATGCGAAGCGCTATCCAGGACTCGAGTTTTCCTACGTGCGCATCAACACCACGCTGCAGATGCTCGCCCAGGCCATGGAAAATGCAAAAACAACGGACCCCTTGAAAGTGTCGCAAGCCCTGGAAGGCATGGAATATGATGCTGGCAATGGCAAGGTCGTGATGCGCAAGGACGATCACCAGCTGATCCAGCCGCTCGTGCTGTCGGCCTATGCCAAAAAGAACGGCACCACGGTCAGGCATGATACGGAAAACACCGGCTACGGCTTCCGCACGGTTGCCGTGATACCGGCCAAGGACACCGAAGTACCCACCTCCTGCGCAATGAAGCGCATGTGAACAAGAGCCGCACTGGCGGAATGGACGAGACGGCATGAGCCTGCAATTCCATCGTTCCTGGATGAACGAAGAACTGGCGATGTGGCGGGAAACCGCCATTCGCTTCATCGACAACGAGATGCTGCCCTACGATGAAGAGGCGCGGCATAGAGGCCACGTCGGCCATGACTTGTGGCGCAAGGCCGGCGCCGTAGGCTTGCTGTGCTCCGACATTCCCGAGGAGTACGGCGGCGGCGGCGGCGATTTCCGCCACGAGGCCGTGTTCTACGAGGAAATGGCACGCCGCGCGCTGAGCGGCATGAATTCCTCGGTGCACAGCATCGTCGCCCACTACCTGCTCAACCACGGCACCGAGGCGCAGAAGCGCCGCTACCTCCCGCGCATGGCGCGCGGCGAACTCGTCGGCGCCATCGCGATGACCGAGCCGGGCGCGGGGTCGGACCTGCAGGGCGTGCGGACGCGGGCGCAGCGGCATGGCGACCGCTATCTCATCAATGGCTCCAAGACCTTCATCACCAACGGCTTCCTCGCCGGCCTCGTGCTGGTGGTCGCCAAGACCGACCCGGCGCAGAAGGCCAAGGGCATGTCCATCCTGATCGTCGAAACCGAAGGGCGGCCGGGCTACCAGGTGGGGCGGGTGCTGGACAAGATCGGTATGAAGGCGCAGGACACGTCGGAGCTGTTCTTCGATGACGTGGAGGTGGATGCCGATTGCCTGCTGGGCGGCGAGGAGGGCAAGGGCTTCTTCCAGCTCATGAGCGACCTGCCATACGAGCGCACGATCATCGGCGTGTCGGCGGCGGCGGCAATGGAAGGCGCCTATGAAGAGACGGTTCGTTATACGCGGGAACGAACGGCCTTCGGGCAGCCGATCGGGCAGTTCCAGAATACCCGCTTCAAGCTGGCGGAGATCGCGGCGCACGTGACCGCGGCGCGGGCGTACGTCGACAGGTGCATCGAGGATCTTGTCGCCGGGCGGCTCGACACCATCGGCGCGTCGATGGTGAAGATGTGGGCGAGCGACCTGCAGAACAAGGTGATCGACGAGTGCCTGCAGTTGTTTGGGGGATATGGGTATATGAATGAGTATCTGATCGGGCGCATGTATGTGGATGCGCGGATACAGCGCATTTATGGGGGAACGAATGAGATCATGAAGGAAGTGATTTCCAGGGGGATTTGAGGGGGCTGGTGTTGTTCGCGACAGGAGCTGTCATCTCCGCGACTCTCTGTCATTCCCGCGCAGGCGGGAATCCCATTTCCCCCGTCTGGAGAAATGCGCATTCAAATACCCGTCTCACCGAAAATACCGTTAATCCTCATCGAATCACCCCCAGTCTCCGCGCCAGCGCCACGGCCTGCGTCCTGTTATGTGCCTGCAGCTTGCCGTTGATGTTCCGCAGGTGCGTCCTCACCGTGCTGTCGGAAACGAACAGCTTCTCGGCAAGCGCGCTGTTGGAATAACCCTCCGCCAACAGCCCGAGGATGCGGATCTCCTTGGTCGTCAGCGGTTCGACCAGGGCACCGGTTGCCGCTGCCGGCGTGCTTTCCATCACATTGACGGCCGGACCGAAAGCCTGCATCAGCTTGTGCAGGTAATCCTGGAAAATGGGCTCGTTGCCGCCATCCGACTGCTGGGTCTCGGCGACCTGGCGCACCAGCGCGCCGGCCCGTTCGGATTCGTCGACGATCAGCCGCACGAAACCTTCATTGGCGGCAAGCCTCAGCAATTCCTTCATGCGATCGAGCGCGGGCCGCTGGTCGCCGATCTGCTTGAGGGCGATGCATTGCAGGATGCGCAGCTTGAGCACGCGACGCTGCCTGCGCGCGCCTTGGGCCGCCTGGATCTCCGCGTCGACCGCTGCGAGCGCCTCGTTTGCCTGCCCGGCAGACAGTTGCCACCGGAGTTCGGCCAGCGCATGGTATTCCAGGTCGTGGGCGGGGAGCCGCAGCCGGGCGATGCGCTCCCAGGCGCCCGGCGGATTTGCGCGTTCGAGTTCTTCCCTTGCCGCCTGCAGGTTGCCTTGCATGAGCAGCAGCCGCGAACGTTCGAGCTTGGCGCTGTTGACGACCCGGGGGAGTTGCCGGTAGTGGCCGAGATATTCGAGTTCCGCGAGGTTGTGGAAAGCATGGTCGACGTCGCCGCGATGAAAGGCGATGCGGGACAGCATGGTGTAGCCGATGATGGTGTGATCGGCGAGACCGACATCCTTCGCGAGCGGAACGTACACGTGCAGCAGGTGTTCCGCCTGGTCGAGGTCGTTCATCTCGTACAGGCTGGATGCGTACAGCACGCCCGCCCAGGCATTGCCGCCGGTGTGGCGGTAGGAGGCGCTGTGCGTGGCGTTCACAGCCATGCGAAAGCGCGCCGTCGCCTGCCGGAATTGCCCGGCCTCGAGATCGATCAGGCCTTCCACCGATTCGGAATACATCTTGTTGAAGAAACTGCCTTCGCCGCCTTGCCCTTGGCGCGCCGCGTCGAGCAGCCGGTGGGCATGCTGGTAATCGCCCATGACGGCGCAGATGTACGCCATTTCGTTGGACAGCACGCCGCCGATGAAGGCATCGGCCACAGGCATGCGCGCGAGGGCATCCTGTCCGGCTGCGTAGGCCTCTTCCTGTCGGTCCATGATCGCGAGCATCAGCGGCCGCAATGCAATGACGTGTGCCAGGATCTTGGGATCGGACGAGGTGGCGCAGCCGCAACGTTCCAGCAGCGCCATTGCTTCGGCGGGACCGCGCGTGAAGCAGAGCGCCCAGACATGGATCACCTGCAGTAGAGGCGATCGTTGCGTGGTCGCTTCGGGCAGGGCGGCGAACCAGCGGGACAGCAGGCGCATGCGGCCGCTTTCGAGCAAGCTTTCCGCGTGCCGGGAAAGCAGCGCCACCGCATGCTCGTAGTCGTGTCCCTCGATGGCATGGTCGATAGCGGGCACCGGGCGTCCTTGTGCTTCGTACCATTGAGAAGCGGCGCGATGCAGGCCGATGACTTCTTCCGGAAATTCCCGTTCGAGCTGGGCACGCAGGTAGCTCGCGAACAGGCTGTGGTAGCGGTAGGTGCGCTCCTGGGCATCGATCGGCGTCAGGAACAGGTTGGCTTCCTCGAGATGCCGCAGGATGCCGGCGCCGTCGCTGCCGGGGAGCAAGGCGCTGCAGAGCGAAGGGTTGAGGTGGCGCAGGATGCTGGTCTTGAGCAGGAAGTTCCTGATTTCGGGAGGCTGGTGAGCCAGGACATCTTCCGCCAGGTAATCGGCGACGGCCTCGTTCGACCCGGAAAAGCGCGTGATGAACGCCGAAGGAGCATCGCGCCGTTCCAGCGCGACGGACGCCAGCCACAAGGCGGCGATCCAGCCTTCCGTCTTTCGCTGCAGCTGGGCCAGGTCGTCCTCGGGCAAGGCAAGGCGGCGGCGCTGCGTCATGAATTCCACGGTTTCCGCGAGGCTGAAGCGCAGGCGTTCGGCGTCGATCTCGAGCAATTGCCCGCGCGCGCGCAGCCGGCCGAGGCCGAGGTCCGGCAAGCCGCGCGAACCGATAATCAATTGTCCGCCGCGGGGCAGGTTGTCGAGGATTTCCCGGACCAGGCGCAGGACGGTCGGCTCCTGCACGGCTTCGAAGTCATCCAGGAACAGCACGAAAGGCGCGGGATGGGCAGCCAGCCGGGCGATGATTTCCAGGGCGACCTCGCCCGGCGGACGCGCGAGGCCGGTGGCGGTGTCGATCGCGCCGGCGCCGCGCTCCGCCATCATGCCGCCGACTGCGGCCGCCAGGCAGGAGAGAAAGCGCGAGGCATCGTTGTCGGCGCCGTCGAGCGTCAGCCAGGCGGTATCGATGCCGCGCCCGGCCAGCAGTTCCTTGCACTGGGCCATGGCCGTGGTCTTGCCGAAACCGGCCGGGGCACGCACGAGCACCAGCTTGGTCGCACCCGATGCGCCGACGAGCTCGCAGATCGCGCCGCGGGTTACCTGCGCGGCGGTTGCCGTGGGCGGATTGAGTTTGGTCGAAAGGAAGAGGCGGGCCGGAACTGCGGAATCGGTCATTGTCGGGAAAAATGGAAGCAGCGGGAGCGACATGCCGCGGGGCGCCTGCAAGCGCGTCGTTCCCGCCATCGCACCAGCTTATTCTAGCCCACAAGCCGGTCATACACTTCCTGCCTGCTTGAGGCAAATCAAGGGAAATCTTTCCCCGGGAACACGCTTGATGATGCGTGCCGGAATTCGTCGCTTCCGACGATGCCGCGCCTCGCCGGCCTGCCTACACTGGCTCCAGACAAAACATGGCGCGGGTCCGCCGCTGCCGGTAGCGCCGGTACGAACGCCATCCACCGCGAGGAGCAACATGAAGCTAGACAACACCATTTCGGCAGTCATTACCGGCGGCGCGTCGGGCCTGGGCGAAGCCACCGCGCGCCGTCTCGCGGGGCGAGGCGTGAAGGTGGCGATCTTCGATCTCAATGCCGGGCAGGGCGAGGCGCTCGCGGCGGAACTTGGCGGCGTGTTCTGCAAGGTGGACGTCACCTCCGAAGAACAGGTCGACGCGGGATTCGCCCGCGCGCGCGCCGCGATCGGCCAGGAAAGGGTGCTGGTGAATTGCGCCGGAACCGGCAATGCGGTCAAGACGGCCAGCCGCGACAAGACGACCGGGGAGATCAAGCACTACCCGACACATGCCTTCGACCGCATCATCCAGATCAATCTGGTCGGCAACTTTCGATGCATGGCAAAATCCGCCGCCGGCATGCTGGCGCTCGATCCGCTTCCGGGCGGCGAGCGGGGCGCGATCGTGAACACAGCGTCCGTCGCCGCCGAAGACGGCCAGGTCGGGCAGGCTGCCTATGCCGCTTCCAAGGCCGGCATCGTCGGCATGACCTTGCCAGTGGCACGCGACCTGATGAACGACGGCATCCGCGTCAATACCATCATGCCGGGCATTTTCAACACTACGCTGCTGCATTCGCTGCCGGAGAACGTGAAGCAGGCGCTGGCGGCCTCGGTGCCGTTTCCCAAGCGGCTGGGCGAACCGGACGAATATGCCGCCCTCGCCGAATTCATGATCATGACCGAATACTTCAATGGCGAAAGCGTGCGCCTCGACGGCGCGATCCGCATGGCGCCGCGCTGATGGCTGAGCGGCTGGAAAACGAAAGCAGGAGAATCGACATGGCGGGACCCCTTGCGGGATTGAAGGTCATCGAGATGGCGGGCATCGGCCCGGCGCCGTTTTGCGGCATGATGCTCGCGGACATGGGCGCGGATGTCATCCGCGTCGACCGGCCGGAGCAGGCTTCCGCGGCGTCCGGCGAACGGAAGCGGTACGACGTGCTCGGGCGCGGCAGGCGTTCCATCGCGGTCGACCTGAAGAAGGCCGGCAGCGCGGACATGCTTCTGGACCTCGTGGAGAAGGCGGATGTGCTGATCGAGGGCTTCCGTCCCGGCGTGATGGAAAGGCTGGGGCTGGGGCCGGATGCCTGCCTGGGCCGCAATGCCGCGCTGGTCTACGGACGCATGACCGGCTGGGGACAGGACGGGCCGCTGTCGCACGCCGCGGGACATGACATCAATTACATCGCGATTTCCGGCGCGCTGCATGCGATCGGCCGCCCCGGCGAGCCGCCGGTCGTGCCCTTGAACTACATCGGCGATTTCGGCGGCGGCGGCATGCTGCTCGCCTTCGGCGTGATGTGCGCCGTGCACGAGGCGCGCCGCAGCGGCAAGGGACAGGTGGTGGATGCGGCCATGACGGACGGCGCGGCGCTGCTGTCGGCCATGATGTACGGGTTCCACGCAGATGGCTCCATGAGCAGCCAGCGCGGCGAGAGCCTGCTCGACGGCGGCGCCCACTTCTACAACACCTATGCCTGCGCCGACGGCAAGCATGTCGCGGTAGGCGCGATCGAGCCGCAGTTCTATGCCTTGCTGCTGGAGAAATGCGGCATCGACGATCCCGCGTTCCGGGCCCAGCGGGACGTGCACGGCTGGCCCATCCTGAAGAACCGCCTCGCGGATTTGTTCCGCACGCGGACGCGCGCGGAATGGTGTGCGCTGATGGAAGGCAGCGATGCCTGCTTCGCGCCGGTGCTCGACTGGGATGAAGCGCCGGCGCATCCGCACAATCGCAGCCGCGCTACCTTCATGGAAATCGACGGCGTGGTCCAGCCGGCGCCGGCGCCCCGCTTCAGCCGGACGCCGCCGGACGCGCCACCGGCAAGGGGCGATGCCGCGGGGAATGCCGCGGAAACCCTGCTGGCATGGGGCGTGGACCGCCTGGCAATCGACCGGATGAGGGAAAATGGCATGCAGGCCTGACCGATGCCACGCAAATCGTCGTTTCCGACGACGCAGGGCAGGCAAGGCCGGAAAAAAATGCCAAACTTGTCACGACATTTCTCTTTTCACCAAATCATCGAACAACCACACTGAAGGATAAGGAAGCAACATGGCTGAAGCATATATCGTTGCCGCGGTGCGCACCGCGGGCGGCCGTCGCGGCGGGCGGCTTTCCGGATGGCACCCGGTCGACCTCGCGGCGCAGGTGCTCGACGCACTCGTCGACCGCTCGGGCGTCGACCCTGCCCGCGTGGAAGACGTCATCATGGGTTGCGTCAGCCAGGTCGGCGAGCAATCGACCAATGTCGCCAGGAATGCGGTGCTGGCCTCGAAGTTGCCGGAATCCGTGCCCGGCACGTCCGTGGACCGGCAATGCGGCTCGTCGCAGCAGGCCCTGCACTTCGCCGCGCAGGCGGTCATGTCCGGCACCATGGACGTGGTCATTGCCGCCGGGGTGGAAAGCATGACCCGAGTGCCCATGTTCACCTCGAGCGCCTTGCCGCAGAAGAACGGCCTGGGCTACTACATGAGCCCGGAAATCAGGAAACATTATCCCCAGGATTTCAGTCAGTTCGTCGGCGCGGAAATGATAGCCCGCAAGTACGGCCTGTCCCGGGACCAGCTCGACCAGTATGCCCTGCGCAGCCACCAGCAGGCGATCAATGCCACGCGCGAGGGCGTGTTCAAGGAAGAAATCCTGCCGGTGGAAGTGCGCCTGGCGGACGGCACCGCCAGCGGGGAAATGCATGTCGCCGACGAGGGCATCCGCTACGACGCGACGCTGGAAAGCATACAGGGCGTCAAGCTGCTGCAGGAGGGCGGCGTGATCACCGCCGCGAACGCCAGCCAGATCTGCGACGGCGCGACCGGAGTGATGGTCGTCAGCGAGAAGGCGCTCAAAGAACTCGGACTGACGCCGATGGCGCGCATCCATCACCTGTCGCTGCTCGGCCATGATCCGGTCATCATGCTGGAAGCGCCGATTCCAGCCACGCTGCAGGCCCTGAAGAAGGCGGGCATGAAGATCGATGACATCGACCTGTTCGAAGTGAACGAAGCCTTCGCGCCCGTGCCCCTGGCCTGGCTGCAGGCGACCGGTGCCGATCCGGAGAGGCTGAACGTGAACGGCGGCGCGATCGCGCTCGGCCATCCGCTCGGGGCGTCCGGCACCAAGCTGATGACCACGCTGCTGCATGCGCTCAAGCGCCGCAACAAGCGCTACGGCTTGCAGACGATGTGCGAAGGCGGCGGCATGGCCAACGTCACCATCGTGGAACGGTTGTAGCCCACTTCGCCCCGCCCGATGCGGCGGGGCGGCAGCCGGAAACGGGAAGCGCCGCCCGCAAGGGCATCGTTTCCGGCGCAGGCAGGCCGACAAGACGCGGCGCGATTCGACGCCGGCACCGCATACAAGCCAGAGAACGAGGAAGACACCATGTTAGGACTGATGCAAGACAGGCCGCTGCTCATCTCGTCGCTCATCGAGCACGCCGCGCAATACCACCCCCGGCGCGAGATCGTCGCGCGTACCGTGGAGGGCGGCACCCATCGCACCAACTATGCCGAGGTCGAGCGCCGCGCCAGGCGGGTGGCCAATGCGCTGGCATCGCTAGCTGTCGCTTTCTCGGACCGGGTCGGCACCCTGGCCTGGAACACCCACCGGCATCTCGAGCTTTACTTCGGCGTGTCCGGCACTGGCGCCATCCTGCACACCGTCAACCCGAGGCTGTTCCCCGAGCAGATCGAGTACATCATCAACCATGCCGAAGACAAGGTCCTGTTCTTCGACATCACCTTCGCCGCGCTGGTCCAGCAACTGGCGCCTAAGCTGAAGTCGGTCCGGCATTTCGTCGCCATGACCGACCGTGCGCACATGCCCGCCATCGACCTGCCGAACCTGCTGTGCTACGAAGACCTGATCGCCGCGCAAAGCGAAGACTACGCGTGGCCCGAGTTCGACGAGCGGTCGGCATCGTCGCTCTGCTATACCTCGGGCACGACGGGCAACCCCAAGGGCGTGCTGTACTCCCACCGCTCGACGGTGCTGCATTCGCTGATGGAGTGCGCGCCGGATACCTTTGGCGTGAATTCCGCGATGTGCCTGCTGCTCGCCGTGCCGATGTTCCATGCCAATGCTTGGGGCATGCCCTACGCCACGGCGATGGTCGGCGCCAAGCTGGTCATGCCCGGGCCGCATCTCGACGGGCAAAGCCTCTACGAACTGATGCGCGACGAAGGCGTCACGTTCTCGCAAGCCGTGCCCACGGTGTGGCTGATGCTGTTCCAGTACCTCGACCAGCATCCGGAAATCGACATCAAGGATGTCGGCGTGAAGACCATCGGCGTCGGCGGCGCCGCAACCCCGCGCTCGATGATCGAGCGGCTCGAACGCGACTTCGGCGCGGAATACGTGCAGGGCTGGGGCATGACGGAAACCAGTCCCATCGGCGTGATCGGCCGCCTGCTGCCCAAGCACGCGGCACTGTCCGGCGAAGAGCAGACCTCGGTCAAGCTCAAGGCGGGGCGGGCGGTATGGGGCGTCGGACTTAAGATCGTCGGCGAAGACGGCAAGGCCTTGCCGCATGACGGCGTGGCCTATGGTCACCTGCACGTGCGCGGGCCGTGGATTGCAGGCAGCTACTTCAAGGGTGAGGGCGGCCCGGTGCTCGACGAGGACGGCTGGTTCCCGACCGGCGACATCGCCACCATCGACCCTGATGGCTACGTGCAGCTGGTCGATCGCGCCAAGGATGTCATCAAGTCCGGCGGCGAGTGGATTTCTTCCATCGACCTGGAAAATACCGCCGTCGGCCATCCCGCGGTGCAGGAAGCAGCGATCATCGCCGCGCACCATCCCAAGTGGCAGGAACGTCCTCTGCTGCTCGCGGTGAAGCGGCCCGGCCAGAACATCACGCGGGAAGAATTGCTGAGTTATCTCAGCCAGCGCGTGGCGAAATGGTGGGTGCCCGATGACGTCGTCTTCGTCGAGCAGCTGCCGCATACCGCGACTGGCAAGCTGCTCAAGAGCAAGCTGCGCGAGCAGTTCCGCGATTACCGTTTACCGACGGCCTGAGGGCCGTCACGGAGAGAACATGCAAGCCAACGACATCGACCTCGGCGCGGCGGACGCCCCGCTGCGCTACTGGCGCGACGACGGCATCGCGCACATCCGCTTCAACCGGCCGACGGTGCTCAACGCCATCGACATTCCCACCGCGAACGGCTTTCTCGCTGCCTGCCAGGCGGCTTGGCAGGACAAGGACGTGCGCGTGGTCGTCATCAGCGGGGAAGGGCGCGCCTTCATCGCCGGCGGCGACCTCGCGGCGATGCGCGCCGATCCGCTTCCCACCGCGCGCGCGTTGATCGACGCCATGCATGGCGGCATCGCCCTGCTGGCGCAGATGAACGCGCCGGTGCTGGCGAGCCTGCACGGCGCGGTCGCCGGCGGCGGCCTCGGCGTCGCCCTCGCGGCCGACCTCGCCATCGCGGCGGAAGGCACACGATTCAACCTTGCCTACGTCAACATCGGCACGAGTTCCGATTGCTGCACGTCCTGGGCGCTGCCGCGCCTCGTGGGCATGCGCAAGGCCATGGAAATCGCCTTGCTGGGCGACACCTTCGATGCCGCTGAAGCCCTGCGCCTCGGCATCGTCAACCGCGTGGTTCCCGCCGCCAGCCTGCAGGAAGAGACGCAACGGCTCGCCCGCCGCCTGGCCGATGGTCCACCGCTCGCCCTCGCGCGGCTGAAGCGGCTGATCCGCGATTCGCTCGGACGGGATCTGCAAGGGCAGCTCGATGCGGAAGCGGAATCGTTTGCGGCGTGCGCGGCGACGCGGGATTTTGGCGAAGGGGTGAATGCGTTTTTCGAGAAGAGGCCGGCGCGTTACGTGGGGGAGTGAGGAAGGCGAGGCGGAGTCCCCTCCCTTTCAAGGGGAGGGCTAGGGTGGGGATGGGTTTCGGTTGCGCTTAGCGGACAGGGTTTATTTCGCTGGTCATGTCAACGCTGTTCTTTGCTTGCACCGGAAACCCATCCCCACCCCAACCCTCCCCTTGAAAGGGAGGGAGCTTGGTAGTCAGGGCGCGGATGTAGTGGCCGTGGCGGTCGCCGCAGTCATCATCATTTGCCGTCACACGATGCCGAAGGCGAGGCGCCAGTTATCCCTTCTGACGTCCGCCGGGGCAGTCCCGGCAAGCCCCCCACGGAGTGGGAGACGCAACCGGGTCACCGGAGAAAAGACAGAAATGGAATTCCCGCCTTCGCGGGAATGACAGGCGGCAAGCGGCAATGACGGAGGTTGGCGCGAACGACAATGACACCTACCGCCGCAGTCAAAACCACCACCCCTCACCTTCACAACGACTCAATGCGGCTTGGCATACTTCGCCACCCCCGTCACATCCACCAGCACACACCTCTCATCCCCAACCACCCACGCATCATGCCCGGGCGGCATGTAGAAGAAATCCCCAGCCCCGTATTCCATCTGCGAGCCGTCATCCATCTTGACGATCATCCTGCCCTGGATCACGAATCCCGTATGGGCTGCCTGGCACGAATCGGTGCCGGCGATCGGTTTCACATGCTGGCTCCAGCGCCAGCCAGGTTCGAACTCGCCCTTGCCGGCAATGTGGTCACCCAGTTCATAGACGTGCAACCTTCCCTTGTTATCCGCGAAGGGCCTGACCTCGTCCGGGGTATCGGATGACTTGCGGACCAGCTTGGATTTCTCGAGTACGGCGCTCATGATGTTCCCTCCTTGCATGAAGAACTGCCATGTTCCGTTGGCGGGGGCAGGCGCGCGGGCGACGTCGCGGGCTCCCGGCCGGGGCGGCGGCGGGCGCGTATGCGCCAACAGCATAGGTCAGGCAGGCGCAAGATCAAGCCGCGGGGGCGCGGCATTGATCTTTGGTCAATCAGGCGAGGGTTTTGTCCCCGCATGCGCCGGGGGAAGCGGAGACGCTATCAGATGTCCATGGCCGGACGATGCTCCTGCGGCGGCACGAACTTCCACTTGCCGGCAAGCATGGCGACCAGGAAGGCGATGCCGGCGAACAGCAGAACCATGCCGAGCGCCGACAGCCACTCGCTGCCGTAGGCGCCGAACATGCTGGCGCGCACCGCGCGGACCACCCAGGTGAATGGCAGGAAAGGACTGACGTTGCGGTAGAAGGCATTGGTCAGTTCGACCGGCGTGACGCCTCCGGCCGATGACATCTGCAAGATGAGCAGGATCAGGGCGACCGCCTTGCCGGCGTCGCCGAACAGGCGGACGAGGGCCAGGATGAGCAGCATGAAGGTCAGCACGGCGGCCGCCATGGTGAGCGCCAGGCCCGCCATGTGCACGACGTGTATCTGCAGCACGAAGGCGGCCATCATGAAGATCAGCACGGCTTGCGCGAGGTTGATCAGCCACAGGACGCCGAGCTTCCCAAGGAGAAGCGATGCCCGCGGGTAGCCGTCCGCCGACTCCGGCAGGCGCCTCAGGTGGAAGATGAATGCGGTCATGGTCGCGCCCAGCCAGAGGGCTACCGGCAGGAAGTTCGGCGCGAAGCCGGCGCCGTTGGTCTCCACCGGGGCATCGATCTCGATTGCCGGCTCGACCGAATGCGCTAGTCCGCGCGCGGTGCCGGTCAGTCCGGCCACGCCTGCCGGAAGCGAATCCGCCAGAAGGTCGAGGCCGCCGGACAATTGCGACGAGCCCGTCCTGAGCTGGCCCAGGCCGCCGGAAAGTTGCCGCGTCGCCCCGAGCAGTTCGTTCGAGCCGCGTGCCAGCGCATCCATCTTGTCGTCGGCCGGAAAGCTGGAAGCGAGTTTTGATACGCCGCCGGCATAGGCGGCGAAGCCGTCGGCCAGCTTGGTCACGCCGCCGTCCAGCGCGGCCGCGCCGCCGGCGAGCTTGGCCTGTCCTTGCGCCGTGGTCCGCAGGCCGGACTGCAGCTGGGCAGCGCCATCGGCAAGCTGGGCGGCGCCGGCCGACACCTTGCCGCCGACGATGGGAATGCCCTTGGTCTGGTCGCGCATGTCGATCGCGCCGGCCACGAGCTTGTCCGCGCCCGCGTTGAGCTGGCCGAGGCCTTGCTGCATGGCTTTTTCGCCCGCCGCAAGCTGGCTCGCCCCATCCTTGACCGCCTGCAAGTCGGACGCGGGCGGCGCCTTCGCTTCCAGCGTGCGCGCACCCGATGCAAGTTGCTTGACTCCGCCGCTCAAGGCGGTGACGTTCTCGGCGAGCGTGCCCGTGCCCGCCGCAATCTTCGACGATCCTTCGCCCGCCTTGCCGAGGCCCTCGTCTAGCGCGTGCGCGCCATCGCGCAGCTTGAAGATGCCGTCACGAAGCCGGCCAAGCTTTTCGGTCGAGCCGGCTGCTTCGCCCAGCACCAGCGTCCAGCGCTTTTCATTGAGCATCTCGTTGACCTGGTGGCCGAGTTCGGCGGCGAAGCGCTTTGCGAAGCCGGCGCCGGTGTAGTTGTTGCCCTCGGAGGCATAGATCACCGGCTTGCCGGCCCCGGGAGTTTCTCCGCCGATCGCATTGGCGCTGAAATCGGCCGGGATGATCAGGGCGAACAGGCTCTTGCCCAGCCTGACATCGCGCCGGGCCTGTTCCGCATCCTGCGATTCCACGAAACCGAAGGTGTGCTTCTCCTGAAGCGAGCGCGCGAGATCCGCGCCGAGATTCACCTGCTGGCCGCGCGCCTCGGTCCCGCGGTCGAGATTGACGATGCTTGCCTGCAGCGACCCGGTCCGGCTTGCCGGATCCCAGACGGACACCAGGTAGATCAAGGCATACAGGGCGGGAATGACGATGATGCCGGCAACCGACAGCCGCAACTTCGGGAAGCGCTTGAAGAGGGTGAGTTCCATGCGGGTGACTTCAAGCGCTTTGGCGATGGTGTTTTTCATTGCGATGCGGGCGTGGACCGGCGGGTTTTGACGGTGTAATCGTATCACCCTAGGTTTGCCTGGCATGCGTTTGGCGGAGCAGGAGGGCGAGGGTGTTGTTTTGGGGAGGGACGACGGCTGACCAATCTCCGTCCGAAGCAGTCCTTGCCACATCACTGCATGTTGCCGAGCATCCCCTCCGCCCGTCGCTTGCCTGCCAGGCGCTGCGCCGCCGATGTCTTGCTCCAGCATCGCTTCAGCACATCGACGTAAGACGTCCGCACGCAATCGAATCCGGCATAACACCCCTTCGCCACGGCCAGCGCATGGACTTCCTTCAGGCGATAGGAAGGAATCACCGGCGCGAGGTGATGCTCAATATGGAAATTCACGCGGTTGGGCGCGACCAGCAAGCGGGCGAGCGGACCAGCGAGTGTGGTGCCGGTATTGAGCCGCGGGTCCCCGGAAAAATGGTCGGGCACGCCGCCATGCTCGCCCATCACACGCAGGCGCACCAGCAGGGGGAAGAAGAACACCTGTCCCAGCCACCAGCAGCCATAGACCTCGACGTGACCGGCCGCCCACAGGCTGCCCGCAAGCAGGACGTGGCTGCACAGGAAAGGCGCCTGGCCGGGGAGCGTGAACGTCCTCGCCTGGTAGGCGATGTTCTTGATGCCGTTGATACCGGACAGGTCCCGCAGCAGCTTTCGGAGCAAGCTCGCGCCGCTGGCCGGATAGGTGTCGACGAAACCAAGGTCAGGGTCATGCTCGGTGCCGGCATGGCGATGGTGCGCCAGGTGTCCCTCGCGATAACGGTGGTACGCCACGTTGGGCAGGCCGCCGAACAGCCAGCGCCCCGTCCATTCGTTGACGGCGCGCGACGTAAACATGGCGTGGTGGGCGGTATCGTGGACGAGTATCCCCAGGCCCAGCGCGCGCCCCGCGAGGACCAGCGCGCCTGCGGCCCACGCCAGCCAGTGCGTCCACAGGATGGGGATGGCGAAGCCCGCGGCGACGAGGGCGAAGTTGCAGGCGGCGATCCAGGTCGCGCGCGCATCGGACCGGCGGCTCAGGCGCTTGAGTTCGTCCTTGCCGATCAGCTCCAGGACATGCATGTCGGACCCCATTTTCTCAATGACGGAACAGGGCACATGCTAAAAAACATTTCAACATTACACAACTCCGGACACGTTGTGTAATATTGGCGAAAGCGCTTTTCCGATCGACCCGATATCTGCCAAGGCGTCGCCGACCATGACGAACGACATCTTCCTCGATGCCATTCCCGCGCCCGACCTCATGCTCGACCTGCTGACCGCCCATGAACAGCCGCTGTCGGCGCGCGCGCTGTGCCGCAGCGCCGAGGTCATGGGCATCGAACCCGTTGCGGCCCGGGTGGCGCTGACCCGGCTCCTGGGACAGAAAAAGATTTCGCAGCCTAAGCGCGGCTGCTACGCCATCAACCGGGCGGCCGGCGGACTGCGAAGCGACATCGATGACTGGCGCAAGGAGGCGCGCACCGTCTCCTGGAATGGCGCATGGGTCGCGGTGCATGATGCTGCCGTGGCTCGCTCGGACAAACCAGCCTGGCGGCACCACCGGCTCGCCTTGTCCCTGCGCGGGTTCGCCGAGTTCAAGCCTTCCCTGCAGGTGCGTCCCGACAACCTGCGCGGCGGCGTTTCCGGGGTGCGCGAGCAACTCGTAGAACTCGGCCTGTCGCCGTCCGCGATCGTCTTCCGGATGACCGAACTGGACCAGGCCGCGCTGGCAAGTGCCGGCAAGCTCTGGAACACCGAGGCGCTGGCTCGCGAATACCGGACGCTCACGGCGATGCTGGATCGCCGGCACGACGATTCACCCCGGGTGCCGCGAGAACAGCAATTGCGGGAATCGATGCTGCTGGGCAGGCACGTGATCGCCCGGCTGATCCGCGACCCCTTGCTGCCGCCGGAAATCATGCCGCAGCAAGCCCGCCAGGCTCTGGTCCGCGCCATGACGCGCTACGGTGGCACGGCACGCCGGCTCTGGCAGGAGTTCATCGCTGAAACGGGCGGCTGAAGGTCCGGTTGCGCTCGGGCGGCATGGGGCCTCTTCGTCATTCCCGATCCCGATTGACCTTGCCTTTGCCTTTAACTTTATCCTTGCCTTGCGCCGGCCCCTTGGTCCTTGCCGGCGGCGCGCTGCGCTTGTCCATCTTTTCGTGTCCGTCAGCCGCAAGGCTGATGCGAAGCGCCTGGCCGGCCACCACGACCGACTTCAGCTGCTTGAAAAGATCCTTGGGCATCCCGGCCGGCAGGTCGAGGGTGCTGTAGTCGTCGTGGATGTCGATGCGGCCGATGTACTTCGGATCGAGACCGGCCTCGTTGGCAATCGCGCCAACGATGTTGGCAGGCTTCACGCCGTGGGCATGGCCGACCTCGATGCGGTAGGTCTGGATGTCCTGCGCCGTCGGACGGGTTTCCTTTTCCTTCTTGCGAGGCGCAGGCGCCGATGCCGATGCGTGGACCGGGGCCGGCTTCCGGGAGGCGGTCTTGCCGGCATTCGATCCGCCGCCATGCTGGCCTTCTCCGCCAAGGCGCCTGATGCGCAGCTGCTGGCCGGCGACCCACACCTTACCGAGGTGATCGAGGAGGTCGTCCGGCATGTCGTCCGGCATGTCGAGCGTGCTGTAGTCATCGTAGATTTCGATGCGGCCGATGTGCTTGGAGGCGATGCCGCCCTCGTTGGCGATCGCGCCGACGATGTTGCCCGGCTTGACGCCGTGGGCATAACCCACTTCGATGCGGTAGGTCTGCATGCCAGCCTCGGGCGGCCGCTCGACGTGCTCCTTCCTGGTCGCGGCTGGGCCGGTGCGGCCGCTTCGGCCGGCCTGGGCGGCGCCGTGCCCGTCCTCCGCCATGGGGCGTTCGGCGCGCGGTTCGCGCTTGTCCTTGTCCAGCAGCAGGGGCACGTCGCCGCGCGCCAGCTTCGCCAGCGCGGCGGCGATCTCGATGGCCGGCACGTTCTTTTCGCGCTCGTAGTCCTCGATCACCGACATGAATTCTTCCAGGCCGCCCGCCGCCAGCGTCTCGCTGATCTGGTCCTTGAACCGGGTGATGCGTACGTCGTTCACGGTCTGGATGGAGGGCAGCTCGAACAGGGCGACAGGCTGGCGGGTAGCGCGTTCGATGGCCTTGAGCAGGTTGCGCTCGCGCGGCGCGATGAACAGGATCGCTTCGCCGCTGCGCCCCGCGCGCCCGGTACGTCCGATGCGGTGGGTATAGCTTTCCGGGTCGTAGGGCACGTCATAGTTGATCACGTGGCTGATGCGTTCCACGTCCAGTCCGCGCGCCGCAACGTCGGTGGCGACGAGGATGTCGATCCTGCCGTCCTTGAGCAGCTGGATGGTCCGTTCGCGCTGCTGCTGCGCCATGTCGCCATTGATTGCCGCCGCCGCGAAGCCGCGCGCCTGCAGCTTGGTCGCGAGTTCCTCGGTCCCCAGCTTGGTCCGTGCGAAGATGATCATGCCATCGAAGGGTTCGGCTTCCAGGATGCGCGTCAGCGCGTCGAGCTTGTGCATGCCGCTCACCAGCCAGTAGCGCTGGCGGATGTTTTCCGCGGTGCCCGTGCGGGCCGCGATGGTGACCTCGGCCGGCTTGTCGAGGTAGGTTTGGGCGATGCGTCTGATCGCGGGCGGCATGGTCGCGGAAAACAGCGCGGTCTGGCGCGAGGACGGCGTCTGCTGCAGGATGGTTTCCACGTCGTCGATGAAACCCATGCGCAGCATTTCGTCCGCTTCGTCGAGCACCAGGGTCTTGAGTTGCGACAGGTCGAGCGAATTCTTCTCGAGATGATCGATCACGCGGCCGGGCGTGCCCACCACCACGTGCACGCCGCGGCGCAGCGCGCTCAGCTGCGGGCCGTAGCTCTGGCCGCCATAGATAGGCAACACGTGGAAGCCGGGAAGGTGCGTGGCGTAGCGCTGGAATGCCTCGGCGACCTGGATCGCCAGTTCGCGCGTCGGCGCCAGCACGAGGGCCTGCGGCGCGCCCGCCTTGATGTCGATGCGGGACAGGATGGGCAGGGCGAAGGCAGCGGTCTTGCCGGTTCCCGTTTGCGCCTGCCCGATGACATCCCTTCCTTCCAGCAGGATGGGAATGGTGGCGGCCTGGATCGGCGACGGCGATTCGTAGCCGAGTTCCTGCAGCACGCGCAGCAAGGACGGGTTCAGGCGCAGGTCGTTGAATGACTGGAACGGGGTATCGGGCATGGGAGTTTTCACTGGAGGCAGGATGGTATCGATTGATGTGTTGCCGCGCAGTTTACTCTGATGCCGTCCGCGCCGCCTCGTTCATCGCGCCGGACCGGGCTTTTTTCCTCCGGCTTGCCTGCATGCATGGACGGGCTGGCGCCGATCCAGGCGGACTCAGGCTTTCCAGTACTTCGAATACAGCGCCAGCACGTCGCTCTTGACGATGTCGGCGCCGGTCGCCGGATCTTCGATGATTACCGCGTATTCGTCGGGGCTGGCGGTGTTCTGCCGCCATTGCCAGCCGGTGTAGCCGACTCCCGCCGCCGTCAGCCGGCTGAGGCCCGCATCAAGGTAGACGTTGCCGGGATCGTCCCCGGTCCGCACGCCGAACTGCTGGATGAATACCGGCACGTTGCGCGTGTTCCGCATCGCGACCAGGGAAGCGAGCCGGCTGTCGATGTTCGCGATGTTGTCGGCCTGGGTGCCTTTCGTGCGGATGAACAGGTTGCCGGTATAAACAACCCGGTCCTTCCAGCGCGGCGTGGCGATGTAGGCTTCGTCGGCAAGGTTGATGTTGTAGGCGTCGCGCGGTCCGACGAGGAAGGGCGTGCGTAGATCGCCGGCCTCGTCTTCGATCGCAGTCATCAATTCCTGGTAGAACTGCGACACGTCGTCGCCCCACGACGCGTCCCGTCCCGACAAGGGTTCCGGCAGCAGTTCGTAGAAGGCGATGCGCGGCTTCGCCTTGAGGAGGCCGGCGAGATAGACCCAGGCGTCCTTGAACAGCTTGCGCTGCGTGAGGTCGGTCCAGAAGTTGCGGCCTCCCGGATAGGTGCCCGAAGGATCGCAATACCGCGCCATGTTTGCATCCTGCAAGCCGTTCTGCCCGCAGTTCGAATCGATCACCGGAACCACCCAAAGGCCGGCATCGATGCACCACTGGATTTCCCTCATGAACTGGGAGAGGTGGGCCGGGTCGAAGTGGCCCGGCGCCGCGTCGAACCGGCTTTCCACGTCGGAACCGCCATACAGTCCCCACCAGCGGATCAGCACGCGGACGACGTTGCCGCCTTGCGCCGCGATCATGGGCGCATCGGTGGCGCGCATTTCGCCCCAGGTGCCTTCGTTCATGCCGCGCAGCATGACGGGAATACCGTCCGGGCCGATCATGGCGGCGCCGTTCAATGCGAGGCGCGCGACGGGAACTGGCGGCGGCGAAGGGGAGGGCGCAGGGGACGGAGAGGGTGATGGCGATGGTGAAGGAGATGGCGACGGCGTAGGTGCCGGACCGGGCGAGGGGGGTGGCGTCACCGACGAACCGCCCCCGCCGCAGGCCACCGAGGCCGCCGCGCCGAGCAATGAAGCGAGCGCCGCGCGCCGTCCCGGAGAAAATGCCTTGCTGTCGTCCATCTCGCGCCTTCGGAAGTGGGTTTCCGGAGCTAACGTGCCTCCAAATCCGGCGGATGACAAAGTTGCAATTCGTTTCCTTTTCGCGGACTGCCATAGATACCGTCATTACCTTGGTCCGCTTTCCCCGGCGCTGCGGAGACCTGTTGATCGTGCCGCGTTCGTCCCCATATGCAGGAGACGCGAAGCAATCGTCTATCAATTCACCATGCCGGTATGCGGCTCTCAGATCATGTTCAAGAAAAGCAAGGGCGGTTCAGGGTTTAAAAACAGCAAGCTTTCCGGCGACGATGCCAGCCGGAAGGAGATCCTCGAGGGGTTGGGATATGCGTTTGACAGCGCCAGCAAGAAGTCCGGCTGGCACTGGAGCACGGAGGATGCGAGTTCGGATGGCAACCTGCCTACCGAGGGGGAGGCGGTTGCCGATGCGTGGCGCGATGCCGGGGAGCGGACGCAAGCGGCGATGAATATTCCTGCCGAGACATGGGAGCGGATGGGGTTGAAGGAGCAGGCTGAGCTCGTGCAGGAGTCGGGGGCGCGATAGGGGCGTGGTCCTTTCTGCTCTCCGGTGGCAGCACCAGCCTCCGTCATGACTGCCCAGGCGGGAATCCCTTCCAGCAGTCCAAAATACCTGGTAATCGACTGTCCGCTCTCGTGAAAATGCCAAATTCGAGAAAATCCCCTTAGCCATATTAATCAGACTTTGGATTGATTTATATCAACATAGTTGGTATCCGAACAGCAAGATAGGTAGTCACGTTTATAATCCTTCCCCATTTGTGCCGAATCCCATCGCGGGCAAGCGTTGCGCAAAGAAACCATCACTACATTCGGCACACGACAAAAGGAACATGCATGAACAGGGAGACGACAGGCAATCTGGCGAAGGTACTTCGCGAACATCAGGATGCGCTGCTGAACGGATGGCTGGAGGGCATGTTCTCCCGCATCGTCCGGCGGGACCGCGGCGCGGAAGCGGAATTCCGCGACCAGGCGATACGCTTCCTGCCGTTGGTGGCGGAGGCGCTCGAATCGGGCAGCTATGACGTCCAGGCCGGCGCCTGGTCCGAGGTGCGCGGCCTGCTGAGCGAGATTTCGCAGTCGCGCCAGCGCCAGGGCTTCACGCCGGTCGAGACGGCGACCTTCGTGTTTTCGCTGAAAGAGCCCTTGTTCAACTTGCTGCGCACCGAGATTCAGAGCGACGCGGCCGGGCTGGCGAAGGAAATCGTCGATACCGGCATCCTCTTCGACCGCCTCGGCCTGTTTACCATCGACGAACACATGAAGGGCCGCGAGCAGGTGATCCTGCGCCAGCAGCAGGAGCTGATGGAGCTGTCGACGCCTGTGGTGCAGCTATGGCGGGACATCCTGGCTGTGCCGCTGATCGGAACGCTCGACAGCGCGCGCACCCAGATCGTGATGGAAAACCTGCTGCAGAAGATCATCGACACAGGCGCATCGATCGCCATCGTCGACATCACCGGCGTGCCGACCGTGGATACCCTGGTGGCTCAGCACCTGCTCAAGACCGTGGCGGCCGCCCGGCTCATGGGCGCCGACTGCATCATCAGCGGCATCCGTCCGCAGATCGCGCAGACCATCGTGCATCTCGGCGTCAATCTCGAGGATGTCATCACCAAGGCGACCCTGGCGGATGCCTTCCAGGTCGCGCTCAAGCGCACCGGCTCGTCCGTCGGCCACGGCTGACCCACCCGATGGTGCGATGATGGATCGAATTCCAATTCTCAAGATGGGCAACCTCCTCCTGGTGACAATCCAGGTGGACATGCACGACCGGCTGGCGATGACGCTGCAGGACGACCTGACGTCGCGTATCGTGAAGGACCGCGCCAAGGGGGTGCTGATCGACATTTCCGCGCTCGACATCGTCGATTCCTTCATCGGACGCATGATCAGCAATACCGCGGCCATGGCCAAGGTGCTGGATGCGCACACGGTGGTAGTCGGCATGCAGCCGGCGGTGGCGATCACGCTGGTCGAGCTCGGCCTCAAGCTGGATGGCGTGCGGACGGCGCTCAATGTCGAGCGCGGCGTCGCATTGCTGCAGCGCATGGAGTAGCGCTTGGCCTGCCGACGCACGCTTATTGAAAGGCCACGGGTTTGAGCACAAAGGACATGGACGCGGTCGTGGTGCCCCTGCGCACCGACGAGGACGTGGTGCGGCTGCGCCAGGCGGTGCGCAGCTGCCTCGTCTCGGTGGGCTTCAGCCTGATCGACCAGACCAAGCTGATTACCGCAGCCAGCGAACTGGCACGCAATACCGTCAAATACGGCGGCGGCGGCGAGGCGCACCTGATCAGGGTCAGCAACGGACCGCGGCAGGGCGCCACGCTGGTCTTCGTCGACCATGGCCCCGGCATCCCCGACATCGCGAAGGCGCTCACCGACGGTTATACGACCGGGAGCGGCATGGGCCTGGGACTGGGCGGTGCCAAACGCCTGTCGGACGAGTTCGACATCGTCTCCGAGCCGGGCAAGGGCACCACAGTCAAGATCACCAAATGGAAACCATTCTAAGCGCCAACCTCCGCCAGGTCGCCGTGGAAGTCGCCGACGCCAGCGCGGTCGGCGCGGCGCGCCGCCTTGCCGCGGAGGCCGCGCGCCGGGCGGGGCTGACCGAAGCCAGGGCGGGCGACGTCGCCCTGCTCGCGACCGAGGCGGCCACCAACATCCTCAAGCATGCCGGCAAGGGCGAGATCCTGGTGCGCCCGCTCGGCGCCGGCGCCTCGGGGGGCGTCGAGATTCTAGCGATCGACAGCGGCCCCGGCATGGCCGATCCGGCCCGCAGCATGGTGGACGGCAATACCACCGCAGGCAGCTACGGCATCGGGCTTGGCGCCATGCGCCGCGTCGCCAATATCTTCGATATCCACACCGAACCGGGCAAGGGCACCGTGATCGCCATGGCGGTATATGGAGATGGCGGCACCGGACCTGCCGGCGCCGTGCACGTGGGCGCGATCTGCGTGCCGATGCCTGGCGAATCGGCCTGCGGCGACGCTTGGGCTCTCGCCATCGGACCGACGGAGGCGCACATCCTCGTCGCCGACGGCCTCGGCCACGGTCCGCTGGCAGCGGCGGCATCGGAAACCGCGTGCGACGTCCTCGCCGCGAATCCCGGCGTGCCGCCTGCCGCCGCCATCCAGGACATGCACTTGGCCTTGCGCGCCACGCGCGGCGCGGCCATCGGTATCGCCCGCATCGACACCATCGCCGAAGAGGTGACATTCGCTGGTGTCGGCAACATCATGGCCAGCATCTACGACGGCGCGGCGCGCCGCCAGATGGTGTCGCACAACGGCATCGTCGGCAGCAACATGCACAAGGTCCAGGAATTTACGCACCCATGGAACGCCGGCAGCCTGATGCTGCTCTGCTCGGACGGCATCGGCACCCGCTGGGACCTGAACCAGTATGCCGGCCTGGCCCTTTGCCAGCCGAGCGTCATCGCTGGCGTGCTCTACCGCGACTTCGCGCGCGGCCGCGACGACGCCACCGTGCTGGTGGTCCGCGAGCACCAGGCCTAGGGAGGGACACGGCATGCGCATCCTCTCCGTGGTCATCAACAATGAACTCGACGTGGTGGCGTCGCGCCAGCGCGCCCGGCAGATCGCCGAACTGTGCGGCTTCGCCAGCCAGGAGCAGACCCGCATCGCGACCGCGGTTTCCGAGCTGGCCCGCAACGTCTACAACTATGCGAGCAGCGGTCGGGTGGATTTTTCCATCGAAGGCGCGACCGTGCCCCAGCTGCTGGTGATCACCATCGCCGACCAGGGGCCGGGCATCGCCCACCTCGACCTCATCCTGTCCGGCCGCTACCAGTCGACAACCGGCATGGGCTTGGGCATCATCGGCGCCCGGCGGCTGATGGACCAGTTCGACATCCGCACCGGCGCCGGGCAGGGCACCACCATCCTGCTCAAGAAACTGCTGCCCGCCCACGCGCCGCTGCTCGGGTCCAGGCAGGTCGGCGAACTGGGCGCAAGGCTGGCGGTCCCGCCCGGCGCCAACCTGACCCTGGCCGAACTGCAGCAGCAGAACCAGGAGCTGCTGCAGACGCTGTCCGAGTTGCGCGCCAAGCAGGATGAGCTGATGCAGCTTACCCGCGAGCTGGAGGACACCAACCGCGGGGTCGTGGCGCTGTATGCCGAACTGGATGAAAAAGCCGACCACCTGCGCCGGGCGGACGACATGAAGTCACGCTTCCTGTCCAACATGAGCCATGAATTCCGCACGCCGCTGTCTTCCATCCGGGCGCTGTCCAAGCTGCTGCTGGACCGCATCGACGGCGACCTGTCCGCGGAGCAGGAAAAGCAGATCGTCTTCATCCTCAAGCAGACCGAGGCGCTCAGCGAACTGGTCAACGACCTGCTTGACCTGGCCAAGATCGAGGCCGGCAAGACCGAGGTGCGCCCGGCGGAATTCGACGTCGGCGAAATGTTCAGCGCCTTACGCGGCATGCTCAGGCCGCTGCTGGTCAGCGAACGGGTGGACCTGGTGTTCGACGATCCGGCCGCCGGACTTGTCATGGAAACCGATGAAGCTAAGGTCTCGCAGATATTGCGCAATTTCATCTCCAACGCTTTGAAGTTCACCGAAGCGGGCGAGGTGCGGGTGCGCGCGGAACTCGTCGATGGCGACCAGGCGGTGCGCTTTTCGGTGCGCGATACCGGGCTCGGCATCGCGCCGGAAAACCAGCAGATCATCTTCGAGGAATTCGGCCAGGTGGAAAACCGCCTGCAGAAGAAGTTCAAGGGCACCGGCCTCGGCCTGCCGCTGTGCCGTAAGCTCGCCTCGCTGCTCGGCGGGCGCATCCACCTGGAAAGCGCAATCGGCGCCGGCTCGACCTTCTATGTGAGCCTGCCGCTGCGCTACCGGGCGCCGGAAGAGGAAACCGGCGTGCGCGTGCCGGCGCCCGCCGTCCCGGACGACGGCCGTTCACCGGTGCTGGTCGTGGAAGACAGCCAGCAGATGCAGATGCTCTATGAAAAGTATCTCGCCGACACGGCGTTCCGGCCGCTGATCGTGCGCAGCACCTGGGAAGCGGACCGGGTGCTGGAGCAGTCAAGCCCGGCCGCCATCGTGCTGGACATCCACCTCGGCAGCGAGGATAGTTGGAGTTGGCTGAACCGGTTGAAGAGCGACGGCACGCACGGGCGGACGCCGGTCATCGTCATCACCGAGATCGACGACAAGGCCAAGGGCCTCGCGCTCGGCGCCGATGCCTACTTCATCAAGCCGGTTTTCCGGGAGGAATTGCTGGCGATGCTCGAGCGCCTGACGGCGCCGTACGGCCGGGACGCCGCCAGCAAGCCGGGTAAACATGGCATGGCAAAAGGGACTGATCAATGACCTACCCTTACACATGCCGTAAGATTACATAAACGCAATTCCTGAACACCCACGATCCATTACACCCAGCGGGCAAGCATGACGCCACCATCCGACAGCGAACTCATCCTGAACGTGGACGATACCGAAGCCGCCCGCTATGCCAAGTCGCGCATTCTTACCCGGGCCGGATTCCGCGTAATCGAAGCCGGGAACGGCACCGACGCGCTGGAGATGGTCGCCAGCCATAAGCCGGCGCTTGTATTGCTCGACGTCAAGCTTCCCGACATCAACGGCTTCGAGGTTTGCCGTCAGATCAAGACCAACCTTGAAACCCAGATGGTGCTGGTGCTCCAAACCTCGGCTTCCTACATCGGCACCGGCGACAAGATCCGGGCGCTGGAGGGCGGCGCCGACAACTACCTGTTCGAACCGATCGAGCCTGAAGAACTGGTGGCCAACGTCCGCGCGCTGCTGCGCCTGAGCAAGGTGGAGCGGGAGCTGCGGGAGAGCGACCGCAGGAAAAATGAATTCCTCGCCATGCTCGCGCATGAACTCCGCAATCCGCTCGGCCCGATTCGCAGCGCGGTGGAACTGTTGCGCCACCTCGAACCCAACTCATCCAGGTTGCAGGAAAACGCACGTGAAATCATCCTGCGCCAGACCGACCACATGGTGCGGCTGATCGATGACCTGCTGGACGTGGCGCGCGTTTCTCAGGGCAAGATACACCTTCGCCTCGAAGACGTCGACGTCAAGAGCATCATTCAGGCCGCGGTCGAGTCGGCGCGTGCCGTCATCGACCGCTACCAGCACCGCTTGACGGTCGACCTGCCCGGGCAGGACCTGCGCATCCTCGGCGACAGCGTGCGCCTCGCGCAGGTCGTGAGCAATCTCCTGACCAACGCCGCCAAGTTCACGCCCCAGGAGGGCGAGCTGGCAATCAAGGTCAGGCGCGAGGGCGACGAGGTGGCGATCCGCGTGACGGACAACGGCATCGGCCTGTCCTCCGACGATGCCAATTCGATCTTCATGCTGTTCGCCCAGGCTGGCCACCTCCCTGACCGCGTGCAGGAAGGCCTGGGGATCGGCCTTGCCCTGGTCAAGACCCTGGTGGAAATGCACCATGGCCGCGTCAGCGCCAGCAGCGGCGGAGCCGGTTCCGGCAGCGCCTTCGAGATCCGTTTGCCGGCGCTGGCCGAAGCCGCCGCCCCCGCGCCGGAACAGCAGAGCGTGAGCTTCGGCACCGCCCGCCACCGCATCCTCATCGTGGACGACAACATCGACGCGGCGGACACGCTGGGCGCGCTGCTCGAGATCCACGGCCACGTCATCGGCAAGGCCTACAGTGGCAAGGCCGCGCTCGACGCGGCACGCGCATTCCGGCCGCAGATCGTGATCCTCGACATCGGCCTGCCCGACATGACCGGTTTCGACGTCGCGAGGAAGCTCCGCTCCGGCTCCGAAACCACCGGCAGCCTCCTGATCGCCCTCACCGGATACGGGCAGGAAGCGGACAAGAACATGGCGTCGGACGCCGGGTTCGACGGCCACCTGACCAAGCCGGTGTCTTTCGATGCGCTCAGCGAGTTGATGCAGATGCATTTTTCGCAAGCGGCGAATTGAGGGTGTGATTGCCGCGCGGGTAGGAATTCAAATGCGCGGCTCTCCGGACGGCCTAAATGGGATTCCCGCCTTCGCGGGAATGACGGAGGTAGGTGCGGATAACGAAGCGCCGTGCGGATGACGGAGGCGGGCGCAGATGGCGGGGTGGCCGCAACCACTGCATCGCCCCTACACCCCCAGATACCTACCCAACTCCTCCGAAGACCCCAGCAACAACCCCGACTCTCCCTTCACCACAACCTTCCCCTTCTCCAGCACCACCGCCTCATCGGTATTCCCCAGCACCGCCCGATAATTCCGGTCCACGATCAGCGTGCTGATCCCCGTGGCGCGAATCCGGGAAATCACGTTCCAGATCTCCTGCACGATGAGCGGCGCCAGTCCCTCGGTTGCTTCATCGAGGATCAGGAGATCGGGATTGGTCATCAGCGCGCGGCCGATGGACAGCATCTGCTGTTCGCCGCCGGAGAGCTGCTGTCCGCCGTGGTCCAGCCTCTCCTTGAGGCGAGGGAAGGTATCGAGCACCCGTTCATACGTCCATTCCTTGCGTCCGCGCGGACCCGGCCGGGCCGACATGACGAGGTTCTCGCGCACCGAGAGGTTGGGAAAGATGCCGCGGCCTTCCGGCACGTAGCCGATGCCGAGCCGGGACATCCGTTCCGGGGGCTGTCCGGCCACGGCCTTGCCGCGCCAGTTGATGGCGCCGGAAGCGGCCGGCACGTAGCCCATCAGCGTGCGGATCAGGGTGGTCTTGCCCATGCCGTTGCGGCCGAGCAGGCCGACCGCGCGGCCTTCGCCGATGTCCAGGCCGACGTCATGCAGGATGTGGCTGTCGCCGTAATAGGTGTTCAATCCGCTGATGTGCAGCATCGTCATTCCCGTGGCCTGTTCATGATCAGTGGGTGCCGAGGTAGGCGACCTTGACGTCGTCGTTCGACCGGATGGATTCCGGATCGCCGCTGGCGATCACCGTGCCGTTGACCATCACCGTGATGCGGTCGGCCACGCGGAACACGGCATCCATGTCATGCTCGACCAGCAGGATCGCGTGCTCCTTCTTCAGGCTTTCCAGCAGGGACAGCATGCGCTCGGTCTCTTCCGAACCCATGCCGGCGAGCGGCTCGTCCAGCAGCAGCACGCGCGGCCGGGTTGCGAGGCACATCGCGATCTCGAGCTGGCGCTTCTTGCCGTGGCTCATGCTGCCGGCAAGCGAGGAGGCGGCGTCGGACAGGCCGGCGTCGTGGAGCGCTTGGCGGGCGATGGCGAGGCTCTGGTTGCAGCGCCCGGCGGATTCCCACAAGGCCCAGGGCCGCTGCAGCTCCGCCTGCGCGCAGAGCCGGCAGTTTTCCAGGACGGTGAAGCTTGGGAAGATGGTGGTGCGCTGGTAGCTGCGGCCCACGCCATGGCGGGCACGCCTGGGCTGGGCCAGGCGGGTGATGTCGCGGCCGTTCAGTTCTATCCTGCCTGCCGAAACGGGAATTTCGCCGGACAGGAGGTTGATGAGGGTCGACTTGCCGGCGCCATTGGTGCCGATCACGGCATGGATCTGGCCCTGGTGCAAGTCCACCGATACGTCCTTGACGGCGGCGAGGCCGCCGAAGCGGCGGCTGACGGCGTCGGCACGGAGCAAGGGGCGGCTGTCGGTCGTGGGCGTCATGCGGTTTCCTTCGCGGCGGCTTGCCTGCGGAACAGCCTGCCCTTCAGCTTGGCGATGCCGGCCAGCCCCTGCGGAAACAGGGCGACGAGGAAGATCATCGTGATGCCCAGCGTGAGCTGCCAGCGCGCCGCCAGGTCGCCCAGCAAGGCTTCGGAAGAAAAGAATTCCTTGAGCAGCACGAAGGCCGCAGCCCCGAGTACCGCGCCGCGGAGCGACCCGAGGCCGCCGAGGATGATCATCATCAGCACCGCGCCGGATTCATGCCATGAGAGCATTTCCGGATTCACCGTGCCGTTCTTGGCCGCCATCAGGAAGCCCGCGAGGCCGGCGAGCACGCCGGCCAGGATGAAGGCCGCCAGCTTGTACCAGTAGGTCTGGAAACCGGCTGCGCGCATGCGCTGCTCGTTGATGCGGATGCCCTCCAGCGCCTGGCCGAAGCGGGAGCGCTTGACCAGCGACAGCAGGCCGAAGGTTAGTCCGAGCGCGGCCAGCGCGAAGTAATATAGCTGCGGTCCCTTGTCGAGGTCGACCAGGGTAGCATCGCCGATGACGAGCGCGGGCCGCAGGGTGAGGTACATGCCGTCGCTGCCGCCGCCGATGGATGTGTCATGGAAGACATAGAACGCCATCTGCGCGAAGGCCAGGGTCACCATGATGAAATACACGCCCCGCGTGCGCAGGCTGAGCGCGCCGACGAAGGCGGCATAGGCGCCGGCCGCCAGCATGGCAAGCGGCAACAGGCGCAGTACCGATCCGGGTTCGGCCTCGGGCGAGCCGAGCGCCGTGACATAGGCCGCGATGCCGAAGAAGCCGGCATGGCCGAGGCTGACCAGGCCGGTGGTGCCGACCAGCAGTTCCAGGCTGAGCGCGAACACCGAGTACACGATGATCTTCAACACCAGGTCTTGGGTATACGAGGAGGTGAATGCTGGCAACGCGGCGAGCAGGAAAAGCGCCGCCAGGGGAACGATCCAGCCTGGTGAACGGGAAGGGTGGGGCGGATGGGGCATGGTCGGGGCGGTCGTTAACGTCGCCGGCGCGGGGTTGGTGGTGGTCGTGATCATGGTTCAATACCCCCTGTTGCGCAAGCCTTCGGGGCGCCAGATCAGGATGATGGCCATCAGCACGTAGATGCCGATGCCACTGAACTGGGCGAAGAACACCTTGCCGAAGGTATCGACGAAGCCGACCAGCAGGGAAGCGATCAGGGCGCCGGAAATCGAGCCGATGCCGCCGATCACCACCACCACGAAACAGACGATGAGGACATTCCCTCCCATGCCGGGATAGACCGATGCGACCG
>NZ_JAAIVB010000039.1 GCF_010974945.1 Noviherbaspirillum galbum | reverse complement strand
CAGGGCGATCGAATAGCCGACTTTCTTGTTCATGCTGGGACTCCTCTTATTTCTCTTTGCCGAACAGGCCGGCCGGGCGGATCATGAGCACGATGGCCATGATGATGAACACGACGGTGGCCGACAGCTCGGGATAGAACACGCGCGTCAGGCCTTCGATCACGCCGAGGCCGAGGCCGGTGATGATGGATCCCAGGATGGAGCCCATGCCGCCGATGACGACCACGGCGAACACCACGATGATGAGGTTGGAACCCATCAGCGGCGACACCTGCACCACCGGCGCGGCGAGCACGCCGGCGATGGCAGCAAGGGCGACGCCGAAGCCGTAGGTGAGCGTGACCATGAGCGGCACGTTGATGCCGAAGGCCTCCACCAGCTTGGGATTCTCGGTGCCGGCGCGCAGGTAGGCGCCCAGCTTGGTCTTCTCGATCACGAACCAGGTCGCCAGGCAGATGCTCAACGAGGCCACGACCACCCATGCCCGGTAATTGGGCAGGATCATGAAGCCGAGGTTGGTCGCGCCGCCCAGCACTTCAGGCACGCTGTAGGGCTGGCCCGACACGCCATAGAAGGAACGGAACAGGCCTTCCATCATCAGCGTGATGCCGAAGGTGAGCAGCAGGCCGTAGAGGTGGTCGAGCTTGTACAGCCAGCGCAGCATGCTTTTCTCGATGACCACGCCGAAGGCGCCGACCAGGAGCGGCGCGGCGATCAGCATGACCCAGTAATTCAGTTCGAAGTAGCTCAGACCCATCCAGGCGAGGAAGGCGCCCATCATGTAGAGCGCGCCGTGGGCGAAGTTAATGACGTTGAGCAGGCCGAAGATGACCGCCAGTCCCAGCGACAGCATCGCGTAGAAAGAGCCATTGACGAGGCCCAGCAACAACTGGCTCAACATGGCCTGCAAGGGAATACCGAAAATTTCCATGGTCTTCAAAGAAAAGGAAGAAAAACACGCGCCACGGTGCTGCGCTTCGGGAATTGCGATTCCTCCGCGATCCGGAGGAGGCAGGGACGGCATCCCGTCCCTGCCCTGCCGCCGCCATCCGGCGCGGCGGCTCAGACTGCCTTGCTTACTTCCAGAACGAGCACTTGGTCTCGGCCTTGGTCATGTAAGCCTGGTCGCCGGGGATGGTCTGGACGACCTTGTAGTAGTCCCAGGGATACTTGGATTCGCCGGGCTTCTTCACTTCCATCAGGTACATGTCGTGCACCATGCGGCCGTCCGGGCGGATCACGCCGTTCTTGGTGAACATGTCGCTGATCTTGGTGCTCTTCAGCTTGGCCATGACCTTGTCGGCATCGTCGGTGCCCGCTGCCTTGACCGCATTCAGGTAGGTCATGGTTGCCGAGTAGTCGGCGGCCTGCAGCATGGACGGCTCCTTCTTCATCTTCTCGAAGTAGCGCTTGGACCACTTGCGGCTGTCGTCATTCAGGTCCCAGTACCAGCCGTCGGTCAGGTACATGCCCTGGGTCAGGTTCAGGCCGAGGGAGTGGACGTCGTTGATGAACATCAGCAGGCCGGCCAGCTTCATGCTCTTGGTGATGCCGAACTCGTTGGCTGCCTTGATCGCGTTGACGGTGTCGCCGCCGGCGTTGGCCAGGCCGAGGATCTGCGCCTTGGACGATTGCGCCTGCAGCAGGAAGGACGAGAAGTCGGATGCCGACAGCGGATGGCGCACGCTGCCCATCACCTTGCCGCCGGATGCCTTGACCACGTCGGTCGTGTCCTTTTCCAGCGACGCGCCGAAGGCGTAGTCGGCGGTCAGGAAGTACCAGTCCTTGCCGCCCTGCTTCACGATCGCGCCGCCGGTGCCGCGTGCCAGCGCCACGGTGTCGTAGGCGTAATGCACGGTGTAGGGCGAGCACTCTTCGTTGGTCAGACGGGAGGTGCCGGCGCCGATGGAGATGAAGACCTTCTTCTTCTCGGCGGCGACCTTGGCCATGGAAAGGTTGGTGCCGGAGTTGGTGCCGCCCAGCAGCATGTCGACGCCTTGCTGGTCGAACCATTCGCGTGCCTTGGAGGCGGCGATGTCAGCCTTGTTCTGGTGGTCGGCAACGATGAATTCGATCTTCTTGCCGTTGATGTTGCCGCCCATGTCGGCGATTGCCATCTTCACGGCTTCCGCGCCGCCGGGGCCGTCGATGTCGGCGTAGACGCCGGACATGTCGGTCAGCAGGCCGATCTTGATCGTGTCGCCGGAAATCTGCGCATTGGCGGAACCTGCGATGCCGGCGGCGAAGGTGGCGACGGCGACTGCGATGGCTTTGGACTTGAAGTTCATGTGTGCTCCTCTGTTGTCGGTGAGTGTCTGCTTGTAATGCGTTGTGTTGCGGTTATACGCCCAGCAATTCATTGAGTAAGGGCATCTTGTTTTCCAGTTCGAACGAAGCGAAGGTTTCGACGATCTGGCCATGCTCCATGACATAGAAGCGGTCGGCCAGGGGTGCGGCAAAGCGGAAGTTCTGTTCCACCATCACGATGGTGTAGCCCTTGGCCTTGAGGGTCGTGATCATGCGCGCGAGCGCCTGCACGATCACCGGCGCCAGGCCTTCGGAAATCTCGTCCAGCAGCAGCAGGCGCGCGCCGGTGCGCAGGATGCGCGCCACCGCCAGCATCTGCTGTTCGCCGCCCGACAGGCGCGTGCCCTGGCTGTTGCGGCGTTCCTTCAGGTTGGGGAACATGTCGTAGATTTCCTCGATCGACATGCCCTTGTCGGTCTTGGAAACCATCGGCGGCAGCATCAGGTTTTCTTCCGTCGACAGCGACGAAAAAATACCGCGTTCCTCAGGGCAATAGCCGACGCCCAGGTGCGCGACCTTGTGCGTCGGCAGGCCGAGGGATTCGACGCCGTTGATCTTGATGGATCCCTTGCGGGCGCCGGTCAGGCCCATGATGGCGCGCATGGTGGTGGTGCGGCCGGCGCCGTTGCGACCCAGCAGCGTGACCACCTCGCCCGGCTTCACGACGAGGTTGACGTCGTGAAGGATGTGCGATTCGCCGTACCAGGCCTCAAGCTTGCTGATTTCGAGTGCTGGCGTTGTCATCAATGTGCTCCTTCCAGTGCGCCGGACGAGGTGCCCATGTAGGCTTCCATCACCTGCGGGTTGCCGGACACTTCCTCATAGGTGCCCTCGGCCAGCAGCGAACCGCGCTGCAGCACCGAGATGCGGTCGCAGATGCCCGAGACCACGCTCATGTTGTGTTCCACCATGAGGATGGTGCGGCCGGCCGATACCTTCTTGATCAGCTCGGTGACGCGGTGCACGTCCTCGTGGCCCATGCCCTGTGTCGGTTCGTCGAGCAGCATCAGCTCGGGCTCCATCGCCAGGGTGGTAGCGATTTCGAGCGCGCGCTTGCGGCCGTAGGGCAGGTCCACCGTCATGGTGTCGGCGAATTTTTCCAGGTCGACTTCCGCCAGCAGCGCGCGCGCCCGGTCATGCAGCGTGGTCAGGCTCTGCTCGCTCTTCCAGAAATGGAAGGACGTGCCGAGCCTGCGCTGCAGGCCGATGCGCACGTTTTCCAGCACGGTCAGGTGCGGGAAGACGGCGGAAATCTGAAAGGAACGGATCACGCCAAGGTGAGCGATCTGTTCCGGCTTCAGGTCGGTGATGTCCTGGCCGTTGTAGATGATGGAGCCGGACGTCGGCGTCAGGAACTTGGTGAGCAGGTTGAAGAACGTCGTCTTGCCAGCACCGTTGGGGCCGATCAGTGCATGGATCGAACCGCGCCGGACCTTGAAGTTGACGTCGTTCACCGCCACGAAGCCCTTGAAGCCTTTCGTCAGGTTCCGCGTCTCGAGTATTACATCGCTTGCCATTGGCTTTCTCCAGATTGCGCTTCATGTCTCGTTTCCCATGGCGGCAGACATGTGCCGCCCCGTCCCGCCTGCGCGGCTGCGCCGCGGGCAGGAAAGGTGATGTGTTCGGAAGGCGCGCGCGTGATGGGCCGCGCGCGCGTCTCGGGTTGCGATTACTCGGGAATCACCAGCGTATTGTTGGCGAAGCTGATCGCATTGGCGGCGGCCGGCGTGGTGGCGATGTCAGGCACGTTGGCCTTGGTGATCGCCGGCGCGGCGCCGGGGTTGCCGCCGCGCGGCGTGGTGCGCACCACCTGGCTGCCCGGCAGGGGCGTGCCGTTGTTCAGGAATGCCCACATGCGGTCGAGCGCCTGGTTGTAGTAGTAGTGCAGCGGGATCAACCGGGTATCGTAGCCGCCGAGCAGCGGGCTGCTGATGAAGGCGTCGAAGTGGTTGCCATTCTCGACTTCGATGTAGCGCGCGTTGGCGGCATTGCCGTTCACGTTCAGCTTGCCGAAGTAAGGACGGGCATGATGGTTGATCGGCAGCAGCGTGTCGGAACGGCCGGCGACGATGATCGCAGGCTTGTTGCGCATGTTGCCGTTGAGCTGCACTTCGGACACGCCCTGCTGCACGCGCTGCGAGAGCGCTGCGATCGGACCGGTCAGCGCCGCACCCGTTGCCGGATCGGTGCCCGTGGCCAGGGCACGCTGGCAGTAGGCGCCGTCGAACGAATAGTCGGCCAGGGTGGTGGAAGGCGACACGCCGAGCAGGTCAAGCTTCGGACCGCCGACCGAATCGTTGAACACGATGTTCACGCCGGACGTCGGCGGCACGCCGTTGCCCGACGAGAACAGGCCGGCCTGGGTGTTGGCAACCTGGGCGATGACATTGCCGGTGGCATCGGTGTTCGCGAGGCTGAAGCCGCACAGGTTGTCGGTCACGCTGAAGCGGCCGTAGGTGTTGGTGTAGGTGAAGTTGATCGACGGCGTGGCCAGGCGATAGTGCGAGAACTGCAGCGGATCAGACTCCGATTCCCAGCCGTAGGCGCGCAGCTTGGCCAGCGCGCTGGCTGCCTGCTCCGCGGTGGTGGCGCCGGTGACGAGGCCCTTGGCAGCAAGCGCGGTGCAGCGGTTGGCCGACAGGGTTTGGCTGCCGAGGAGGCTGAAGCCGGGGCTGTTGGGCACGGCCAGCGCGGCGCAAGGCTGATACAGGCCGGCGTAGGTGAAGTAATCGACCAGCGGCTTGCCGATGGTCGGCACGTTGGTGCTGCCGCGGCGGATGATGAGGCCGGCGGTCGACTTGGGCTGCACGTTCGGCTCGGAAACCACGACCGCGTCGATCAGGCCGTTGACGTCCTGCTCGGCCGCTGCGACTGCCGCGCCGCCGCCGTTGGAGACGCTCGAGGCGATGACGAAGGTGTTGTCGGGCGTGACGGTGCGCAGCTTGGTGCCGTTGACGGTGCTGGTGCCGTATTGCTCGTTGAGGATGTAGAACGCGAATTCGACGGCCTGCAGGGTGTTGAGGCCCCAGTCCTTTTCCGGGTTCTGCTGGGAATGCGCATGCTTGTATGCCATGCGGTTCGGGAAGGCGGCGTTGTAGGCAGCGCGCGCGGCATCGGTGACGGCGGCGCGGAACTGGGCCAGCGTGCCGGCGGCGTTCGCGTCGGCGGTCGTGCCGTCGATCAGGGTGACCTTGTTGGATTGCAGGTCGTGGAAGCCGTTGCCCGATCCCTTGTCGGTGTAGGCCACGGCGCAGCCCTTCTTCAGGCCCCATTCGCCGGCGGTACCGATGGCGCCGTACACGCCGCGGGAACCGGAAGAGGTCGCGGTAACGATGCAGGGCTTGGCAGGATTGAAGCTGTCGGGCACCTGGACCATCATGGTCACGTTCTGGCTGCCCGTGCCGTTGTCGACGTAGGCAATGAATTCCTTGCCGGCAACCTTGCCGGTGGTCGAGGTGGTGCCGATCGTCGGTCCGTAGAGCGTGCCGAAGCCGCCGGCGGCCGAAACGTCGACCAGCGCGCGGTAGTTGTTGTAGATCGCGGCGCGGCGAAGCTCGGGGGCGGTCGGGCTGGCGGGATTGGCGAAGGTCGGCGCCGTGGCGGACGCCAGGCCGGTCGCGCCCAGACCGGCGGTCAGCAGGTCGTCGGTGCTGCCGTCATAGGTCGCGCTGCGCAGCGACGACTTGACGACGAAGGTGGGCAGGGTGTTGGGCAGGCCGCTGTTGAGCGCGGCGGAACCGTCGCTGCCGCCGCCGCAGGCTGCCAGCAAGGCGCTCGCTACCGCGGCGCTGATGGTTGTCTTGGTCATGCGTGTTGTCATGGTCTCTCTCCTCCTTGGTTTAGTGGTCCAGCTTCTCGTGCTTCGGCTTCATTGAATCCGTGCTGCTTGTTTTCATGGACGTTTTCAGAGTGTCATTCCCCCGCTCACTTCGATCACCGCGCCGTTGATGTAGCTGGCTTCGTCCGAAGCGAGAAAGGCGAAGGTGTTCGCGATCTCTTCCGGACGGCCCAGCCGACCCAGCGGCACCCGTTCTTCCATGCCGCGCACGACTTTCTCGGGCATGGACTTGATGATGGATGTTTCGATGAAGCCGGGACATACCGCATTGACCCGGATGCCGTGGCGGCCGAGTTCGCGCGCCCAGGTCTTGGCCATGCCGATCACGCCGAACTTGCTGGCGGCATAGTTGGTCTGGCCGAAATTGCCGTAGATGCCGACGATGGACGAGGCATTGAGCACCACGCCGGACTTGCGGTCGAGCATGGCATCGACCACGGCCTTGGTGCAGTTGTAGGTTCCCTTGAGATTGACGTCGATGACGCGGTCGAACTGGTCGTCGGTCATGCGCTTGAGCTGGGCGTCGGCGACGACGCCGGCGTTGTTCACGAGGATGTCGATCTGGCCGAAGGTTGCGAGCGCGCTGTTGACCATGGCCTCGATGCTGTCGGACTTGGTGACGTCGACCTTGAAGCCGATCGCCTGGCCGCCCTGCAGGCGGATCTCCGCCACGGTGTCGGCGACCGCATCATCCAGGTCGCAAACGATGACCTTGGAGCCTTCCTTCGCGAACTTCAGGGCGGTAGCCTTGCCGATTCCCCGGCTTGCACCCGTGATCAGCGCTACCTTGTTGGTCAGCCGCATGTCGTCTCCAATTGGTTTTGTGTGGTCGGAAGCGGCTGGGCTAGCCATCTTCGCGACGTGCACCATATTGGCAATACTCATGCCAGCATACTTAAGTCGTTGATTTTTAACGATTTCATACAAAACCAAAAGTTTTTCACAGTCAACTCTTCATTACTTGGCTAAATTTTATGTCGATTTTCTGGACACTTTAGCACCCTACTCTCCTATGTCGTTGAATTTACAGTCTTTTAATATATGTCTAAAAAATGGACACATGTCCATCAATCAGACACGATCTGATATTCCGCAATCTTTTGATAGAGGCTAGCGCGGGAAATGCCGAGCACCCGGGCGGCGGAGGCCTTGTTGCCGTTGGTCGAGGCTAGCGCGGACCGGATCATCTTGCGCTCCAGTTCGGCCACGGCGTCGGACAGGGAACCCGGGGCGAGGGGCGCGCCGTCTTCCCGGGCAGCCTCTTCATGGGGAATGGCGTCCGGCTGGCGAGCCAAATCCGACTTGGGCACCGCAATGCCCGGCGCGGCGGACACCGGATTATCGAGAGGCAGGATGGCGGCGAAGTCGTCTGCCGTCAGGCTCAGGCTGTCGGTCATCATGCCGGCCTGCTCTAGGGCATTGCGCAATTCGCGCACGTTACCGGGCCAGGGATAGGAAGCGAGGACGGCGCGCGCCTCGGGCGTCAGTTCGCGCTGCGGCATGCCGGTGCGGGTCGCAATCTGCTCGAGCAGGAACTCGCACAAGGCATCGAGGTCGCCGACGCGCTCGCGCAGGGGCGGGAGATGGATGGGCAGCACGTTGAGCCGGTAGTACAGGTCCGAGCGGAACTTGCCATCCGCCACGAGCTGTTTCAGGTCATGGCTGGTCGCGGCGATCACGCGCACGTCGACGTTGATGATCTTGTTCGAACCGAGCGGCTCGATTTCCTGTTCCTGCAGGACGCGCAGCAGCTTGGCCTGGACCTGAAGCGGCATGTCGCCGACTTCGTCGAGGAAGAGCGTGCCGCCGTCGGCGATCTTGAACTTGCCGTCGCGGCCCTTGCGGTCGGCGCCGGTGTAGGCGCCCGGCGCGACGCCGAAGAATTCCGCTTCCAGCAGCGTCTCGGGAACGGCGGCGATGTTGATTCCCACGAAGGGCTTGCCTGCCCTGCCCGAAGCCGCATGAATGCCATGGGCCAGCAATTCCTTGCCGCTTCCGGTTTCGCCCAGCAGCAGGACGGTGGTGTCGAGCTGGGCGGCGCGGCGCGCGCGGTGCTTGAGTTCGAGCGATACCGGGCTGACGCCGACGAAGCTGGAGATCGAATACTTGGAATGCCGCAGCTGCGCGAGTTCTTTCTGGGTATTGGCGAGCGCCCAGTTCAGCTCGGCGAACTTCGATACCAGCGGCTTGAGGCGCTGGAGCCTGTCGTACAAGGCAAAACCGATGGCGCCGACGATGCGGCCGGACTCGTCCTTGAGCGGAATGCGCATCACCACCAGGGGCTGGTCGCGCAGCATCATGATGTCGAGGAGGATAGGCTTGCCGTTCGTTACCACCTCGCGCATGCGGCTGTTCGGAATGATCTGCTCGACCGGCTTGCCGAGGGCTTCCTCGGCATTCTTCAAGCCGAGAAAGGAGGCATATTTGTCGTTCATCCAGACGATGCGCCCCTGCTCGTCGACCGCCATCGTGCCTTCGCAGGAATCATCGAAGAGATCAAGCAAGGACTGCATCCCCACCTGCAGGATATTGTCCACGTCCCAGTGGGCTCCCACTGTCGGTCTCATCGATTCTCCATGGTGTGCAATGCGTGTGACATTCGGCATTGTCCGTTCCCCGATTATAGATGCATCAAAGCAACTTTTGTGAAATTCCTTGACCTGTTTTACAACTCTTGGTCGCAGAACAAAGCGTTACACTGCTGCGCAATATCATGTTTGCGCCTCGAACGCTTGGTACGATGAGCCCTCTCATTCATGGATATGCAAGACATACAAGGGTCCGGCCCGGCGGCGCCGCGGAATGCCAAGGTTGCCATACCGCCCGCAAGGAATCCACAACCATGACAAGCAAATCGAAAAGCATATTGATCGTCGACGACAATGTCGACGCCGCGGAATCGCTGGGGGAATTCCTGAAGGTATCAGGACACAAGGTGGAGGTCACCTTCGATGGCGCGACTGCCGTGCAGACGGCAGGGAAGCTGCGGCCGGACGTGGTCATTCTCGATATCGGGATGCCCCGGATGAATGGCTACGAAGTCGCGCGCTCGCTGCGCAGCGATGCCGGCCTCGCGCATACCATCCTCGTGGCGGTGACGGGTTATGCCCAGGAAAAGGATCGCAGCCGCGCGCAGGAATCGGGCTTCGACTACCACTTCGCGAAACCGATCGACATCCCCCGGCTGGTGGACGTGCTCAACCGGGCAGGATGATCAACGACGCGATGGATTTAAAAAAGCGGCCGGGCGCCGCTTTTTTCATGTCTTCGACGCGGACGGCCTGAGCAGGCCGAGGATCGCATGCAGCTCCTCGCGGATGCTGACGGCGTCGAGCTCGAACGGCGGCAGTCCGGCCGCCATTTCTTCTTCGGGATGGATGCGGCTGTCGAGCTTGTTGCGCGCGCCGCTGATGGTGAAGCCCTGCTCGTAAAGCAGCTCTCGGATGCGCCGGATGAGCAGCACTTCATGATGCTGGTAATAGCGCCGGTTGCCGCGGCGCTTTACCGGCTTGAGCTGGGTGAATTCCTGCTCCCAATAACGAAGCACATGCGGCTTGACGCCGCAGAGGTCGCTGACTTCACCGATGGTGAAATATCTTTTTGCCGGGATGGGCGGCAATACGACGGCTTCCGCTTTATTGGTTCGCTCATTCATCGTTCAGCAGGAAGAGAAGAGGTCAGGCGATGCGTACGAGAGGCGCCCTGCTCGCCGTCTCCACCATGCCCTTGAGCTTTTGCGAGGCATGGAAGGTGACGACGCGGCGCGCCGTGATGGGAATTTCCTCGCCCGTCTTGGGATTGCGGCCTGGGCGCTGCGGCTTGTCGCGAAGCTGGAAATTTCCGAAACCGGAAAGCTTCACGGATTCGCCGCGTTCAAGCGCGTTGCGGATTTCATCGAAGAAGGTTTCCACCATGTCCTTCGCTTCGCGCTTGTTGAGGCCGACCTGTTCGAACAGAAGCTCTGCCAGCTCTGCCTTGGTCAGGGTTGGCAGATCCTTTTCAGCCTGCGTTCTCGCTTTTGCTTCCTGGACCGCGCGATCGAGGTCGGCGTCCAGTACGGATTGAAGTTCGGCTGAGTTCACGTCATTCATGGTAAGTGTCGTCCCTGCCCTGCTTATGTCTTCGTTCATGCACGCAGCCTGGCGCCATGATTCCGCTCCGCGGAAGCGATGAAAGCGGCCATTGCGGCATCGACCTTGTCATCCTGCAGGGTTGTCTGAGTATCTTGCAAGGTGAACCGGAAAGCAAGACTTTTTTCGTCATTTTCCAGACCCTTGCCTCGATATTCATCAAATAAAACAATGGCTTGCATGATAGCACAGGAAGGATTCGATTTCCGCTCGGAAACAAAGGTATCGATCAGTTCTTGCGCGGCCACCGACTGCTTCACCACCACGGCGACATCGCGGACGACGGCGGGGAATTTCGAAATCTCCTGGTAGGAGGGAAGATCGCGCTGCTGCAGGGCATCCGTATCGACTTCGAACAGCACCGGCGCCAGCGGCAGATCGTATTTCTGCTGCAGGCGGGGATGCAGTTCGCCGATCACGCCCACCACGCGGCCGCCGAGCAGCACCTGCGCCGAACGGCCGGGGTGCAGCGCCGGATGCGCGGTGCGCTCGAAACGGAGCGCCGCCGGCGCGAACAAGGCTTCGAGGTCGGCCTTGACGTCGAAGTAATCGACGTTGCGCGTCCCCTGCCCCCATTGCTCTTCCGCCGCCGGGCCATAGGCGATCGCGGCCACGCGCTTGGGCTGGGAATAACCCGCCACGGACAGCGGGCCGTCCTGCACCCCGGCGTCGCGCAGATACACCGCGCCGACCTCGAACGCGCGCACGCGGTTGGTCTTGCGGTTGATGTTGTAGCGCACGTTGGCGACCAGGCTGGCGATCAGCGAGGTGCGCATCACGCTCATCTGGCTGGCGATCGGGTTCAGCAGGCGCACCGGATCGGCGTTGCCGGCGAAGTCGGATTCCCAGGCTTCGTCGACGAAGCTGTAGTTCACCACTTCCTGGTAGTCTAGGTCGGCCAGGCGATGGCGGATGTCGAACAGCGAACGCGTGCCTTCGGATGCCACGCGCATGACGTTGGCCGTCACCGGCGGCAGCGCCGGGATGTTTTCGAAGCCGTAGACGCGCGCCACTTCCTCGATCAGGTCTTCCTCGATCTCGATGTCGAAGCGGTAGGACGGCGGCGTGACGTTGAACGTCCCCGGTTCGCGGGTGAACTCGAGGCCGAGGCGCTGGAAGATGTCTGCGATCTGGTCGTCAGAGATGGCGACGCCGATCACCTTGTTGGCGCGCGCGGTGCGCAGGGTCACCGGCTTGCGCTCCGGCAGATTGACCACGTGGTCGTCGACCGGGCCGACCAGGGTGTCCTTGGTGCCGCAAATCTCGGCGATCAGCGCGGTGATGCGCTCCAGGTGCTCGACGGTGGTGGCGTAGTCCACGCCGCGTTCGAAGCGGTGGGCGGCATCGGTCGAAAAGTTGTAGCGGCGGGCGCGGCCCTGGATGGCCTGCGGCCACCAGAATGCGGCCTCGAGGTAGATGTTGGTCGTGTCGAGCGTAACGGCAGTGGAGTCGCCGCCCATGATGCCCGCCAGGGATTCGATCTCCTTGTCGTCGGCGATCACGCCGACCCAGCCGTCGACCTCGACGGTATTGCCGTTCAGGAGCTTGAGCGATTCGCCCGGCTTGCCCCAGCGCACATCGAGCCCGCCATGGATCTTGTCGAGATCGAAGACGTGCGAGGGACGGCCGAGTTCGAGCATCACGTAATTGGAAATGTCGACCAGCGCCGAAATCGGCCGCTGGCCGCTGCGCTCGAGGCGCTGCTTCATCCAGGCGGGCGTCTCGGCGTGGGCATTCAGGTTCCGGATGACGCGACCGGAGAAGCGGCCGCACAGGTCGGGCGCGGACACCTTCACCGGCAGCTTTTCATCGGTGTTCACCGAGGCCGCGCGGGCCGCGGGCGCCTGCAGCGGCGAGCCGGTCAGCGCGGAGACCTCGCGGGCCACGCCAAGCACGGACAGGCAATCCGCCTTGTTGGGCGTGAGCTTGATGGTGAACTTGAGGTCGTTGAGCTGGTAGTAGTCGCGGAAATTCTGGCCGACCGGCGCGTCGTCTGGCAAGGCCAACAGGCCGCCGTGGTCGTCGGAGAGGCGCAATTCGCGCGCCGAGCAGAGCATGCCCTGCGACTCGACGCCGCGCAGCTTGCCGACCTTGATCTCGAAAGGCTTGCCATCCTCGCCGGGCGGAAGCTTGGCGCCGGGCAGCGCGCACGGCACTTTCATGCCGGGACGCACGTTGGGCGCGCCGCACACGATGTTGAGCAGGGTGCCGGTGCCGGCGTCGACCTGGCAGACGTTCAGGCGGTCGGCGTTCGGATGCCTGGCGACTTCCACTACCCTCGCCACCACGACCTCGTTGAACGGCGGCGCGACGGGTTCCACCTCTTCCACTTCCAAACCGCTCATCGTCAGCAGATGCGACAACTCGTCCGAATTCATCTTCGGATCGACCATGGAACGGAGCCAGCTTTCGGAAAATTGCATGATGATGCCTTCACATATTCTTGTTGACCGCCTGCCCTGCCGGCAGGCCGCCGGAGTTTGTTTTCCGGGATTGCGCGCCCGGCCCGCGGGATCAGTTGAACTGCTTCAGGAAGCGCAGGTCGCCTTCGTAGAACAGGCGCAGGTCGCCGATGCCATAGCGCAGCATCGCGAGGCGCTCGATGA
>NZ_JAAIVB010000038.1 GCF_010974945.1 Noviherbaspirillum galbum | reverse complement strand
CCGAAGGCGAAGCCGATGTACTTTTCCGGATCGAGGCCCATGTTGCGGACCACGGTGGGATGCACTTGGCCGGAGCCGGAGACTTCCAGCCAGCGGCCTTTCAGCGGGCCGCTGCCGAAGGCGATGTCGATTTCGGCCGAGGGTTCGGTGAACGGGAAATAAGAGGGACGGAAGCGCACCTGCAGGTCGTCGGTCTCGAAGAAGGCCTTGACGAAGTTGAGGTAGACGCCCTTGAGGTCGGCGAAGCTGATGTTCTCGTCGATCCACAGGCCCTCGACCTGGTGGAACATCGGCGAATGGGTGGCGTCGCTGTCGACGCGGTAGGTGCGGCCGGGGGCGATGACCTTGATCGGCGGCTTGTTCATGCGGGCATGGCGCACCTGCATGGGGCTGGTGTGGGTGCGCAGCAGCAGCGGCTTGCCCTGGCTGTCCTTGCCGTCGATGTAGAAGGTGTCCTGCATCGAACGCGCCGGGTGGTTTTCCGGGCTGTTCAATGCGGTGAAGTTGGTCCAGTCGGTTTCGATCTCCGGGCCGTCGGCCACGTCGAAGCCGATCGAGCGAAAGATGGCTTCGATGCGCTCCCAGGTGCGCATCACCGGGTGGATGCCGCCGACGCTGCGGCCGCGCCCGGGCAGGGTGACGTCGATGGCTTCGGCGTTCAGCCTGGCTTCCATCTGCGCGTTGGCCAGGGCATCGCGGCGGCCGTTCAGCGCCGCTTCAATCTTTTCCTTGGCGGCGTTGATCACGGCGCCCTGCGCCTTGCGCTCCTCCGGCGCAAGCTTGCCGAGGCCTTTCATCTGCTCGGTGATCTGGCCGGTCTTGCCGAGGTACTTTGCCTTGGCATTCTCGAGTGCGGCGGCGTCCTGCGCTTCCGCGAAATCGGCTTGCGCCTGGACGACAATATCTTCTAAGGAATTCATGCGGCTTTTTGCCCGTGACAGGAAATCGAAATCGAATGGTCAATACGACCGGAAAAAATAAAACGGGGCATAGATGATAGACCTATGCCCCGCTTATTCTTTGCACGCCGCGCGAGGCGGCGCCGGAATCACAACACTTAAGCAGCGATGTTGGCCTTCACCTGATTGACAATCGCGGCAAACGCCGGCTTGTCAGTCACTGCCATGTCGGCGAGAACCTTGCGGTCCAGGCCGATGTTGGCCTTCTTCAGGCCGTTCATGAACACGCTGTAGGTCACGCCGTGCTCGCGGGTCGCGGCATTGATACGGGTGATCCAAAGGGCGCGAAAGACGCGCTTCTTGTTGCGGCGATCGCGGTAGGCGTACTGGCCTGCGCGCATGACGGCTTGCTTGGCGATGCGGTAGACATTGCCGCGGCGGCCGCGGTAGCCCTTGGCGAGGTCAAGGACTTTCTTGTGACGGGCCCGTGCGGTAACCCCACGTTTAACTCGAGGCATGGTAGCTCCTTCTTATTGGTGAGGTTAGGCGAACGGCATCATCGCGCGAACGGAGTTCATGTTTGTGTCATGAACGTCCACTGCGCCGCGCAGCTGGCGTTTGTTCTTGGTGGTTTTCTTGGTGAGGATGTGGCGCTTGAAGGCTTGACCGCGCTTGACGGTACCGCCCGGACGCACGCGGAAGCGCTTCTTGGCGCTGCTCTTGGTCTTCATCTTAGGCATAGCAAACTCTGTCCTTCCGGACAGCTCCAGTTTTGGCATGATTGCAGGTGGCAGTACTTCACTGCTCTTGGATGCCTGCTCTCACTTGTTATGCAGGGAATCGAGTCCCTGCAATTCAAAGGGCCGCCGCATAACGTGACGCCAGCGGGCGGCCCCTCAAATCTTTTTTTGAAGAATTACTTCTTCTTTTTCGGCGCCAGCACCATGACCATCTGGCGGCCTTCCATCTTGGGAAACTGCTCAACCTGCCCGAACGGCTCGAGATCGGCTTTCAGGCGTTCCAGCATTCTCATGCCGATGTCCTGGTGCGCCATTTCGCGACCGCGGAAACGCAGGGTGATCTTGGTCTTGTCGCCCTCTTCGAGGAACTTGGTCAGGTTACGAAGCTTGATGTTGTAATCGCCGTCATCGGTTCCCGGCCGGAATTTGACTTCCTTGACCTGGATGACCTTTTGCTTCAGCTTGGCTTCGTGGGCTTTCTTCTGCTCCTGGTACTTGAACTTGCCATAGTCCATGAGACGCGCCACCGGCGGTTGCGCGGTGGGAGCGATCTCTACCAGATCCACATTTGCCTCTTCCGCGGCGCGGAAGGCCTCGGCCAGACTGACGATGCCCAGCGGCTCGTTATTGACCCCAGATAAACGCAATTCCGGCGCGGTAATTTCGCCGTTGATGCGATGCGACTTGTCCGTAGCTATTGCAGTTTCCTTTATCAATCAAATAATTAAGCCGTGCTCCAGCACATCAGGCTTTGGTGTCGACCTCACTGACAAGTCGCTCAACCAAGGCGTCGACGGACATGATTCCCAGATCGACGTTGCCTCGCGCACGCACGGCCACCGTATTCGCGTCCCGCTCCTTGTCGCCGATCACGACGATGTAAGGCAGCTTTTGGACGGAATGCTCGCGTATTTTATAGGTTATTTTCTCGTTACGCAAATCGAGATTTACCCTAAACCCTTGTTTTTTCAGGTTTTGTGCTACCGCTTGCGCATAATCAGCCTGAGCGTCCGAAATGTTCAGCACGGCAATCTGCACCGGAGCCAGCCAGAGCGGCATCGCGCCGGCATGGTTTTCGATCAGGATGCCGACAAAGCGTTCCAGCGAACCGACGATTGCGCGGTGGAGCATGACCGGCACCTTGCGGGTATTGTCATCCGCGACATATTCCGCGCCGAGGCGGCCCGGCATGGAGAAGTCGACCTGCATGGTGCCGACCTGCCAGGGGCGGCCGAGCGAATCCTTGAGGTGGTATTCGATTTTCGGGCCGTAGAACGCGCCCTCGCCCGGCAGTTCGGTCCACTGGACGTCGCAGGCGCGCAGCGCGTTGCGCAGCGTGTCTTCCGCGCGGTCCCAGGTTTCATCCGAACCGATGCGGTTTTCCGGGCGCAGCGCGATCTTGATGGAGATGTCGGAGAAGCCGAAATCCTTGTAGACCTGCATCGCCTGCTGGTGGAAAGCGGTGCACTCGGACTGGATCTGCTCTTCGGTACAGAAGATGTGGCCGTCGTCCTGGGTGAAGCCGCGCACGCGCATCAGCCCGTGCAGCGCTCCCGAGGACTCGTTGCGGTGGCACTGGCCGAACTCGCCGAAACGCAGCGGCAGGTCGCGGTAGCTGCGCAGGCCGGCATTGTAGATCTGGACATGGCCCGGGCAGTTCATCGGCTTGAGCGCATAGTTGCGGTTTTCCGATTCGGTCACGAACATGTTGTCGCGATAGTTTTCCCAGTGGCCGGTCTTTTCCCAGAGCGCGCGGTCGAGGATCTGCGGCGCCTTCACTTCCTGGTAGCCGCATTCCTTGTAAACGCGGCGCATGTATTGCTCGACTTCCTGCCAGATGGTCCAGCCCTTCGGATGCCAGAAGATCAGGCCCGGCGCTTCGTCCTGGAAGTGGAACAGGTCGAGCTGCTTGCCGAGCTTGCGGTGGTCGCGCTTCTCGGCTTCCTCGAGCATGTGCAGGTAGGCGTCCTGCTCTTCCTTCTTGGCCCACGCGGTGCCGTACACGCGCTGGAGCATTTCATTCTTGGAATCGCCGCGCCAGTAGGCGCCGGCCAGCTTCATCAGCTTGAAGACCTTGAGCTTGCCAGTCGAGGGCACGTGCGGGCCGCGGCAGAGGTCGGTGAACTTGCCCTCGGTGTAGAGCGAGACGTCCTCGCCCTGAGGAATGGAAGAAATGATTTCCGCCTTGTAAGCTTCGCCGATGGACTTGAAATAGGCCACCGCTTCATCGCGCGGGAGAACCTTGCGGCTTACCGGCTCGTCCTTCTTCGCCAGTTCGGCCATCTTCTTCTCGATGGCCTGGAGGTCCTCGGGCGTGAAGGGGCGCTTGTAGGAGAAGTCGTAGTAGAAGCCGTTGTCGATGACCGGGCCGATGGTGACCTGGGCGTCGGGGAACAACTCCTTCACGGCATAGGCCAGCAGGTGCGCGGTGGAATGGCGGATGACGTCCAGGCCATCGGCGTCCTTGTCGGTCACGATGGCAAGGTCGGCATCCTTGTCGATGAGGAACGAGGTATCGACCAGCTTGCCGTCGACCTTGCCGGCAAGGGCAGCCTTTGCCAGGCCGGTGCCGATGCTGGCCGCGACTTGGGCGACCGTGACGGGCGATTCGAATTGACGCTGCGAACCATCGGGAAGACGCACTGAAACCATTTTACCCTCCATGTCAGGGCGGCTTGCCACTGACGCTAGACTATTCACCATGAAAATTGACGGACGAAAAAAAACGCGGGCTAGCCGCGTTTTTCATTCTGAAGAGACGAAAACAACCCCGACTAGCGCCGATGAAGACCTGCGGTGGTTGTAGTTCGCGGTGTCATAACCGTGTTGCCTTTCTCGCTCTTACAGAATGTTCGTTGTCCGGTAATCAGGTTGGACGTATCCACCCTAAAAATCAAGCCCAGACTATACAAGCCCCGATGTGGAAATGCAAGCCGTGCGGGCCGGCTCATGCCCTCCTCGCGCTCGAGCGGAGGGATTTTTCGCCCTCCCGCCTTGTCTCACCTGCAAGCAAGATTGTCATGCACCACATCGAAAGGAGACCATCATGCCAAGAGGCGACAAATCCGCGTACACCGACAAGCAGAAACGGCAGGCGCAGCACATCGAGGAAAGTTATGAGCAGCGCGGCGTGCCCAAGCAGGAAGCGGAACGCCGCGCCTGGGCCACGGAAAACAAGATTTCCGGCGGCGGCAAGAAATCCGGCTCGGGCCGCAAGACCAGCCACCACTGAGCCGCCACCAAGCCGCCAGCGCTCCGCTACAGCAGCTTGTCGAGCGTGATCGGCAAGTCGCGCACGCGTCTGCCGGTCGCATGGAACACCGCGTTGGCAATCGCGCCGCCGACGCCGGTGATGCCGATCTCTCCCACGCCTTTCGCGCCCAGCGGATTCACGTGAGGGTCTTCCTCGTCGACGATGCTGACGTCGATGTCGCCGATGTCGGCATTGACCGGCACATGGTATTCGGCAAGATTGCCGTTGACCGCCCTGCCGTTGCGCTTGTCGAACACCGTTTCCTCGAACAGGGCAAGGCTGATGCCCCACACGATGCCGCCCATAAGCTGGCTGTACCCGGTCTTGCGGTTCAGCAGCTTGCCGACGCCGTATACGCCGACCACGCGCGGCACGCTGATCTGGCCGAGGTCTTCATCGACGTGGACTTCCACGAAGACCGCGCCGAAGGCATGCATCGAGAACTTCGATTTTTCCTCACCCGGCGCGGCGCTCGCTTCTGCCTCGACCGCATTGCCGCCGTGACGGCGCAGGATGTCGGCATAGGATTGCGTGCGCTGCGGGTCGTCGCGCAGTCGCAGCGCGCCGTTGGCGGCAACGATCGCATCTGCGGTGGCGCCGTGCAGCGGCGAGGCCTCGTCCGCCAGGGCGATACCGATCAGCTTGAGCCGCAAGGCTTCCGCCGCCGCCTGCACCGCCGGCGCGACGCTGGCGACGGTGGTCGAGCCGCCGGAAATCGGCGCGTTCGGAAAGCGGCTGTCGCCGAGCTCGAACCTTACCTTGTCCACCGGCAAGCCAAGCGCATCGCAGGCCACCTGGGTCATGACGGTATAGGTCCCGGTGCCAAGGTCCTGCGACGCGGTCTGCACCACCACCGATCCATCGGGAAGCATGCGCGCCACCGCGGACGCGGGGGAACGATTGGTTGGATAGGTGGCGGTCGCCATGCCCCATCCGACCAGCTTGCTGCCTTCGCGCATGGAACGCGGTTCCGGCGTGCGGCGCGCCCAGCCAAAGCGCTCGGCGCCGATCTCGTAGCATTGCCGCAATGACTTGCTCGACCACGGCAGATCCTTGCCCTGGTCCCGCTCTGCGTAGTTTTGCAGGCGGAAGGCGAGCGGATCGATTCCAAGCTGCCAGGCCATCTCATCCATCGCCGATTCCAGCGCAAACGTGCCGGTGCTTTCGCCGGGGGCGCGCATGAAGGTCGGCGTGCCGAGGTTCATGCGCGCGAGGCGGTGGCTGGTTTCCTGGTTGGGGCAGGCGTAGAGCATGCGCGACGCCAGCGCGCAGGGTTCGATCCAGTCCTCGATCATCGACGTGTAGGCGATGGCGTCATGCCCCATGGCCGTGAGCTTGCCATGTTCCGTCGCGCCGAGCCGGAAACGCTGGCTGGTGACTGGCCGCGTGCCCACCGGCCCGAACAGCTGGTTGCGGTCGAGGACCACCTTCACCGGACGTCCGACCTGCCTGGCCGCCATCGCCGCCAGCACCACGTGCGACCAGACCGACCCCTTGCAGCCGAAGCCGCCGCCGGTGAACGGGCAATGCACCGTGATGTTTTCCGGCGGAATCCCGAGCGTTCCCGCGACGACGTTGCGCACGCCGAGGATGTACTGGGTTGAATCGAAGAGTTGCAGGCGGTCGCCGTCCCAGGCCGCGAGGGTGGCGTGCGGTTCCATCGGGTTGTGATGGGCATTGGGCGTGCTGTACGTGGCATCGAGGCGCGCGGAGCCGGACAGCAGGCCGGCATGCAAGTCGCCGCGGCGCGTGTCGGTGGATTGAGCCAGGACCTTTTCCGGCGGATGCAGGTGTTCCTGCGCCTCGGCGAAATCGAGCACGGCGGGCGCGGCTTCGTATTCCACGCGTACCCGCGCGGCCGCTTCGCGCGCGTGCTCCAGCGTATCGGCAACGACGAGCGCGATGGGCTGGTTGTTGTAATGCACGGCATCGAACTGCAGCAGGCTGAGCACCCGGCCGACCGGGGGCTGGAGCTTGCCGGAGCTGGTCTGCGAGGGCAGGCGCGGCGCATTCAGGTGCGTCATGACCTGCAGCACGCCGGACACCTCCTCCGCGTGTCCGGTATGGATGCGCTTGATGCGGCCTGACGGAACGGTGCTGGTGACCATGACGGCGTGCACGCATTCCGGCACGCGATGGTCCGCCGCGTACTCGGCGGCGCCAGTGATCTTTTTCACGCCATCCGTGCGGGAAATGCCTTGTCCGATGAGGCTCATGCCATGTCTCCTGCGATGCGCAGCGCGCGCACGATGACGCGCCGCGCGAGTTCCACCTTGTAGCGGTTGTGTTCCTGCGGCCGGGCCTGCGCGAGGGCCAGCGCGGCGGCGGCGCGCAGATTGTCCTCGGAAAATTCCTTGCCGCGCAGGGCGTCTTCCGCCTCGCGCGCGCGCCAGGGCTTGTGGGCCACGCCGCCGAGGGCGATGCACACCTCCCGCACCATGCCGTCATGCACGTCGATAGCCGCGGCGACCGACACCAGCGCGAAGGCATAGCTCGCCCGGTCGCGCACCTTCAGGTAATGCGAGCGCGTGCCGAATGCGACGGCGGGAACGTCGATGGCGGTGATGAGTTCGCCCGGCCGCAAGGTGGTATCGATGTGCGGCGTGTCGCCCGGCAGGCGATGGAAATCGTTGACCGGAATCTCGCGTTCGCCCGACTGGCTCCGCACCCTCACCACCGCATCCAGCGCGCAGAGCGCCACCGCCATGTCGGAGGGATGCACGGCGATGCAGGATTCGCTCCCGCCGAGGATGGCGTGGATGCGATTGAAGCCATCGCGCGCCGCGCAGCCCGATCCGGGCGTGCGCTTGTTGCACGCGCCCAGCGCGGGGTCGGTGAAGTAATGGCAGCGCGTCCGCTGCAGCAGGTTGCCGCCGACCGTCGCCATGTTGCGCAATTGCGCCGACGCGCCGGCCAGCAGCGCTTCCGCCAGCAAAGGACATCGCTCCCTGACCAGCGCATGATTGGCCGCCGCGGTGTTGCTCGCCATGGCGCCGATGCGCACGCCGCCGTCCGGCAAGGCTTCGATGGTGTTCAGCGGAAGGCGGCTGACGTCGACCAGGCGCGCCGGCCGCTCGATGCCGCTCTTGTAGAGGTCGAGCAGGTTGGTGCCGCCGCCAATGTAGCGCGCGCCTGCCTGCGCGCCGAGGCGGACGGCTTGTTCCACGTCGGTCGCGCGATCGTATTCAAAGGGAAGCATAAGGAGCTTTCTCGCCTTGGGCGGATTCAGGATTGGGGCCGCGAGGCCATGCGGATGGCGGAAACGATGTTCGGATAGGCGCCGCAGCGGCAGATGTTGCCGCTCATGCGCTCGCGGATCTCGTCGTCGGACAGGTCGCCGGCGACGGCGCGCGGCGCAACCGCGCTGGCCTGTCCCTGGGCGGCCTCGTCGAGCAGCGCCACGGCCGAACAGATCTGGCCCGGGGTGCAGTAGCCGCATTGGAAGGCATCGCATTCGAGGAAGGCTTCCTGCACCGCGTGCAGTCCGGCCTGGCCGGCGATGCCTTCGATGGTGGTGATCGCCCTGCCCTCATGCATGATGGCGAGCGTCAGGCAGGCATTGATGCGCTGGCCATCGACGAGCACCGTGCAGGCGCCGCACTGTCCGCGGTCGCAGCCTTTCTTGGTGCCGGTGAGGTGCATGACTTCCCGCAGGGCATCGAGCAGGGTGACCCGGGGTTCAAGCATCAGGTCGCAGGCCTGTCCATTGACCAGCAGGCTGACCAGGCGCGGAGGAACGAAAGTGGGATCCGGCGCGGTGCCGGCCTGCGCCGGTTGGGCGCCGGCGTCGCGTTGACTGGGCAAGATGTCGTCCGGCATGCGGCTCTCCTGTTGAAAGGACAATAGATGGCAGGAGATGCGGAACGGCCGAAAGTTCCGTGATATGGCAGCGATGCCGCCGGGGACTGACCCCGGCCAAGGATGATTGAAGAAGACCTTGCCAGTGGCGCGGGCGGGGTGCGCGGCCGCAGTGAGTGAAACCGGTCGCCGAGGGTGCGCGCATTCGATGCATGGGCAAAGAGCGCAAAGCAACGCCAAGCGATAAAAGAACTAATGGGAAATCGGGGGAGTGAAGCGGAAAGGACGATCAGGCAATCCTGCCAACATGCCTCTGGACTAAAACAGCCCCGGAGCGAAGTCCGGGGCGTCTTAGAGGATGTTGGTAGGCTCGATTGGACTCGAACCAACGACCCCTACCATGTCAAGGTAGTGCTCTAACCAGCTGAGCTACGAGCCTGAAGAAGCCGAGATTATAGCGAGAGATTTTTGATTGCGCCAGTGTTTCACCCAATTATTTTCCGGGCGGCTTCAATGGCCTAAACCGGTCATGCAAAACCGTCTTTACTTTGGGGACATTCCTTGCCCTGGAATCCGCTACACTTCCCGCTTTTGGTCCGGCCTTTCCGCGTACATGAAAACCCACCCGCCCTCCACCGAACACCTGCATGCCCATCGCGCCGGGGATGCATCGCATCATCATTTCTCGGAGGTGCGCCGCCCCGGCATCCTGGGCTGGTCATTATTGATCACCCTGGGCTTCGCGCTGGTGGAGGTGGTGGCGGGCTTCTGGTCGAATTCGCTGGCGCTGATCTCCGACGCCGGCCACATGGTCACGGATGCCACCGCGCTGGGCCTGGCGCTGCTGGCCCAGATCATCGCCCGCCGCCCGCCGTCCGCGAAACATTCCTTCGGCTTCGGCCGTGCCGAGGCGCTGGCCGCCTTCATCAACGCCCTGGTCATGCTGGCGGTGGTGGCCTGGATCGTCGTCGAGGCGGCGCAGCGCTTCTTCCATCCCGTGGCAGTGCAAGGCGGCACGGTGTTCGTCGTGGCCTGCATCGGCATGGCCGTCAACATCGTTGTGGCGTGGGTCCTGTCGCATGGGCAGGATAGCGTGAACACCCGCGCGGCCATGGTGCATGTGCTGGGAGACCTTCTCGGCTCGGTGGCCGCGGTGATCGCGGGCGTGGTGATCTATTTCACGGGCTGGCTGCAGATCGATCCCCTGCTTTCGGTGCTGGTGTCCGCGCTCATCCTGAAATCGACGATAGGCGTGCTCAAGGAGTCCTATCATTTCCTGATGGAAGGCGTGCCTCATCACATCGATTACCTCGAGGTCGGCGAAGACCTTTCCCGCCAGAAAGGCGTGCTTTCGGTCCATGACCTGCACGTCTGGGAAATGACGCCCGGCGCGCCGGCGCTGATCGGCCATGTGGAAATCGACGACATGCAGGCCTGGCCGTCCATCCTGCGCGAGATCAAGCAGATGCTGCTGGACAAGCACGGCATCGACCACGTGACCCTGCAACCCGAACTGTCCGCCATGCTGTAGGGCCGGGTCCTGCGGACCCATTGCGGCTCATTGCCGCTGCACTTCCAGCACGCCCTTCACTTCACGTATCACGGCCAAGGCCTTGAGCAATTGGGCCGTCGATGAAATCTCGGCGGTGAAGGACATCTTCGCCTGTCCTCTCGCGCTCTGCGTGCTCACGCCGATGACGTTGATCTTTTCGCGCGAAAAGATTTCCGTGATGTCGCGCAGCAGGCCCTGGCGGTCGCTCGCCAGGATGAAGATATCGACCGGATAGACGGTGTCCTTGCCGGACTCGCCCCAGGTCGTGGGAATGACGCGCTCCAGGGCATTCTTGCGGATCTGCGCGAGGTTCTTGCAATTGGCGCGATGGATGGACACGCCCTTGCCGCGCGTGATGAAGCCGATGATCTCGTCGGGCGGGGCCGGCTTGCAGCAGCGCGCGAGCTGGGTCAGCAAGCCTTCGGTGCCGACCACCAGCACGCCGGACTTCGCGCCCTGGGACACGCTCGAGGCGCGGCTCTTGTTCGGCAGCACCGCTTCCTGCGAAGGCGGCGCCTTGGCCTTCTCGTCGTCGGCGTGCAGGACGTGCTCGACGTTGCGCAGGCTGAATTCTTCCTTGCCGACCGCGAGGAAGAGATCGTCGAGCTTGGAGAAGCCGAGCTTGTGCGCCAGTTCCTCGAGATTGATCGCGGTCTTGCCTTCGCGCTGCAGGGTCTTTTCGACCATGGCGCGTCCATGGGACAGGGTTTCCTGCTGCTCGATGGCATTGAACCAGGCGCGCACCTTGGAGCGCGTGCGCGCGCTGACGACATAGCCGGGGCTGAGCCAGTCGCGCGAGGGCCCGACCGCCGCACTGCCGCGGGCGGTAATGATTTCCACCGTCTGGCCGTTCTTGAGCGGGGTGTTGAGCGGCACCATCACGCCATCCACGCGCGCGCCGCGGCAACGGTGGCCGACGTCGGTATGCAGGTGGTAGGCGAAATCGATGGGCGTGGCGCCGCTGGGCAGTTCGATCACGCGCGCCTGCGGCGTCAGCACATAGATGCGGTCATCGAGCGAGGTCTGCTTGAGCTTCTCCACCCATTCGCGCTGGGCGTCTTCCTGCTCCACCACCGCGTCGGCGACCTCGGTTTTCCAGGCCAGCAGCTGGCGCAGGAAGGCGATCTTTTCGTCGTACTTCTGTGCGGCGAAGTTCGATCCGCCGGATTCCTTGTAGCGCCAGTGCGCCGCCACGCCGTACTCCGCGAAGCGGTGCATTTCATGCGTGCGGATCTGCACTTCCAGCGCGCGGCCGTCCTCGGCCACCACCACGGTGTGCAGCGACTGGTAACCATTGGACTTGGGGCGGGAAATGTAGTCGTCGAACTCTTCCGGGATCGGCGTCCAGATGTTGTGCACCAGCCCGAGCACCGCGTAGCAAGTCTTGACGTCATCGACGATCACGCGGAAGGCGCGCACGTCGTGCAGCTCGGAAAAGTCGAGCGACTTGCCGCGCATCTTGTTCCAGATGCTGAAGATGTGCTTGGGACGGCCATATACCTCGGCCTTGATGCCGGCTTCCGCAAGCTCGGACTTCAGGCGGCTGATGGCGCCCTCGACGAAGCTCTCGCGCTCGATGCGCTTTTCCTCGAGCATGCGCGCGATGCGCTTGTAGGTCGCCGGCTCGAGGAAGCGGAAGGACAGGTCTTCCAGTTCCCATTTCAGCTGCCAGATGCCGAGCCGGTTGGCGAGCGGCGCGTACAGGTCCATGGTCTCGCGCGCATAGCGTTCGGTACGCTCGTTCTCCAGCTTGATCTCGGCGAAGTAGCGCAAGGTGGTGACGCGCGACGCCAGCCGCACCAGCACCACCCGCATGTCGGTCGCCATGGCGAGCAGCATCTTGCGCAGGGTTTCCATGTGCTGCGCCGCCTGCTGGGCAGCATGCTTGCCGCTCGTGATTTCCTTGGGCGTGAAGGTCTGTTCATGCAGGCGCATGAGCTGACGGATGCCGCCGACGAGGTCGGCGATGTCCTGGCCGAAGCGCGCGCCGATGCCTTCCGCTTCCTTGGGATCGAGCACGGTCAGCTCGAACAGCAGGCAGGCGATCCGCGAATCGGCATCGGTATTGAGCTGGGCCAGCGTGGCCGCGGCGCCGCGCGAAAAATCGAAGGCGTCCTGCCCGGTGATGACCGCCTTGCCGCGGTACCACGGCTCGACGTAGGCCAGCGCGTCGAGCACGCGCGCGCCGTCGTCCTGTGTCAGGCCCGACGTCAGCTGGACATCGATTTCATTCTGCGCGGATGCGAGGGAAACCATGAAAACCCTAGCGCGAGACCGGTTCGGCGACGGCGGCGGTCACGACCATTTCGACCAGCCATTCCGGCTTGGCCAGCCTGGCCTGGACCGTGGCCCTGGGCGGGGCGTTTCCTGCGGCGACCCAGTCGTTCCAGGCGGCATTCATCGCCGGGAAGTCGGCCAGGTCCGCGAGGAATATCTGGCACATGAGGATGCGCGACTTGTCGCTGCCGGCTTCCGCCAGCAGGCGATCGACGTGGCCGAGCACCTCTTTGGTCTGTCCGGTGATGTCTTGGGTGAGATCCTCGGCGACCTGGCCGGCGAGGTAGATGGTGCCATTGTGGATGGCCGCTTCGGAGAGCGTCTTGCCTACGTGCAGGCGGGTGATGTCCATTGCTCGAACTTCCTTGTTTCCTTGTGTCGTCTTGCCGTGCCTGCGCCTTCAGCTTCTGCCAGCCGCGGCTTCCTACTATATCAACCCGCCAGGAATCGTGCCGCCACGTCGACCTGGTCCTGGCGCAGGAAGGTTGGCGCATGGCCGACGCCCGCGAATTCCACCAGCTCGGCCTTCGGGCCGCGGCCGGTCATGGCCCGCGCGGTTTCGGCGCTCAGCAAGTCCGAATCCGCGCCGCGCACCAGCAGCGTCGGGCAGCGGATCGCATCATAGGCATGCCACAGCACGGCTTCAGCCTGCTTCGCCGCCTCCGGCGTGGACGCCTTGATGGGCACGGCGATGCGCGGGTCGTAGTGCCGCCGCCATTGACCATCCTTATCCTCGCGCAAGACATCGGCGGTCATCTTGCGCCATTCTTCGTCGGTGTGCGTTCCGAAGGGCGCGGAAATCGCGCGGATGTATTGCTCGCCTGCCTCGAAGCTGCTGAAGCGCGTGTCTTCGCCGATGTAATCGCCGATGCGCGCCAGGGCGGCCGGATTCAGCGCCGGACCGACATCATTGAGAACCAGACGCTCTATCGGCGAACCGGGCATGGAGGCCAGCAGCATGCCGATGAGCCCGCCCATCGATGTGCCGAACCAGTGCACGGTTTCGGCGTCCGCGCGCGCCAGCAGGGTCACCATGTCGCTGACATACTGGGGAATCTGGTAATGCTGGGGGTCGCGCAGCCAGTCGGAGCGGCCGCGGCCGACGACGTCCGGGCACAGCACCCGGTAGCGGCCGGCCAGCGCCATGGCCAGCGTGTCGAAGTCGTCGCTCACGCGGGTGACGCCGTGCAAGCACACCAGCACCCGGGGATTGTCCGGATCGCCCCATTCCTTGTAGGCCATGCGATGCAGGCCGGCGGGAGACAGGCATTGCACCTGGCGCGAACGAAAGCTTGGCGCGGACTGTGTCATTTTGGGAAGTATCCGATTGTCATCCTCGCATTTTACTGATGGTTCCGCTTAAAATCTTGTGTTACTTCGCCGTTCGACCAAATAAGATTCGTTGAATCAACTAACAAATATCCATTTCTCACAGAGGGTTACATGAAGACGCTTCAAGGAAAGACCGCACTCGTCACCGGGTCGACATCGGGCATCGGCCTGGGCATGGCCAGGAAGTTCGCCGCCGAGGGCGCGAACATCGTGTTCAACGGTTTCGGCGACCCGAACGACATCAAGGCCGTCCAGGAAAGCGTGCAGTCGGAATATGGCGTGAAAACCGCCTACCACAATGCCGACATGTCCAAGCCCGCGGAAATCGAAGCTATGATGCGCCATGCCGCCGAGCAGTTCGGCGCGGTCGACGTGCTGGTCAACAACGCCGGCATCCAGCACGTGGCCAACATCGAGGATTTCCCTGTCGATCGCTGGGACGCGATCATCGCCATCAACCTGACCTCGGCCTTCCATACCACCCGCCTCGCGCTGCCCGCGATGAAGCAGCGCAACTGGGGCCGCATCATCAACGTCGCTTCCGTGCACGGCCTCGTCGGTTCCGCGCAGAAATCGGCCTATGTCGCGGCCAAGCACGGCATCGTCGGCCTGACGAAGGTAACGGCGCTCGAGACCGCGCAGACCGGCATCACATGCAACGCCATCTGCCCGGGCTGGGTGCTCACGCCGCTGGTGCAGAAACAGGTCGATGCCCGCGCCTCGCAGCAGGGACTGTCGAACGACGATGCCAAGCGCAGCCTGCTCGCGGAGAAGCAGCCTTCCGGAGACTTCGTGACGCCGGAGCAACTCGGGGACCTGGCGGTATTCCTGGCCAGCGATTCGGCCAGCCAGGTAAGGGGCGTGGCCTGGAACATGGATGGGGGCTGGGTGGCGCAGTAAGCGGCGGTTGCGCGTTTCTGGCAGTTCTTGGGATCCCATTGTGCGTTTCTCTGGACGACCAAAATGGGATTCCCGCCTTCGCGGGAATGACAGAGGTAGGCGGATGCTCCCTGTCGTCGGGACAGTCTCGAGTCATGCCGATGCGGCAGGAGGTCGAGTCACCATCTCCCTTTCAGATGCTGAGTACCGAGGAGAACGGCATCCGCTCAAACCATCGAACGAGGCTGTACGAAGTGACTCCCACATGGGGGTTGAAGCAGCTTTCTTTGGGTACTTTCTTTATCTGCTGATAAAGAAAGTACCTGGGCCGCCGGGACCAGCCCCGGCAAGTCCCCACGGAGTGGGACCCGCAACCGCTTCACCGGAGAGAAAACAGTAGAAATGGGATTCCGGCCTTCGCTGGTATGACACAGGCAGTCAGAAATGCCTGAGTAGGTCGAGCACACCCTCCCCCCGCCGCTCTTCCCTCAACTCCACCCGCCGCGCGCCAAGCGCCGACACCACGATCTCGACCGCATCTCGCGGCCGGCAACCCCCGCACATGAACGCATCGAGCGCCGCGAATCCATGTTCCGGCCAGGTATGAATGCTGATATGCGACTCCTGCAGCAGCAGCACGCCGGTCACGCCCTGCCCCGGCCCGAAATGATGAAAGCGCGAAAAGAGCGGCGTGGCGCCCGCTGCATGAGCGGCGCGCAGCAGCGCGTTTTCGATCGCCACGGGATCACCGAGCACCTCTGACGGCGCGTCATGCAGGTCGGCCAGCACATGCCGCCCGAGCGCATCTCCTTGCTTGCTCACTTGTGCCCTCCCGAATAGCTACCGCCGCCACCGCCATAGCTGGGCGACCCGCTGCGCGTGCCCCAGTTGCTGGACGATCCCGGCTGCGAGGTCAAGTAGCTGAGGTTGGTGCACGTGGTGAGCAGCACCACGATCGCACCATAGAGGATGTAGGCGAACTTGATCATTCACGCTCTTTCGTGAAATGGCGGATCACGAACACCGGGATCCAGAGCAGCAGCGCGGCGATCAGGATCAGGCGCAAGCCGCGCGAGCCGCTGCCGATGGAGATCGGCAGGTTGAGCAAGAGCAGCAGCAGGCTGAAGAGAAAGGCAGGGCGGAATCCCAGCCTGGGCCCCGGGACGGAAGCGGCCGGCTCGGGCGTGGCGGCAAGGTCCTTTTTCTTGAACCATTCGCCGACCTGCCTGGCAGGAATGCGCGCGCTTTTCGTCCAGACGACTTCGTTGGGATTGCTTTCGGCCGTGACCTTGCGCTCGCCGCTGGTGAATTCGCGCAGGTGGGTGCGGTCGTCGACCGAGACGCGCCAGTTGAAGGCGCCGGCGGCGTAGCGCACGATGGAGTCGTAGCGTTCGCCGCGCCGATAGGTGACGCCGTCCACCGCCACCTCGCTGTCTCCGCGCGCGGCCGGCCATTCATTGAGCACGTCGACCCGGTCCCAGCCCTGGTCGCTTTCCACCAGCCAGAGAAAGCCGCGCTCGGGGTGGTGCAGCAGGTACTCGGTCCAGCCAGGGTCGCCCTCCTCGCCGGAATCGCATTGCAGGAGTCCGATGAGGTCGTAGTCCTGCCCGTCGATCCGTCCCTTGTCGCCGAGCGCCAGCGTGGTGGTGACGCGTTCGAGTTCTTCCGCCTTCTTCAGCACCAGCGCCTTGTCGGTGGAACAGTCGACCTCGGCATGGCAGGCCGGGCACACCACGTGGAAGGCCATGCCGGCCTTGTAGGCGATGCCGCTGCCGCAGCTCGGGCAATCCAGCGCCGCGGTCTGGCCGCGGAAATGGCCGGCGCTCTGCGCGATGGCGTCCTTGTCGCGCAGCAGCTGGCAGCGCAGGCCCTCCAGGGTGACGGCCTTGCCGAGATAGGCGGCCGGCACGTCGCCATCGGAGTAATCGAGCGTGAGGAAACGATGGCCGCAACGAAGGTCGGCCACCTTCGCTTCCCAGCCGCGGCCGACCCGGAACGGGAGTTCGCCGTTCCAGCTGATGCAGCGGGCGGTGCGGATGTCCGATACGAACCAGGTATCGCCGCCATGCTGGTGGGCCTGGCCGGGATGCAGGCTGTCGAAGGCGGGCGGCGACGGATCCTGGGCAGGCACGGTCATGACGTACTGGCCCGAGGCGTCGGACAGCCAGCCATCGCTGCCGTCGTCGAACAGCACGTACCATTCGTTCCAGTATCCCGCGTCGTAGCGCAGCTGGATGCGGCCGACCACCGAGAACGCCCGGTTCTCGTAGGAGCCAGAGGTGGTGATCTGGATCGGCGAATAGTCTTCGAGCGCCTCGGCCACCTTGCCGATATTGCGAACGGAATCGGCATCCTTGAGCAGGGTGCTCTGGCAATACTCGCACACCGCCATGACCGAAGCGGCGGAGCGGAAACTGACTTGCGCGCCGCAGTTCGGGCAGGAGACGGTTTGCATGCGTGGTGGCCGTGGGGTCAGTGCGTCATTGCTTCATCGCGGTCAGCCGATCAGCTTCTTGAGGATTTCCGCCTTGGCGCTGTCGTAGTCGCCCTGGGAAATCAAACCCTTGTCGAGCATGCCCTTGAGCTGGCCCAGGCGCGCCGACGGGTCTTCCGCGGGCTGCGCCGGAGCGGCTGTTGCAGCGGCCGCAGGGGCCGCAGGCGCGGCGGGCGCCTGCGCCGCCTTCATGGCGTCGGCCATGGTCTGTCCCATGACCACGCCGGCGGACAGTCCCGCGCCCACGCCGGCCAGGCCGCCTTCGTTTTGCGCCGCCAGCGGCACCGAGCTCGCCACCTGGTACTGGGTGTACTTCGCCATGTCGCCGACCATGCCCATGGAAATCCGGGTGTCGAGCGCCTTCTGCAGTTCTTCCGGCAGGGAGACGTTCTCGACCACGAAGTTGTCGAGCGCGACGCCGTAGCGCTCGAACACCGGCGCCAGCGCCAGCTTGATCTGGTCCGCCATCAGGCCCTGGTTGGCGGCCATGTCGAGGAAGGGAATGGACGAGCCGCCGAGCGCCGAGGTCATGGTGGAGATCACCATGTTGCGCAGCTGCTGTTCGAGTTCGTCGCGGGTGTAGGAGGCGCGCGTACCGCTGATCTCGGTATAGAACTTGCGCGGATCGGCCACCTTGTAGGAGTACATGCCGAAGGCGCGCAGGCGCACCATGCCGAAGTCCTTGTCGCGGATGGTGATGGGCTGCGGCGTGCCCCACTTGCGGCCGAGCTGGAGGCGGGTGCTGAAGAACACCACGTCCGACTTGAAGGGCGACTCGAACAGCTTGTCCCAGTTCTTCAGGTAGGTCAGGACCGGCAGGGTCTGCGTCGTTAGCTTGTACATGCCCGGGCCGAAGACGTCGGCGATCGCTCCTTCGTTGACGAAGACCGCCATCTGCGACTCGCGCACCGTGAGGCTGCCGCCGTACTGGATTTCGTAGTCTGCCATCGGATAGCGCCAGGCCAGCACGCCGTCCTCGTCCTCGTTCCACTGGAGGATGTCGATGAACTGCTTCTTGATGAATGAACCCAGGCCCATGTTTCTTCCTTTCAGGGAAAGCGGGGTTGGTCAGGAAATGCAGGCGGCATTGACGATGCCGATCGTGAGCGAGGACACGGCCATCAGTGACCCCATCGCGAGGTTGTTCTCCTCGATCGCGTTGCACATGTCGGGCACGCTCTTGGCCATGAGGATGTAGCAGACGACCTGGACGACCATCGCACCCACCGCCCAGGCGAGGAACATGAGGTAGGTGCCGTTGTGCAGGATGCTGGAAGCCAGGGTGAGGCAGAAGCCGATCAGCGCGCCGCCGAGCGACATCGCCGCCGCCATGTTGCCCTGGCGGATCAGCTTGAGCTCGTCGTAGGAGGTGACCCAGGTGTAGAGGGCGAAGAAGATCCCGAGAAGCACGAAGCCCGTCAGAAGGTACATGGCGTAGGCATATGCCTGTAACATACGAAACCTCCGGATGAGTTGAGCAGCGGCTTGACCACATGCCATCGTAGCAAGCAAAGGGATATCCGACAACCCGTATGATCCTCGACCGCACCCTGATCCTCTCGGTCTTCATCGTCGCCTCGTGCGGGCTGGCCTACGAACTCATCGCCGGCGCGCTGACCAGCTACCTGCTGGGCGACTCGGTGCTGCAGTTCTCTTCCATCATCGGCTGCTACCTGTTCGCGATGGGCGTCGGCTCCCACCTGTCGAAGTATGTCAAGGAAGAGGACACGCTGTCCCGCTTCATCGACATCGAGCTGCTGGTCGGCCTGCTCGGCGGCATCTCGGCAACCTTCCTGTTCCTGATCTTCGCCTGGCTGTCGGCGCCCTTCCGCACCGCGCTCTATGCGCTGGTGTTCCTGATCGGCATGCTCGTGGGCATGGAAATCCCTCTGGTGATGCGAGTCCTGAACGGCCGCCGCACGGAGTTCCGCGAACTCGTGAGCCGGGTGCTCACCTTCGATTACCTCGGCGCGCTGGCGGTGTCCCTGCTTTTTCCCCTGGTGCTGGCGCCGAAGCTCGGGCTGTCGCGTACCGGCTTGCTGTTCGGCATGCTCAACGCCGGGGTGGCGCTCTGGACCGCCCTGACCTTCCGCGACGATGTGCGCGACAGCGGCCGGCGGGTCTTCCTCGCGACGATGGTGATGTGCCTGCTGGGCCTGGGCATGCTCACCTCCGACCGCCTGACGCAATGGGCCGAGAAGGGCCTGTTCGGCGACGAGATCATCTATGCCACCACCACGCCCTACCAGCGCATCGTGGTCACACGCTGGAAGGACGACATGCGCCTCTACATAAACGGCAACCTGCAGTTCTCGTCTCGCGACGAGCATCGTTACCACGAAGCCTTGGTCCATCCGGCGCTGGAGAAGGCGGCGTTCGCGAAGTCGGTGCTGGTGCTGGGCGGCGGCGACGGCATGGCGGTGCGCGAGATCCTGCGCCACGAGCATGTCGAGCATGTCACGCTGGTCGATCTCGATCCGGCGATGACCACGCTGTTTTCCCATTCCGAACCGCTGGTGAAGCTCAACCACGGCTCGCTCAAGGACCGCCGCGTCACCGTCGTCAACGATGACGCCGGGCGCTGGCTGGAAAAGAACGACGGCGTCTTCGACGTCATCATCGCCGACTTCCCCGATCCCTCCAACTTCGGCCTCGGCAAGCTGTATTCGGTGCCGATGTATCGCCTGATGGCGAAGCATCTCTCCGAGAACGGCTTCCTGGTCGTGCAGTCGACCTCGCCATTCTTCGCGCCGCGCGCGTTCTGGTGCATCGACGCGACCCTGCGCGAGGCTGGATTCCACACCTGGCCCTACCATGCCTACGTGCCGTCCTTCGGCGAGTGGGGCTTCGTGGTCGCGGCGAAGCACGACCGGTTCACGCCGCCGGAACGCTATTCGCTGCCGATGCGATTCCTCGACGCCGACTCGACGCGGCTGATGTTCAGCTTTCCCGCCGACATGAAGCGGGTGCCGGTGGAACCGAACCGCCTCAACAGCCAGTCGCTCGTGCATTACTTCGAGGAAGACTGGCACCAGGTCCTGCGATGATCTCCCGGCGCGGCTTCGTTCTTGGCGGCGCCGGCATGCTGGCCGGCCTGCCCGGTTGCGGCCGCCTGCCCTGGCGCAGCGTCGTGCCCGAGGTGAGCCGGCCCGGGATGGAAGCCGGTCATATGCTGCGCGACGCCGGCGCGATTCCCGCTCCCTCCGGGGAAGTCCGCGCCGGCACGGTCATCCTCGGCAGCGGCATCGCGGCCCTGTCGGCGGCATGGAAGCTGGCCCGCGCTGGGAGGAAGGATTTCCTCGTCCTCAGCGGCCCCGAGTTTTCGGGCAACGCTGCGGGCGGACGCTTCGGCGACCTGCCCTACCCCTGCGGCGCGCACTACCTGCCCCTGCCCTCGCTCGAATCGTCCCACGTGCGAGAGATGCTCGCCGACCTCGGCGTGATCCTGCGCGGAGCCCAGACGGCCCGGCCGTATTTCGACGAGCGCTGCATCGTGCATGCGCCTGATGAACGGCTGTACTTCCGCGGGTCCTGGCAGGACGGTTTCATGCCCAGCCAAGGCCTGTCGCCCGAGGAGGCGCAGGAACACAAGCATTTCCTCGACCTCGTGCAAGACCTGAAGACGCGCCGAGGCAATGACGGCCGCAAGCTGTTCGCGGTTCCCGTGGCGCTGTCGTCGCGCGATCCGGCATGGACGGCCCTCGACGGCAAGACCTTCCGCACCTGGCTGCTGGAGCAAGGCTACCGGTCGGCGACGCTGCACTGGTACCTGGACTACGTCTGCCGGGACGAATACGGCGCGCGGCACGACAAGATATCGGCCTGGGCGGGACTGCATTATTTCGCGAGCCGCGGCGGCCAGGCGGAAAACGCGTCCGACGGCGCGGTGCTGACCTGGCCCGATGGGCTGCAAGCCCTGGCGCGCGGCCTCAAGGAACGCATCCTGCAAGTCCATCCCGCCGCGTTCATGGACGGCATGGCCATGCGTCTCGACGAAACCGCCGGCGGCGTGGAAGTGCTCTGCCTGCAGGCGGAAGGCGCATCGCGCCGCGCGCTGCGCATCCGGGCGGATCGCGCGATTTCCGCCATGCCGCTGTTCGTCGCCTCGCGCATCGCCGACCTGCGCCGATTCGGCTTCGATGCTCGCGATCACCTGCCCTCCTACGCTCCCTGGACGGTGGCGAATTTCCTGATGGATGGCTTTCCGCCAGAAGACGCCGGCGTGCCCCTGGCCTGGGACAACGTCGTGTACCAGGGACGCGGGCTGGGCTACGTCGTATCGACCCACCAGGACCTGCGGGTCGCGATGCCGCCGAAAACCGTGTTCTCGGCCTATCACGCGTTGTCCGCGCGCGACCCGGCACAGGTGCGCGACTGGCTGGCCAAGTGCGGGACGGAAGAATTGTTCGAGGAAGTGGCGGGCGACCTGCAGCAGGTCTATGGCTGGCAGCTAAGGCGCTTCATCGAGGCGGTTTCGATCACGGTACGCGGTCATGCGATGGCGTCGCCGTTGCCGGGGTACTTGTCCAACCGGGGGTTGCAGGCTTTGCGGGAGACGGATGGCAGGGTGTTGTTCGCCCATGCCGACCTGTCGGGGTATTCGGTGTTCGAGGAGGCCGCGTGGTGGGGAGTACGGGCGGCGGAGAGAATACTGGGGTAGACGGACGAGGAATTGCGCGGACACGCTGCCTCATCAACTGTCATTCCCGCGCAGTCGGGAATCCCATTTCGGTTGCCCGGAGTGGCGATCAATGGGATTCCCGACTGCGCGGGAATGACAAAAACAATCAGGCGACGGCGCTGACGTCCAGCGGCGCACCGGTCTGCTCGACCAGCTCATCCTTCGTCACGCCCGGAGCGAGTTCGACCACCTTCAGGCCCTGCGGGGTGACGTCGATCACCGCCAGGTCGGTAATGATGCGGTTGACCACGCCCACGCCGGTCAGCGGCAGGTTGCACTGCTTGAGGATCTTGTGCGAGGTGGAGCCGTCCTTGGCCTTCGCCACATGCTCCATCAGCACGACCACGCGGCCCACGCCGGCGACGAGATCCATCGCGCCGCCCATGCCCTTGACCATCTTGCCGGGAATCATCCAGTTCGCGAGGTCGCCGGTTTCGCTTACCTGCATCGCGCCGAGGATGGCGATGTTGATCTTGCCGCCGCGAATCATCGCGAAGGAGTCGGCCGACGAGAAGAAGGAAGAGCCCTTCAGCGAGGTGACCGTCTGCTTGCCCGCATTGATCAGGTCAGCGTCGACCGCATCTTCGGTCGGGAAAGGGCCGATGCCCAGCAGGCCGTTTTCCGACTGCAGCCAAACCTCGATGTCGGTCGGCACGTAGTTGGCTACCAGCGTCGGCAGGCCGATGCCGAGGTTGACGTAGAAACCGTCCTGCAGTTCTTTCGCCGCGCGCGCGGCCATTTCATCACGAGTCCATGCCATGTTCGTTCTCCCCTGTTACTGTGCACGGATCGTGCGTTGTTCGATGCGCTTTTCCGGCGTCGCGTTGACCACGATGCGGTGCACGAAGATGCCGGGGGTGTGAACCTGGTCCGGATCGAGTTCGCCGGTCTCGACCAGCTTCTCGACTTCCACGACGGTGACCTTGCCGGCCATGGCGACGTTCGGGTTGAAGTTGCGCGCGGTCTTGCGGAACACCAGATTGCCCGCCTTGTCGGCCATGTAGGCCTTGACCAGCGACACGTCCGCCACCAGCGAACGCTCCATCACGTATTGTTCGCCGTCGAATTCGCGCACTTCCTTGCCGTCGGCGACGATGGTGCCCACGCCGGTCTTGGTGAAGAATGCCGGGATGCCGGCGCCGCCGGCGCGCAGCTTTTCCGCCAGCGTGCCCTGGGGCGTGAACTCGAGCTCGAGTTCGCCCGCCAGGTACTGGCGTTCGAATTCCTTGTTCTCGCCGACGTAGGAAGCGATCATCTTCTTGATCTGGCGGGTGGTCAGCAACTGGCCCAGGCCGAAACCGTCGACGCCGGCGTTGTTGGAGATTGCCGTCAGGTTCTTCGCGCCGGAATCGCGCAGCGCGGCGATCAGCGCTTCGGGGATGCCGCAGAGGCCGAAGCCGCCGACGGCGATGATTTGCCCGTCCTTGACAATGTCAGCCAGCGCGCTGGCCGCATCGGGATACACTTTATTCATGCCAACCCTCTTTGTTTTTGGTGAAATGACCGAGTGAAAACCGCGCGAGCCGCGCCCTCATGATGCCCGCCAGCATAAGATGGTGGACGAGTTGCCCGCAATACCGTAAAAATACCAATTTTGGATGTGGATAATGCCCGCCCCGGCCATGACCGTTCCGCTCGACATCAGTTTCGAAACCATTTTCCAGCATGCGCCCGTGGGCATGTGCGTTTCCCAGCACCGGGTGATCCATGCTTGCAACGACGCCTTGGCGGCGATGTTCGGTTACGCGGCCGGCGAACTGGTGGGCCAGTCCTTCCGGGTACTCTACCCTACTCTCGACGAATTCGAGCGCACCGGCGCCCGCATCGTGCCCATCATGAGCGCCAAGGGCGTGTATTCCGACGAACGCATCATGAAGCGCGCGAACCAGGAGCTATTCTGGTGCCATGTCAGCGGACGTTCCTTGATCCATGACGACCCGCATGCGGCCGGCATCTGGACTTTCGAGGATTTGAGCGCGAAGCGGCCGGTCACCGCCGAGCTCACCCCGCGCGAGCGGGAGATCGCCGCGCTGCTCGTGGAGGGCAAGACCAGCAAGCTGATCGCGCGGCAGGTCGGGCTGAGCCCGCGGACGGTGGAGATGCATCGGGCGAAGCTGATGCGGAAGTTTTCGGCGTCGACGTCGAGTGAGCTGGTGCACAGGCTGGTGGGGGTGACGGGATAGACAGAAGGGGTTTGGCGGCCTGGAGCTGGTTCGCGCCTACCTCTCTCATTCCCGTCTACCTCTGTCATTCCCGCGAAGGCGGGAATCCCATTTCGGTGGTCCGGGGCAACGTAACCGCCGGGCCAGCGACCTCACCCTCCCACCACCTCCCGCAACCACGCCGGCAACGGCGCCGACTTCTCCGCCGGAAAGTTCACCCACACCGTCTTCGCCCCGCCCTCCGCGGCCAGCACCTCCGGCGCGTCCACGCGGCGGATCTCGTGCGTCATCTCGAAGCTGGTGCGCCCCGGCTGCCCGACGTAGGTCCTGACCTCGATCTCGCCCGGGTATTTCAGCTGCTTGATGAAGGTGCAGCGGGCATTGATGATCACCGGCCCTTCGCCCGAGGGATCCGGCTCGCACCCGACCCGGGTGAACCAGTCGATGCGCGCCGTCTCCATGTAGCGGAAATAGACCGTGTTGTTGACGTGCCCCATGGCATCCATGTCGCCCCAGCGGATCGGCATGCGCATGGTATGGACCAGCTTCATCGGCGTGGCGTCGCTCATGCCGCGCTCATGCCGTCGTCGGCGGCCATGATCGCGCCGTTGATGAAGCGCGATTCGTCGGAGGCGAGCAGAAGCAGCAGGCCATCGAGGTCTTCCGGCGTGCCGAGGCGCTTGCGCGGCAGCATGTTGATGAGGGTCTTGCCCTGCTCGGTCGCGAAGTAATCGGAATTGATCTCCGTCTCGATGTAGCCGGGGCAGATCGCATTGACGTTGATGCCGTAGCGGCCCCATTCCACCGCCATGGACTTGGTCATGTGCACGACCGCGGCCTTGCTCATGCAGTAGATGCCGATCTGCGGCAGGATGCGCAGTCCGGCGACCGAGGCGATGTTGATGATGCGGTGCTGCTTGCGCGGGTCGCCCTTGGCGCGGGCAATCATGCGCTTGGCGGTTTCCTGGGCCACGAAAAAGGCGCCGCGCTGGTTGGTATCCATGACGAAGGCGTAGTCGTCGGGCGTGACGTCGATCAGGCGCTGCGTGGTCGAGACGCCGGAGTTGTTGACCAGGATGTCGATCGGGCCGGCCTCGGTCTCTGCATGGGCAATCGCCGCCTTGATGCTGCCGTAGTCGGTCACGTCGAGCGTCACGACGTGGGCTGCGCCGCCTTCCGATTCGATTTCCGCGCGCAGCTCCTTGAGCCGTTCGACGCGCCGGGAAGCCAGGACGACCTGCGCCCCGCCCTTCGCGAGCACCTTCGCGAAGCGGGCGCCAAGGCCGCTGGATGCGCCGGTGATCAATGCAATCTTTCCTTCGAAATTGGTTTCGATTCCCACGGTGTACTCCTTGTTCTTAGGGGAAACTTCATCTACAGTCACGTGCCCGCGCGCACGGGCGGGGCATGGAAGGCGGGCCGGACGGCGCAAGAAGCCGCGCCGGCAGGAGCCGCTATGATTACATAGTTTGCGCGCCGCCATGCGTCCGTCCGGGCGAAGAAAAGCCCGCCGCGGAACGGTTTCTAGAATGTTGCGTCTAGCATTCTGTCGCAAAATCCACGACAATTAGCACAGTCGTTCGAAAAAATTCTAACCAGGTGACATCCATGACGCAGACTCAAGACCTCATCGAACAATACGGCCCGCGCGAAGCGATGGAATACGACGTGGTTATCGTCGGCGGCGGTCCCGCCGGCCTCTCTGCCGCCATCCGCCTCAAGCAGCTCGCCGCCGAACAGAACCGCGAGGTCTCGGTCTGCGTGCTCGAGAAAGGCTCCGAGATCGGCGCCCACATTCTCTCCGGTGCGGTCATGGACCCGATCGCCATGAACGAGCTCTTCCCCAACTGGAAGGAAATGGGCGCGCCGCTCGATACCGCCGTCACCGAAGACCGCTTCATGTTCCTCACCGAACAGAAGGCCTACAAGACGCCCGAGTGGGCGCTGCCGGCCTGCTTCCAGAACCACGGCAACTACGTCATCTCCCTGGCCAACGTCGTGCGCTGGCTGGGCCAGCAGGCCGAGAGCCTGGGCGTGGAAATCTTCCCCGGCTTCCCCGCCGCCGAGGTGCTCTACAACGACGACGGCTCGGTCAAGGGCGTGGCCACCGGCAACATGGGCATCGACCGCCATGGCAACCCGACCGACAGCTTCCAGCTCGGCATGGAGCTGCATGCGAAGTACACCTTCTTCGCCGAAGGCGCGCGCGGCCACCTGGGCAAGCAGCTCATGAGCAAGTTCGAGCTCAACAAGGGCCGTGATCCGCAGACCTATGCCATCGGCATCAAGGAACTGTGGGAGATCGATCCGGCCAAGCACAAGCCCGGCCTGGTGATCCATACCGCCGGCTGGCCGCTCGACGCCGACACCTATGGCGGTTCCTTCCTCTACCACATGGACAACAACCAGGTGGCGGTGGGCTTCGTGGTCGGCCTGGCCTACCAGAACCCCTACCTGTCGCCGTATGAAGAGTTCCAGCGCTACAAGACGCACCCGGAGATCCGCAAGTTCTTCGAGGGCGGCAAGCGCATTTCCTACGGCGCCCGCGCACTGGTCGCCGGCGGCCTGCAGTCGCTGCCCAAGCTGACCTTCCCGGGCGGCGTGCTGATCGGCTGCGACGCCGGCTTCCTGAATGCATCCCGCATCAAGGGCAGCCATGCCGCGATCAAGACCGGCATGATGGCGGCCGAGGCGGCGTTCGCGGCGCTGGGCGAGAACCGGCAGTACGACGAGCTGACGGCCTTCCCGGAAGCGTTCGAGAAGTCGTGGCTGAAGGAAGAGCTGTACAAAGGCCGCAACTTCAAGCCGTTCATGACGCAGGGGCTGTACAAAGGCACGCTGATGGTGGGCATCGACCAGGTGCTGTTCAAGGGCAAGGCGCCCTGGACCCTGCGCCACAAGCATGCCGACCACGAATGCCTGCGCCCGGCGTCGGACTTCCAGCCCATCCAATATCCGAAGCCGGATGGCAAGCTGACCTTCGACCGGCTCTCCTCGGTGTTCATCTCGAACACCAACCATGCGGAAGAACAGCCGGCGCACCTGACGCTGAAGGATCCGACGGTGCCGGTGAAGATCAACCTGGCGAAGTATGCGGGGCCGGAGCAGCGCTACTGCCCGGCGGGCGTGTACGAGTATGTGAAGAACGATGCGGGGGATGAGCGCTTGCAGATCAATGCGCAGAACTGCGTGCATTGCAAGACCTGCGACATCAAGGATCCGACGCAGAACATCGTGTGGGTGACGCCGGAGGGCGGCGGCGGGCCGAACTACCCGAACATGTGATGCATGTCCGCCTGGAGGATGTCTGGATGAAGCCTTCTCGCGGGTGAAACGCAATAAAAAAAGCCGCTTCCAAGCGGCTTTTTTATTTCAGGACTGCGCGCCGGTCAGAGCGTCCATTCTCCCTTGAGGATCTTGTCGAGCCAGAAGGTGCCGATGACCGTCTTCACGTCGCTCACCTTCCCTTCCCGGATCCATTGCAGCATCTCGGGCAAGGTGGCCTTGAAGGTTTCGAGGAATTCGCCCTCATCCAGCTTGGCGTCGCCCGCGGTCAAGCCGCGCGCGAGGAAGATGTCGAGATGCTCATCCGAGTAGGCGATGGCGTTGTGGATGGTGCAGACAAACTGCCATTCCGTCGCGGTGTAGCCGGTTTCCTCCAGCAGCTCGCGCTTCGCGCATGCTAGGGACTCTTCGCCCGGGTCGATCTTGCCCGCGGGGTACTCGATGAAAACCTGTCGCAAGGGGTAGCGGAATTGCCGCTCGAGCAGGATGGAGCCATCGTCGAATACCGGGAGCACGACGACGGCGCCCGGATGCTTGATGTATTCACGCTTGGTGGTTTTGCCGTCGGGGAGACGGATGGTGTCCTTCTGGACCTTGAGGAAATGGCCTTCGTAGGCCACGGCGGTATCGACTTGGGTTTCCTGCAGATGCTCCATCGGATGCTCCATTCAACGACATGCCGGAGATTTTGACACGGCGGCCGGGCAAGCGGTTACCACAGATCAAGCACTTGAACGCCGGATCTATTGACGATGGCGGCGAAGATAGCGGAAGACGAAACCGGGGAAGGCGAGCACCAGGAAGAGGCAGGCCGTGATCGCATAGAACTCCCAGGTCTGGCTGAAGACGTTGCCGATCCGGGATTCGATCAGGTATCCGACCAGGCCGACGAGGAAATACAGGACGATCAGCTCAAGAAGGCGCATCCACAGCGGCTTGCGCTCGCGCGAGACGGGAATGAGCCCGAACAGGCGCTCATTCACGAAAGGCAGGTTGGCCGCGGCGATGCCAAGGAGAATGACGATCCACGCCGAGGAAGACGCCTCCACGGATCAGGAAGTCAGGGTCTTGACGATCGCCGTCGCGCACAAGGCCATCAGCGGACCGGGCAGGATGCCGAGCAGCAGGACGGCGATGCCATTGATGCTCAGCGTGGCGCGCATGCCGCCGCTGACCTCGATGCGGCTGTTGTCGACGGGTTCGTCGAAGTACATGGCTTTCACGACACGCAGGTAGTAGAAGGCGCCGATCAGGGAGAGCAGCACGGATACCACCGCGAGCCAGACCTGGCCGGTGCTCAGCACGGCCTGCAGTACTTCCAGCTTGGCGTAGAAGCCGACGGTCGGCGGAATGCCGGTCAGCGAGAACATCAGGATCAGCATCACGAGCGCGAACCAGGGGCTGCGCTGGTTGAGGCCCTTGAGGTCGTCGATGTTTTCCGCTTCGAAGCCGGCACGGGCCAGCAGCAAGATGATGCCGAAAGTGCCGAGCGTGGTCAGCACGTAGGTCACCGAATAGAACATCGCGGCGCTGTAGGCATTGGCGGCGTAGGACATGTTGCCATTGACCACGCCGGCCAGCATGCCCAGCAGCATGAAGCCCATCTGCGCGATCGTGGAATAGGCGAGCATGCGCTTGAGATTGGTCTGCACGATGGCGGTGATGTTGCCGACCGCCATCGATAGCACCGCCAGCACGGTGAGCATCTGTTGCCAGTCCATCGCGAGCGGGAACAAGCCTTCCACCAGCATGCGCAGGGTGATGGCGAACGCCGCCAGCTTGGGCGCGCCGCCGATCAGCAGCGTGACCGGGGTGGGCGCTCCCTGGTACACGTCCGGCACCCACATGTGGAAGGGCACGACGCCGAGCTTGAAAGCAAGGCCGGCGACGACGAACACCACGCCGAAGACCAGGATGGTGCGGTTGACGGTATTGGATGCCGCGACCTTGGCGATTTCCGTCAGGTCCAGCGAACCCGTCGCGCCGTAGAGCATGGAGATGCCGTACAACAGGAAACCGGAGGACAGCGCGCCGAGGATGAAGTACTTCATCGAGGCTTCGGTCGACACCGCATGGCCGCGGCGCAGGGCGACGAGCGCATACAGCGACAGGGACATGAGCTCCACGCCGAGGTACACGATCAGCATGTTGTTGCCGGAAATCATGACCATCTGTCCGAGCAGCGAGAACAGGGCAAGCACGTAGAACTCGCCGCCGAGCGTGCCGTTGAGCATCTGCCGGTCGCCGGCGTACTGGCGCGAGTAGATCAGCGTGATCCCGACGCCAAGGCAGCAGAACAGCTTGAGCAGCGCGGCCATCGGATCGGCCACGAACATGTGGTTGAAGGTGTAGTAGGTCGAGCCATAGTCCTGCATCGCAAGGATGGCCGTCACCAGCAGCACCACCAGGCTGAGCAGGTGGGTGACGCCGCGCTTGGCCTCGCCGAGGAACATGTCGAGCAGCAGCAGCCCCGAGGTGGCGACCAGCAGGAAGATTTCCGGATACACCGGCATCAGGTTAGTTTGGTTCATGAGTTTTTCACTATCGTCGCTGGGTCCCTGACGTGGCGATCACCGCCACGTCGACCATACTTCCACCGCGGAACTTACTTGATCTTCGACACCGACACATGCTGGAGCAGATCGGCCACCGAGGTTTGCATCACGTCGGTGAACGGCGCCGGATACAGGCCCATGGCCAGCGTGGCGATCGCCAGCACGCCCAGCATCGCGAATTCGCGGCCGTTGAGGTCGGTCAGTTCGGCGACATGCTTGTTGCCGATGGCGCCGAACACCACCCGCTTGACCAGCCACAGGGAATAGGCAGCGCCGAAGATCAGGGCGGTTGCCGCCAGCAGGCCGATCCAGAAATTGAATTTCACCGCGCCGAGGATGACCATGAATTCGCCGACGAATCCCGAGGTCGCCGGCAGGCCGCAGTTGGCCAGCGAGAACAGGACGAAGAACGCGGCGAAGCGCGGCATGGTGTTGATCACGCCGCCGTAGTCGGCGATCTGGCGGGAATGCATGCGGTCGTAGAGCACGCCGATGCAAAGGAACATGGCGCCCGACACGAAACCGTGGGAAATCATCTGCACGATGCCGCCCTGCACCGCCATGTCGTTGAAGACGAAGAAGCCGAGGGTGACGAAGCCCATGTGCGCAATCGAGGAGTACGCAACCAGCTTCTTCATGTCCGCCTGCACCAGCGCCACCAGGCCGATGTAGATCACGGCGATCAGCGAGAGCGTGATGATGAAACCGGAAAGCGCATGGCTGGCGTCCGGCGCGATGGGCAGCGAGAACCGCAGGAAACCGTAGGCGCCGAGCTTCAGCATGATCGCCGCCAGCACCACGGAACCGCCGGTAGGCGCTTCCACGTGCGCGTCGGGCAGCCAGGTGTGTACCGGCCACATCGGCACCTTCACCGCGAAGGCCATCAGGAAAGCCAGGAAGATTAGGATCTGGGCGTTGAGCGGCAGAGCCAGCTTGTGCCACGCGAAGATGTCAAAGCTGCCGCCCGCCTTGAAGTACAGGTAGAGAATCGCAACCAGGGTCAGCAGCGAGCCCAGCAGCGTGTACAGGAAGAACTTGATCGCGGCATAGACGCGGTTCGGTCCGCCCCAGACGCCGATGATGATGAACATCGGGATCAGGGTCGCCTCGAAGAAAACGTAGAACAGCAGGCCGTCGGTTGCGCAGAACACGCCGATCATCAGGCCGGAGAGGATCAGGAAGGCGCCCATGTACTGCGCGACGCGTTTCTCGATCACTTCCCAGGCGGCGATCACGACGATGACAGTGATGAAGGCCGTCAGCAGCACGAACCAGACCGAGATGCCGTCGACGCCGAGCGCATAGCTGACGTTGAACTGCTGGATCCAGGGTGCCTTCTCGACGAATTGCACGCCGTGCGCGGCCTTGTCGAAATTGCTGATCAGCGGCAAGGTCGCGAGGAAGCTGACGATCGAGCCGATGAGCGAGACCCCGCGCACCAGGCCGGGATTGCTGTCACGGCCGACGGCCAGGACGATGAGTCCGAACGCAATCGGCAACCAGATTGCGAGGCTCAGGAGAGGAAAAGTTGACTGCGTCATGGTTGTTATTTGCTCTACTTGGCCAACTTATTTGGCGAACAACGGGAACGGCATGAAATACATCAGGAAGAACAGCACGCCGAGGATCATCACGAATGCATAGTGGTAGATGTAGCCGGACTGGAAGTGGCGGATCAGGGCGGACAGCCAGCCCACCATCTTCGCGCTGCCGTTGACCACCAGGCCATCGATCAGGGTGCGGTCGCCAACGGTCGACAGGCCGCCGCCCAGGACGCGGGCGCCCTTGGCGAACACCGCCTCGTTGATCTTGTCCATGAAGTACTTGTTCTCGAGCAGCGTGTAGATGCCATGGAACTTGCTGAAGAACCATGCCGGCACGCGCGGATTGATCATGTAGCAGTAGTAGGAGGCGGCAACCCCAGCCAGCGCCAGCCAGAACGGCGCCGAGGTGAATGCATGGATGCCCATTTCGACCGCGCCGTGGAATTCTTCGGTCAGTTCATGCATGGCGTGGTGGTTTTCACCCACGAAGATCACGCCCTTGAAGAAATCGCCGAACAGCATCGGGCCGATGGCCAGGAAGCCGATCACGACCGAGGGAATCGCCAGCAGGATCAAGGGCAGCGTCACGACCAACGGCGCCTCGTGCGGCTTTTCGCCGGGGGCCAGGCCGTGATGGTGGTCGTGCGCGCCGTCATGGTCTTCCTCTTCGTGGCCGGCATCCGCATGGCCGGCGCCATGGCCGTGCGCTTCGTCATGCGCGTGGGCCTTGCCGAAGCGCTCTTCCCCGTGGAATACCAGGAAGTACATCCGGAAGGAGTAGAAGGCTGTCACGAACACGCCGGCCAGCACCGCGAAGTGGGCAAAGCCCGAACCCGGGATGTGGGAAGCGGCCACTGCTTCGATGATGCTGTCCTTGGAGTAGAACCCGGAGAAGAACGGCGTGCCGATGAGCGCCAGCGAACCGAGCAGCGAAGTGATCCAGGTGATGGGCATGTACTTGCGCAAACCGCCCATGTTGCGGATGTCCTGGTCATGGTGCATGCCGATGATGACCGCGCCGGCGCCAAGGAACAGCAAGGCCTTGAAGAAGGCGTGGGTCATCAGGTGGAACACTGCCACCGAGTAGGCCGAGGCGCCCAGCGCCACGGTCATGTAGCCGAGCTGGGAAAGCGTGGAGTAGGCCACTACGCGCTTGATGTCGTTCTGGATGATGCCGAGGAAACCCATGAACAGCGCGGTGATGGAGCCGATGACGATCACGAACGACAGGGCGGTATCGCTCAGCTCGAACAGCGGAGACATCCTTGCAACCATGAAGATGCCCGCGGTTACCATCGTGGCGGCGTGGATCAGCGCGGAGATCGGGGTCGGACCTTCCATGGAATCCGGCAGCCAGACATGGAGCGGGAATTGCGCCGACTTGCCCATGGCGCCGATGAACAGGCAGATGCAGGCCACGGACAGCAGCATCCAGTCGGTGCCCGGCAGCAGCAGCTTGGCGAGTTCCTCGCGCTTGGCGAAGACTTCGGTGTAGTTCATGGAACCGGCATAGGCCAGCAGCAGGCCGATGCCCAGGATGAATCCGAAGTCGCCCACGCGATTGACCAGGAAGGCCTTCATGTTGGCGAAGATCGCCGACGGGCGCGTGAACCAGAAGCCGATGAGCAGGTAGGACACCAGGCCGACCGCCTCCCAGCCGAAGAAGAGCTGGAGGAAGTTGTTGCTCATGACGAGCATGAGCATGGAGAAGGTAAAGAGGGAGATGTAGGCGAAGAAGCGGTTGTAGCCTTCGTCGTCGGCCATGTAGCCGATGGTGTAGATGTGCACCATGAGCGACACGAAGGTCACCACGCACATCATCATGGCGGTGAGGCTGTCGACCATGAAGCCGACCTCCAGCTTGAGCCCCATTACGGTCATCCAGTTGTAGACGGTGCCGTTGTAGGTGGCGCCGTCCATGACCGCCATGAGCGTCTGGAAGGAGAGGATGAAGGCGATCAGCACGCCCAGGATCGTGACCGAATGCGATGCCGCCCGGCCGATCTTGTTGCCGAAGAACTTGGTGCCGAACAGGCCCGCGATCGCGGAACCTGCCAAGGGTGCCAGCGGCACAGCCAGAAGTACGTTAGGGTTGAGTTGCCCCGCCATGATGGACCTTATCGTTATTGTCGTGATTAACCTTTGAGCGCGTCGAGGTCTTCGACATTGATGGTGTCCAGGTTACGGAACAGCACCACCAGAATGGCGAGACCAATCGCGGACTCCGCGGCAGCCACGGTCAAAATGAAGAAGACGAAAATCTGACCCGCCGCGTCGCCGAGATAGTACGAAAACGCGATGAAGTTCATGTTCACTGCGAGCAGCATCAGTTCGATGGCCATCAGCAGGATGATGATGTTCTTGCGGTTCAGGAAAATGCCGACGACCGAGATCGCGAACAGGATCGCGCCAAGGATCAGATAATGTGCGAGCGAAAGCGCCACAGTGCTACCCCTTATTGTTTTTCTGCCGAAGCGGCCGGCGCAGCGCCAGCGCCGCCGTTCACGCGGGTCGATTCGGCCTTCATCGACACCATGCGGATGCGGTCGTTGCGGCGAACCTTGACTGCCGCGGCCGGGTCGTTGTACTTGCTGTCCTTGCGGCGGCGCATCGTCAGGGCCACCGCGGCCACGATCGCCACCAGCAGCACGACGGCGGCGATTTCGAAGGCATAGACGTATTGCGTGTAGATCAGCTTGCCGAGTTCCTTGGTGTTGCCGATGTTCGCGGAAGCCGCGGGAACGACGGTTTCGGATGCGCCCCAGAAGCCGTGCAGCAGGACGGCGGACATCTCGAGCACGACCACCACGCCGATCAGGGCGGCAATCGGGAAGTAGCGCCAGAACCCTTCACGCAACTTGTCGAGGTTGATGTCCAGCATCATCACGACGAACAGGAAGAGCACCATCACGGCGCCGACGTAGACCAGCACCAGCACGATCGCCAGGAATTCCGCCTTAAGGAGCAGCCAGATGCCGCCTGCCGAAAAGAACGACAGGACGAGGAACAGCGCCGCATGCACCGGGTTGCGGTCGGTGATGACGCGCAGCGCGGCGAAGATCAGAATCGCCGAGAACGCGTAGAACAGAAAGGTTTTGAATTCCATAGTGGTCCAGATAAGTCTGCAAGGCCCGGGTCGCGTCGATCGTGTTTCCGGGCGCGCGCGAATCAACGATACGGTGCGTCCGTCGCACGTGCGGCTGCGATGTCCTTTTCGTAGCGGTCACCCACCGCGAGCAGCATTTCCTTGGTGAAGTACAGGTCACCGCGCTTTTCGCCGTGGTATTCGAGGATGTTGGTCTCGACGATCGAATCGACCGGGCAGGACTCTTCGCAGAATCCGCAGAAGATGCACTTAGTGAGGTCGATGTCGTAGCGCGTCGTGCGCCGGGTGCCGTCGTCGCGTTCCGTGGACTCGATGGTGATGGCCATGGCCGGGCAGACGGCTTCGCAAAGCTTGCAGGCGATGCAGCGCTCTTCGCCGTTGGGATACCGGCGCAAGGCATGCAGGCCCCGGAAGCGCGGCGACAGCGGCGTCTTTTCTTCCGGGAATTGCACGGTGATCTTGCGCGCGAACATGTAGCGGCCGGTCAGGGCCAAGCCCTTGAGCAGCTCGCGCAGCATCAGGCTGCTGAAAAAGTCTTTGATGGCTTCCATGGTGATAAGCCTTTTCCTTACTTCCAAATATTCCAGGGAGACTGGATCCAGGTCGCAACGATGACGAGGTAGGCCAGAGTCAGCGGAATGAATACCTTCCAGCCCAGGCGCATGATCTGGTCATAGCGGTAACGCGGGAACGAGGCACGTGCCCAAATGAAGAGCGACACGACGAAGAAGGTCTTGATGCCGAGCCAGATCCAGCCGGGGATGAAGCCCAGGAAGGAAACCGGAGCGCCCCAGCCGCCCAGGAACATCAGGGAGGCCAGTGTCGAGATCAGGATCATGTTGGCGTATTCGGCCAGGAAGAACATGGCGAACGACATGCCGGAATATTCCACCATGTGGCCGGCCACGATCTCCGACTCGCCCTCGACCACGTCGAAGGGATGGCGGTTGGTCTCGGCGATGCCCGAAATGACGTAGATGACGAAGATGGGCAGCAGCGGCAGCCAGTTCCAGGACAGGAAGGTCAGGCCCATGTCCGCCATGCGTCCCTTGTTCTGGAGCATCACGATGTCGGTCAGGTTCAGGCTGCCGGACACCATCAGCACGATCACCAGCGCGAAGCCCATGGCGATTTCATAGGACACCATCTGCGCGGATGCGCGCATGGCGCCGAGGAAGGCGTACTTCGAATTGGACGCCCAGCCGGCGATGATCACGCCATAGACTTCCATCGAGGCGATCGCCATCACGAACAGCAGGCCCGCATTGACGTTGGCCAGCACCGTTTCCGGGCCGAAGGGCACCACCGCCCAGGCGGCGAGCGCAGGCATGATGGTCATGATCGGCGCGATCACGAACAGTGCCTTGTTGGCCTTGCTCGGGACCACGATTTCCTTGAGCAGCAGCTTGAGCGCATCGGCGATCGGCTGCAGCAGGCCGGCGGGGCCGACGCGGTTCGGGCCGAGACGGATGTGCATCCATCCGATCATCTTGCGCTCCCAGAGCGTCAGGTAGGCCACGCATCCCATGAGCGGCAGCACGACCAGCACGATCTTGGCCAGCGTCCAGACGAGCGGCCAGACACCGCCGAAGATGCCCTGCCCGGTTGCTTGAATGGTCGAAATGAAATCCATCACGCCTTCTCCAGATTGATCGTGCCGAACATGCTGCCCAGCCCGGCGGTGGACGGGTGTGCAGCCGACACGCGCACCACGTTGACCGGGAGGCCGGCCTCAACGGCTGCGGTCAGCACGGCGCTGCCCTGCCCCTGTGTCACCTTGACCCGGTCGCCTTCTCCAATGCCGAGCTGCTCGGCGATGTAGGCGGACAGCACTGCCTTCGGAGCGCGGGCATCGCTGGTTTCCTGCAGCGCGCCCGAACGGCGCACGATGGCGTCGGTAAAGTAGATCGGCACGTCGGCGATGCGCTCGATGGCGCTCGGATCGGCTTCCTTCGCGGCCTGCGGCGCGATTCCAGCCTTGTTGTTCAGCTTCGGCGACAGGTCGGCTTCCTCGGCTTTCCTGCTGCCGAGGATCTCGGCGCGGATCTCTTCCGAGGTTTCGTAGTTGAAGCCGCTGATGTCCAGCAGGTTGCCGAGCACGCGCAGCACTTTCCATGCCGGGCGGGTCTCGCCCAGGGGCTTCACCGTACCGTTGAATCCTTGCGCGCGGCCTTCGCAGTTAACGAAGGTGCCGGCGGTTTCGGAGAACGGCGACACCGGCAGGAGCACGTCGGCGTAATCGAGGCCATGCTTGTACGGCGTCATCATGACGACCATTTCCGCCTGCTTGAGGGCGGACACGGCAGCCTGGGGATTAGCCGTGTCGAATTCGGGCTCGGCATGCAGCACGAGGTAAGCCTTGCGCGGCTGTTCGAACATCTGCACGGCATTCGCGCCCTTTCCCGGGACGGCGTTGGCGATGTGTCCGCCGACGGCGTTGGCGGCGTCGGTCAGGTAACCGAAGGCAGCACCGGTCTGTTCGGCGATCCATTGCGCGGCGGCATGCAGCTGCGACGCCTGCGGATGCTGGGCGGCCGCGTTGCCGAGGAAGACGCCCTTCTTGTCACCCGACAGCAGGCTCGCCGCGATTGCCTTGGCGATGTCGCCGGCTTCGATGCCGTCGAATCCGGCCGGGGCTGCGATGCCCTTTTCAGCGGAAATAGCGACCACGATCTCGGAAAGCGCGGCCAGCCAGTTCGACGGCGCCTTCACCAGGCGGTTGGCGATCGGCATGAGCCAGTCTTCGCTGGTGGCGCCGAGCGCGCTCAGCTTGGTGCCGCGCTTGGTCGCGTGGCGCATGCGCGCAGCCAGCAAGGGATGATCCTTGCGCAGGAAGGAACCGATCACGAAGACGCGGTTCATCTGGCCGAACTCGTCGATGGACGTGCCCAGCCAGGGCGTAACCTTGCCATCGAGCGCGAAGTCGGACTGGCGCAAGCGGAAGTCGACGTTATCCGAACCCAGGCCGCGGACGACGCGCTGGAACAGCGACAATTCTTCCAGCGTCGAGTGCGGGGCGGCCAGCGCGGCGATGGAATCCGCGCCATGTTCGTGGCGGATGTTGCGCAAGCCGTGGGCGACATATTCCAGCGCGGTCTGCCAGTCGGTTTCGATCCACTTGCCATCCTGCTTCAGCATCGGCCGGGTAAGGCGGTCTTCGCTGTTCAAGCCGAGGTACGAGAACCGGTCCTTGTCTGACAGCCAGCATTCGTTGACGGCTTCGTTTTCCAGCGGCAGGACGCGCATGACCTTGTTCTGCTTGACCTGCACGATCAGGTTGGAACCGAGACCGTCGTGCGGGCTTACCGAGCGGCGGCGGGACAGTTCCCAGGTGCGTGCGCTGTAGCGGAAAGGCTTGGACGTCAGCGCGCCCACCGGGCACAGGTCGATCATGTTGCCGGACAGTTCGGAGTCCACCGAGTTGCCGACGAAGGTGGTGATCTCGGAGTGTTCGCCGCGGTTCAGCATGCCGAATTCCATGACGCCGGCGACTTCCTGGCCGAAGCGCACGCAGCGCGTGCAATGGATGCAGCGCGCCATTTCCTTCATCGAAATCAGCGGGCCGGCATCCTTGGGTTCGACGACGCGCTTCTCTTCTTCGTAGCGGGACGCAGCCGGACCGTAACCAACCGCCAAGTCCTGCAACTGGCATTCTCCGCCCTGGTCGCAGATCGGGCAATCCAGGGGATGGTTGATCAGGAGGAATTCCATGACGCTCTTCTGCGCCTTGATCGCCTTGTCGCTTGCGGTGCGGACGATCATGCCGTTGGTCACGGGCGTGGCGCATGCCGGCAAGGGCTTGGGCGCCTTTTCTACCTCGACCAGGCACATGCGGCAGTTCGCCGCGATGGACAGCTTCTTGTGATAGCAAAAATGCGGAATGTAGGTGCCGAGCTTGTTAGCGGCATCCATGACCATGCTGCCTTCCTGCACCTCTACCTTTTTGCCGTCAATTTCAATTTCAACCATGGCGATTGCCTAAGTATTTTTGATGGGCGACATTGCGCCCAGGAGTAATCTGTTTCGGACTTCCGGCGGCTGCTTTCAAGCCGCAGCCAACCCACCCACCCGTCAAACGTAGGTCGGGACGAGGCAGCGCTTGTTTTCGATGTGGTACTCGAACTCTTCGCGGAAATTCTTCACGAACGCTCGCACCGGCATCGCGGCCGCGTCGCCCAGGGCGCAAATGGTGCGGCCCTGGATGTTGTCGGCGATGGAGTTCAGCATGTCCAGGTCGTCTGCCCTGCCCTGCCCGTGTTCGATGCGGTGAACCATGCGATAGAGCCAGCCCGTTCCTTCGCGGCAGGGGGTGCATTGTCCGCAGGACTCTTCGAAATAGAAGTAGGACAGGCGCAGCAGCGACTTCACCATGCAGCGTGTTTCGTCCATTACGATGACCGCGCCGGAGCCCAGCATGGAGCCGGCCTTGGCGATCGCATCGTAATCCATGTCGGTGTTCATCATCACTTCGCCGGTGAGCACCGGCATGGACGAACCGCCGGGAATCACGGCCTTGATCTTTTTGCCGTCGCGCATGCCGCCGGCCAGTTCGAGCAAGGTAGCGAACGGCGTGCCCAGCGGGATCTCGTAGTTGCCGGGACGGGCGACGTCACCCGAAATCGAGAAGATCTTGGTGCCGCCGTTGTTGGGCTTGCCCAGCGCAGCATAGGCTTCGCCGCCCATGCGCATGATGAACGGCACCGCGGCGAAGGTCTCGGTGTTGTTGATCGTGGTGGGCTTGCCATACAGGCCGAAGCTGGCGGGGAACGGCGGCTTGAAGCGCGGCTGACCCTTCTTTCCTTCCAGGGATTCGAGCAGCGCGGTCTCTTCGCCGCAGATGTAGGCGCCATAGCCATGGAAGGCGTGGAGCTGGAAGCTGAAGCTGCTGCCAAGGATGTTGTCGCCGAGGAAGCCGGCGGCGCGCGCCTCTTCGAGCGCTTCCTCGAAGCGCTCGTACTCCGCCCAGATTTCACCGTGGATGTAGTTGTAGCCGACGGTGATGCCCATGGCGTAGGCGCCGATGGCCATGCCTTCGATCAGGGCATGGGGATTGTAGCGGATGATGTCGCGATCCTTGAATGTGCCCGGCTCGCCTTCGTCCGTGTTGCAGACGAGGTACTTTTGCCCAGGGAACTGGCGCGGCATGAAACTCCATTTCAGGCCGGTCGGAAAGCCGGCGCCGCCCCGTCCGCGCAGGGAAGACGCCTTCAGTTCGGCGATGACCTGTTCGGGCGTGATCTTCTCGTCGAGAATGCGGCGCAGCGCTTCGTAGCCGCCGCGTTTCACGTAGTCGGCAAGGTGCCAGTTGTCGCCGTCGAGTCCCGCCAGGATCAACGGCTTGATGTGGCGATCGTGGAGGCAGGTAGTCATTTCTTCAGTTCCTCAACCAGCGCGTCGATCTTGTCGTTCGACATGTGGCTGCACATGCGCTTGTTATTGACGATCAGGACCGGTGCATCGCCGCAGGCACCCATGCATTCGCCTTCGATCAGGGTGAACTGCCCGTCCGCGGTGGTTTCCTTGTAATCGACGCCCAGCTTCTCTTTCAGGTAGTGCGCGGCGCGTTCGCCGCCGGACAGGGCGCAAGGCAGATTGGTGCAGACCGAGATCTTGTGCTTGCCGACCGGCTTGGTATCGAACATGTTGTAAAAGGTTGCAACTTCCTGCACGGCGATGGGAGCCATTCCGATATAGTCGGCGACATCCTTCATCACTTCCGGCGACAGCCAGCCCTTTTCAACCTGGGCAATCGCCAGTGCAGCCATGCAGGCCGACTGACGCTGGTCTGCAGGGAATTTCGCGAGTTCGCGATCGATCTTCTTGTACGCTTCTTGACTTAACAGCATATGCTTAGCCATTCTTGCGCGAGTATGTCGCGCGGTTAGTACTGCTTGCCAGTGTTATCGGTCGATTTCACCGAACACGATGTCTTGCGTGCCGATGATGGTTACCGCATCGGCGATCATGTGTCCCTTGGCCATTTCATCCAGGCCCTGGAGATGAGGGAAGCCGGGTGCGCGGATCTTGAGGCGGTAAGGCTTGTTCGCGCCATCCGACATCAGGTAGATGCCGAACTCGCCCTTCGGATGTTCGATCGCGCTGTAGACTTCGCCTTCCGGCACATGGAATCCTTCGGTGAACAGCTTGAAGTGGTGGATCAGCTCTTCCATGTTTGACTTCATGTTGACGCGGGACGGCGGGGCCACCTTGTGGTTGTCCGTCATGACCGGGCCGGGATTGTTGCGCAACCACTCGATGCACTGCTTGATGATGCGGTTCGACTGGCGCATTTCCTCGACGCGGACGAGGTAGCGGTCGTAGCAGTCGCCGTTGGTGCCGATCGGGATATCGAAGTCCAGCAGGTCATACACTTCATAGGGCTGCTTCTTGCGAAGGTCCCAGGCGATACCGGAACCACGCAGCATGGGGCCGGTAAAGCCCATTGCCATGGCGCGCTCGGGCGACACCACGCCGATGCCGACGAGGCGCTGCTTCCAGATGCGGTTGTCGGTCAGCAGGGTTTCGTATTCATCCACGTAACCCGGGAAGCGGTTGGTGAAGTCTTCGATGAAATCGAGCAGCGAGCCCTGGCGGTTTGCGTTCAGTTCCTTGATGGCCTTCTCGTTGCGGACGGCCGATGCCCGGTATTGCGGCATGCGATCGGGCAGGTCGCGGTAGACGCCGCCGGGACGGTAGTAGGCCGCGTGCATGCGTGCGCCGGACACCGCCTCGTAGCAGTCCATGAGGTCTTCGCGCTCGCGGAAGGCGTACAGGAACACCGCCATCGCGCCGACGTCGAGTCCGTGTGCGCCGATCCACAGCAGGTGGTTCAGGATGCGGGTGATCTCGTCGAACATCACGCGGATGTACTGCGCGCGCAGCGGCACGTCGATGCCGAGCAGCTTCTCGATCGCCATGACGTAGGCGTGCTCGTTGCACATCATCGACACGTAGTCGAGCCGGTCCATGTAGGGTACGGACTGCAGGAAGGTCTTTTGTTCCGCCAGCTTTTCGGTCGCGCGGTGGAGAAGTCCGATATGCGGGTCGGCACGCTGGATGACCTCGCCATCCAGTTCAAGCACGAGACGCAGCACGCCGTGCGCTGCCGGATGCTGCGGACCGAAGTTCAGGGTGTAGTTCTTGATCTCAGCCATTATTTGATCCCGTATTTGTCTTCGCGAATCACGCGGGGCACGATTTCACGGGGCTCGATGGTGACGGGTTGATAGATGACGCGCTTCTGCTCGGGGTCGTAGCGCATTTCCACGTATCCGGACACCGGGAAATCCTTGCGGAAGGGATGGCCGATGAAGCCATAGTCGGTAAGGATGCGGCGCAGGTCATTGTGGCCGTCGAACAGGATGCCGAGCAGGTCGAAGGCTTCGCGCTCGTACCAGTTGGCTGCATTCCAGATGTCGACGATGGAGGGCACGACCGGCAGGTCGTCATCCGGCGCGAAGGTACGCACCCGCACGCGCCAGTTGTGAGCGACCGACAATAGGTGAACCGTCACGGCGAAGCGCGACCCGTCCCAGGCGCCATCGCCGTAGGTCGAGTAGTCCACGCCGCAAAGGTCGATCATTTCCTCGAAACGCAGGTCCGCATGATCGCGCATGGCGCGCATCGCGGAGAGATAGTTCGACGAAGCCACTTCGACGGTGACCTCGCCGAGCGCCACCTTGAGGTTGCGGATCTGGTCGCCGAGCGCGTTCTTCAGCGCCGCTTCGAGGCTTTCAATTTTCGTTGTCATAACCGTTCAGCGCCCTCTCAGCGAGCGATCGTGTTGGTGCGCTTGATCTTGTTTTGCAGCTGCATGATGCCGTACAGCAGCGCTTCTGCCGTCGGCGGGCAGCCAGGCACGTAGACGTCCACAGGCACGATGCGATCACAACCCCGGACGACCGAGTAGGAATAATGGTAGTAACCGCCGCCATTGGCGCAGGTGCCCATGGAGATCACCCAGCGCGGCTCGGCCATCTGGTCGTATACCTTGCGCAAGGCTGGCGCCATCTTGTTGCACAGTGTGCCGGCGACAATCATCACGTCGGACTGGCGCGGGGAAGGACGGAAGACGATGCCGAAACGGTCAAGGTCATAGCGGGATGCGCCGGCATGCATCATTTCCACCGCGCAGCACGCCAGGCCGAAGGTCATGGGCCAGAGCGAGCCCGTGCGCGTCCAGTTGATCAGCTTGTCAGCGGTGGTCGTGACGAAGCCTTCGTTCAATACGCCTTCAATAGACATGAGTTACTCCCAATCCAGGGCACCCTTCTTCCAGATGTACCAGAAGCCGACGACGAATTCGGCAATGAACACCATCATTGTCACGTAGCCCTGCCATCCGAGGTCGCGCATGGCGACGCCCCAAGGGAAGAAGAAAGCGGTTTCCAGATCGAACAAGATGAACAGAATTGCGATGAGGTAATAGCGCACATCAAACTTCATGCGCGCGTCTTCGAACGCTTCGAAGCCGCACTCGTAGGGAGACAGCTTCTGTGCGTCAGGCTTGTGCGGAGCAAGCAGCCGGCCGAGAACTTGCGGCACGATGCCGACACCAACACCGACCAGAATAAAAAGAAGAATGGGGAAATAATTTTCGAGGTTCACGATGGAGACGGATGTTGGTTAGTTGAAGGGTTAGCAAATCAAACCAAGATTCCTCGATAAAAAGCCAGCTCAGGGAATCCCTTTGCTGGCCTTTTGTAACTGGTGCCGACGGCGAGACTCGAACTCGCACAGCTTTCGCCACTACCCCCTCAAGATAGCGTGTCTACCAATTTCACCACGTCGGCTGAGACTGCTATTGTACCCTGCTTTATGGGTTTTGTTCAACGCACAATTGCCCCAAAACAAGCAGAATTCGTAAAACTTGCAGCCTTACTTCGGAATCTCTTTGGCTTGTCCAGCTCCCTGGGCAGGCGCATCTGTCGCAGGTGCTGCAGGAGCTGCTTCAGGCGCCTTGCCGGCGGGAGCTGCCGGGGCGGCCGGAACCGTGGGGATGCTGTCCATGACACCACCGCCGACGGTGCTTCCGCGCTTGTTGCCGATGAAGGCGAGCGCCAGCGTTGCGGCGAAAAAGACGGCAGCCGCAACGGCTGTCGACTTTGACAAAAAATTCGAGGATCCAGTTGCACCGAAAAGGCTTCCCGATGCACCGGAACCGAAAGCGGCTCCCATGTCAGCGCCCTTGCCATGCTGCAGCAGCACGAGTCCGATGATGGCCAGGGCCGAGATAACCTGAACGATGACGACGACGGTGAACAAAGCGTTCATTGAATGTAATTCCGATTAGTTGAATTCAGTGGCCTGCATTGCATTTCAGCATGCGGCCCGGACGATGGCCAGAAAGTCGGACGCCTTGAGGGAGGCTCCGCCGATCAGACCGCCGTCGATGTTCGGCATGGCCATCAGCTCGGCCGCATTGTCCGGCTTCATGCTGCCGCCGTACAGGATTTGCACGACTTCCGCCGCGCCGGGGTTGCGGGCGATGAGCCTGGAGCGCAGTAGGGCATGCACCTCTTCAGCCATCTGCGGCGTTGCCGTCTTGCCCGTACCGATTGCCCAGACCGGCTCGTATGCAATGACCAGCTTCGCGATCTGCTCGGCTTGCAGGCCATCGAGCACCGCATCGAGCTGCGCCGCGACCACGTCCCCCGTGCGGCCCGCCTCGCGTTCCTCGAGGGTTTCGCCGACGCAGACGATCGGCGTCAATCCCGAAGCCAGCGCGCTTGCGGCCTTGCGCGCCACGACCTCGTTGCTCTCGCCGTGGCAGGAACGCCTTTCCGAATGTCCCACGATCACGTAGGTACTCCTGAAATCCGCGAGCATCGCGCCTGCCACTTCGCCGGTGTACGCGCCGGAAGCATGGACCGAAATGTCCTGGCCGCCCCATGCCACCGGCGAACCGTTCAGGAGGGACTGGCACTGTGCCAGATAGGGGGCCGGAACGCATACGGCCACTGCGCAATCAGGACGGCCAATATCGGCTTTGATGCCTGCAAGGAGGATTTCGTTGGCAGTGAGGCTGCCATTCATCTTCCAGTTGCCGGCGATGAGTTTGCGTCGCATAGGGTTTCAGAAATTCAATAACCCTTGATTCTATCGCGCCGCAGCGAAGGAGGTCAAACCTGCGCAGCACATTTCGACTTTGGGCCACCGCAAAGGTTCCAGCCGGCTATGACAAATTCCGAACGTTTGGCGGCGGCCCGATGCGTTTCAGGCAAGCGTCAGGACGATCTTGCCGACATGCTCGCTCGACTCCATCAACGTATGGGCCTGTACCGCATCTTCAAGCGCGAACGTGCGGTAGATGACGGGTCTTATCTTTCCGCTTTCGAGCAGCGGCCACACGTGCTCCCGCAGCTTGGACGCGATGGCGGCCTTGAATTCGATCGAGCGCGGACGCAGCGTGGAACCGGTGATGGTCAAACGGCGGCGCAGCACCTGGCCGACGTCGACCTCGTTGGCCTTCGCCCCGCCAAGCACGGCGATGATGGCAAGGCGGCCATCGTCGGCGAGGCAGGAAAGCTCGCGGGAGACGTAATGGCCCGCCACCATGTCGAGGATGACATCGACGCCCTTGCCGCCCGTTTCGGCCTTGATGACTTCAACGAAGTCCTCAGTCCGGTAGTTGATCGCCCTGGCCGCGCCGAGGTCCGCGCAGGCCCGGCATTTGTCGTCCGTGCCCGCGGTGGCGAACACGCGATGGCCGAGCGCCGTGGCAAGCTGGATGGCGGTGACGCCGATGCCGGAACTGCCGCCCTGGACCAGCAGCGTTTCCCCCCTTGACAACCGGGCGCGATCGAACACGTTGCTCCAGACGGTAAAGAAGGTCTCGGGCAGGGAAGCCGCCTCGACCGCGCTCAGTCCCTTGGGGACGGGCAGGCACTGCTGGGCCGGCGCAGTGCAGTACTCGGCATATCCGCCGCCTTGCACCAGCGCGCAAACCATGTCGCCCTTGGCAAAGCCCGACGCGGCAAAATCGCCGTCGACCACTTCGCCCGCGACCTCGAGGCCAGGCAGGTCCGATGCTCCGGGAGGCACGGGGTAATGCCCGAGCCGCTGGATGACGTCAGGCCTGTTGATGCCCGCGGCATGGACCTTGATCAGCAATTCCCCGGGCTTGGGCACGGGCATAGGCCGTTCGCACAACTGCAGGACGTCGGGTGGCCCGGGACGGGTGATTTCGATCGCGCGCATGGTCGCCTCGTGGCTGTAATGTTGAAAGGGAAACCATTGTACGCGAGGCGCCGACACCGCGTTCGGCGAGTCCTCCCCGCGTCGTGCGTTAGCGAAGCTTTAAGGCGGCACGCGAAACCCCGGCCCAGTTTTCGCCACTCAAGCAGCAGCGCCCCCGACGCATCATTGTTTCTGATGCATATCAAGCTTGTCATTTCCACTTACAAAATTGCCGGGAACTAAATAAAGAAATTCAATTTCCAACGAGCAAGTTATCTCGAGGAAATAACCATGTCCCAAGCCTGCCTTACCACCACGAATGCCGATGACAAGATAATGGAAATATCCCCGCATCTCCTGAGCGCGCGCATCATCTCCGCGCTGAAAAACGCAGGCCAGCTCGCGTTCGAATGGAGAATCGACGAAGACGAACTCATGCTCATCGGCGGATTGTGCAATGTGCTCAGACTCCGGCAGGTCGGGACGCAGAGCCGGGCATGCGACACCACCGTGGCCCTCCTGGACTGCATTCACCAGGGTGACCGCGTCCGCTATCTTGCAGACCTGCACGCGGCACTCAAGGAGCGCGACGATCGCTCCAACATTTTTCATCGCACCGAAGTCCGGCTGCGAACCGCGGACGGCCGCTGGCAATGGATCGCGCTGCGCGCACGCGTGGTGGAACGCGACGCCTCGGGACGGGCGCGCCGCATGGCCGGCAATTTTTCGAACATTCACGAAAAGCGCGGCAAGGAAGAAAGCCGGCTCTGGGAGCATCGTCTGCAAGAAGTCTTGCGGATGTCGAACCAGGCCATCGTCCGCATCAAGGACCGCAGCGCGCTGTTTTCCGAGATCTGCCGCATCGCGGTGGAGCATGGCGGTTTCCAGGCCGCATGGATCGACCTCATGCAAGGCGGTGATGATGTGTTCACGCTTGCGGCCGAGCACCAGCGGGGCCCGCGCGACGAGGACGCGAGCATCCTCTCCCCTTCCCTTCTTTGCGTCGCCCGGCGCATGGCAGCCGCCGCCATGCGCAGGAAATGCGTGCAGACATCGGGCGATTGCATCGGCCATCATTCTGCCACCATGTCGCTTGCCAGCCTTCCCATCTTCGCCGGAGAGCATCCGACTGGGACCCTGAACCTGTGCGCCGGCCAGGAAGACTATTTCGGCGATGACGACGACCGCAAAAGCGTGCTGCAGGAACTTGCGACGAATCTTTCGTGCGCCGTCCAGCAACTGGAGCAGGAGAGCCTGCAACGCGGACAGAACCACATCCTGAACCTCATAGCCACCGGCGCGCCGCTGCATGACATCCTCTTGCAGCTTTCCCGGTTCGTCGAAGAACGTTCCGGCCGCGTCGATTGCCGCATCGTCGATCTCCATGCCGAGGAAGAGCCCGGCCTTCCGCAGGCCTTTCCCGATGCCGGCCTCGCAAGATGGCCGATCAGGTTCAAGGGCGCGCCATCGGCACGCGTCACGCCGATCCGCCGCCAACCGGACAGCACCTGGCCCATCCTCGGACACGATGGAAAGCAGCATGGCGAGCTCAACCTGCATTTCAAGGTACCAGGCACGCTGCTAGGCAAGGAACGCGAAGCAATCGCCATCGCCCTCCGGCTGGCCAGCATTGCGATCGAAGGACGGGTGACCGAAGAGCGCATCCGCTTCCTCGCGCACTACGATGGCCTGACCGGCCTGCCGAACCGCTTTCTCTTCAAGGAATACTTCGAACTCGCGCTGCGCAGCGCTAAGCGGCATCACAAGAAGTTCGCGGTGCTGTTCCTCGATCTCGACAAGTTCAAGGAAATCAACGACACGCACGGCCATGATGCCGGCGATGCCGTGCTGCGCGAAGTCGCCAGGCGGCTCAAGGCCTGCCTGCGCCATTCGGACAAGATCGCGCGCATGGGCGGCGACGAGTTCTACGTTTTGATCGAAGACCTGGAAGATGGCAGGCATGCCGCCGACGTCGCCGAGAAGCTGCTGGACGCGGCGGCCCGTCCCATCCTGTTTGGCACGCATGAATGCCAGGTCGGCGTGAGCATCGGCATCAGCCTGTATCCCGACCATGGCGTGACGGCAGCATCGCTGATCGGCAATGCCGACGCGGCGATGTACCAGGCGAAGCAGACGGGACGAAACGGTTACCGCATCCATGGCAAGACCGGCGCCACCAGGAAGGCAGCCACGGCGACGCAAGACGCAGGCTGAACGGCGCGCTTGCCGGAGCGTTGCGCCGGACAAGCGCACAACAGAAAAAAAGCCCGGTCAACGACCGGGCTTTTTCATTCACGCTGCTCCGGCCGGATGGCCGGACGCATGGTGTTACTGCAATTACTGCTGCTGTTGCTGCTGTTGCTGGGAGGCGCCCGCCTCTTCCGGCTCGGCGGCCTTCATCGACAGCTTGAGACGGCCGCGGTCGTCGGCTTCGAGCACCTTGACGCGTACCTGCTGGCCTTCCTTCAGGTAGTCGGCCACGGCATTGACGCGCTCGTTGGCGATCTGGCTGATGTGCAGCAGGCCGTCCTTGCCGGGAATGACCTGGACGATCGCGCCGAAATCCAGCAGCTTCAGCACGGTGCCGTTGTAGGTCTTGCCCACTTCGACGGATGCCGTCAGCTCTTCGATGCGGCGCTTGGCTTCCTGGCCGGCGGCGGCGTCCACAGAGGCGATCGTGACGATGCCTTCGTCGGTGATGTCGATCTGGGTACCGGTCTCTTCGGTCAGGGCGCGGATCACAGCGCCGCCCTTGCCGATCACGTCGCGGATCTTTTCGGGATTGATCTTGATGGTGATGAGGCGCGGCGCGAAGTTGGACAGCTCGGCCTTGCCGTTCGGCATGGCTTCCTGCATCTTGGCGAGGATGTGCATGCGGCCTTCCTTGGCCTGGGCCAGCGCGACCTGCATGATTTCCTTGGTGATGCCCTGGATCTTGATGTCCATCTGCAGCGCCGTGATGCCGTTGGCGGTGCCGGCCACCTTGAAGTCCATGTCGCCGAGGTGATCTTCATCGCCCAGGATGTCGGTCAGCACGGCGAACTTGTTGCCTTCCTTGATCAGGCCCATGGCGATGCCGGCGACGTGCGCCTTCATCGGCACGCCGGCGTCCATCAGCGCGAGGCAGCCGCCGCACACCGATGCCATCGACGAAGAACCGTTGGACTCGGTGATTTCGGACACGAGGCGCACCGAGTAGGAAAACTCTTCCGCCGACGGCAGCGCCGCTTGCAACGCGCGCTTGGCGAGGCGGCCGTGGCCGATCTCGCGGCGCTTCGGCGAACCGACGCGGCCGGTTTCGCCGGTGGCGAACGGCGGCATGTTGTAGTGGAGCATGAAGCGATCGGAATATTCGCCCATCAAGGCGTCGATCTTCTGCTCGTCGCGCGCGGTGCCCAGCGTGGCAATGACCAGCGCCTGGGTTTCGCCGCGGGTGAACAGCGCCGAGCCGTGGGTACGCGGCAGCACGCTGTTGCGGATGGTGATGGGACGCACGGTGCGGGTGTCGCGGCCGTCGATGCGCGGCTCGCCTTCGAGGATCTGCGAGCGCACGATGCGTGCCTCGAGGTCGAACAGGATGCTGCCGACTTCCGAGGAATCAGGAGCGACGGCGCCGGCCGCGGCGGCCTCGTTGGCCAGGGCCGCATTGACCTCGGAGGAAATGGTGTTGAGCTGGGCGGTGCGGGCCTGCTTGTCCTTGATCTGGTAGGCCTGGCGCAACTTGCCTTCGGCGAACTCGGTGACCCAGGCGATCAGGGCCTCGTTCTTGGCGGGCGGCGCCCACTGGACTTCCGGCTTGCCGCCATCGCGGACCAGGTCGTGTATCGCATCGATGACCGCCTTCATCTGGTCGTGGCCAAAGACCACTGCGCCGAGCATGATTTCTTCGGACAGCTGGTTTGCCTCGGACTCCACCATCAGGACGGCCTGCTCGGTGCCGGCAACGACGAGGTCGAGCTGGGTCTTGGCCATCTGCGACGTGGTGGGGTTGAGGACGTACTGGCCGTCGACGTAACCGACGCGCGCGGCGCCGATCGGGCCATTGAAGGGAATGCCTGCGACGCAGAGGGCTGCGGAGGCGCCGATCATCGAGGCGATGTCGGGATCGATTTCGGGATTGACGGACAGGACGTGGATGATGACCTGGACTTCATTCAGGTAGCCTTCCGGGAAGAGCGGACGGATCGGGCGGTCGATCAGGCGGGACGTCAGCGTTTCCTTTTCCGAAGGGCGGCCTTCGCGCTTGAAGAAGCCGCCGGGAATGCGGCCCGCGGCGTAGCTTTTCTCGACGTAGTCGACGGTCAGCGGGAAGAAATCCTGGCCGGGCTTGGCTTCCTTCCTGGCGACGACGGTGGCCAGAACGACAGTGTCTTCGATCGAGACGACGACGGCGCCGGACGCCTGGCGGGCAATTTCACCTGTCTCCAGGGTGACGGTATGCTGGCCGTACTGGAAGGTCTTGGTAACTTTGTTGAACACGGTGTTTCCTTTCTATTTTTGCCGACAGATTTTCAGGCGCTGTCGTTCACCTCACCACGGTGCCGGCAACCTCGCGGGGCCGGATCTTGCTTGCTGCATGCACTGCTGACAAACCGCAGAATGACAAAATGCCCGCGTCAGATACTGACGCAGGCATTTCTTCAGGAATGAACCGGATGGCGCAACGCGCTGACTTCTGGCTTACTTGCGCAGACCGAGCTTTTCGATCAGTGCACGATAGCGGTTGGCGTCCTTGTCCTTCAGGTAGGACAGCAGGCGCTTGCGGCGGTTAACCATCATGATCAGGCCGCGGCGGGAGTGGTGGTCCTTGGCGTGTGCCTTGAAGTGGTTGTTGAGTTCGTTGATGCGGGCGGTCAGGAGAGCGACCTGGACTTCGGGAGACCCGGTATCGTTGGTGCCGCGGGCGTTGTCCGCGATGATGGCGGCCTTGTTGATGTTTTCGACTGACATGAATTTACCTTTCACATGCGATGGAAGGAGTCGCTTTGCCGTTTCCCCGGACCGGCAACCCCAAACATCGTGAATTAATCACAATGGAACTTGGCCAAATTGACCAAGTCGGGCAGTATAACGGAATTAGCCTGATGATTCAAACACTTGGCTGCATTATTGCGAGCGCCATGGAGAAGACGAGATGAAACGCTGGATCCCCGCCACAATTGCTTTCCTGTGCGCAACTTTGACTGCTTGCGCGACGATGTTCCCTCCGGACGTCGCCGTCGGCGAATCCGAATCCAGCGTGATCGCCAAGCGCGGCGAACCCACCCATCGTTACCAGGACGGCAACCAGCGCCTGCTCGAGTACGCCACCGGCCCCTGGGGCCAGAAGACCTGGATGGCGCGCATCGGACCGGACGGCAAGGTGGTCTCCTTCGAACAGGTGCTGACCAGCCAGAAGTTCGGCACGCTGCAGGTCGGCACCGCCACCAAGGATGACGTGCTGCGTACCGTCGGCGCGCCCAGCGAAACTTCCTATCTCAACCTGAGCGATCTCGAAGTCTGGACCTACCCCTACAAGGAGAGCAACGTCTGGAATTCGCTCATGCACATCCACTTCGACAAATCCGGCGTGGTGCGCAAACTGATGAACGGCCCCGACCCGCGCTTCGATCCTGACCTGCGGGTTCCGATGGGAATGCCGCGGCGCTGATGAATTGCATGGACTCTTGAAATCATTGGCGGGGGCTTTATATACGACTCAAGCAGGGCATGAGGCCCTCCCCGAAACGAACACAGGAGTCTCGAATGAATCTCGTCGTGCGCCGTCCTTATCCGCAACTGTTTGCCTTCCGTCGTCCCGCTCCTGCCTTCGATGCGCGTTTCGAGCGACTGATGGAGAACGTGCTGAATGATCTCTTCTCGCCGGCGTCGCGTCCCGCCAGTGCGCAGACCGTTTCGCCGCGCATCAATGTCGTGGAAACCGACAAGGCCTTTGAACTGCAAGCCGAACTGCCTGGCGTGAAGAAGGAAGACGTCGCCATCAACGTACAGGATCGGCGCCTGACCATCGAAGCAGAGGTGAAGCGCACCGAGGAAAAGAAGGAAGGCGAGAACCTCGTCTATGCCGAGCGTGCATCGCGCAAGTTCGCCCGCAGCTTCGCGCTTCCCGCCGAGGTGGATGAATCTGCCGCCGAAGCCAGGCTGGAGAATGGCGTGCTGACGCTGACGCTGCCCAAGAAGGCGCCGGTCCAGGCGAAGCAGATCGCGATTCAGTAATGATTCAGTGATAGCTGGCACCGGTATCCGGCGCCAGGAAGCGGATTGAAAAAACGGGATCCACGGCCGTGCCGGGATCCCGTTTTTATTTGCCCCGCCGGACGCATGCGCATCCTTGGGGCTGCAAGGCTGATCAAAGCTGCGGGTTGAGCCGTTCGAGCTTGGAATGCAGCTTGTTGAGCGCGGACAGGTAGGCCTTCGCGGATGCCACCACGATGTCGGGGTCGGCCCCGACGCCATTTACGATGCGGCCGGCCTTGGACAGGCGCATCGTCACTTCGCCCTGCGATTGCGTGCCATTGGTGATCGCATTCACGGAGAAGAGAATCAGTTCCGAGCCGCTTTGGGTCTGCGATTCGATGGCGTTGACCGTGGCATCCACGGGACCGTTGCCCTCGCCCTGGCAAGCGTGTTCCTTGCCATCGATGGAAAACACCACCTTGGCGCGCGGCCGTTCGCCGGTCTCGGACTGCTGGGACAGCGACACGAAGCGATAGAACTCGTTTTCGTGGGAATGCTGCTCGTCGGACACCACGGCGATGATGTCTTCATCGAAGATTTCCGCCTTGCGGTCGGCGAGTTCCTTGAAGCGCGCGAACGCGGCATTGACTTCCGCCTCCGACTCGAGCTCGATGCCGAGTTCCTCGAGCCGCTGCTTGAAGGCGTTGCGGCCGGAAAGCTTGCCGAGCACGATCTTGTTGGCGGTCCAGCCCACGTCTTCGGCGCGCATGATTTCATAGGTGTCGCGCGCCTTGAGCACGCCATCCTGGTGGATGCCCGAGGCATGCGCGAAGGCATTCGCGCCGACCACGGCCTTGTTCGGCTGCACCGCGAAGCCGGTGATCTGGGACACCAGCTTGGAAGCCGGCACGATCTGGGACGTGTCGATGCCGAGTTCGAGGTCGAAGTAATCCTTGCGGGTGCGCACGGCCATGACGATTTCCTCGAGTGCCGTATTGCCCGCCCGCTCGCCGAGGCCGTTGATGGTGCACTCCACCTGGCGCGCGCCGCCGATCATCACGCCGGCCAGCGAGTTGGCCACCGCCATGCCGAGGTCGTTGTGGCAATGCACGGACCAGACCGCCTTGTCCGAGTTAGGAATACGCTCGCGCAGGGTCTTGATCATGTTGCCGTACATTTCCGGCACGCCGTAGCCGACGGTATCGGCGAAATTGATGGTGCGGGCGCCTTCGCTGATCACGGCCTCGATCACGCGGCACAGGAAATCCATGTCGGAGCGGCTGCCGTCTTCCGGGCTGAATTCCACGTCGTCGGTGAACTGGCGCGCGAAGCGCACCGCCAGCTTCGCCTGCTCGAACACCTGGTCGGGTGTCATCCGCAGCTTCTTTTCCATGTGCAGCGGCGAGGTGGCGATGAAGGTATGGATGCGCTTGCGCTGGGCCGATTCCAGCGCCTCGGCGGCACGCGCGATGTCGCGGTCGTTGGCGCGCGACAGCGAGCACACCGTCGAGTCCTTGATCACGCCGGCGATCGCCTTGATGGATTCGAAGTCACCCGGCGATGCGGCCGCGAAGCCGGCTTCGATCACGTCGACACGCAGGCGCTCCAGCTGCTTGGCGATGCGGATCTTTTCATCCTTGGTCATCGATGCGCCCGGGGATTGCTCGCCATCTCGCAAGGTGGTGTCGAAGATAATCAATTTGTCGGCCATGCTGGACTCCTGGTGGATGTGTGGATTCGGATCGGAACGGTTTTTCGCCACCCCTTGCCGCCTGGGCATGAGTGACTGAATTCTCAAATTGTGGGGAATGGAGTTAGCGCGCGTTAGCGTGCTAGCAGACGCACTAGCAGGAATAGCGGCAGCAGCCCGGCCAGTGCGGCGGGGCTGCGATTGGATGCGGAAATGTGGATTTCGCGGAACATGCGGAGGACTATAAGCGCAAACGTGAAAAAGCGCAACCGACCGATTGACAAGGGCCGGCGCGCGTGCTCAGGTCCCGGTGCGCCGCGGGGGACGCGGCGCGGTGTGCTCAATGCAGCTTGGGAATGCGCAATTTCTGTCCCGGATAGATCTTGTCGGGATTGGTCAGCATCGGCTTGTTGGCCTCGAAGATCGCGCTGTACTTGTTCGCATCGCCATACACCTCGCGGGAAATCTTGGACAGGTTGTCGCCCGCCTTGACCTCATACCACTGCGATTCCGGCTCGCCCGACTGGGCAACGGTAAGCTGGTCGTTGACGCTCGCCACGCCCTGCACGTTGCCGCAGCAGAGCACCATCTTTTCGCGCGTGGGCTGGTCGGGCACCTGGCCGCTGATCGTCACCGACGCGGCCTCGTGGTCGAACTTCACCGTGATGCCGTTGTTGCTCATGCCCTGCATGGAGATGTAGTCGAGGATCGCCCTTTCCATCTCCTGTTCGCGGCTGCGGACTTCGGAATCGCTGGGTTGGATATCTTGTTCTTCGGCATTGCGGCGCGCCTGCCCCGGGTGCAGGAGCTTCTCGCCGGCGTCTTTCAGGAAGGAAATGAGACTCACGCTGGACTCCTTTGCATGTCAAAACCGGTTTGATCCGGAAAGGAATCCATCTGTTCGCCCTGTCTTGCCCAAGCGGCATGACACAGGACAAACCGTTTTCTTCTTTGCCTATTCCTTGGCTTCGGGCGGGTCGTTTTCGGTGGTCTGCACGATGCTTACCGGCCTGCCCTTCGCCAGCCGCCAGAAGTAGATCACGTAACCCGACAAGCCATAGAGCACGAACATGCCGAACAGCACTTTTGGCGGATCGCTGGAAATCAGCACGAAGATCAGCACGATCACGAAGACCGCGATGAAGGGCACCGACTTCTTGAAGTTGATTTCCTTGAAGCTGTAGAAGGGCACGTTGGTGACCATGGTCAGGCCGGCATACAAGGTGATGGTCCAGGCATACCAGCTCAACTCGGGGCCGGTGAATCGCAGGTCGTCCATCAGCCAGACGAAGCCGGTAACGAGGGCGGCGGAAGCCGGGCTCGGCAAGCCCTGGAAATAACGCTTGTCGACCACCCCGATGTTCGTATTGAAGCGGGCAAGCCGCAAGGCCGCGCCGGCACAGTACACGAAGGCAGCCAGCCAGCCCAGCTTGCCCATGCCGCGCAGCGACCATTCGTAGACGATGAGCGCGGGCGCCGCGCCGAAGGACAGCATGTCGGACAGGCTGTCATACTGCGCGCCGAACTCGCTCTGGGTATTGGTCAGGCGCGCCACCCGTCCATCGACGCTGTCGAGGACCATGGCGGCGAAAATGGCCACCGAGGCGTAATCAAATTTCAGGTTCATCGCCATCACGATGGCGAAGAAACCGCAGAATAGATTGGCGGTGGTGAAAGCGTTGGGCAGCAGGTAGATGCCTCGCCGCCGCGGCGCTGCCGCGGCAACACCCTGCTCTCCCGGGGGAAGCTGCGCCTGCTGCATCCGCTTGTTGATGCGGCCAACCTTGGGAAACATTCCCGCCTTGCGGGGCGCCTTACGGCGATTGAAACTGGCCATGCCGGGTCCGTGTCTGGTCAATGCCGCGTTACAGTTCGGCGGGGATGGTGGGGATGGCGGATGCCCCGCCGGCCGCCGCCAAGGCCGGAGCCGGGGCAACGGCGGCGCCGGAAAACGCTCGCGTTTCCGGAGCGACGACGGGTTGGGGAATCGTGTTCAAGTTTGCTCCATCGATATGGAAATGCCAAAGCGTGGCTATTCTAGACGAGAGGCAATCAAATGTAACCCCCGGCTTCGCCAGCTATCCACGGCCGGCCGGTTTCCCTTATCAGCGAAAGCGTACCTTGCCGACCACCCGGCTCACGAGGGTTGTTTCGCCGGGTTCGAAACTCGGTTCTTCGACATTGGCCGGCGCGGCGGCGGCGCGCATGGCCTTGGGCATGGTGGCCTCCATCGGAGCGTAGTTTCCCGAGGCTTCGAAGTCCACGGTGTCGAGCATGGCGTCTGCGGGATTCCTGCCCATGGCACGGGCAACGGCCCCGATACGTTCCATGAGATTGCGGTAGGCCGCCGCGATGCGCTGTTCCTCCAGCGCTTTCGCGGTTTTCTCGGCCAGGCCGAAATGCAGTCCGCTCAAGGCCAGGATGCGCTGTGCGGCGGCGACGGTGCGCGGCAGGTTGTCCAGGTTCGAGGTCTTGACTTCGAGAGACTGGCCGACGCGCCAGCCGACGATCTGCCGGTTGCGGTTCGACTGCGGACGGGGTTGCCCCTCGTCGCCATAGACCGGGTAGGTGAAGTAGCCGCGGGTCTGCAGTACGGCGGTGGGGTCCTCCTTCCTGATCGTCTCCATGCCCTGCTTCATTTTCTGGTTGACGCGGGAGGCCGCGAGCGCCCTGTCCTTGTCCTGCTCTTCGACCGTCAGGGTCGCAATTGCCTCGTCATTGGCCTGCTTCACTTCGCCAACCGCGGAGACGATCACCACGGTGCCGCTGGTCTGCACGGCGGCGGCGCCGGATTGCGCCTGGGCAGACGCGGGAAGTTGCGTGGCGACGGCGGCAAGCAGGCATGCGACTATCCATTTCATCATTCTTCTTCTCCTTGTGTGACCTTGCGAAGCGCATCCGTATTGTACCGAGCCCCGCAATGAAAAATGCCCTGCCGTCTCGCAACGGCAGGGCATCGGGCACGGACTGGAGCGGCAATCAGTTCTTGGACTGGTCGACCAGCTTGTTCTTCTTAATCCAGGGCATCATGGCGCGCAGCTTCTCGCCTACCTGCTCGATCTGGTGCTCGGCGGTGATGCGGCGGCGCGAGGTCAGGGTCGGTGCGCCTGCGCGGTTTTCCAGGATGAAGCTCTTGGCGTATTCGCCGGTCTGGATGTCCTTCAGGCACTGGCGCATCGCGTTCTTGGTGTCTTCGGTCACGACGCGCGGGCCGGTAACGTACTCGCCATACTCCGCGTTGTTGGAGATCGAGTAGTTCATGTTGGCGATGCCGCCTTCATAGATCAGGTCGACGATCAGCTTGAGTTCGTGCAGGCACTCGAAGTAGGCCATCTCGGGCGCGTAGCCGGCTTCCACCAGCGTTTCGAAACCAGCCTTGATCAGTTCGACGGTACCGCCGCACAGCACGGCCTGCTCGCCGAAGAGGTCGGTCTCGGTTTCTTCGCGGAAGTTGGTTTCGATGATGCCGGCACGGCCGCCGCCGTTTGCCATCGCGTAGGACAGGGCGATATCACGGGCGCTGCCGGACTTGTCCTGGTACACGGCGACCAGGTGGGGCACGCCGCCGCCCTGGCTGTAGGTGTTGCGCACGGTGTGGCCGGGAGCCTTCGGCGCGACCATGATGACGTCGAGGTCTGCGCGCGGCACGACTTGGCCGTAATGCACGTTGAAGCCGTGGGCGAATGCCAGCACGGCGCCCTGCTTGGCATGGGGAGCGACGTTCTCGTTGTAGACCTGGGCGATGTTCTCGTCCGGCAGCAGGATCATGATGACGTCGGCTGCGGCCACGGCTTCATTGACTTCCGCGACCTTCAGGCCGGCGTTCTTTGCCTTTTCCCACGAGGCGCCGCCCTTGCGCAGGCCGACGGTCACGTTCACGCCGGAATCATTCAGGTTCTGGGCGTGGGCGTGGCCCTGGGAGCCGTAGCCGATGATGGTGACGGTCTTGCCTTTGATGAGGGACAGGTCGCAGTCTTTATCGTAGAAAACTTTCATGAATCTTCCTAAGAGGTAAATTGTGTTATGGGTCGCTTAAGGCGGTGATGCTTGGCGGTGATGCGAATGCTGTTCCGGCGGGCTTACACCTTGAGGATGCGCTCGCCGCGGCCGATGCCGGAGCCGCCGGTGCGCACGGTTTCCAGGATGGCGGCACGGTCGATCGATTCGATGAAGGCGTCGAGCTTCGATTTGTTGCCGGTCAGTTCGATGGTGTAAGTCTTTTCGGTGACATCGATGATGCGGCCGCGGAAAATGTCGGCGGTGCGCTTCATTTCCTCGCGCTCCTTGCCGACGGCGCGGACCTTGATCAGCATGAGTTCACGCTCGATGTGCGAACCTTCGGTCAGGTCGACCACCTTCACGACCTCGATCAGGCGGTTGAGGTGCTTGGTGATCTGCTCGATCACGTCGTCCGAGCCGCTGGTGACGATGGTCATGCGCGAGAGCGTCGCATCCTCGGTCGGCGCCACCGTCAGGGTTTCGATGTTGTAGCCGCGCGCGGAGAACAGCCCCACCACGCGCGAAAGCGCGCCCGCTTCGTTTTCAAGCAATACGGAAATGATGTGACGCATTACAGATCCTCCGAACCCAACAGCATTTCAGTCAGGCCCTTGCCGGCCTTCACCATCGGCCAAACGTTTTCGGTCTGGTCGGTAATGAAATTCATGAATACCAAGCGGTCCTTCATGGCAAAGGCGTCCTTGAGCGAGCCTTCCACGTCGGCCGGATTGTCGATCGTCATGCCGACATGGCCGAAGGCTTCGGCGAGCTTCATGAAGTCAGGCAGGGAATCCATGTAGGACTCGGAATAACGCGAACCGTAGTCAATCTGTTGCCACTGGCGAACCATGCCGAGGAATCGGTTGTTCAGCAGGATGATCTTCGGGGTCAGGTGATACTGCTTGCAGGTGGCGAGTTCCTGGATGCACATCTGTATCGAGGCTTCGCCGGTGATGCAGGCCACCGTCGATCCAGGATTGGCCATCTGCACGCCCATGGCGTACGGCAGGCCGACGCCCATCGTGCCCAGGCCGCCGGAATTGATCCAGCGCCGCGGCTTGTCGAAGCCGTAATACTGCGCCGCCCACATCTGGTGCTGGCCCACGTCCGAAGTGATGAAGGCATCGCCGCCGGTAACTTCCCAGACTTTCTGGACCACGGCCTGCGGCTTGATGACTTCCTTCGAATCGGTGAATTTCAGGCACTCGCGGCCGCGCCATTCGTTGATCTGGCGCCACCAAGAGGCCAGCGCCTGCTGGTTCGGCTTGCCGGCGCTGCCGTCGGCAGCATCGAGCTGGGACAGCAATTCGACCAGCACGTCCTTGACGTTGCCGACGATGGGAATGTCCACCTTGACGCGCTTGGAAATCGACGACGGGTCGATGTCGATGTGGATGATCTTGCGCGGGTGGGTGGCGAAGTGCTTCGGGTTGCCGATCACGCGGTCGTCGAAGCGCGCGCCGATGGCGATCAGCACGTCGCAGTGCTGCATGGCCATGTTGGCTTCGTAGGTGCCGTGCATGCCGGGCATGCCCACGAACTTGTCGCTGGTGGAACGATATCCGCCCAGGCCCATCAAGGTGTTCGTGCAGGGAAAGCCGAGCTTGTCGACCAGCTTGTTCAGTTCCGGTGCCGCATTGGCAAGGATCACGCCGCCGCCGGTGTAGATCATCGGGCGCTCGGCCGACAGGAGCAACGCCACCGCCTTGCGGATCTGGCCGGCATGGCCTTTGTCCACCGGCTTGTACGAACGCATGTCGAGCTCCTTCGGGTAGGCGAAGGCGCACTTGTGCATCGAGATGTCTTTGGGAATATCGACCAGCACCGGGCCGGGACGGCCCGTGGTGGCGATGAAGAAAGCCTTCTTCATCGTCTCGGCGAGGTCCTTGACGTCCTTGACGAGGAAGTTGTGCTTGACGCACGGCCGGGTGATGCCGACGGTGTCGCATTCCTGGAATGCATCCTGGCCGATCGCGTGGGAGGGCACCTGGCCGGAGATCACCACCATCGGAATCGAATCCATGTAAGCGGTGGCCAGGCCGGTCACCGCATTGGTGACGCCGGGGCCGGAGGTCACGATGGCGACGCCTACCTTGTTCGAACTGCGGGAATAGGCATCCGCGGCGTGGATCGCCGCCTGCTCGTGGCGTACCAGGATATGCTGGAATTTGTCTTGGTTGAAGATGGCGTCGTAGATGTACAGCACCGCGCCGCCGGGATAGCCGAACACGTGTTCGACGCCTTCCTCGGCCAGGCAGCGCACGACGATTTCTGCGCCCGTGATTTCTGAAGTCATGCTTCGTTCCTTTCAAGGTCCATAGGAGATTGATCGGATGCTCTCTCCTGGCGAAATCGGCAGGAACATCGGGGCGGAGGGTTTCCCTTTTTTGTGCGGTGACGCCGGTTCGTCGCGCACCCGTAGATGCGTTTCAAAGCGGCGCTGAGCGCGACTCGTTCAACCCAGGTACCCGAAGGCCCTTGCGAATTTCTCACGCTTGTGGCGTGGGTTAGAGCAAACAGCTTTAAAACCTGAACAGGTTTTTTTGTAAAGCGCGTCTGATCGGAGAAGCGGCATCATGCGCCGCGCGATGAGACAGTCCTTCAGGATGCGAAGGACTGCATAAGTTAATGCGTCGCACCATTTTGGTCAAGCTAAATTCGGCGCCAGCCGGTTTGAAACCCTTGAAAATCAAGCAGTTTCCACTCGAAATCGGGACAAACATCCCCATTTTTGCTAGGATTGCGCACTGTTTGGAAACACTACCCGAAAGCATCAACCATCTTCACCCGTTCAAATCCCCTCATTTCCCCTCCGACCGTCCGTGACTGAATCCGCCGCAACCCATGGCAACTGACAAAGAACTTTCCGATTTCCTGGAAAACGTGGAACGTCGGGCCTTCAAGCAGGCGGTCTATGCCGTCCGGCGGGACGAAGCCGCGCTCGACATCGTGCAGGACGCGATGATCAAGCTGGCCGAGAAGTATGCGGACAAGCCGGCGGCGGAACTGCCCCTCCTGTTCCAGCGCATCCTGCAGAACACCATCCACGACTTCTTCCGTCGCGAAAAGGTGCGCAATACCTGGGTCAGCCTGTTCTCCGGACTGGCCGGCAACGACGAGGACGGCGACGGCTTTGACATATTGGAAACCTTCGAGGCGGAAGAAGGCACGCAAGCGGCAGAATCGAGCGCGGACAAGGTCGAACGGGAACAGGTTCTGGCAATCATAGAAGAAGAGGTTCAAAAGCTCCCGACGCGTCAACGGGAAGCGTTCCTGATGCGTTACTGGCAGGACATGGACGTCGCCGAAACGGCCGCAGCGATGGGGTGTTCGGAAGGCAGCGTAAAGACGCACTGCTCACGCGCCACCCACACTCTCGCTCAGGCACTGCGTGCCAAGGGAATCACCTTATGAACACCAGAGAACTCAACTTCGCCTACAAAGTGCGCCATGCACTGAATGAATCCGCAGAGAATCTGCCCACCGCCACAGTGGACCGCTTGGCTGCCGCCCGCAAGGCGGCTTTGTCGCGCCGGAAAAAAGAATCCCCTTTGCGTGCCCTGATTCCCCAGCGCGCCCTTGCGGGCGAAGCCGGAAGCTTCCTCGAAGCGCCCTTGACCTGGCTCAGCAAGATGGGCCTTGCACTTCCCCTCGTGGTCGTCGCGCTCGGCATTGCGGGCATCTACCAGTTCGAGCAGCAGCGCCGCATCAACGACCTGGCTGAAATCGACACGGCGGTTCTGTCGGACGACCTGCCCCTTTCCGCTTACGTTGACCATGGCTTCAATGCCTTCCTGGCGAATCGAGGCGAGTAACATGACTGCAATCCTTGCAGCCAACGCCGCCCGCCGTCCGCGGGCGGCGTTCATTTTGGGGGCGTCGCTGCTCGTCTTCGGCTTGTCCGGCGGCGCGTTGCTCATGGCGCAAACCAATTCACCTCCCGCGACGGCTGCACCGGCCATTACTGCAACGCCTCCTGCCCAGCATGCCCGGCCCGGGCAGCCCCTCGCCCATCCTCTCTGGTCCGAACTGAATCCCATACAGCAACAGGCGCTCGCTCCCCTCGCCGGCGAATGGGATCAGCTTGACTCGTTCAGGAAAAACAAGTGGCTGGCCATCGGCAATAAATACCATTCCATGAAACCCGACGAGCAGGCGCGGATGCAGGAGCGCATGCGTGACTGGGTACGTCTGACTCCCGAGCAGCGCAAGATCGCCCGGGAGAGCTACGTGAGGGCGAAAAAGCTCGACTCGAACCAGAAGACCGAGCAGTGGCAGCAATATCAGCAATTGCCCGAAGAGCAAAAGAAACGTCTTGCGGAAAACGCGGCGGCGCGCAAGAAGGTCGCGACGTTGCCATCCGCTCACTCGCAGGCAAAAACTGGTACGCCGGTGCCACCCATCAAGTCGGCCCCCAAGCCGGTGATCGAACAGTCGGTGACGCCGCAGGCAACGACGCAGGCGCCGCTGCAAACCCAGGACGCTGCGTCCGCGAACAAATAATCCGATTGTCTTGAATCAACCCGTCTCTTCCTTGCCGACGCCATCCCTGAAGCGTCGCCTCGCAAGCATGGTCTACGAGGCGATGCTGATGTTCGGCGTCGTCTTCATTTCCGGCTGGCTGTTTTCGACCTTGCTGCAGCAGCGCCACGCGCTGTATCTGCGCCACGTCATGCAGTACTGGCTGTTCCTGGTCATCGGTCTGTATTTCGTCTGGTTCTGGACCCATGGCGGACAGACACTCGCCATGAAGACCTGGCGCATTCGCCTCATCACCGAGAACGGCGGCAGCTTGCCATGGCAGCGCGCCCTCGCCCGTTATCTGCTCTCGTGGCTCTGGATACTCCCGGGTTTCTTCGTGGCCTGGCTGGCCGGCGCGAAAGGCTGGCTGCTGGTACTGATTCCCGCAATCAACATTGTTCTCTGGGCGATGACGGCCTACCTCGATCCGAAGCGGCAATTCCTGCACGACCGCCTGTTGCGCACACAGGTCGTCAGCATCAAGTAAACACCCCCATCAGTCCGACCAAACAATCACTCCATGCCAAGGTCTGCCGGGCTCGCACCGCCCGCGCAGATTTTTTCGAGAAGACGCCGTTCGCGCTGCACGATCGTGTCGACGAAGCCGGCCGGATCTCGCATGCCCTTGAAAGCCTTCCAGCCCCGCTCCAGGAATAGATGCAGTTCGGCCAGGTTGGCCATCTTCGCCGGCCGGCGCATCATCCCGAGCAGCGTGCCGATCATGGGTACGCGAATCAATTGGCATAGTGCCGTGCCCAGCTTCTCGATGTAGTCGATCTGCTGAACGCGATCCGCATGGCTCGTGACGTTCAGGTAGGCACGAAGATAATCCTCACCGGAAAAATTGGCGCCCAAGGCGGCAGCCATGTCGCCATCGAGACGCTCCGACAAGGCATCGAGGGCGATGGCTTCCGCGATGGTTTCCAGCGCGGCCGGCGGAAGCAGGCGCTCCATCGTCGGCACGATGCGTTCCAGATTGGCATCCCGTTGCGACATGTCGACCGGACCATACAGGTCATCGAGGAAAAACCGCGCGGCATCATGGGTGGCGGGCGACGCAAGCAGGTCGGCATGGGTGCGTGTCATGCGCTCGACCTGAAAGCGCTTGAGCGCATGACGCGCTTCCTGCAGCGCAGGATCGGCAGCCGAGCGCTGGCGTTCGACCATGACGTTCCTCAAGTCGCCGCGAAGGCGTTCCACCAGGACGGATTTATCCATGTTCTTGCATCGATTCTCATGACGGTACGGTATTGTCACCCGAAGAATCTTGACCATGCAGGCCATCCTCTAGAGCCCAGCCTCTAGGCTGGCGCGCGCCATGGGGAAAGCCATGGGTTACACTCGAACAAACACTTCCGAGATCGAGACATGGCAGCTACCGCGGCGCTTCCCATTTCCAGACGGTCATTTCTCAAGACGGGCCTGATCGGGGCGCTTGCCTTGGCGACGGCTGGCGGCGTACACCGCATGAGCAGGCCCGTGCCCATGCCCACGCCGTTCGTGCTCGATCCCGCCGGCCGCGATGCCTTGTCGGCGATCATTCCCGCCATTCTCGGCGACGCGATTCAGCGCACGCCAGCCGACATCAGGGCCGCCACGGAACGCACGCTGGGCGCAATCGCCGGCTTGCCGCTCGCCACGCAAAAGGAAATCCAGGACCTGTTCGCATTGCTCACCCTTGCCCCATCCAGGCGCTTCCTCGCCGGACTGGGCGATGACTGGTCCGAAGCGAAGCCGGAGGACGTCGCCGCCTTCCTCCAGCGCTGGCGCACCCACCGTCTCGGCCTCTTCCAGTCGGCCTATCATGCCCTGCATGATCTCGTTGCCGGCGCGTGGTATGCGGATGAATCCACCTGGGCCTCGATTGGCTATCCGGGTCCGCTGAAAGAACTCAGTTAGTACAGGACAAGGCGCTCATGGACAAGCAGACGCAACGCATCGTTCCCGACCCGATCAAGGCCGGCCTGGCATCGGGCTGGCGGGTCACGGATGCTTCCACGCTGACGGACAAGCTGGCGCTCGATGCCGATGTCGCCATCATCGGCACCGGCGCCGGGGGCGGCGTGACCGCCGAGATCCTGGCGCTTGCCGGACTGCGGGTCCTGCTCATCGAAGAAGGGCCGCTGAAATCGTCCAGCGACTTCAAGATGCGGGAAGCGCAAGCCTATCCGGCGCTCTACCAGGAATCGGCGGCACGAAAGACCCGGGACAAGGCAATCAACATCCTTCAGGGCCGCAGCGTCGGCGGCTCGACAACGGTCAACTGGACCTCGAGCTTCCGCACGCCGCGCACCACCCTCGCGTACTGGCAGCAGCATTACGGCCTGAAGGAGCTCGACGCCGATGCGATGGCGCCATGGTTCACGATGATGGAGCAGCGCCTTAACATCGGCGTCTGGCTCACGCCGCCCAACGAGAACAACGATCTGCTCCGCCGCGGTGCCGCCAAGCTTGGCATTCCCGCCGCGGCCATCCTGCGCAATGTGAAAGGCTGCTGGAACCTGGGTTACTGCGGCATGGGTTGCCCTACCAATGCCAAGCAGTCGATGCTGGTCACCACCATACCCTCGGCGCTCTCACACGGCGCCCAACTGCTCACGCGGGCACGGGCCGACCGTTTCACCTTCAAGGGCGACCAGGCGGAAAGCCTGCAATGCCTGGCCATGGATGCGAGCGGACTGGCGACCACCGGCCAGACGATCACCGTCCGCGCCAAACATTTCGTCGTTGCCGGTGGCGCCATCAACTCCCCTGCCCTGCTGATGCGCTCCAAGGCGCCCGATCCGCACAACCTGCTTGGCAAGCGCACCTTCCTGCATCCGACGGTCGTGTCTTCCGGCGTATTCGATCAGAAGGTCGAGGGATATGCTGGTGCTCCGCAAACCATCTATTCCGACCACTTCCTGGAAACCCAGGCCATCGACGGGCCGATCGGCTACAAGCTGGAAGCACCGCCCCTTCATCCGCTCCTCTTTTCATCGACGATGAACGGCTTCGGCGCGCAGCACGCGGCAATGATGCGGGAATTTCCGCACGCGCATGCATTGCTTGCGCTGCTGCGTGACGGCTTCCACGATCAATCGCAAGGCGGCACCGTGCAGTTGCGCGACGATGGTTATCCGGTACTCGATTACCCGCTCACCGATTTCATCTGGGATGGTGCCCGACGCGCCCTGCTCTCCATGGCCGAGATTCAGTTCGCCGCGGGCGCGAAGCGCGTTTATCCCGTGCATGAAATGGCAGAGGGCTATGGCAGCTGGCCCGCTGCCCGCGCGGCGATCGAAGCCCTGCCATACAAGCCGCTCCTGACGCGCGTGGTATCCGCGCATGTCATGGGAGGCTGCGCGATGTCCGATGACGAAAAGCTGGGTGTGGTGTCCTCGACCGGCCGATACCATGGCCTGCGCAATGTATCGGTCCACGATGGGTCCCTCTTTCCGACCTCGATCGGCGCCAACCCTCAGCTGTCGATCTATGGCCTCACCGCACGGCTGGCGAGCGGACTGTCGACGTCACTGACCGGGAAGCCTGCGCCAAGCCTGTCGGGCTCGGCGGCCACGGCCTGACACGGGGCAGACGAGGCAATCGCCATGGTGGTCCGCATCGCCCGGCTTCTCCTGCTGCTCCAGCTTGGCGCGGCACTGTTGATCGCGGCCGCTTTCATGCACGGCACGATGCTTTCGGCGGGATGGGCGTTGCTGGCCGGCCTCGCCTGCGTCGCGCTGTTCCGGCTCGCGATCACCGCCAACAACTTCTTCCTTGCCTGGCGCTTCCGCAGCGCGACGCCGAAGGAATTCGAGCTCGATGCTTGGCAGGCCCTGCGCATGTTCCTTCGGGAGTATGCGGCGACGATGACCGCTTCTTCCTTGACCATGCCTTTCATGCCGTTCTCGCTACGCAAGGTCGGCAAGGGCGGCACCGATGGCAGGGATCGCCTGCCCGTCCTGCTGGTCCACGGATACGGCTGCAACAGCGGCTACTGGCACGGCATGAGCAAGGCTTTGACGCGCGCAGGCATCACCCACCTCGCGGTCAACCTCGAGCCGGTCGGCGGCAGCATCGACGAATACGCGGACATCATCGACGATGGCGCGGCATTGCTAAGCAAGACCTGCAGCAGCGAGCAAGTCATCATCGTCGCGCACAGCATGGGCGGCCTCGCGGCACGCGCCTACATGCGCAAGCATGGAACCGCGCGGCTGGCCAAGGTCATCACCCTCGGCACGCCGCATCATGGCACCGCGCTGGCCATGTTCGGCCTGGGATTGAACACCCAGGAGATGTTGTGGAAGGAAAACGAACAGGAAGGCCTGGCAAGCGAATGGCTGCGCCATCTAGCCGCGCGAGAAGACACGGCTGCGCGGCGCCTCGTCGTGTCGCTGTACTCGCATCACGACAACATCATCGCCCCGCAAACCTCATCCGTGCTGGAAGGCGCGGCAAACATCGCTTTCGGTGGCATCGGCCACGTCGCGCTGGCCGGTCACCCGGCGATCCAGTCGCGGGTGATCCAGGAAATCAGCGCCACCCAGGCTCGCGCCAGCCGAACCGAAAACTAAAGCCAGCCAGCCTTGCGGAAGCGGTGATGCATGTAGCCGCACACCACGGCAATGATGGCGAGCGCCGCGGGATACCCGTATTTCCATTTCAGCTCCGGCATCTCCTGGAAGTTCATGCCCCAGATGCCGCAGAACGCGGTGGCCACGGCAAAGATCGCGGCCCAGGCGGCAAGACGCTTGTTCACCTCGCCCTCTTCGATCGCCACCATCGATAGGTTGACCTGGATGGCGGTGCCGATCGTGTCACGGATGCCGTCGATCGAAGTATTGATCCGGATGAGATGGTCATACACGTCGCGGAAGTATTCCTGCGTGCTGGCGCAGATGCGAGGTACGCGGCCGCCATACAACTTTGTCGATGCCTCCATCAGCGGCGCGACCGCGTGCTTGAGGACCATCACCTTGCGCTTGAGTTCGTACAGTCGCTGGATGTTGGCCCGCGCCGAGCCTTGCGTGAAGATCTGTTCCTCGACGGTTTCCAGTTCGGTCTCCAGGATCTCCAGCACGGGGAAATAACGATCCACAACCGCGTCCATCAGGGCGTAGAAGACGAAGGCCGAGCCCTGCCTCAGCATCTGCGGCTCGCGCTCGCAGCGGGCGCGCACGCCGAGAAAATCCTGCTGGTTCCGGTTGCGCATGGAAAGCACATAGCTTTCCTCGACAAAGATGTCGAGCTCCCCCACCACCAGCTCTCCATCCCGGAACTCGACCATGTGCAACACCGCGAACAGGGAGTCGCCGTATTCCTCGATCTTGGGGCGCTGCTGCCCGTGGTGCGCGTCCTCCACCGCGAGTTCGTGCAGGTTGAATTCTGCCTGCATCAGATCGAGTTCCTCCGGCGTGGGATCCTTCAGCGCGACCCAGACAAAGCAGTCCTCCCTGGCGATGAAGTCGGAAATGCGTTCCACCGGCACGTCGCAGAGGCGCTTGCCGTCCTGGTAGGCTACACAATTGATCAGCATGCCTTGCCCTCACATTTATCTTTACTGGCCGTCCGCCCGACGGATCGATCGAACCAAGCGAACCAAGCGAACTAAGCGTCCATCCCAAGCTTCTTCAAGCCGGATGGCGTGATGATACTTGCCTCGAATCTCGGCCCGCCCGCCGCCTCATGCAGCGTCATCTTGTCATCGGACAGGTTGAGCATGCGCCAGGCGCGCCCGACGCTGTCGGCGGCAGGATGAAACACCTCGAACCGCGCGAGGCGGCATCCCGAGTCCGGAAGCGTCGAGCTCGGATGAACGTCGCGCGGCCACTGGATGATGGCGGGCAAGGCACCTTCCATGTTCAAGCCGCCATGCCCGGGGATGGTGATCAGCCATTCCAGCGCGCCGCGCTGCATGGAATGCACCTTGCCCAGCGCCGGCACACGGGCCGCGCAATCGGCGATGTCATTCGTGTTGGCAACGAAGGTCGCGAGGCGCGGTCCTTCGGCCATCGCCTGACGGCCTTCCGGGGAATCCATGCCGAACCACCTCGGCATGTCGGGCCGCGCGCCGGCCGGATCGATTGCAATCACCTCCAGATAACACTCTGGTCCGAGCGAGAGCAGGCGGTTGTGCGTACCCATGCGGCCATGCTGTCCGCCGGGTCCAGGCGCCACGCCGAGCTTTTCTTCGCACCATGCCGCGCCCTGCTCAAGGGAAGCGGCAATGATCACGAGATGGTCGAGCCTGCAGGAAGTCGTCGCCATGGTCATTTCCTTTCATCAAGGCAGCCGGCCAGGAACTTTTCCGGGAACGCGCCGCCTGAACTGCGAACGTCTTGCAATCCATCTTTCCATCATACAAGGAGTCCGTCATGACTTCGCGACTTGCAGCAACGATCGGTGTTCTGGCAAGCCTTGGCACAGGCCTGTCGACGGCAACGAACGCCGGTGCGGCGGACATCGTCGATACCGCATCGGCCACCTCCACCTTCAAGACCTTCCTTGCCGCGGCAAAGACGGCCGGCCTGACCGACACCTTGAAGTCAGGCGGCCCATATACGGTGTTCGTGCCGGCAAATTCTGCCTTCGACAAGCTCCCCGTCGATACCCGGGAAGCCTTGATGCACGACAAGGCCAAGCTGGCACAGATCATCGCCTACCATGTCATCCCGGGCAAGGTACTGGTGTCCGACGTCAAGCCCGGAAAAGTGAAAACCATGGAGGGCGACCCGGTCGTGCTCAAGTCCGACAATGGCAAGATCACCCTGAACGACGAGGCAAACATCACGCAGAGCGACATCCAGGCGGACAATGGCGTGATCCACGAAATCGACACCGTCATCATGCCCAAATGAAAAACGGGACCCGCCAGGGTCCCGTTCATTGCCGCGGTGCACCCCGCTCAGAAATGCACGCCGCGCAGGAGCTGTTGCAGGGCCATCTGGTCGGCAGACATCTGCATGGCCTTCTTCTCTCCTGTAGTGCGCGCCGCATCGGAGTCGGGGAACATGCGGAAGCTGGTATTCATCACGATCTGCGCCACGCGGGGCATCAGCGCATGCATGACCTCGCCAAGGATGCCGAGGCGCGTCGCGATGCGCACCGGCTTGTAGACGATGGCCTGGGCGATGAGATCGGCCGCATCGTCCGGCGACAGCGTCGGCACGTTCTGGTAGATCTTGGTGGGCGCGATCATGGGCGTACGCACCAGCGGCATGTTGATGGTCGTAAACTTGATGTTCAGGTCCGCGAATTCCGAAGCGGCACACCGCGTCCATGCGTCGAGCGCCGCCTTGGAAGCGACATACGCGGAGAAGCGCGGCGCATTGGTGAGCACGCCGATCGACGAGATGTTGATCACCTGCCCGCCGCGACGCTCGGACATCTTGGGCAGCAGGCCCATGGTGAGCCGCAGGGCGCCGAAGTAATTCAGCTGCATGGTACGCTCGAAGTCATGGAAGCGGTCGTAGCTGGACTCGATGCCGCGCCGGATGGACCGGCCCGCATTGTTGACCAGCACATCCACGCCGCCGTGGTTTTGAATGAGCAGCTCGACGAAGCGGTCGCAGTCGGCCATGTCGGCGACGTCGACCGCATAGGTGATGACATCGTGTCCGCGCTCCTTGATCTCCTTTTTCGCTTCTGCCAGCTTGTCTTCATCGCGGCCGCAGATGATGGTGACGGCGCCGGCTTCCGCGATCTTGTGGGCGGCCGCGAGGCCGATGCCGGAGGAGCCGCCGGTGATCAGCACCACCTTGCCGGCGACCTGGCCGCGCAGGGTCCGGTCGATGAAGAGATCGGGATCGAGGTTGCGTTCCCAGTAATCCCAGATCTTGGGCGCGTAGTCCTCCAGCCGCGGGCAGCTGATGCCGCTTCCCTTGAGCGCAGAAGCCGTGTCCCGGTTATCGAAGCGCGTCGGGTAATTGACGAATTGCATCATGTCATCCGGCAACCCGAGGTCCTTCATGATGGCATGGCGCACGCGGCGGACCGGGGTCAGCGCCATCATGCCTTTCTTTACCGATTTCGGTATGAAGCCGAGCAGGGCCGCATTGATACGCAGGCTCATCGTGGGCGCGTGGGCCGCGCGCGCGAAGGTATTGAGCACATCGCCCACGCGCATCGGTTCGGGGTCGGTCAGGTGGAAGCACTTGCCGTCCAGCTTCGGGAGGTGGGCTATGTAGTCCATGGCATCGACCACGTAGTCGACCGGCACGATGTTGATGCGCCCGCCTTCCAGCCCGACGGTCGGCATCCAGGGAGGAAGCAGCTGGCGGATGCGCTGGATCAGCTTGAAGAAGTAGTAGGGACCATCGATCTTGTCCATTTCCCCGGTGCGGGAGTCGCCGACCACCATGCCCGGCCGGTACACGCGGAAGGTGCCCTTGCATTCCTTGCGCACCACCTTTTCGGATTCATGCTTGCTGGCGAAATACGGATGATCGAGGTTTTCCGCTTCGTCGAACATGTCTTCCCGGAATATCCCTTCGAACAGGCCGGCCGCGGCGATCGAACTGACGTGGTGGAAGCAGCCCGCGCCGATCGCATTGGCGAACGCCACAGTATTACGGGTACCTTCGATGTTGACTTCCATCTGCGACTCGGCATCCGCCTTCAGGTCGTAGATGGCCGCCAGGTGAAAGAAGTGATCAACGTGCTTGGAAAGCGCCTTGGTGTCTTCCTTGCTCACGCCCAGCTTGGGGCTGCGCAGATCGCCGTAGATCGGGATCGCGCGGTTCCTGGTCGCCCCCCAGTACTCGAGCAAGCCAGCAACCTTGTCCTTGCTTTCTTCCCGCATGAGGAAATATACGACGCTGCCCTTGCGGGACAGGAGCTTCTTGACCAGCCGCTTGCCGATGAAACCGGTCGCCCCAGTAACGAAATACTGCATGCTTTCTCCCTGATTAGACATCCTGTTATGACCCATGACGGAAACGGCTCGGAGCGGCAGGGCGGTGCATGATCGCGCGCACGGCCGGAGGGCTCGGTAATCAACTTGTGTCCCGCATGGCAATCATTGCAGGACATGACTTGATTGGCAAGCGCTGCCGGCGGCGCAACCGGCCGTCCGGGCTGGATTAGAACGCTTGCTCTATGGCTTTAGAATGCCGTCTCTAGCGAAGATGCCTAAACTGCATTCATCAAAAAGCGCGCCATGTTCGCTGGCGCTTCGATCGAATCAACAGCATCACCTCACTGTTACCTCACTGGAGAACACCATGGTCAAGAAATTGAAAGCCCTGTCGAAGTCCGATGACAAGCAGCTCGCCGATGCCGTGCGCGCATCCGCCCAGCAGATCTGGCAAGCCGGGCTCGGCGCCTTCGCCAAGGCGCAGGAAGAAGGCGGCCGCGTCTTCGCCAAGCTGGTCAAGGAAGGCACCGACCTGCAGAAGCGCACCCAGCAACTCGCCGGAGGCAAGGTGTCCGACGTCACCGGCACCGTCAGCCGGGTCGCCGACAGCGTGAGCAAGCAGGCCGCCGGTTCCTGGGACAAGCTGGAGCAGGTCTTCGAAGACCGCGTTTCCCGCTCCCTCAAGAGCCTCGGCGTACCGACCCAGAAAGACATCCAAGCCCTCACCAAACGCGTCGAGGACCTGAGCAAGGCGGTCGCCGGCCTAAACGGCAAGAAGGCTCCGGCCAAGGCGGTGAAGACGGCAAAGGCTGCCAAGCCCGCAGCCAAGGCAAGCACGGCGAAGAAGGCCGCTTCCCGTCCCGCAGCGCCGAAGAAGACCACGGTGAAGAAGACCACCGTGAAGAAGACGGCGGCCAAGAAGGCGGCAACGACTGCCGCAACGGCAGAGTAAGATTTCGCGACCGAAGGCGGACGACGTCCGCCGGCCGCATCTTGACGCCACCCTGCCTGTGCAACCCACAGGCATTTTTTTATCGCATCGCACAAGCAGACACAGGAAACGCATTTGCCCATGGCCGCATCCCGCTCTTATACATCCGCCGCTGTGGCGCAACGAACGCCGCGCATCGGCATTGCGCTGGCAGGCGGGGGCCCCCTGGGGGCAATGTATGAGATCGGCGCCCTGGCGGCACTGCAGGAAGCCGTCGAAGGCCTCGACTTGAACCAGGCGGATGTCTACGTCGGCATCAGCGCCGGCGGCCTGATCGCGGCGGGCCTCGCGAACGGCATTACGCCACACGAGATGTGCAGGATGTTCATCGAGAGCGATGTCGATTCCGCGGGAGAGGAACACTTCGATCCCGCGATGCTGCTGCGGCCGGCCTGGGACGAGTTCGCGATCCGCGGCGCGGCGCTTCCCGTGCTGCTGGCGGAAGCCCTGGTGCATTATGTGCGCCGCCGCGGCAGGACGAGCGCCGCGCAGTCGCTGGAACGGCTGAAGGCGGTGCTGCCGAACGGCATTTTCTCCAGTGCGGGAATCGAGCATTTCGTGCGCAGGATCTTTTCCGCGCCGGGCCGCACCAATGACTTCCGCAAACTCCAGAAAGACCTGGTCATCGTGGCCACCGACCTCGATACCGGCGAATCGGTCCCCTTCGGCCGGAGCGGATACAGCCACGTGCCGATCTCCAGGGCGGCGCAGGCGAGCGCGGCCGTGCCGGGTCTGTTCCCGCCGGTGGAAATCGACGGCAACTATTACGTTGATGGTGCGCTGCGAAAGACGCTGCACGCATCTATCGCGCTGGAACGCGGCGTGGACCTCCTGATCTGCCTGAACCCGCTGGTGCCTTATCGCGCGCGTCCGGCGCACCCGTCGGGCAAGGTGGCCCAGGGCGGCCTGCCTTCCGTGCTGTCTCAGACGCTGCGCGCCATCATCCACTCCCGGGTGGAAATCGGAATGGCGAACTACAGCGTGACTTATCCGGGCACCGACATCCTGCTGGTAGAACCGAACCAGCGGGATGCCGACATGTTTTTCACCAACCTGTTCAGCTACAACAACAGGCGGCGCCTCTGCGAAAGCGCCTACCAGAACACCCGCATGATGCTTTGGGAGCAGCGCCGCCCGCTGCAGGAAACGCTTGCCGCGCATGGCCTGCGCCTGCGCCTGCCGGTGCTGCGCGACACCAGCCTGACGCTGGTGAAATCGCCCCGCAAGGAAGACCTTTTTGGCTTGTCCGCCCTGGAAGACAGCCTCGATGCGCTGGAGCGGCACCTGAAGATCGCCGCGGGATGACCGGCAAGCCACGGCGGCGCGAGAACCCGCTTGCAGCTTCAATCAACGATGTTATGCTAGCAACCAAACCAAAGCACAAACGGGAGGCAGCTAGCATGCAACACAAGGCTCCGCGGCGCACGCGCGAACGAATCCTGGAGTTATCCCTGCGGCTGTTCAATGAATTCGGTGAGCCCAACATCACCACCACCGTCATCGCCGAGGAGATGAACATCTCGCCCGGCAACCTGTACTACCACTTCCGCAACAAGGACGACATCGTCAATTCGCTGTTCACGCAGTTCGAGGCGGAGATCACACGGATGCTGGCGCTGCCCGAGGGACGCCGCCCCAACATGGAAGACGTCTGGCTCTACCTGCACCTGAGCTTCGAGCTCATCTGGCGCTACCGCTTCTTCTACCGCGACCTCAATGACCTGCTGTCGCGCAACCGCAAGCTGGAACTGCATTTCAAGCAGATCCTTGCGCACTGCGTGAAGATCGCGAAGCAGCATTGCCTCGGCCTGCGGGCCGACAACGCGCTGGAAGCGAACGACCGCGAGATCGACGCGCTCGCGACCAACATGGTGGTCGTTGCCACATACTGGCTCTCCTACGAGTATGTGCGCAACCCACGCAAGTATTCCGAACAGGAAGCCATGGCCGAAGCGCTTGCGCGCGGCTGCTACCAGGTGCTGTCCCTGATCGGTCCCTACCTCCGCGGCGAAACCCGGCTGCTGTTCGACAAGCTGGCGGAGGAATATCTCAAGAAACTGAAACAAGGGTGAGCGCATGGCCTGGACAAAATTTCCCTATGCTGAGGACCAATACGTTTATACCGCCGCCAGCCTGAAGAAGGCATGGGCGCGTTTGCATGCCGGCGACGCTGAACCATTCCCCAAGGATGCGGGATTGGTGGAAGCCTGGATCGCCTTTCACGCCGGCGAATTCGAGAAGGCCGCGAAGCTGGGCCTGGGGCACGGCATCGATGGCTACGCCGTCGCCAACAAGGCCACGAGCATCTATGCCAACTACCTGGAAAAATCGGAGAAGAAGAAGCTTGCCTTGTTCGAGGAGGTTGCCGCACGCTGCGAGGAACAGCAGAAGGAGCAGCCGAAGAATGCCGCTGCCTACTACTGGCACGCCTACGCGCTCGGCCGTTATGCGCAGGGAATCTCCATCGTGAAGGCGCTGTCCCAGGGGATAGGCAGCAAGGTCAAGGCCAGCCTCGACATGGCGGTCAAGCTCGCGCCCAAGCACGCGGACGCGCACATCGGCCTCGGAACCTATCACGCCGAGATTATCGACAAGGTGGGCGCGATGATCGGAGGACTGACCTATGGCGCGAAGAAGGAAGAAGGCCTGAAGATGTTCCAGGCGGCCCTCAAGCTGAACCCGCATTCCGCGATTGCGCGCGTCGAATACGCCAATGGCCTGGTGATGCTCGAAGGGAAAAAGAAGATGAACGAGGCGGTCAAGCTGTACGAAGAAGCGGCCGCCTGCGAAGCCCTGGATGCGATGGAACGGCTCGACGTCGAACTCGCCAGGGAAGAACTGGAAGACTGAACACTTACGACGCGGCGCCGCGCTCCGACCGGGCGGCGTTCGCCGGATGCACACGATGAAAGCGATTTGCGTATATTGCGGGGCCTCGCCCGGCCATTCCCCGCGCTATGCCGATGCCGCGCGCGGCCTGGCTGCGACGATGGTGAACAACGGCATTGAACTGGTCTATGGCGGCGGCAACGTCGGCCTGATGGGCGTGATTGCCGACGAGGTGATGCGGCTCGGGGGACGCGCCACGGGCGTGATCCCGAGGGCGCTCATGGACAAGGAGGTCGGCCATGCCGGCCTGACGCGGCTGCACGTCGTCAAGGACATGCACGAGCGCAAGGCAATGATGGCCGACCTGGCGGACGGCTTCATCGCCATGCCGGGCGGCATCGGCACCCTGGAAGAACTGTTCGAGATTTTTACCTGGGCCCAGCTCGGCTTCCACGCCAAGCCGATCGGCCTGCTGAATGCGGCCGGCTTCTACGATGCCCTGCTCGCCTTCCTCAAGCACGTGGTGGACGAAGGCTTCCTGAAGGAGAAGCAGGCAACCCTGTTGCTCAGCGACGCCTCGCCCGATGCGCTGGTCTCGCGCATGCATGCCTTCCGCGGCGGCGACGGCGGCCTGCTGCCGCCGGAAGAAGCGGCAAAGATCATCTGATGCCGCGGCCGGCGCCGGCCCTCGCGGGCCGGGCCCGTCATCCAGCCAGCGCTTCCTGGAAGTCCGCCACCAGGTCGGCGGCATCCTCGATCCCGACCGAGACGCGAATCAGCGATTCCGCGATGCCCATGCTGGCGCGCCGCTCCCTGCCCATCTCGTAGAAGATGGTATGCGCGACGGGAATGACCAGCGTGCGGGTATCGCCGAGATTGCTGGTCGGGATCGCGAGCTGCAAGCGGTTCAGATAATCGAAGCAATCGATGTCATCGCGGAGCTCGAAGCTGAGCAGGCTGCCGAAGCCGGCGAACAGTTCGCGCGCGATGGCATGCTGCGGATGGGATTCCAGTCCCGGGTAATACACGGCGGCGACGCGGTCGTCGGCATCGAGCATGCGCGCCAGGGCCATGGCATTGGCGCAGGCCCGCTCCATGCGCAGCGACAGCGTCTCGGCGCCGACGGCGATGTGGTGCGCCGCTTCCGGCCCGAGGGAGGCGCCGAAGTCGCGCAGGCTCTTGGCGCGGATCTGGGCCATGCCCCACTGCGGCGTGGCGAAGCGCTTGTAGGTGTCGAGGATGTTCGGATAGCGGTTCCAGTCGAACAGGCCGGTGTCGGTCAGGCTGCCGCCGAGCGCGATGCCGTGTCCGGCGATGGACTTCGTGAGCGCATTCACGACCAGGCCGGCGCCTACCGACTTGGGACGGAACAGGTAAGGCGAAGTCATGGTGTTGTCGACCACGTAAAGGATGCCGCGGTCACGGCAAAGTTCGCCGATGCGGCGCAGGTCGGCGATCTGCGTGCGCGGATTGGCGATGGTTTCGACGAACACCATGCGGGTATTGGGCGCCAGCGCGGCCTCGACCTGCGCCACGTCGGTGGCATCGACCATCGTGACGTCCACGCCCTGCATGTCGACGGTCTGCCAGAGGCTGTTCGTATTGCCGAACAAGAAGGCGGAAGACACGACGTGGTCGCCCTCGCGCAGGAGGGCCTGGGCCAGCGCGCCGATCGCCGCCATGCCGGTCGCGAAGCAGATCGTCGCCATGCCGTCTTCCATGCGGTTGACCTTGTCCTCGAGGGAGGCGACCGTGGGATTGCCCTGGCGGCCGTAACGGAATCCCGGCTGCTTGCCCTGGAAGACCTCGGCCAGTTGCCGGGCATCGCGGTAACCGAAGGTCACCGATGTGTGGATGGGCTTGTGCAAGGAACCATGCTCGATCGGCTTCTGCCGGTCGTTGTGCAGGATGGTGGTGGTGAATCCGAACTTCCTCGTGTCTGTCATGGCAGGACCTGTAGCATCAGTGGCATCAGTGGCATCAGTGGCATCAGTGGCATCAGTAGCATGCGCGCCGCGCCGGATCGATGGCCCGCCCGTGCGGGCAAGGTGCGCAGCATCGCGATCAAATGAAAAAACCCGTCCGGCGTTCGCCTAAACGGGTTCGTTGCATGTTCATCCCAGTTTAGCGGCATTTTTTCGGATGGACCGACAACCGCTCATAATGAGCGAAACTCGGTTTCCAGCGCCCGCAAGCGGTAGCAAATCGGCGCTTCCGACATCGTAGCGCAATTTGTCAGCTTCATAAAGCGCCCCCGGGCGACGGACGAGGAAACCTTTTCCATCGCGACTTGTCTTTGATGAAAGTCGTTCGAATATCCTGGCGCGCCACGTCCCGCCCAACCCATATTCGCATCTGTCGTGTCCCGGTTGCTCGCCCGTTGTCCCCGCCACTTCTGCGCTCAGTAGACGCCGCGAAAAAAGGTGCCCTACATTGAATATTCCGCAAAGCCCCGGTGATGTTATCAGGACACAATTATGGCCAGAAGGAAACATCCTTTCCAAGTCCTTCCGCCCGGCGCGAATGAAGGAGAATGAATGATGGTCCGCGTCCTGATTGTCGAAGACGACCCCGCCGACATGGAATTATTGATGTACACGTTGCAAGCCGCAGGTTACGACACGCTCTGTGCCCACGATGGCGACGAAGCCGTCGACGTTTTCCGCCGCGAACACCCCGACCTGGTGATCACCAAGACCGGACTGCCGCGCAGGCCCGCCCGGGACCTCCTTGCCTTGGTCCGCAGCGATGCGCCGCGCCGCGCGGTGCCGGTCATTGCCCTCGCGGGCGAACGCGGCGAGGGGAATGACGCCGGCTTCGATGCCACCCTGCCCCACCCCATCGTTCCCGATGCGCTGATCGACGCCGTCGAGCGGCTGTGCGCAGTTCGCCCGCCCCGTCAACTCAGGAGAGAGAATGGCAACCATCCTGATCGTTGACGATCATGTGCTGAATCGGCAATTTCTGATGGTGCTTCTCGGTCACAGCGGACACAGCCTCATCGAGGCTGCGGATGGCGCCGAAGGATTGCAGGCGGCCGGCACGCACAAGCCCGACCTGATCATCTCGGACATCCTCATGCCGCACATGGACGGCTACGAATTCGTGGCACGCCTGCGCGACATGCCGACCATCGCCGACACGCCGGTCATGTTCTACACCGCCGCCTACCACGAGCACGAAGCACGGGCCATGGCGGCCACCTGCGGCGTGCGCTGGATCTTGCCGAAGCCTTCCGGTCCGGAGACCATCCTGCGCATCGTGCACGAGGCGCTCGGGCTTCCCGATCCGACCGGCACCGGCAATCCCGCTGCGGCGATGCGGGGGGAGAACCGGCAGGTCATGGATGGCGAGAGCCGGCTGAGCGCCTATTTCGCCGAACTGGAAGCCAGCCGCGACCTCATCTCCCGGCTCGCCGGCTCGCCGGCGGCCCAGCATGGCGAAGAATTCCAGAAGGTCGTGCAGCAGCTCTCTGACGCGCTGTCGTCGCTGCAGGGCGTAAGCCTGCGCCTGACGGCGCTGATCGACCTCGGCATCGAACTCACCTCGGAACGCGATCCGCAGCACCTGCTGGAGACGTGCTGCCGCGTGGTGCAGGACATCTGCGCGGCGAGGTTTGCCGGCGTCGGGCTGCTTGGTCATGACGGGCACGGCGCGCCGACGCTGGAGCGTTTCCTCACGCGCGGCATGGATGAGGGCACGCTGGCCCGGCTGGGCAGGCCGGCGCCGGATGCTGGCGTGTTCGGCGAAGTCCTGCGCCAGCGCCGGCCCCTCAGGTTAGGCCAGCTTGGCCAACCCAACCCGCGCGGCGCAGATCCCGCAACGCTGGGCTTGCCGGCATCGCATCCGCCGGTGCGTTCCCTGATGGTGGTCCCGGTGGCGTCCCAGGAACAGACCTTCGGCTGGATCTACCTCGCCGACAAGCTGGGCGGCGGGGAGTTCTCCGAGGTCGACGAACGCGCCGCCTCCACCGTGGCGTCGCAGCTGGCGGTGGTCTACGACAACCTCCTGCTCTACGGCGAGATCCAGCAGCAGCACGTGCAGGTCAAGATGGAAGTGGCCGACCGCAAGAAGGCGCAGGAAACCTTGCGCCGCACCCTGCGCGCGCGCACCGTGATGGCCGAATGCAACCATGTGATGGTGCATGCGACGGATGAAGCGACGCTGCTGCAGGACATGTGCCGCGCCGTCGTCGAATCGGGCGGCTACCGCATGGCGTGGATCGGCTACACCAACCCGTCGACCGGCGTGGTCACGCGCGTGGCCCAGGCCGGGACGCCCCCGGCGGGCGCATCGGACCAGGCGGCTGCGGCCATGCTGCGCTCCCAGGCGGAAGCGACCGGCGGCAGGCAAGGCAGCGCCCGTCCCTGGGTGGTCATGGATGTCACCGCGGACACCGGCGCCGCGAACGGCGACGGCACCGCGGTGCGCGGCGCCGACGACTTCGCCGTCTCCCTGCCGCTCAAGAACGATGGCAAGACCTTCGGTGTGCTGACCATCTATGAATCGGAGCCGCAGCCTTTCGACAGCGAGCATCTCGCCATGCTCGAGGAGCTCGCCGACGACATCTCCTACGGCGTCATCAGCCTGCGCACGAAGGCGGCGCGCGAAGCCGCCGAGGCGGCCTTGCTGGCAACCGAGGAAAAGCTGTCCAGCATCCTCGACTCGATCGACAACGTGGTCTGGTCGGCGACCCAGGACCGCTTCCTCTATCTCAACTCCAAGGTGGAAACCGTGTTCGGACGGCCGCTGGACGCGTTCTACCGCGACCGGGAACTCTGGTTCGACGCCATCCATCCCCAGGACCGCGCCGCTGCCCGCCAGGCGCACGCCTCGCTCGTCCGGGCGCCGTCCATCCGTCACGAATACCGCGTGGTGCGGCCCGATGGCGAAGTACGCTGGGTGGAGGAAAGAGCGCGCGCGATCCGTGACGAGGACCAGAAGCTGCTGCGCTTCGACGGCGTGGCGATCGACATCAGCGAGCGCAAGGCCTATGAAGCGCGCATCGAGTATCTCGCCGACCACGACGCCCTGACCGGGCTCGCCAACCGCAACCTGCTGTCCGACCGGGTGTCGCAAGCCATGGCGCACGCGCGCCGCAACGGCGGCAAGCTGGCCCTGATGTTCCTCGACCTCGACCGCTTCAAGGGCGTCAACGACAGCTTCGGCCACCAGATGGGCGACCTGCTGCTGCTCGAAGTGGCGGCTCGACTGAAGCGGGTGATACGCGACGGCGATACGGTCGCGCGCCAGGGCGGCGACGAATTCACCATCCTGCTGACGGACGTGCACGGGCCGGAGGATGCCACCGCGGTGGCCGACAAGATCTTCCATTCCTTCGCGTCGCCGATCCAGGTGCAGGGACGCGACCTGTTCGTCACGACGAGCATCGGCATCACGCTGTTCCCGGAAGATGGCGAAGACATCCAGGTCCTGCTGCGCAACGCCGACATTGCCATGTACCGGGCAAAGGAAGAGCGCGGCAATGCGCTGCAATTCTATTCGCGGGAAATGAGCGTGCGCGCGGTGGAGCGGGCCGAGCTGGAAGGCGCGCTGCGGCGCGCGATCGAGCGCAAGGAATTCGAGCTGTTCTATCAGCCCAAGGTGCAGCTCCAGTCCGGGCGCATCATCGGCGCGGAAGCGCTGATCCGCTGGCGGCATCCTGAAATCGGCCTCGTGTCACCGACCCGTTTCATTCCGATGGCGGAAGAACTCGGGCTCATCGTTCCCATCGGCGACTGGGTGCTGCGGACCGCCTGCGCCCAGAACAAGGCTTGGCAGGATGCCGGGCTCGACCCGATCTGCGTGTCGGTCAACCTGTCGGCGCGCCAGTTCCGCGATGAACACCTGGTCGATTCGGTGGCCGACGCCCTCGATTCGATGGGGCTCGATGCCCGCCACCTCGAACTGGAACTGACGGAGAGCATGGTCATGAATGGCGCCGAGCTTTTCATCAGCAAGCTGCGCGCGCTCGAAAGCATGGGCGTGCAGCTGTCCATCGACGACTTCGGCACGGGTTATTCGAGCTTGTCCTACCTGAAGCGCTTTCCGCTCCACCACCTCAAGATCGACCAGTCCTTCGTGCGCGACATCGCCAACGACCTGGATGACGCGACCATCACGAGTTCGGTGATCTCGCTCGGCCACAGCCTGAACCTGAAGGTCATTGCGGAAGGCGTGGAAACGGCGGAACAGGTCGAATTCCTGCGGCGGCACAAGTGCGATGAAATGCAGGGCAACTTCTTCAGCAAGCCGCTGCCGGCCGATGACTTCTTCCACCTCCTGCAGACGCATTGATGCGGCAAGCGATGACCGGCATTTTCCGTGCACCCGGCGCATTTGGTTATCATATGCCGTCCCTTAATTCATTCTTGCCACCCTTGCCGCTCCTTTCCCCATGAACCAGCTCGAACAACTCAAGCAATTCACCACCATCGTCGCCGACACCGGAGATTTCCAGGCGATGAAGGCCTTCGCGCCGCGCGACGCCACCACCAACCCTTCGCTCATTCTCAAGGCAGTGCAGAAGGAAGAGTACCGCCACCTGCTCGAGCAGGCGGTGCGGGACCACGGCGGCAAGTCGATGGGCGAGATCACCGACCGGCTGCTGGTGGCATTCGGACTGGAAATCCTGAAGCTGATTCCCGGCCGGGTGTCCACCGAGACCGATGCCCGGCTCTCCTTCGATACCGCCGGCACCATCGACAAGGGCCGCGCGCTGATCGGCTTGTACGAAGCCGCCGGCATCGCGCGCGAACGGGTGCTGATCAAGATCGCCTCCACCTGGGAAGGCATCCGCGCCGCCGAGGTGCTGGAGAAGGACGGCATCCGCTGCAACATGACGCTGCTGTTCGCCCTGCCCCAGGCCATCGCCTGCGCCGAAGCCGGCGTGCAGCTGATCTCCCCGTTCGTCGGCCGCATCTATGACTGGTACAAGAAATCCACCGGCCAGGACTATGCCGGCGCCGACGACCCCGGCGTGCAGTCGGTGCAGCGCATCTACAGCTATTACCGCAAGTTCGGCTACAAGACCGAAGTCATGGGCGCGAGCTTCCGCAACACCTCGCAGATCACCGAGCTCGCCGGCTGCGACCTGCTGACCATCAGCCCGGAACTGCTGCAGAAGCTCTCGGAATCCGAAGCCCCGGTGACGCGCAAGCTCAGCCCCGAGGCGGCGCAGCAGGCCGCCATGGAGAAATTGACGCTCGACGAAAAGAGCTTCCGCTTCATGCTCAACGACGATGCCATGGGCACGGAAAAACTCGCCGAAGGCATCCGCCTGTTCTGCGCGGATGCGGTCAAGCTTGAAAAGATGATCGACGGCCTGCGCTGACCTGGCGCGGGTTCGGCGGCGGTCGATGAGTGATCGCCGCCTCTACCCCGGCATTCCCGCGAAGGCGGGAATGCCATTCCGCCCCACACCCTCCCTCACATCGCGGAAGACAGCAGCACGACGCCCGACATCGCGATCATCGACCCGGTCACCCGCACCAGCCTGCCAGCGGCACGCCATTCGGCAAGCTTGCCCAGCAACAGCCCGCCCGCCACCAGCAGCATGGTCGCCGCTATGAAACCCGCACCGAACCACGCGCCCATCGCATCGGCGGGCACCTCCACGCCATGGGTGTAGCCGTGAAGCACCGCGAAGACGGCCACGATGGCGGCGCTGAGGCCGGAGGCGAAGCGAAAGCCATTGGCGATCATCAGGCCGAGAAGCGCCACGGATGCGGCCACGCCAGGTTCGAGGCCAGGCAGGTGCATGCCCAACGAAGGCAACATCGCGCTGCCCGCCATGCACCCCAGGAAGAGCAGGGGCAGCGTCCAGGCGGCGGACCGGCTTTGCTGGGCCGACCACATGCCGATGGCGACGAAGGCAAGCAGGTGGTCCCAGCCGGTCAGGGGATGCAGCAAACCGCTCGCCAGGTCATGGACATGCGGCACGCCGGGATGCGCCATGGCAGGCAGCGCGGACAGGCCGGCTGCGAGACCGGCCAGAAGAAGGAGGGAATGACGAAACATGCGGGCTCCGGGGTCGAGGTTGCTGATGCATCGGGTTGATGCAATCCGCACCGCGCGAGGGCGCCGCATGAACGGCCAATGGTCCGATTTGCCCCCGGCGAGTGCAGGAAATGCATGCCAGGCGATAGGAGCAAGAGCCGGGCCTGCCGGGACGGCAGGCTGCCGCGGAACCCGGAGCTGGAACTCAGAGCTTTTCGGTCTCCCCGGACTTCGGCTGCCATTTCATCAGCCGGCGTTCGATGCTGCCGACGAGCGTGTCGAGCACGAGGGCAAACGCGGTCAGCACCAGGATGCCGGCGAACACCGTGTTAATGTCGAAGCTGCCTTCGGCCTGGAGGATGAGATAGCCGACGCCACGCGCCGAACCGAGATACTCGCCGACGATCGCGCCGACAAAGGCCAGGCCCACCGAAGTATGCAGGCTGGAAAACACCCAGGAGGTGGCGGAAGGCAAATAGACCTGTCGCAGCAGCTGGCGGCTGTTCGCGCCTAGCATGCGGGCATTGGCCAGCACCACCGGACTGACTTCCTTGACGCCCTGGTAGACGTTGAAGAAGACGATGAAGAACACCAGGGTCACCGCCAGCGCCACCTTGGACCAGATGCCCAGGCCGAACCACATGGCGAAGATGGGCGCGAGGATCACGCGCGGCATGGAATTGGCCGCCTTGATGTAGGGGTCGAAGATCGCCGACGCCATCGGCGACAGTGCCAGCCACAGGCCAACCGCCAGGCCGAGCAGCGTGCCGATGGCGAAGGCCATCAGCGTCTCGGTCAGCGTGACCAGCAGGTGAGGATAGATTTCTGCGGGAAAATGCAGGGTGAACCAGGTGCTGTCGCCCGTTCCCACTTCCAGCGATCCCGCGCCGACGGTGAACCATTGCCAGACGCGTACCATGACCTTCACCGGCTCGCCGAAGAAGAAAGCCACCTGGGGATCGCGCGTGGCGAGGTGCCAGACCGCGAACACCACGACCAGGACCAGCGCCTGCCAGAAGCGCAGCGTTCGGTAGCTCGGTTTGATTGCCTTCCACATGCTCATTGCCACCCTTTCTTGCCTTCTCATGCCTGGTGTTTCTGCTGCTGGTAGCCCTTCAGCACTTCCTCGCGCAGCACGCCCCAGATCTGGGCGTGCAGCTCGACGAAGCGCGGATGGGCGCGGATCTCGGCGACGTCGCGCGGCCGCGGCAGGTCGATGACGAATTCGCCGATCGGATGGGTGCCCGGTCCGGCCGACAGCACCACCACGCGGTCCGACATGGCGATGGCTTCGTCGAGGTCATGGGTGATGAACAGCACCGCCTTTTTCTTCGCGCTCCACAGGTCGAGCACCTCGTTCTCCATGAGCTGGCGGGTCTGGATGTCCAGCGCCGAGAACGGTTCATCCATCAGGATGATGTCCGGGTCGAGCACCAGGGTCTGCGCCAGCGCGACCCGCTTGCGCATGCCGCCCGATAGCTGGTGCGGATAGCGGTCGCCGAAGCCCTGCAGGCCGACGCGCGTCAGCCATTCCTCGCCCAGGCGCCTCGCCTGCGCCTCGTCCATGCCGCGGAACTGCAATCCGGCAACGACGTTCTGCAAGGCGCTGCGCCAGGGCATGAGCGCTTCCGCCTGGAACATGTAGCCCGCCCGCTGGTTGATGCCGGAGAGCGGCGTGCCAAAGACATTGACGTTGCCGAAGGATGGCTGCAGCAGGCCGGCGCCGACGTTGAGCAGGGTCGACTTGCCGCAGCCGGTGGGGCCTACCACTGACACGAACTCGCCCGGCGCGATGTCCAGCGTGGTGTTGGCGACGGCGGTGTAGCGCTGCGCGCGGTCGTCCCGCGACACGAAGGTGCAGGTGATGTTGTCGAGCGAAAGGGCTGGAACCATGGAATTTCCGTGAGGCGGGTTTGGTCTGGCGGACGTGAAAAGAGGCACCTTGCCGTGCCTCTTTTCACGCCGCTGCATGCCTTTACTTGTACTTGGCGTTGGCCTTCTTGACCAGATCGTTGGTGAACGTCCTGCTCAGGTCGATCTGCTTGCCCGCGAGATCCGGCTCGAACGCTTGCAGCGCCTTGAGCGCGGTGGCCGGCCCCTCGGCGGGGAAGACGCCGTCGGGCGAGATGGCCTCGCGCACCTTCATGAAGGCTTCGAGATAGAGAGCGCGGTCGCCGAGAAGGTAGCTTTCCGGAACCACCTTGACGATGTCGGAAGGCCCGGCCTTCTGCAGCCACTTCAGCGCGCGCACCATGGCGTTGGCGAGGGCCTGCGCGGTATTCGGGTTCTTCTTGAGGAAGGCTTCGGAAGCGTAGAGCGTGGCCGCCGGCATCGGGCCGCCGAAGATGTCGTTGGTGTCTTTCAGCGTGCGCGTGTCGGCCACCACGCGGATCTCGTTCTTTTGCTGCAGCATGGTGACCACCGGGTCGAGGTTCGCCATCGCGTCGATCTGGCCGGAGCGCATGGCGGACAAGGCGCCGGCCGAGGTGCCGACGCCGATGAAGGACACGTCGGTCGGCTTGAGGCCGCCCTTCGCCAGCACGAAGTTGGCCATCATGTTGGTGGAAGAGCCGGGTGCGGTGACGCCGATCTTCTTGCCCTTGAGGTCGCCGATGCCCTTGTAGTTCGGCATGGTCTTGTTGGAGACGCCGAGCACGATCTGCGGCGCCCTCCCCTGCAGCACGAAGGCGGTAATGATCTGCCCCTTGGCCTGCATGTTGATGGTGTGCTCGTAGGCGCCGGATACCACGTCCGCGCTGCCGCCCACCAGCGCCTGCAGCGCCTTGGCGCCGCCGGCGAAGTCGCTGATCTCGACCTGCAGCCCTTCGTCCTTGAAGTAGCCGAGCTGCTCGGCGATGGTCAGCGGCAGGTAGTAGAACAGGTTCTTGCCGCCGACCGCGATCGACACCTTGGGCTTCTCGAGGGTCTGGGCGAAGAGCTTGCCGTTGAAGGTGAGGTAGCCGAGCAGGAAGAGCCCGAGCGCGATCGCGAATTGCTTCCAGAATGTCTTGTTCATGTTGTCTCCTGTGATGATGGCCCAGGCCGAGCCGCGGCGCGCCGGAAGCGCAATCGGTCAGACGACCCGCTGTTGCCTGAGCTGCATTATTTCAGCATCATCATACCCGAGCTCTTTCAACACTTCATCCGTGTGTTCGCCCAGCGCCGGACCGAGCCAGCGGGTTTCTCCCGGCGTCTCGGACAGCTTGGGCGTGATCGCGGGCATCTTGATTGGAGTGCCGTCGGCGAAGGCATGCTGCTCGAACATGCGGCGTGCGAGGAATTGCGGATCGCTCAGCATGTCCCTGACGGAATAGATCTTGGACACCGGCACGTCGGCCGCCTTGAGCGCGGCCAGCGCCTGGTCGATGGTCTGGGTATGGCACCAGGCCTGGATCGCGCCATCGATCTCGGCGGTGCGCGGCACGCGGCCGTCATTGCGGGCGAGCTGCGGATCGCTGGCCATGTCATCGCGGCCGATGGCGAGCATGAGGCGCCGGAAGATCGCGTCGCCGTTGCCGGCGATCACGATGTTTTCCCCGTCGCCGGTGGTGTAGGTGTTGGAGGGAACGATGCCCGGCAAGGCGCCGCCGGTGCGCTCGCGGATCACGCCGGCATGGTCGTATTCCGGCACCAGCGACTCCATCATGTTGAACACCGCTTCATACAGGGCGACGTCCACCATCTGGCCCTGCCCCTTGCCGCGTCCGCCGGTGACGTCGCGGTGGCGCAGCGCCATCATCGCGCCGATGACGCCATGCAGCGCCGCAAGCGAATCGCCGATGGAAATGCCGATGCGCACCGGCGGGCGGTCCGGGTGCCCGGAGATGTAGCGCATGCCGCCCATCGATTCACCGACCGCGCCGAAGCCGGGCAAGTCCTTCATCGGCCCGCTCTGGCCGTAGCCGGACAGCCTGACCATGATCGTGGCCGGGTTGAGCGCCTTCAGCGCCTCGTAGCCGAGGCCCCATTTCTCGAGCACGCCGGGACGGTAGTTCTCGATGATGACGTCTGCTTCCAGCGCGAGCTTGCGGGCGATTTCCTGGCCGCGCGGCTCCTTCATGTTGAGCGTGACGCTCTTCTTGTTGCGCGCCTGCACGTACCACCAGAGGGAGGTGCCGTCCTTCAGGATGCGCCACTGCCGGATCGGGTCGCCACCGTCCGGGGATTCGATCTTGATGACCTCGGCGCCGAACTCCGCCAGCATTCGCGAGCAGAACGGGCCGGCGATCAGCGTTCCGAGTTCGAGGACCTTGATGCCGGCGAGCGGTCCGCGCGTTTTGGATGTGGATGGCGACTGGAAGTCTTGGGTCATGTGCGCGGAAAGGTGAGCTTGGACGGAAGGCAGGAACCGGGATCAGGTGGATCGCCTGTCGAGCATGGCGCGGGCGATGGTGCCGGCGTCCACGTATTCCAGTTCGCCGCCTACCGGCACCCCGCGCGCAAGCCGGCTCACCTTGAGGCCGCGCGACTTCAGGCTTTCGCTGATGTAGTGCGCGGTCGCCTCGCCCTCGTTGGTGAAGTTGGTCGCCAGCACCACCTCGTGCACGATGCCGTCGGTCGCGCGCGGCACCAGCTTTTCCAGGTGGATATCCTTCGGGCCGATGCCGTCCAGCGGCGAGAGATGCCCTAGCAGCACGAAGTACAGGCCTCGGTACGTCAGGGTCTGTTCGATCATGAGCTGGTCGGCGGGCGTCTCGACCACGCACAGCAGGGCGGCGTCCCGTTCCGGATCGGCGCAGGTATCGCAGATCTCGTTTTCGGTGAAGGTGTTGCACATGGCGCAGTGATGGATGTTCTCCACCGCCTGCAGCAGCGCGCGGCCGAGCATGGACGCGCCTTCGCGGTCATGCTGCAGCAGATGATAGACCATGCGCTGCGCCGATTTCGGTCCCACGCCGGGAAGGCGGCGCAGGGCTTCGGTGAGAAAGGAAAGGCTGGACGGCGTCTTCACGGTGCGGCGTCAGAACGGCATCTTGAAGCCGGGGGGCAGCGGCAGGCCGGCAGTCATGCCGGACATCTTCTCTTCCGAGGTCTCGGCGGCGCGCTTGGAGGCGTCGTTGAAGGCGGCCACGATCAGGTCTTCGAGCATGTCCTTGTCGTCGCCGAGCAGGGACGGATCGATGGTGATGCGCTTGACCACGTTCTTGCAGGTCATCACGACCTTGACCATGCCTGCGCCCGACTGGCCCTCGACTTCGATCTGGGCCAGCTGGTCCTGCATCTTCTTCATGTTTTCCTGCATTTGCTGGGCTTGCTTCATCAAGCCGGCAAGTTGGCCTTTCATCATGATGGACTCCTGTGTGGTGGTTAGGGTAATCGCTGAACCGGCGCGGCCTCAGGCCGGCTTGATCGAACCCGGCACGATGGTGGCGCCGAATTCGCGGATCAGGGTCTGGACGAAGGGATCGCGCTGCATGTCTTCCTCGGCGCGGCGCTGGCGCGCCTCGCGCTCGGCCACGGCGGCGGCATTGGCTGTCAGTTCCACTGCGCCGATCTCGGTATGCACGCGCACCGGCTTGCCGAAATGCTCGGTGAGCGCGGACGAGAGCTTGTCGACGGAACCCGCGGAACGCAGCGTTTCAAGCGGGATACGCAGGTGGAATTGCGCGCCCTCGCGCTCGGCCTGGATGTTGAGGAGTTCGCTTTGCTGGGCGAGCTGCTGCACCACGCCGCGCAACGGCAGGGCCGCCGCCAGCGCCGGCCAGTCGCCATCCCAGCCGAGTTCGGCGACGGGGCCCGCCGGGCGCGGCTTCGCGCGCGGCGCGGCGGCCTGGACCTCCAGGACTTCATGGACCTTGACCGGCGAGGCGGGCGCATGCGCCGGCTCTGCCGTCATGGCTGACTGTTCAGTTTTTTTTTGAGCCGCGGGCCGGATCTGGACGGCCGGCACGGCGGACTCATCGTCTTCCCATGGCGGCGGCGCGAGCGGCGGCTCGGGCATGTCAGGCACGGCGGAGGACGAATGGGCCGAGGCCGGCTGGGGCGCCTCCGCGGACGCCGCGCTTGCAGGCGTCGCGGCGGGTGCGCTCCGGGTTGGCATGGCGGGCATGGGCTTGCCGGAACGGGCGGCTTCCAGCGCCGCGCGCGCCGGGCTCATCGCCGTCGATGCGCGCGCCGGGGC
>NZ_JAAIVB010000037.1 GCF_010974945.1 Noviherbaspirillum galbum | reverse complement strand
GTTGGTTGAACCGGTTTCGGGGATTGCTGATTCGCTGGGCAAAGAAAGCGAAGAACTATCTCGCTTTCCTTCACTTCGCTTGCGGCATCATCACCTGGCGCACCATAGGCCTACTGGGATAGGCAGTAAGGAAAGCGCTTAGGCGGGCGGAGGACTAGCGCTGGACCCATTGAAATCCTTCATGCTTGGTGATCGACGCGATTTCAATCGGTCCGCCGACGACCTTGGGTCTGCCAACGGAATACTTGATGAAGCCGATGGTCGTCTCGACTAGATAGCGCGCCAGTTCGATCGCATCCTGGATCGGCATGGCCTCGACGAAAAGAAGTTCATAGAGGTCCGGCACAAGCTTTTCCCGCAGCGCGGCAGCCTGGTCCGGCGTCATGCCATGCTTCACGGCGAATTCATTGAATCGCGTTCCCAGTCCAAATACCAGGCGGTCGAGGGCCTCATATTCCCCATCCCAGCGCAGGCCAAATTCATGTTCACTTTGTATGCATGCCGGTGGCGGACAATCCGGTCCCATCAGGTTGACTTCCCAAACTTCCGCAATCGGCCTTCCCGCCGAGTAGCCGCAGAGACGCAACTTGGTCCAGGTCGTCGCACCATGCGGGACTGACTTCTCCTCGAACAGAAACTGCCGCAGGCGCGCACCGATGGATTCAATCGTATAGAGGGTGGTATCGAGTTGCCACATCTCATGCATACCGTCTTTATTGCTGAACCGTAGTCGCAGGTCCTTGAGCAGCGTATGGATGGATTCGCTGCCGATCCCCCCAGCACCCGTGACCATCACGCCCACCGGAAGGCCTTCGTAAATATTGATGATCTTGTGCGAATTGTTGTAGACCATGCCGCTTGCGAACGAACTGGCGCTGTCCGCGGCCATCACCACACCGTCATTAATCTTGACCGATACAAGTACTGTCATGGCTTCCTTGCGAAGGTCGTGGAGAGAGGTACACGTGTTGGAGGAACCGGCGGCTTTGCCAAGGCGTGCAGATGCACTACTTCTTTGAATCTTGCATAATTTTATGGACGTCTGACCTTGCCTGGAACTGGCTGTTCCCTTCCTTGTACAGGACGCCGCCGATGCGCAGCAATGTTTCGAAGTTTTCTTTCGACAACCTGCCGCGTGATTCGGCAAGCAGCTGCGCCAACTCCAGAATAGTATGCTGGAACATCGACGACTGTGCTTCGTACTCCAGTGTATTCGCCTTCTGCCGGAATAGTTCGATAATTTCTTCCTGAGTCATGGGGGCTCCTTGTCCATGGGGGAGTCTACGCGCTCCTGGAGACGCTGTCTGCGTCGACCTCTAAATGTTATGCAGGTACAACTTCCCTTCCCGCCGGTGTTATCACATAAGAGGCAATCTAGCCCACTGCGGGCAAATATTCGCAAGGTGAGATGTTCTTAGCACGTTTAGCCGAATGGAGAGGGGTTCCGACGTTGACGACATCTTGAAGCGGTCAAATGGTTCTTTATCGAGCAAATATCTGAAGACGTTCGCTTATGGGGATTAATCACCGCTTGGGGTGTGAGCCGCAAAAAGGCGATGACGCTCCAGCTGATGCAAGCCCCGCCCGGTGAACTGCTCCCTCCGGAAGCAATCAGGTAGCGTTGCAGCTTCCAATGATGGATCTTGTGCGGTGAACAAGGTCTGCTTTTGAGAATCTTGACCGTCAACAACGGGTCGGCTAAGGAATGGGGCCGGCGGCAAGGTATAGTCCGTAAGGCGGCGCCTAGCAGTCGGAAACACTGGGCGGGCCGCCGGCGAATCCGGCCATCTTCAGACAGTCACGACTAAAGCCGCCTTCACTAAAGGAGATACAGATAAATGAATTCATCTTTTGCTAATGATCTAGAAAACTGTTACACGGAAAGTCGGCTTGCAGTTTTTATAAATTGATCCAATTCAACGGGCTTGCAGACATGCGTCGCGAAACCGGTTTCCAGCGCACGTCGGATGTCAGCCGGACGGGTGAAGCCGCTTAATGCAATGGCGGCTGTTGCGGCAGTCGCAGGACGCTGACGTAACTCTGCCAGTAACTGGTGGCCATCCATGCCAGGCATGCCTAGGTCAGAAACGATGAGGTCAAACTTATCGTTTGCCGCGTCGGCAATCTGGATTGCGTCAGCACCATTCGAGGCCGTTGTGACGTTGGCGCCTTCCATGCCAAGCAGGATACTAAGGGCTTCCAGCGTTTCCGGCGCATCGTCAACCAGCAGTACGCGTTTTCCCCTCAAGGTGTATTCGGCATCCGGCATCACCGGTGGTTTAGTCAGCTGCGACAAGGAAAGTGGAAGGCAGACTCGGAAATGCGCGCCGCATCCTTCTCCTGCGGAATGTGCTTCGACGCGTCCGCCATGACTCGCGACCAGTTCCTTCACTAGGGCTAGTCCAATGCCTAAGCCGCCAAACTGCCGGGTGGTGCTGGAATTCGCCTGCCTGAACATGTCGAAGATATAGGGCATAAGCTCCGGGGAAATTCCCTTGCCTGTGTCGGTCACCTCGATGATTGCCGCTTCGTCTTCCCGTCCGACCCGCACATGCACGCTGCCGTCCGTCGGCGTGAACTTGAGTGCATTGCTCACCAAATTCCATGCAATCTGCTCGATCCGCACTGCGTCGCCATAGATCAGCACCTCGTCGTCGCCCGTGTCGATACGCAGCGCAACGCCTTTTTTCTCAGCGTCGGCGCCCATGAGTCGAACTACCTGCGCAACGCTGTCCCGCAGCTCGAACTGAGTATGCGTAAGAGATAGCCTGCCGGTATGCAGGCGCGATAGATCCATCAAGTCGTCGATGATCCGCGCCTGGCCTTCCACCATGTGCTTGATGGTCGCAGTGCCTCGAAGGATCGCCGGCGTGCTCGCGGCGTCAGGCAAGCGGCTCAGCATTTCAGCGGTCAGCTGGATCAGGTTGAGCGGCTGCTTGAGCTCATGCGAGAGCACAGCAAAAAATTCGTCGCGCACTCGCGCCGCCTCCTCTGCCCGAATCCTTTCCTGTCGCTCCCATGTCAGCTTGGCGTCCTGCTGCTCATGTACCCATTTCAGCTTGGTGACGTCACGAGCTATCTTGATGTAACCGCCCGGTGATTGCTCCGCCAGCAGCGAGGTAATGCCGCTGCAAAATATGCGTGCGCCGTTCTTACGAAGGTGCCATCGGTCATCCTCGGATCGTCCCTCGGCGCGGGCGCGCCGCAACTCGTCCTGAAACACCTCCATCGCCTGATCTTCCTGGGTATAGAGTCGCCCTGCACTGCATCCGATCATCTCGACTTCGGAATAGCCGAACACGTGTTCGGCGCCGCTATTCCAACTCGTGATGATGCCATTGGCATCCATGGTAGCGATCGCGTAGTCTCTTGTACTGACACTGATGACCTGCATGCGCTGTTCACTGCTGCGCAGATTTTCCTCGGCCGCCTTGCGCGTGGAGATGTCGATGAAGGAAAGAATCAAGCCTTCAATCCGGTCCTCCGCCGTGCGATAAGGCAGCAGGCGGGCGATATACCACTGCCCGCCGCTCGTGCCGCGTACCTCGCGTTCGTTCGGCCGCAGCGTCCGGAAAACGTTCTCGATGTCGTCTTCCAGATCCGGGTAATCGAGTCGGTAAGTGATATCGAGCAGTGACCGGCTAACGTCGCTTTCGATCAGGTTGAACAGCTTGGTGCAAGGCTTGGAGAAGCGCTTGATGCGCATGTTGCGGTCGACGAAAATTGTCGGAATCTCCGTTGCGGCAAGAAAATTCTGCAGGTCGTCGTTGGTCCTCGCCGTTTCGTCTACCTTTATTTTCAGTTCCTGATTGACGGTGTTGAGCTCCTCATTGATCGACTGCAGTTCTTCCTTGCTGGTTTCAAGTTCTTCAGCAGTCGAGCGTAGTTCTTCGTTGCTGGCCTGTAGTTCCTCGTTCGCCCCCTTGAGCTCTTCCAACGCCGTCTCGTACTGCTCGATCACGGAGCGCAGCTGCGCCTTGGTTTGCATCAGCTCCTTTTCTAGATGCACCGCTATCGCATTGTCAGCGGCAGGCTCCATGACCAGAACGGCCTTGTCCGGGTCGGTCGATTCCTCGAACGCCAGGAAGAACATGCCGGTGCCCGCATGCTGGTCGCGCGCTGGACGGATCACCATGCGTATGAAGGCCATTTTTCCCGCTTCCTGCATCGGCAGATAGCGGGTGACGATCTCCTGATGAGACTGGGATGCTTGGAACAGCGCCGCACGTAGTTCCAGTTGCAGGTCGGGGTGGGCCGTGGTCAGGATGTCGGTGGAAGGCTCGCCCCCAGGGTGGTGCAGGAAGCGGCCAGCGCTCCTCGTCGCATATACCACCGCATGATGCTGGTCGATCAAGATGCTGGGTGCAGCGTAGTCTTCAAGGAACTGCCGGTAGATTTCCTGTGGCGCCGCGTGCCGGCGTTCAGGCTGCTGTTTAACCGGTTTCAGTACCGGCGAGAGATCCATGGCTGGAAGGGTCGGTAGCGAATGGCTGCCGGAGCGCAGGTTCGTTGCCTGGTAAATGCGATACTTCTTGTCGACCGGCACAAACAGGTCGGGCAGCGCGTCCACCGATTCCGCCGAACCTAGAAACAGGAAGCCGGCCGGGGCCAGTGCGTAATGAAAGATCTCGAATACTTTTTTCTGCACGTCGCGATCCAGATAAATAAGCAGATTGCGACAGGTAATCAGATGCAGCCGGGAGAATGGCGGGTCGCGCAGGATGTTGTGAATGGCGAACAGAATTTTTTCCCGGATCTCGCGCTTTACGCCATAGCTGACATCGAGCTTATCGAAATACTGGCGAAGCCTTACTGGTGTTACATCGGTGACGATCGAATTCGGATAAGTGCCGCGGCGTGCTATGTCGATTGCCCGCTCGTCGATATCGGATGCAAAAACCTGGATTGGTCTCGGCGCGCTCGACAAGGCGTTCTGGTCGACGAGCAGCATCGCCAAGGAATAGGCTTCCTCTCCTGTGGCACAGCCGACTGACCAGGCACGAATCTGCTCGGCTGCCGGCGCCTCCTGGAAAATGCGTGGAATCACATCCCGTTCGAGCGCTTCGAAGGCTGCCCGGTCGCGGAAGAAATTGGTGACGCTGATGAGCATGTCCTGCAGTAGGGCACGCGCTTCATCGGGATCGGCCTCGAGATGATTTCGGTAGGCAATCACGTTCGGCAGGCCTGTAACCTGCAGCCGCCGCTCGATGCGACGCAATACGGTCGCCCGTTTGTAGTGCTGGAAATCATGGCCGGTGCGAATGCGCAGCATTTTCATGATCTCGCGCAGCGCGACCTCCGCTTCCGCCGCCTGCGCCTCAATATTTGAGGCGGCAAGGCTCTGGTCGAGGTTCCGCGCCTGCGGCAGTTGTAGCGACGAAGCGTTGTGGAAGAGATCGAGCAGCTTTTGAGGCATGTCCACGACCGGCAGCACCCAATCCACCAAGCCGGTCTGGATCGCGCAGTGCGGCATGCTGTCGTACTCGGCGTCGTCCGGCAACTGGGCAAAGGTCATCCCGCCTTTTTCCTTGATGCGGGCGATGCCGACAGCGCCATCCGAACCGGCACCGGACAGAATTACGCCGACTGCACGTTCGCGATGCACCTCCGCAAGGGTGCGGAAGAATACGTCGATGGTGACGTGCCTGCCGTGCGGACGGACCGCTTCGACGATTTGCAACGAACCATCATTCATCAGCAAATCTTTGGTCGGCGGAATGATGTAGACATGGTTCGGCTGTATCGCCACTGTCTGCGTGACCTGGAGCACCGGCATCTTGGTTTTCTCCTGCAGGATTTGGGCGATATTGCTCTTGTGGGTCGGCGACAGGTGTATCACTACCACGAAAGCCATGCCGTTTTCCGACGGCATGGCTTCAAAAAAACGGATCAGGGCTTCGATGCCACCAGCTGAGGCGCCAATTCCTACCACGAAGAACGACAGGTTGCTGGGTGTGAAGCCTGGCGCTGGTGGTGGGAAGTGCAGAATGCTGAATTTGTCCTCGTTCATGGGAAGCAATCGTATGCATGACTGTTATATTGGCATTGAGCTTACACTTATCGCCGGCTCCTTGGTTGCTTTCTGCCCATGATAGACAAATTGCCTATGCGCGTTCATAGAATCAGCTGATTGAGCATTTCGTCCTTATCGTTCCTGCTGATAGGTTGGTTACCAGTGCACGTCAATGAAGATTCCCGTCAAGCATCCGCTGGAATATGGTTGATGGGATAGGCGGGGAAAAATAAAAGCCCTGTCCGTAATCGCAGCCGGCTTGCCGCAGGAAAGTCATCTGCTGTTCGGTTTCGATTCCTTCGGCAATGACCTTCAGTCCAAGCTTGTGTGCCATCAAGATAATGCTTTCCACGATCGTCTGATGGGTAAGATTGACATTGATGTCTTGGATAAAAGACTGGTCTATCTTGAGATAGTCGATGTGAAACTGGTGGAGGTAGGACATCGCCGAATAGCCGGTACCGAAATCGTCAAGCGCCACCAGCAGACCTGACTGCGCAAAACGTAAGAGTTGGTCTTTTACGGAAGGAGACGGATGAAGGAGCAGGCCCTCGGTGATCTCGACGATGATCGCGCTGCTCGGCATATCCATTTCGGACAGATATCGCAGCCAGTCCGACCCGGTTGAGTCGGATAAGAACTCCATCGGGGATCTGTTAATTGATATCGGCACGATACGTCCGGCAATCTGGTTCGATTCCTTAGCGCAGGCGACCGCTTCACAAAATACCCAGTGGCTGATCTCGGCAATTAATCCGGCTTCCTCCGCCAGAGGAATGAATTCGGCGGGGCCAACATTCCCCATGTTCGGATGGTGCCAGCGCAACAGTGCCTCCGCCTTGGAAATGGTAACGGTCTTTAGGTTCACAACCGGTTGATAGTGCAGGGAAAGTTGCCCCCGCACCAGGGCTTGGCGCAGGTCAGTTGACAGGCGCAACCGGGCATGGGCGATCTCGTCCATCTCCCTTGTGTAACAACTGAAGCGGTTCTTGCCGTGCTCCTTGGCCGTGTACATCGCCTGATCGGCTTTCTTGATCAAGTCCTGACCATCATTGGTGTCGGCCGGGTAGAGCGCCACGCCGATGCTCCCGGTAATATGGCCCAGTGACTGTCCCAGATAAAACGGAGCGCCAAGGCCGTACAGCAATTTTTCAATGACGGAATTGATCTGATTCAGATCGTCCAGGCCAGTCAGCAAGACGACAAATTCATCGCCGCCCCAGCGCGCAACCACGTCGGTCTGTCGAACGCAGGCCTTGATTCGGTACGCTGCTTCGATCAGTAGCAGGTCGCCGGCATCATGGCCGTGCAGATCATTGACTTGCTTAAAACCATCCAAATCAATGAACAAGAGCGCTAACTTGCGGTTTGAGCGTTGCGCACCGCGGATTTCCTGTTCCAGCCGGTCGCGAAACATGCGACGGTTAGCTAGTCCGGTCAGCACGTCTAGGTTGGCATAGCGCCAGGCCAGCTCTTCCGCATCCTTGCGCGCGCTGATGTCAGACAACATGCCTCCCATCGCAATCGGGCGGCCACTTTCGCTCCAGGCAACCACTACCCCGCGCGAAAGCACCCATTTCCACTGACATTGGCGATCGATCAAGCGGAATTCACACTCATACATGCGATTGTTGCCCGTGATGCAGGCTCGCACCGCATGGACGACCCGATCGTAGTCATCCGCATGAATCAAGTGATGCCAGTTGATCGTGCCAGTGAAAAATTCATATTCCTGCCAGCCAAAAATCTGCTTGAGCTTGCCAGAAATGGTGTAGGTATTGCGGACAAGATCCCATTCCCACGTACCTTCGCCGGCACCTTCAACCGCCAGTTTCAGGCGGTCGTTCATAATGCGCAGGCGATCGTGCGTCTGCATCCGCTCGGTGACATCGCGAAAGATCAACTGGTAAGCATAGCGGCCTTTCCAGTTCAATGGGCTGACCACAATCTCGAGAAAAGCCGTGTCACCGTTGCGTCGCCGCCAACGTAACGTCGTCGGCACGTCATTGTCTTTCCCGTGCATGACCTCTGACAGTCGCTGGTGAAGACTGGGCAAGGTATCGGTGCCGTGGAATTCCTCGGCCAAGCTGCGCAGCAGGTTTTCGGGTTGTTCCACTTCGAAAATGCGTGCTGCTGCGGCGTTCGCATAGACGTAGCGGTCAACTACCTTTACCAGAATACCGTCGGGACTGCTGTCGGCAAGGTTATGAAGCTGGTGGGGAGGCACGGTGGCGTGGATACCGCCATCCTGCTTCTTGCTAACATCCATACATACGCCAAGAATGCGGCCGGAACCATTGCTGCCTTGGCGGCGGACTACGGTAGCACGAGTCAAAAGCTCGATATGCCGTCCATTAGGAAGATGAAGCTGGTATTCCAAGTCAAAAGGCTGGCCGCTTGCTATGTCGTGCGCTAGACGCAAACGATCCTGATTACTGATCAGTTGCATCCATTGTTTGGCAGAAATAATGTGAAATTGTTCGGCATACCCGACTATGCGTGCCAACAAAGGACACAACATGATGGTTTGGGACGGGGGGTTGAGATACCAGATCCCGATTCCGGCGGCTTGGGTGCCCAAGCGGTGAGCCAGGATGCAATGTTTGCGCTGTGCGTCAAGCCAGTCTGGGACATTTTCCGGCACGGGATGCGACAGCTCTAAAGACAGTGCAGAGCTGAAATGGCGCAAGGATCCTGGAACAAAGGGAGCGCTCATCGATAAACCCCATTCGGGAACATATGAGAGTTTTAATAAACAATTAAGTTTCGTCGGTTCGAATTTTTGGTGAAAAGTTAACATCTTCAGAACCATACAACCAAACTTTTCAAAAACGGACTGGCCTTGCGAGTTCCTTGTAGCAACTTCTGCTTCCCAGCTATGGCTGCTTTGGGTCGATTTCGACAGTTTAGTCTCGATCAGGCAGGGTCCGGAAGGCAGACTATAGCTGCCCTAGGCGCGATAGCAGAAACTCAAAAGCAGAGCAGCAAAGCATGCGACCGCTCGAAAATTGTTTCGCGCAGGAGAATGGTAGATAATTGCCGCCCATGAACGACACAACACAACTCCCCCCGTTTCCTGACCGTCTCTCGGTCGATCCGCGCAGCCCTTATTACAACGCGGCTGTCCTTGAGTACGATGTTGGTATCAATCTCGATGACAAGGAGCGCACTAATGTCGAGGAATATTGCATCAGCGAAGGTTGGATCAAGGTGGCGGCCGGCAAGGCGCGTGATCGCAAGGGCAATCCGATGACAATCAAGCTAAAAGGCAAGGTCGAGCCTTTTTATCGGTAACGGCTTATGGCTGGCGCAACCTAAGAAGGACTGGAAGACACCGTCTGCGATATGGAAGCAGGTGGTCAAGCAGTCCGCTATCGTTTACGGCGATGTCCGCATTCGGTGAAACCAACTGACTGGTTTGGGCCGGAAAGTCGCTTTGAATCAAACAAATGGAGAGGCCGGTACGCAAAAATTATCGGACATTAAAAAGCCATCTGTTGGTGATTGGCATGGCTGGCTGGATTCAGTCTAAACACCCGTTGTGGAAACTGTGGCGGGAAGTCGGTCAGTTGCAGTAAGAGGCAGCATCACTTTGGCGCGAAGCAACTTAACCACTTGATTCCCTGCCTTCCCAGTTGCGATTACCTAGACGCCCTACAGCAAGATGCAAACCAATCGCCCCAAACGAAAAAGGCCCGGTCATCGAGACCGGGCCTTTGCCTTGCACCATGACGTTGCCGCCGGCGTTGCTTACTCCGCAGCGACCGTCGCCTGGGTCAGGCTGGCGTCGAACCCCATCCGGCGGGGCGCGGTCGGCGTCCATTGGTCCCAGTTCGCGCCGAGGGCGGCGTTGTTGGGATTCCCGGTCCGGATGAATGCGGCGATGCTCTTCTGCATGACGTTGGAGAGCGCCAGCCTGCCCGGTTCATTCGCCTTGGTCCAGCCGAAGCTATCCAGGTTCAGGCCGAAATTGCCGAAGACGAAAGGCAGGTCCCCGGTATGCCATGCGCCGTACACGTCATTCCACGGCGCCGGCTGCTTATTCCATTTGAAGTCATAGGCATACACGGGCACCTGGGGATAATAGACCGTGCTCGTTGCGGTGCCGAGGCCGAGGAAGGTGGCGGTGGTGAGGCTCGGCGCGGGATCGATGCGGTTCGGGTTGTTATAGGTGTAGGCATTGTAGTTGTCCACCGTGAGCGGATTCACGATCGCTCTGTCGACGATATCCTCGAGCTTGAGGTTGGCCACCGTGCCGAGGTAGGTGCCATTCATCCACTTGATGCGCGTGTAGTCGTCGACCTTGAAGGCGGATGAAAACAGCTTGCCCTCCTCGGCCGTGTTGCCCGCGAGCTGGGGCACCTTGTTGAACTTGCCGCTCGAGATGGCCGTCGTCACGTTGCTGGGCACCACGGTGCCGTCCGCGATGGGGGCGACGGTGGCCCACAAGGTCGCGGTCGTCGAGCCCGGTTCGAAGGTACGCGAGCCGGTGCCCCACTTGCCGCCCGTCGGATCGACCTGGATGTTGTAGAGATCCGCGCTCGACTTGGACATGAGGTAATTCTTCAACCACGTATTGTCTTGCGCCGCCCGGTAGGCATCGGCGGAAGCCTTGTCCTTTGCGAGACCGTCCTTGATCAGCAAGGCATTGATGAACGCGTTCGCCTTGTTGACCGCCGTTGCCGTCGGACTGCCGCCGAGGCCGCCGCTCAGGGGAATCGCCTTGTGGAAGAGCCCCGCCGCCATCGGCGACACGATCAGGCCATGGACGTTCACCGCGCCGGCGGACTGGCCCATGATCGTCACGTTGTTCGGATCGCCGCCGAAGCTGGCGATGTTGTTCTTCACGAACTTCAAGGACTGGATCATGTCCAGAAGCGCGTAGTTTCCGGAATCCCTGACAGGATCACCGGTATTCAGGGCGGGATGGGCGAACCAGCCCAAGACGCCGAGGCGATAGCCGACGGTAACGACGATCGCGTTGGCATTGTTGGCCAGGTTGCCGCCGAGGTAGATCGGATCGAAGGAAGCGCCGACCACGTTGCTGCCGCCATGGATGAACACGATGACAGGCAGCTTCGTGCCGTCGTCGGTCTGCGGGCGCCAGATGTTCAGGTAAAGACAATCCTCGGAACCCACCGGCTTGTAGAAGGTTTCCGAAATGGCGCCATAGTCCTTGCCCTTGGGCGGCGGGCCAAACATGCCGCCGATCTGCGTGCAGGCACTGGCATATTCCTTGGCCGGCTTCACGCCGCTCCACGCATCGGGCGGCTGCGGCGGCTGCCAGCGCAGGTTGCCGACCGGCGGCTTGGCAAAGGGCACACCCAGCCAGGCCACGCTCTTGTCGCTCGGATTCATGACGCCTTCGACCTGGCCGAATTCGGTCGACCGGATAAGGGGAACGCCATCGGACGAGTCGTTGCCGCCGCATCCAGCCATTGCAAGCCCCAGGCTTGCCGATGCGGCCCATGCCAAGGCGACGCCATTCAGTCTCCGGATATTCATGTCTCACTCCTATTGTGTTTTGCGGGTACAGCGCTGCGGTTGGCATTCGTCCAGGAAAGCCAGGAAGAAAGGTTCAACAGGATCAACTTTCGACCATCGGGCGAAGGGGGTCAATGTGCTGGGTGCACACAAGCGCGGGGAGTAATATGTGAACAATGAATAGCCGCGGTGAATGAGGCGGGTTAGGCAGAACGGGTCCGGTCCCGGTGTATTGCCCGGAACCATCTACGTGCTATGCCCTCAAAGTGAAAGCCTGCCATCCCGCCTTTCCTGCCCCTTCGTTCACCGGCATTCTTAAAATTCAATCCACATCATGCAAACCCGCGTCAGTTCGCTAGGCTTACTGGTGCCGCAACCGAAGCCCCGCGCCAAGCCTTCGCCGGCCTGCGTCCGCGGCATCGACGCGGCAAGCCTGGAGGCGCTTCCGGCGGAAGCGGGAATCTATCGTTTCCTGGATGCGTCCGGCGCGCCCCTCTACATCGGCAAGAGCGTCAACATCCGTTCCCGCGTACAGGCTCACTTGCGAACGCCGCGCGAGAACGCCATGCTGCGCAAGACCCGGCAAGTCGATTTCATCCGCATGGCGGGCGAGACGGGAGCATTGCTGCTGGAATCGCAATTGATCAAGCAATGGCAGCCGCCTTGCAACGTGCTGCTGAAAACGGCGGCGCCCGCCTACGCCCTGTATCTGCCGAAGGGCAGCCTCCAGCCGCAGCTCGTGGATCATGACGACGCTGACCGGTATTCCGCCCATGGCCTGTTCGCATCCCGCAGGACCGCGGAAGCGGGATGGCGCGCCCAGGTGCGCCGGCACGGGCTCTGCCATGCCCTGCTCGGCATCGAAAACACCACGCACGGACGCGCGTGCTTTGCTCATCAACTCGGTCATTGCCGCGGCGCCTGCATCGGACTGGAGACCCGCATTGCACACACGCGGCGCGTGCACAAAGCCCTGAAGCAGCTGGACGACTATGCATGGCCGCACGCCGGTCCGATCGGCATCCTCGAGAGCGATGGAGAACTGACGCAAGTGCATGTCGTCGAGAACTGGGCCTACCTGGGAAGCCTGTCGGCATCGGTGCCGAGCTTGCGGCTACCACGCGGGAACAAGCTGGATGTCGATACCTTCAAGATTCTCTTTGCGCCGCTCGCCGCGGGATTGCTGGCACGGGTTGATCTGCAGATGAGCTGCGATGGACGTGGCGTGCGGCGATGTGCCTTTGCGTTTCCCGGGCAGGAGGGTTGAGGTGGAATGCGCGGCAGGCGACCAATTGCGCAGGACGTGAATCTGCTTGCATGCCCATGTCATTCCCGCATGCGCGGGAATGACACCTTTCCGGTTCGTACGACTTATCTTGCGCTGGCAATCGCAACCCGCGCCTGATTCACCAGATCCTCGCCGACCGTCTTGGCGTACTTGTCGAACACCGGCCTGGTCTTCTCGCGCAGCTTGGCCTCCTCTTCCCCCGTCAGGATGTTGACCTCGACACTCTGTGCCCGCAATTCCTTTGTTGCCGCCCGCAGTGCCAGCTCCCGCGCGAGCTTGCGCTGGAACACGCCGGCCTCGACCGCCGCGTCCTTGACGATCTGCTTTTCGTCCGCGCCGAGGGCGTTCCACCACCTGGCGCTGGCCAGCACGATGAACGGCGCGTACGCGTGATTGGTGAGCGTGACGTACTTCTGCACTTCGTAGAATTTCGTCGACATGATCAGCGCCAGCGGATTTTCCTGTCCGTCGACCGCCTTCGTTTCCAGCGCCTTGTAGACCTCGGTGAATGGCAGGGGAACGGTCTCCGCGCCGAGCGCCTTGAACGTGTCCGAGTAGATCGGATTGGGAATGACGCGCAACTTCAGGCCCTGGATGTCGGACGCCTTGTCCACCTTGTGCCTGGAGTTGGTCAGCTGGCGGAAACCGTTTTCCCAGTAAGCCAATCCCACGACGCCGGACTTGCCCAGCTTGTCGAACAGCTGCTGTCCGACCTTGCCGTCGAGCACGGCATCAACTTCCTTGAAGTTCGAGAACAGGAAGGGCAGGTCGAACAAGCCGTATTCCTTGACCGATCCGGCGAGGATCGCCGTGGAGCCGAACATCATGTCCTGCTTTCCGGACTGCAGCGATGCCAGCAGTTGCTGTTCCGAGCCCATCTTGCCGTTGGAACCGATGTTGATGGTGAGCCTTCCCTTGCTCCTGCTCTTTACGATGTCGGCGAAGCGCTGCGCGGCCTGGCCTGCGGGATGGTCGTCCGCGGCGATATGGCCGAAGCTCGCCTCGGCCGCAAGGGCCAGGTTCGACATCATGAACGCGGCAATCAATACACAGGTTTTCAGTTTGAACATTATCGTCTCCCAGTGGCGCAGGTTACGTGGCTCATTGGACGTTGCGCCAGACATCCAACACGGATTGATGCAATGCCTCGACCAGCACGTCATCCTGCTTGTGCTTCATGAAGATGAAGGAAAGCGGACAGAGGCGCACCGTGCCCGGCCAGGTCACGAGCAGTCCCTGCGCCTCGGCGTCGCGGGCGATGTCTTCGCGCAGCAGGCACAGGCCCACTCCCTGGATCACGAGATTGCGCATGGTCGATTCCTGGTCCGCCTCCACGACGGTCGTTACCGTGCAGTTCTGTTCTTCCGACATCTGCTTGACGAGCCTGTGCTGCGAGCTGTGCAGCGGCGTGCCGATCCACGGCATATGCATGATGGTCTTCCAGCTCGCGGCCGCGATCTCCGCTTTCCACGAGGCGGGCGCCGCGACCTGGTACGTCAGGATGGAAAGCTCGGTGGCATGGATCGCCGGATCGGCCACCTCGCCGAGATAAAACCCCGCGTCCAGCTCGCCGGCGCGAATGAGCTCGAGGATCCATCCCGAGATGCCGTGGGTGAGCTTGACATCGATCCTCGGATGCAGGTTGAGCAACCGGCCGAGCGTGTTTCCGAGCCGCAGAAATTCCGGATCGATGATCGTTCCCAAGCGGATGGTGCCGGCCTTCTGGCCCTGCAACCCTTTTGCCATCCTGACGAGTTCAAGGGCATCCGCCAGGGTCTTTTCGGCTTGCGGCAGCAGCAGTTCGCCTGCCTTGGTGAGCGGGCTGCCGGTCGGCGTGCGCACGAACAGGGCCACCCCGAGTTCTTCTTCCAGCGCGCGGATCTGCTTGCTCACGGCCGGTTGGCTGATATGCAATTTCTCCGCAGCTTTGGTCAGGTGGCCGGTCTTCGCCACGGCCAGGAAGGTGCGCAATTGATAAATTTCCATCTGTCTCGCCTCGCCGGAAAGTTCACCGGATCAAGTTACCCGATTTGGACAAGACTGTCAGCTCGGTGAAACTGCTTCCGGTTCGCCACCGTGGCCCGAGCCGTACGTAGAAGCCGCCGAGATCGAGTTCGCCGGCCTCGTTCAAGGCCTTGAGCACGCCGGCACGGTCCGCTTTCGGGCCAGCCCGGCGCAGCGCCTGGACGAATACCTTGGCGTTGACATAGCCTTCGAGGCTGAAGTAATCCGGTTTCGCGGAAGGCGCATATTGCTTCAGCAGCTTGCGATATTCACGCACGAGCGGGACGGAATCGCTGTACGGAAAAGGAAACACCTGGGAAAAGCCGATGCCCTGGGCGGCTTTCATGCCGACCCGGTCGAGCACTTCCTGGTAGCTGACCACCGACATGGCAAAGATCGGACTGTAGGGCTGCGCAAGCCTGTGAACCCGGATGAACTCGAACGCAGGCTCGCCGACCGCGACGAGGATGACGGCATCATGCCTGGCCCGCGCCAGCGCGCGCGACACTGTCTCCACCGAGCTCTTGAAGGCGGCGGCATCCGAACGGTAGGCAAACGCATCGATCACGGCGCCGTTCTTCCCCAGCGCGGCGCGGGCGGCATCCAGCCCGGCCTTGCCGAAGGCATCATCCGCATGCACGAGCGCGATGCTGCGGTAACCCAGGCCAAGCACCTGTTCGACCAGCGCCGCGACCTCGACGGCATAGGGCGTACGCACGTGGAAGATGTTCTCGGCGCCCTGGACGCCTTCCGCGCCGGTGAGCGTGCCAACCAGCGCGATTCCCTCCTGCCCGAGCAGCCGGGAGTGCATCAGCGCGAGGGTATTCGCCGTGCCGCGGTAGCCGAGCAGGGCGATGGGCTGGCGCGTCTCCAGCAAGCTGCGGGTGAGACGCACCGTCTCGCTGTCGCGGTAGCCGTCATCCAGCGTCACCAGCCGGATCGGCTTGCCATGCACGCCGCCGGTTGCGTTCACATGGTCGAAGTAGACTTGCTGCCCCAGCGCCAGGCCCCTGCCCAGCTCAGGACCGTTCGTGCCCGACAGGCTGGTGACCTGGCCGACGATCCAGCTATCGGCCGCACCCGCGGCCAGCGCGATGAATGCGAGCGCGGACAGCGCGGCTTTCAGCCAGGATGCAGGCATGTCGTGATCTCCATTGTTATCGATGTTGGCTGGCGTTTATCCCCCGGAATGACGGAGCGTGACGCACGACTACGACTGCCCGCCAAACGCGCCGCGACCCGGATAGCTGGCGATGTCGCCGAGGTCTTCCTCGATGCGCAGCAGCTGGTTGTACTTGGCCATGCGGTCCGAACGCGACATCGATCCCGTCTTGATCTGCAGCGCGTTCATGCCCACCGCGATGTCCGCGATCGTCGAGTCTTCCGTCTCGCCCGAACGGTGCGAGATCACCGCCGTGTAGCCCGCCCGCTTGGCCATCTCGATCGCCGCGAAGGTCTCGGTCAGCGTGCCGATCTGGTTGATCTTGATGAGGATGGAATTGGCAATGTGTTTCTGGATGCCTTCGCGCAGGATCTTGGTGTTGGTCACGAACAAATCGTCCCCCACCAGCTGCACCTTCTTGCCCAGCGCATTGGTCAGCGTCGCCCAGCCATCCCAGTCGTTCTCGGCCATGCCGTCCTCGATGGAGATGATCGGGTACTTGTCGCACCAGGTCGCCAGCAGGTTGGTGAAGTCGCCCGAGCTCAGCGACAGTCCTTCGCCGCTCAGCACGTACTTGCCTTCCTTGTAGAACTCGGAGGCCGCGCAGTCCAGGCCCAGCGCGATCTGCGTGCCCGGCTCGTAGCCGGCCTGTTCGATGGCTTGCAGGATCAGCTTGATGGCATCCTCGTGGTTGGCCACGGAAGGCGCGAAGCCGCCTTCGTCGCCCACGGCGGTGGTCAGGCCCTTGTCGTGCAGGATCTTCTTGAGGGTGTGGAACACCTCGGCGCCATAGCGGATGGCTTCGCGGAAGGACGGCGCGCCCACCGGGATGATCATGAATTCCTGCAGATCGAGGTTGTTGTCGGCATGCGCGCCGCCGTTGATGACGTTCATCATCGGCACCGGCATCTGCATGGCGCCGGAGCCGCCGAAGTAGCGGTACAACGGCAGGCCGGATTCTTCCGCGGCGGCCTTGGCCACGGCCATGGAGACGGCCAGGGTGGCGTTGGCGCCGAGGCGGGCCTTGTTTTCGGTGCCGTCGAGGTCGATCAGGGTGCGGTCGAGGAAGGCCTGTTCATTGGCGTCCAGGCCCATGATGGCTTCGGAGATCTCGGTGTTGATGTTCTCGCAGGCCTTGAGCACGCCCTTGCCGAGGTAGCGGCTCTTGTCGCCGTCGCGCAGCTCGATGGCTTCGCGCGAGCCGGTGGAGGCGCCGGAGGGCACGGCGGCGCGGCCCATGACGCCGGACTCGAGCAGGACGTCGCATTCCACGGTCGGGTTGCCGCGCGAGTCGATCACTTCACGGCCAATGATGTCTACGATGGCACTCATTTGTTATTCTCCAAAACAATGAAAATTCGGTTGTCGTTCCTGCGGCATCGCGGTTGCCACGGCCAGCCGTCGCACTGATGTCGTCATCCCCGCGAAGGCGGGGATCCCATTTCCATGGCTGCGCTCCAGCAGGCCATGCCGGCGGACCAGTGTCCGCCCATCTTCACGAAAAATTCGCTTCCAGGAAACCGGCCTTCTTCACCGCGCGGTCGAGCTCGACCAGCGTCGAAAGCAGTTCCTTCATGCGCGCCAGCGGAACGGCGTTGGGGCCGTCGGACTTGGCTTCGGCGGGATTGGGATGGGTTTCCATGAACAGGCCGGAAATGCCTGTCGCCACCGCCGCGCGCGCGAGAACCGGAACGAACTCGCGCTGGCCGCCGGACGAAGTGCCCTGTCCGCCGGGGAGCTGCACCGAGTGCGTCGCGTCGAAGACGACCGGACAACCCGTCTCGCGCATGATCGCGAGGGAGCGCATGTCGGACACGAGGTTGTTGTAGCCGAACGAGACGCCGCGTTCGCAGGCCATGAAGTTGTCCTGTTCAAGGCCAACTTCCTGCGCTGCGGCACGGGCCTTGTCGATCACGTTCTTCATGTCGTGCGGCGCGAGGAACTGGCCCTTCTTGATGTTCACCGGCTTGCCCGACTGGGCGCAGGCACGAATGAAATCGGTCTGCCGGCACAGGAAGGCCGGCGTCTGCAGCACGTCGACGACTTCGGCGACCGGCTTGATCTCGTCGGTTTCATGCACATCGGTGAGCACCGGCACGCCGACCTGCTTGCGGACCTCGGCCAGGATCTCGAGGCCCTTCGCCATGCCCAGCCCGCGGAAGGAAGACCCGGACGAGCGGTTCGCCTTGTCGAAGGACGACTTGTAGATGAAGGGAATGCCCAGGCCGGACGTGATTTCCTTGAGCTGTCCGGCGGTATCCAGGGCCATGGCCAGCGATTCGATGACGCAGGGGCCGGCGATCAGGAAGAACGGCTTGTCGAGCCCGGCGTCGAATCCGCAAAGCTTCATGCTGCCTTCCTCTCGGCGCTGGCCTGCTTGTGGGCGAGCGCCGCCTTGATGTAGGAGATGAACAGCGGATGTCCATCGCGCGGGGTCGACTTGAATTCCGGGTGATACTGCACGCCGACATACCAGGGATGGCCGTTCTCGCCATTGCGCGGCAGTTCCATGATCTCGCACAGGCCTTCGGTCGGCGTACGCGCCGAAACCACGAGGCCGGCGTCTTCCACGCGCGGCAGGTAGTGGTTGTTGGCTTCGTAGCGGTGGCGGTGACGCTCGGTAACCGCCTCGCCGTAGATGTCGGCGGCGATGGTGTTCGGCTTGACCGCGCAGGTCTGCGCGCCGAGGCGCATCGTTCCGCCGAGGTCGGAGTTGACGTCGCGGCGTTCAACCTTGCCGTCATGGTTCTGCCACTCGGTGATCAGCGCGACGACGGGATGCGGCGTGTCCGGATTGAACTCGGTCGAGTTGGCGTCCGACAGGCCCGCGCGGTGGCGCGCGAATTCGATCAGGGCCACCTGCATGCCGAGGCAGATGCCGAGGTAGGGAACACCATGCTCGCGGGCATAGCGCGCCGCCATGATCTTCCCTTCCACGCCGCGCTTGCCGAAGCCGCCCGGGACGAGGATGGCGTCATACTTGGCGAGGCTGCCCGGACCGCTGGCTTCGATTTCCTCGGAATCGAGGTATTCGATGTTGACCCGGCTCTCGGTATGGATACCGGCGTGGCGCAAGGCCTCGGTCAGCGACTTGTAGGACTCGGTCAGGTCGACGTACTTGCCCACCATGCCGATCGTGACTTCCGCCTTGGGATGTTCGAGCGCATAGACGAGCTTGTTCCAGACGGAGAGGTCGGCCGGCTTCGGCGACAGGCCGAGCTTGTCGCAGACGATCTTGTCGAGTCCTTGGTCGTGCAGCATCTGGGGGATCTTGTAGATGGTGTCCGCGTCCCAGACGGAGATGACGGCGTCTTCCTGCACGTTCGAGAACAGGGAAATCTTGGCCCGCTCGTCGTCCGGGATGCGGCGGTCGGCGCGGCAGAGCAGCGCGTCGGGCGAAATGCCGATCTCGCGCAGCTTCTGCACGCTGTGCTGCGTGGGCTTGGTCTTCAGTTCGCCGGCGGATGCGATGAAGGGCACCAGTGTCAGGTGGACGAAGGCGGTCTCGTTGCGGCCGGCGCGCAGGCTGAGCTGGCGCGCGGCTTCGAGGAAGGGCAGCGATTCGATGTCGCCGACCGTGCCGCCGATTTCCACGAGTGCCACGTCGAAGCCTTCGGCGCCGCGGTGGATGTAGTCCTGGATTTCATTGGTGATGTGCGGGATGACCTGCACCGTCTTGCCGAGGTATTCGCCGCGGCGCTCCTTGCGGATCACGGATTCGTAGATCTGGCCGGTGGTGAAGTTGTTCACCTTCTTCATCTTCGCGGTGATGAAGCGCTCGTAGTGGCCGAGATCGAGGTCGGTTTCCGCGCCGTCATCGGTGACGAAGACTTCGCCATGCTGGAAAGGACTCATCGTGCCCGGGTCCACGTTGATGTACGGGTCGAGCTTGATCAGGGTGACTTTGAGGCCGCGCGATTCGAGGATGGCGGCCAGGGATGCGGCGGCGATCCCCTTGCCCAGGGATGACACGACGCCGCCAGTGACAAATACAAACTTGGTCATTGCTGAATGTGCCGAACGGCACTTGCGGGAAATTCAAATTATACCGCAAACCGATCCGTCACCATCCATTCCCCGTGTTATCCGGCATCGGTTTGCGAACTTTCAAGCCCGGTGCGGCGATGGCCGCATTCGCGCAAGGCGGATGGGAAAGCTGGCGGCGGAAAAAGTTCGGCGGAACCGGAAAGTTTCAATCCTTGGGGCCATGTTGCAGCAGCGACCCGATCATGGAATGCACCGCGCGGGCGGTTTCGGCCGGCGCTTCCATCGGCACCAGGTGCCCGCCCTTGATCTGGACGAAATGCCGGCCGACGAGCCGCCGGGTCGCGCCGAGGCCGGCCTGGCGACACTCCACCGAATCCGTGCCGCCGACGAAGCCGACCGGCACGGGAAAGCCGGGGCGGGCAAGCCTGCCGACATGATGCGGGAGGGTACGGTAAACCGCGGTCTCGATCTCCGGGCGGAAACGGAGCCTGACCCCTTCTTCGCGCGCCACGAGGCCATGCTCCATGTAGTCCTGCAGCACGCCCGGCGCCCAGGCGGCAAACATGGGCTTGCTGGTGAAATGGGCATGGGCGGCTTGGGCGTCCGGCCAGAGGTTGCGGCGCTTCACCGAAAATTTTGCCGGCGACACATGGATGTCCAGGCCGGTGCGCTTGGCGGCGCGCAACACGAGGGCGCGCCAGCCCGCCACCACCGGTGAATCGACCAGCACCACGCAGCGCACCAGGTCGGGCCGCGCCTTCGCCGCCATCAGGCTGAGCATGCCGCCCAGGGAATGTCCGACGAGGATGACCGGCTTGTCGTAGCGCCGCGCGAGATCGTCCTCCAGTTCCTTCACCAGCCCGGGCCAGCCATCGCTCACCGGGTAGCGCGGATCGTGCGCATGGATGGGCAAGGCCTGGACCCGGTAATGCTTTTCCAGATGCTGGAAAAACACGCGGTAGGTACCTGCCGGAAAACTGTTGGCGTGGGCAAAGTGAAGATCGGGCTTGGACATGCAGGCGAAAGCGTCAAAAAGCTTGAAGACGAGGAATCCAGCATTGTAAATGAGTTCAACTTTGCCCCGGGTCGGCTTGGGCGGATGCCTTGACCATGTCAGCGAGCCGCCTCACCTTCCCTGCCAGTAGCGGGCATGCTCGACGCGCTCCGCGCTCGCCGACCAGTCCTGCGCGAACACGAGCGTCACCGCGCCCGTTACGTCCGTGCGCATGCGCTGGACCCCGAGGCGGCCGTAGCGCTCGAAGACTTCCGCCTTCGGATGGTGATAGCGGTTGCGGTATCCGGCCTGGAAGATGGCGAGCTCGGGATGCACCGCGCGCAGGAAGGCCTCGGTGGAAGAGGTGCCGCTGCCGTGATGCGGCGCCAGCAGCACCGTGGCCGGGAGATCCGCCGCGCGCGCGCCGAGCAGCTCGCGTTCCTGCGGCGCTTCGATGTCCCCGGTCAGCAGCAGCGCATGCGTACCGTGCGTCAGCTTGAGCGTGCAGCTGCGCGCGTTCGGTTTCCACTTGGGGTTGTCATAGCTGCCGGGGGTGGGATGCAGCATCGACATGCGCGTGCCATCCCAGTCCCAAGCCTGTCCCGCTTCGCAGCGGACATGGCGCGGTGCGCGCCTGACGAGGGCATGATCCGGCGGCAGCGACGACGACAGCCAGCCGACGCGAATCTCGTCGAGGATGGAAGACGCGCCGCCGGTATGGTCGGCGTCGCTGTGCGACAGCACCATGCCATCGAGCGACTGGATGCCGCGGGCGCGCAGATAGGGCAGGATCACCCGGCTGCCGCCGTCGGAGTCGGGGCCGTAGAGCGGCCCGGCATCGTAGAGCAAGGCATGCCCGGGCGTCTCGATGAGAACGGCGGCGCCCTGCCCCACGTCGAAGAAAGTCGCCCACAGTTCGCCCTCCGCCGGGTGGGCGGGCGCGTTCAGGAGCATCGGCAGCAAGCCACCCGCTCCCAGCCAGCGCGCCGGCCAGCCGGCTGGCGCGAGCATCCAGAGGCAGCCGGCCAGCGCCGCGGCGAACATCCACCACGCCGGCAGCGCGGTGCTCCAGACCGCTTGCGGCAGGCTGCTCAGCCAGCCCAGGCAGGCGGCGAGGCCCGCCACCAGTCCATGCGCCGCGAGCAGCGCCGCCTGGCCGAGCGGTGCGGGCAGGATGCTTCCCGCCAGGGACAAGGGCGTGACGACAAAGCTGACCAAGGGAATGGCGAACGCGTTGGCGACGGGGCTGATCAGCGATACCTGTCCGAACAGCAGCAGGGTGAGCGGCACCATGCCGAGGGTGACGACCGCCTGGACATGGGCCGCCGCGCGCAACTGCCGCGCGATGCCGCCAAGGCGCGACTGCGCCGGTCCGGGCGCGATCCGCCCGGCGCTCGCGTAGAGGATGATCGCCACCGCGCCGAAGGAAAGCCAGAATCCCGGCCAGAGCACCGCCCAGGGATCGAGCAGCAGCACCACGGCGAGCGCGAGGCAAAGCACGTCGATCACCTGAGTCAGGCGCCCGGTCCACAAGGCCAGCCCGACCACGCCTAGCATGTACAAGGTGCGCTGCGCCGGAACGCCGAAGCCCGCCAGCAGCACGTAGACCAGCGCCGTCAGCATGCCGGCCAGGGCCGCCGCCTGCTGGGCAGGCAGCCGTACCGGCAAGGCAAGCCCGGTGAAGAACGACCTGCGCCAGAGCGCGGAGACCAGGGCAGCCATCATGCCGGCAACCATGGTGATATGCAGGCCGGAAATCGAGACGAGGTGGCCGATGCCGGTGCGGTTGAAGATCTTCCAGTCCGGCTGGCTGATCTCGCGCTGGTCGCCGATCACCAGCGCGACGATGACGCCGGCGTATTCGCGGCCGGGCAAGGCGGCATGGATGCGGTCGCGCAGCCAGCCGCGGCACCGCTCCACCACGTGGCCAGGGGCGACGACGAAAGCATCCAGCCGCCTGTTCGCCGCGCCGGGCCGGACGCTGCCGGTGGCGCGCAATCCCTGTTCGAGCAGCCAGACCTCGTAATCGAAGCCAAAGGGATTGACGTTGCCGTGCGGCCGCTTCAGGCGCACCGCAAGCTGCCAGCGCTCGCCGGGCCGCAGGTCAGGCACGGCTTGCCCGTCCTTGCCGCGCTGCATGCCATAGCTGCCATACCAGGAGAGAGCGAGGTGGCGCGGGACGACCGCCGGTCCGGCATCGGCCTGCGCCGACTCTACGGCGAACTGGAAGCGCAGGCCGTCCTGGCTGCGGGAAGGCAGGCTGGAAACGGTGCCGGTCAGCGTGATGTCGCGTCCCTCCCATTCGGGGGGCAAGGCATCGCCCAGGGCGTATTGCGCGACCAGGCATGCCCAGCACAAGCCGGCCGCGATTCCGGCCAGCAGGCAGGCGATCGCCTTCGGAAATGCCCGGCGCCAGTCGAGGCCAGAGGCAACGATGGCATCGCCGGAATCCTGGACGGAGTTCGCGTCATTGGCGTCATGCCGTTCGAGCCGGCGCATGAGCATCATCCCCGCGACGCCGAAGACGAGGAAAGCGGCAAGCATCCAAGCTGGCGGCAGCGCTGGCAATGTTTGCAAAATGACAACGCCAATGGCGAAGCCGAGCAGGACGAGACGCATCGCGGTGTTGTAGGCGTTAAACGATCAGAGGGAGGTTGGAGAACCGGGCAGGCGGCGAAGCGCGCTGCGCGCGTTGGCGCTCGTGAGGCCGGCAAGGTCGGCTGGCAGCATGCCGCGCAGCGCGGCGAGCGTTTCGCCGATGCGCGGCAGATGTTCCGGGCTGTTGCGCCCGGGATGGACCCAGACCGGCGAAATGTCCGGCGAGTCGGTTTCGAGCACGAGGGCGTCGACCGGCAGTTCGGCGGCGAGGCGCCTGATCTGCAGGGCACGCGGGAATGTCATGGCGCCGCCGAAACCCAGCTTGAAGCCGAGGCGGATGAACTCTTCCGCCTGCTGGAAGCTGCCATTGAAGGCGTGGGCGATGCCTTGCCTGACCTCGATGCGCCGCAGGTGCTTGAGCACGATGTCCTGCGACCGGCGCACATGCAGCAGGACCGGCAGGTCGAATTCGCGCGCGATCCTGAGTTGCTCGCCGTAGAAGCGTTCCTGTTTCGCGCGCAGGCTGTCTTCCTTGAGCGCAGGGATGAAGAAATCCAGTCCGATCTCGCCGATACCGATGAAGCGCGGATCGCCAAGCGCGTCGCGCACCGTCTGGCGCAGCAGGTCGAGATCGTCGTCGTCAGCCTGCGGCACGAAGATGGGATGGATGCCGAGCGCATAGGTGCAGTTTGCCTGGGCGTGGGCGATCTTCCTGACGGTATCGAAGTTGAAGCTGGCGATTGCCGGGATGACGATGCATGCCACTCCGCCCTCCGCGGCGCGGGCCGCGACCTGGGGGATCTCGTCGCCGAATTCGGCGGCGTCGAGGTGGCAATGCGTGTCAATCCACATAAGGATGCAAGCCCTCCTCCGTCAGGCGCAGCACGCGGTCGCAATGGCGCGCGAGTTCGATGTCGTGGGTCACGATCACGAAGGCGGTTCCCAGCGTGCGTGAGAGTTCGAGCATGAGGTCGAAGGTCTTGTGGGCGGTGACGCGGTCGAGGTTGCCGGTAGGCTCGTCCGCCAGCACGCAGGCGGGCTGGGTCACGAGCGCGCGTGCGAGCGCCACCCGCTGCCGCTCGCCGCCGGACAATTCTCCCGGCACATGGGTGACCCGTGCAGCCAGGCCAACGCGTTCCAGCACGGCCTGCGCGGCCTTGTGCGCGTCCGCACGCACGACGCGGCGGATCATGAGCGGCATCGCGACGTTGTCGAGCGCCGAAAACTCGGGCAGCAGGTGGTGGAACTGGTAGACGAATCCGAGGGACGCGTTGCGCACATCGCCCCTCTCCTTCTCGCTGAGGCCGGCGAAATCGCGGCCCAGCAGGCTGACCGATCCGGACGTCGGCACATCCAAGCCGCCAAGCAGGTGCAGCAACGTGGACTTGCCCGAGCCCGACGCCCCGACGATCGCGACGCGCTCGCCGCGCCGGATCTGGAAATCGATTCCGCGCAACACGTTGACGGAATACTTTCCCTGGGTGAAGGTCTTGCCCAGGCCCTTGCACTCCAGGACGACGGATTCGCCTTGCGCCATCGTCGGCTCACTCATAGCGCAGGGCCTCCGCCGGACGGACGTTCGCGGCGCGCCAGCTCGGATAAAGCGTGGCGACGAAAGCCAGGATGACGGCGACGATGCTGATGGTCCAGACGTCGGGCCAGCGCAGGTCGGAGGGCAAGGCGGTGATCAGGTAGATCTCCTTGGACAGGAATTGCACGCCCAGCAGGTGTTCGATGAAGGGCACGATCACGTCGATGTTGAGCGCCACGAGAATGCCGAGGCCGATGCCGATGGCAGTGCCGAGCAGGCCCACGAGCGCGCCCTGGATCATGAAGATCTTCATGATGGAACGCGGCGCGGCGCCGAGCGTGCGCAGGATCGCGATGTCGGCCTGCTTGTCGGTCACGGTCATGACCAGCGTGGACACCAGGTTGAAGGCGGCGACCGCGATGATGAGCGTGAGGATGATGAACATCATGCGCTTTTCGGTCTGCACCGCGGCAAACCAGGTCTTGTTTTGCTTCGACCAGTCGAGGAGGTACAGGTTGCCGCTGAGCGTGCGCGAGAGGTCGAGCGCCACCTGCGGCGCGCGCTGCATGTCGGCGATGCGCAGGCGCAGTCCCGACGGCGCATCCAGCCGGTAGAGGCGCATCGCATCCTCGATGTGGATGAAGGCGAGGCCGGAATCGTATTCGTTGTGGCCGGCCTCGAAGATGGCGCCGACGGTGAACATGCGGTTGCGCGGCAGGACGCCGGCGGGCGTCACCTGGCCTTCCGCGGCCCAGAGCATGACCTTGTCGCCGACCCGGGCGTTCAGTCCGCGGGCCAGGTCGCGACCGAGGATGATGTTGTACTCGCCCGCCTGCAGGCTGTCGAAGCGTCCCTCTCGGATCTGCTTGGAGATGTCGGAGACCTTGGGCTCTTCCTGCGGCAGGATGCCGCGTATCATCACGCCGCGCATGGTGCCTTCGCGGGTCAGCATGGCTTGCGCGGCGACATACGGCGCCGCGCCCCTGACCTCGGGATTCTGCATGGCTTCGCGGGCGGTCGCCTGCCAGTCGGGCATGGCGCCGGCGGCGTCGTAGATTTCGATGTGCGACAGGACCGACAGCATGCGGTCCCGGACTTCCTTCTGGAAGCCGTTCATCACCGACAGCACCACGATCAGCGCCGCCACGCCGAGCGCGATGCCCGCCATGGAAATCAGCGAAATGAACGAGATGAAGCTGTTGCGGCCGTTGCGCTTGCCGGCGCGCGTGTAGCGCATGCCGACCAGCCACTCGAACGGCAAGTTCTTGAAATTGCTCAAATTGACTCCTTGATGCCCCGCCGTTGGCCTGGATGGCGGGACGGTCCGCGATGCAGCCCGCAGTTTGCCATATGGCCTACAATCGCGCCATGAGCCAACTCGACCTGCTGATTCCTTTCGCCCTGCCACCCGCCGAACTTGCCGCCGACCTGTTCAAGCAGGCCGGCACGCCTGCCCTCGCCACCCTGCTTGCGCAGGGCAAAACCACGCGCGCCGCGCACGATGGATTCCGCCGCACACTGCCGCACGAGGACTGGCTGGCGCTCGCCTTCGGCATGCAGGCGGAAAGCAGCCCGGCCGTTGCGCCCGCCTGGATGCGTGCACTGGGGCACGATCCTGCCGGCGGCATGTGGTATGCGCTGCAGCCGGTGCACATCCACATCGCGCGCGACCATCTGCTGCTGACCGATCCATCCCAACTCGCGCTCGACGAAGGGGAAAGCCTAGCTTTGTTCGAAATCGCCCGCGGCTTGTTCCATGAAGCCGGGCAAGAACTGATCTACGGCAACCCGGGCACCTGGTTCTTGCGCGCCGACGGATGGCTGGATCTCCTCACTTCATCGCCCGACGCGGCCGCCGGGCACAACATTGACATCTGGATGCCGTCCGGTCCAGGCGACCGCGCCTGGCGCAAGGTGCAGAATGAAGTGCAGATGCACTGGTTCGACCATGGCATCAATGCCACCCGCGAGCAGCAGGGCCGGCAGCCGGTGAATTCGCTCTGGCTCTGGGGCGGGGGCAAGGCCGGCGCCACCACGGGCGACATGCCTTACGGCATGGTCGGCAACGCAAGGGGCTGGATGGCGGCCTGCGCGACCCGGGCGGACACGGCGCGCACGCTGGCCGGCGCCTCCGACCTCGTCGATCCGCCGGAACGGACCCTCGTCATCCTCGACAAGCTGATGCGCCCGGCGCTGGCCAGCGACTGGGGGGCCTGGCTCGATGCCCTGCGGGATCTTGAAAGCGCCTGGTTCGCTCCGATCTTGAACATGCTGAAGCAGGGCCGCATTAGCCATGCCAGGCTGATATTGACGAACGACTCACGCTCGGCGGAATTTGCCCTGACCCGCCATTCCCTGCGAAAATTCTGGGTCAAGCCATCGCTCTCGCCGCTCCTTCCATGACCAGAATCACTACCCGCCAGTTTTCCTTCCGCGCCGCGGAAATGTTGCGCCAGCAAGGCATCCACCCAGTGCTGGCGCGGCTGTACGCGGCGCGCGGCCTGGCGGACGCGAGCGAACTGTCGAGCGAACTCAACGCACTCATTGCACCTGCGCAACTCAAGCACATCGACGCCGCCGCCGTCTTCCTCGCCGATGCGATCGACGCCCGGCGCAAGCTGGTCATCGTCGCTGACTATGACTGCGACGGCGCCACCGCCTGCGCCGTCGCCCTGCGCGGCCTGCGGGCACTGGGGGCGAAGGTCGACTTCATCGTGCCCAACCGCTTCGAGTACGGCTATGGCCTCACGCCGGAAATCGTCGAACTCACCGTGCGCGAGAAATCGCCAGACATCATCGTCACCGTGGACAACGGCATTGCCAGCATCGACGGGGTCGACGAAGCGAAGCGGCGCGGCATCGAGGTGGTGGTGACCGATCACCACCTGCCCGGCGACCGGCTGCCTGACGCGCGGGTGATCGTCAACCCGAACCAGCCGGAATGCGGGTTTCCCAGCAAGAACCTCGCCGGCGTGGGCGTGATGTTCTACGTGCTGCTGGCGCTGCGCGCCGAGATGCGCCGCCGCGGCGTCTTCACCGCCGAGACCCAGCCGAAGCTGGACGCCCTGCTCGACCTGGTGGCGCTGGGAACGGTGGCCGACGTGGTCAAGCTCGACAACAACAACCGCATCCTGGTGGCCCAGGGCCTCAAGCGCATGCGCGCCGGCCGCATGCACGCCGGCATCGCGGCGCTGTTCCGCGCCGCCGGCCGGGAAGCACGCCGCGCCACGCCCTTCGACCTCGGCTTCGCACTCGGCCCCCGGCTCAATGCCGCCGGAAGGCTGGCCGACATGTCGCTCGGCATCGAATGCCTCACCACCGACGACGAGGGCCGCGCCTGGGCCATCGCCCAGCAGCTCGACCAGATCAACCGCGACCGGCGCGACATCGAGGCCGACATGCAGGACACCGCCCTGGCATTGCTCGACAGCTACGATCCGGCAAACAAGGCCACGATCAGCGTCTTCGACGACAGCTGGCACCAGGGCGTGATCGGCATCGTCGCCTCCCGCCTCAAGGACAAGTTCTACCGCCCGACGATCACCTTCGCCCCCGGCGGCGACGGCCTCATCAAGGGCTCCGGCCGGTCGATCGCCGGCTTCCACCTGCGCGACGCCCTCGACCTGGTGTCGAAGCAGGCGCCCGGCCTCATCACCAAGTTCGGCGGCCACGCGATGGCGGCGGGACTGACCCTCCGGGCGGACGCTTTCGAGGCCTTCGAACGCGCCTTCGAGGAAGTCGGCCGCGCCTGGCTGACCCAGAGCCAGCTCGAGCGCATCGTCGAGACCGACGGACCGCTCGAGGAAGCGTATTTCAGCACCCAGTTCATCGCCCTGCTCGATGGCCAAGTCTGGGGCCAGGGCTTCGCGCCGCCGGTGTTCTGCGACGAATTCCGGGTGCTCAACCAGCGCATCCTGAAGGACAGGCACCTCAAGCTCAGCCTGGAAAAGAACGGCCAGCGCTACGACGCCATCTGGTTCGGCCACATCGACACCCTGCCCGACCGCGCCACCGTCGCCTACCGTCTCGACGCCAACGAGTACAACGGCGTGACCCGGGTGCAGTTGCTGGTTGAGCATGCGCAAGGCGCGTAGCGCCTAGTCGGCTGCTATAATGTCCGGTTTGATCGCACCCACCGCACACTGGATTCATCATGGAAGCCGAACGCCTCAACGCCCTCTCCTCCCTGCTCGCGGACCTCTCCGGCCGCGAGTCCGAACTTCGGAGGTATCTTTGACTTCGATGTGAAGTCGGAGAAACTCGAACAAGTCAACGGCGAACTCGAAGACCCGAACGTCTGGAACGACCCCAAGCGGGCCCAGGACCTCGGCAAGGAAAAGAAATCCCTCGAGGCCATCGTCAATTCCCTCACCAGCATCCGCACCGAACTCGCCGACGCCAGCGATCTTTTCGCCATGGCGCGCGAGGAGAACGATGACGACACCATCGTTGCCATCGAGCAGGATGCGGAACGCCTCAAGGGCGAAGTCGAGGGCATGGAATTCCGCCGGATGTTTTCCAACCCGATGGATCCCAACAATTGCTTCATCGACATCCAGGCCGGCGCGGGAGGCACCGAGGCCCAGGACTGGGCTTCGATGCTCATGCGGCAATACCTCCGCTACTGCGAGCGCAAGGGTTTCAAGACCGAACTCCTGGAAATCTCCGAGGGTGAAGTCGCGGGCATCAAGACGGCCACCATCAAGGTGGAAGGCGAATACGCCTACGGCTTCCTACGCACCGAGAGCGGCGTCCACCGCTTGGTGCGCAAGTCCCCCTTCGACTCCGCCAATGGCCGCCACACTTCGTTTTCCTCGGTGTTCGTGTATCCCGAGGTCGACGAGTCGATCGAAATCGACATCAATCCGGCGGACGTGCGCACCGATACCTTCCGCGCTTCCGGCGCCGGCGGCCAGCACATCAACAAGACCGACTCCGCGGTGCGCCTGACGCACGCGCCCTCGGGCATCGTCGTGCAATGCCAGAACGACCGGAGCCAGCACCGCAACCGGGCCGAAGCCTGGGCCATGCTGAAGTCCCGCCTCTACGAACTGGAACTGCGCAAGCGCATGAGCGAGCAGCAGAAGATGGAGGACGCCAAGACCGACATCGGCTGGGGCCACCAGATCCGCTCCTACGTGCTCGACCAGTCCCGCATCAAGGACCTGCGCACCAACCATGAAGTCGGCAACACCAAGGCCGTGCTAGACGGCGATCTCGACGACTTCATCGCGGCGTCGCTCAAGCAAGGCGTCTGAGCGGCGCACCGCGTCAGCAAGGCTAACCAGATACGGCATCCCGTTCCGCATGCCCTGCGGGACGGGCCAGCAATTCGAATCACACTTATCCGACCCATGACCAACAACAACGCAACGCAGGCCGCTCCCGCAACCGACCAGACCGCCGCGCCGGCGCAGGACGAAAACTTCATCATGGCCGAACGCCGCGCCAAGCTTGGCGGCATCCGCCAGCAAGGTGTCGCCTTCCCCAACGACTTCCGCCCCGCCGACAAGGCAGCCGACCTGCATGCCAGCTACGGCGAACTCGGCAACGAGGAACTCGAATCCCGCGCCATCAAGGTCAGCGTTGCCGGTCGCATGATGCTCAAGCGCGTCATGGGCAAGGCTTCGTTCGCCACCGTCCAGGATGCCTCCGGCCCCCGTGCCGATGGCCGCATCCAGCTGTTCATCACCAACGACAACGTCGGTGAAGAGGTCCACGCCGCGTTCAAGCACTACGACCTCGGCGACATCCTCGGCGCGGAAGGCGTGCTGTTCAAGACCAAGACCGGAGAACTGTCGGTCAAGGTGACCACCCTGCGCCTGCTGACCAAGTCGCTGCGCCCGCTGCCGGACAAGTTCCACGGCCTCTCCGACCAGGAAATGAAATACCGCCAGCGCTACGTCGACCTCATCATGAGCGAAGAGACGCGCCGCACCTTCAAGCAGCGCACCGCCGCCATGTCATCGATCCGGCGCTTCATGTCCGAGCATGGCTTCATGGAAGTCGAGACGCCGATGCTGCATCCGATTCCCGGCGGCGCCGCGGCCAAGCCCTTCATCACGCACCACAATGCGCTCGACATGCAGATGTTCCTGCGCATCGCGCCAGAGCTGTATCTCAAGCGCCTCGTGGTCGGCGGCTTCGAGCGGGTGTTCGAGGTCAACCGGAATTTCCGCAACGAAGGCGTGTCGCCCCGGCACAACCCCGAATTCACGATGATGGAGTTCTACGCCGCGTACGTCGACTATAAGTGGCTGATGGACTTTACCGAAGCCGTCATCCGCCAGGCCGCGATCGATGCGCACGGCACCGCTGTCCTGAGCTATCAGGGGCGGGATCTCGACCTGAGCAAGCCCTTCCATCGCATGACGATCGTGCAGGCGATCAACAAGTATGCGCCCCACTACACCGGCGAACAGTTGCAGGACGCCGGGTTCGTGCGGACGGAGCTCAAGAAGTTCGGCGTCGAGCCGATGGCCGGCGCCGGCCTCGGCGCGCTGCAGCTCGCGCTGTTCGAAGAGACTGCCGAATCCCAGCTGTGGGAGCCGACCTACATCATCGACTATCCGGTCGAAGTGTCGCCGCTGGCCCGCGCCTCCGATACCGTGCCGGGCATCACCGAGCGCTTCGAGCTCTTCATCACCGGCCGGGAAATCGCCAACGGCTTCTCCGAGCTGAACGATCCCGAAGACCAGGCGGCGCGCTTCCAGGCCCAGGTCGCGGCGAAAGATGCCGGCGACGAGGAAGCGATGTTCTTCGACGCCGACTACATCCGCGCGCTCGAGTACGGCCTGCCCCCCACCGGCGGCTGCGGCATCGGCATCGACCGCCTCATGATGCTGATCACCGACTCACCGAACATCCGCGACGTAATCCTGTTCCCGCACTTGCGGCGCGAGGATTGATGAAACCGAGGATCCGTTCCTGACTTTTCCGTCATCCCCGCTTTCGCGGGGATGACCGAAGGTGCGCGGACGACAGCGCCTCACGCAAACAATTGCGCAAACGCAAATCCTCACCATGTGAAGCCGATTCCCTTACAAGCCCTTACATCTGACACAGAAAAATTCTTCCTCGCATCGCACTGTTCGCGGAACATCGCATCTAAGCAACAGACAGTCATCTCACATTCAGCGATTGCCTAGAGGAAATCATGGAAAAGAACAACAGCAAAATCCATCCCCTGGTCGCCGGCGCGGCCATCTCCGTCATTCTGGTCAGCCTGACCGGCGTGGCAGCCATCACCGGCCTCATCCCGAATTCGCATGGCAACAATCCCGAAGCCATGGACGGCGCGCCGCCGAAGTCCACTTCTGCCACCGCTGCATCACCCTTGGCTAGTTCGGTAGGTGCGGCAACCGCCGCGGCTTCCCCAGCCAACCTGGTGGACGCAACGCCACGCGCGAATTACTCCGCGATGCCGACACCGATAGCTCCGGTGCAGGAGGCCGCTCCCGTCGAGGCTGCGGAACCTGCGCCGGCTACGGTCGCCAAGCCGAAGGTGCATGCCAAGCCGAAGACCAGCCACGCAACCACGCCTAGCTACGCGAGCAATTCCGCACCCGTGGCGCCGCTGGCCCAGGCGCCGATCTGCAGTTCCTGCGGACGCATCGAATCGGTCCAGGCGATCCAGCATGCGCCCAAGCCCAGCGGACTCGGCGTTGCGGCAGGGGCGGTGCTGGGCGGCGTGCTCGGAAACCAGGTCGGCAACGGCAATGGGCGCACACTGGCGACGATCGCCGGCGCCGTCGGCGGCGGTTATGCCGGCAACGAGGTGGAAAGGCGCACGCATACCACCACCAGCTACGAGGTCCACGTCAGGATGGAGGACGGCAGCGTGCGCAGCTTCCCGTACCAGAGCCGTCCCGCATGGTCTGCCGGCGACCGCATCCGTATCGTCGATGGCCAGTTGACCTCGCGCGGCTGATCAACGGCGGCCCAGGCAGGCAAGAAAAAAGGCGACCGACGGGTCGCCTTTTTGTTGTGCCGTGCCATGGCTGGCAGGTGCGGCGGACGGATGCAAGAGTCAGCGCCTGTCCGCGTCCGTCACTGCGCTTCGTCGATCCAGGCCATCTGGATCGCTTCCAGGATTTTTTCGCTGGAGCGATTTGGCTCGTCGTCGAAGTCTTCCAGCTCGCAGACCCAGCGGTGCAGGTCGGTAAAGCGGATGGTCAGGGGATCGACGCCGGGATGCTTGTCGTGAAGCTCCTCGGCGATCCGGATGGTGTCGGTCCATTTCATGGCGTGTCTCCGCGCAATGACGTGCAAGGGCGCGTCAGTGCTTTTCGCTGGCGTGGTTGATGGTGTATTTCGGAATTTCGACCACCAGGTCTTCGCTGCCGACGATAGCCTGGCAGGACAGGCGGGAATTCGCTTCCAGGCCCCAGGCCTTGTCCAGCAGGTCTTCTTCCTTTTCCTCGGCTTCATTGAGCGAATCGAAACCTTCGCGCACGATCACGTGGCAGGTCGTGCAGGCGCAGGACTTTTCGCAGGCATGCTCGATGTCGATATCGTTCTCGAGCAGCGCGTCGCAGACCGACTTGCCGGCCGGCGCTTCGATGACGGCCCCGTCGGGACACAATTCATGATGGGGAAGAACAACGATCTGTGCCACGTTTTACCTTTCTAGTGATGTATCCGAAAGCACTGCCGGCAGGCAGTCCTCAGGCGATTTCGTCCAGCTTGCGGCCGGCCAGGGCGGCGCGCACGCTCTTGTCCATGCGGCGGCCCGCAAATTCCTCGGTGCCGTGCGCGAGGGCTTCGACCGCCGCCTTGATCGCGTCATGGTCCTCGCCGCCGACGGTGTCGCGCACCTGCTGCATGAGCTTGTCGAGCTCGGCGCGTTCGGCCGCGTCGAGCAGGTCGCCGTCCGCGTCCAGCGCCGATTGCGTGGCCAGCAGGATGCGCTCGGCTTCTACCTGCTCCTCCCGCAAGGCGCGCTGCTTCATGTCGACGTCAGCCGAGGTGAAGGATTCCTGCAGCATGCGGGCGATGTCGTCGTCGGCGAGTCCGTAGGAGGGCTTGACGCTGATCGACGATTCCACGTTGGACCGCAATTCACGCGCCGACACCGACAGCAGGCCGTCGGCATCCACCTGGTAGGTCACGCGGATGCGCGCCGCGCCGGCCGCCATCGGCGGAATGCCGCGCAACTCGAAGCGTGCAAGCGAGCGGCAGTCGCTCACCAGTTCGCGTTCACCCTGAACCACGTGGATCGCCATCGCGGTCTGCCCGTCCTTGAAGGTGGTGAACTCCTGCGCGCGCGCGCAGGGAATAGTGGAGTTCCGCGGAATGACTTTCTCGACCAGCCCGCCCATCGTTTCGATGCCGAGCGACAGCGGAATGACGTCGAGCAGCAGCCAGTCGTCGCCCGCCGCGCGGTTGCCCGCGAGCAGGTTGGCCTGGACGGCGGCGCCGAGCGCGACCACCTTGTCCGGGTCGATGTTGGCCAGGGGCGTCGTCTGGAACAGGTCGCCGACTGCCTTGCGGATGTGAGGCATGCGCGTGGCGCCGCCAACCAGCACCACGCCGTCGACGTCATCCACCGTCAGTCCCGCATCGCGCAGGGCCTTCTTCGTCGGCGTCATGGTCTTGGCGACGAGATGCTGGGTGATCTCGGCGAAGGTCGCGGCGCTGAGCGACTGGTGCACTTCCTCGCCCGAGTTGAGCACGGCATCGATGTGCACCTCGGACTGGGTGGACAGCAACTCCTTGGCCTCGCGCGCCTTGACCATCAGCAAACGCATGTCCTTGTCCGACAGCGGCGCGAGTTTCTCGCGCTCGATCATCCAGCACAGCAGGCGGTGGTCGAAGTCGTCGCCGCCGAGCGCGGAATCGCCGCCGGTGGACAGCACCTCGAACACGCCCTTGGTGAGCTTGAGGATGGAGATGTCGAAGGTGCCGCCGCCGAGGTCATAGACCGCGTAGACGCCTTCGGAACCATGGTCGAGGCCGTAGGCGATGGCGGCCGCCGTGGGTTCGTTGAGCAGGCGCAGCACGTTCAGGCCGGCGAGCTTGGCCGCGTCCTTGGTGGCCTGGCGCTGCGCATCGTCGAAATAGGCCGGCACCGTGATGACCGCGCCGACGAGTTCGTCACCCAGCGCATCCTCGGCGCGCTGGCGCAGCGTGGCAAGGATTTCCGCCGACACCTCGACCGGACTCTTGGTGCCTGCCGCCGTCCTGAGCTGCACCATGCCGGGCGCGTCGACGAAGTCGTAGGGCAGGTTTTCCGCGTAGGGAATGTCCTTCAGTCCGCGCCCCATGAAGCGCTTGACGGAAACGATGGTGTTCTTGGGATCGGTGGTCTGCGCGGCCTGCGCCTTGTAGCCAATGTTCGCATGGCCGTTGGCAAGGTAGCGCACGATGGACGGCAGCAAGGCGCGCCCTTCCTCGTCGCTCAGCACTTCGGGAATGCTGTTGCGCACGGTGGCAACGAGCGAATTGGTGGTGCCGAGGTCGATGCCCACCGCCAGCCTGTGCTGGTGGGGAGCGGTCGACATGCCTGGTTCGGCGATCTGCAGTAGGGCCATGTTATGTTCTTGTCCGGTGTGTCATGTGCTTGAGGCGGCATCGTCTCGGCCGTCGGCGCGGCGGGCTGGATTCAGCCGTCGAGCTGATCGATGTGATGCGAGATTTCGATCGAGAATTTTTCCAGGAACATCAGTTTCCGCACGCCCGCGCCGGCGTCGTTGAACTGCTTCGCGTCGAGCAGCCTGCCGATGCGCTCGACCTCCTGCTTGCGCGCCGTTTCCACGTCTTCCTGGAGCACCTCGAGGGCGGTCACGTCCTTGATGGCCTTCGCATCGGCGAGCGATTCGCGCCATTCGAGCTGCTGCATCAGGAAATCGCCCGGCATGGCGGTATTCGACTCGATCTGCAGGTCGACGCCGTTGAGCTCGCAGAGGTACCTTGCGCGCTTGTACGGGTTCTTGAGCGTCTGGTAGGCCTCGTTGGCACGCGTCGCCCATTGCATCGCGACGCGCTTCTCGGCGTCGGTCGCGTTGGCGAAGCGATCCGGATGCACGCGTCCTTGCACCTCGCGATACGCCTTGTCGAGCTGGCCGGCGTCGATGGCGAATTGCTGCGGCAGGTGAAACAGGTCGAAGTGATTTTCCATGCGCCTAATTATGAGAAAAGCCTGTCGAGACAGGCTTCATGCGAGTCCTGGCGTCGTCGGGCGGATGGCCCCGGCGAACTGCCGTCAGATGCGGAAGCTTTCTCCGCAGCCGCACTCGTCTTTCACGTTGGGGTTGTTGAACCTGAATCCTTCGTTCAAGCCCTCGCGCGCGAAGTCGAGCTGGGTGCCGTCGATGTAGGGCAGGCTCTTCGGATCGACGAACACCTTGACGCCGTGCGACTCGAACACCTCGTCTTCGGGCGCGCTCTCGTCCACGTATTCCAGCTTGTAAGCCAGGCCGGAACAGCCGGTGGTGCGCACGCCGAATCGCAGGCCGATGCCCTTGCCGCGACGCTCGATGTAGCGATTGACGTGCTTTGCCGCTTTTTCAGTCAGAGTGATTGCCATGTCCTCGTTTCCTGTCTTGCTGTATCGCTGTCCCGCTCAGGCCGCCGTGGTTTCGGAACCGTGCTTGGCCTTGTAGTCCTGCACCGCTGCCTTGATCGCGTCTTCGGCGAGGATGGAGCAGTGGATTTTCACCGGCGGCAGCGCCAGTTCCTCGGCGATCTGGGTGTTCTTGATCGACATTGCCTCGTCCAGCGTCTTGCCCTTGACCCACTCGGTCACGAGCGAGGAGGAAGCGATGGCCGAGCCGCAGCCGTAGGTCTTGAACTTCGCATCTTCGATCACGCCGTTGGCGCCGACCTTGATCTGCAGCTTCATGACGTCGCCGCAGGCCGGAGCGCCGACCATGCCGGTGCCGATGGTCTCGTCGCCCTTTTCGAAGGAACCGACGTTGCGGGGATTTTCGTAGTGATCGAGAACTTTTTCAGAGTAAGACATGATGTGCTCCTTTATCTGTGACGTTGCCGGTTCAGTGCGCGGCCCACTGGATCGTGCTCAGGTCGATCCCGTCCTTGTGCATTTCCCAAAGCGGCGACAGTTCGCGCAGCTTGCCGACCTTGGACTTCAGCAGGTTGATGGTGAAGTCGATGTCTTCCTCGGTGGTGAAGCGGCCGATGGTGAAGCGGATGGAACTGTGGGCAAGTTCGTCGCTGCGGCCCAGGGCGCGCAGCACGTACGACGGTTCCAGGCTGGCCGAGGTGCAGGCCGAGCCGGACGAGACCGCGATGTCCTTGATCGCCATGATCAGCGACTCGCCCTCGACGTAGTTGAAGCTGACGTTGAGGTTGTGCGGCACGCGGTGTTCCATGTCGCCGTTGACGTAGACTTCCTCGATCTCAAGCAGTCCCTTGGCGAGGCGGTCGCGCAGCGCGCGGATGCGTTCGAGTTCGCTGCTCATCTCTTCCTTCGCCAGGCGGAAGGCTTCGCCCATGCCCACGATCTGATGTGTGGCCAGGGTCCCGGAACGCAAGCCCCGCTCGTGGCCGCCGCCATGCATCTGCGCCTCGATGCGCACGCGCGGCTTGCGGCGCACGTAGAGCGCGCCGATGCCCTTGGGGCCGTAGGTCTTGTGGGCGGAAAAACTCATCAGGTCGACCTTCCACTTCTCGAGGTCGATCTCGACTTTGCCGGTCGCCTGCGCGGCGTCCGAGTGGAAGATGATGCCCTTGGAGCGGCACAGTTCGCCGATCTCGGGAATCGGCTGGATCACGCCGATCTCGTTGTTGACCAGCATGACGGACACGAGGATGGTGTCGGGACGCATCGCTTCCTCGATCTGCTTGACCGTCACCAGGCCGTTGTCGTCCGGCTGCAGGTAGGTGGCTTCATAGCCCTCGCGCTCGAGTTCGCGCACGGTGTCGAGGACTGCCTTGTGCTCGGTCTTGACCGTGATGATGTGCTTGCCCTTGGTCTTGTAGAAATGCGCGGCGCCCTTGAGCGCGAGATTGTTGCTCTCGGTCGCGCCGGAGGTCCAGATGATTTCGCGCGGGTCGGCGTTGACGAGGGCAGCGACGTCCTCACGCGCCTGCTCGACCGCCTTCTCCGCTTCCCAGCCGTACATGTGGCTGCGGGAAGCCGGATTGCCGAACTGCTCCCGCAGGTAGGGAATCATCTTGTCGGCCACGCGCGGGTCGATCGGCGTGGTCGCGGAGTAGTCCATGTAGATCGGAAAATGCGGCGCCTTGAGGGTGTCGATCAGGCTTTTTTCCAGGGGGGCGTTCATAGGGTAAGTCACTCCAATCAGATCAGGCAGCCACGTGCGGCCGGTGCATCACGACGACGCTGTTTTCCGCATTGCGCTGCTTCTGCTGGTCAACGAGGTCTTTAAGGGAAACGGAATCGAGATATTCCACCATCTTGGCGTTCAGGGTCGCCCACAGGTCATGGGTCATGCAGCGCGTGCCGTGCTCGTGGCTGGTGCCGTGGCAGTTTTCCTTGCCGCCGCACTGCGTCGCATCCAGCGGCTCATCGACCGCGATGATGATGTCGGCAACCGTCACGTCTTCCGGCTTGCGCGCCAGCGTGTAGCCGCCGCCCGGGCCGCGCACAGACTCGACGATTTCGTGGCGGCGCAGCTTGCCGAACAATTGCTCGAGGTAGGACAGGGAAATCTCCTGCCGCTGGCTGATGCCGGACAGGGTCACCGGCCCCTTGTCTTCGCGCAAGGCCAGGTCGATCATCGCGGTTACGGCAAAACGTCCCTTGGTCGTCAGACGCATGGTCCTGTACTCCAGTGAAAACCCGAAAAACGTGAATATTCTGAATTCCCGAACATTTTGCTCAAGTATACCATTCCTGAGCGTTTTTGTCAGGTATTAGAAATTCGTACGGGAAGGAGATGGAGGAAGAGGCGGATAGCTGGCGCAGCGCTTGGTGCACTGCAATGCAAGTCCGGCATTATTTCATAATTTGCAGGAAGCGTCCGGGCGCACCCGTGGATGCGCCCTCTGCCGCCGCTACTGGTAGCGGGCGCGCAAGAACACCATGAATGACATGGGTGCGCTGCCGTAGGAACTGGTGGCATAGGATGGGATGACGTACCGGCTGGCGAACGCGCCGACGTCCACCTTCATCGTTCCTTGCGGCGGCAGTTCATGGTAGTAGCCGACCGTCAGCTTCTTGGTTGTGAACAGCTCGCGCCGCATGGCATCGTTCTGCCGCATCAGTTCGTCGCTGCGTGCCTGTTCGAGCCGGCCGAAGAATGCATTCTTGCCCGCGAAGTGCAGCGTGGATTCCGCCATGTAGCCTGTCGTCGGCTCGCCTTGCGGACGTACCGAGCGTCCCCATGCGAAGGTGGTCTGCCACTGCGCGCCCTGCAGTTCCTTGCGGTAGGTGGCCGACAAGGTGGTACGGCGGATTTCGAGATAAGGATCGAGCGGATCCTGGCCGCCCAGGTTGCCCCGGCTGAGCTGGAAGGTCCATTCCGGCACGGGCTGGTAGGACAGCCTGGTGGAACTGGAATCGAGCCTGAACTGCTTGTTGTCGGCAAGGCGCCGGTCCTCGGTCTCCTGGCTGGTAAAGGTCGACCCTTCCAGGGTCAGGTTGCGCCACGCGTAGCCGACCGACAGCACGCTGGCCGCCTCCCCTGCCCTCGTCGCGCTCGGTGAGCGGCGCAGCTCGGCAGAGTCCACGCCGGCGATGGCCCGCATGCCTGATGCCGGCGGACCGAAGGCGGGATCCACGCCGGAACCGACGAAACCCGAGAGCGTGCCCGGAACGCCGAGCGGAGAAAGGTAACGCGCCCGCATCCCCATGCTGGGCGCGGGCGTATCGAGAAGGGGCCGCGCATTGGCCTTGAGGTCCGCGGTCACCGAAAGATCGAGATTGCGCGACTTCCATATAGCTCCGGAGGCCGGTCCAGGGGACGCTGGCGGGACGTCGACAGGCATGCCGGTCAATGTTTCGACCGGGAACGACACGTTGTTGCCATCCGCCGTGGCGTTTTCAGGCTCGCCTCCTGTGGCCCGCGGATCGGCGATCTCTTGCGCCCAAGCTTGGAGCATAGGGAGCATGGCTAGAAAGGTGATGCATGCCGACACGGGTTTCATGATCATCCGCATTTAAGTTGACTTATCCCTGAGAGACGCTGACGCAAACCTCATACCAGCCAGGCCCACTACCCTTCCCTACGCAGGCATGGGCGGGGAATTTACTGGAACGACACTGCGGCGCTCCGCCTTTGCCAATTCGACAACAAGTCCGCGGAGATAGGTTCCAGCCCGTCATTGAGCTAGAGCGAACAGCGTGAAGGGAGTTTTTCAGCGGACCGGTATTGCCCGACGTCTCGGAAAATTCGCTATGCGGCGCGTGCAAAATTTACACATCCGGACAACGCGCGATTGCCCAGCCGAGGAAGCGATGCATGCGCCGGAAAGGCAAAGACCGCCTTGACGGCGGTCCGTGTGGGTATGCCGGCAGATGACCCGGCGCCTGGTACCGGACTTAGCCGAGCACCACGCTGCTGTGTTCCAGCGCCCTGAGCAGGCCGCTGCAAGCGTCTTCGATGTAGTCGAGCACCCGTTCGAATTCCGCCGGACCGCGATCATAAGGATCGGGAACCACGGGCGATTTGTGCTTGCGGGCATAACCCATTAGCATGCCCACCTTGGACTGGTACTGCGAAGGACACAAGGTCTGCAGCTTGTCGAGGTTGGTGAAGTCCATGGCCAGCAGGAGGTCGAAGCGCTCGAAATCATCAGGCACAAGCAGGCGCCCGCGCAGATCGGACAGGTCGTAGCCACGGCGCTGGGCGGTGACGAGGGCACGCGGATCGGGAGGCGCGCCGATGAAATAGCCATGTGTGCCGGCGGAATCGACGTCGATCAGGTCGTCCAGCCCGGCATGGCGGATCATGTGCCGCATCACCCCCTCCGCAGTCGGAGAGCGGCAGATATTACCCATGCAGACAAACAGGATCCTCATCTTGTCCATCGATCACGTCCTTTCCTTCGTTCATGCCATGCTGGCAACACTGCCACCAGTAGAAGGGATTTTCCGAGCATTGATGATGATTTGTAACAAAGTCTCGACGGAGTCCGCCCGGGCATTGCTCAAACGCCACGCACGCTGCCGGATTTTTCCTCACGCCATTTCCGTCTCGCGGAAAAGCAGGCGCATGGGACCGAACAATCCTTGCATGATCTTGTTGCCGATGAAGCTGAGGTTGTAAGGATGCTCGGAAACGGCGTGGGGAAACCGCGCAGTCGCCGCAAGCCCCTTGAGCTGCTCCGCGATCTTGCCCCAGAGGACCAGCGTGGGCGGATGTCCCGCAGCGTGGTCCGCGTCGGCAAGCGCCTCGAGAACCACCTTGAGGAAAGGCTGCCACGCGCGCGCGTCCTTCACCGGGGCGACCTCTTCCCGGAACACGAGGCTGGCGTTCAGCAGCAGGAAGCCGTGGCGCGTCAGCGCCGCCTGCAACTCGGTCAATGACTGGATGTAGGGCGAGCCAGCCGCCGTCGCCTTGCCGGCCACGCCGGCCATCACGTCGCCTGAGGTCGCTTCCTCGCGAAGCTCGCCCTCCGCAACCAGCAGCATCTTCATGAAATTGCGCAGCGAGGTGGCGCGGTTCACTTGTTTGGAAAGCCCTTTCTCGGACCACAGGGTTTCGACCGCGCCGTCCATGAAGCAGACGCCGGTAGCGCTTTCCTCGCGGGGATAGGGCCCCTCGCCCACGAGCACGTAGCGCACCTGCCGGAGCGGCAGGGTGAACGCGGCAAACAGTCGGCCGCGGGTGGGCAGGTAGTGGCTGGAAGCGAGAGCAGGCAGATAGGCAGGATCGGCGGCGTCCATGGCCTGCAGTCCTGCTTCGAGGATGGCTTGCCAGGATGGGTCGGCGAGTTTCAGGGCATCGCGGATGGCGGCGGGAAGTCTGGAAGTCATGGCCGTGGCAAAAAAGGAAAGCGCCGATTGTACCTCGCGTGTTCCGCACATCTCATGCCACCGCCGCCACCGAAACCGCGCCGGCCATCAAGGCGATCGTTGCCGACCGCCGGCGAGCCGGCCGGCTACTTGCCGATCAGTGAAACCACGTTGTCCGCGCCCGGCGCACCGAAGAGCTGCTCCTTGAGGAGATGCAACTGGTCGCGCACCTGCGCGGCCTTTTCGAACTCGAGGTTCTTGGAATGCTCAAGCATGAGCTTTTCCAGCCGCTTGATTTCCTTGCTGACCTGCTTTTCGCTCATCGACTCGTACTTCGCCACGCCTTCCGCGACCAGCAATTCCTGGCGTGCCTCGTGCGGGCTGTACACGCCGTCGATCAGCTCGCGGATCTCCTTCTTGATGCCCTTCGGCGTGATGCCGTTGGCTTCGTTGAAGGCGATCTGCTTCGCGCGGCGGCGCTCCGTCTCGCCGATGGCGCGCTTCATCGAGTCGGTGACGCGGTCGCCATACAGGATGGCCATGCCGTTCAGGTTGCGCGCGGCGCGGCCGATGGTCTGGATGAGGCTGCGCTCCGAACGCAGGAAGCCTTCCTTGTCGGCGTCGAGGATGGCGACCAGCGACACCTCGGGAATGTCCAGGCCTTCGCGCAGCAGGTTGATGCCCACCAGCACGTCGAAGGTTCCCAGGCGCAGGTCGCGGATGATCTCGACCCGCTCGACGGTATCGATGTCGCTGTGCAGGTAACGCACCTTGATGCCGTTGTCGCCCAGGAATTCCGTGAGCTGCTCGGCCATGCGCTTGGTCAGCGTGGTCACCAGCACGCGCTCGTTGCGTTTGATGCGGTCGGTGATTTCATTCATCAGGTCGTCGACCTGGGTGCTTGCCGGTCGCACCAAGATCTGCGGATCGACCAGGCCGGTGGGACGCACCACCTGCTCCACCACCTGGTCGGCGTGGGTGTTTTCATAGTCCGCCGGCGTCGCCGAGACGAACACCGTCTGCCGCATCTTGGATTCGAATTCCTGAAACTTAAGCGGCCGGTTGTCGAGCGCGGACGGCAGGCGGAAACCGTAGTCCACCAGGTTGACCTTGCGCGCGCGGTCGCCGTTGTACATGCCGTTGAATTGCCCCAGCAGCACGTGCGATTCGTCGAGGAACATGAGGGCGTCCTGCGGCAGGTAGTCGACCAGCGTCGGCGGCGGCTCGCCCGGCTTCGCGCCGGAGAGATGCCGCGAGTAGTTCTCGATTCCCTTGGTGAATCCGACTTCCTGCATCATCTCGAGGTCGAAACGGGTCCGTTGCTCGAGACGCTGCTCTTCCACCAGCTTGTTTTCCTTGCGGAAGAATTCCAGTCGGTCGCGCAATTCTTCCTTGATCGACTCGATCGCGCGCAGCACGGTGGAGCGCGGCGTGACGTAGTGCGAGCCGGGATAGATGGTGAAGCGCGGGATCTTCTGGCGCACGCGCCCGGTCAGCGGATCGAACAGCGACAGGCTGTCTATCTCGTCGTCGAAGGTCTCGATGCGCAGGGCCAGTTCCGCATGTTCGGCGGGGAACACGTCGATCGTGTCGCCGCGCACGCGGAAGGTGCCGCGGCCGAAATCGATTTCGTTGCGCGTGTACTGCATCTGGATCAGGCGCGCGATGACGTCGCGCTGGCTGACCTTGTCCTTGGCGCGCAGCGTCAGGATCATCTGGTGATATTCGGTCGGGTTACCGATACCGTAGATCGCCGACACCGTCGCCACGATGATGACGTCGCGCCGCTCCATCAGCGATTTCGTGCAGGAAAGCCGCATCTGCTCGATGTGCTCGTTGATGGACGAGTCTTTCTCGATGAACAGGTCGCGCTGCGGCACGTAGGCCTCGGGCTGGTAGTAATCGTAGTAGCTGACGAAGTATTCCACCGCGTTCTGCGGGAAGAATTCGCGGAACTCGCTGTAGAGCTGGGCCGCCAGCGTCTTGTTCGGCGCGAACACGACCGCGGGACGGCCGAGACGGGCGATGACGTTAGCCATCGTGTAGGTCTTGCCGGAACCGGTGACGCCGAGCAGGGTCTGGTAGGAGAGGCCGTCCTCGATGCCTTCCACCAGCTTGCCGATGGCCTCGGGCTGGTCGCCGGCGGGCGGGAAAGGCTGGTAAAGTCGATAGGGGGAGTCGGGAAAGGTGACGATTTTCGATTCGTCGATCGGGCTTTGCACCTGGGATAAATCTGCCATGTCACTTCGACCTTTGCTAGAATAATTGGTTGCAGCCAAGCTCGAGCATTTCCGCACGAAACCCACTACAACCCGCTGCCGTCCTGGTCGACCGCCTGCCAGTATTCCGCAGCCAACTTTTCATGTTATCACGATGAGCCAAACTCAAGCCGCCTCCCCCTTTGCCGCCGTCGACATGGCGCCGCGCGACCCGATCCTGGGCATTACCGAAGCATTCAACGCCGACAAGAACCCGAACAAGGTCAACCTCGGCGTCGGCGTCTATTACGACGACAACGGCAAGGTGCCGCTGCTGGAATGCGTGAAGAAATCGGAAGCGCAACTGATGGAAAAGGCAACGCCGCGCACCTACCTGCCCATCGAGGGCCTGGCGGCGTATGACAAGGCGGTCCAAGAACTCGTATTTGGTGCCGACAGCGCGATTGTTCAAGAGAAGCGCGCCGTCACGGCGCAGGCCCTCGGCGGCACCGGCGCGCTCAAGCTGGGCGCCGATTTCCTCAAGCGCTTCGCCCCCGAGTCGCAGGTTTGGATCAGCGATCCGAGCTGGGAAAACCACCGCGCGCTGTTCGAGTCCGCCGGCTTCAAGGTCAACAACTATCCGTATTACGATCCGGCAACCCGCGGCGTCAACTTCGCCGGCATGCTGTCCGCGCTCAAGGAGATGCCGAAGGGTTCCATCGTCGTGCTGCACGCCTGCTGCCACAACCCGACCGGTGCCGACCTGACCGACGACCAGTGGACCGATGTGATCAAGGTGGTTTCCGAGCGCGGCCTGATCCCCTTCCTCGACATGGCCTACCAGGGCTTCGGCGACGGCATCGATGAGGACGGCAAGGTGGTCCGCCGCTTCGCCGAGACCGGCGGCGCGATGTTCGTCTCGAACTCCTTCTCGAAGTCCTTCTCGCTGTACGGCGAGCGCGTCGGCGCCCTATCGATCGTTGCCACCAGCGCCGAGGAAGCTGCGCGCGTGCTGTCCCAGCTCAAGCGCGTCATCCGCACCAACTACTCCAACCCGCCCACCCATGGCGGCCAGGTCGTGGCAACCGCCCTGTCCACCCCGGAACTGCGCAAGGTATGGGAAGACGAACTCGCCGGCATGCGCGTGCGCATCCGCGAGATGCGCAAGGCGCTGGTCAGCAAGCTCAAGGAAAAGGCGCCCTCGCACGATTTCGATTTCGTCATCAAGCAGCGCGGCATGTTTTCCTACTCCGGCTTGACGAAGGAACAGGTCGGCCGCCTGCGTGACGAGTTTTCCATCTATGCCGTGGACACCGGCCGCATCTGCGTGGCAGCGCTGAACTCGCGCAACATCGATGCCGTGGTGGACGCGATCGCGAAGGTTCTGTAAGTCAATCGCGAGTCGCATGGGAAATGGTCAGCCGCTGCCCCTTTCCCGGCGCGGCATCATGATGGCAGGGGCTTGATGCGGCAAGTATTTTCCCTCAAGCTTTGACAGGGTAAGCCTTCTCTGACTATAATAGCTTCTCTGTTCCCTGATAGCTCAGTCGGTAGAGCGACGGACTGTTAATCCGCAGGTCCCTGGTTCGAGTCCAGGTCGGGGAGCCAAGAATTCGAGGGGTTGCACCCAGGTGCAACCCCTCTTTCTTTTTGCCGGCCGGTTTGCGTCGGCAAGAGAAGGTACGGTTCGCCACCATGCCATTCCGGCATGTGGCTCGGTTCCGGCCAAGCCGGAATCCGTCCTTGAACCGTGTCCCATCCTCGCCGATCGGGTCTCCACGCCTTCATCGCCCACCCAATCCACCCAGGAGACAAGGATGACCAATGCATGTGGCGTTGATTTCGGCACTTCCAATTCCACCGTCGGCCTGATCCGGCCCGGCCACCCCATCCTGCTTCCTCTCGAAGATGGCAAGACGACGCTGCCATCCGTGGTGTTCTTCAACGCCGATGACCATGCGACGACCTTCGGCCGAGCCGCGCTCGCCGATTATCTTTCCGGCTACGAGGGACGCCTCATGCGTTCGCTGAAAAGCCTCCTTGGCACGAGCCTGATGGATGGGCAGACCGAGGTCCAGGGACGGGCCCTGAAATATCGCGACCTCCTGCGTGAATTCATCGTGGAAATGAAGCGGCGTGCGGAAGCCGCCGCCGGCCAGGCATTGCAGCGCGCCGTGCTCGGACGGCCGGTACATTTCGTGGACGACGACCAGGATGCCGATCGCCTTGCCGAACGCACGCTGGGCGACATCGCGCTCGACGCCGGATTCCAGGACATCTGCTTCCAGTACGAACCCATCGCCGCCGCATTCGACTACGAATCGCGCATCACCAGGGAAGAACTGGTCCTGATTGCCGACATCGGCGGCGGAACCTCCGACTTTTCCCTCGTGCGGCTATCGCCTTCACGCGTCGACCGGGTCGAGCGGCGCGAGGACATCCTCGCCAACGGCGGGGTCCACATCGGCGGCACCGACTTCGACAAGTACCTGAGCCTCGCGAGCGCCATGCCTCTGCTCGGTTTTGGCACGCGCCTCATCAGCAAGGCGGAGGTGCCGTCGAGCTATTATTTCAATCTCTCGACCTGGCACACCATCAACCTCGTCTATACCCGCAAGGTATGGCGGGAACTCGAGGAAGTCTGCCGTGACGCCGAAGACCGCGGCAAGCTCAACCTCCTGCTCAAACTGGTGGACCAGCGCGATGGCCACTGGCTCGCCATGAAGACCGAAGAGGCCAAGATTGCGCTGTCGGAATCCGAGGAGATCAGCATGTCGCTCGACCGCCTGGACAAGCATTTGACGCTGCCCGTGCTCCGCCGGCAATTCGATGCCGCGGTCGACCACCTGGTGGAAGGCGTTGCCCAGACGGTCCGCTCGCTGCTGGCGTCGGCGGGCATCGCGGCGGACAGGGTCGACACCGTGTTCTTCACCGGTGGCTCAAGTGGCGTTCGCACCCTGCGCGCGCGCATCGCCGCCATGTTCCCCGCTGCCGGCATCGTCGAAGGCGACCTTTTCGGCAGCATCGGTTCCGGACTGGCCCTGGATGCCCACCGGCGATTTGGGTAGATGCTGACCGCCTGCGGCAAGCCTTGACGTTTTCTGTCGCATTTTCTTATCAAAACCATGCCCAGGCGAAATAAAGGTTGACCAACATCAACCTTGAGCATGTCTTGGCTGCTAAATTGAAGCCATTGCTAAGCAGAAACAAGGGGTTTTCTGTGCTGCAGCCCGGCAACCATCTGGTGCATGGCGACTTGCAACGACGCAAGACGCATCCAAGGTGTCTCCCAAGCAGGGGCGCCGCTACCAGCCTATCGCCTTCCTCCATCCTGTCTTCCTCCCTTGATGCCCGGCGTGCGAACTGCATCGCCTGGCAATGCATGGCGTTTCCATGACGAGGCTCGCCGAACCGTCGACCTAAACGCCGGCCGCATCCGCCAAAGCGACGCCGCCGGCCCGGAGTCAACATTCGAGACAAAGGAGACATCTCATGGCAAAGGCATCCGCAAACTGCTTGACCACTGGCGCAACGCTGCATCCCTCGTGCGACATGATGGAACTGGTCTGCTCGGTCCAGACTTTGCCTTCCCTGCGGGCAGCCATCGACCATGGCGCCGACTGCATCCAGATCGAAGCCGGCCCGGATTGCCGCGCCGGCCTGGCACTCAGGTTGGGCAGCGACGAACTGGCGCGCGGGATTGCCCATGCCCGGTTCAAGGGCGTCAAGACCTCGTTCGCCCTGCAAGTCGATTCCCGGCGCCACGGCTGGATGGCGGGCCGGGAACTCATCGACCAAGCCTTGGCCGCAGGCGCAGACACCCTTGTCTTGTCCGACCCGGGGCTCATGTTATACGCCGCCGCGCGCCAGCCGGAAATCCAGCTCCATTACGCCATGGACGAAGGCTCCCTCAGCATCGAGGCCCTGCAATGCCTGCGCCGCCAGACCGGGATAACCCGGGTCGTCCTGCCGCGGGTGGTGTCGCTGGCCCAGATAGAAAACATCCGCAAGGAAACCGGGCTTGAAATGCAGGTGATCGGTTTCGGCCGGTCGTCCTCGGTCCTGTCGTCCCTGCTTTCTCCTGAAATCGCGGGATCGCCTGCGGGGCGCCATGCGGAGGTCACCTTGTCGAACCCGATCAACGACCGCTGCGCGATGGCCGAGCACGCCGCCAACGACCACGATTTCACCCAACTCGCGGTGGCCGGCACGGCCAACCTTTTCATCCTGCCGCGCCTGCAATGCGCCGGCATCGATGCAGTACGTATCGATGCCCATTTCCATTCCAACACGCAACTTGGCCAAGTGATCCAGGTCTGGCGGGAAGCGCTGGACAGCTGCCAGCACGATCCCGAACACTTCGCGATCAAGCATTCCTGGATCAACCGCCTCGACAGGGCCGCCCGCGCCTGCCGCATGCAGTAGGCATCCCTTCCCTGCGTGCCGGACGCGCGTACAGTCCGCGAGGCGCCGGCACGCCCCGACCGACACCGAAGCTCAGCGCTTCTGCTTCTCCATCAGCAACCGCTGCATGGAGATCGATCCGGTCGCGACGAAGATTTCTCGCAGCAGGTACACGAAGCTTCCGATCAAGGAAAACATGGCGAGCACGAACAGCAAGGCGATGAACTTCGCCAGTCCCAGCTGCAGCGCGTCCCCGATGAACAGGGCGGCGATGACCACGCAGACCAGCAGGCCGCAGGACGTGCTCAGGGTGATGGCGCGGTTGATGAGGTAGTTGCGCCGGTAGAGGGTTTCCAGCTCGGCGCGCGCCTCCTCCTGGGGCACGTTGCCGCCTGCGTGGAGCCGCTCCTCCAGCACGCGGGACCGGTCGATGATGCGCGCGAGCCGGTTCGTCAGCACCGCCAGCTTGGTCCCCACGCCGGTCAGCAGGAATACCGGAGCAATCGAAAGCTGAATGATGTGGCTGATGTCTCCAAGCTGGATGTCCATGTCAGGTGCTGTGTCGGATTGGCAATCCCGCTAGTTTAGCAGCCGTGGCGAGCCTCCAAGGCCCCGCGCAACGCTCCGGCCGCGGTCCGCGACGACGCCTCGGGCATGCCACGATTGTGAATTCTCAATCGAACGTGCATTTAGTATGTTGATTCCGGATTTCCATGGTCATAGCTGAAACGCTGTTCGGAGCGCTTGCCTGGTTGCAGGCAACGTCGCTGTTCGCCACGGCTGGGGCCTCATTCCACCGCGAAAGAGACGCAGGGAACGCCGGATGCGCCATTGCAACTGCAGGGCGCGGCGGCGGGCGCAACGCCATCGTGCCAGGGGATTTTTCGATTGTTAGGTATAGCTCAACCAGCGCGCATGCGCTTTCGCAGACGGCCTTCGCCAAGGCACGCGATCATGCAGGTAGGCGCATTGCGCCGTGACTGGCCCAGCTATAGAGAACCGTGATGACCACGCAAATGGAACACCATGCCGGCAAACTTGCCAGCTTGATTGCCACTCTGCCCCGCTTTCCCGCGCACAAGGTCGGACCGACCCTGATGTCGATCATCGAATCGTCCATGGATGCGGTGATCGTGATCGACGCCTCGCGCGAAATCGTCCTGGTCAACCACAAGGTGGAGCGGATGTTCGGCTACCCCTCGCGGCAACTGCTGGAGCAGCCGATCGACATCCTGTTGCCGCACGGCCATGGCGGGGAGCAGCGACGCCGGCTCGACCGTCTTTGCGCGACGCGCGGCAGCGGACGCCGCACGCGGCTCAGCCTGCATGCCAACCATGCCAATGGCGAGCTGCTCAATCTCAATGCGACCGCAGCCCGCGTATCGGTGCACGGCGAACCTTTCCTCGCCCTCATCGTGCACAGCTCAACCGCGGCGCCGCAGTCCTCGGAAACACGGCGCCGCGCGGTGCGGCCCGCCGAGTTGCGCCGCTGGGCGGCCTCTTCCCAGCTCGCCAACGAAGTCGAGCGCCGGCGCTTCTCGCGGAAACTCTACGACGACATCGGCCAGCGGCTCAGCGTGCTCAAGCTGGACCTCGACTGGCTGGAAAACAGCCTGCCCGAGGCGGATGAAAGCGTGCCCGAGCGCGTGGCGCAGATGCAGGGCCTGCTCGACAACGTCATCACGCTGACGAAGAACATGGCCTCGGCACTGCGTCCGCCGCTGCTCGACGACTTCGGCCTGCTGCCCGCCGTGGAATGGATGGCGGAAAACTTCCAGAAGAAAACCGAGATCGCCTGCACGGTGGAAGGAAACGGCATTGCCGTGAAGCTTGGCGAGCCGGTGGAGTCGGTATTATTCCGAGTCATTCAAGAAGGTTTGACGAATATCGAAAAACACGCACATGCCACCCAGGCAAGAATCGTTTTTTTGCATACGGACAACCAACTCGATGTTATGATTCAAGACGATGGAATCGGGATGCAGCCGGGCATGGAAAACAAGCCTGGATGCTACGGTCTGGTCTCCATTCAGGAGCGAATTTTCGTTCTTGGCGGTACAATAAATGTTGGTAACGTGATGCCCCACGGCGTACTGATTCACGCTACCATTCCGCTTGAACCCAATTTGCACCCAAAACCGGATTTCGATCCCCCCTGATATCTATGATCCGAATCGTTATCGCCGACGACCACACCATCATGCGGGAAGGCCTCAAGCGCATTCTTGACGGCGCCGACGATATCGAAGTAGTGGGCGAAGCCACCGATGGATTCGAAGCCCTCGCCCATGTCCGCAAGGGCGGATTCGACCTTCTCATGCTCGACCTCTCGATGCCCGGCCGCAGCGGCGTCGAACTGATCCGCCAGATCAAGGACGAGGTCCCCAAGCTTCCCATCCTCATCCTCACCATGCATGAGGAAGAACAGTATGCGGTCCGTGCCATCCGCGCCGGCGCCCGCGGCTACCTGACCAAGGAAAGCGCCGGCACCCAGCTCGTCAGCGCCATCCGCAAGGTCGCATCGGGGCGCCCCTACATCAGCCTCGAGGTCGCCGAACAGCTGGCCATGGACGTCATGCCGGCCAACGAAGACCTGCCACACAAGCAACTGTCCAACCGTGAGTTCGAGGTGTTCACCTTGCTGGTGAGCGGCAAGTCCATCACGGAAATCGCCGACTTCCTCCATCTCAGCGCCAAGACGGTGAGCACGCACAAGACGCGCATCCTCACCAAGATGAACATGAACTCCCTGGCCGAGATGGTGCAATACGCTGTGCAGCACCGCCTCCTCGGTCCGCTGAAGAACTAAGCTTCCGTTTCTCCCTGCCGTCGCACGATTGTTGCACCCACTTGGATTGGGCCTGCACCCGGAAAGATTGCGCTTGTCCGCACAAGTAAGAAATTTCTTACAAGCCCCGGAGAAAGCTTCAATTGCCCCATACCAAGTTTGCGCGTTAACTCCAGTGACAACGCGAAATTGTTTGAGGTAAATCCATACCTACACCCGGGAAATTGCGTACACGCAATGCGGATGTCAGATCCAGCCCCCATCCCATGTAGGATAAATCCTACAATCATGGCGGTCTCCTTACACGTCAATTCAGCCACTACCGATAGCAATAACGCAACTTGATTGCGATACTGACTTCCTCTGAACGCAGTATGACGGGTAGCAACACACCGTTGATTCCGAGCAGATAAGGCCTCGCCAGACGGGCCAACAACAATCAAGAAGAAGCTGAAGGATCAAACCGACCTCGGCGACCTATACGCCGCCGTTCTTAGTGGTGAAGCAAATTTGAAACAGGAGATGACGATGCTATCGACACACATGTCAGACGCCCGCCCGGACACTGCATCCACGCTACATACGACTTCCGTCGACGCAGGCTGGCAGCGCCAAGGCAAACTGTGGTCCAATCTGAAGGAACTGTGCGATATCCTTCGCATCCCCTCCGCTGCAATCCATACCGAAGAAGAGCTGCTGTTCCAGCATGTTCAATTCAAGACCGGACAGCGCATTCACACCATCGGCCAGCCCTTCGACACGCTGTACGTCGTGCACTCCGGTTTTCTCAAGACCGTGCTGATCGATGAATTCGGCAACGAGCAAGTCCTGAGCTTCCCGATGAAGGGCGATCTCTTCGGCGTCGATGGCATTCACTCCAAGCGCTATGCTTCCGAAGCCGTGGCGCTTTCCAACTGCGACCTGATTCTCCTGCCCTTCAAGAAACTCACCGCGCTGGGCCGCTCCCACGCCGAGTTCGAACATGCCATCTACAGCGTGATGAGCCGCGAACTGGTTCGCGAGCAAGCCATGGTGAGCATGCTGGGCGCCCTGTCTGCCGAAGCCCGCGTTGCCCGCTTCCTGGTATCGCTGTCCGAGCGCTATGCCGACATGGGGTATTCGAGCAAGTTGTTCAATCTGCGCATGACGCGCCATGAGATCGGCAGCTACCTCGGCCTGACCCTGGAAACCGTCAGCCGCACCTTGTCCGCATTTAATGAAATCGGCCTGATCACCGTGGATCAGCGCTCGATCGGCATCAAGGACTTCGACGCCCTCAAGACCCTGCGCCGCCTGCCGCCGTCGAGCACGCGCGCCAAGCAGAGCGCCTCGAAGAAGTCCAAGCAGCAAGCCGCCATGCAGCCTGCGCAGGAGCCGGATTCCGACTGGGGCCAGGTCGCGACCGCCTGAGATTCAGGAAACCCCGCAAGAGGATGAGTTAGCGGAGAGAGACAGTCGTACACATAAAAAATAAAGGAAACGCCCTGCTTCGGCAGGGCGTTTCCATTTGAGCCGGCGTTTCTACATCATGTGCTGCCCACCGTTGATTGCAATGTTGGCGCCCGTGACAAACGCCGCTTCATCGCCGCAGAGATAGGCGACGAGGCCGGCGACTTCGTCCGGTTGCCCCAGCCTGCCGACAGGAATCTGCGGCAGGATCTTGTCGTTGAGGACGTCCTGGGGAATCGCCATGACCATCTTGGTGCCAATGTAACCGGGCGACACCGTGTTGACCGTGATGCCCTTGTTCGCCACCTCAAGCGCCAAGGCCTTGGTGAAGCCATGCACGCCCGCCTTGGCAGCCGAGTAGTTCGTCTGTCCGAACGCGCCCTTCTGCCCATTGACCGACGAGATGTTGATGATTCTCCCCCACTGCTGCTCCAGCATGCCATGCAGGACGTTCTTGCTCATGTTGAAGACGCTGTCGAGGTTGGTTTGCATGACTTCCCGCCACTGTTCATGCGTCATTTTCTTGAGGGTGGTGTCGCGCGTGATGCCGGCATTGTTGACGAGGATGTCGATGCCGCCGACATCGGTCACGATCTTCATGACGCCCTTGGAACAGGAGTCGTAGTCCGCGACGTCGATCATCGCGGTCAGGAAATCGAAGCCCTCCGCCTTCTGCTTCGCGACCCATTCCTTTGCATTCTGGTTGCTCGGCGAATAGGTTGCGATGACCTGGTTGCCTTCCTTGGCGAGACGCCGGCAGATCGCTTCGCCCAGTCCTCCCATGCCGCCAGTCACGACGGCGATGCGCTTGGTTTTCATGATGTCTCCTTGGTTTTCACACCTGCTAAGAACCTATCCCGGAAGGGATAAATTCTTAGTGGCGCTTCGAACCGTTGGAGTTTGATCAGTTCGCGTCGAGAATATTCATCTTTTGATCTTGAACAAGTGAAAGGGAAATCTGCTGCGTGTCCTTGATGGTCTGCAGCACGATGTTCGACCGGATGTCGAGCACGCCCTTGGTCTTGTACAGCTTCTCGAGGACGAAGGCGGAAAAGTGCTTGAGCGAACGCGCGCGCACCCGCAGCAGGTAATTCGCTTCGCCGGTAATGATGTACGATCCGGCAACCTCGGGCCATTGCTGCACGGCCGCGCTGAAGCTTTCATGCCATTGCTCCACGTCGCGCCGCATCGTCACCTGCACGAAGGCGTCGACTTCCAGGCCAAGCGCGGCGGGGTCGAGCACGGCACAGTATTGCCTAATCAGACCGCTTTCTTCCAGCAACTTCACCCGGCGCAGGCAAGCCGACGGCGACAGGTGCACGCGTTCCGCGAGCTCGATATTGCTCATCCGCCCGTCCTGCTGCAGGAACTGGAGAATGTTCAGGTCTATGGCATCGAGAGGCATTCGAATAAATCTCCACGAATCGTCTATTCATTCGCAGGATATTCCAATTCCGGCCAGGATGTCCGTGCATTTCGCAATCACCCACCAAGGACTTGCGACTAAACTATGGCTATCGACATCGCCGAGCCCGCCATGACAACCAGGCAATCCCTGTATGACATCAGCCCCTCGCTTTCGCCGGCCACGCCGGTCTGGCCGGGGGACACCGCTTTCGCCGCGGAAGCGACCTGGCAGATCACCGAGCAATGCCCGGTGCAGGTCAGCAAGCTGACGCTGTCCACGCATACCGGGGCGCATTGCGACGCGCCTTCGCACTACGACCCCAGCGGAAAGTCCATCGACGAAGTGAGCCTCTTGCCCTACCTCGGCCCTTGCCGCGTGGTGCATTGCCTCGGGGCGGCGCGCGTCGAACCCGCGCATGTGGCCCCGGTCCTGGAAGGCATTCCCGCGCGCGTGCTGTTCCGAACCTACCGCGAGGCACCGCAGCGGGCATGGGATGCCGGCTTCGCCAGCGTGGCGCCGGAAACGATCGCCTTGCTGGCCGCGCATGGCGTGGCACTGATCGGCATCGACACGCCGTCGCTCGATCCACAGGAATCCAAGACCATGGATGCGCATCATGCGGTCCGCGGACATGGCATTGCGATCCTGGAAGGCATCGTGCTCGACGAGGTGCCGGCCGGCGATTATGAGTTGATCGCCCTTCCCCTCAAGCTGAAAGGCATGGACGCCAGCCCGGTCCGGGCGATCCTGAGAAATCTTCAAGAAAAGTGAATGCCATGACGACACGAGCAGACTGCGCGGCGATGGACGCCGCCGACACGCTGGCGCCCTTGCGCCCCGAATTCGCGCTCCCCGAGGGACTGATCTACCTGGTCGGGAATTCGCTGGGAGCCATGCCGAAGGCGGCGACTGAACGGGCGCGCCAGGTCGTCGCCGACGAGTGGGCCAACGGCCTCGTGGGAAGCTGGAACACCGCCGGCTGGTTCGACCTGCCGTCCCGCCTCGGCGACAGGCTCGCGCCGCTGATCGGCGCCGGCGCCGGCGAGGTGGTCGTGACCGACACCACGTCGGTCAACCTGTTCAAGCTGCTGGCCGCCGCCCTGCACCGCCAGGCTGCCGACCCGGCCGCCAGCGCCCGCAAGGTCATCGTGACCGAGCGCTCGAATTTCCCGACCGACGTCTACATTGCGCAAGGGCTGGCTGAATGGCTCGGGCGCGGCTACCAGATCCGCATGGTGGATTCGCCGGATGAGCTTTCCGCCGCCATCGATGCCGACACTGCCGTCGTTACCCTCACGCACGTCAACTACCGCACCGGCCGCATGCTCGACATGGAGGCGATCACGGCCCATGCCCATGCCCAGGGCGCACTGACCGTCTGGGACCTGGCGCACTCGGCCGGGGCGGTGCCGGTCGACCTGCGCGGCGCGAACGCCGACTATGCCGTCGGCTGCACCTACAAGTACCTGAATGGCGGCCCGGGCTCGCCGGCCTTCCTGTGGGTCGCGCCCAGGCACCAGGCCGAGTTCAGGCAGCCGCTGACCGGCTGGTGGGCGCATGCCGCGCCATTTGCGATGCACCCCGAGTTCAAGCCCACGGCAGGCATTCGCCGCGGCCTGTGCGGCACGCAGCCGATTGCTTCGCTGGCGATGGTCGAATGCGGGCTCGACCTGTTCGCGCGGACCGGCATCGACGCCGTGCGCGCGAAGTCGCTGGCGCTGACCGACCTCTTCATCCGCCTCGTCGAGGAGCGTTGCGCCTCGCATCCGCTGCGGCTGGAAACGCCGCGCGAGCACGCGCAGCGCGGCAGCCAGGTGAGCGTGGCGCACCCGGACGGCTATGCGGTCATGAAAGCCTTGATTGCACGCGGCGTGGTCGGCGATTATCGCGAGCCCGAGATCATGCGCTTCGGCTTCACGCCGCTTTATACCCGCTTCGTTGACGTGTGGAATGCCGTGGAGACGCTGCGCGACATCCTCGACACGCGGTCCTATGACGTCGCCGCCAGCCGCGACCAGGTGACCTAAGCCAGGGAGGACCATGATGACTACCGCAGGCAAGACGCCAAACGACGCGCCGCTCAACGGCAACGACAAGGAGAATGGCAGCGCCGCCCGCTGGCATGGCGCGCAGATGGATTTCAGCCAATCCATGAGCTACGGCGATTACCTCGCGCTCGACCAGGTGCTGTCGGCCCAGCATCCGCGTTCGCCCGACCACAACGAGATGCTGTTCATCGTGCAGCACCAGACCAGCGAACTCTGGATGAAGCTCATGCTGCACGAACTGAATGCGGCGCGTGCCTGCATGCGCAAGGGCGAGCTGCCGCCGGCCTTCAAGATGCTGGCGCGGGTCGCCCGCATCATGGACCAGCTGGTGCATGCCTGGGATGTCCTGGCCACCATGACACCGCCCGAGTACAGCGCGATCCGTCCCTACCTCGGCCAGTCGTCCGGCTTCCAGTCCTTCCAGTACAGGGAGATCGAATTCATCCTGGGGAACAAGAACCCGGCGATGCTGCAGGTCCATGCCTCGCATCCTGAGGGACATGCGCGGCTGGATGCGGCGCTGCGCCAGCCTTCGCTCTATGACGAAGCCATCCTGCTGATGGCGCGCGAGGGGTTCGCGATCGATCCGGAGCGGCTGCAGCGGGACTGGACCCAACCTACCCGGGCCGACGAATCGGTGAAGGACGCCTGGCTCGAGGCGTACCGGAATCCGTCGCGGCACTGGGCCTTGTACGAACTGGCCGAAAAGCTGGTCGATCTGGAAACCGCGTTCCGCTTCTGGCGATTCCGCCATGTGACGACGGTGGAGCGCATCATCGGCTTCAAGACCGGCACCGGCGGCACCGCCGGCGCCAGCTATCTCAAGAAAATGCTGGAAGTCGTGCTTTTCCCCGAGCTGTTCGCGCTGCGCACGGCGCTATGAGCATACAAGCCTTGATTTCACCCCGCAGATTCCGGGTTTGCCTTGATTCGCAGCAGGTATAATAGCCGCCAAGCACGGAGCAGATGGCAGGCATCAAGGCAATGCGCAGGCGGCAGCGCGGCGGTTTTCCCGCCTGTCCACCACTTCCATCCATGACGGGCCGCCTTCAAGCGGCCCGTTTCATTTACCGGAACGGCATTTGTCCTTTTGTGTAGATCTTCTGCTCCCCCGCAGCATCGTCATCGTCGAGCCTTATGTCCAAGAACAGCAGCAAACCCGTCGAAATCAAGATCTCCACCGTCGTGGCGGTATCCGCCATCCTTCGCACGCTGGACCTGTCCACGCTGGACGCGGCATTGCGCCAGATGACCGGCGGCATGAGCGATTATTTCGACAACGAGTTCGCGGTACTCGACCTGGGCCAGCTCGACGCCACCGACCAGCCGGCTGACTGGCCGGCGATCACGGCCCTGTTCAAGGCGCATTCCCTCAACCCGGTCGCGGTCCGCGGCGCGCCGGACTGGATGCACGACGCGATCCTGGCCCATGGCCTGTCGATCGACACGCTGGCGCAGCCCCAGGCGCGGCCCGCCGAGGGCGAGCCGGAAACGGCACCGCCGCCAGCCCCGGCTCCCGCTCCAGTCCAGGCCGCGCAGGCCGCGCCGGTTCCCGAACCCCAGGTGCAGGTCGTGCACGCGCCGGTGGCCGCGATGATCATCGACACGCCGGTGCGCGCCGGCCAGCGCGTCTATGCGCGCGGCGCCGACCTGATCGTCACCGCCATCGTGAACAACGGCGCCGAGCTGATCGCCGACGGCAGCATCCACGTGTACGCGCCCCTGCGCGGACGGGCGCTCGCTGGCGCCAGCGGCAACGCCGAAGCGCGCATCTTCGCGCTGAGCATGGAAGCCGAACTCGTGTCGGTCGCCGGCATCTACCGCACCTTCGAAGGCGGCTTGCCGAAGGAAGTGGCGAAACAGCCGGCCCAGGTGAAGCTGAACGGCGACCGGCTCGAAGTAACGACGATCAAGGCATAGTTTTTATAAGGAGTCTGTTTGTGGCGAAAATCATTGTTGTAACTTCCGGCAAGGGAGGCGTCGGCAAGACCACTTCCAGCGCCAGTTTTGCTTCCGGCCTCGCCATGCGCGGCCACAAGACCGCGGTCATCGACTTCGACGTCGGCCTGCGCAACCTCGACCTCATCATGGGCTGCGAGCGACGCGTCGTCTACGACCTGATCAACGTCGTCAACAACGAGGCGACCCTGAACCAGGCCCTCATCAAGGACAAGCACTGCGAGAACCTGTTCGTCCTGCCCGCCTCCCAGACGCGCGACAAGGACGCCCTCACTGAGGCCGGCGTGGAGCGCGTGCTGCAGGAACTCGACAAGATGGGCTTCGAGTACATCGTCTGCGACTCCCCCGCCGGCATCGAGCACGGCGCGGTGATGGCACTGACCTTCGCCGACGAAGCGATCGTGGTCACCAACCCGGAAGTGTCGTCGGTGCGCGATTCCGACCGCATCCTCGGCATCATCCAGGCCAAGTCACGCCGCGCGCTCAACGGCCAGGAACCGGTCAAGGAACACCTGCTCATCACCCGCTACGTGCCCAAGCGCGTCGACGCCGGCGAGATGCTGTCCTACTCCGACGTGCAGGAAATCCTGCGCATTCCGCTCATCGGCATCATTCCCGAGTCCGAGTCGGTGCTGCACGCGTCCAACCAGGGCAATCCCGCGATCCACCTGACCGGCTCCGACGTCTCGGAAGCCTACAAAGATGTCGTTGCGCGCTTCCTCGGCCACGAAGTGCCGCTGCGCTTCGTCGCCTACGAAAAGCCGGGACTGTTCCAGCGGCTGTTCAAGGGGAAGTGACATGGCCCTTCTCTCCTTCCTTTTCAACACCAAGCCGAAAAGCGCCAGCACGGCCAAGGAAAGGCTGCAGGTCATCATTGCGCGCGAGCGCAACGGCCGCGACGGCCCCGACTTCCTGCCGGCCCTGCACAAGGAACTGATCGCGGTGATCTCGAAATACGCCAAAGTCAATGCCGACGACATCAAGATTTCCCTCGACCGCCAGGGCAACCTGGAAGTGCTCGACGTGAACGTGGTGCTGCCCGACGCCGCCCCGGTCAAGTAAGCATCAAACAAGCATCCGGGGCGCATGCGCCGCGCATGAAAAACCCGCCGGCGGAAACGCGCGGCGGGTTTTGACTTTCAGGCTGGCGAATTTGCCAGGTCAGTGCAGGAACTGGTGCTTCATGTCGGACAGTTCGCGGTGCGCCTGCATGATGGCGTCCCGCAATTCGCTGTCCAGATTCGGCGCATGTTCGCAGGCGTCCTTGGCGCGGTCGCCCATCTGCTCCAGGTCCTCGATACATTGCCGCACCTGGCTTTCGTCGTTCGATTGCATCGTCTGCCGTGCCTGCATCACCCGCTGGTCGAGCTCCTGGATGCTGTCCTTCAGGTCCATCGGCAGGGTCGTGGCGGTCTGGCAACGTTCGGCCGCATGGTGAACGGTCTGCTCGACATGGCTCATGCGTTGCTGCAATTCATTGGAGCGCATCATCCTTGTCTCCTTTGGTCTTGATGAAAGGCTAAGTTGGAGCAGATTCGCCCATGCGAGTTCCACTTGCAGATGCGCCACCAGGAAATGAAATCGCCGGATTGCTGTCATAGAATGTAAAGCATCAACGTTGACAGGTTCTTCCAGGCGACCCCACGGATATTCCGCTCCGGGCTGCCTTCGAGGCAAGGAGCTCGCCATGAAATCCGTTCCGCTTTTTGCACTGGCCCTGTTGAGCGGCCTGCTCGCGCTGCATGCCGTGCCCGCCCTTGCTTACCATGACAGCGCGGACATCCTGATAAAGCAGCACCCCGGCCATGCCAGCGTGGGCGTGGGCGTTCATCTCGGCGGGCCCGTGGCAGGCTGGCGGCGGCCGGGTTATCCGGCCTATGTCTATCCGCCCGCCTACGTCTATCCGCCGGCCTATCCCGTCTACCCGGCCGCGACCATCATCGCGCCGCCGGTGGTGGTGGTGACGCCAGCTTCGCCGCCGGTCGTTCAGCAGAGCGGCAACATCTGGTACTACTGCGCCCAGCCCGAAGGCTATTACCCGTCCATCCAGGTCTGCCAGCAGCCATGGCAGGCGGTGGATGCCGGCCAGCGCTGAGCCCGTGGCACATGCACAGGAGAAACACCAACCCCGGTGGCAGCCACGCTGAAACGTCCCATCGCCGAATCCGGTAAAATCCGCGCCAGCATGCATACTCCACCCAAAAACCTGTTTTCCTATCCGCGCCACCGCGCCGACGACGTCCGCCCCGCGCCCTTCCTGCCCATGTCCCGCGCGGAAATGGACAAGCTCGGCTGGGACAGCTGCGACGTCATCCTCGTCACGGGCGATGCCTACATCGACCATCCCAGCTTCGGCATGGCGCTGATCGGCAGGCTGCTGGAAAAGCAGGGCTTTCGCGTGGGCATCATCAGTCAGCCCGACTGGCACTCCGCCGAGCCTTTCCGCGCCCTTGGCAAACCGAACCTGTATTTCGGCATTACCGCCGGAAACATGGATTCGATGATCAACCGCTATACCTCCGACCGCAAGATCCGCTCCGAGGACGCGTATACCGCAGGCGGCGAGCCCGACAAGCGCCCGGACCGCGCGCTGACGGTGTATGCACAGCGCGCCCGCGAGGCCTACCCGGACGTCGGCATCGTCATCGGCAGTATCGAAGCCAGCCTGCGCCGGATCGCCCACTATGACTACTGGTCGGACAAGGTAAGAAGGTCAGTCCTGCCCGATTCCAAGGCCGACATCCTGCTCTTCGGCAATGCCGAGCGCGCCCTGGTCGAACTCACCCACCGCGTCGCGGCGGGCGAATCGATCAAGACCATCCGCGACCTGCGCGGCACCGGCTTCATGGTGCCGGCGGGATGGAAACCGGCTCCCGGCTGGACCGAAGCCAACTCGACGCGCGTGGACACGCCGGGCCGGGTGGATCCGCATCCCGATCCGTACGAAATGAAGGAAAAGAACACCGAAAGCTGCGCCACCGGGGCTGGCGCTGGCGAGGCGTCCGACGCCAAGCCTGTGGAGAAGCCGGTGCTCATCCTCAGCCGCGAGGAACGCCAGGCGGCGCTGAAGGAACAGCGCAGCAAGACGGCGGTGCGCCTGCCTTCCTATGAACAGGTCAAGGACGACCCGGTGATGTATGCCCATGCCTCGCGGGTCTTCCACCTGGAATCGAATCCCGGCAACGCGCGCGCGATGGTGCAGGCGCATGGCGAGCGGGACGTCTGGCTGAATCCGCCGCCGCTGCCGCTGGCGATGGACGAGATGGATGGCGTGTTCGACCTGCCGTATGCGCGCGCGCCCCACCCCAGCTACGGCAAGGCGCGCATCCCCGCCTGGGAAATGATCCGCTTCTCGGTGAACATCATGCGCGGCTGCTTCGGCGGCTGCACCTTCTGCTCGATCACCGAGCACGAGGGGCGCATCATCCAGAGCCGGTCCGAGCCTTCCATCCTGCGCGAGATCGAACTCATCCGCGACAAGACCAAGGGATTCACAGGCACCATTTCCGACCTCGGCGGCCCGACGGCTAACATGTACCGCCTGTCCTGCAAGGACAAGTCGATCGAGGAATCCTGCCGCAGGCTTTCGTGCGTCTACCCGAGCATCTGCGTCAACCTCAATACCGATCACAGCAAGCTGATCCAGCTTTACCGCAAGGCGCGCGCCATCCCGGGCATCAAGAAGATCCTGGTGAGTTCCGGCCTGCGCTACGACCTCGCGGTGCGCTCTCCTGAATACGTCAAGGAACTCGTGACCCACCACGTGGGCGGCCTGCTCAAGATCGCGCCGGAGCATTCCGAGGAAGGCCCGCTGTCGAAGATGATGAAGCCCGGCATGGGCGCCTACGACGAGTTCAAGAAGCTGTTCGAGAAATATTCGCGCGAGGCGGGCAAGGAACAGTACCTCATTCCCTACTTCATCGCGGCCCACCCGGGCACCACCGATGAAGACATGCTCAACCTCGCGCTCTGGCTGAAGCAGAACGATTTCCGCCTCGATCAGGTGCAGACCTTCCTGCCGACACCGATGGCGCTGGCGACCGCGATGTACCACAGCCGTCGCAATCCGCTGCACAAAGTGACGGAAGAGTCGGAAGTGGTGGAGACCGTTCGCGCCGGCAAGATCCGCCGCCTGCACAAGGCCTTCCTGCGCTACCACGATCCGGATAACTGGGACATCCTGCGCGAAGCCCTGGTGCGCATGGGCCGAACCGACCTAATCGGCAACAGCGACCGCCACCTGGTGCCCCGCTTCAATCCGCCTCCCGGCAAGGCGGCGATGCAGCGCAGGCGCGAGACGCCGGGGCCGGACAAGCTGGCCCGGAAATTCGGGCAAAACAAACCGCGTCCCGGCGCTGCCGTGGTCCGTACGCCCGTGCGGCCCAAGCCTGCGCGCAAGGGCGGCCAGGACCGTTGAGCCGTTCCTCCGGCTGATCAGGGCAGGATCGTCACCGCCTTGACCGACGGGTCGAGCTCCGACCTGTCGATGTAGCCGATCGCGTTGACGTTCTCGCTGACGGCTTTCTTGACCTCCGCGCTGGAACGAAACTCCCTTGGTGCCCTGGCCTTGCCGGTGAAGGTCAGCCGCGCCCAGATCGCCTGCACCTGTGCCGGCTCCTTGTCCAGCACCTTGCGGTGAAACTCGCTCCAAATCGCCGAACCTTCCGCCTGCTGGATGGGCACCAGCGCCGCCGAGCCACCCAGGAAATACTGTGCGACCTGTCCCGCATGCATGCGCGAGACGGACTGCTGCGGGTTGACGATGACCGCCAGTTCCGCGCGCGCGCCCGTGCACCATGCCGCCAACAGCAGTACGACGAGCATGAGCAGCATGCCCAGGGCTGGCGGCGCGCGCAGCATTACCGCCCGGTCTCGGATAGGTCCTTCGCGCATGGGATCGTCAAGCGTAGCCATTCATCATCACGGGATGGAAACCGATTCCGGCGATTCCGGAAAATTAAATTAATCCTGAATAACAAACGACGCCAGCACCGGAAATGCTGGCTATGATCTTTCCGTTCACCGTCCCCGCCATGGAATTGCGGCAGAAAAGTTATCGGATTGATACGACACGCCAGCGACGCATGACCGCAACCCGGATCCTCCTCCTGATTCTTTTCCTCCATGCCGCGGCCGCCCGCGCCGGGGAGGTGATCAGGGCATGCGCCGCCGACATCGAATATCCGCCCTATGCCTACTCTTCCGGCCGCGCGGACAAGGGCATGCCCCAGGCCCAGGGAGTCGGCATCGACGTCCTTCGCCGCATCCTCGAGCGCACCGGCAAGGAAACGGCGGAGGTTTCCCTCCTGCCCTGGAAGCGTTGCCTGAAGATGGCGGAAACCGGCGCCATCGACGTCGTCATCAACGTGCCAACCGCCCAGATCGACCCGACGCCCTTCCTGATTTCCGAACCCTATGCGGACGTGCACAGCATGTACTACGTGTCGCGCAGGAACCACCCCGACGGCATCCGCATCCGCAACCTCGGCAACCTGCGTTCGTACAAGATCTGCGGGCTGATCGGAAACACGTATGAAAGCTATGGCATTCCAACGGAAAGCGTGGATCGCGGCGCGAAGACCTATCTTGCCCTGGTCGACAAGCTGCATGCGGGACATTGCGACCTCTTCATCGAAAAGCGCGAGGTCATGGAGGGCCTGGTCCGGTTCAATGCCGACCTGACGAATGCCCTGGGGCCGGCGCAGATCGCCGGCGCGTCCTTGCCGGAAGATGCGCCCATCGGCCTGCACTTCGCGATCAGCAAGCGCTCCCGGGACGCCGGGCGCCTGCTGGAGCGCATCGACGACGAAATCACGGCGCTCAGGTCATCGAAGAGCGTTGACCGCATGCTGAAGAAGCACCTCGGCGGCCGGCACTGAGCGCGCTGAGCGATCCGGCGAACCCGGCCGCGGACGGCTAATCGATTTCTTCCACGCGGTGGCAGGCCACCTTCCGGCCATCGAATTCACGGTAGGCCGGCACCTCCTGGCGGCAGCGTTCGACCGCGTACGGACACCGCGTATTGAAGGCGCAGCCGGGCGGCGGCGCGAGCGGCGACGGCAGTTCACCGCGCAGCATGATCTTTTGCTGGCGCTGCGCCGGGTCGATGCGCGGCGTGCTCGCAAACAGGGCCCTGGTGTAGGGATGCAGGGGACGGGCGAACACCTGCTGCTTGCTGCCGTGCTCCACCGCCTTGCCGAGATACATGACCAGCACCTCGTCGGCGATGTGCTCGATTACCGCCAGGTTGTGCGAGATGAAGAGGTAGGACACGCCGCTCGCCTGCTGCAGGTCCATCAGCAGGTTCAGCACCTGCGCCTGTATCGAGACGTCGAGCGCCGACACCGGCTCGTCGGCCACGATCACCTTCGGATCGAGCATGAGGGCGCGCGCGATCGCGACCCGCTGGCGCTGGCCTCCGGAAAACATGTGGGGATAGCGGCCATGGTGTTCCGGCCGCAGGCCGACGCGCGCCATCATGGCTTGCGCACGGTCCCGGCGCTCAGACTTGTTCAACGCGGTATTGATTTCCAGCGGCTCTTCGAGCATCGCGCCGATCTTCTTGCGCGGATTGAGGCTGGCATATGGATTCTGGAACACCATCTGCACCAGCGGCCTGACCTGCTTCAGCGCGGCACGGTCGGCATGGGCGATGTTGCTGCCGCCGATCCAAAGCTCGCCTTCGGTCGGGTGTTCGATCATGGTGACCTGCCGCGCCAGCGTGGACTTGCCGCAGCCCGATTCGCCGACCACCGCCAGGGTGCGGCCGGGCTCGAGGCTGAACGACACGCCGTCGAGCGCGCGGGCGATCGCCTTGGGCTTGAACCAGCCCTGCGCCACCGGGTAATGCTTGACCAGGTGGCGCGCTTCGAGGATGGGCGTTGCGCTGCTCATGCCGCCCTCTCCGCCCGCCGCTGCTCCCAGCCGTTGGTCGGATGCCCTTGCGCATCCAGGGGAAAGTGGCAGCGTGACTCGCCTCCTTCCACCGCGTTCAGGCCGGGACGCGCTGCGCGGCAATCCGCCACCGCATAGCGGCAGCGCGGATGCAGCAGGCAGCCCGCCGGCCTGTCGTGCAGTCCGGGAACGACGCCCGGTATGGTCTGCAGACGTGCGCGCCCGGCGTTATGCTCGGGCAGCGCGGACAGCAGGGCCTGGGTATAGGGATGGCGCGGCGCGTGGAAGATGTCGGGAACGCGCCCGGTTTCCATGACCTGGCCGGCATACATCACGACGACCCGGTGCGCCGTCTGGGCGACGACGGAAAGGTCATGGGTGATCAGCATGAGCGCCATGCCGCGTTCGCGCTGCAGGCCCACCAGCAGGTCCAGGATCTGCGCCTGCACCGTCACGTCCAGCGCGGTGGTGGGCTCGTCGGCGATCAGCAGGCGCGGATTGCAGGCGATGGCCATCGCCACCATCACGCGCTGGCACATGCCGCCGGAAAGCTGGTGCGGATAAGCATCGAGCCGGCGTTCCGCGTCCGGTATGTCGACCTGCCGCAGCAGCGCCAGGGCTTTCGCGCGCAGCTCGCGCGCCGATCCGCCTTCATGCACGCGCAAGGTTTCGATGAGCTGGTAAGCCACGCTGTAGGACGGATTCAAGCTGGTCATCGGATCCTGGAAGATCATGGCGATGTCCTTGCCGAGCAGCGCGCGGCGCCGCTGCTCAGTCATGGCGAGCAGGTCCTGCCCGTCGAAACGCATGGCATCGGCCTTCACCCGCCCGGGGTAGTCGATCAGTCCCATGAGCGCGAGCGAGGTCACGCTCTTGCCGGAACCGGACTCGCCCACGATGCCGACCACCTCGCCCGCTTCCACCGAAAGGTCGAGCCCGTCGACGGCGGTGAACGGCGTCGCGGCCGCGCCGAACTCCACCTTGAGATTCTTGATTTCCAGTAGTGCCATCGCTTGGCTCTTCCTAGCGTTTGAGTCGAGGATCGAGGGCGTCGCGCAAGCCGTCGCCCATCAGGTTGAAGGCCAGCACGCAGAGCAGGATGGCGAGGCCGGGAAAGGTCACGACCCACCAGGCGCGCTGGATGAATTCGAGCGCGCTGGCCAGCATCGATCCCCATTCCGGCGTCGGCGGCTGCGCGCCGAGCCCGAGGAAGCCGAGCGCGGCGGCATCCAGGATGGCCGTGGAAAAACCGAGCGTGGCCTGCACGATCAGCGGCGCGACGCAGTTCGGCAGGATGGTGTTGAACATCAGGCGCAGGGTGCCCGCGCCCGCGATGCGTGACGCATTGACGTAGTCCTTTGCCAGTTCGCCGATCACTGCCGCCCGCGTCAGCCGCGCATAGTGCGGCATCAGGACGATGGCGATCGCGTACATGGCGTTCATGAGCCCTGGCCCGAGGATGGCGACCACCGCGACGGCCAGCAGCAGGCTGGGCAAGGCCAGCATCACGTCCATCAGCCGCATGATGGCGATCTCGACGTTGCCGCGGAAGAAGCCGGCCGCGAGGCCGAGCAGGACGCCGAAGCCGAGCGACAGGGACACCGACACCAGGCCGATAACCAGCGAGAGCCGCGTGCCGTGGATCAGGCGCGAGAGCATGTCGCGCCCGACCGGATCAGTGCCCAGCAGGAAGCCCGCCTTGCCGCCTTCCTGCCATGCCGGGGGCAGCAGCGTCAGGTCGCGGTATTGCTCGATCGGCGAATACGGGGCGATCACGTCCGCCAGGAGGGCCACCGCCACCAGCAGCAGGACGATGCCAAGGCCGATGACCGCGCCGCGGTTCTGGCTGAAGTCGCTCCAGAGTTCGCGCAGGGGGTGCGGCGGCGCGAACGCAGCCACCGCCTCGATGGGCTGGACGGCGGCGTCGCGGGTTTCCAGGGGAGAGATGTCGCTCATGAGCTGTGGCGGATGCGCGGGTTGATGATGCCATACAGGACATCGACGACCAGGTTGACGAGAATGACGATGGTGGCCGACATCAGGATGCCGCCCTGCACCACCGGATAATCGCGGCGGTGAATGGCCTCGACCAGCCACTTGCCCACGCCCGGCCATGAAAAGATGGTCTCGGTCAGGATGGCGCCGGCAAGCAGCTGGCCGACCTGCAGGCCGATCACGGTCACGACCGGGATGAGGGCGTTGCGCAGCGCGTGCACCGTCACGACGCGGGCGCGCGACAGGCCCTTGGCGCGCGCGGTGCGCACGTAGTCCTCGCGCAGCACCTCGAGCATGGCGGAGCGGGTCATGCGCGCGATCACCGCCAGCGGGATGGTGCCCAGTGCGATCGACGGCAGGACGAGGTGGGACAGCGCCGAGCGGAAGGCGCCCTCCTCGCCCGACAGCAGGCTGTCCACCAGCATGAGGCCGGTGACCGGAGGCAGGTCGTAGAGGATGTCGATGCGCCCGGACACCGGCGTCCATCCCAGCGTGACTGAAAACAGCAGGATCAGCAGCAGCGCCCACCAGAAGATCGGCATCGAGTATCCGGTGAGGGAAACGCCCATCACGGAGTAGTCGAGAAAGGTATTGCGCTTGAGCGCGGCCAGGACGCCCGCCGGCAGGCCGATCACCACCGCCAGCAGGATGGCGCATGCCGACAATTCCAGCGTGGCGGGAAACAGCGTGAGGAATTCCTTGAAGACCGGTTCATGCGTGACGATCGACCGTCCGAGGTCGCCCTGTAACGCATGCCAGACGTAATCGAGATATTGCACCGGCAGCGGCCGGTCGAGGCCGAATTCGTGTAGCAGGCGGGCATAGCGTTCCGGGTCCATGCCGTGCTCCCCCGAGAGCGCCTCCACAGCGTCGCCGGGGATCAGGTGAATCAGGGCGAAGACCAGCAGCGTTATCCCGAGAAACGTCGGGATCACCAGCGCGACCCGGCGCAAGAAAAAACCGAACATGACGTGTCCTAAGTGATCGGAACCGGAACCCGGCGGAGCCTGGTATGCCTCTTGAGCTTCCCGCCTCAATGCGAAACGCGGCGACCGGTGTGGGCCGGACGCCGCGGTTCACGATGAGGCAGCATGATAGCGAAACCGGCAGGCGGCCGCCAGCACGCGCATCCTTGCCGGCCGCCGCTTGCGCGGCTTATTTCACCAGGTCCACCTGCCGGAAGTAATGATGGGCGGTCGGGTCCATCTTGAAGTTGACCACTTCCTTGCGGACCGGCGTAGTGCGCAGCGAGTGCGCGACCGGGATCCACGGCGCCTCTTCGTTCACGATTTCCTGCGCCTTCTCGTAGAACTTGGTGCGTTCCGCCTTGCTGGTGGTGCCCTTGGCCTTCTGCACCAGGTCTTCGTATTCCTTGTTGCACCATCGGGTGACGTTGCCGCCGCCCTTCACCGCATCGCAGCCCAAGAGGGGAACGAAGAAGTTGTCCGGATCGCCGTTGTCGCCGTTCCAGCCGTACATCATGGCGTGCTGTTCGCCGACCTTGCTGCGCTTGCGGTATTCGCCCCACTCGTAGGTGACGAGCTTGGCGCGCACGCCGATCTTCGCCCAGTCGGCCTGGATCAGCTCCGCCATGCGCTTGCCGTCCGGGTTGTAGGGCCGGGTCACGGGCAGGTACCACAGGTCGACGTCGACGCCGTTCGCCAGGCCGGCCTTGGCCATCAGTTCCTTGGCCTTGGCGACATCATGGGGATACGGCTTCACCTTGTCGTTGTAGGACCACATGGTCGGCGGAATCGGGTTCTTGGCGATCTGGCCGGCGCCCTGGTAGACGGCATTCAGGATGGCCTGCTTGTCGAGGGCCATGGTCAGGGCCTGGCGCACCAGCTTGTTGTCGAAGGGCTTCTTCTCCACGTTGAAGCCGATGTAGCCGACGTTCAGGCCTTCCTGGGTCAGCAGCTTGATGTTGGCGTCGTTCTTCATGAGCGCGATGTCGGCCGGCTTGGGCAGCGCCATGACATGGCATTCGCCCGCCTTCAGCTTCGCGTAGCGCACCGAGGCGTCGGGCGTGATGGCATAGATGAGGTTGTCGATCTTCGGACGGCCGCCCCAGTACTGGTCGAATGCCTTGTAGCGGATCACTGCGTCCTTCTGGTAGGAGACGAACTGGAAGGCGCCGGTGGCGACGGGCTCGCGGTCGATCACGTCCGGAGTGCCGGCCGCCTTCATCTTGTCGGCGTACTCCGCGGAATGCATGGAGAAGAAATCCATCGCGAGGTCGGCGAGGAAAGGCGCCTCCGGATGCTTGAGCTTGAAGCGCACGGTGTAGTCGTCCACCTTCTCCAGCTTGTCGACGATCTTCGAAATGCCCATGTCCTCGAAGTACGCGAAGGTCTGGCCCGGCGTCACCTTGTGGAAGGGATGGTTCGGATCCGCCATGCGGTAATAGGTAAAGATCACATCGTCGGCATTGAAGTCGCGGCTGGGCTTGAACTTGGCGGTGGTGTGAAACTTCACGCCCTTGCGCAGCTTGAAGGTATAGGTCAGGCCATCAGGCGAGATCTCCCAGGATTCCGCCAGCGCCGGCACGATGTTGGTGGTGCCGGTATCGAACTCGACCAGCCGGTTGAACATCGGGACGGCCGAGGCATCCATGGTGATGCCGGTCGTAAAGAACTGCGGGTTGAAGCCTTCCGGACTGCCTTCCGAACAGAACACCAGCGTCTTGGCGGCAAACGCCGCGCCCGAGAACGCGCACAGCATCGCAATCATGCCCGCCTTCAGCAGCGGTCTACCCTTGCTTTTCATTCGTCTTCTCTCCATGGTAAGCAGCCGTCTCGTGAACGGCTTTCGATCTAGTGAGGTATAAGCGAAGCGCGCCAACCTGGTTTGCGCGCACGCAAGCCGAGTCCGGTATTGTGACCGATAAAGCAATAATTTTTTTGGAAAAATGAAAAACGCGGGGCACGCTGCCATTGGCGGTAACGTCGCCATTGATGGCGGAAGCGGAGGGAGCCGGCGTGGAAACGCCGGCCAGATGAAGACGCAGCATGGAGGCCGGCCTTATTCAGCCTGGCTATGACAGTTATAGCGATAATGAATTTGCCATCGATGCTGCGCTGCAGTAAAGTAGCACCTGTCTCCTCCAACTCTCCTTGAATTGGATTTAGCCCGCGAATGCAAATTTCGCGGGCTTTTTTTTGCCCGCAAACGGATCGGCGATGAAACAGCTAGGCAAGGACGATCTTTGCAGTAAAGGAATGAGGACTGCGGGGGGACGGTGAACGTGCCTTCATGCGGCACATTGCACTTCCTTGTCGATGGACCAGCCGGCGGCTCGGTCATAAGGGTCGTCGGTGTGTTTCCACTCGGTGTGGCACTGGCTGCAGGCGTAATGCGTGATCCACGCTGCCTTGCCCTTGCCGGGACGCGCGATCCGCTGGGTCAGCCCGATCTGCACGAGATGCTCGTGCATGCGCGAGGTTCGAACATTGACTGGCAACGACGCGCATAGAATGCATTGCATCTCATTCTCCCAATCATTTGTGTGAACGCTGGATAGACATGCAGGATTTGCATCAGTTCAAAATTACCTGTTAAAAATTGTGACGTGTTCAACACTTCCACCGGCCAATTGAGCGCTTTCAAATGCGCCGCATAAACTAAATGAACGGGGGCAATGCCAAACGGCCTAGGATGGTACGTTTGCCAAGAAAAGTTCCCCGGTTTTCGCGGAAGGAAAGACCAGGTTTGCGCCGACGCAAAAAGAATTTCGTCAAGTTGCCATTCTGACTCTTGATCCAAAGCACAGAGCCTTTACAATGCTCAACATCCCCTGATTGCTGTCACTGAAAGCCCCTCATGGAAAAAATGCTCGACCAAACCGGCAACACGACTGGCATGCGCTTCAACGTGAACAAGTTCCAGGCGGCACTCTGCATTGCCGCGTCGTCGGCGGTGAGCATCGGGTTGATGTACTGGGCGGCAAGCACCCTGTTCTGACTGGCAGGCGCGGCACACGCGCAGACATTCATTAAAAGCCGGCTCAAGCCGGCTTTTTCATTTCCCCTCGTCATGCAATAACAGCATTGTCGAATAAAACTAAGTTTTCCTGGCTTGAAGGCGTTGCCTCGTCGTCTGGACGGCGGATGACGTCGTTATACTGAAGGCAGGCGAAACGCAAAGCGACATCGCGTTTCGACCGAGCCCAGAAGGAGACCAATCCGACGCATAGAACCCAACGCTCTCCCGCCCGGTACGCAAGGTGCCGGGCAGACATGGGAAACAACCTGCCTTCGCGACACGCCGCCTGCCAACTGGAGAGCACCATCCGCGTGTCCGCCCCGGAAGCCAAGGTCGCGAGGCAAGACAAAGCAGGCAGCGTATGATTTCCGTGGCGCCCCTCAAAGGCCCACCATGAAAGTGAAATTGAATTTCGGACTGGAGTTGAATGTTGAAAAGCCTTCTTCCGGCAAGAAGGGAAAGAAGGAATCCGGATTCTTTCGGGACTGGAAAGTCCTGACGGCTGCGGCAACCGCGATGCTGGTGTTTTCGACGGCAGGATATGCGGTGATCACACACGACGAGCAGCTCTTTGACAAAGTGCTCGATTCTCTCGTTGGCATGGCGCAAGGCGCTTCACCGAAGCACTGACGCCATCCCAAGACGGTCCGCGAAGCAAGGCAAGCCCGCGGACCGCACCATCACCAGATCACTCTTTGGAAGGCCCGCCGCCCGGCGGGCCTTCTTCGTTCCGGCCTCCCGGGAATGGCGGCAGATGCCCGGCCTTCGCGGCATTTCCTCTCGCCGTCGCCACCGGGTACTTCGCCGCATTCAGAATCATCTTTTCACGCGCCGCGGCAACCAGGTCAACGTCAAGCCTGTCGGCAAGCTGGACCAGGTAGAGCAGCACGTCCGCCATCTCCAGCCGGACTTCCGTCCTTGCCCGCTCGCCCAGTTCCTCCGCGACTCCGGCCTTCAGCCACTGGAAATGCTCCAGCAATTCCGCGGCCTCGACCGAGAGCGCGCAGGCGAGATTCTTCGGCGTGTGAAACTGCTCCCAGTCACGCTCATTCGCGAACTGGCGCAGGGCGTTGCGGAGTTGGATCAGGTCGTTCATGGGGTTTCGCACCATCGATGGAAAACAGGCAGGGAACAACGGAGAAAAAGCGGGCAGAAATACAAAAGCCGGCGTGGAAGCCGGCTTGACTGGAATTCTGGTGGACGGTACAGGGATTGAACCTGTGACCCCTGCCGTGTGAAGGAAAAACCGGTTATCCACTCACGTCCATCGACGTATTATATAGGTATAAAAATCAGAGAGTTAGAGCATTCCGGTCCTTGAATGTCTATACTTGATCGCTGCGGAACTAGTCCACCAGAAGTCCACAGCTCATGAAGGCAAAAATCACAAGGGAATTGCTCCGAGACTTTCAGCCTACCGACAAGGTGATCGACATCGCTGACTCGGAGGTAAAAGGCTTTACCGTTCGAATTACGCCCAGCGGGGCAAAAAACTACGGCATCCGCTATACCGGAAAGGACGGCCGGCAAGTCCGGTTCTCGCTCAACAAGAACTTTCCGACGACTACGGTCAGCGACGCGCGGGAGGAAGCGCGCATCCTGCTGGGCCGAATAGCGGCCGGCGCCGATCCAGCCGAGGAGAAAAAGGCCCGGATCCGCGGAAAGCTCACCCTCTTCTCCTTTATCAATGGCGACTATGGCGATCACCTGCGCGCGCATAACCGCACGGGGGAAGCGATCATTGACCGCCTCAAGGCACTTTTCGCCGAGTATGGCGATAGACCGCTGACCGACTTTGACGTCAGGCTGATCGACAAATGGCGGGCCGCCAGGATCAAAGATGGCCGGAAGGCGTCGACCGTCAATCGAGACCTTAATGACCTCAAGTCGCTTTTCTCGCGCGCGGTGGACTGGCGCCTTATTCCGGAGCACCCTCTTCTCTCGATCAAGCGCATGGATGAATCCGGCGGCAAGATTGTTCGGTTCTTGTCCGACTCTGAAGAATCGCGCCTGCGCTTGGCACTGAATGAGCGGGAAAAGCGCGATCGGGACGGGAGAACCAGGGCGAACGCTTGGCGCGCCACCCGGGGCTATGAGCTACTGCCAAATGTTGAAGAAAATCAATTTGTCGACCATCTGAAGCCGGCCGTGCTTCTGTCGCTTAATACCGGGATCCGCCAGGGGGAGCTGCTCTCACTGCGCTGGGCCGACATCGATCTCGATCTTGCCATCTTGACCGTGCGGGATGAAACAGCAAAGAGCAACAAGACCCGGCACTTGCCACTGAACGATGAAGCCAAGTCCGCACTGGTTCAATGGAAGTCCCAGCACCGAAGCACAGAGTTGGTCTTCCCGGGCCGGGATGGAAGCCGCATGACCGAGGTTAAGACCGCTTGGGGGAAGCTGCTAAAGAAGGCTGAAATAGAGAACTTCCGCTGGCATGACATGAGACATCACTTCGCTTCGCGCCTGGTCATGGCCGGAGTGGATCTGAACACCGTCCGGGAGCTGCTCGGGCACTCGGACATCAAAATGACGCTCCGCTATGCGCACTTGGCGCCGGAGCACAAGGCGGCCGCAGTACAAAAACTGATGAGGACAGCAGCATGATCGAACAGAAGAATGGATTTACTTTTGTAGAAGGACAGCGCGTCTTTTCCGTTACACCGGACGAGATCAGATGGCGCATGCGCGAAACTTGGCTAGATGACATTAGGAATGGACACAACATTATGGTCGACGTCATCCTGCCATACCTCGAGAGAGAAGCTGTGAGTAGGTTGAGCAAGGAAAACTCCGTCTTTAAGGACGGCGCTCCCAGTATTCGCGACGGATACGAAGACTGGCGGATGTGGTGGCTAAACGAAGCATCGCAAAATTGCATAACGCATTCACCTGTGGGACTAGCCGGCGAGCATCTCTCTCCCATTGGACAAACCGCCGTCAATATCATCATGGCGACGTCAGCACTTCGAGAGGCGCTTTCGAGTAGTAAGGCGGAGGAAGCCGCCGCAATCAGCATGCTCCTTATTTGTGAAGCAATCGCTGGCGGCTACTCAATCGAAATGGAGTCCGCAAAAATTTTCGCAGACGCCGCCAAGGAAGCGAAGAAACAAGCCTATGAATCAGGCGCTGGGAAAAGCCATCGTGACCTTCAGCTCGCACGTCGAGCGGCCGTCGATTATGCGAAACGAGCGTGGGTAGAGAAACCAGACACGCGGATCGGTGAGATGGCCGACCAGATCCTTGAACGCCTCAAGCAAAATAAACACAAGCTGACTTCTCTCGAATCATTTCCAAAGCCGGACACTATCAAGACTTGGCTACGTGAGGCTGGCGCGGCCGGGACGCTGGCTATTCCAGAAGCAGCCCAAAAGCGAGGTAGAAGCAAAGCTAATTAATATCTTTCCGCAGCGGACAAATATTTGTTCGCCACGGAAAAATATTTGTCCGCAACGTATCCAAATTTTTTAATTCAGCCGCAATTTATAAAGTCCTTGTCACGCCACTGGTGATAGTGGTGTTCACGAAACTACAGACAAGGAATTTAGATGAGCATCCAATCCAATTTCGAACACGACAAGCGCATCCATAGCAAGCCTGCCTTTACCGTAGCGGAGTTCTGCTACGAACATGGCAACATCTCCCGCAGCTTTTTTCACAAGCTGGTCAACGAAGGCAAAGGGCCCCGCCTGATGAAAGTCGGCCGCCGGACCTTGATTAGTACCGAGGCCGCCGCAGACTGGCGCGCGCAAATGGAAGCCCAGACGAACCAGACCACCGTGGAGGGTTGAGCCATGGATCTGGAAAAAGAAAAAAGCGCGTTGCCCCGCCAAGAGAACGCGCTTTCGAATACACAGCCCGCGCAGAATACCAAAGAAGGTCACATCCTGGCAATTATGCGCGCCGGCCAGAGCTTGAACCGCTTCGAGGCCGAGCGCCTGGGCGACCATTGCCTCCACTCAACGATCTCAAGCTTGCGCGCCAAAGGCTACCAGTTCCATGATGACTGGGAATGGGTGCGGACCCGCTTCGGCCGCGAGGTTCACGTCAAGCGCTATCGCTATATCGGGATGGGCGCATGAGTACAGCTATTGACTCCGGTTTACTGCGGGCGTATGCTTTCCCCGTTGCTGATAAAGAGGCAACCGGGTTTGGAAGCCCGAATTACTCGAGGCGGACAACCGCCACCAGGCGGTATTTTTTCGTCCGTACCATGCTGCGCCTTCAATGGGCGGCGGTGGTGGGGAGGCTTCGGCCTGCCGGTTTCCTTGAGTACCGGTCTTCCAACCCTGCCATCTGCCGCCCCCCCTCGTTTGGAAGCGAGGCGGCGGTTCAACCGCTACTCAAGGAGGCTCGCATGCCTGGCTCAGACTCGTCCAATCGCCCACCCAAAGCCTTATTCCAATCCTTTTCCTGGCACGTCAACGGCGGCCATGATCCGGCCGAAGATCTAGCAGAGCTCGCCCACGATGTCGGCAAAGGGATTGCAGTCATCCTTGATCTGATCGAGGACAGCATCCTCAGCGAAGACAATGAAGATTCTCCCATTCTTGACCATGTTCACCGAGCCGCGTTGAACCGCATGGCGCTGGCTTCCGCCAGAATGCTGACCGAAACTGCCGGCCGCGTCATCGATCGCAACAACAACGAGGAATTGAGGCGGCAAAAAAAGGGGAAGACTCAATGAGCGCCCTCCCTTCCCGATCTAAGTGTTCCGGCCGCGGTTCCAGCTGGACACCTCAAACAGGGCGTTTGAGCGATGACCAAACGCCGACATAAGGACGCCAAGCAAAAGCGCGATGGTGGCGGCTTTATAGCCGTTCCCTTGAGCGTTTTGGATTGTCCGGCCTATCTTGCTCTTTCTCCAGGCGCGGTAAAGCTCTTATGGGATATCGCTTCCCAGCTTAGGGGCGATAACAACGGGCGGCTTTACTGTGCTTGGGTCGTCATGTCGGCTCGCGGCTGGCATTCTCAAACCACGTTGATGAAGGCCAAGTCCGAGCTGCTCGAGTCCGGCCTTCTCTTTGAGACTCGCAAGGGAGCGCGTCCAAACAAGGCGGCCTGGTATGCCGTTACCTGGTTGGCATTGGATGAAATCGACGGGATGGACGTCAAGCCAACAGCATTTCCGCGCGGTGCTTACCGGCATCTGAAAATCGCAAGTCTTACTCCAGTTTCTGGAGTAGCAGCCGCAGCATAGCTCCAGTTTCTGGAGTAGAGAGAGCGTCTACTACTCCAGTTTCTGGAGCAATAGGACCCCTTTTTACCCTTCTCTCTACTCCAGAAACTGGAGCGTTATCTAGAAATACCATCTACCCACCGCATTTGATCGATCACCGGGGGACAAGATGAGAGCAGATTCTCGATGAAGGCACTGAACGTCGTTCCAAAGGCACTGAACCTGACGACATGAGGCACTGAACGTCGTTCACCCCTAAGGCAGCTGTCATAGGCTTACCGCCCTGGAGGAACAGGCCCAAAATTGGAAGGGTTCCGAAAACGGGCCTGTTCCGTTTTTGGGCTCCTTTGCCTCAGGAACAAGTAACCGTTACGGAACCGTTGCTGAGCCGTTACGCGAATCTTCAGGAACGGTTCTCTGCCCCTTCCAAGCCCCTCCGGAGACCCTTCGATGATCCTCGCGAGGGCTCGCGAAAGCTCGCGCAAAACAAGGGCATTTCACCGAGCTGTTCTCCTCTGTTCACCATAGTTTTATCTTTCCTGACTTCAACCCTTCGGGTTTTTCCATTGCTATAACGAGCGAGATTCACCCTTTCCCCTTTGCAAAGGAATCCAAATGACTCTCCAAGAAATTCGTGAAAAAAAGGCCGCCAAAGTGGCGGAGATGCGCTCCCTCCTAGCGAAAGCCGAAACCGAAAAACGCAGCCTAAGCGCTGACGAGTCCTCCAAGTTTGATGCCCTGAAGGCAGAGATCACTGGTTTGGAAGCCGACGAGCAGCGAGCCATGTTCATGGCTGAGACTGAGCGCCGCATGCAAGGTGCTCCGGTAGAACGCCAGCAAGTCGATCTGGAAAGCCGGGTCTCCCTGCTGGACGTTCTCAAAGCGGGCATGGAAGGCCGCAGCCTGACCGGCGCCGCCTTGGAGTACTCGCAAGAGACCGAGCGCCGCACCGGCCGCAAAGCCTCCGGCATGTTCGTGCCGCTGTCCTTGCTGGAGCGCCGCGTCAACCTGACCAGCACAGCAAGCCAAGTGGTCGCCACTGACCTGCGCGCCGACCAGTTCATCGAGCCCTTCCGAAATAAGCTGCTCGCCCGCCAGCTGGGCGCCCGCGTGCTCACCGGCCTCACCGGCAACGTCGATATCCCGGCGTATGGTTCCGGCGTTACCTCTGGCTGGGTTGCCGAAAATGGCGCGCTCTCCGCCTCAGACATGACCTTCGCGAAGAAGTCGCTCGCCCCAAAGCATGTTGGCGCTCTGTCCGAGATGTCCCGCCAGCTTATCCAGCAATCGTCCCCAGCGATCGAGCAGCTCCTGCGCGACGATATGAGCTTCGCCCTGGCGCAAGCGCTCGACACGGCCATGATTAACGGCGGCGGCTCGAACCAGCCAACCGGCATCCTGCCGACTGTAGGCATTCAGACCGCGAGCCTCGCGACGTTGGACTGGGCCGGCATCAATGCCATGCTCCAAAAGCTGGAACTGTCCAACGCCACTGCTAATGCCTGGCTTACTCATCCGCAGGTGGCAACCAAGCTGCGCACTACCCTGAAGTCGGCAACGGCCGGCGCGCAATACCTGGTTGAAGGCGGCTTGATGGCTGAGCTGGGCGTGAGTGTCACGAACCAGGTGCCGGTCAAGACTGGCTCGCCGAACAAGGGCCGGCTCATTCTGGGCGACTTCTCACAAGTCATTCTGGGCCTCTGGTCCGAGCTGGATATCCTGGTCAACCCGTTTGACTCGACCGCCTACGCGCGCGGCGGCGTGCTGGTGCGCGCGATGGCAACAGCCGATATCGTGATTCGTCACCCTGAAGCCTTCGTGGTCGCCGACGACATCGCCATCAGCTAATGGAGGGTGCGGAGATGACCAATACTTTCGAGATACGATCGGGCGGAAGTCTCCGCACCAACTCCACCGGCAAGCTGACCGGCTATGCCGCAGTCTACAACTCCGAGAGCCGCGATCTGGGCGGCTTTGTCGAGATCATCCGGCGCGGCGCATTCGATGCGTCGCTGAAATCCGGCGTCAACATCCGAGCGCTGTGGCAGCACGACGGCAAGGCGCTGCTCGGTACCACTCAGGCCGGCACGCTTCGGCTGATCGAGGATCCCAAAGGCCTTGCCTTCGAGCTTGACCTGCCCAGCACTTCCACCGGCAAGGACCTCTCCATCCTGGTCGACCGCGGCGACGTGGCCGGCTGCTCTTTCGGCTTTCGTGTCCGCGAGAACGGCGACCGCTGGGAGGAGCGAGGAACTTCCCTGGTGCGCGAGCTGCTGGACGTTGATCTGATCGAAATCACGCTGACCGACGACCCGGCCTACATGGACACCAGCATTGCAAAGCGCAGCATGCCGCAGCTCGCTGGTGCCCGCAGCCTCCATGCCCTTTGGCTCGATACCCTATGAACATCATTCAGCGAATCTTCAACCGCATCGAGCGCCGCTCGGAGGACCTATCTTGGCGAGGGGCGGCAATCCTGCGTGGAGGCGGCGGCGCACCAGGGCAGGCGGAAAGCCTGTCGACCGTCTACGCCTGCGTCTCCGCTATCTCCGAGACCATCGCCTCCCTGCCGTTGATCCTCTACCGCAAAACCGACGATGACGGCCGAGACCGGGCCGACGATCATCCGCTTTACAAGGTACTTCACGACTCGCCGAATGACTTGCAAAGCGCTCTGGAATTCCGCGAGCTGATGCAAGCGTCTGTGCTCTTGCGTGGCAATGCCTATGCCGAGATCCTGCGAGGGTATGACGGCCAGGTGCGCACGCTGCTCCCGATTCCCGCTGACCGAGTCACGGTCCTCCAGCTGGACAACGGCCGCCTTGCCTATGACGTGTCAGACCTCAAGGGCAATAAGCGCCGACTGATCCAAGAGGAAGTCTTCCACCTGCGCCACCGCTCCGACAATGGAAAGGTGGGCGTCTCTCCGATTACCGCCAGCCGCGAGACGGTACAGCTTGCACTCGCTGAGCGTGACCATGGCAATAGCACATTCCTCAACGGTACACGCCTGTCTGGCTTGCTCAAGTTCCCCGGCAAGCTCAACGCAGAACAGAAGACCACGATCGGCCAGCACTGGCAAAGCCAGTACGGCAGCGGCGCCAATGCTGGAAAGACTGCTGTGTTGGATCAAGGCTTGGACTATCAGACCGTCTCGATGAGCATGGAGGATGCGCAATGGCTCGAAGCACGTCAGTTCTCTGTGGAGGAAATCGCGCGCCTGTTCCGAGTACCTCCGACCATCATCGGGGATCTGAGACACGGCAACTACAGCAACAGCGTGGAGATGGGTCGCATCTTTGTGGTCCACACCCTGCGGCGCCATCTGGCCATGTGGGAGCAGGCGATCAGCCGCATGCTACTGACCGAAGCCGGACGGCGTATCTACTTCGCCGAGCATAACGTTGAAGGCCTCCTGAGAGGCGACAGCAACAACCGAGCGGATTTTTACGCAAAGGGCATAGCCGATGGCTGGCTCACCGTGGATGAGGTCCGCAAGTTCGAGAACCTGCCCAAGCTCAAAGCCGATGACAAGCCCAAAGCGCCCCAAGCTCCAGACCCTCAAGCCCCGGCTCCAGGAACTCAACCCGATGACGGCAAGGGGGATCCAGGTGCTCAAGACCCCAAGCAGGACCCAAAGCAAGTACCCAAGCAAGACCCTAAAGCAGCGACAGCTTGAGACCGGCCGCACGCTGGCACTCGATGGCGCGGCGTGGCGCAAGCTGCGCGCCTCAGTGCTGGCGGCGCAGCCGCTTTGTGCTGATTGCCAGCGCCTGGGACTGACCGTGCCGGCTAGTGAGGTTGACCACGTCGACAACGATCCGACGAACAACGAGCGATCGAACCTGATGGGGCTTTGTAAGCCTTGCCATTCGTCCAAGACCCAGCGGCATGAGTACTTCAAGCGAACGGGAAAGGTGCTGGCGATGAAGGGATGCGATGCGGATGGGATTCCGATTGACCCTGACCATCCTTGGCGAAAGGCAAAAATCACCAAGACCTCAGCCGCCTAAACCGCCCTGTTCCCCTCATTCATACGCTAACCGTAAATATCCACCATGAAAGTGACACCCAAGCGACGCAGATCCGACTCCGCGGCGGCGGCTGTGAAAGCCGCTCAGGCCGCTTCCATGGGCCCTTTGGCTCCTCCGCCTCATGTCACCCTTCGACCGGGCGACAAACCGTTCTGGGATGCGATTGTGACGGCCCGCGCGCGGGATACTTGGACCGTTTCTGATCTCGCTATAGCGGCGAATCTGGCCCGCAGCCAGGCCGACATCGAGCGCCTCCAGGCGGAGGTCGATATCGAGGGCTTTACTATCCCTTCCGGCAATGGCGTGCCCATCGTCAACCCAAAGCACAAGCTCCTAGAGACGCTTTCCCGACGTGCTGTGTCTTTGGCGCGCATGCTCCACGTTCACGCGCAAGCGACTGTTGGACGCTCCGAAGATGCTTCCAAGGGCCTTCAGCTCGAGAAGGCCGCCAAGGTCGACGATGACGACCTTATCCCGACTATCCGCCTGGTGAAGTAATGAGCCGCGCCGAGAAAGTCATCCGGTTTATCGAGAGCTACTGCCTGACGCCTGACGGCGCGCATGTGGGCAAGCCGCTGGTGCTGGCTGACTTTCAGAAGGACTTCATCCGCGCAGTCTATGACAACCCGGCCGGCACCAGGCGAGCATATCTGTCCATCTCGCGGAAGAACGGCAAGTCCGGTCTCGTGGCCGGCCTGCTGCTGGCGCACCTGGTAGGACCGGAAGCCAAGCTGAACAGCCAGATCGTCTCTGGCGCCATGAGCCGCGACCAGGCGGCGCTGGTCTTTAATCTGGCGTCCAAGATGGTCCAGCTCTCGCCGAAGCTCTCCAAGATCGTGCGCATCGTCCCCAGCGGCAAGCGCCTGCTTGGTCTGCCAATGAATACCGAATACCGGGCGCTGGCGGCGGACGGCAAGACGGCGCATGGCCTGTCTCCCGTGCTGGCGCTGCTCGACGAGACCGGCCAGGTGCGCGGTCCTCAAGATGACTTCATTGACGCAATCACGACCAGCCAGGGAGCGCACGTGGCGCCGCTGCTGATCGCGATCTCCACGCAGGCCGCCAGCGACGCCGACCTGTTCTCGGTCTGGATTGACGATGCTCTCCAGTCCAATGATCCGCGGATCGTCTGTCACCTTTACGCAGCGCCGGCCGGCTGCGACCTGATGGACCAGAAGGCATGGAAGGCGGCGAACCCAGCGCTCGGGATTTTCCGCAGCGAGGATGACTTGCGGGAGCAACTGGGGCAGGCCCAGCGCATGCCCTCGATGGAGAACACGGCGCGCAACCTGCTGCTCAACCAACGCGTGGCCACCGAGTCGCCATTCATCTCGCCTGACGTCTGGAGGGCATGTGACGAGGAGCCGCTACCGTTCGATGACGACTGCCCGGTCTATGCCGGCCTGGACCTGTCTGCCCGTACCGACTTGACGGCCCTGGTGCTGATCGGGAAGGTGGAGGACGTCTGGCAAGTTCAACCCTATTTTTGGACCCCATCGCAAGGTCTGATGGATCGCGCGCGCCGCGACCGCGCCCCATACGACGTCTGGCATGCTCAGGGATTCTTGCGCACCACGCCTGGCGCCACTGTGGATTATGAGCATGTAGCGCATGACATCGTGACCATTGTGGCTGACCTAAACCTCCAGGCGATCGCCTACGACCGCTGGCGCATCGATGTGCTGCGCAAGGAGCTGGAGCGGATCGGCGTGGATCTGCCCCTGGTGGAGTGGGGGCAAGGGTACAAGGACAGCGCGCCCGCGCTCGACGCCCTGGAGGCGGAGCTGCTGAACGGCCGTGTCGCCCATGGCATGCATCCTGTCCTGTCCATGTGCGCGGCCAATGCGGTAGTGACCAAGGATCCGGCTGGATCCCGTAAGCTGGACAAGAGCCGCACGACCGGGCGCATAGACGGCCTCCAGGCCATGGCGCAGGCCTTCGGCATCGCAGCAAGGACGGATGAGAATGCCAACGTCCTGACCGGAGACGGCATCTTGTTTGTGTGACAGAAAGCGAGGGAGAGCACCCCTGCTCGCGCATAGTGCTCCTGGGATTAGTCGGCCAGTGCCCAGAAAGTAAAACCCCGACAGCCGGCGGCAGGTTCCTTTCAGGCCTAGTCCTCCCTCCTGCGCGGCCGGCACCTATTCAATGATGGATTTGCCCCCCACAAAGTTATTTACGGGGCGATTGGCCTTGGGCAGTTTGGCCGCCAGTATTACCAGAACTAGGCAGGTTTATGACTTCCATTGGGATTGCTTGCTGCCGGTTTAGAACTCGAGCCAAGCCAGTGCGTATGACCTCATTCTCCTGTTCGATACGTCCGTGGGCAACGGGGCTATACATTTGCCTCCGCAGGTCTACCGGATCGAAATCGTAATTTTGCTCAATCGCAATGGCTCCGAGCAGCGCGTAGAACTTGTCCTCGCGTGCTTCAACAATTCTAACGATCTGACTTTCATTGAGTGACGGATCATTCACATCGAGCACGTCGAAATAATCCCGCCAGGCACGATAAACAGCTTTTTCCTTCGAAGTTTGCCAACGGAAACGGAAAAAATTGGTCCCATAGAACGCGATGCTGATCATATTCAAAGCTTGAACATGTTCCGCCGACAGCCTCGCGGCCCGCGTCGCCATCAAAGTTTGAAAGATCCGATCCTTTACCGCATGCTTCGCTCGGGCAGCTTCAATCCATTTTTGGGCCTGAACGGCGAGAATTGGCCCGGCAAGTGTTGACCATATCACTAACCACTCTGCCGTTTTGATGCCTTGATCGATCTCACCCGCCATACCTGCCCCTCCTGAGTCTACGCCGGAAAAGTCCACAACAAGTCCAAACGCAAAAAAGCCAGCTTGATTTAGCTGGCTTCGTTTTTGTAAGTCATTGAAATGACTAAGTAATTCTGGTGGACGGTACAGGGATTGAACCTGTGACCCCTGCCGTGTGAAGGCAGTGCTCTACCCCTGAGCTAACCGTCCGGGAGGCGTGATTATGGCATAACTGCTGCAATCAATCAATTCGTGCTCGCGGTCCGCCAGACGCAGCTACCCTTGACCTCCTTGTCGAGCTTGTCCAGCACCGCCTCATGCTCCGCGACTTCTTCTTCGGTTGCTTGCAGGACGATCATCTCGCCGACAGGAATGGCGATCTGGGCGGCCGATTCCGCCGCGCCGTCGTTGGCAACGGCCAGGTCGATCGTCAGGCTGTTCTGGCCGCGGGTCATCGCGAGATAGACTTCGGCGAGCAGCTCGGCGTCGAGCAAGGCCCCGTGCAGCGCGCGATGCGCATTGGAAATGCCGTAGCGCTCGCAGAGCGAGTCAAGGGAGTTGCGCTTGCCGGGATGCATTTCCTTGGCCTGCACCAGGGTGTCCGTCACGAAGCGCACATGCTGGGCGAAGCGCGGCAGGCCGAGGCGCTCTAACTCGGCATCGAGGAAGCCGAGGTCGAACGGCGCGTTGTGGATGATGATCTCGGCATCCTTGACGTAATCGCGCAGCTCGTCGGCGATCTCGGCGAACTTGGGTTTGTCGCTCAGGAATTCCGTGGTCAGTCCGTGCACCGCGAGCGCGCCCTCTTCCGAGTCGCGTTCCGGGTTGATGTAGGTGTGAAAATTGTTGCCTGTGAGCCGGCGATTGATGATTTCCACGCAGCCGACCTCGATGATGCGGTCGCCGGAGCGCGGATTGAGGCCGGTGGTTTCGGTGTCGAGTACGATCTGTCGCATGAAAGGTCTGGTCGGGAATCAGAAGGGCGGACCGGCATGATTGTAGCGCCGGACCGGGGGAATGATAAACGCGTCGCGGAGAGGCTTCAGGCCGCTGCGGCCGCGTCGACGCCAAGGTTGGCCAGCGCATCCGCGCGCTCGTTGCCTGCATGGCCGGCATGGCCTTTCACCCAGCGCCATTCGACCTGGTGCTTCGCCTGGGCGGCATCGAGCGCCTGCCACAGGTCGACGTTCTTCACCGGCTCCTTGGACGCGGTCTTCCAGCCGCGCGCCTTCCAGCCATGGATCCATTCGCTGATCCCCTTCTGCACATACTGGCTGTCGGTATGGATGATCACCTCGCACGGCCGCTTGAGCACGCCGAGCGCCTCGATGACCGCGCGCAGTTCCATACGGTTGTTGGTGGTATTGGCTTCGCCGCCGAACAATTCCTTGCGGTGCTGCCCGGCCACGAGCAAGGCGCCCCAGCCGCCGAGGCCGGGATTTCCCTTGCAGGCCCCATCGGTGTAAATCTCTACTTTATCCATTCATTCCTGCTTGTGTATGCGATTGGTGACCGGCACGCCTTTCGGCGCCTTGGCTGTCTGGCGGGTGAAGGCCGGCCCGACGAGGCGCATGCCGCGGATGCGCTTGACGGCCTGCACGATGTAAACGGCGCCCAGGTAAGGCCACCAGCGATTGCCCGCCTTCTCCATGAAGGTGAAGCGCTTGAGCCATGTCTCGGTGGTGCATGGCGGCACGTAGCAGCCGAAATGGCCGCGGTTGACTTCCATGCTCAGCAGCTTGAGCCAGTCCTTGAGGCGCGGAAGGCTGATGAACTCGCCGTCCTGCGGCAGGAAATGCGCGCCGGTAAGCCGGCCGGCGACCTGCCGCACGCCCCACAGGCTGGCGGGGTTGAAGCCGCAGATGATCACCTGCCCTTCGGGGATCAGGACCCGCTCAACCTCGCGCAGGACCTGGTGCGGTTCCTCCGCGAATTCGAGTACGTGGGGCAGCACCACCAGGTCGAGGCTTTGCGAGGCGAAGGGCAGTTCGGCGAAATCGTGGACCACGACCACCGGCACGCGCTGGCCTTCGATGCCATTTGCCGGCAGGTGCGTGTCCGTGAGCCATTTGCGGGGCATGCGGTTGGCCTGCAGCGCGTCGAGCTGCGGCAAGCCTATCTGCAAGGCATTGAACCCGAAAATGTCGGCCGTGAGCATGTCGAGGCGCTGCTGCTGCCAGGCCTTGACGTAGCTGCCCACCGGCGTCTCGAGCCAGGGGCCGAGCGCTATAATGGCTTTTTCGGGTGAAGAGTGGTCCATCGTATGTTGAATGTATTGACGGTTCCGGCTTTCCAGGACAACTATCTCTGGCTGATCCACGACGGCACGCATGCCGCTGCGGTCGACCCCGGCGACGCCGGGCCCATCCTCGCGGCGCTGCGGGAACATGGTTTGTCCCTTGCCGCTATTCTACTGACTCATCACCATGCTGACCATGTCGGCGGCGTGCCCGCGCTGCTGGAGCGCTACGCGGCCCCCGTGTACGGCCCGCGCAACGATGCCATCCCGCAAGTCACCGTGCCGCTGGGCGAAGGCGAAAAGGCAACGATCCCCGAACTGGCGCTCACGCTCGACGTGCTCGACGTGCCCGGCCATACCCGTGGCCATATTGCCTACGTCGCCCGGGAACAACGCTGGCTGTTCTGCGGCGACACCCTGTTTGCCGGCGGCTGCGGCCGACTTTTCGAGGGAACGCCTGAGCAAATGGCCAACTCCCTCGACAAGCTCGTGACACTTCCGGACGACACGCGGGTGTTCTGCGCGCATGAATATACCTTGTCGAACCTGAAATTCGCGCTCGAAGCCGAGCCGGAAAACACTGCCTTGCAGGCACGCTACGCAGACGCCCAGGCCCTGCGCGCGCAAGGCCTGCCAACGGTTCCCTCCAATATCGGCCTCGAAAAGGCCACGAACCCCTTCGTCCGCTTCCGCGAGCCCGCCATCGCCAATACCTTGATTCAGCGGCAAATTATTTCCACACGGGAACCAATTGCTTGTTTTGCTGCCTTACGCCAATGGAAAAACACCTATCGTTGAGTTGACGCATCCCATGCCGGACTGGTTATGGTGTGTAATAAATCTTGACGCAGGAAAACCCCATTACGTAAACTGCCACGCTTCAGCCAGCCGACGGATGACCACGCGGCGGTGGCATAACAAGCAAGTGAGGACCCATGCATCCGCTGAAAACAACGGCTTTATCATTCGCGGCAGTCGTCGTCCTACAAGCTCCCCTTTTCAGCCATGCCAGCGACCTGTCGCTGCCGATGCAGAACTGGTCGCAGGTCTCCGCCTTCGACAAGCCCTACGATCCCAACGACCCGATCGCCCAAGTGCTGTCGATGGAAGAAGTCGACGTCTGGGGCCGCATCCGCAAGGGTTTCGGCATCCCCGACCTGGAAAACCCGCTGGTGGCGAACCACGTGCAGTGGTACACCAGCCGACCCGACTACATCGAACGCACCACCACCCGCGCCTCACGCTACCTGTTCCACGTCGTGCAGGAACTCGAGAAGCGCGGCATGCCCACCGAGCTGGCGCTGCTGCCCTTCATCGAATCCGCCTTCAATCCGCAGGCCCTGTCGCCCGCGCAGGCGGCCGGCATGTGGCAGTTCATCCCTTCCACCGGCCGCGACTTCAACCTCAAGCAGAGCAGCTTCAAAGATGACCGCCGCGACATCCTGGCATCGACCGACGCCGCGCTGAGCTACCTGCAGAAGCTGTATGGCATGTTCGGCGACTGGCAACTGGCGCTGGCGGCCTACAACTGGGGCGAAGGCTCGGTGCAGCGCGCGGTCAACCGCAACAAGGCGGCCGGCCTGCCTACCGATTTCAACAGCCTGTCCGCCCACATGCCGGCCGAGACGCGCAACTACGTGCCGAAGCTGCAGGCGGTGAAGAACATCATCGGCAACCCGGCGCAGTACGGCCTGGCCTTGCCGAAGGTCGACAACCAGCCGTATTTCGTTACCATCGGCAAGACGCGCGACATCGACATCAAGGTGGCCGCCCAGCTGGCCGAGCTGTCGGTGGACGAGTTCAAGGCGCTCAATCCGCAGTTCAACAAGCCGGTCATCGCCGGCAGCACCAATACCCAGATCCTGCTGCCGCAGAGCAATGCGGACAAGTTCAAGTCCAATCTCTCGAAGTGGGGCCGCGCGCTCTCGTCCTGGACCGCGCACCAGGTGACCGCGGCGCGCGAACGCATCGAAACCATCGCCGCCCGCTTCGGCACGACGCCGCAGGTCATCCGCGAAGTGAACAACATTCCGCCGAACATGCGCCTCAAGGCAGGCTCGACGGTGCTGGTGCCGAAGCCCGAAGCCATGTCCGAAAAGGACATCGCGCCGGAGCTCGTCGAAACCGCCAGCATCGCGATCGAACCCGATCTGCCCGATACCCGCAAGATCTGGGTCAAGGCGGGGCGGAAGGACACGCTGGCCTCGATCGCGAACCGCAACCACGTGACCGTCGACCAGATCAAGGACTGGAACCACCTCAAGCACGACAAGCTGGCGGCCGGACAAAGCCTGCAGCTCAACGTGCCCTACAAGGCATCGCCGGCCGTCAAGACGGGCACGCGCACCGCCGCCCGCAAGGCAGCGCCCGCGCGCAAGGTGGCGGCGAAGCCCGCGCCGCGCTCGAACAAGGCGGTCGCCGCCAAGCCCGTCCGCAAGAAGAACGGCTGACCGCCCAGGGAAGCCCGCCCTACATTCCATCGTTTCCAGGCAGGACGAGCCGGCGCAAGCCGGCTTTTTCTTTGCGCGTTTCCCCCTGCCCGTTGGCATAACGCCAGCAGTGCTTACGCGCTACAATGCAGCCGCTTCATACAAGAAGAGATACCCCCGAGGAGACACATGTTCACGAGACAAACACCCCCCTTCCTGCGCAACATGATCGCGGCAGGCGTACTGGTCCTGGCCTGCGGCAGCCTGCAGGCGCAGCAAGCCCCCGCAGGCATCGTGCAGCCCAACGAGCACCTGACCGCCGATGGCATCCCGCCGATCAGCGAAGACCTGGCGCAGCGCGTCGCGCGCTACAACGATTTCCGTCCGCGCAAGCTGCTCGACTGGCATCCGACCCGGCGCGAAATCCTGGTCTCCACCCGCACCAGCGGCCCGACCGTCCAGCTGCACGTGCTGCGCAAGCCGGGCGGCGCGCTGGAACAGCTGACCGATTTCCCCGACCCGGTGCGCGCCGCGCGCTATGAGCCCCGTAAGGGCCGCTACATCGTCTTCCTCAAGGATGAAGGCGGCAGCGAAGCCAGCCAGCTGTTCCGCCTCGACCTCGACAGCCGCAAGGTCACGATGCTGACCGACCCGGCCGAAAAGCACGAAGGCGGCGAATGGAATCATGCCGGCACGCTGATGGTCATGACCTCGACCCAGCTCGACAAGACCGCCGGCCCCGGGCGCCGCAAGGAAGTGACGACCGACGTGTCGCTGCTCGATCCGCTCAAGCCGGAGAACCGCCGCAAGATCGCTTCGCTGCCGGGCGGCGGCTGGGGAGATTTCACCTGGTCGCCCGATGACAAGACGCTCGTCGGCATCAACTACGTTTCCGCCAACGAAACCTCGATCTGGCTGATCGACACGCGCAGCGGCGAGCGCAGGCAGCTGTTGCCCCAGTCGGGTAACCAGGACAAGCCGGGCGAGCCCGCGTTCTACGGCAACCCGAATTTCACGAAGGATGGCCGCGCCATCGTCTATGCCAGCGACCGCGACGGCGAATTCCGCCAGCTCGTGAAGATGGACCTGGCGACGATGCGCGTCACGCCCCTGTCGTCCCGGATTCCCTGGAGCGTGGAAAACGTGGAGCCGACCAGACAAGGCAGCCGCCTCGCCACGATCATCAACAACGACGGCTTGAACGAGCTGCATCTCTTTGACACCGCGAGCGGCAAGGAGTTGCCGGTGCCGAAGATGCCGGTGGGCGGCGTTCACCAGATCCGCTGGTTCGGCAAGGACGAACTCGGCTTCAGCCTCGATTCGGCGAAGAGCCCGGGCGAATGCTATTCGGTGAACCTCAAGACGGGCAAGGTCGAGCAATGGACCACGCCGGCGGCGGCGATCGACACCGGCAATTTCCCGGACACCTCCATCATCCGCTGGAAGTCCTTCGACGGCCGTGCCATCAGCGGACTCGTTACCCGCCCCGATGCCAGCCGCTTCAAGGGTCCGCGCCCGGTGATCATCCTCATCCATGGCGGGCCCGAGGGACAGGCGCAGCTTGGCTTCATCGGCCGCTACAACTACCTCGTCAACGAACTCGGCATCACCCTGATCCAGCCCAACGTCCGCGGTTCGACCGGCTACGGCAAGACCTTCCTCAAGCTGGACAACGGCTTCAAGCGCGAAGATTCGGTCAAGGACATCGGCTCCCTGCTCGACTGGATCGGCACGCAGCCCGACCTCGACGGCAAGAAAATCGCGGTGATGGGCGGCAGCTACGGCGGCTACATGAGCCTCGCGGTGTCCACGCACTATGCCGACCGCATCGCCGGCAGCGTCGACGTGGTGGGCATCTCCAACTTCATCAGCTTCCTTGAGCGGACCGAAAGCTACCGCCGCGACCTGCGGCGCGTGGAATACGGCGACGAGCGCGATCCGGAGATGCGCGCCTTCCTCGAGCGCATCTCACCGCTGAACAATGCAGAGAAGATCACGAAGCCGCTGCTGGTGGTACAGGGAAAGAACGATCCGCGCGTACCGCTGTTCGAGGCGGAGCAGATCGTCACCCGGCTGAAGAAGAGCAACACGCCGGTCTGGTACCTCATGGCCGACAATGAGGGACACGGCTTCGCGCGCAAGCCGAACGCGGACTACTACTTCTATTCCGTGGTGAAGTTCATGGAAGAGTATCTGCTGAAGTAAGCACGGCAGGCGCACCACGCACCACGCACCACGCGGCGCGCACGCCAATGAAAAAGGGGAGCCGGCAACGCGCTCCCCTTTCTGCTTCCCGGCCTCGTCAGCCCTCGATGCGCTTGCCCGCCAGGAAACGGCTCAGGCGGGTCTCCTGCGCCTTTCGGCTGCCGATGCAGATATCGATGGTCTCCAGCGCCTGCGCGTAGCTGCGCGCGCCGGCGGGATACTGTTCGATGCGCGGCCCGAAGACTTGCTTGTAGCGTTCGCGGTCCCCGGCGGTGCAGAGGTTCTGACCCCAGCGCGGCATGCGTGACATCATTTCGTCGGGCAGGCGTTTCATCAGCGCATCCATGCTGCCGGCAAGGAACTGCTGCAAGGCGGGCGCGTTCTCCGCCGTTTCTCCCGCGTGGTACAGGATGGTCGAGGCTTCGCGCGCATCGACCTGGTCCGACAGCACCAGCGCGAAGGCACGCTGGCGCAGCTCCGGCGCGCGGAAACTGCCCAGCGCCTTGTACATCTCGTTACGGGCATCGCTATCTTTCGACTTCACGACCGCCTGCGCCAGCGCGTCGAACAGTTCCGCGTCGCCATTGAAGGCGGCGCTGCGCAGGACCTGGCGGAACATGCCGCCCAGCGGCACGCCATCGCCCCGCAGCCAGCCGAGGGAGAGCTGGCGCGCCTGGTCGCGCAGCATGGCATCGCCGCCGATCTCGGTCACCAGCGGCAGCAGGCTCATGCGCAGCTTGCGCACCGCGTCGCTGTCGCCTTGCCGGTCCAGCCAACCGAGCTCGACCGCGCGCTTGCCGAAATGATTGCGGATCCAGGCGGCGTAGCGGCGGCGGTCTTCCTCGCGGCTCAGCGTGGGATACAGGTCGCTCGCGACCTCCGCCGCCTCGCGCGCGACTTCCGGGCGCGGGTCGGCCGCGAACGGCGCCACGAGGTCGAGCAGCACGTCCGCCGGGAAGCTTCCCGAATTCACCAGCAGCGACAGGTCGCCCAGCATCGAGACCGCTTCCTCGGGCTTGAGCGGCGCCTGCGCCAGGCGGATCGCCTTCACGCCCTGGACGGAACTCAGGTAGTAGCCCGCGCCTTTCGGGTTGGGCAGGATCCAGGCCGGACAATGGTCCACCGGCAAGGCGACCTTTTCCGAGCGGCTGCGCAACACGGTGCAGAACGGCTTGCCGGCATCCTGGCCGTCGATGCGCAGGCAGACCGGCGCCGTCCATGACTGCGCGTTCGCGCCGTCCTTCCTGGCGGGAAGGAAGCGCTCCTGGGTCATGTGCAGGGCGGGTTTGCCGGTGCAGTCGAGACGCATGGCGATGTGCGGCACGCCGGGCTGCTCGACGAAGCTGGCGAAACCCTTGGCCAGCGAAGGATCGGTGTCGGCGAGCGCGTTGAAGAAATCCTCGGCGGTGGCATTGCCGAAGGCGTGGCGCTTCAGGTAGCGGCGCACGCCGTCGCGGAAACCATCCTCGCCGAGCCAGGTTTCGAACATCGTCAGCACCGCACCGCCCTTGTCGTAGGTGATGCTGTCGAACGCGTTATCGACATCCTCGCGGGCCACGATGGGCTGGCGGATCTTGCGCGCCGTGGCGAGCCGGTCGGCATGCATGGCTTGCTGCCGCTCATGCTCGCTGCGTCCGTGCGTCTCCCACTCCGGGTTGAAGCGCCTGACGTTCTTGCGCGCCATCCAGGTGGCGAAGGATTCGTTGAGCCAGAGATCGTTCCACCACGACATGGTGACGAGGTCGCCGAACCATTGGTGTGCGATCTCGTGCGAACCCACGCTGGCGTAGCGCTGGCGGAAGCTTTCATCCTCGCGCTCCGGCCGGCTCATCAACAGGCTGGAACGATAGGTGATGAGGCCGGGATTTTCCATCGCCCCGAAATTCACGGTGATGGGAATGGCCATGCTGTCGAGCTTGGGATAGGGATAGGGCTGCCCGAAGTAGTCTTCCAGCAGCTCCACCAGCCGCGGCGTGATTTTCGCGGCATAGGCGGCTTCCGCGCCGCGTCCCTTGGGCACGATGTAGCGCAGCGGCACCCGTTTCTGGCCGGCGGTGCCGCCGTCGACCACGTCGAACGGACCGACGCCGAAGGCGATCAGGTAGGTCGGCAGCGGCGCCGTGGTGGCGAAGCGCACCCGCTTCATGTCGGCACCGATGGCCTCCTCGGCCACCGCCGCCGTATTGCTGACCGCGACGTGGTCGCGCCTGACGTCGAGCGAGACGGTCCAGGGCGTCTTCCATTGCGGTTCGTCGAAGCTGGGGAAGGCGCGCCGCGCGTTCATCGCCTCGAACTGGCTGAAGGCATACCACTCCCCGCCGTCCTGCTGCTTGAACAGGCCGCGCGTCTCGACGGCGGAAAAGCTGCCGCTGTACTCGATGGTCAGGCGCGCTTTTCCCGGCGGCAGGCTTTCGGGGAACTGCAGGCCGATGAAGTCGTCGCCCCCGGGGACGATGGCCGCCTGCAGGTTCTTGCCGCCTGCGTCGAGCACCGCCCGCTTCACCCGCAGGCGCGTCGCATTCATCCAGAAACCGTCCTGGGCGCGCGCGAGTTCGAGGTCGATGGTGATGCGGCCGTCGAAGCCGTCGGCGGACGGCACCATCGCCAGGTTCAGCTCGTAGGCAAGCGGCCGGACCGCATCGCCGAGCCGCAATGATGGCTTGGCTGGCAGCGTGGCGCCGGCATGCGGCGGAAGGAAAAGCAGGGCAGAAAGACAGGTCGCGAACGCAACCGCGGTGATGCGGCGAAGAAGGCGGGTCATCGTTGTTCCGGTTGTTATGGTGAACGCGCCGCCGGCGGATCGCCGCGGCGTCTGGTCGGGCATGGCGCAGCTTGTGCCTGCACCACGACGCGAGGCTGGAAGTTTAGCAAGCTTTGCCCGCTGCGTTTTACAGTCGCGCAAGCAATTTTCCGTTTCCGCCCATCCAGCCGTCCGGCGTTTCAACCCGCCAATCTTGCAGTCTGTCGCAAACGAATGGCGTCCCCGGAACGCCTTCCCTACAGTGCAAGCATCGACATGCATCCAGCCAAAGGAAACGCCATGACCCGCCGCCTCTGCCCTGCCATCACCTTCTTCATTGCCGCCCTCCTTGCCGGCTCACCCTTCGCCGCTCCGCAGGACGCGGCCGCGCAGAGATCCGAAGCCCGGCCCATGCCGCGTATCGTTATCACGGCCAGGCGCATGACGGATGCGGAGAAGGCCCGCGACGCCGAACTCGAGCGCCGCCAGCAGTCCCAGGCCAAGGCGCAACCCGGCGGCGTCTCCGGCGGCCTGGCGGGTCCCGCCGCGCGCCAGATCGTCGGCCTGACCTGTTCCGATTGCTGAATCGAAAAATTTCCCGCCGACCGTTCACCCCCGCCGCCACATCGGCAATAATTGCTTCCGTACCGAACACGATGAAAAGACTCATGCCGAGCAACCTGCCAGAGACGCTCCGGAAAAACGCCCGGATCGCCATCCACAACCTGCGCATCGCCTTCGACAAGACGGCGGCCTGGGTCGCGCAACTCTCCTGGAAGAAGTTCATCCTCTTCTGCATCCTGGTACTGATCGGCGGCGCGCTGGTGGACGAGATGTTCAGCCGCTCCAGCCACCCGCCGGTCATGGTGCAGCATTCCGGCAAGAAGAACAAAGGCCCGACGGTCTTCGAGGACGACGACACCGACATCCGCATCGACGGTTCCGGCATCCGCATCCGCAAGAAGGGGGCATCGTCCAAGCCGGAGGAAGACCAGGATCCGAAGGAAGCTGCCGCACCGGCGCCGGCAACCCCGGCGGACGCGAGCCCGCCCTCGGCGTCTCCCGTGCCCTCCCCGCCTTCACCGCCCTCCCCGCCGGAGCCGCCCCAGCCTCCGAAGCCCCCCAAGGTTCCGCGCAACATCCGCATCGATAACCAAGGCATCAACATCGACCTGCCGCCCGACGTCAGCGAAGAGGTGAAGGATGCGATCGACCAGGCCGTCGAGGAAGCCGCCGCGGAAAAGGCCGAGAAGTACCGCAAGAAATCGTCGGCATGGTTCATGAATTTCGTGCTGCTCCTGCTGGTCGGCCTGTTCGGCATGAAGGCGCTGATGGGCGGCAAGAAGCGCGCCGAAGCCCGCGCCAGCGCCGCCACGGCCGACGCCGAACGCGAAGCCCTGCAGCGCCAGGTGGTGGAGGCCAAGATGCAGATGATGCAGGCGCAGGTCGAGCCGCATTTCCTGTTCAACACCCTGGCATCGGTGGAGCACTTGATCGAGACCGATCCGCCGCGCGCCGCCGCGATGCAGCGCACACTCATCCAGTACCTGCGCGCCGTGCTGCCGCAGATGCGCGAAACGCCCACCACCACCAACCTCGGGCGCGAGACGGACATCGTGCGTTCCTACCTCGACCTGCTGAAGATGCGCATGGAAGAACGCCTGACGGTGGACATCAATGTCCCGACATACCTGCGGGCCGCCTCCTTCCCGCCGATGATGCTGCAATCCATGGTCGAGAACGCGATCAAGCACGGCCTGGAAAGCAAGCCCGAAGGCGGCACGCTGCGGCTGATGGCCGAAGTGTCCGGCAACAAGCTGATGGTGACGGTGGCCGACAACGGCCTCGGCTTCGGCGCCGTCAAGAGCAACGGCACCGGACTCGGCCTGCAAAACATCCGCGAGCGCCTGAAGCTGCTTTACGGCGAGCATGCCCAATTGATCATCGTTCCCAACAGCCCGACCGGCGTCTGCGCTACCATTGAGCTTCCCTACCAGCCCGCCAGCTGATCATTCACCTTTCGAGATTACCGATCGCCATGCCGACCGCCATCATCGCCGACGACGAACGCCTCATGCGGGACCAGCTCAGGATGCGCCTGTCGCAGGTCTGGCCGGAACTGGAGATCCTCGGCGAGGCGAAGAATGGCGAGGAGGCGATCGAGCTGACGCAGCAGCACCAGCCCGACATCGTCTTCCTCGACATCCGCATGCCAGGAAAGACCGGCCTGGAGGCGGCGCAAGGAATCGGCCCGCAGGCCCACATCGTCTTCATCACCGCCTACGACCAGTATGCGGTGGAAGCCTTCGAGCGCGGCGCGATCGACTACGTGCTCAAGCCCGCCGAACCGGAGCGGCTCAAGATGACCGTCGAGCGCATCAAGAGCCGGCTGGCGGCGCCGCCGCCGGACATGGGCTCGCTGCTTGTCCAGCTTGCCAAGCAGATGGGCGTGGCGGCCAAGCCGAATTACCTGAAGTGGATACAGGCATCGATCGGCCAGGACTTGCGGCTGATCCCAGTCGAAGAGGTGCTGTTCTTCATCTCGGACGAAAAATACACCCGCGTGCAGACGGCGCGCGTCGAGGCGCTGATCCGCAAGCCGGTCAAGGAACTGCACGAGGAGCTTGATCCGGCGCTGTTCTGGCAGATTCACCGGTCTACGCTGGTGAACGTGAATGCGATCGATGGGGTGACGCGCGATCTGCGGGGGCGGCATCTCGTGATGGTGAAGGGGTTGGGGGAGAAGCTTGAGGTCAGCAGGAGTTTTGTGCATTTGTTCAAGCAGATGTAGGGGGCGGGGGAGAAGGATGGGGTGATGTTCGCGTTGTCCGCCGTCGTTCGCGCCAAGGCGCTAAGCTATGCCCGCATCTTTGCAACGTGTGCTTGATTTCCCGCCGCCATGTCCCCTCCCCTTCAAGGGGAGGGTTAGGGTGGGGATGGGTTTCCGGTGCGAATAAAGAACAGCGTTGATATCGCCAGCGAGTCAAGTCTGTTCTTTGCTCGCGACCGATCCCCATCCCCACCCCAGCCCTCCCCTTGAAGGGGAGGGAGCTTGTCGGAGCGCTCCAGCACGCTTGTCCCGCCGACGGGGAGTAGCGACTAGGCGCGAATCACCTGCCATTGCTCGGGGCACCCGCCTTGCCTTTCGTTCTCGCTTCCCGTCCTGACAATTCCCAACATTCCCTCCACCCTCGCAACAAATCCCTCCCCGCTTCCACTCACCAGCCGAACGCGTCCCGGCCAGTCTTGAAAGCTCCGCTTGTCCGAGGTCGCGCCATCCCCCGGCATCCCGTCCTCAACCCCTACAGACAAGGAAATCGTTGTGAGCATCGTTCGTCGCATCCCTACCCGTTCCGGCCTCCGCCGCCAGCTTGCGCTCTCGGCGGCGGCCATCGTGGTCCTGGTCAAAACTTGCCTGGCCAGCGCGGCCGGCGAGGCTCCCGCGCCGCCGGCCGCGAACGGCAAGATTCCCCGAATGGTGATCTTAGCGAAGCGTATGACGCCTGAACAGAAGGCAGCCTACGACAGCGCGACCAGGCTGCAGCTGGCGCAGGCGGCATCGAAGCCTGAAGGCAAGCGGCCCTGAGCCGTCATGGAAAGCGTCCCGCGGCAGGGCGGGAACGCTGCCGGGGACAGGCTCAGGCGGAGGTGGCGGGTTGCGGCTCGGGCGACAACGCCGTCTCCGGTTCCGGCGCAAGGTAGCGCCTTGCCGCCCTGCCCCAGCGGTCGAGATAAGTGTATGCCACCGGCACAACAACCAGCGTGAGCAAGGTGGAGGTGACGATGCCGCCGATCACCGCCCGTCCCATGGGCGCCTGCTGCTCCGCGCCTTCGCCCAGGCCCATGGCCATCGGCAGCATGCCGAAGATCATGGCCAGGGTGGTCATCAGTATCGGCCGCAAGCGCACCTGGCCGGCGAGCAGGATGGCGTCATGCTGCGACTTGCCCTCACGCTGCGCCTTGTTGGTGAAATCGACCAGCAGGATCGCGTTCTTGGTCACCAGGCCCATCAGCATGATGAAGCCGATGATGGAGAAAATGTTCAGCGTGCTGCGCGTGACGAGCAAGGCGCTGAACACGCCGATCAGGGACAGCGGCAGCGCCGCCATGATGGCGACCGGCTGCAGGAAACTGCCGAACTGCGAGGCGAGGATCAGGTAGATGAAGATCACCGCGACGGCCAGGGCGGTGACGGCGGCGGTGAACGATTCCTGCATCTGCTTCGTTTGTCCCCCGACGTCGAAGCGGTATCCCGGCGGTAGGGTGATTTCCTTGATCAGCTTCTGTACGTCCGCACCCACGTCGCCCGCGGGGCGCCCTTCCACGTTCGCATAGATGCCGACCCGGCGTTCCAGGTCCTGGCGCTTGATGACCTGGGGGCTGCTGCTCGGCACGAACTCCACCACCTGCCGCAGCGGCACCATGACCGGCTTGCCATCCGCGCCCATGCGGCTGCTGGCCACGGAAAGGTCCGCGAGGTCGGCGACCTTTTGCCGGCCCGACTTCGGCAACTGCACGTTGACCTCATAGTTCTGCCCGTCCGGCGCGAGCCACGAAGAGACGGTGTCGCCGGCAAGGAAAGGCCTCAGGGCATTGCCGATCTGCTGCAGCGACAGGCCGAGATCGCTCGCCAGCTCATTGTTGACTTTGACGGTGACCGTCGGGTTGGCGGCGGACATGCTGTTGTCGAGGTCGGTGATGCCCTTGATGGCGGACATCTTTTCCATGAACTGTTCAACCACCTGTTTCAGCTTGTCCGCCTCCGGCCCGAGGATGGCGACATAGATCGGCTTCTGGAAACCGACCGACAATTCCACGCCGGGAATCGTGGCCAGCCGCTCGCGGATCGCCTTTTCGATTTCCTTCTGCGGCCGCCGGTGCGACTTCCTGGCATCGGTCAGCCGAAGATTGACTTCGGCATAGTTGCGGCCGTCGTCGGTGCCGACCGTCGAGCTGATCACCTCGATCTCGCTGAATTCCTTCAGTGCCTCTTCCACTTGGCGGATCTTGTCGTCGGTATAGCCGAGGCTGGAGCCAACCGGCGCCTTCAGGCGCAGCGTGCTGAAGCCCTGGTCGACTTCCGGCACGAATTCCGTGCCGATCAGCGGCACGAGGAAGAAGCTGCCGGCGAAAAGCCCGAAGGCGATGGCTAGCGTGGTCTTGCGCCAGGCTAGCGCGGTTTCCAGGATGCGGCCATACACCGCATGCAGGCCGTCGATGCCGTGCTCTATCCTGTCCATCAGGCGGCCCAGCCAGGGCAGCCGGCGGAAGCGGTTTTCGGCCGGGTCGCGCCATACCGACGACAGCATCGGATCGAGGGTGAAGGAAACGAACAGCGATACCAGCACCGCCACCGTGACGGTGATGCCGAACTGCAGGAAGAAGCGGCCGATGATGCCTTTCATGAAGGCGACCGGCACGAACACCGCGACGATGGCAAAGGTAGTCGCCATCACCGCGAGGCCGATCTCGCGGGTGCCGTCGAGCGCCGCGGTGCGATGGTCCTTGCCCATGGCGAGGTGGCGCACAATGTTTTCGCGGACCACGATGGCATCGTCGATGAGCAGGCCGATGCACAGCGACAAGGCCATCAGCGTCATGAAGTTGAGCGTGAAGCCGAAGGCGTTCAAGGCGATGAAGGTCGCCACCACCGAAATCGGCAGGGTCAGGCCGGTGATGACCGTGCTGCGCCAAGAATGCAGGAAGAAGAACACGATGAGGATGGTCAGCGCCGCGCCTTCGGCGATGGTCGACTTCACCCGCGAGAGCGAACCCTTGACCCAGTCCGAGCTGGCATAGATGGTCCGGATGTCTACCCCGGGCGGCAGCCGCTTCTTCAGTTCCTCGAGCATGGCCTTGACGCCGTCCCCGACCGCGACCACGTTCGCGTCCTGCACCTTCACCACGGAAACGATGATCGCGCGCTGGCCATTCAGGCGGGAGATGGAGGTTTCCTCGCGCTCGCCATCGCTCACGTCGGCGACCTGCTCGAGATAGACAGGCGCATTGGCCCGGCGCGCCACGATGATCTTGCCGAAGGCGCGCGGATCCTTGAGCTTGCCTTCGATGCGTACCAGTTGGTCGGTCTCGCCCCGGGTGATGTTGCCGGCGGGCAGATCCTGGTTCGCCAGCTTGATCGCCTGCACGACTTCGTCCACGCCGATGCCCTGGGCGGCGAGCCGGCCGGGATGGATGTGAACCAGCACCTGCCGCTTCGACGCGCCGCCGAGCGTGATGCGTCCCACGCCCTGCACGCTTTGCAGGCGCTTGACGATGGTTTGCTCGGTGAGCGTGGACAAGTCCCTCAGGTTGAGCGAGCTTGAACTGACGCCGAAGGTCACCACCGGCTGGGCGTTCTCGGTATCGCCCTTCACGATGAACGGATCCTTGGCGTCCTTGGGGAAGGCGGGCCGGATCTGGGCGATCTTGTCGCGTACTTCCTGGACCATCTTGTCGATGGCCACCGTCAGGTCGAATTCCACCGCAGTATCGCTGCGGCCTTCATACGAACTCGAGCGCAGCATCTTGACGCCGCTGATGGTGTTGAGCGCCTCCTCGATCGGCTTGGTGAGATCGTTTTCCACCGCTTCCGGCGACGCGCCCGGGTATTGCACGGAAATGAAGACCACTGGCGGATTCACTTCGGGAAGCTGCTCCACGCCGAGGTTCTGGTAAGAGAACAGGCCAAGGACCATCAGGGCCACCATGACCATGGTGGCAAAGACGGGATGGCGGATGCTGGTCGTCGTGATCCACATGGCTCAGCTCTTTCCCGGAACGCCGCCGGCCGTTTCAAGGCGGGCGCTCGCGTTCGCGGCGCGCGCCGGCAGCTTGACCGCGCTTCCCGGCTTGAGCGCATCGATGCGCGCGACCAGCACGTGGTCGCCCTCCCGCAAGCCCTCCACCACTTCCACCATGCCGTCATCGTCATTGCGCAGGCCGAGCTTCAGCGGCTGCGCGACCAACCTGCCCTGCTGGACCTTGTAGGCGACGGCCGCGTTGTCCGCCTGGCGCAGCGCATTCAACGGCAGCAGCGGCGCGGGCGCCGACTTCTCGAGCACGAGTCCGCCCTTGGCGAACATGCCGCCGCGCAGAGCGCCATCCTTGTTGTCCACTGCCACATAGACGGTCATTGCCCGCGAGCCCTGCTCCGCAGTCGGGTTGATGCGCGCCACGCTGCCGCGGAAGGACCGGCCGCCGAAGCCGTCCACGCCGAACGCGACCTCCTGCCCGGCGTGCACGCGGGGAATCTCGCCTGCCGGGACCTGGGCCTCGAACACCAGTTCCTTCAGGTCCACCAGGGCGAACACCGGCGTGTCGGGCGACACCTTCTCGCCGACCTGCACGAAGCGCTTGCTGACGATGCCGTCGAAGGGCGCGCGGATGGTTGCGTCGTCCAGCGCCCGGCGCGCCATGTCGAGCTGGGAATCGGCCGACTTGAGCGCCGCCTGCGCCAGTTCGACGCTGTTTTCCGCGGCATCGAAGGCGGTCTGGGAAATGTATTTCTGGTTGAGCAGCGCGCGGTTGGTGTCGTGGGTCTTCCTCGCCAGGGCGAGCTTGGCGCGCGCCTCGTCCTGCGCCGCCTGCTGGGTCATCAGCCGCGCCCGCAGATCGCCGGTGTCGAGCCTGGCCACGACCTGCCCCTTGCGTACCGGCATGCCTTCCGCCACCAGCATCGCATCGACCACGGCGGCAACCTTCGCCTTGACGGTGGCCTGCGCCTGGGGCGTTAGCGTACCGGACAAGGGCAGCACCACGCGCAGCTCGCGCGCCTCGATGGCCGCGACGTCGCTCGCTCCGAGCTCGTAGACAGGCTGGGGTTTCGGTTTTTTTGCTTCGCTTGCCGCCGCTTCGGCTTTTGAGGATTGCATCCAGTACCAGCCGCCGCCGGCGGCAAGGGAGACCAGGAAGAGCCCGGCGAGGATGCGCTTGCCGCGGCGATGCGCGCCGGCGGGCGATGGAATCGGCTGTTGTTGGTTTTGTTGTGTCATGTCTCGGGATTTCTGTTCTTGTTCGATGCAAGGCAATGTATCGCCGGGTACGGCAGGTCGCGAGGGGGATGCGACAGGATGCGGATTCGTGGGGATGGACCGTTAATTTGCGGGACGGGCCGGATATGGCTCCCTCCCATTGAAGGGGAGGGACTGCCCCTCACAATACAAACGCCAACTCCCCCACCAGCGCCCCCGGCACCCTCGCGCTCGACACATGCCTCCCCCCGTAGGTCTCGTTGTCGATCAGCATGTCCCGCTCATCCGTCAGCCCGATCAGCTTGTCGCCGAGGATGCGGAACAGCGAGTCGTCGAAGCGCATCACGTTCAGCGGTGCCTTGATCTCTCCGTTTTCCACCCAGAAGCTGGCGAAGCGGGTCATGCCGGTCATGCGGCAGCTGGCGCGGTCGGAGAAATTCAAGTACCAGAGATTGCTGATGTAGACGCCGGTACCGAGTTCCCGCAGGGCATGCTGGCGCGGCAGCGTGCCGGCGTCGAGTTCGACCGAGCTCATCGCTTCGCCGGCGTCCGCGCCGTTGGTGTCGATGCCGTATTCCCGCGCGGTGCGCGGCGAGATCATGCTACCGGCGAGTTCGCCGTTGCGGATGAGATCGACCTTGCCGGGCTTGATGAAGCCATCCGCCTGGAAAGCCGGCGCGAGGCCGTCGCGCGTGTTCTCGCGCAGGTTGATGCAAGGATGCAGCCGGCGTTCTCCTGCGCGCATGCCACGCAGGGTGCTTTGCCGGGTACGGAAGGCCTTTTCGGAGAAGCCATCCCAGTTGAGCATGCCGATGATTTCGCCAAGCGCCGTGGGCGACAGGTAGGCGCGATAGCCGCCGGGGGTAATCGTCACCGGGTCGCGGCGCAGGAAGTCGAGCTGGGCCGCGCCTTCGTCGAACTTGCTGCGGAAGGCCGCGCCGTCCCAGTCAAACCCGGCATAGCTGTTCTTCACCGCCTTGTCGCGGGCAAGGTAGAGGCTCCAGTCGGCATTGAAGCTGGACATCTCGTGCCAGTTGCGCTGCCCGAGGGAATTCGCAAAGCCGCGGTAGACCGGCCCGGCGGCAAGGATGCCGACCATGTCGACGCCGCGCGCCGCGTCGAGCATCTGGTCCGCCATGTCCCGGCCGGACGGCAGGCGCGACGCAGTGATGCGCTCGGTATTCCCGCCAGCCGTGACGGGGAGCAGGTACGGGTCTTCCGGCAGCGAGGCGATCTGCGTGCGCAGCCGGCCGATGGTGTTGCCGAGCAGGTCCTGGTCGCCCGCCAGCGAACCGCCCAGCGACAGCGTGGCTGCGGCATGGCGCAGGCCGTCGGCGAGGTCGACCGTGAGCATGATCTGCCGCACATGGCCAGGCTGGCGCACGGCGCTGCGGTTGAAGCGCACGAAGTCGGAAGACTCGGCTTCCAGCCAGCACTTGAATTGCTCCTGCCCGCGCAGCCGCGCGGCGAGGAAGGCAGCGACCTCATTGAAATACTGTTGCATCAGGCCTCTCCTCCGAACACATCGACGTCCGCGAACAGGCAGGCCGGGGAAGCATGGCCGACCCGGATGACCTGCGAGGGTTCGCCCTTGCCGCAGAAGGGCGTTCCCATGACCTCGAAGATGGACTCGTCGCCCACTGCCTTGAGCGAGCGCCAGAAGGATTCCGAGATGCCACGGTAGTTGGGGTTCTTGACCACGCCCTTGAGCTCGCCATCCTCGATCAGCCGGCCCCACTCGCAGCCGAACTGGAACTTGTTGCGCGAGTCGTCGATGGACCACGACACGTTGGTATCCATCAGCACGCCCCGCTTCACCGAGCGGATCATGTCGTCGAGCGATGACGCGCCCGGCTCGATGTTGAGGTTGGCCATGCGGTCGATCGGCGGCCGGTTCCAGCCGCAGGCGCGGGAATTGGCAACGCCTTCCATGCCGGCGCGGGCCTGGGAGATGGCGCCGCCCAGCGGGCGCTCGAGCATGCCGTCGCGGATGAGCCAGGTCTTTTTCGCGGGCGTGCCGTCGTCGTCCCAGCGGTAGCTCGCGAACTGCTCCGCGCGCCCGGGATCGTGGGTGACGTTGAGCAGCTCGGAACCGTAGCGGAAACGGCCGAACATGTCGGGCGTGACGAAGCTGGTGCCGGCGAAGTTGCGCTCGTCGCCGAGGATGCGGTCGAGCTCAAGCGGATGGCCGATGGATTCGTGGATCTGCAGCATCATCTGGGCCGGCATCAGCAGCAGGTCCATCCTGCCGGCCGGGCAATTCGGCGCATCCAGCAGTTCCAGGGCCTGGCGCGCGACACGTTCGCCGCTGCCAGCGAAGCCGGCCTGCCGCAGCACTTCGAGGCCGCCCTGCCGGCAGTAGCCGTTGTACTGGCCGCCGAGGCTGCGGGTCTGGGTATCGTTGCCCTGGTTGGCGGTGACCGCGAGATTGGGAATGACGTAATGGAATTCCTGGAACGCCTCCCCGCCCTGCGAGGTCAGGTAGAGCTGGGCGGTGCTGGCGAGCGAGAGGGAGGCATACCAGTCCACGATGCGCGGGTCGATCCGGCAGGCGCGGGATTCCTGCATCAGCAGGCCGACCAGGTCGGACAAATTCGCGCCCTCCCGCGCGCCCGGCGGTCCGGCATGCCTGCCGCGCGGATGGTCGAGGGCCAGCCGGGATACGTCAACGAGCATGCGGCCGGCGCTGGCGTCGGCCCAGGAGCAGGCGCGTGCCAGCGCATCCTTCAGGCCATCGGCGCTCAGGTCGCCGGTGGCGGCATAGCCATAGCCGCCGCGGTGCGCGACCGTCAGCATCGCGCCGCGGTCGATGCGGGTGGTGACGGGCTGCAGGACGTCCTGGCGGACCATGAGGCTGTCTGTGGTTTCGTCGACCACGCGCAGGGAGCAAAAGTCTACGCCGGGGGCGAGCTCGCGGAACAGGGAAGGAATGTCTTCGAACATGGTCTTATCTCAAAAGGTGGCGAAAATGGGAGTCCACGAACTGCCTTGCAAGGCAGTTCGGTTCCGCAGGCGCAAGGCAATGCCTTGCGAAACCCCTGCTTCACCCCCCGCGCAGGCGGGGATCCCATGTGAATCGCCTCACACCTCTGTGACGTCAATGCGAGTGATGCACCAAGCCTTTCGGAATCGCGCCGAGCAGCGTCTTGGTGTACGGATGCTTGGGATCGTGGTACAGCTCGTCGGAATTGGCCATCTCCACGACTTCACCCTTGTTCATCACCATGACCTGGTCGGCGATGTACTTCACCACCGCAAGGTCGTGGGAAATGAAGATGTAGCTCATGCCGTACTCTTCCTGCAGTTCCTGCAGGAGGTTGAGCACCTGCGCCTGCACCGAGACGTCGAGCGCCGAGACCGACTCGTCGCATACCAGCACCTCGGGCTTGAGCGTCAGGCAGCGCGCGATCGCGATACGCTGGCGCTGGCCGCCGGAAAACTCGTGCGGATAGCGGTAGAACGCCACCGGCGGCAGGCCCACGCGCTTGAGCAACTGGTGGGCCATCGCGGCGCGCTCGTCGTCGTTGGCGCCGATGTTGTGGATGCGCATCGGTTCGACCAGGATCTGGCCGATGGTGAAGCGCGGGTTCAGCGAGGCATACGGATTCTGGAAGATGATCTGGATGCGGCGCTTGTAGGCGAGGAATTCGCTGTTCGACATAGCCAGGATATCCTTGCCCTCGAACAGAGCCTGGCCGGCCGTGGCCTGGTGCAGGCGCAGCAGCGTCAGGCCCACCGTGGTCTTGCCGGAACCGGATTCGCCCACCACGCCCAGCGTCTTGCCGCGCGCCAGCTTGAAGGACACGTCGTTGACCGCCTTGAACTCCTTCTTGCCGAACAGGCCCTCGCGGGTATAGAAGCTCTTGCCGAGGTTGCGCACCTCCAGCACGATGTCCTCGTTGCCGGTATAGCCGCGCGACCGCTGCTGGTGAATGATGTCCGGCTCGTGGTGGCCGTTCATGTAGTCGTCGATCACAGGCAGGCGCATCGGCCGGCTGTCGAGCGAGGGGCGGCAGCGCAGCAGCGCCTTGGTGTAGGCGTCCTGCGGGTTGTCGAAGATCTGCTCGACCGTGCCGGTCTCGCGGACTTCGCCGTTGCGCATCACGATCACGTGGTCGGCGATCTCGCCCACGAGCGCGAGGTCGTGGGTGATGAACAGCACCGACATGTTGTGCTTCTTCTGCAGGGCGGCGATCAGGTCGATGATCTGTTTCTGGATGGTCACGTCCAGCGCCGTGGTGGGTTCGTCGGCGATCAGAAGCTTGGGCTCGCAAGCGATCGCCATGGCGATCATCACGCGCTGCTGCTGGCCGCCGGACATCTGGCTGGGATAGGCGTCTATCTTGCGCTCGGGGTCGGGAATGCCGACTTCCTTCAGCAGTTCGAGGGCGCGCGCCCTCGCCTGCCGCTTGCCCAGTCCCATGTGCAGCATCAGCACCTCGGACAACTGGTAGCCGACGGTGAACACAGGGTTCAGCGACGTCATCGGCTCCTGGAAGATCATGGAGATTTCCTTGCCGCACAGGGCGCGGCGCTCGGCCGGCGTGAGGTCGAGCAGGTTGCGGCCTTCGAACTCGATGCGGCTGTTGGCGTCGATGCGCGAGGTTTCGCCGGGCAGCAGGCCCATGGTGGCCAGCGAGCTCACCGACTTGCCGCTGCCGGATTCGCCCACCAGCGCCACCGTGGCGTTGCGCGGCACGTCGAAGGACACGCCCTTCACCGCCTCGATGTAATGGGTCTTGTCGGTCTTGAAGCTCACGCGCAGGTCGCGCACGCTCAGGAGAGGTTTGTCGTTCATGGGCGTCCTTTACTTGAGCTTGGGATCGAGCGCGTCGCGCAGCGCGTCGGTGAACATGGAAAACGCGGTCACGAGCACCGCCATGGCGACGGTCGCCGCGGTGAGCTGCCACCACTTGCCCAGGATCAGTTCGTTCTGGGCCTCGTTGAGCATCGAGCCCCAGGACACCACGCCCACCGGCACGCCGAAGCCGAGGAAGGACAGGATGACTTCCGACTTGATGAAGGCGACGACCAGGATGGAAATCTGCACCAGGGCAACGTGGCTGACGTTGGGGAAGATGTGGTTGAACATCTTGCGCCAGTCGGTGGCGCCGATGGCATCCGCCGCCCACACGTATTCGCGCGACTTGTGCTTCAGGTATTCGGCGCGGATGAGGCGGTAGGTGCCGGTCCAGCCTGTCAGGGCGAGGATGAGCACGATGGTCATCACGCCCTTCTGCTGCAGCACCGCCGCCACCGCCAGGATCAGCAGCAGGTAAGGCACCGAGGTGAAGATGCTGTAGAACCAGTTGAAGAAGTCGTCCACCCAGCCGCCGAAGTAACCCGACAGCGCGCCGAAGATGGTGCCGAGCACGGTCGCCAGCGCGGCGGCGACGAGGCCGACGACGATGGAGGTTTCCGCGCCCTTGATGGTCTTCTTGATGACGTCGTGGCCCCACTTGTCGGCGCCGAACGGCAGGGTCTGCGCCTTGTCGGCTGCCTTCGCGGTGGTGTTGCCGAGCTGGGCGCGAATTTCCGCCATTTCCTTTTCCAGCGGATCGGTCACGCCGTACATGTCGACATTGGCGTTCGGGGAAGCGGCGGCATTGCCGCGCAGCTCGCGGATGATGTCCTTGAGCGGATCGAGCGGGTTTTCCGGCGGCGGCGCCTCGACGGCGTTGCCGCCGGTGGCCAGGGCCAGGTCTTCCGCCGACTGCGGGCCGACGAAAGTGGGCGGCGCGTAGTTCACCGCGACTTCCGCGTCCCAGTCCTTGGCGATCATGCCGGTCATCGACAGCACCAGCAGCGCCAGGTAGAAGCACACCACCACCAGCGCGATCATGGCCACGGTGTCGGCCTTCAGGCGGCGCCACGCGAGCGCCCACAGGCTGGGCGACACGTGCGCATCGACCGGCGCGGCCGGAAGACCCGGCGCGGGGCCGGCGGATTTGATTTCAGTCGTTGCTTTCATGGCTCATCCTTACTTCAGCTGCACGCGCGGATCGACGGCCGAATAGATCAGGTCGGTCAGCAGGTTGAAAATCATGGTCGCCGCGGCAACGTAGACCGTGATGGCCTTGATCACCGGGAAGTCGCTGCGCTCCACCGCGAGGATCACCTCGCGGCCGATGCCGGGGATCGAGAAGAAGCGCTCGATCAGGAAGGCGCCAATCAGCAGGGCCGGCAGGTTGGACATCACGTGGGTGATCATGGGAATCGAGGCGTTGCGCAGCACGTGCACCCACAGCACGCGCTTCTCGGACGCACCCTTGGCGCGCGCGGTGCGCACGTAGTCCTGGTTCACCTCGTCGAGCACGAAGGTGCGGAACAGGCGCAGGTTGGGCGCGATGCCGACCGCCAGCGCGATCAGGATGGGCAGCGCCGAGTACTTGAACAGGTTCTCGAAGAAGTTGTTGCCCCAGCCCTGCACCGGGAACAGGCCGAGCTTGTAGGCGAAGTAATACTGGAACACGATGATGTAGACCAGGATGGAGATCGACATGCCGATGGTGCAGGCGATCATCACGGCGCGGTCGGTCAGCGAGCCGCGCACGAAGGCGATCGCCAGTGCCAGCGCCACTGCGAGGAAGGTTTCTAGGATGGTCAACGGGATCAGCACCGTCAGCGATGGCCCGAGGCGGGTCAGGATGACGTTGGCTACCGACTCGCCGGTGCTCCAGCTTGCGCCGAAGTTGAACGTGACGATCTGCTTGATGAAGATCCACAGCTGCACGTAGTAAGGCTCGTCGATGCCGAGCTGGCGGCGGATGTTGGCGATCTGCTCCGGATTCGACATCTTGCCGGCAAGGATGTAGGCAGGGTCGCCGCCGACCCAGTTGAACAGCACGAATACCAGCACCACCACGCCGAGCATGGTGGGAAGCATCTGCCAGAGGCGTCGCAGGATATAAGCGGTCATGATGGTTTCCCTCTCGTTTGCATGGGGTTATTGCAGGCGCTGGCCATTGATTTCATCGAAGAAAGCCTTGGGATTCGGGTCGCGGCCGAGGAAGGAGCGGACCAGGTCGCGTCCCTTCAGTTCGCTGCCCCGTTCCAGGATGGTCTGGCGGTAGAGCCGGCCCACCTCCGGATTCATCAGCTTGCCGCTGTAGCGCGACAGCATGTCGAGCGCGATCACTTCCGACCACATGTAGCCGTAGTAGCCGGCCGCATAGCCGCCCATCAGGTGGCCGAACTGGCTGGGGAACTGGCTGCCCGGCACGTGGCCGAGCGGCGTGGCGCCTTCCATCTTTTCCCAGATCGCCTGCGGATCGCCCACCGTGGGGGTATGCAGGTTCATGTCGTAGCTCGCGTAAAGCAACTGGCGCGCATAGCGGATGCCGCGTCCATAGTTGTGGGCGGCGGTCATGCGCTTGACCATGTCATCCGAGATGGTCGGGCAGGCCGTCTTGCACAGCGGCGCCAGCATCTGCAGCGACTGCTTGCTGCGCGCCCACTCCTCGTACATCTGGGACGGCGCCTCGACGAAATCTCGCTCGACGCTGGTGCCGGCCTGCATGACGTAGCGGGTGTTCGAAAGCACGCCGTGCAGCACGTGTCCGAACTCGTGCACCAGGGTTTCGAGTTCGTCGGCGTTCAGGCCCTGGCGGTCGAAATTGGTGACGAGTACCGAGATCGGCGTGCGCTTGGCGACCGTGCTGACGCTGCGGATCGGGAAGGCGGCGGCATGGTTGTACTTGCCGTCGCGCGGGAAGAGGTCGAGGTACATGCCGGAAATGCGCTGGCCGCTGGCACGGTCGATCACGTCGTAATAACGTACTTCCTCGTGCCAGGCCGGAACGTCGACGCGCTTGAAATCCACGCCGTAGAGGTCGCTGGAGATCTTGAGCGCCCAGTCCACCGAGGCGTCGGTCGGGAAATACTTGCGCAGTTCGTTCTGGTCGATGCTGTAGCGCTCCTGCTTGAGCTTCTGCTGCCAGTACGACACGTCCCAGCGTTCGATGCGCGACTGCTCGGCGGGAATGTTGAGCTTGGCGGCCTTGAACTGGCGCAGTTCCTCGAGTTCACGCTTCTCGACGTCGGTGACCGCGCCCTGCACGTCGGCGAGGAACTTGTTGACGGCCTCGGGCGTTTCGGCCATGCGGCGGCGGATCACGAAATGGGCGAAGCTGGGCAGGTCGAAGAGCTTGGCGATCTCGAGGCGCTTTTCCATCGCCTGCTTGAGCAGGTCGAGGTTGCGCGGCGTGCCGCGGTTGGCGAAAGCGAGTTGGTAACGCTTGCGCGCGGCTTCGTTGTCGGAGTACTCCATGAAGGGGTTGTAGTCCGGATATTCGAAACCGAGCAGGTAGTTGCCGTTGGCGTCGCGCTTGGCGCGGGAAAGATAGCTCTCGGGCAGGCCCTTCACTTCATCCGGAGTGAAGGCGAGCTTGGTATTGTTGTCGCGGACGTTGCGGGCGTATTCCTGGCTCAGCAGCTCGAGCTCGTTGAGCAATTGCTTCATGCGCGCGCGCTTTGCCGGCGCGAGGGCGACGCCGGTGTCCTCGAAGTTTTCCATCGCGTCTTCGCGCACCTTGTCTTCCACCTTGTCGCCCGGCTTCACCACCTTGAAGCGCTGGTAAAGCTTGTCGCTCTGGAACAGGTCGGTCGCGAACTTGCTGATTTCGACGAGGCAGGCTTCCGACGCCTGGCGCACCTTGGGGTCGGGCGACATGTTGTTCCAGACTTCCACCGGCCCCTGCAGGTCCTCGATGGCGATCTGCAGGGTATTCCATTCGGCGAAGACCTTCTTCGCGTCGCCGGACTGGGCCTTGGGCTTGGCTTCGAGGGCCGTCACCTGCTTGCGGAGCGAAGCGAGGCCCTTGTCGCAGGCGGGCTTGACCTGTTCCGCCTTGAGCAGCGGGATCAGCGGACGCTCGGCGGCGGCGTGGGATTGCCCGACTGCCAGGGCGATCAGGGTGGCGCCCAGGGGGCGGAGAATGGTGGTCGGATTCATTCTGTTCCTCGTTCTAGTCCCCGCCCCTTGAAGGAGAGGGTGATCGTCTTGTCGGTTCCCTCCCCTTCAAGGGGAGGGTTAGGGTGGGGATGGGTTTCGATAGCGAGCAAAGAACAGCATAGATATCGCCGGCGACCCGAATTTTGTTCTTTAATCACGCCCGAGACGCATCCCCACCCCTGCCCTCCCTTTGAAGGGGAGGGAGTTATGGCGGGAGTTAGGGAGATAGCCATGACGGGCGCAATAGGCATCACTTCCTCGGCTCCACATCGATATGCATCCATTCCGCATGCAGGATGGGATGTTTCTTGAAGCCGATCACGCGCGGCTGGGCGAGCATGTTGCGGTAGCGCGCGTAGCCGATGCGCTGGGCGGAGTTGACCTCCATGATGCGCGCCATCTTGTGGTACAGCGCATCCCGCTCCGGGCCGGGCTTCAGCTTCTGGGTTTCGGCGTACAGCTTGTCGTACTCGGGTATCGCGACGCAGCCATTGTTGTTCTGGCCGATGTTGGGGCCGTAGAACAGCTGCATGAAGTTGTCGCCGTCCGGGTAATCCGCGATCCAGGGATTGGTGCGCGTCATGAGCTGGCATTGCTTCTCAGCCTTCAGCAGTTCCGGGAAGGGCCGGCGGTCGCCGACCATGCGCAGGCCGATGGAATCGAAGGTCTTCTTCCAGATCTCGGATTGCGCCTGGCCGTTGGAATCGGCGCGGGCTGAATAGCGGATGGTGAAAGGCTTGCCTTCCGGCGTGTTGCGGTAGCCGTCGGAACCCTTCTTGTAGCCGAACTTGTCGAGCAGGGCGTTGGCGGCCTTGGGATCGTACTGGATGGTGCTCCGGTAGTCGGGATCGTGGCCGACCACGCCCGGGGGGATGGGGTATTGCAGGGCCACCGCCTCGCCGTTCCAGACGATCTTGATTTCTTCCTCGACGTTGTGCGCCATGGCGATGGCCCGGCGAAGCGCGATCTTTTCCTTGCTCAGCCCGCCGGTGACGGGGTCCTTCATGTTCCAGTAGTAGTAGCTGATTTCCGGGTCGATGATGCGCGACATGTAGACGCCCTTCTTCGCCAGCTCGGGCTTGAGCTTGCCGTTGTCCAGCGCGCGCGGCGCGAGCGGGCCTTCGAGCTGGAACAGGTCGACCTCGTCGTTCTGGAAGGCGAGCCAGCGCGACTGGTCCTCGACCATCACGTAGATTTCCACGCGCCCGATCTGCGGCATGCGCTTGCCCTTCAACTTGGCGACGATGTCGGCGTCCTCGGGATCGGTGCCGGCCTTCCAGTCCCAGGTGTAGCCGCGGTAATCGGGATACGCGGTCAGGACCATCTTGGCGCCGCGCACCCATTCGGTCAGGGTGTACGGCCCGGTGCCGACGGGGTTGGCCATCACCTGCCCCATCGCGTCGCGGTATTTTTCGACCACCTCGCGCGCGACCGCGCTGGTGGGTTCGTGGGCGAGGGCCATGCCGAGGTTGAAGTCGGGCTGCTTGAGGCGGATGCGCAGGGTGTACTTGTCGATCAGCTCGAAGCCCGCCACCGGCGCGTCGTAGTCGAACTTGCCGGTCTTCTTCGCCTGCTCGGCCAGTTCGTCCAGCCCGACGACCTTGTTTTCGAGCAGCCAGGTATGGGGCGACGCAAGCTTGGGATCGAAGAGGCGCTTGTACGAATACACGTAGTCGGCCATGGTGAGCTCGCGCTTCTTGCTGCCGAAGGCCGGATCGGGCTGAAAGAAAATGCCCTTCCTGAGCTTGATGGTGTAGGTCTTGCCATCCTCGGATACCTCGGGCAGCTCGGCCGCGGTCAGCGGCACCAGCTTCGCCGGGCGGGCGAGGTAGTCGTAGCTGAACAGGGTCTCGAACACCGACTGGACGACGTGCGCCGAATACAGGTCGCGCGAGATGGCCGGGTCGAAGCCCGTCTCCGGCGCGATGAAGATGTACCGCAGCACCTTGTTGGGGTCGGCGGACGCTGCCGTGGCGGGCAGGGTCGCGCCAGCCGCGCCTGCCAGAAGGCATGCGGCCAACATGCCGCGTATCCAGGTCCGTTTCATCATGCTTGTCGCTGCTCCTTGATCCTGCGTATCCGGTGTCAATGCTTGTCGATGTCGAGGTACATCCAGTTGTTATGCTGGATGGGGTGTTGCTTGAAGCCCTTGATCCAGGGCTGGAAAATCCAGTTGCGGATGCGATGCACATGGGGGAACACCGCGGTGTCCGCTTCCAGCTGGCGGTTCATGTTGTTGATCAGCGCCTGGCGCTCGGGCTTGTCGCCCATGGTGCGGCCTTCGCGGTACCAGGCATCGAACTTTTCCGACTGGTAGCAGCCCATGTTGCCCTGTCCGGAATTCGGTCCGTAGAAGCTTTCCAGTCCGTCGTAGGCATCCGGGATGCCCGCCGTTCCGCCCAGCATCCAGATCGGCAGCTCGCAGCGGGACGCGGCCTTGAGGTTGTCGGCAAAGTTGCTGACCGGGAAATCGCTGCGCAGGCCGATGCGGTCGAGGCCGCGCTTCCACACCTCCATGATGGCCGCATCCTTGGCGCTGGGCTGGGAATACATCTTGATCACCAGCGGCTTGCCGTCGGGCGCGGTGCGCCAGCCGTCGTCGCCCTTCTTGTAGCCGAACCTGTCGAGCAGCTTGTTGGCGAGCTCCGGGTCGTAGGCGATGCTGCTGCGGTAGTTCGGGTCGTAGCCGACCGTGCCGGGAACGATCTGCGACTGGGCCTTGATGGCCTGTCCCTGGCGCACCCTGAAGATCTCGTCGTTGACGTTGTAGCTCATCGCGATCGCGCGCCGCAGGGCGATCTTGTCGTTGGTGTAGCCGCCGACCACCGGATCCTTGAAGTTGAAGTAGGTGTAGACGATGTCGGGCACCACGAAGCGGTAGAGCGACAGCTTCTGCTCGAGGAATTCCGGCTTGAGCTTGTCGCGGTCGAGCACGCGGCTCGACACGTTGTCGGCGAGCTTGTCGAAGTCGAGCTGGCCGCTGGAAAACGCCAGCCAGCGCGACTGCTCTTCCTCGATGATGCTGACGGTGACGCGGCCGATCAGCGGCAGGCTCTTGCCCTTCATGTCCTTGACGAGCTGCTCGTCCCACTTGTCGTCGCCGGGCTGGAAGTTCCAGGTCGCGCCGCGGTAGTTCGGATTGGCTTCGAGCACGATCTTGCTGCGCGGGACGTATTCCTTCAGCAGGTAGGGTCCCGTCCCGACCGGATGGCGGCCGCTGTCCTGGCCGTACTGCTCGATCACCTCGCGCGCCACGATGCTCGCGCTCGAATGCGCCAGCACGAAGGGCATGTTGGGGTCGGGGGTGACGAGGCGGATGCGCAGCGTATGGCTGTCCACCGCCTCGAGGCCGGGAATCGGCTTGTCGTAGTCGAACTTGCCGCCCTTGCGGGCCGCGTTCATCAGGTCGTCGAGCCCGGCGATCTTGCCTTCGTAGGAAGACGACGACGGCGAGCGGTTGACCGGGTCGACGATGCGCTTGATGCTGTAGACCACGTCGGCCGCGGTCAGCTCGCGCTTCTTGCCCTTGAACGCCGGATCGTCCGAAAAGTAGATGCCCTTGCGGAGGTGGAAGAGATAGGTCTTGCCGTCGTCGCTCACTTCGGGCATCGCTTCCGCGGCGGAAGGCACCAGCTTCACCGGCCGCGCGAGGTAGTCGTAGGTCAGCAGGGATTCGTAGATTGCCTGGCCCACCCAGGTCGAATACAGGCTGTTGTTGGTGCGGACCATGTCGAAGCCGTCGTCCGCGCCGTCGAACGCGACACGCAGCTCCTTGGACATGTCGGCCTTGGCGAAGGCGGGCGCGGCCATGCCGGCATGCGCCAGCAGGACCGCCGCCAGGGCGTTCAGCAATCGTCGTGTCAGCGTCGGCATCGTCGGCGTCCTATTTCTTTTCCACGTCGAGGAAACGCCAGTCGCCGTACATGATGGGGTGCTTCTTGTAGCCCAGCACCCTGCCCTGCGACAGGAAATTGCGGTAGCGCCAGAGGTTGAGCGTGATCGCGGTATCGGCTTCGAGCTGGCGCACCATCTTCTGGTACAGCGCCAGGCGCTCCGGGCCCTCGGGCAGGATGCGCGCCTTGCGGAACATCTCGTCGTAGGCCTCGGACTGGTAGCAGTTACGGTTCGCGCCGCGGCCGGCGTTCGGACCGTAGTAGCTGTCGAGGAAGTCCATGCCGTCGGGGATGCCCGCCACGCCGCCGAGCTGCCACATCATCAGCTCGCAGCGATAGGCCGCCTTGAGGTTGTCGGCGAAGCTGCTGACCGGGAATTCGGCGCGCACGCCGATGGCGTCCAGCGAACGCTTCCAGATTTCCATGATGGCCTTGTCGCGCGTGCTCGGCGCGGAATGGATGCGCAACACCAGCGGCTTGCCGTCGGGGTGGTTGCGGAAGCCGTCCGGCCCCTTCTTGTAGCCGAAGCGGTCGAGCAGCTTGTTGGCTAAGTCCGGATCGTAGGGAATGCTGTTGCGGTAGGCCGGATCGTAGCCATACACGCCGGGCGGGATGATGGACTGCGCCCGCACCGCCTGGCCGTAGCGGACCTGCACGATTTCATCCTTGACCCGGTAGGACATGGCCAGCGCCCGGCGCAGCGCGATCTTTTCCAGGCTGAAGCCGCCGACCTGCGGGTCGCGGAAATTGAAGAAGGTATAGGTGATGGCCGGCGCCAGCGAACGCGAGATCTTGATGCCCTTCTCGACGAAGGCCGGGCGCAGCTTGCCGTTGTCGAGCACCTTGGTCGAGGCATGGTCGGCCAGCTCGGCGAGATCGATCTGGCCGCTGTCGAAGGCCAGCCAGCGCGACTGGTCTTCCTCGATGAAAAGGACTTCGATGCGTCCGACCTGGGGCATCTGCTTGCCCTTCATTTCCTTCACCAGCCGTTCGTCGCCCGGCTCGGAGGCCTTGAAGTCCCAGGTGAAGCCGCGGTAATCCGGATTGGCCACCAGGATGACCCGGCTGCCCGGCACGTATTCCTTGAGCATGTAGGCGCCGGTGCCGACCGGGTGGCGGCCGACGTCGTTGTTGTTCGCTTCCACCACCTCCCGGGCAACGATGCCGCTGTGCGAATTCGCCAGCAGGTGCAGCATGGTCGAGTCGGGCTCGGCGAGGTTCAGGCGCAGGGTGTACTTGTCGGGCGTTTCCAGGCCGGCGATCGGCTTGTCGTAATCGAACTTGCCGCTCGCCTTGGCTTCCTTGACCAGTTCCTCCATGCCGACGAACTTGCCTTCGAAGCTGCCTGCCTGCGGCGACAGCGTCTTCGGGTCCATGATGCGCTTGAGCGTGTAGGCGACGTCGGTCGAGGTCAGCTCTCGCTTCTGGTCCTTGAAGGCGGGATCGGGCGTGAAGAAGATGCCCTTGCGGATGCGGAAGGTATAGGTCCGGCCGTCGTTGGTGATTTCGGGCATGTCCTCGGCGACCTGCGGCACCAGCTTCGCCGGACGCGCCAGGTAGTCGTAGATCATCAGCGTCTCGTAGATCGCTTCGGACATCCAGGTCGAGTAGAGGCTGGAGACGCGCTGCATGTCGAAGCCGTTGTCGGCCTGCTCGAAGGCAATGCGGATGACCTTGTCAGGGTCAGCCTTGGCGAAGGCGTGGCCTTGCAGGACGAGTCCGAGACCCATGGCGAGGCAGGTGCCGAGAAAGCGTCTGGCGAGCCCTGTCAGCCTGGCACTGTCATTCCTGCCTGCGCGGGGATGACAAGGTAGTCGGGAATGACAGAGGCGATCCCCGCTGTCCGCTTTGAATGTCTCTTTGCTCATTTCTTCTCCACGTCGAGGAAGACCCAGTCGGCGTGATGGATGGGATGTTTCTTGAAGCCCTTCACGTGTGGCTGCGTGACCCAGTTCCGTATGCGCCAGAGGTGAAGGATGTCGGGCGTGTCCGCTTCCAGGATGCGGCTCATCTTGATGAACAAGGCCTGGCGTTCGGGTCCGTCCGGCATGATACGGGCTTTTTCGAAGGCTGAATCGAATTCCTTCGACTGGTAGCAGCCGAGGTTGCCCTGGTAGGCATTCGGGCCGTAGAAGGTTTCGAGGGCGTCGATGCCGTCAGGAATCGACGCGGTTCCGCCGAGGCCCCACATCGCCACTTCGCAGCGGTAGGCGGCCTTCAGGTTGTCGGCGAAACTGCTGACCTGGAAATCCGAGCGCACGCCGATGGCGTCCAGCGAACGCTTCCAGATTTCCATGCGTGCCTTGTCGCGGGCATGGGCCTGCGCATTGATCTTCACCACCAGGGGCTTGCCGTCAGGCATGGTGCGGAAGCCGTCAGCGCCTTTCTTGTAGCCGAAATGATCCAGCAGTTTGGCGGCGAGGACGGGGTCGTAGGCGATGCTGTTGCGGTAGGCGGGATCGTAGCCGACGATGCCCGGCGCGAGGTTGGACTGCGCGCGGATCGCCTGGCCGAAGCGCACTTGGTCGATCTCGTCGTCCACCCGGTAGGCCAGCGCCAGCGCGCGGCGCAGGGCGATCCTGTCCTTGCCGAATCCGCCCAGGGTCGGATCCTTCATGTTGATGAAGGTATGCGTGATGCCGGGCTCGGCATAGCGGTAGAGCTGGAATCCCTTGGCCGCGTACTCGGGCCTGAGCTTGCCTTTCACCAGCACGCGCGGCGAGGCCGGGTCGGCCAGTTCGGCCATGTCGTGCTGGCCGCTGTCGAAGCTGAGCCAGCGCGCCTGGTCTTCCTCGATGATGTCGACCTCCACGCGGCCGATCTGGGGCATGTCCTTGCCCTTCATCTCCTTGATGATCTTGTCGTCGCCGGGTTCGCCGGAAGACTGGAAGTTCCAGGTGAAGCCGCGGTAGTAGGGATTGGCTTCGAGCACGATCTTGGATCGCGGCGTGTACGACTTGAGGAAGTAAGGCCCGGAGCCCACCGGATGGCGGCCGGTGTCCGAGCCATAGTAGTCGATGGCTTCGCGCGCCATCGCGCCGGTGTGGGAATTGGCCAGCAGGTAGTTCAGCGTCTGGTCGGGCGCGGTCAGCTTGATGACGAGCGTGTACCTGTCCGGCGCCTGCAGGCCTTCCACCGGCGCGTCGTAGTCGAAGCGGCCGGATTTCTTCGCCTGCTCGGCGTAGGCGTCGAGGCCGACGATCTTGCCGACGAAGGGACTTTGCACCGGCGAGCGGACCGCCGGGTCGAACAGCCGCTTGATGGTGTAGATGAAATCATTCGCCGTCAGCTCGCGCTTGACGCCCTTGAAGGCCTCGTCCGGCGCGAAGTAGATGCCCTTCTTCAGTTTGAAGGTATAGACCTTGCCATCCTCGCTGACGGTCGGCATGGCCTCGGCGGCGCCAGGCATCAGCTTCGCGGGGCGCGCGAGATAGTCGTAGGCCAGCAGGCTGTCGTAGATCGCTTCGCCAATCCAGGTCGAATAGAGGTTGGCGGTCTTCTGCGTGTCGAAGCCGTCGTCGGCCGCTTCCAGCGACTGGCGGATGACTTTGGCGGGATCGGCCTTGGCCGACGCGGCGCCTGGCGCCAGGCAGAGGGCGGCCATCGTCATCATCGCGTATCGCATTGCCTGCTTCATTTCAACAATCTTTCACTTTGCTGGTGGCGCCAATTTCGGACTTCACCATTCATCAGTTCCTTGCTACCTCCGTCATTCCCGCGAAGGCGGGAATGACTGCGACAAAGCGCGCCAGGATGTGTCCTGAACCCAATTCACCCGCTCAATGCTTCTCCACGTCCAGATACAGCCAGGGCGCATTCAAAATGGGATGCTTCTTGAACCCCTTGACCCATGGCCGCGCCACCCAGTTGCGTATGCGCCAGGTGTGGATCACCCAGGGACTGTCGACCTCTGCCTGGCGGTTCATCTGCGCATAGAGCCGGTTGCGTTCCGCGCCGGGCGGCAAGGCGATCGCCTTCTTGTAGAGCGCGTCATAGGCCGGCGATTCGTAGCAGGCGTTGTTGCCCTGGCGGGCATTCGGCCCGTAGAGCAGCTGCAGGAAGTTTTCGCCGTCCGGATAGTCAGCATTCCAGGCGCTGCCCCACATCATCAGCCGGCATTCGATGGCTGCCTTCTGGTTGTCGGCGAAATTGCTGACCGGGTACTCGGCGCGGATGCCGATCTGGTCGAGCCCGCGCTTCCACAGCTCGGCCTGCTCCTGGTAGATCACCGCCGCTTCGCGCGAAATGCGAAGCAGGATGGGCTTGCCGTCCGGCGTCATGCGGTAGCCGTCCGCGCCCTTCCGGTAGCCGAACCTGTCCAGCAGCTTGTTGGCCGCCGCGACATCGTATTTTTCGAGCCGGCGGTAGTCGGGATCGTGGCCGACAATGCCGGGCGGGATGATCATTTCCGCCTCGACCGCCTGGCCGTTGCGCATGAGCCGGATTTCATCGGCGTTCTTGTAGGCCATCGCGATCGCGCGGCGCAGCGCCAGCTTTTCCTTGGTGTAGCCGCCGACCACGGGATCCTTCATGTTGAAGGAGGTGTAGGTGACCGCCGGCTCGATGAAGCGCTGCAGCTGCAAGCCCTGGCTGGCGAACTGCGGCGCCAGGCGGTCGCCGTTGAGCACGCTGGGCGCGGCGATCTGCGGCAGCCAGTCGAGGTCGATCTGCTTGCCCTGGAACGCCAGCCAGCGCGCCTGTTCCTCCTCGATGATCAGCACCTCCACCTGACCGACCCGGGGCATGGTCTTGCCCTTCATGTCGGCGACGAGCTGCTGGTCGAGCGGATCGCTGCCGGGCTCGAAGTTCCAGGACATGCCGCGGTAGCCGGGGTTCGCCACCAGCAGGATGCGGCTGCGCGGGACATATTCCTTGAGCATGAAGGGGCCGGTGCCGACCGGATGCTGGCGCGACTGTTCGCCGTAGGCTTCGATGGCTTCGCGGGCGACCGCGCCGAGCGCGACGTTGGCGGCGAGGTAGAGGAAGTTGTAGTCCGGGGCGGTGAGCTCCACCCGCAGGGTGTAGGGATCGGGTGTCTGCAGGCCGGCCACCGGCGCGTCGTAGTCGAATTTAGCGCCCTTCCTTGCCTGTTCGACAAGCTTGTCCATGCCCGCCAGCTTGCCGTCGAGGAAACTCGCGACCGGGGACCGGTTGGCCGGGTCGAGCAGGCGTTTGAAGGAGTAGGCGTAGTCCTGGGCGGTGAGTTCGCGCGGTGCGCCCTTGAAGGCCGGGTCTGGCGTAAACCGGATGCCCTTCTTCAGCCGGAAGGTGTACACCCGGCCGCCTTCGGAAACCTCGGGCATGCCGGCGGCGGTATTGGGAACGAGCTTGACCGGGCGGGCGAGGTAGTCGTAGGTGAGCAGCGGCTCGAAGATCGCCTCGGCCAGCCAGCCGGAATACTGGTTCAGCGAGCGGACCATGTCGAAGCCGTCGTCCGGCGCGGGGAACGGCATGCGGACGACCTTGGACGGATCGGCAGCGCCGACCGCCTGCGCCACGTCCGCGAGCAGCAGGACGGCGAGCAGCGCGCCTCTCAATCTCTTCCACATGTGTCGTTCATCCTCCGTGCCTGCCGTGACCGCGTCCGCCGCCGCCGCGGTCATGCGCCTTAGAGTCCTTGGTCACCAAGTCGTTTCGCTCAAGCGCTTTTGCCGCAGGCGAAAAATATTTTCATGCTTCTCTGTCTGGACGCCCGGTCGGCGCTCAAACGGGCGTAACCATACCTCAACAAATCCATTTTGGGAGGTATCTGCAAAGATTTTTTCATGCTGCTTCGCAAAAACGAGTCATCGTTGATTTTTCTCAGATTTTTGTAAATCAAATGTTTAGAGAAGACCCTCTATTTTGCGAAGCAGCATTCCGACGTGGTGCAAAGCCTCATCGCTACAGGGCGGCGCGGGTGGCAAATTTGGATGTCGCGCCGCACAAATTCAGTACCCAAATCGGACCCCTTTTTTGGGGCACGTTTTTGGCGCGTTGTTTTCTGGCGAAAATCGCAAAAACGTCGAGTTGACATTGGCTTGTCATAATGTTTCCATACTCACCGCGAAAATATATTTTCAAGCGAAATTAATTTTCACGCCGCCGGCTTACCAAGCCGGTGTACAAAAAACTTAGCCTTCAAACGCACTTTCATAGGAGTGGGGTGATGATAATGATGGAAACCGTGCTTGCACGTTCCGTCCGCCTGATTTTCTCGGGTGGCATGGCTGTCGTCGGGGTTGGCCTCCTCGCGCAGCCTGCAGTAGCGCAGACAACCAGTGGTTCCAACGTGCAACGCGTGGAAGTCACGGGTTCGAACATTCGCCGGGCACAGTCCGAAACCGCTTCCGCGGTCCAGACCCTGAACCGCGAAGACATCGAACGTTCCGGCAAGACCTCCGTGGCAGAACTGCTGCAGACGCTGGCCGTCGATAACCAGGGTTCGGTCCCGACGACCTTCGGCAGCGGCTTCGCTTCCGGCGCATCGGGCATCTCGCTGCGCGGCCTCGGCGCTGCTTCCACGCTGGTCCTGATCAACGGCCGCCGCGTGGCGCCCTACGGCCTGGCCGACGACGGCCAGAAGGTCTTCGCCGACCTGAACATCATCCCGCTCGAAGCCGTCGAGCGCGTCGAAGTGCTGAAGGACGGCGCTTCCTCGATCTACGGTTCCGACGCCATCGCCGGCGTGGTCAACGTCATCCTGCGCAAGGACTACCAGGGCTCCACGGCCAAGGTTTCCTACGGCCAGTCCCGCTACGGCGACGGCAAGGACACGCGCCTGACCTTCACCCACGGCATGGGCGACCTCAACGGTCCGGACGGCTTCAACGTCCTGTTCAACTTCGAATACGGCAAGAAGGGCGAGATCTGGAACCGCGACCGTTCCGACCGCGACCAGATCGGCCGCGGCGACCTGCGCTCCCTCGGCTTCAGCCCGGATACCGGTCTGGCCGGCGTCGGCTTCACTACGGGCGGCGGCACGGTGGCAAGCTCCTCCTCGCTGCAAGGCCTGGTACGCAACCCGACCACGCTGAACTACTACAACCGCGGCTACACCGGCGCGGACAGCGGCTTCACCCGCACCTTCCCGGGCGCCGCCTGCGGCAATTTCCCGCAAGCTGCCCGCGACCAGGCACTGGCCGGCAACGGTTGCATCTACGACGCGGCCCAGCAGTACCAGCAGATCCAGCCGTCCTCGCAGAGCTACAACTTCTTCACCCGCGCCACCAAGAACCTGGGCGCCGACATGCAGGCCTACGGCGAGCTGCTCTACTACAAGAACGACTCGACAGCCTACACCACGCCGAGCGCGGTCAGCTCCTCGGTCGGCTATCCTGGCGGCCCGGTGACCAACACCACCGTCGCCCTGGGCGCTGCCCACCCGGACAACCCCTACTTCGGCACCGCAGCCCGCCTGCGCTACTCGGCCTGGGACGTGGGCCCGCGCGTTTCCAATGTCGGCTCGACCTTCAACCGCCTGCTGGGCGGCCTGAAGGGCACGAACTTCGGCTGGGACTGGGATACCGCCCTGCTCTACTCCGAGAACAAGGTCAGCAACAACCGCACCGGCTACCTGCAGCGTGACGTCGCCTTCGCCCTGCTGAACCCGAGCGCCGCCAACGTCGCAGCAGCACGCGCCGGCAGCGCCGCCTACGCCGCCCTGCCGGCAGGCAGCGTCTGGCGCATCGGCGAAAACGCCGGCCTGAACTCGGCAGCCCTGTACGCCGCCCTGTCGCCGTCGATCGGCAACGATGCCAAGACCCAGGTTGCCCAGGCAGACTTCAAGGCATCGCGCGAATTCGGCAAGCTCGAAGGCGGCGCGATCGGCGTGGCAGTCGGCGGTGAATTCCGCCACGAGTACACCCGTCTCGACCCGACCGCCGGCACCGACCGCGGCAACATCATCGGTCTGGGCTACTCGGCCTACTCCGGCCAGCGTAACGTCGGCGCGCTCTACGCCGAAGTCCTGGCTCCGGTGCTGAAGACCCTGGAACTGTCCGCAGCCATCCGCGGCGACCACTATACCGACGTCGGCAACTCCTTCACGCCGAAGGTTGGCGCGAAGTGGACCCCGATCAAGGAACTGGCGATCCGCGGCACGTACGCCGAAGGCTTCCGCGCTCCGAGCGCCGCAGAAAACGGCGTGGGCGGCCTGGCTGCCTTCTCCACCGCGTCCGATCCGGCTCGCTGCCGCCTGGGCATCGCTTCTGCCTGCTCGCCGGCCAACGTCGCTCTGATCACCTCGCCTAACCCGGCCCTGCAGCCCGAGAAGTCCAAGAGCTACAGCCTGGGCGTGGTCTGGGATCCGCTGCCCCGCACCAGCATCTCGCTGGACGTGTGGCAGATCGACCGCAACAACGAGATCAACCAGGAAAGCGTGACCTCGGCAATCGCCGCCGGCCGCGTTGCACGTGACCCGACGTCGGCCACCCCGACGCCTGGCGATCCCGGCCCGATCACCGCGGTCTTGACCAACTACGTCAACTCCAACAACACCCGCGTTCAGGGTGCTGACCTGGATCTGCGTCAGGGCTTCGACCTCGGCACCAACGGCAAGCTGACGCTCGACATGAAGTGGACCCACCTGTTCAAGTGGAAGCGTACGGAAGCCGACGGCACGGTGTTTGACTACGCCGGCACCCACGGCAACTGCGACGTGACCAACTGCATCGGCACGCCTGACGACCGTATCAACCTGGGCGCAACCTGGGAACGTGCGGCCTGGAAGGTGTCCACCGTCGTCAACTACCGCGGCGCGATCAAGAACATCAACTTCAAGGACGATCCGGCCGGCTGCGCGAACGTGTTCGCCAACGGTACCGACGCTCCCTCGGGTTGCAAGATCAAGTCCTTCACCACGGTGGACCTGACCGCACGCTACAAGGTACGCGAGAACATCGAAGTCTTCGGCTCGATCCAGAACCTGTTCGATTCCGTCGCTCCGCTCGATCCGCTGACCTATGGCGCAACCTCGTACAACCCGCTGGACTACAGCGGCGCTGTCGGCCGTTTCTTCAACGTCGGCCTGAAATACAAGTTCTAAACGAGAAACCTCGTGATCAAGCCCCGCTGATTGCTGTCTAACCCACGGGGCTCCGAACTTGGAGAGGTAAGCAAACCGCCCGGATCCGTCCGGGCGGTTTCACATAGATCGCTGGTTTTGTAATCGGGCAACATTGTCCACAACACATTGTTGCCGCCAGAACGAACAGAGCGATGCAACTGGAGGAAGCAGTCATGGATTTTTCGGAACACGAGCGTGAACCAGGCAAGAAATTGTCCGGCCTCGCCTTTGTGATTCTTTTACACCTGTTGATCGTGTACGCCCTGGTGACGGGTCTGGCTCGCAAGGTCGTGGAAGTCGTCAAGGCACCGGTCGAAACCAAGATCATCGAGGAGGTCAAGCCGCCTCCGCCGAAGGATCTTCCGCCGCCCCCTCCTCCGCCCAAGTTGACCGCACCTCCGCCGCCGTTTATCCCGCCGCCGGAAGTCAACATCCAGACGCCGCCGCCGCCGAACACCATCACGGCAGTGACGAACGTCAAACCGGAAAACCCGGTCATGCCGCCCCCCGCGCCGCCCGCCCCCGCGGCAGCGCCACAGGCAGCCGCGCCTTCGGGCCCGGCCCGCACGGCGGCAGTGGTCGACGCTTCCAATTGCCAGAAGCCCGAGTATCCGCGCAAGTCGCTGCGCGCGGAAGAACAGGGCACGGTCGTACTGCAGTTCCTGATCGGCACCGACGGCAAGGTCGTCGATGCCAAGGTCGAGAAGTCGAGCGGTTTCCGCGATCTCGACAGGGCAGCGGTCGCCGGCCTGAGCCTGTGCAAGTTCAAGCCAGGTACGGTGAACGGCCAGCCGGAGCAGTCTTGGACGAGGATGGAATACGTCTGGAGGATCGAGTGACGCGGCGCCACAAGCCCGACGTTCACCTGGTTCAGCATCAAGGATTTTTTTCAAGAATTGGAGATAGCATGTTTAACAACACCCGTTTGTCCGCCCTCTTCGGCGCTGTCGTGATTTCCGTGGCCGCAGCCGCCACCCTGTCGGCTCCGGCCGTTGCGCAAAACGCACCGGCACCGGCCGCCTCCGCGCCGGCGGCTTCGGCACCTGCCGCACCCGCGGCGGACGCATCGGCTCCCGCCGCGCCCGCCCCTGCGGCGACGGCATCCGCCCCCGCGGGCGACAAGGAGGTGGTCGAGAATCCCTATGGCCTGGAAGCCCTCTGGAAAGGCGGCGACTTCGTCGCGCGCGGCACGCTGATCATCCTGATCATCATGTCCATGGGTTCCTGGTACATCACCATCACCAAGCTGGTCGACCAGATCCGCCTGAACAAGCAGGCCCGCGAAGCCCAGGACAAGTTCTGGAAAGCCCCGTCCCTGCAGGCAGGCGCCACCAGCCTGGCCCAGGGCAGCGCCTTCCGCTACATCGCCGAGGCCGGCCTGAACGCATCCCAGCACCATGAGGGCGCCCTGCTCGAGCAGATCGACCTCAACACCTGGGTCACGATGTCGATCCAGCGCGCCGTCGAGAAGATCCAGAGCCGCCTGCAGGATGGCCTGGCCTTCCTGGCGACCGTCGGCTCCACCGCCCCCTTCATCGGCCTGTTCGGCACGGTCTGGGGCATCTATCACGCGCTGACCGCCATCGGCATCGCCGGCCAGGCATCCATCGACAAGGTGGCAGGCCCCGTGGGCGAGGCGCTGATCATGACCGCCATCGGCCTGGGCGTTGCAGTCCCCGCGGTGCTCGGCTACAACTGGCTGGTCCGCCGCAACAAGGGCGCGATGGAAAACGTGCGTTCCTTCAGCTCCGACTTGCACTCCGTGCTGCTGTCCGGCGCCATGTCCACGGTGCATGCCGCAAAAAAGGTTGGCTAAATCATGGCAATGTCTATCGGTTCCCCGGACGGGGATGAAGACGAAGTGATCAACGCCATCAACACCACGCCCCTCGTGGACGTGATGCTGGTGCTGCTGATCATCTTTCTGATCACGATTCCGGTGGTCACGCATACGGTCCCGGTGAAGCTGCCGGACGAGCGTAACCAGCCGTATAAGACCAAGCCGGAAAACATCAACCTCTCTGTCACCAAGGAAGGCGAGATCTTCTGGAACGAGACTTTCATCCCCAGCAATGACGCGCTGGTCGAAAGACTCAAGAAGGTATCCACCCAGAAGCCGCAGCCTGAAGTGCACATCCGCGGCGACCAGGAAGCCCGCTACGAGTTCGTCGGCAAGGTCATCCTTGCCGCGCAGCGCGCCGGCATCGCCAAGGTGGGCTTCATCCTGGTTCCGCCCGCACGCGGGGGCTGAGCGCCTTGATGACCGAGACAATTTGAACAGGAGTTAACATGGGCATGAACGTCGGTTCCGGAAGCAGTTCCGGAGATCCGGATGTGATGGTCGAAATGAATGCAACGCCGCTCATCGACGTGATGCTGGTGCTGCTGATCATGCTGATCATCACCATTCCGATCCAGAACCACGCGGTCAACCTCAACCTGCCGGTCGGCACCCCTCCCCCGCCGACCGCGCCGCCGATCGTGATCAACATCGATGTCGACTTCGACGGCACCGTCTTGTGGAACGGCACGGTCGTCCCCGACCGTCCCTCGCTGGAATCCAAGCTCGCCGAAGTCGCGGCGCAGCCGGTCCAGCCGGAGGTTCACCTCCGTCCGAACAAGCTGGTGCAGTACAAGAACGTCGCGGCGGTGATGGCGACGGCGCAGCGGCTGGGCGTGACCAAGATCGGCATGGTGGGCAACGAACAGTTCCTGAAATAGCCGAGGCGCGCAAATGCGTCAACCACGGACGACGGGCTGCCCTCCCCGGCCCGCAAGGCTCGCAGCCCGTCGTTCCTTATCCCGTTTGGAAGACTATCCATGACACAGTTTCGCTTTGCACACATCGGACTGCTGCTGGCCGCCATCGGCCTGAATACCGTGCCCGCCCTCTTCGGCGCGGTCCCGGCCGCCTACGCGGCGGGCGAGCAGCAGACCCTCCGCCCCGAGGTCGGCAAGCCGCTGCAGGCCGCCGGCGAATTGATGAAGGCGCACAAGTACAAGGAAGCGCTGGCCAAGGTCCGCGAGACCGACGCCATCGGCGGCAAGACGCCGCAGGAAACCTATACCATCGAACGCATGCGCGCTTCGATCGCCGCGGCCGCCGGCGACACCGCGGTCGCGATCAAGTCCTTCGAATACCTGCTCGATTCCGGCAAGCTGGCACCCGCCGAGCAGACCAAGTTCACGAGCGCGCTGGGCGCGATGTACTACCAGCAGAAGGACTACCCCAAGGCGATCTCGACCTGGCAGCGCTACTTCAAGGAAGGCGGCGACGATCCCAAGATCCGCACCCTGCTCAACCAGACCTACTACCTCGCCGGCGACTATCCCGCGGCGCAGAAGGCCATCGCCGGCGAAGTGGCGGCCGAGGAAAAGGCTGGCCAGGCACCGTCGGAAGAACAGTTGCAGCTGCTCGCCAACATCGCCCTCAAGCAGAACGACAAGGCGGCCTACGTGCAGTCGATCGAAAAGCTGGTCGCCTACTATCCCAAGAAGGAATACTGGGCCGACCTGATCAACCGCGTGCAGGGCAAGCCCGGCTTCTCCGACCGCCTGACCCTGGACGTCTACCGCCTCAAGATGGCGATCGGCCAGATGAAGGATGCCAACGACTACATGGAAATGGCCCAGCTCGCGCTGCAGGCGGGTTTCCCGGCCGAGGCGGTGAAGGTCATGGAAGCGGGCTACAAGGCCGGCGCCCTCGGCAACGGCGCGGAAGCCGAGCGCCAGAAGCGCCTGCGCGACCTTGCCAACAAGCAGGCGGCCGACGACCAGAAAACCATGGCGCAGGGCGAGGCAGAGGCGCAGAAGGCGAAGGATGGCACCGCCCTCGTCAACCTCGGCTATGCCTATGTCACCGCCGGCCAGGCCGACAAGGGACTCGCGCTGATGGACCAGGGCATCAAGAAGGGCAACCTGAAGCGTCCGGACGATGCCAAGCTGCACTACGGCGTGGCCCAGCTGCAGGCGGGCAAGAAGTCCGAAGGCGTCCAGACGCTGAAGTCGGTGCAAGGCAACGACGGCACCGCCGACCTGGCGCGCTACTGGATCCTCCAGTCCAACAGCAAGACCAGCTGACGCCCCGCAAGAGGGCCGGGAAGGCCGCCCTGCATGGCGGCGCGCCTTCCCGCAACAAGAACACGAGGGTGGAAGCCGACGCCTGTTAAAGCAAGAAAGGGAGACCGCGCATGCCATGCGGCGAGGCATGCCCCTCCCCCATCCGCTGGCAGGCGTACCAGGCTGCGAGACACAGCCAAGCGATGGCGCGACTTCACGCCGTTCGCACAGAATGAATGGGTAATTGATGAAACACCACGCTCCGATCGATTTCATGCTGTCCAATGCCGCCATCACGGAACGCATCGCGCGGACCTATCCGACATTGACCGAGGCACACCGGAAAGCGGCGGATTTCGTGCTTGCCAATCCCTTCCAGGCGGCCACGATGACCATCGACGAACTGGCCGACGCGGTCGGCATGTCGGTGGCCACCGCCAACCGCTTCGCCCGCGCGCTCGACTTCGACGGCTATCCGCAGTTCCGCGCCGAACTCGTGAAAGCCTTCGAAAGCACGCTGGCGCCGGTCGAGAACCTGCGCACCGAACTGCAGCGGGAAGCCTCCAGCGTGGAAATCTTTTCCGCCTCGCTGGAAGAAGACCTGAGCAACATCCAGAACACCCTGCGGCAGCTCAACGCGGCCGCCTGCGAGAAGGCGGTGCAGATGATCCTGCGCGCGCCGCGCATCTTCCTGATGGGATTTTCCACCAGCGCCTACCTTGCGTCGATGATGGCCCATCGCCTGGAGCAATGCTGCTCCATCGTGCAGACCATCGCCGACGATGCCGGACCGACGCTGGCCGCGCGTCGCCTGTTCAAGCTGAACCGGGAAGACCTCGTCATTGCCATCTCCTTCCCGCGCTACAACAAGTTCACGGTCGAACTGCTCGCGATGGCGCGCGAGCGTCATGCCAAGATCCTTGCCATCACCGACAGCCCGTCTTCCCCGCTGGTGCCTATCTCCGACATCGTGCTCTATGCGAAGACCGAGCGCCGGCTCTTCGCCAACTCCGAGGCGGGCGCGCTCGCGCTCATCGAAGCGCTGTGCGGCGCCGTCGTGCACCGTTCGGAAAATTCCCTGCGCAATGCCACCGAACTCACCGAACGCCTCCTGCCCTACCTCTATTCCGAGAAGCAGCAGGTCGAGAAGAAGCCCGCCGCCGAGCGCAAGCGCGGCCGCAAGCCGTGATCGGACGGACCAGCCCCTGACAAGGCGGCCGGGCGGTCCGGCCGCTTGAAAAGTTGCCCAATTCGCCCGCTTGCCCCTACAATCTCGGCCGCGGCAGCACAGTACAACCGGCCGGCCAGCCATGCGCATTTCCTTTTCCCGCAAGACGCGCCATGGCGGACGGCTTCACCTGGAGTCAACCATGGCATTCCTGCAAGGCAAGAAAATCCTGATCACCGGCCTGCTTTCCAACCGTTCCATCGCCTACGGCATTGCCAAGGCCTGCCAGCGCGAAGGCGCCGAACTGGCCTTCACCTACGTCGGCGAGCGCTTCAAGGACCGGATCACCGATTTCGCCAATGAATTCGGCAGCAAGCTGGTGTTCGACTGCGACGTCGGCAGCGACGAGCAGATCAATGCCTTGTTCGCCGAACTCGGGAAATCCTGGGACCGCCTCGACGGGCTGGTCCACTCCATCGGCTTTGCGCCGCGCGAAGCCATCACCGGCGATTTCCTCGAAGGCCTGTCGCGCGAAGCCTTCCAGATCGCCCACGACATTTCCTCTTACAGCTTCCCCGCCATGGCGAAGGCAGCCCTGCCGCTGCTGCACGAAGGTTCCTCGCTGCTGACCCTGACCTACATGGGTTCGGTGCGCGCCACCCCCAACTACAACACCATGGGCCTGGCCAAGGCCTCGCTCGAAGCCAGCGTGCGCTACCTCGCAGAGTCGCTCGGCCCAAAGGGTATCCGCGTCAACGGCATTTCCGCAGGACCGATCAAGACCCTTGCGGCATCGGGCATCAAGGACTTCGGCAAGCTGCTCGGCATCGTCGCCGCGCATGCCCCGCTGCGCCGCAACGTGACCATCGAGGACGTGGGCAATACCGCGGCCTTCCTGCTGTCCGATTTGTCGTCCGGCATCACCAGCGAGATCACCTACGTCGATGGCGGCTTCTCGCACGTCATGTACGCCCCGACCGAGTAAATTGGTCAAGGCCTTCCTTCATGCGTCGCCTTGAAGGAAGGCAATCCATCTCGACGTCGAGGCTATCTTGACGCACTGCAAGGGTCGGGTCTTTACCCGAATAAATCCCGCACCGTTTCGGCGAAGCCTGTATAATTCGCCGCTGTGCACTGCAGCAAGGCAGTCACCTCTAGCAGCATCGCAAACCTGAGCTGTACCGACAAAGCCCTCCCGCCTCTTTGGTGTCGATCCACATGACACCGTCCCGGCGCAAAGCTTTTGTGCCGATTCAATCTGATTAATTTCTCAGCTGTTTCGTTGGTGAGCGTTGCATTTTTATCGTCCGCGACCCCATTTCGCGTGGTTGCGGCGTTGACGACTACGAAAGACCACAATGAGTTTTGAAGCACTAGGCCTTCACGCAAGCATTCTCACAGCACTGACCGAAGCGGGCTACACCAAGCCCACCCCCGTGCAGGAGCAGGCGATTCCCGCCGCCCTGCAAAACCGCGACCTGCTGGTTTCCTCGCAAACCGGCTCCGGCAAGACCGCCGCCTTCATGCTGCCCGCCCTGCACAAGTTCGCCGTTGCCGAACAGCAGACCGGCACCCAGCGTACCCCCAACCAGGACCGCCAGGCCGCCCGCGCGCGTGGCGAACGCCCCCGTTTCCAGCCCGCGCAACCGCGCATGCTGGTCCTGACCCCGACCCGCGAACTCGCGCTGCAGGTCACCACCGCCACCGCCAAATACGGTTCCAGCCTGCGCCGCGTGCGCGCAGTTTCGATCCTCGGCGGCATGCCCTACCCCAAGCAGATGCAATTGCTGTCCCGCAATCCGGAAATCCTGGTTGCCACCCCGGGCCGCCTGATCGACCACATGGAATCCGGCAAGATCGACTTCTCGGAATTGCAGATGCTGGTGCTCGACGAGGCCGACCGCATGCTCGACATGGGCTTCATCGAAGACATCGAAAAGATCGTCGCCGCCACGCCGGACACGCGCCAGACCATGCTGTTCTCCGCCACGCTCGACGGCGTGGTCGGCAGCATGGCCCGCCGCATCACCCGCGAGCCGCAAGTCATCCAGATCGCCGGTTCCTCGACCAAGCATGAAAACATCGCGCAGCGCGTCCACTTCGTCGACGACCTGTCGCACAAGAACCGCCTGCTCGACCACCTGCTGCGCGACGCCGGTATCGACCAGGCCGTGGTGTTCACCGCCACCAAGCGCGATGCCGACACCATCGCCGACCGCCTGAACATCGCCGGCTTCGCCGCCGCCGCCCTGCATGGCGACATGCACCAGGGCGCGCGCAACCGCACGCTCGACGCCCTGCGCCGCGGCCAGGTGCGGGTGCTGGTGGCAACCGACGTCGCGGCTCGCGGCATCGACGTGCCCGGCATCACGCACGTCGTGAACTACGACCTGCCGAAGTTCCCGGAAGACTACGTGCACCGCATCGGCCGCACCGGCCGCGCGGGCCGCAACGGCCAGGCGATTTCGCTGGTGAACCATTCCGAGCACATCAACATCAAGCGCATCGAGCGCTTTACCAAGCAGCTGATCCCGGTCGATGTCATCGAAGGCTTCGAGCCGAAGAAGACGACCGCGGCCGCGCGCCCCGGTGGTGCCCGCAAACCGAACGGCTGGAAGCCGGGCGACGGCCGTGGCGGCAAGCCGGGCCAGCGCAGCTTCAGCAAGCCGGGCAGCGCCCCGCGCAAGGAAGGCGGCGGCGGCGGTGGCGGTTACGGCAAGAGCAGCCGTTTCGGCGAAGCGGCCTCTCGCCGCGCCTTCGGCGAACGCTGATCGGCGTCGTTAAGCGACAAAAAGCCACCGGATTCCGGTGGCTTTTTTTTTTGAACCAGCCATTCCTACAGCACGCAGGTCCGGAAACCCGCAAACAGGTCGTTCCTTCCCGGATCCGCGAAATTCCTGAACTTCAGCGACTTCATCCGCAGCGGCGTGACGTAGGAAGCGCCGCGCAAGACCTGGTCGTCGGCGAAATGCGGCGCCGAATATTCCCGCCAGCCGTCGGGCTCGAATCCTGGATAGGGTTCGAAAGGCGTGCATGTCCATTCCCACAAATCACCCCAGCGGAAGGCCGCATGGCCCGTCATGGCGGCGTATTCCCACTCCGCCTCGGTCGGCAGCCGCCGCCCGGCCCAGGCGCAGTAGGCTTGCGCCTCGTACAGGCTGAGGTGGCGCACCGGTTCATGCAGCGGCAGTACGATCATCTTGCCGAAGCGCCGGCACAGCCAGGTGCGCCCTTCCCGCTCCCAGTCGCGCGGCGCGGACAAATCGCGCGTCATCAGCCATCCGCGTCCGCCGCGGGTCCAGAAATGGGCATGCTGGTAACCCCCGTCATCGATGAAGTCCGCGTACTGTTCATTGGTAACGAGGGTTGAATCCATCGTGAACGTCGGCACATGGAAGGCATGGGCCCATTTCTCATTGTCGAACACGAAGCCATCGGGTTCGCTGCCGAGCCGTATCGTGCCGCCAGGAAAGCGAATCTCGCCTTGTCCCCAGGACGGCAGGCTCTTGTTGCCGATGTCGTCCGGCGCCGCGAGGTCAAGCGCCTGCAGCGCCGCCGCCATGGCCTCGCCGCACATGTCTTCGTAGGCCAGCGCAAGCCGGTAGGGATAGAGGTCGGATGCCTCGCCGCCGGCACGTTCCAGCTTGTCGAGCACGCGGTCGAGCACTTCGCGGCAGTAGGTTTTTACGGCCCCGGCGCCGGGCAGGTCGAGCCGCCAGCGGGCCTTGGCATCGACCATGCTGCCATCGAACCAGTCGTCGCCCTTGGTGAGGATGGAATGACGCAGGGCCGATGTGGAATCGCTGGTGTCCGCCTCGCGCAGCACGAACCATTCGGCGAACCACGCAATGTGCCCCAGCTGCCAGAGCGGCGGATCGATGCCTGCGATGGGATTGTGCGAACGCGGCACGGCAAGACCGGCCTCGGCGAAGCGCTCAAACAGCGCCAGCGTGCGGCAGCGGGACGCATGGAAAGCGGCCTCGAGTTCGAGGCGGCCGGCGGTCCGGAAGGAAATGTTCATTACTGGTCTGGCAAGGTCACCGGTAGGTCGGAGCGCTTCATTATCGGACCGGCAGGCCTGAACACCAAGCGATATGACGAATTCATTAAAAACGTAGTTGACAACTCCTTTGCCTTTCCCCTACATTAAAACCATCATGCTGACATTCATCGCTACCTCCCTCACCGTCGCACTGGCCGGCGCCATCATCGCACGCGACAAGGCGCGCAAGAAGCTACAGGCACAGCGACTACAGCGACTACCGCGCCGCCCGCGCTAAGTTGCAGAACTGACCGGCAGTTCAATCGGATTCCGCGCCAGCGATGGCGCGGACGCAATTACTTTCCACACGTCCAGATACCCGCAAGGACATCGCCCGTCCGGCATCGGCCGGCGCGCTGTCCGCATCACACGAGCCATGCATTTCAAGCGCAACCCTGTCAGCATCGTCAACGGCGAACCCATCGCCGCGATGATCTTTGCGCGCTCGCACGCCCTGCTACCGCTACCGCCCGGTTGACGGACCTTGCGCCCCGTGGCAGTTCGTCAGCCTCTTCGCCACATCCCCACGACTGACGAACCGAAGCTTTCCGCATTGCCACGAAAGGACGCACCATGATGTTGCCCCACCCCGAAAACAAGTACCGCGCTTTCCCGCCCGTCCGCCTCGCCGACCGTACCTGGCCCGACAAGACCATCACCGCGCCGCCGGTCTGGATGAGCACCGACCTGCGCGACGGCAACCAGGCCCTGATCGAACCGATGAGCGCGGCGAGCAAGATGCGCTTCTTCGACACCATCGTCGGCTGCGGCATCAAGGAAATCGAAGTCGGCTTCCCTTCCGCCTCGCAGGCCGACTTCGACTTCGTGCGCCAGCTCATCGAACAGGACCGCGTGCCGGCGGACGTGACCATCGAAGTGCTGACCCAGGCCCGCGAGGACCTGATCCGCCGCACCATCGATTCGCTCGCGGGCGCGCGCCGCGCCATCGTCCACCTCTACAACGCCGTCTCGCCATCGTTCCGCCGCATCGTCTTCAACATGTCGCGCGAGGAAGTGGTCGCCATCGCGGTCGCCGGCACGCGCCTGATCCGCGAATTGACCGACGCCCGGCCCGAGACCGAATGGGTATTCGAATACTCGCCGGAAACCTTCAGCATGGCCGAGCTCGACTTCGCCAGGGAAGTCTGCGACGCGGTCTCCGCCGTCTGGCAGCCGACGCCGGAACGCAAGATGATCATCAACCTGCCGTCCACCGTCGAGGTCAGCACGCCGAACGTCTATGCCGACCAGATCGAATGGATGCACCGCCACCTCGCGCGGCGCGACAGCATCGTGCTGAGCGTGCATCCGCACAATGACCGCGGCACGGCGGTGGCCGCCGCCGAACTCGCCGTGATGGCCGGCGCCGACCGCGTCGAAGGCTGCCTGTTCGGCAATGGCGAGCGCACTGGCAACGTCGATCTCGTGACCCTCGCGCTCAACCTGTACACCCAGGGCGTGCATCCCGGCCTCGATTTCTCGGACATCGATGAAGTCCGCAAGTGCGTGGAGGAATGCAACCAGATCCCGGTGCATCCCCGCCACCCCTACGTCGGCGACCTGGTGTTCACGGCCTTCTCCGGTTCGCACCAGGACGCGATCAAGAAAGGCTTCGCGCAGCAGGATCCGCAAGGCCTGTGGGAAGTGCCCTATCTTCCCATCGACCCGGCCGACCTCGGCCGCAGCTACGATGCCGTGATCCGGGTCAACAGCCAGTCCGGCAAGGGCGGCATGACCTACCTGCTCGAGCAGACCTATGGCCTGAAGCTCCCGCGCCGCCTGCAGATCGAATTCAGCCGCGCGGTGCAGCGCGTGATGGACGAGACCGGCAAGGAAGTGGATGCGAAGGACATCCATGCCGTCTTCGAGGAGGAATACCTGAGCCCGGACGGCGCGTTCAAGTACCATGCGCACCGCATGCAGGACGATGGCTCGGGCGTGAAGGTCCAGGTGGAAGCGATCCGCCATGGCCGGCCGGTGACGCTTTCCGGCGCGGGCAACGGACCGCTGGATGCCTTCGTCGCCGCGCTCGGCATGGACATCCGCCTCATGGATTACCACGAGCATGCCATCGGCGGGGGCTCGGATGCGCGCGCCGCCTGCTACGTCGAGCTGCGCGTCAATGGCGGCGCGACCCTGTTCGGCGTGGGCATCGACGAGAACATCGTCACGGCGTCGTTCAAAGCGGTGCTGAGCGCGGTCAACCGCGACCTGCAGGACGGCCGCGAAGCCACGGCAATGGCCGCCTGACGCGGCGAGCCGCAGGGGAAGCATTCCTGCGGGTTATGGCGATTGATCTTAACGTTAGTTTACTTTGCGGGTCTCACGCTCCATAGTGCCAGGTGCCGGCATCCACGTGCCGGCTGCATTCCTAGAGCACACGGAGATCCCATGCCCAAGTCCGCCACCCGCCGCCCGGTCGCGCGCCGCCTGAGCGCCATCGCGCCCATCGCATTGTTTGCCATGATGTTCGCCGCCTTCCCGGCGGGCGCGGCGGAACCGCAGGCCGGACCGCGGGCAGCCGAACCCGCCACCGTCCAATCCAACAAGGCATGGCTGGAACGCCTGCCGTTCGGCGACCGTCAAGACTTCGAAGACGCCAGCCGCGGCTTCATCGCCGCGCTCGGCACCGAAGCCATCCGCGCCGCGGACGGCCACGTGGTCTGGGACCGCGATGCCTACGCATTCGAAGCCGCGCCGGACGCGCCGCCGACGGTCAACCCCAGCCTCTGGCGCCAGGCGCGGCTCAACAATGCGGCGGGCCTGTTTAAGGTCGCGGACCGCCTTTACCAGATCCGCGGCATCGACCTGTCCAACATGACCATCGTCGAAGGCGACACCGGCTTGCTGATCATCGACCCGCTACTCTCCGCCGAGACCGCGCAGGCCGGCCTTGCGCTGTATTTCCAGCACCGTCCGCGCAAGCCGGTCGCGGCCGTGATCTACACCCACAGCCATGTCGACCATTTCGGCGGCGTGAAGGGAGTGATCAGCGAGGCAGACGCGGCATCGGGCAAGGTCAAGGTGATCGCCCCGGCAGGCTTCATGGAAGAAGCGGTCAGCGAGAACGTGCTGGCCGGGAATGCCATGAGCCGCCGCGCGCAGTACATGTACGGGGCGCTGCTGCCGAAGAATCCTGCCGGCCAGGTGGATGCCGGCCTCGGCAAGGGCCTGTCGCGCGGCACGATCACCCTCATCGCCCCCAACGAACTCATCAGCAAGCCGGTGGAGGCGCGCCGGATCGACGGCGTCGACATCGAATTCCAGCTCACGCCCGGTACCGAGGCGCCGGCGGAAATGAACCTCTACTTCCCCGGCATGCGGGCGCTGTGCATCGCCGAGAACGCGGTCCACACCCAGCACAACCTGCTGACGCTGCGCGGCGCCAAGGTGCGCGACGCCAAGCTCTGGTCCTACTACCTCGGCGAAACCCTGCGGCGCTACGGCGGCAGGTCGGAGGTCATGCTCGGCCAGCATCACTGGCCGACCTGGGGCGGCGAGCGGGTTTCCCGCCTCCTCGCCGAACAACGCGACATGTACGCCTACCTCAACGACCAGACGCTGCGCCTGCTCAACCACGGCTATACCCCGATGGAAATCGCCGAGCGCCTTCAGCGGCTGCCCGAACCGCTCGCCAGCCAATGGCATGCGCGCGACTACTACGGCTCGATCAGCCACAACGTGCGCGCCGTCTACCAGCGTTACCTCGGCTACTACGACGGCAATCCCGCCAACCTGAACCCGCTGCCGCCAGCCGATGCGGCGCGCAAGACCATCGCCTGGATGGGCGGCCCGGATGCGGTGCTCGAGAAGGCCCGCGCCGCCTACGCGCAGGGCGATTACCGCTGGGTGGCGCAGATCGGCAACCAGCTCGTGTTCGCCGACCCGCAGAACCGCGCGGCGCGCGAACTGCAGGCCAATGCCCTCGAACAGCTGGGCTACCAGTCGGAAAACAGCACCTGGCGCAATGCCTACCTCAGCGGCGCCCAGGAACTACGCAATGGCGTCTCGCCCCTCGCCCGCAAGGGCACGGCCTCCGCCGACCTCGTGCAGGCGCTGACGGTGCCGATGTTCATGGATTTTCTTGCCGTGCGCCTGAATGCCGACAAGGCCGCGGGCAAGGCGATGACGTTCAACTGGAACTTCACCGACCTGGGGGAACGATACGGCATGAACCTCAGCAATGGCGCGCTGACCTATCTTGCCGATTTCGCCTATGACAAGCCAACCGCGGCGGTGACGCTGACCAAGGCGGTGCTTGATCAGATCAGCACGGGGCGGACGACGCTGAAGGATGCGGTTCAGCAGGGGCTGGTGACGGTTGCCGGCAATCCGGAGGCGTTTGCGGGGTTGTTCGGGATGCTGGATAGTTTTGCGCCGGCGTTTGAGATTGTCACGCCGGTGACGGGGCGGTGATTGGGTGGGCGGTAAGTCCGCAGGGCTTTGGCGTCCGCGCTGCCCTCGCAACGCGCCGGCAGCCCGACAACGCGCTGTCATTCCCGCGCAGGCGGGGATCCCATTTCTGCTGCGCTTGCGCACGTCTCTCCGGTGACCCGCCTACGTCTCCCACTCCGTGGGGACTTGCCGGGTCGACCTCTTGCCGCATCGGCATGGCTCGAGCTTGTCCCGACGACGGGAAGCATGAATCCGCAGACGAATCAGCACATCCGTCGTCTCAAGCACCTTCCGCTCTGTCCCCTCCCCTTCAAGGGGAGGGTTAGGGTGGGGATGGGCTTCGGTCGCGAGCAAAGAAAATGATTGACATCGCTGGCAAAATCAACACCGCTCTTTACTCCTACCGAACCCCACCCTCAACCGCTCCACCGCACCCTACCGAGCCAGCCTCACCCCGCTAAACTGCCACCTCGCCCCCGACGGAAAGAAATTCCGATACTCCACCCGGGAATGCCCGCGCGGCGTCGCGCAGGACGATCCACGCAGCACATACTGGTTGCTCATGAACTTCCCGTTGTATTCCCCAAGCGCCCCCGCCGCCGGGGCATACCCGGGGTAAGCCGCATAGCTGCTGGAAGTCCATTGCCACGCTGCGCCGAAGAGCTGCAACAGGTCATCGCCACCGTCACGCACGGCGCGCGGATGCAGACCCCGGGCAACGCCATCGTTCGCCTCGCCGCCGGAGCTTTCCTGCCGCCGCGCCGCATGTTCCCATTCCGCCTCGGTCGGCAGACGCGCGCCAGCCCACCTGGCATACGCATCCGCTTCGAACCATGAGAGGTGGCAAGCCGGACGCCCGGGGTCGAGCGGCTGGGCGCCGTGCAGCGTGAATTCTTCCCAGCGTCCGTCGCGCTCCCGCCAGTACAGGGGATGCGCGAGCCGGTTGGCCTGCACCCAATCCCAGCCCTCGGACAGCCAGAGCGCCGCCTGCCGGTAGCCGCCGTCCTCGACGAAGGCAAGGTATTCGTCATTGCTGACGAGGCGGGAGGCCAGCGAATACGGTTCGACAAATTGCCGGTGGCGCGGAAGTTCGTTGTCGAAGCAGAAGCCGTTGCCGGGATGGCCGATCTCCACGACACCGCCCTCGAACGCCAGCCAGCGCAGGCCGGGCGCCGTGTGCTGCTCGCCGAAGCCGGCTTCGGAATAAGCAGGCCACCAGGGGTTGTGCGACAGCATGTGCTTGACGTCGGTGAGGATCAGCTCCTGGTGCTGCTGCTCGTGCTGCAGTCCTGTCTCGACGAGCGCGCGCAGCGCGTCGTCCGGGCGGGCATCGAGCAGGGCCGTGATCCGTTCGTCGACGTTGCGGCGGTAGGCCAGCACTTCGCCGAGCGCGGGACGGGTCAGCATGCCGCGCTGCGGCCGCGGATGCTTGTCGCCGACGCCGTTGTAATAGGAATTGAAAAGCACGCGGAACGCCGCATGGAAGGGCCGGAAATGGCGCTCTTCCGTCTCGAGGATGAAGGTTTCGAAAAACCAGGTGGTGTGGGCAAGGTGCCATTTCACCGGGCTGGCGTCCGGCATGGATTGCACGCAGCAGTCCTCGGGAGACAAGGGTTCGGCAAGCGATACGGTGTGCTGGCGGACTGCCTGGAAACGCGCGATGAGATCGATGTCGTTCTGCGTCATGGGGGCGAGCCTGTGTCGGTCGTCAGGCCCTGGCGTGGCAGACCAGGAACCAGTTGTTCGGATCGGTCCAGCAGCGCACCTCGCCGAAGCCGGCCCGTTCCAGCATCGCGAGGAAGGCCTCGCGGGTGTACTTGTAGCTGCTTTCGGTATGGATCCATTGTCCCTCGTGGAAGAGGCGTCCGCCGCCGTTCCAACGGACCTGGACCTCGCTGCGGGCCTCGAGGTGCATCTCGATGCGGCCGTGCCCGGAATGGAAGCGGGCGCGGTGGCGCCAGTCGTTCGGCCGGAAGTCGGCGCCCAGCAGCACGTTGAGATGCTGGAGCATGTTGAGGTTGAAGGCGGCGGTCAGGCCGATGGCATCGTCGTAGGCGGGCTCCAGGATGCCTGGGTCCTTGATGAGGTCGACGCCGATCAGCAGGCCGCCGTCCCGCCCGCAGGCATCGCGCACGTTGCCGAGGAAGGCGGCAGCCTGTTCGGGCGTGAAGTTGCCGATGGAGGAACCGGGATAGAAGAACAGCCGCTTCTCGCGCCGCACCTCGTCCGGCAGGTCGAGGCTGCCGGAGAAATCCATGCCGATGCCGTTCATCTGTATCTGCGGATGCAGGCATTGCAGCGCGGACACCGCCTCGCGCAGGTACTCCACCGAAATGTCCACCGGCACGTATTGCGCCGGCTGCAGGGCGGGGAACAGCTTCGCGGCCTTGGCGCAATCCCCGGCGCCGAGGTCGATCAGCGTGACGCCGCGTCCGACCGATTTGCCGATGGCGCGCATGTTTTCCTGGAGAATGCCCTGCTCGGTGCGCGTGGGATAGTATTCGGGCAGCGCGCAGATCGCCGCGAACAGCTTGGAGCCGAGCGCGTCGTAAAGGTACTTCGGAGAAATCCAGGGGTGTTCGTCGAGGAGCCCCTCCCGCAGTTCGGCGCGCACGGCGTCGTCGTTCTGCTGGTAGAGTTGAATGAATCCGTAGGACAAGCTGATTCCTTCAGGAACGGGTTGGACAGGCGATCCGTCTATCATAGGTGTGCTCCCTTTCCAGCCATTGATGCTTAACAAGCCGGACTAACGAAACAAATAACCAAATACGCTTTCTGACCCGTGACCATGGCCGGAGTTTGCCGGCACGCTCAATCAGGCTCCAAATCCGACCATGCTGAAGCTTAGGGACGTTTCCAAATCGTATGCCAGCGGCCGCCAGGTGTTGACCCGGCTCAACTATACGATACCCGACGGAGAGTATGTGGCCATCATGGGCGATTCCGGCGTGGGCAAGTCTACCCTGCTTAATCTCATCGCCGGCCTCGACCGTCCCGATTCGGGCGAGATCCTGATCGGCGGCGTGGACATCGGCGCGCTGCAGGACGACGAAGCCACGGAACTGCGCCGGCAGCGCTTCGGCTTCGTGTTCCAGGCCTTCCACGTGCTGCCCCATCTTACGCTGGCGCAAAACGTTGCCCTGCCGCTGCTGCTCAACGGCGCGGGCCACGGGCCGGCCATGCAGCGCGCGCAAGCCATGCTTGGCGCGCTCGGCCTGCAGGGGCGCGACCAAGATTTCCCGCGGCAACTCTCCGGCGGGGAAATGCAGCGCGTGGCGATCGCGCGCGCCCTGGTGCACAAGCCCATGTTGCTGCTGGCGGACGAACCCACCGGCAATCTCGACCCGGACACCGCCCATGTGGTGCTGAGCATGCTGCGCGACGAGATCAAGTCGAATGGCGCCACGGCGATCATCGTTACCCATTCGCCGGCGGCGGCCGACACCGCCGACCGCGTACTCATGCTGACCCGGGAAGGCCTGCATCCCGCATGAAACCCGCCGCCCGCACGCCCTGGCTCCTGCATCGCTGGCTTACGCTCGGCGAATGGCGCGCCCATCCGGTGCGGGCCGCGGTCGCGCTGCTGGCGATCGCGCTGGGCGTGGCGCTCGGCTTTGCCATCCATCTCATCAATGCCGCCGCCTACGACGAGTTTTCGGCCGCCTCGCGCAGCCTGTCCGGGCAGGCCGACCTGCAGTTGCGCACCGCGCAAGCCAGTTTCGACGAGTCGGTCTACCCGGCGCTGGCAAGCCGTCCGGACGTGGCGGTGGCCAGTCCGGTGGTCGAAATCGACGCCGCGGTGCCCGGCAGGCAGGGCGCCCTCAAACTGCTGGGCATCGACGTGTTCCGCGCGGCAGCGATCGCGCCCGACCTGATCGGGGTGCCGGCGGAAGACCGGCCATTCGACGCCCTCGCCGACGACGCCATCTTTCTTTCGCCGGCAGCGATGGAGTGGCTGGCGGTGCGCCGGGGCGATCCGCTGCGCCTGCAGTCGGTGGGCGGCACGGTGACGCTGCGGGTGGCCGGCGGCCTGCTCGGCGCGCGCCCCGGGCAACGGCTTGCGGTGATGGACATCGCCGCGGCGCAATGGCGCTTCGGCAGGCTGGGCCAGTTGTCCCGCATCGACATCAAGCTGGCCGAGGGCGTCTCGCGCAAGCGCTTCAGCGAGGATCTGCACCGCGACCTTGGCAAGGCTTATCTCGTCAGCGAACCGCGGGAACAGGAAGCGCGTACCGCCAACATGTCGCGCGCCTACCGCGTCAATCTCAACGTGCTGGCGCTCGTGGCCTTGTTCACCGGCGCCTTCCTGGTGTTTTCCACGCAGGCCCTGTCGGTGATCCGGCGGCGCAGCCAGCTTGCCCTGCTGCGGGTGGTCGGCATGCGACGCGGCCAGGTGATGCGGCAGATCCTGATGGAGGGCGGCAGCCTCGGCGTGCTCGGCTCGGCCCTGGGCATCGCGGCCGGATACGGCATGGCCGCCCTCGCCCTGCGCTTCTTCGGCGGCGACCTTGGCGGCGGCTATTTCCCCGGCATCCAGCCGTCGGTGGAGTTCCTGCCGGTCGCGGCCACGGTCTTCTTCCTGCTTGGCACAGGCGTGGCGGTGGCGGGCTGCCTCAGCCCGGCGCTGGAAGCCGCCCGCGCGCGTCCCGCCCAGGCGCTGAAATCCGGCAGCGAGGACAGCGTCCTCTCGCGCCTGGCCTCGCCCTGGCCGGGCCTGGCCCTGCTCGCCACCGGCACGGCGTTTTCCCAGTTGCCTCCGGTCAGCGAACTGCCCATCTTCGGCTATCTCGCGGTGGCCCTGCTGCTCGTCGGCGGCATCATGCTCATGCCGCGCATGGCATCGTCGCTGTTTTCCCTGCTCGCCCGCAGCCGGGCCGCCGCCACCGCCCTCGGCACCATGACGCTGGGCCGGCTGGCGAACGCCCCCAACCAGGCGTCGATCGCGCTGGGCGGCGTGCTTTCGAGCTTTTCGCTGATGGTCGCAATGGCCATCATGGTCGCGAGCTTCCGCGTCTCGGTCGACGACTGGCTCGGCCAGGTGCTCGCCGCCGACCTGTACGCACGGGTGGCGGCCGCGGGAAACTCCGCCGGGCTGTCCGCGGAGCAGCAGCGGGCCATTGCCGCGGCGCCGGGCGTGGCCCGCGCCGAATTCCTGCGCGTCAACCAGCTCACCCTCGATCCGGCCCGGCCGGCGGTGGCGCTGATCGGGCGGCCGATCAACCGCGTCGACCCGGGCAAGACCCTGCCGCTGACCGGCGAGACCCTGCCGCCAAACGCCTGGCGCGGCGTGCCGATCTGGGTATCCGAAGCCATGGTGGACCTCTACGGCTACGCCGTCGGCAAGCGGGTGGTGCTGCCGCTTGCGGGCGGAACGGAATGCATCGTCGCCGGCGTCTGGCGCGACTATGCCCGGCAGGCGGGCGCCATCCAGATGCAGCTCGAGGACTATCGCCACCTGACCGGCGACACCGTGATCAACGACACTTCCCTCTGGCTGGACAAGGGCGCCACCGTAGAGCAGGTCATTGCCGCCATCCGCAAGCTGCCTTTCGGCGCCACCCTCGAGTTCGCCCAGCCCGGCGAGATCCGCGCCATCAGCCTGCGCATCTTCGACCGCAGCTTCGCCATCACCTACCTGCTGGAAGGCGTGGCGATGGTGATCGGCCTGTTCGGCGTGGCGGCCACGTTTTCCTCGCAGACCCTCGCGCGCGTCAAGGAATTCGGCATGCTGCGCCATCTCGGCGTGACGCGCCGCCAGATCCTGGCGATGCTGGCGGCGGAAGGCGGGCTGCTCGCCCTGCTCGGCATCCTCGTCGGATTCGTGCTCGGCGGCGCCATCAGCCTGATCCTCATCTTCGTGGTCAATCCGCAGTCCTTCCACTGGACCATGCGCCTTCACCTGCCCTGGCCCCTGCTGGGCACGGTAGCGATGGCCTTGCTGGCATCGGCCTGCGCGACGGCGGTGGTGTCGGGCAGGTTCGCGGTGTCGGGCGACGCGGTGCGCGCCGTCAGGGAGGACTGGTGATGATGCAAGGCATGATGGTTTCGATGCGCAACGCGCTGCGCCGCCTCGCGCCGCTGCTGGCAATGACCTGCCTGCTGGCGTCATGGCCCGGGCTCGCGCCGGCTGCGCCGCCCCGGTTCCAGGCGGTCGAGCCCGGCCGTCCCCTGTCGTTTCCAAGGGACTTCGGCGCCCATCCCGACTTCCGCACCGAGTGGTGGTACGTCACCGGCTGGCTGCAGCAGCCGGACGGCAAGCCGCTCGGCTTCCAGGTCACGTTCTTCCGTTCCGCCACCGAGCACGATGCCGCCAATCCGAGCCGCTTCGCGCCCCGCCAGCTCGTGATCGCGCACGCCGCGCTGTCCGATCCGGCGCTGGGCAAGCTGCTGCACGACCAGAAAAGCGCGCGGCAAGGCTTCGGACTGGCGGAGGCGCGCGTCGGCGACAGCGACGTCAAGCTCGGCCCGTGGCGCTTCGTGCGGCAGGACGGCCGCTACGAAGCCCGCATCGAGGGCCGCGAATTCAGCCTGGCGCTGAACCTGGCGCCAACGCAGCCGGTACTGCTGCAAGGCGAACAGGGATACTCGCGCAAGGGCCCGCGCCCGGAACAGGCGAGCTACTACTACAGCGAGCCGCAGCTGCGGGTGTCGGGAACCGTGTCGCGCCAGGGCAAGCCCGTCGAGGTGACCGGCACCGCCTGGCTGGACCATGAATGGTCCACCAGCGTGCTCGACGCCGATGCCACCGGATGGGACTGGACGGGCATCAACCTCGACGACGGCGGCGCGCTGATGGCCTTCCGCATCCGCGGCAAGGACGGCGGCACGGTCTGGTCCCACGCCACGATGCGTTCGCGCAATGGCGAGATCGCCAACCACGGGCCCGGCGACGTCGCGTTCCTGCCGCAGCGACGCTGGCGTTCGCCGCGCACCGGCGCGGAATACCCCGTCGAGTTCATCCTCAAGGTGGGCGACATGAGCTGGCGGCTTGCACCCTTGCAGGACGACCAGGAACTCGATTCCCGCCAGTCCACCGGCTCGGTCTACTGGGAAGGCGCGATCGCCGTGGAGCGCGACGGCCGCCGCGCCGGCGCGGGCTATCTCGAACTCACCGGCTACGTCAAGCCGCTCAAGCTATGAGCCGGGACGCGCCATCAACTCCGCGCAAGAGCACCCTCGCCATGCTGCGGGGCCTGATGCCTTTCCTGCTGCCCTACCGCAAGCAGTTCGCGATGGCAGCGATCGCCTTGCTGGTGGCGGCGGGCGCGACGCTGGCGATTCCCTATGCCTTCCGGCAGATGATCGACGTCGGCTTCACGCCCGGCGCGCGCGACACCGCGCATATCGACGATTATTTCCTTGCCCTGTTCGGCGTGTCCTGCGTGCTCGCGGTGTCAACCGCCGCGCGCTTTTACATGGTGTCCTGGCTGGGCGAGCGCGTCACCGCGGACCTGCGCCAGACCATCTACCGCTACGTGGTGATGCAGAGCCCGCAGTTCTTCGAAACCACCCAGACCGGCGAAGTCCTGTCGCGCCTGACCACCGACACCACCCTGATCCAGGCGCTGGTGGGAACAAGCATCTCGATGGCATTGCGCAACGCGCTGCTGTTCGCAGGCGGGCTGGTGATGCTGTTCGTCACCAGCGCCCGGCTGTCGGCCATCATCATCGTGCTGCTGGCGGCGGTGGTGCTGCCCATCGTCATCTACGGCCGGCGCGTGCGCAAGCTGTCGCGCGATTCCCAGGATCGCGTCGCCGATGCGTCGGCCGTCGCGGGCGAGATCCTCAACGCCATGCCGACGGTGCAGGCCTTCACCCATGAGCCCCAGGAGATCCAGCGCTTCAGCGCCACCGTCGAGCGTGCCTTCGGCACCGCCATGCAGCGCATCCGCGCGCGGGCGCTGCTGACGGCGATCGCCATCCTGCTGACCTTCGGCGCGGTGGTCTTCGTGCTGTGGCTGGGCGCGCACACCGTGGTCAAGGGCCAGATGAGCACCGGCGAGCTCGGCCAGTTCATCCTGTATGCCTCCATCGTGGCAGGCGCGATCGGCGCGCTATCCGAGGTGATGGGCGAAGCCCAGCGGGCGGCGGGCGCGGCGGAACGCCTGCTGGAGCTCATCGCCGTGGAATCGCCGATCCGCTCGCCGACTAACCCTGAGGCGCTGCCCCGGCGCACGGCCAACGGCGCGGCGCTCGCCCTGCGGCAAGTGAATTTCCACTATCCATCGCGGCCGCAGACCGCGGCCCTCGACGGCCTGGCGCTGGAAGTCGCCCCGGGCGAGACCGTCGCCATCGTCGGTCCCTCGGGCGCGGGCAAGACCACGCTGTTCCAGCTCCTGCTGCGCTTCTACGACCCGCAATCGGGCGACATCCTGCTCGACGGCATGGATATCCGCAGGCTCGCGCTTGACGACCTGCGCGGCGCGATCGGCATCGTGCCCCAGGATACGGTGATCTTTTCCGCCAATGCCATGGAGAACATCCGCTACGGCCGGGCGGACGCGACCGACGCCGAGGTCGTCGCGGCGGCGAAGCTGGCCGCCGCGCACGAGTTCATCGAACGCCTGCCGGAAGGCTACGCATCCTTCCTCGGCGAACGCGGCGTGCGGCTGTCCGGCGGCCAGCGCCAGCGCATCGCAATCGCCCGCGCCCTGCTGAAGAACCCGCCCCTGCTGCTGCTCGACGAGGCCACCAGCGCGCTCGACGCCGAGTCGGAACGCCTCGTGCAGGGCGCGCTGGAAGCGGCGATGCAGGGACGCACCACGCTCGTCATCGCCCACCGGCTGGCGACGGTGCAGCGCGCCGACCGCATCATCGTCATGGAACACGGACGCATCATCGAAGCCGGCAACCATGCCAGCCTGCTGGCCCAGGGCGGGCTGTATGCCAGCCTGGCCGCGCTGCAGTTCACGACCGGCCACGGCTTGTGACGCCGTCCCGCGCCGCGGGATTGCCTGCCGGAGCGCCAGACGTTACCATCGCCGTTGACACCTGACCGGCCCGTGCCACTTCGGAGCGACGCATGCATCCCATCGACAAATTCCTGCTGATGTACGCCGCGCCCGCCGTGCTGGCCTGCGCCCTCATCGAGGCGTTCGTGCTGTCACGCAAGCGGAGCTACGACTGGGGCGCCTTCGGCGTGTCCACGCTGGACATGGTGCTGCGCATTGCCGCCAACATCTTCATTCCCTTTTCCATCGCCACCTTCGCCGTGCGCTGGGCCTACCTGCATCGCCTCTCACCCGTCGCGCTCGACGGACCGCTGGCGATTCTCGCCCTCTTCATCGGCCAGGAATTCTGCTATTACTGGTTCCACCGCGCGGCGCACCGGGTCCGCTGGTTCTGGTGCAATCATGCGGTCCATCACTCGCCGAACGAACTCAATCTGTCCACCGCGATCCGCATCGGCTTCGCCGGCAAGCTGAGCGGGGTCTCGCTCTTCTTCGCGCCGTTGATCTGGCTGGGGTTCGACCCGCGCATCGTGTTCGCCACGCTCTCCTTGAACCTGCTTTACCAGTTCTGGATCCATGCCACCTGGATCCCGAAGCTGGGCTGGCTGGAAGGCATCCTGAACACTCCGTCCGCGCACCGGGTGCACCACGCCTCCAACCTGGATTACCTTGATGCGAACTATGGCGGCGTGCTGTTGATTTTCGACCGCATGTTCGGCACCTACGTGCCGGAACAGGACAGGCAGCCGTGTATCTACGGCTTGGTTCATCCGCTGCGCACCAACAACCTTTTGAAGGTGGAGTTCTTCGAATGGATGGCCCTGGCGCGCGACCTCCGCGGCGCGCGCAGCCTGCGCGCCGTCCTCGGCCATCTTTTCATGCCGCCGGGCTGGTCGCCGGACGGCGCGGGAACGACGACCGCCGAACTGCGGGCGCGCCGCGACGCTCAGCCGCGAACCAAGGCACGGACCGAAAATCAGGCCGAACACGCCTGAACCGGTTTGCCGCCGGGAAAAGTTGAGCCACCCTCAGGGTTTTTGGGAATGATTCGCATTTGCGCGTGATAGAATCTTTTCAAGCATCCCACCTTGAAAGGACCGTTCCATGCGCGCCAAGCTTGTTTCCGCCCTCCCCGCCATCCTGCTCATCGTTTCCGGCGGCGCCTTCGCCAGCGCCAAGTGCACCGCCCACCCGAAATCGGAATGGATGAAGGAATCCGATGCCAAGGCCCAGCTCGAAGCCGCCGGCTACAAGATCCGCAAGTTCAAGGTCGACGGCAACTGCTACGAGATCTATGGCCACAACAAGGAGGGCAAGAAGGTCGAGATCTACTTCGACACCAAGACCCTGGACGTGGTCAAGTCAGAAATCGAGAAGTAAGCCGCACCCGGCCGCACCGTCGCCATGATCCTCGTCTGGGATCCACTGGTCCGCGTCATCCACTGGACGCTGGCGGCCCTCGTTCTCGGCAACTTCCTCAACGAGGACGGCACGGCGTGGCATCGTTATGCCGGCTACACCGCCGCCGGCCTCGTCGCCACACGCCTGCTCTGGGGCTGCGTCTCTCGCGGACATGCCGGCTTCCGCCGCTGGTGGCCGGGGTTTCCCGGCATCCTGGCCTATGTGCGGGCCAGCCTGCGGGGCCAGGCGAAGCGCACGCTCGGCATCAATCCCGCCGGGGCCGCCATGGCGGCAACGATCTGGTTGCTGGTGCTGGCGATGGGCGTGACCGGCTGGATGATGGGACTCGACGCCTTCTGGGGCGAGTCCTGGCTGGAAGCGCTGCACGCCGCACTCGCCTACCTGCTGCTGGCCTGCGCCGGGATGCATGTCTGCGCCGTGCTCGCCATGAGCTTCGCGCACCGCGAGAACCTGCCGCGCGCCATGGTCACCGGCAGGAAGAAAGCGGGCACACCGGCCGCGGACGAAACGGTAGAATAGCGCAACATTTCCAAGGAACTCCATGCGCCAGTACCTCGACTTCATGCGCCATGTGTATGAGCATGGCACCGAAAAGACCGACCGCACCGGCACCGGCACGCGTTCCGTGTTCGGCTACCAGATGCGTTTCGACCTGCAGGAAGGCTTCCCGCTCGTCACCACCAAGAAGCTCCATCTGAAGTCGATCATCCACGAACTCATCTGGTTTCTCGCCGGGTCGACCAACACCAAATACCTGAAGGAAAACGGCGTCTCAATCTGGGACGAATGGGCCGACCCCGACGGCAACCTCGGCCCGATCTACGGTTATCAATGGCGCAACTGGCCGGCGCCGGACGGCAAGCACATTGACCAGATCGCCCAGGTGGTCGACCAGATCCGCAACAACCCGGATTCGCGGCGCCTGATCGTATCGGCGTGGAACGTCTCCGACATCCCGCAGATGAAGCTCCCGCCCTGCCATGCCTTCTTCCAGTTCTACGTGGCCGACGGCAAGCTCTCCTGCCAGCTCTACCAGCGCAGCGCCGACATCTTCCTCGGCGTGCCGTTCAACATCGCTTCCTACGCGCTGCTGACCCACATGATGGCCCAGCAGACCGGGCTGGACGTGGGCGACTTCGTCTGGACCGGCGGCGACTGCCACCTGTATTCCAACCACATGGACCAGGTGCGCGAGCAGCTTTCCCGCGCGCCGCATCCGCTGCCCAGGCTCGTCATCAAGCGCAAGCCGGATTCCATCTTCGACTACAAGTACGAGGACTTCGAGATCACCGGGTATGTCTCGCATCCGCACATCAAGGCGCCGGTGGCGGTTTGATGCGGCCTAACAATTAACTCATCAAAAGGCCGCGCTTCGTACCTTGTCATTCCCGCGAATCCGGCAGTAGGCAACCACTTGACCACATCCCACACCCCCCATCTCACCGCCGTCGTCGCCATGGATCTCAACGGCGGCATCGGCATCGACAACAAGCTGCCCTGGCGCCTGCCCGAGGACATGGCGCATTTCAAGCGCACCACCATCGGCCACCCGGTCATCATGGGCCGCAAGACCTTCGATTCCATCGGCAAGCCGCTGCCGAACCGGCGCAACATCGTCGTCACCCGCAATGCCGGCTGGACGCGCGAGGGCGTGGAGGTGGCGCACTCGGTAGAGGAAGCGGTGGCGCTGGTGGGCGACACGCCCTCCTGCCTGATCGGCGGCGAGCAGATATTCCGGGAGGCGATGCCAATCACGCAACGCCTGGTCGTCACCGAGATCGGACGGGCATTCGACTGTGACGTTTTTTTTCCAAAAATCGAACCGGGAGAGTGGAAAGAAGTGACGCGCGAGAAGTATCATTCGGACCTGAATGGATTCGACTACGCATTCGTCACCCTTGAAAGAGTTTAGGAGCAGATATGTCAGGAACAGGCTTTCATGTACATGGCCCTCATGATCACGAGGTAGAACACGCCGCGCACGGCGGCGACAGCTTTTCCAGTCAGATCGCTGTCATGACCGCGGTTTTCGCGACCGTCGGCGCTCTCTTCGGCTACATGGCGGGCGATACGCAGAACCGCGCCGCGCTCTACAAGAACAACGCCGCGATCAAGAAGACCGAGGCGTCGAACCAGTGGAACTACTACCAGTCGAAGTCCAGCAAGCAGAACCTCTCCGAACTGGCCATGGCGCTGCCGGGCGTCGAAGTCGAAAAGTACAAGGCGGAAGTCGAGCGCTACAAGAAGGAAAAGAACGACATCAAGACCGACGCGGAAAAGCTGGAAAAGGCATCGGCCGACTGGGATGAGCAGGCCGAACAGCAGATGCATCTCCATCACCGCTGGGCGCAGGCCATGACCGCGGTGCAGATCGCCATTTCGCTCGCCGCAATCGCCCTCCTGACCCGCAAGAAGTGGCTCGAATACGGCTCCATCGGGGTGGCAGGCGTCGGCGGCCTGCTGGCCGTGCTGGCCGCGATGCATATCTGACCCGGCACGCTTCCTTCGAAGGGAGGCCGGCAGCGCGTGAAGGCCGGGCATGATCGTCGATCGTCCATGCGCCCGGCCTCCCTCCTCAGAACCACCGCAACCCCTCCTCAAGCCTTCCTCTCACCGCAGGACCGCCGGCACCCACGCCGCGCATCAAGGGAAGCGCGCATTTTCCGGCACTATCCCCCCATATCTGCGACAATTCTGGTTTTTCATTTTTCGGCGCGCAAGCATCCCGCCCAGGCGTCTCCCTTTCCACTCCTGGAGACCACATGAAATTCCGCTTTCCCATCGTCATCATCGACGAGGACTTCCGCTCCGAGAACACCTCCGGGCTCGGCATCCGCGCGCTGGCCGAAGCCATGGAAAAGGAAGGCATGGAAGTCCTGGGCGTGACCAGCTACGGCGACCTGTCCCAGTTCGCCCAGCAGCAGTCGCGCGCTTCCGCCTTCATCCTTTCCATCGACGATGAAGAATTCGGCGGCGGCAGCTCCGAAGAGACCGACGTGGCGCTCAAGTCGCTGCGCGCCTTCGTCGAGGAAATCCGCTACAAGAACGCCGACATCCCGATCTACCTGTACGGCGAAACCCGCACCTCGCGCCACATCCCGAACGACATCCTGCGCGAGCTGCATGGCTTCATCCACATGTTCGAGGACACGCCGGAATTCGTGGCGCGCCACATCATCCGCGAAGCCAAGTCCTATCTCGACGGCCTTGCCCCGCCCTTCTTCCGCGCCTTGGTGCATTACGCGAAGGATGGCTCGTATTCGTGGCACTGCCCCGGCCACTCCGGCGGCGTGGCCTTCCTGAAGTCGCCCATCGGCCAGATGTTCCACCAGTTCTTCGGCGAGAACATGCTGCGCGCCGACGTCTGCAACGCGGTCGAGGAACTCGGCCAGCTGCTCGACCACACCGGCCCGGTGGCGGCCTCCGAGCGCAACGCGGCCCGCATCTTCAACGCCGACCACTGCTACTTCGTCACCAACGGCACCTCGACCTCGAACAAGATGGTCTGGCACTCCACCGTCGGCCCCGGCGACATCGTCGTGGTCGACCGCAACTGCCACAAGTCCATTCTGCACTCCATCATCATGACCGGCGCGATCCCGGTCTTCCTGATGCCGACGCGGAACCACCTCGGCATCATCGGCCCGATCCCGCTCGACGAATTCAAGATGGAAAACATCATGAAGAAGATCGAGGCCAATCCCTTCGCCCGCGAGGCGAAGAACAAGAAGCCGCGCATCCTCACCATCACGCAGTCGACCTACGACGGCGTGCTGTACAACGTCGAGACGATCAAGGAAATGCTGGACGGCCAGATCGACACCCTGCATTTCGACGAAGCCTGGCTGCCGCACGCCACCTTCCACGAGTTCTACAAGAACATGCATGCCATCGGCAAGGACCGGCCGCGCGCGAAGGAGTCGCTGATCTTCTCCACGCAGTCCACGCACAAGCTGCTGGCCGGCCTGTCGCAAGCCTCGCAGATCCTGGTACGCGATTCTGAAAAGGTCAAGCTCGACCAGGACATGTTCAACGAAGCCTACCTGATGCACACCTCCACCTCGCCGCAGTACGCCATCATCGCATCCTGCGACGTGGCGGCCGCCATGATGGAGCCGCCGGGCGGCACCGCGCTGGTGGAAGAAAGCATCCTCGAGGCGCTGGACTTCCGCCGGGCCATGCGCAAGGTCGACCAGGAATGGGGCCAGGACTGGTGGTTCCAGGTCTGGGGCCCGGAGAACTTCGCCGAGAACGGCATCGGCTCGCGCGAAGACTGGATGATCCGCGCCGAGGACGACTGGCACGGCTTCGGCAAGCTGGCTCCCGGCTTCAACATGCTCGACCCGATCAAGGCCACCATCGTCACGCCGGGCCTGGCCCTCGACGGCAAGTTCGGCGACAGCGGCATTCCAGCGTCCATCGTCACCAAGTACCTCGCCGAGCATGGCGTGATCGTCGAGAAGGCCGGCCTCTACTCCTTCTTCATCATGTTCACCATCGGCATCACCAAGGGCCGCTGGAACACTCTGCTGACCGCGCTGCAGCAGTTCAAGGACGACTACGACAAGAACCAGCCGATCTGGCGCATCCTGCCGGAGTTCGCCGCCGCCAACCCGCGCTACGAGCGCGTCGGCCTGCGCGACCTGTGCCAGAGCATCCACGACATGTACAAGTCATATGACGTGGCGCGCCTGACGACCGAGATGTACCTGTCCGACATGCAGCCGGCAATGAAGCCGTCCGACGCCTTCGCCAAGATGGCGCACCGCGAGATCGAACGCGTGCCCATCGAGGAACTCGAAGGCCGCGTCACCGCCATCCTGCTGACGCCCTACCCGCCCGGCATTCCGCTGCTGATCCCGGGCGAGCGCTTCAACAAGACCATCGTGGATTATCTGCGCTTCGCCCGCGACTTCAACGAGAAGTTCCCAGGGTTCGAGACGGATGTGCACGGACTGGTGACGGCGCAGGTGGATGGCAAGCGGGGCTATTACGTGGATTGCGTGAAGTAGGGACGCTTGGGCGGTCCAGCCTGCAACGGCCTGGACCGCCCTCCTACCACTGTCATTCCCACATCCCCGCATGCCGCGCCCTCTCGCGCGCCAGCGTCCGGTCAATCTCCTCCCCGTCCACGCCCACCGCCTGCAGCACGAACGACGACAACTGCAGGCTGGCCTCGAACGCCTCCGGCACCACCATCGTCGCGCCCGCGCGCTTGAGCACCACCGCATGGCGCTCATCCACCGACCTGACGAACAGCCGCACGTGCGGAAACTCCCGCGAGATCGACTTGACCGCGCCCAGCGCCGCGCCGGCATGGTTCATGGTGAGCACGACCGCCGGGGCGAGGTCGGCATGCGCCTTGCGCAGCAGTTCCGATTTCGAGGCATCGCCGTATAACACCGGAAACCCCGCCGCCCGCTCGCGCGCGACGACGGCGACATCGCTCTCGAACGCGACATAAGGCACCCGCTGTGCCTCCAGCAGGGTCGCCAGCATCTTCCCGACGCGTCCGAATCCGGCAATGATCACCTTGCTGTCAGGTAGCGCGGCCAGCGTCGCGTCCGCGTGCGGCAAGGCATCGCCACTGGCGGGCCACCTGCCGGCAAGCAAACTGCCGAGCCTGGCGGCCAGCGGCGTCGCGAACAGGCTCAGGCTGACGACCAGCAGGATGAACTGGGCCGTCGCGGCATCGAGAAAGTGTACCGACAGGGCGTAGCCGACGACGACGAAGGCAAACTCGCCGCCCTGCCCGAGCAGCAGGCCGCCCTGCATGGCTTCGCCCAGGGGAATGCGCCCGGCACGGAATATCAAGGCCATGACCGCTCCCTTGATGAGAAACAAGCCAAAGACCGAAAGCGGCAGCAGCACGGGATAGCGCAGCACTTCCCTGATGTCGATGCCCATGCCGACCGACATGAAGAACAGGCCCATCAGCAAGCCCTTGAACGGTTCGATGGTCAGTTCCACTTCATGCTTGAACTCGGTTTCGGCAAGCAGCAGGCCAGCCAGCAGCGCGCCCAGCGCCATCGAAAGGCCGGCAGCCGCGGTCAGGGCGCCGATGCCCAGCGTGCTCAGCAGGGTCAGCGCCATGAACACATCCGACCTGCCCTTGCCGACCATGGCATGAAACAGGGGCCGCACGACGCGCCGGCCGATGAGGTATATGCCTGCGATCGCACCGATGGACTTGACGGCTGTGATGGCGACCAGTGTCCCCGCGCCTTCGGACGAGCCCTTGCCAAGGATCTGCAGCAGCACCAGCAGGGGCACGACCGCCAGGTCCTGAAACATGAGGATGGCGAAGCCGGCCCGCCCGACCGGCGTATTGACCATGCGCTGATCGCCCATGATCTGCATGACGACCGCGGTGGACGAAAGCGACAGCACGACGCCCAGGATGACCGCGGCTTCCACGCGGTTGCCGAAGTACCAGGCGAAGCCGCCGATCAGCAGGGCCGTCATGCCGACCTGCAGCGCCCCGGCGCCGAAGACCCAGAGGCGCATGGCCAGCAACCGTTCGATGGAAAGCTCCAGCCCGATCATGAACATCAGAAACAGAACGCCGAGTTCGGCCAGCACCGAGACGGCATCGGGATCGCGGAAGGTCAGCTGCGACAGCATCGGATGGTCGGCCGTCCACAGGGCGAGGCCGAAGGGCCCGAGCAGCACCCCCGCACTGAGGAAGCCGAGAACCTGGTTGATGCGCAGGCGTTGAAGCAAGGGAATCAGGATGCCGGCAAGGACGAGAAAAAGTATCGTTTCCTGAAGAAAGGGTAAATTGTGAGATGACTGTTCCACTACACTACTCGCTTGACTGAATACCGGGCCTGCGCCGGCATCCGTTTGCCCGCTGCCGGCTGCAAGAAGGATACACGATGCGCCATGGTGAAAGACCCATCACGCGTGGCCGCTCACAATGAACTCGAACAGGATTCATCCATGCATCATGACATTCCCCTCATCACCACCATCGCCGCGGCGCTCGGCTTCGGGCTCCTGTTCGGCATGCTCGCCGTCCGGCTCAAGCTGCCGGCCCTGGTCGGCTATCTTGCCGCGGGGATCGCGATCGGCCCGGCCACGCCCGGCTTCGTCGCCAACGTCGAACTCGCTTCCCAGCTTGCGGAAATCGGCGTGATGCTGCTGATGTTCGGCGTCGGCCTGCATTTCTCGGTAAAGGACCTGCTGGAGGTCAAGCGCATCGCCCTGCCCGGCGCCGTATTGCAGATCGTTGCCGCCACCGGCCTGGGCGTGCTGCTCGCGATGTTCTGGGGCTGGAGCATCGGCGCCGGACTGGTGTTCGGCCTGGCGCTGTCGGTGGCGAGCACCGTGGTGCTGCTGCGCGCCCTGGAAGACCGCGGGGCGCTGGACTCGGTCAATGGCCGCATCGCGGTCGGCTGGCTGGTGGTGGAAGATCTCGTGACGGTGATCATGCTGGTGCTGCTGCCCCTGCTCGCCGATTGGCTCTCCGGAAAACCCGCCGCGGACGGCAGGCCGTTCTGGCTCGACCTTGGCATCACGCTCGCCAAGGTCAGCGCCTTCGTGGCCTTCATGCTGGTGGTCGGCCGGCGCCTGTTTCCCTGGCTGCTGTGGCGGGTGGCGCGCACCGGCTCGCGTGAATTGTTCACGCTGTGCGTGATCGCCGCCGCCGTCGGCATCGCCTACGCGGCGACCCGCGTGTTCGGCGTTTCCCTCGCCCTCGGCGCCTTCTTTGCCGGCATGGTGCTGCAGGAGTCCGAGCTCAGCCATCGCGCGGCGGAAGAATCGCTGCCGCTGCGCGATGCATTCTCCGTGCTGTTCTTCGTGTCGGTCGGCATGCTGTTCGATCCGCGCGTGCTCCTCGACTCGCCCCTGCAGGTGCTGTCGGTGGTTTCCGTGATCATCATCGGCAAGTCGCTTGCCGCCTTCCTGCTCGTGCTGGCGCTGCGCTATCCGATGCAGACCGCGCTGACGGTGTCCGCGAGCCTGGCGCAGATCGGCGAGTTTTCCTTCATCCTGGCCGGCCTCGGCGTATCGCTGGGCCTGCTGCCGGTGGAGGGGCAGAACTTCATCCTGGCCGGCGCCATCATTTCCATCGCGCTCAATCCGCTGGTGTTCCATGCCATCGAACCCCTGCTGCGGCGCGCCGGCAACGCCTCGCCTGAACAGCAGCGCTATGCGCGTTCCCCCGACCCGCTCGCGGAACTTCCCGCGACGACGCCGCAATCCAGCCTCGACGGCCACGTCGTGCTGGTGGGATACGGCCGCGTCGGCCGGAAGATTGCGCAGGCCCTGGAAGAGCAGCATGTTCCCTATGTCGTCGTGGAAGACAACCGCGACCTGGTGGAACACCTCCGCAAGCGCGGCACGCCCGCGGTCGCCGGCGACGCCGCCGAACCGGCGGTGCTGATCCAGGCCCACGTCGCCCGTTGCCGGGTACTCGTCGTCGCCACGCCGGAAACGCTGAACGTGCGGCAGATGATAGAAACCGGCAAGGCGCTCAACCCCGCCATCGTGGCGGTGGTGCGCTCGCATAACGAGCAGGAGGCCCGCCTGCTGGAAAGCGAACAGGCGGACAAGGTCTTCATCGGCGAAACCGAACTCGCTACGGGAATGTCCCGGTTCGTGCTGTCGCACTTGAAAGATCATCCATTGCCGTAGTCCCGCTGCCATAGAGCCATTCATTGCCGCCGGCGCGCCGTTCGTCGGGTTCCCTTACTTCTCGTCACATTTCTAGCATCATGGAAACATCCGCCGGCGGCGTTTCCATCGATCATGTGCCAAATCAGCAGTCATGATGCGCCCAACCGGCGCATCGACCTGCCTGCGAAGAACAACGGGAGCCTTACATGCAGCATTCCATGCGCGCGGCGGTCGCTGCCGCCCTCGTCGCCATGCTCGCCGCCTGCGGCGGCGGTGGTGGCGCCAGCGGACCCGCCGGATCGGCCGGCGGAACGGCGAACGGCACCGCGCCTGGCTCGGCCTCTTCTTCCGCCACGTCTTCGGCCGCGCCCACCGACATTCCGACCCAGCCCCAGGCTGCCCGACTCCTCGCCCAGGCCAGCTTCGGCGCGACGTCGGCCGACATCGATCACATGACCAGCCTCGGCATGTCCGGCTGGATCGATGAACAATTCGCCAAGCCGCAGCGCCTGCATCGCACCTATGTCGACGACATCGTCGCCTCCAGCAGCACGGCCGCCACGCAAAACAACTTCTTCGAATCCTTCTGGCAGCAGGCCGTCGGCGGCGAAGACCAGCTTCGCCAGCGTGTAGCCTTCGCCCTGTCGCAGATCTTCGTGGTCTCCCTGCAGGACAGCAATGTCGCCAACTATCCGCGCGGCGTGGCCTCGTACTACGACATGCTGGCCTCGGACGCCTTCGGCAACTTCCGCAAACTGCTGGAAGACGTCAGCCTGCATCCGATGATGGGCCTGTACCTGACCTCGCTGCACAACGAGAAGGAATCCGGCAACCGCATCCCCGACCAGAACTATGCGCGCGAGTGCATGCAGCTGTTCACCATCGGCCTCTACGAGCTCAACCAGGACGGCTCGCTGAAGATGATCGACAACATGCCGGTGGAGACCTACACCAGCGCCGACATCGTCGGCATGTCGCGGGTGTTAACCGGCTGGAGCTGGGCCGGCCCGGACAAGACCGACAGCCGCTTCTATGGCGGCAGCCCGGACGCGAACCGCGACTGGATGCCGATGCAGAGTTATCCGAAGTTCCATTCGGTCTCGGACAAGGCCTTCCTCGGCACCACCATCGCGGCGGGCTCGACCAGCCCCGAAGCCGACTTGAAGGTGGCGCTCGACAAGCTGTTCAACCATCCGAACGTCGGCCCCTTCATCGGCCGCCAGCTGATCCAGCGCCTCGTCACCAGCGACCCGAGCCCGCAGTACGTCGCCCGCGTGGCCGCCGCGTTCGCCGACAACGGCAGCGGCGTGCGCGGCGACATGAAGGCGGTCATCAAGGCCATCCTGCTGGACAAGGAGGCCCGCCCGGACGTGCCTGCTGCCAGCCAGGGCAAGCTGCGCGAACCGGTGGTGCGCCTCGCGAACTGGATGCGCGGCTTCAATGCCAAGTCGGCATCCGGCCGCTTCCTGATGGGCTCGCTCGACGATCCCCTGACCCAGCTAGGCCAGACGCCGATGCGTTCCCCCTCGGTCTTCAACTTCTACCGGCCGGGCTATGTTCCGCCGAACACCGCGCTCGCCGCGGCCGGCCTGGTCGCGCCGGAAATGCAGATCACCGGCGAAACCTCGGTGGTCGGCTACCTGAACTTCATGCGCGACGCCATTCCCAACGGCACCGGCAGTTCGCGCGACATCAAGCCCGACTACACCGCCGAACTCGCGCTGGCCGACACGGCGGACAAGCTCGTCGACCGCGTCAACCTGCTGCTGATGGGGAACACCATGTCCGCCGGCCTGCGCAACCAGATCATCGCCGCGGTGAATTCGGTCGCGATCTCGACGACCAACGCCACCAACGCCGCCACGGCGCGCAAGAACCGCGTCAACCTGGCGATCTTCCTGGCGATGGCTTCGCCGGAATACATCGTCCAGAAATGAGGGAGCCCGAAGCATGACCAAGAAGATCAACGCCTCCCGCCGTGAATTCCTGCGCGCCGCCTCGCTGATGTCGGTGGTCGGCGCATCCGGCGCGCCGTTCGCGCTCAACCTCATGACCATGGCCGCCGCCTCGGCCCAGACCGCGCCGCAATCGGACTACAAGGCCATCGTCTGCCTGTTTTTCTCGGGCGGCAACGATCATGCGAACACGGTGCTGGCCACCGACCCGACCTCCTGGTCGACCTACCAGTCGGTACGCACCACCAGTGGCGCGGATTCCATCGCCCTGCCCGCGCCGGGCGCGGCCGGCGGCGTGCTGCCCATCGTGCCAACCACCGCGCAGGCGGGCCGGGAATTCGCGCTGCATCCCAGCCTCGGACCGCTCAAGGACCTGTTCGATGCCGGCCGCGCGGCGGTCATCGCCAACGTCGGCCCGCTGATCGTGCCGGCCACCCTGGCCCAGTACAAGGCCGGAAGCGTGCCGCTGCCGCCGAAGCTCTTCTCGCACAACGACCAGCAATCGCTCTGGCAGTCCTACAAGCCGGAAGGCGCAAGCTTCGGCTGGGGCGGCCGCATGGGCGACCTGCTCGCCTCCATGAACAGCAATGCGATCTTCACCTCGGTGTCGGCCTCGGGGAACGCCGTTTTCCTGAGCGGGAAAACCATCAACCAGTACCAGGTAAGCTCTGCGGGCGCGGTGCCGATCGGCGGGTTGTCGGGTTCCCTGTTCGGCAGCACGACGGCCGGCAATCCGCTGGCGGCCATCATCAGCGGCGGCGGCAATGCCAACCTGTTCGAAAAGGATCATGCGGCCATCGTCAAGCGTTCCATCGACGCCCAGGCCATCCTCGCCACGGCGATGCTGCCCGCCGGCACGGGCGGCGTGGCCAACCCGACGCAATACACCAACCCGAATACCGGCGCCCTGGCGAACAATTCGCTGGCCACGCAATTGCAAACGGTGGCGCGTGTCATCGGCGGACGCGCCGCGCTGGGCGTGAAACGCCAGGTGTTCTTCGTGAGCATCGGCAGTTTCGACACGCATGACAACCAGCGCGTTAACCAGGGCGACCTGCTGGCGCGGGTGGCACATGCCCTGAGCTATTTCGACACCACCCTGTCCACGCTCGGCGGCAGCGACCTGCGTCCCTCGGTAACTCTGTTCACCGCCTCGGACTTCGGCCGGACATTCACCAGCAACGGCGATGGCACCGACCATGGATGGGGCTCGCATCACTTCGTCGCCGGCGGCGCGGTCAAGGGCAAGGACATCTATGGCACCTTCCCCGTCACCGCGCTCGGCCATGCGCAGGACGTGGGTTCGGGCAGCCTGCTGCCCGGGATTTCGGTGGATCAGTATGGCGGCACGCTGGCCAGGTGGTTCGGGCTCAGCGATGCGCAGATCGGCGATGTGTTTCCCAACATCGCCAATTTCACGAAGCGCGACCTGGGATTCATGGGATGATGGTTCGGTGACGAACCGCCCCGGGTTGCGGCGACAGGCTCCATAGGAGGGTGCCTTCCCTGGCAGGGAAGTTGGGTAAGCGGCAGCGTGTGTGTTTGAATGTGGTTGCGCAAGAAGGCAAGTAGGCTATCGCTTACCCGCCCCTTTCCAGCGATGGGAAGGGGCTTTTTTTTGGCTTGGCGATGTTGGCGTCTTCATCTGCATTAGCACCTGCCGCGTGAACCTGAAGAAGGCGGCGGTCACTGGATGTCTGGTTTCCACTCATCGACTTCAAGGGAACGGCATCCATGCTCCGTATCGGCATCACCGTGGGCCTGCGCCAGGACGAATCGCTCTGGAACAATGGCATCAAGCAGAACGCGCTCTTCCTGGCCGATACCTTGCGGCGCTGTCCGAACGTCGGCTCGGTCCGCCTGGTCAACACCACCGACGTACCGCTCCCTGCCTCGCTGCCCTGGGATGCGTCGCGCTGGCCCGTATTTCCCCTGAACGACTTGATCCACGAACTCGACGTCGTGATCGAGCTCGGCGGCCAGCTCAGCGCGGACCAGACCGAGGCGCTGAAATCGCGCGGCGCCCGGCTGGTGTCGTATTGCTGCGGCTCGGAATACGTGCTGGCCATGGAGGCCATGCTGTTCAACCGTCCCTTGTGGGGCGACCGATTGTTCATCAACCAGTGCTATGACGCGATCTGGATCATTCCGCAGGTGGATGCGCTGAACCGCGATTTTTTCCAGACCCTGCGGCGGCGGCCGGCGACGGTGGTGCCCTTCGTCTGGTCTCCGGTCCTGCTGGAAGAACGTTGCGCCGCCTTGCCGCATCGCGGCGTCTATCAGCCCCGCCCAGGCCCCCGCCGCCTGAGCGTGATGGAACCGAACATCGACGTGCTCAAATTCTGCCTCTATCCCCTGCTCATCGCGGAAGAAGCCTACCGTCGTCGCCCGGACCGGATTACCGGCGTGCAGGTGGCAAACGCGTTAAGCATGGCGCAGGAAAACCGGGATTTCATCGCGCTGATGCATCACCTCGACCTGGTGCGCGAGCACAAGGCGGTGTTCACCGGCAGGCATGACACGCCGCAGTTCCTGAGCGAACACACCGACATCATGATTTCGCATCAATGGGGGAATCCGCTCAACTACTTCTACCTGGAAGTCTGCTGGCTTGGCTATCCCCTCGTGCACAATGCCGGGCTTTGCGCTGATTTGGGGTATTACTATGCCGGGCATGACGTGCAGACTGGGTGCGAGCGCTTGCTTGAGGCGCTGGAGAATCATGATGCAGGGTGGGAGGAGTATCGCGCGTTGCAGCGGCGGGTGATGAGTCGTTATTTGCCTTCGGATCCGAAACTGGTGGGCAGGTATGCTGCGCTGCTGGATGCGGTGGTTTCTCGGGGAGCAGATTGAGCGGCACTCTATCGCCCTAGGTACTGTCATTGCCGCACCTACCGCTGTCTTCCGCACCAACCGCAGTCATTCTCGCGCAGACGGCGATCCCATTCCGGTCGCCTGGAGCAAGCCACAAACCCAAGCATCGATCAGTACCCCGCCTGTCTTGCCACTGTGCTCTCCTCTCTCTCATACAACCGCAGGATAGCCTCGGTATAAGCCCGAACATTTTCCTCATTGCCCGGATCGAGACCCGCCAGCAACTTATGCGCTCGCCGCCGATAATCGTCGAGCGCGGCATCATGTTCGGCAAGCGCGCGCAGTATCGCCAATCCGCCCAGCTCGCAATCGAACCCGGGATAATAGTAGCCACAGTCGGCGATGAATTCGGAATTGTGTATCAAGGGATACCCGCCATGAAGCGCCTCGTAATACAGGTAGTTCTGGCCATTCTCCCAATGATGCGACACGACCGCATCGACGTTTTGCGCCATGACCTGATACAACGGAAACCGCCCTTCAAAGGAAGCCAGGCCATGCTTCGTGATATCGAGACTGTTGGCGAACATCACGAAGCTTGGATGCGTGCGGAGATGGAAGGTGTTGTAGACCCAGACATGCTCGATGAAGTCCGGCCGCATCCGGTGCGCCACGTCGCAACACAGCATCGGAATGAAGCTGGTCTTGACCATGCAGATGTTTGGCTCGAACATGGCCAGGCGCCAATGCTTGCGGCCAGGCTGGTAGCCGAACTGCTGGTCGGCGGGCAAACGTGCGACGGCGCGGTTCAATACCACCGGGCTCCACAAGTGCGGCATGACTCGCACCGGCGCGCGGAACGCGGCCTGGTAATAAGGTGCGCACGTCTTCAGGTGCTGGGGCAAGGTCCAGATTTCATGATACGGTGCGCCGTTGACCAGCATGCCGGGGGCCTTGTCGAAATTCATGCGCTCGACGTCGATGACGTAGTCATTCCCGACATGCGCCGCGATGATCTTTCCACCTTGCCGGCGGAAGTCGTTGATCCACTCGGCCGGCAGTTGTGCGCTCATCTCTATCATGACGTCGAGGGTTTCGCCGGCCTGCCTCAGGTCGATGATGGGCACGGGCGCGTCTTCCGCGAAGGCATGGGCATCTTGCGGATCGCCATCGCCGCCGGCGGCGACCAGGTAAGCCTGCGCCACGCGCGGCGATCGCATCAGCAGCATGACCAGGTAAAGGCAATTCTGGAAGATGCCGTTTTCCCACAGGGATTGATCTCCCTTCCGCACGACGATGGACACCCCGACGCGCAGGTTCTCAGGCCGCCTTCTGAATGTGTTCCTCATGACTTCACTCCCTCCGCCGGAAGCCTGCCCTGGAAAAGCGCAAGCAGGCGGTGCGCATAGGCTTGCACGTTCACCATACTGGCGGGATCGACCTGCGCGAACACTGTACGCGCGCGCGTCCGGTAGGCCGGCAGGTCTTCCTCATGGTTCCGCCATGCATGCAGCAACTGGCGTGCGCCTGACGGGACATCGAATTCAGGGTAGTAATATCCGGCGTCCCGCAGCCAGGGTGAATTGTGAATCAGCGGAAGGTTGCCCCACAGGGCGTCGAGATAGAGATAGTTCTGATCGTTCTGCCATTGGTGCGACACGATGACATCGGCGTATTGCGCCATGAAGCCCGCGATGTCGTGGCGACCATGAAACAGGGCCTTGCCGTTCCGGACCAGATCCAGGGAATTCGCCAGGTGGAGCATCGTTGGATGGTCCTTCAGATGCAGCGAATTCAGCACATGCAGGGCATTGATGGCGCCAGGCTCGCTGCGGGCCGCTTCGTCGCAGATCAGCATGGGGAGGCACGCCGACTTGATGACCGAAATATTGGGCTCAAGGATCGCGGCCCGCCAGGCTGAGGGCTGCGCGTCACGGCCGGAGCGCGCGCGATAGCCGAAATGATAGCCCTGGCGGCCGATGTCCTCGGAGCGCTGCTGGACGAAGAGCGGCGACCAGAGGTAAGGCACCTCGTGCATCGGGCAACGATGCAGGGTCCGCATCATCGGTGCGAACCGGGAATCATCCTTGGGCAGGAGCCACACTTCATCCATCCGGTCGGGGCGATGTGAAAATCCCTTGTCTGAAAACAGGACGGGCTCGATCAATCCGACATAGGGTTGTCCAGCGCAGTAATAGACGGCCTTGCCGCCACAAGCGCGGAATCGATCCAGCCAGCAAGGATCGAGTCCCCCCGCCATTTCGATGATGAGATCGATCCTGTCATTGGCCGCCTGGAAAGGAACGAGTTCCAGATCCAGCCCGCGAAGGTTGAGCTGAGCGGGCATGCTCCCTGACACGCCGACATCCACGAGGACCACGGCGCTGACGAAAGGAATGCGGCGCAGCAGCTGGGCGAGGAAGATCACGTTCTGGCCGAGACCGTTCGACCAGATGCTGTCTCCTTCACGGCTAATGACGGAAAGGCCGATTCGCATGGCCGATCACCTGCCTTCGGGGCGTGGCGGGGTGGAGGCAAGCATCCTCATTTCAATTTCCAGCCCACCCCGGCATTGAGGCCCCATTCCTTGCCGGTCGTGCCCAGTCCGCCGCCCCAGCTCACCAGTCCGCTTTCCGACGCCGCCTTGAAGTTGACGCTGATCGCCCCATAACCGCGATAACTGCCGACCCCAACCCCTACCGCCTTTTCGCCTCCATACAGGTGCGGCATGTAGTTGTTGATCATTGCCATGCTCATCGCGGTTCCGACGTAGGCATTTCGCGCCACCTCGTTCAACTGACCGACGTTGACGGCATCGGAGGCATACACACCGGGTGAGACGTTCGTGATGCGGCGTTCATTCCCGGGCGAACCCATCGACACGGTATTCGGCTCGTTCGCAATCGAGCCGGCGCCAATTGCCACCGCACCCGGGGCCGTGGCCTGCGCGCCGACGCCGATGGCTACCGCACCGGCGCCAGAGGCATTGGAGTTCGCGCCGATTGCCGTTGCCGCTTCGCCGGTGGCCTGCGCCTGGTAACCCACGGCCACTGCGCCGTCCGTTTTCGCATTCGACCTGAAGCCCAGCGCGGTGGCATTGGCGCTCTGCGCCTGCGCCTGCGCCCCGATGGCGGTGGCGCCGTCGGCGACCACGGATTCCGTCGCGCCATTGACGCCCTTGACCTTGCCGGCGTTGGCGCAGGTGCCAAGCGCCGTGGTGTCGATGCCATTGGCGACGGTACAGTCTGCATCGGCCCGTGTCGAGACGACATTGTTGGCCTTCTTGCCCTGGGTGAGCTGGCCGTCGTCCTGCATGCCGCCGGTTACGGCAAGCGTCCCGGTGCCGCCCTTAGCCGCGGCCGCGTCGCTTTGCGCCATGATGGTATTCAACGACTTCGACATCTTCAGCACGCTGTCGTTGGTCGTGCTCAAGCCGGTGGAAAGCGAGCTGACCTGGCCGGCGGTCTGCGTGGAAAGCGAAACGATCTGGCCATCGGTCATGGTGGACAGGGACTTCACTGACGCCGCGACCAAGGTGGTGCTGGTGGAAAGCGAGTTGACTTGTCCTGCGGTTTGCGTCGACAGCGATGACAGCCCGCGGGAAACGCCGCCAATGCTGGTGGACAAGGATCCGACCGCGCTCGAGGTGGAGGTCGAGAGCGAGGAGAACCCCGCTGCCGTCGCGGTGGAAAGCGAGGAAATACCGGTCGAGGCGGAGGTAGATAGCGCACTCATACCCGCCCCGAGGTCGCTTACCGCGGTCGATGCGGACGTCGACAAGGTTGCGACGTCGGCGGACACGCCGCTCAGGCCGGTGGACAGCGACTTCACCGAACCGTCGACCGAGGTGGAGAGGCTGCCTACCGCGCCAAGGCTGGTGCTGAGCACATCCGCGATCCGGGATGCGGTTGACGTCGACAAGGAAGTCAGTCCATTCGACGTCGACGTGCTCAACTGGTTGATCGAGGTCGACAGGCTGTCCACCGACCCCAACGCATTGTTGACCTTCCCCTTCACCGTGCTCAGGTCGGACTTCAGGTCGACGACCGCCTGCTGCGTCGAGACGGCAGCCGTCGACAGCGAACCGATCGACGTCGTCAGTGCCGAGACGCTCGTCGAGGTGGAGGTGCTGAGCGTGCTCAGGTCCTTGCCCATCGCGCCGAAGTAGCTGCCGGTCTGCGTGGCGATCAGCTCGGCATAGGCCTGCAGGCTGCTCGTGGTGGAAATCTGGGTGCTCAGCCCGGTGGAGAGGCTCCCCACGTCGGACGACAGCTTGTCCACGCGGGTCGTGGTGTTGCCGGCAAGCGTGGAGAGGGAAGTGATCGTCGCGTTTGCCGCACCCGCGCCGGTGGAAAGCGAGTTCAGGCTGATGGCGGTGCCGGTTGCGGCCGTCGACAGGGAACTGACCGCTGCCCCATTGACGTTGCCCGCCTGGATGAGTGAGCCGACGGCAGTCCCGACCGCGGTGGACAGGGAATAGATGGAGGCCTTGTTCGCGGACCCGAGCGACGACAAGGCACTGAGCGACGAGGTATTCGCATTGACCTGAGTGGACAGGGAGCCGATCGCCGTTGAAGCCGACGAAGCGAGGGTCGAGAGCGAGCCGATCTGTGCGGCGCCGGTGTTCGCCAGGGTCGACAGGGAATTGATGGCCGTCGCGTTTCCGCCTGCGAGAGTAGACAAGGAAGCGGTTGACGTCGACAGCGAAGCGATATTGCTCGACGTTGTCTGCCCGAGGGTGTTGAGTGTATTGCTCACCGATGAAATCGAGGACGAGGTGGCGGTGGACAGGCTGTTGATCGACGTGTTCAGGCCGCCTTGGACGGCGTTGACCTGCCCCAGGGTGACGGCATCGCCCGGCGCGGTGCCGCTCGCCAATCCCTGCAGGCGATTGTTGTTGAGGTTGATCGTGGTATTGGGACTGAACTTCACGCTCCCGCCCAGGCCGATGTCGCCGTCCATCCGGATGAGGCCGCTGGCGCCGAAGCCGTTGCTGAAGGCCGCGCCATTGGTGAACGACGAAAAGCCGTCGACGCTCAGGTTGTTGAAGACCCGGGTTTGTCCGAAGAGATAGATCGAGTTGTTCGAACCGGTAAGGGAATTGCTCGCGCTGTCGCCCAGCCGGATGAAGGTGCTTTGCCCGTCCGGGGCGACATCGCCGAAGAACAGCTGTTTCGCGTTCGTTCCCTGCAGCATGATGCCCTGCCCCGTGCCACCCGGATTGTTGTCATTGTTGGCGCGCAGGATGATGCCGGAATTGGAGATGCAATTGTCGTACTGATAGGAAGCCTGGGAATCCTGCGTGACCTGGGCCACCGTGCCGACGCAGTCGAGGGCGGCACAGAATGGAGCGAACGCGCCGAGGACCATGCCTGTCATGATGTTCAGCCTGGCGCGGACGAACAGTCCTCGTTCGCGCAGAGCTGCAATCTGGCGGGCGGCAAGGGCATGCATGCCGAATGCCGCGCTGACCCCGTCCCCGATGCCTCCCTTTCCCTGGCATGTTGCAATTTCACTGACGACCACAAGCCCTTGATGCCGCTTGCTGAATACGAGGCGGTAAATCCGGTTCATGAAAATGCCCAATCAAATTGTGATGACTGGCATGATGCCGGAGGAGAATTCTGTTTCCAAAATGATATTAAAAAAAGTCCTAATGCAGTCGCGAGCAGGACGGCAACGAAAAATTAGGCACGGCTAATTTATCTCCAGTGCCCACGCGGCTTTGATGAAGATACCCGTGTTTCCTCGCACGGCGCGCCTGCCTCACGCGTCACCGAACGCATGACAACTTCCCGTTTCCGATTCCAGCCGTTGACCCGAATGACCCGGGCTTTCACATTTCGCCGGCCGGCATTGGTGCCGGCATGCTGGCTGCTGGGCGCCTGCCTTGCTCCAGCGGGAGCGCAAGCCGCCCCGGTCGTGGTGACGCCGGGAACAAACTCGGGTTACCTGTATGTGAGCACCGCGACGGCCTCGGGTACCTACAGCTACCTCAACGGACAATGCTACACCGCCAGCGGGTCGGTATATCCGCCCTCCGGAACGAAGCGGGTCGTGTTCGCGGTGGTTGGCGGCGGCGGAGGAGGAGGCGGCGCCTATTCTTCCGCTGCGAATGCCTACATCAATCAAGGTGGCGGTGGCGGCGGCGGCGGTTATGTCACGATCAACTCTTTTCTCTATACAAGCGGATCGATCACCTTCGTGGTGGGCAGCGCCGGAGCGGGCGCGACAGCCGGAAGCAACGGCACGGCAGGAGGACAGAGCAGCTTGACCTACGGTTCGTCCACCTGGACCGCCGCCGGAGGCAATGGAGGCATTGGCAGCACAGGATGCGGAGGTGCCGGCGGGAATGGCGGTAACGGGGGTGGCTCCGGAGGCAATGTGACCGCCTGGACGAATGCCTATGGCGGCGGCGGCGGAGGCGGCGGCGGCTTCAATGATCTTGGCACGCCAGGCACAAGCGGCGGCACGAATGGCGGCGGCGGCGGCGGCGGCGGAAGCGGAGGGGGCGCAGGCGGAGCAGGTGCAGCCGGAGTATGCGGATATGGGACGATCTACGGCGGAAATAGCGGCAGCGCCTACCTCAGTCCAACAACGGCAGCCACGCCTGCGGCTGGTGGCGGCGGCACGGCGAGCGGCGCGGCGGGCGCCGTCGGCAACTATCCCCTTGCCTGGGCTTATACCATCAAGGTCAATTGCAGCAGCCCGCAGGGTCGCGGCGGCACCGGCGGCTACAACACGACCAATGGCAACGCCGGCACGGGCGGCGCCGTGATTCTGCAGTTCGAGGGTTGAAGGGAACATGGCGAACGCCGGCGACAGACTTCATGGCGGGTATATCACCTTGGGAACGTTCGCCAATCCAGACGTCCTGCCGGCTTGTTCATTCACTGAACTGGACTAAAGCAGTGACCGGTTTAACCATGACGATGATTCCGCTTTCACGATGGACAGGACGAATTCTCGCTGCGTGCGCTGCCGCGAACGTCCTTGCCATCCAGGCAGCCATTTCCGCGACGGTGGTTGTCACGCCAAGCACCAATGCCAACTACCTCTATACGAACACCGCGACGCCCACGACCGCCTACAACTTCATCAGCGGCCAGTGCCTTACCAGCAACGGCAGCATTACTCCGCCCTCCGGAACGAAGCGCGTGGTATTCGCGGTGGTTGGCGGCGGCGGCGGCGGTGGCGGCCCTCTCGGCGGTTTCTGGAATGAGGGCGGCGGCGGAGGCGGCGGGGGCTACGTCTCGATCGCGGCTTTCCTCTATACATCTGGGTCGATCTCCTTCTCGATCGGCGCTGGCGGAGCCGGAGGTGGAACCACGACCAATGGCAGCGCGGGCGGAGCAAGTACATTGACCTTTGGTTCGTCGACCTGGACCGCGCCTGGCGGCAGCGGCGGCGGCGGCGCGGGGGTCGCCACCGGTTGCAGCGGCTCGGGCGGCAATGGCGGCAACGGCGGAGGCTCGGGCGGTAACAGGACGACGTGGACAGCCGGCTACAGCGGCGGCGGCGGAGGCGGCGGAGGCTTCAATGACCCTGGTGCCGCCGGAACGAGTGGCAGCGGTGCTGGCGCTGGCGGCGGCGGAGGCGGCAGCGGAGGCGGCGCAGGCGGCGCGGGCGTCGGCGGCGTATGCGGATATGGCACGCAGTATGGCGGCAATGGCGGCAACGCTTATCTCAGTCCAATGACGGTCGTCACCCCGGCAGCGGGCGGCGGCGGCGCTGCAAGCGGGACAGCGGGCGGCGTCGGCAATTATCCGATCGCATGGCCCTACGCCATCAAGGTCAATTGCAGCAGCGTACCGGGACGGGGCGGCAACGGCGGCTACAACACGACCAATGGCACCGCCGGCACGGGCGGCGCCGTGATCCTGCAGTTCGAAGGATAGGAAGCGCCTTCCCATGTTCACCCTCACGATTCCGGAAACCAGGCTGCAGCATGCGCTCGCGGCGCTTCTTTCAGCATTTTCCTTGCAGGCGTTGTTTGCAGCGCCGGGCTTAGCGGCGCCGGTGGTCGTCATGCCGGGCAGTCCCGGAGGCTATGTGTACTTCCCCGCCTCGACTTCCCAAGGCACGACGACGAACTACAACTTCCTCGGTGGCGACTGCTACATGACGAACACCAGCGTCACGCCGCCCGCGGGCACGAAGCGCATCGTGTTTGCCGTCGTCGGCGGTGGCGGTGGCGGGGGCGGCTCCTATTCCTGGGGATCCAGTTATTACTACGGCGGCGGGGGCGGCGGGGGCAGTGGTTATGTCACGGTGGGTTCGTTTGCCTATACGGGGGGCAGCATCAGCATTTCGGTGGGCACCGGCGGCACCGGAGGCGCATTCGGCCTCATCAACGCCAGTAATGCCGACGGCACCTACGGCGGTACCACGACCCTGACCTATGGCGCTTCCTCGTACACGGCAGGCGGCGGCCAGGGCGGAAAATACGTTTATACCGGCGCGAACCTGGGAGGAAAAGGAGGCGACGGCGGCAACGGCGGCGGCGGCGGCGGGGGTTCGGCGGGCGGGACCAACCTGTATGGCGGCGGCGGCGGGGGCGGCGGCGGATTCAATGACGTCGGCCAGCCAGGCATCACTGCAGTCGGCGCTTCGAGTGGCGGCGGGGGCGGTGGCGGCACGGGCGGCGGCCCGGGCGGTGCGGGCGGTTCCGTCGGCGGAAACACGGGCGGCGCCGGCGGAAATGCCGGCACGGGCTACCTCAACAACTACGCCGCCGTATCCCAGTCCGCGGGAGGTACCGGAAGCCCGAGCGGCTCCCCGGGGAACGTCGGCAACGTCGGCTATGCCGCGGCTTTGAACCTGAAGGTTGGGTGCAGCCTGCCGGTGGGAAGGGGCGGCACGGGAGGGTATGGACCCAATGCCGGTCAAAATGGCTACGGTGGCGGGGCCGTGCTCCAGTTCGAGGGATGACCCAATTTATGCCTCATTTCTTTCGCGAGGTGATGTCCAGGATTCCGACTCCCGGGAGATCGACATGCCGGCCGAGGCAGAGATGAGGCCTCGATCCGCCATGCAGCTTTTCCGCTGCCCCGCCATCAGGATAGCCACGGCGGCCTTGCTCATCAACACAGCCGCAGCTGCGCCGGTCACCGTCATGCCCGGCAGTCCCGGAGGCTATCTCTACTTCCCCGGCACATCTACCCAGAGCACGTCCACGTCCTACAACTTCATCGGGGGCGATTGCTACCTGAGCGGCGGAAGCGTGACGCCACCCGCCGGAACGAAGCGGGTGGTGTTTGCGGTCGTCGGCGGCGGCGGGGGCGGAGCCGGACCTTTTCCCTACGTGACATCAACGGCCGGTGGGGGCGGCGGGGGCGGCGGTGGATACGTCACCCTGGGATCGTTTTCCTACACAAGCGGAACACTCACGCTGAGCATCGGCAATGGGGGTGCCGGATCCGGCGTCAGCACCGACGGCGTGGCAGGCGGTGCAAGCAGCCTGATTTATGGCGCCAAGAATTGGCAGGCAAATGGTGGAAGCGGTGGCGGCAGCCTCAATTCCGGCGGCAAGGGCGGAGATGGCGGCAATGGCGGCGGCGGCGGCGGCATGGGCTATGTCAATTACAGCGGTGGTGGCGGCGGTGGCGGTGGCGGCGGTTTCAACGACGGCGGCGCAAACGGGATAAGTGGTATTCCGGGACCATTGAGCATCACTGGCAGCGGCGGCGGCGGCGGCGGAACGGGCGGGGGCTTTGGCGGAAACGGAGGAGCATGGGGACCCGTTCCGGGCGGCGCGTCCGGCGCAGGCGGCTCGGCCTACCTGAACACGTCCTCGGCGGTCGCGCCAAGCAGCGGAGGAACAGGAGCTGCAAATGGTTCCAGCGGGAGCGTCGGAAACTACGTCGCTTCGGCGGCATACAACCTGAAGGTCACCTGCAGTTATCCTGCCGGCCGAGGCGGATCCGGCGGATATTATTACCCGGGCAGCGGCGCCGGGTCCGTCAATGGAACCTCGGGCTCCAATGGCGCCGTCCTGCTCCAGTTCGAAGGCTGAATCCGGCCTCAGGCTTTCGGCAATGTCACCCCGTGCTGCCCCTGGTACTTCCCTCCCCTGTCCTTGTACGACACCTCGCACACTTCGTCGCTTTCGAAGAACAGCACCTGCGCGCAGCCTTCGCCGGCATAGATCTTCGCCGGCAGCGGCGTGGTGTTGGAAAACTCCAGCGTGACGTAGCCTTCCCACTCCGGCTCGAAGGGCGTGACGTTGACGATGATGCCGCAGCGCGCATACGTCGATTTGCCGAGGCAGATCGTGAGCACGTTGCGCGGGATGCGGAAGTACTCGACGGTGCGAGCAAGCGCGAAGGAATTCGGCGGGATGATGCAGACCTCGCCCTTGAAGTCGACGAAGGATTTCTCGTCGAAGTTCTTCGGATCGACGATGGTGCTGTTGATGTTGGTGAAAATCTTGAATTCGTCGGCGCAGCGGATATCGTAGCCGTAGGACGACGTGCCGTAGCTGACGATCTTGTGGCCGTTGGCCTGCCGCACCTGCCCGGCCTCGAAGGGCTCGATCATGCGCGCCTGCTCGGCCATGCGGCGGATCCATTTGTCGGATTTGATGCTCATGGAATTCACTGGGGAAGTTGGATTCCCGGTAAGGAGGTTGACCGCGATTTTACGCGAAAAATGCTGGCTTCCGACAACTTGGCGACATCTTCCGGCCTGCATGAGCCCTCTTCGCAATGTATTAAGCCAAATTAATTCCGGTTTCTCTCCCCTTGGCGGTTTGCCACCATCCAGCCCAGTTGCCTCGCCTCTTGCCAGCCATGTTGCCGAACCCGAAGTGATGAGTCACGCCATGCCATTTTTCATTTGCCCGCCACGACGAAGTAAAGCATTGCCATGGATCGCTCGGACGATCCTGGGTGTCATGCCCGCCTTCGTTTCCGCAGCACCGATCAACGTGCAGCCCAACAGCCCGGCCGGCTATCTGTTCTTTCCGGGACTGTCAGGCACGAACGCCAGTACGCCGGCCACGACGAGCTACAGCGTCCTGTCCGGCGACTGTTATACCTCGGCGGGTCAGGTCACCCCGCCGGCGGGAACGAAGCGCGTCGTCTTCGCCGTTGTTGGCGGCGGCGGCGGTGGAGGTGGAAGCGGCAGCAGCAGCGGCTCCGCGCCTTTTCATGGCGGCGGCGGCGGGGCGGGCGGCTCCGTCACGTCTGGCTCCTTCACGTACACGGGCGGCAACCTGAGCCTGTCGATCGGGGCGGCAGGAGCCGGCGGCACACCGGCTGCCTATTCCAATACCAGCGGGGCCGGCGGCCAAAGCCGGCTGACCTATGGAAGCTCGGTCTGGACAGCAACGGGCGGAAGCGGTGGCGGCAACCCGGCGCAGGGTGGCGGGAATTTCAACTACAACCTGATCCCCGGCGCAGGCGGAAACGGCGGAAACGGCGGCGGCGGCGGCGGCGGCGCGGGCCATCTCTGGACTTCATCCGCCAACGGCGGCGGCGGCGGTGGCGGCGGTTTCAATGACCTGGGACAGACCGGCGGCGACGGAGCGAACGGCGGCGGTCCGGGCGGCGGCGGTGGCAGCGGCGGCGCAAATGGAGGAGTCGGCGCACCGGGCCAATCGGCAAGCGATCTCGGATGCGCAAATACCTTGTGGTGCGGAGGCCCGGCCGGCACGGGCGGAACGTCATACCTGAATTTCCCGACCGCCGTCGCCCCGGCCAATGGCGGTTCGGGTTTCGTCATCGCGCCTTACACCGGCGGCGTCGGAAACTACAACGCGTCAGCAAGCCTCAATCTGAAGATCACATGCGGCGTGCCCGTGGGACAGGGAGGCAACGGCGGGGCCAACGGCGGCAGCGGCCTGCCCGGGAAGACCGGCGCCGTCGTCCTTCAGTTCGAAGGCTAGAGCCTACATCGCATGAAAATCGGTCGACGCCCGCGACGGCGACGGCGTATGAAACACCGACGACTGGTGGATGTACTGCTTCTGCACGCAATCCCGGTACACCTCCTTCAGCGCCAGCGGATTCTTCATCAAGCCTTCCTTCCACTCCCCCAGCCTGACCTGGTGATGGATCAGGCTGCGCAGGATCCCGGAATACTCCGTGATGCCCACCGCGGAGCAGCCGATGAGCACGTCCCCGCCGAATTCAAGCCGCAGGTACTTGAAATGCACCGGATCGTGATACTCCACCCACTGCCCCGTCCGGATGCCTTCCCATTGCCCGAAGGACGATGAAATCAGCCCCATGGTATCGACCACGTCGATGTGGCGCACGTTGCGCTGGAAGGCCTGGCGGCCGGTCATGTTGAGCGCGGCGCAGTAGGCCTGGTCGGCGGCGTTGGGCTGCACGCCGGCGATCACCGAGCGGCCGGCGCCTTCGTCATAGGCTTCGGCGCAGTCGCCTGCGGCATATACGCCCGGCAGGCTGGTCTGCATGCAGGCATCGACCACCACGCCCTGCAGGCAGCGCACGCCGCTGCCGCGCAGGAAATCGATGTTGGGCGTGGCGCCGGCGCAGTACACCACGAAGTCGGCTTCGAGCAGGCGGCCGTCGGACAGCATCACCAGCTTGGGGGAGTCGGGGTCCCAACCTTCGACCAGGCCGATCGCCTTGACGCGGGTATCGGTCAGCACCTGCATGCCCTTGCGCTCGCACCAGCGGCGCACCATGTCGCCGGCGGTCTTGCCGAGCATGTTGGGCAGCATGGTGTCGCGTTTCTCGATGACGGTCATGTGCACGCCGCGAGTGGCGAGCGCTTCCATCACGATGCAGCCGATGAAGCCGGCGCCGATCAGCACCGCGCGCGCCCTTGGCTTGGCGAGCGCCAGCAGGCGGCGGGCGTCGTCCATGGTCCAGCAGGCATGCACGCCGGGCAGGTCGATGCCGGGAATGACAGGCACGCGCGGACGCGCGCCGGTGGCGATGAGGAGCTTGTCGAAGGGTATGGCGCTGCCGTCTTCCATGTGCAGCACGCGCGGCCGTTCGCTGAGCTGCACTACCCTGCCCCGCCGCAGCTCGATACGCTGGCGGGAGAAGTAGTCGGCATCGCGCCGCAGGCGGGCGCCCGATTCGCCGATGTGGCCACTCAGGATCTGGGGAATGGACATCCGGGAATACGGCGCGTCGGCTTCGTCGCCGATGAGCAGCACCTCGTCGTCCGGGGCGTTCTTGCGGATGGTTTCCGCCGCGATCACGCCGGCCGGGCCGGTACCAAGGATCACATGTTTCGTGCCGCGACCAGTAGTCGGTTCTTGCATTATCCCTCCGATAATGATGGGGTATAACGAAGAGCGGTCAGCAAAATACCGTTGGGAGCTCGCCGGCGGCATTTTGTTAAACACTCTTAGGCGACTATATCCACGACCCCCACCCATCCATTGAACAATGTCAAGATCGCTGCAGTGCAGGTGTGCTTTTTGGCTTAACGCAAACTGGCACATGCCTGAAACAGGGTCTTTCCCGGGAGATATTCTGACAAGGCCAAGGCAATGCCTGACACGGGGGCGTGCTACGCTTCCGGACATCGACCAGCGAGGAGAGTCCATGGCCATCCGCATCGTCCGTCTCGGCAGCCCGCGAAAATCCGGTGAAGGCATCCGCATCGGCACCGTACGCCGGCCGCCGCGCGGCGTGCCCAGGAGCGAATACGCCGCGCAGGACTGGTACGACGTCTGGTATCCCAACCTCGCGCCCGCCGCCGAGACCGTCAAGATGGCCATGGCCGCGGACACGCCGGCCGCATGGCAGGCCTTCCGCCGCAAGTACCGGGCGGAGATGGCGACGCCGGAAAACAAGCATACGATCGCCCTGCTCGCCGCGCTGTCGCGCACGAGCAATTTTTCCGTCGGCTGCTACTGCGAGGACGAATCCCGCTGCCATCGCTCGCTGCTGCGGGAACTGCTGCTCGAGCACGAGGCCGAGATCGCCTCCTGATTCACCTTACCCTCACTTGCCGGCCGCGGGAGCGACACGCCAGATGGCCTCGCCGACGTCGTCGGCCACCAGCAGGCCGCCGCGCTTGTCGACCGCCACGCCCACCGGCCTGCCTTGCGCCTTGCCCTCGCTGTCGAGGAAGCCGGTCAGGAAATCCTGCGGCTGGCCGGCCGGCTTGCCTTCCTTGAACGGAACGAAGATCACCTTGTAGCCGGACGGGGTCTTGCGGTTCCATGAGCCATGCTGGCCGACGAAGGCGCCGCCGCGATAGGACTCGGGGAAAAGCGTGCCGTCGTAGAAGGCCAGTCCGAGGGAGGCGGTATGCGCGCCCAGCGCATAGTCGGGGGGAATGGCGCGCGCCACGAGTTCGGGGCGCTTTTCCTTGACACGTTCGTCCACGTGCTGGCCGTAATAGCTGTACGGCCAGCCGTAGAAGGCGCCCTCCTTCACCGACGTCATGTAGTCGGGAACGAGGTCGTCGCCGAGTTCGTCGCGCTCGTTCACCGCGGTCCAGAGCATGCCGGTCACCGGCTCCCACGCCAGGCCGTTCGGATTGCGCAAGCCCGAGGCGAAGACGCGCATCATGCCGCTCGAGCGGTCCACCTGCAGGATGGCGGCGCGGTTGACTTCCTTGTCGATACCGTTCTCCGCCACGTTGCTGTTCGATCCGACGGTGGCGTACAGGGTCTTGCCATCGCGGCTGGCGATGATGTTCTTGGTCCAGTGGTGATTGATCGGCCCGGCCGGAAGGTCGGCCACCTTGGCGCCCGGCGCGCGGATTTCGGTCTGGCCGGGCTGGTAGGGAAAGCGCATGATCGCGTCGGTGTTGGCGACGTACAGGTCGTTGCCCACCAGCGCCATGCCGAAGGGCGAATTCAAGCCTTGCAGGAACACGGTGCGCACATCCGCCACGCCATCGCCATCGGTGTCGCGCAGCAGGGTGATCCGGTTGGCGCTGGGCTTGCGGCCGGAGCCGGCCTGCTTCATCAGCAGCTTCATCGCCGCCCCCTTGATACCCTTGCCGTCCTCGGGTTTGGGCGGGGCGTCCGTTTCCGCGACCAGCACGTCGCCGTTGGGCAAGACGTAGACCCAGCGCGGATGGTCGAGGTCCTTCGCGAAGGCAGTCACGGCGAACCCGGCCGCCGGCGTCGGCTTCCCGTTCGCCGGCCAGCCGGTCGCGGTGGCGATGTTGACGGTCGGGACCAGGGATTTCTCGGGTTCCGGCAGGGTGGGGTTGGGGCCGAAGGTGCGGGAGGCATCAGTCTTCTGCTGCGACATGGCACAGGAAGCCAGCAGCATGAGCATCGGCATGAGCGTGAGGGAAGGGAATCGCATTACGGCCTCCGGGAAATATAAGCGTGTATACCTTGGCGCTTAGGCAATGAAACGGAGGCCGGATTCCTGGAAATGAAGACGATGCTGGGGTTTGTTGAGAAAGCGCAATGCCGGATTCGTGCGTTTTATTTCCTCGCCGGATTAGCCCCTCCCCTTCAAGGGGATGGTTGGGGTGGGGTGGGTCTCGGCCGCGAGCAAAGAATATCGTGAGTGCGATTGCGATGGCAAGGCTGTTCTTTGATCACGCCTGAACCCCATCCCCACCCTAGCCCTCCCCTTGAAGGGGAGGGAACGACGGTGGGAGCGAACGACGGTGGGAGCAAACGACGGTGGGAACGACAGGCTAGAAATCACCGCTGCATCGACTCCCACACCTTCTGCAACCTTTTCACCGACACCGGCATCGGCGTGCGCAATTCCTGCGCGAACAGCGAGACCCGCAATTCCTCCAGCAGCCAGCGGAATTCCACCATCCGCGGATCGGCGTTCCTTTGCCGGTCCTTTTGCGCGCGCTGCCAGGGCGCGGCGACCTGCATCCATTCCGCCATCAGCCGCTGGTCGCGGGCCGGATCGGCGCGCAGCTTGTCGAGGCGGATGTTGATCGCCTTGAGGTAGCGCGGGTAATGCTGCAGCTGCACGTAGTCGGTGTCGGCGACGAAGCGCTTGCCGATCAATGCCTGCATCTGCGCCTGGATGTCGGCCACCGCCTGCGCGTGGCCCTTGGCGCCCTGCAGCTTCTTGGGCAGGGTGTAGTACTCGCCGAGGATCTGCCCGGCAAGGCGGGCGATCTCGTTCACCAGCAGGCCGAGGCGCGATTTTCCTTCGTCCTTGCGCTTGTTGAACTCCTCGGCATTCTTCGGCAAGGGATCCTGCATACAGGCGCGCTCCACTCCGACCTGCAGGATCTGGTCGCGCAATTCCTCCTGCGTGCCGAGGGTCATGAACTGCATGCCCATCTGCTGCAGGCCGGGAATGTTCTTTTCCAGGAACTTGAGCTGTTCCCTGAGCTGCAGGGCGAACAGGCGGCGCAGCCCCTGGTGATGCGTGCGGGCGGCTTCCGCCGGATCGTCGAAGACCTCGAGCTGGCAGTGCGTGGCCTTGTCCACCAGCGCGGGAAAGCCGATCATGGTCTGCTTGCCTTGCTGGATCTCCAGCAGCTCGGGCAGCTCGCCGAAGCTCCACGCGGTGATGTTTTCCGGCGCGGTCATCGGCGTGGCAGCCTGCGCGGCCTGGGTTGCCGCGACTCCCTGCACGGCCCTGGCGCCTTGCGCCTGCGGCTTCGCCGGTCGGGCCTCGACTTCGCTTCCGTCTTCCATCAAGGCGGTCACCAGTCCCTGCTCCGCGATCTTCTGGAAGCTCTCGCGCGCCTGGCCGCCGAACTCCGCCTGCAGCCCGGCGAGATTGCGTCCCATGTCGAGCTGGCGCCCATGCTCGTCCACCACCTTGAAGTTCATGAAGTGATGCGTCGGCAAGGTCTCGAACTTGAAGTCGGTGGTCTTCACCGTCACGCCGGTCTGCTCGCGGATGTCGGCGATGAGCGTGTCGAGCAGATGCCCCTTGCCGAAGTCGGCGCGGTCGCAGAAGCCGGCGGCGTAGTCGGGCAGCGGCACGCAATGCCGCCTCAGCTTCTGCGGCAGCGACTTGAGCAGCATGTGCACCTTTTCCTTGAGCATGCCGGGCACCAGCCAGTCGCAGCGGTCGGCGGAGACCTGGTTGAGGGCATAGAGCGGCACGGTGAGCGTGACGCCGTCGCGCGGGCTGCCCGGCTCGAAGTGGTAGCTGAGCTGCATTGCCACCCCGGCCACCGTCATCGTCTTGGGGAAGAGGTCGGTGGTCACGCCCGCCGCCTCGTGGCGCATGAGGTCGTCGCGGTTGAGGTGCAGCAGCTTGGGATTCTTCGCGGTGGCGTCCTTCACCCACTTCTCGAGGGACAGGGTGGTGAAGACGTCCATCGGAATCAGCTTGTCGTAGAAGGCGGCGATCAGCTCTTCATCGACCAGCACGTCGAGCCGGCGCGACTTGTGCTCGAGGTTTTCGATTTCCCGCACCAGCTTCTGGTTGTGCACCAGGAAAGGCGCGCGGGTATCGAGTTCGCCTTCCACCAGGGCGCTGCGGATGAAGATGTCGCGCGCTTCCAGCGGATGGATCTTGCCGTAGTCGATGCGGCGCTGCGCATACACTACCAGGCCGTAGAGCGTGGCGCGCTCGGACGCCACCACCTGGCCTGCGCGTTTTTCCCAGCGCGGCTCGCCATGCGACTTCTTCAGCAGGTGGCCGCCGATCCGCTCCAGCCACTCCGGCTGGATCTGCGCCACGCAGCGGGCGTACAGGCGCGTGGTTTCCACCAGTTCGGCGGCCATGATCCAGCGCCCCGCCTTCTTCGCCAGCGAGGAGCCGGGCCAGATGTGGAACTTGATGCCGCGCGCGCCGAGGTAATGCGGCTCGTCTTCCGCCTTGTAGCCGATGTTTCCCAGCAGGCCGGTCAGCAGCGCGGTATGCAGCTGCTCATAGGTCGCCGGCGATTCATTCATGCGCCAGCCCTGCTCCTTCACCAGCGTCAGGAGCTGGGAATGCACGTCGCGCCATTCGCGCAGGCGCAGCTGCGACAGGAAGTTGGCGCGGCAGCTTTCTATGAGCTGCTTGTTAGACTTCTTGTGCTCGATCGCTTCCTCGAACCACTTCCAGATCTTCAGGTAGCTGAGGAATTCCGATTTCTCGTCGGCGAACTTCTTGTGCGCGTTGTCGGCGGCGTCCTGCGCTTCCATCGGGCGGTCGCGCGGGTCCTGCACCGACAGCGCGGCGGCGATGATCATGACCTCGGTGAGCGCGGCATTGTCGCGCCCGGCGAGGATCATGCGGCCGACGCGCGGATCGAGCGGCAGCTTGGCGAGCTGGCGGCCGAGAGCGGTGAGCTGGTTGGCGTCGTCGACCGCGCCGAGTTCCTGCAAAAGCTGGTAGCCGTCAGCGATGGCCCGGCCCAGCGGCGGCTCGATGAAGGGAAAGGTTTCGACGTCGGTCAGGCGCAGCGCCTTCATGCGCAGGATGACCGCGGCCAGCGAGGAACGCAGGATTTCCGGGTCGGTGAACTTCGGCCGCTGCAGGAAATCCTGCTCGTCGTAGAGGCGGATGCAGACGCCCGCCGCGACCCGGCCGCAGCGGCCGGCGCGCTGGTTGGCGGCGGACTGCGCCACCGGTTCGATCTGCAATTGCTCGACCTTGTTGCGGTAGCTGTAGCGCTTCACGCGCGCCAGGCCTGCATCGACCACGTAGCGGATGCCCGGCACGGTCAGCGAGGTTTCGGCGACGTTGGTGGCGAGCACGATGCGCCGCGCGTTCGATGTCTTGAATACCCGCTCCTGCTCCTGCACCGAGAGGCGGGCGAACAGCGGCAGGATTTCCACGTGCGGCGGATGATGCTTGCGCAGCGCCTCGGCGGCATCGCGGATCTCGCGTTCGCCGGGCAGGAACACCAGCACGTCGCCGGGACCGATGCGGGCAAGTTCGTCGACGGCATCGACCACCGCGTCCATCAGGTCGCGCTGGTCCTTGTTCCTGGGCTTGCCCTCGGCCTTCTCGGCCTTTTCCGCCTTGTCATTCGGCTCCACCGGGCGGTAGCGCACTTCCACCGGATACAGGCGTCCGGACACCTCGATCACCGGCGCCGGCCGCTCGGGCTTGCCGAAGTGACGGGCGAAGCGATCGGCGTCGATTGTCGCCGAGGTGATGATGACCTTCAGGTCGGGCCGGCGCGGCAGGATCTGCTTCAGGTAGCCGAGCAGGAAATCGATGTTCAGGCTGCGCTCGTGCGCCTCGTCGATGATGATGGTGTCGTATTGCTTCAGCAGCGGGTCGGTCTGCGTTTCGGCCAGCAGGATGCCGTCGGTCATGAGCTTGACCGACGCGCCCCTGGACAACGTATCGGTGAAGCGGACCTTGAAGCCGACGTTTTCGCCCAGCGGGGACCCGAGTTCCTGCGCGATGCGCTTGGCGGTCGATGACGCGGCGATGCGGCGCGGCTGGGTGTGGCCGATCAGGCCGGCCTGGCCGCGGCCGAGCTCGAGGCAGATCTTGGGCAGCTGGGTGGTCTTTCCCGAGCCGGTCTCGCCGCTGACGATCACGACCTGGTGTTTCTTCAGCGCCTCGGCGATTTCCCGGCGGCGGCCGGAGACCGGCAGCTCTTCCGGGAAGGTGATGGGAGGCAGCGGGTTGCGCTCGACCTGCGGCGGCGGTCCGTCGACGCGCGGTCGGCGTGGTCGGCTGGGATTTTTCTGGATCGGTTCGGATGCTGACATAGTTTGGAATGCCGTTCGGACATGTCGCCTGCCTCGGTCATTCCAGCGCAGGCGGGAATGACCGGATTGAGGGCATCAATGCTGCTCGAACGGCATCGGAAGGTTTGGTCGCGAATTATACAGAGGGGCCTTGAGGCCCGCGTCGGCGTGCGCGAACCCCCTCCGGCTATATAATGCGCAACATGGAAAATGCAATTCAATTCGTACAATGGCTGCGTTCGGTCGCGCCTTACATCCACGCCTTCCGGGGCAAGACCTTCGTGGTCGCCTTTCCCGGGGAGCTGGTGAGGGCCGGCGCCCTGCCGGTGCTGGCGCATGACCTCTCGCTGCTGCACGCGCTGGGCATCAAGGTGGTGCTGGTGCACGGCTCGCGGCCGCAGGTGGAAGAACAGCTCGGCCTGCGCAACCTCAGCGCCCGCTACCACAACGGCCTGCGCATCACCGATGCCGCCGCGATGGAATGCGTCAAGGAAGCCGCCGGCGAGCTGCGCCTCGACATCGAGGCCGCGTTCAGCCAGGGCCTGCCGAACACGCCGATGGCGCACGCCGCCATCCGCATCATCTCCGGCAACTTCGTCACCGCCCGCCCGATCGGCGTGATCGACGGCGTCGACCTCGAATTCACCGGCATCGCGCGCCGGATCGCCTATGAGACCATCCACCCGATATTAAGTGCCGGCGGCCTGGTCCTGCTGTCGCCCCTCGGTTTCTCCCCGACGGGCGAAGCCTTCAACCTGACCATGGAAGACGTGGCGGTTTCCGCCGCCACCGCGCTGCGCGCCGACAAGCTGATCTTCATCACCGAAACGCCGCTGCTCTCGGACAGCCAGGGCTACGAGGTGCGCGAACTCACCGCCCACCAGGCGGACATCCTGCTGCACCATGGCAACCTGCCGGCCGACATCGCGTTCTATCTCCAGCATTGCGTGAAGGCAACGCGCGCCGGCGTGCCCCGCGTGCACATGGTGCCTCACAACCTGGACGGTGCCGCCCTGCTTGAAATCTTTACCCACGACGGCGTGGGCACGATGATCAGCACCGAGAACCTCGAGACCCTGCGCGAAGCGACCATTGAGGACGTCGGCGGCATCCTCAAGCTGATCGAACCGCTGGAAGCGGACGGCACGCTGGTCAAGCGCGGCCGCGAACTCATCGAGCGCGAGATCGAGTATTTCTCCGTCATCGAGCACGACGGCGTCATCTTCGGCTGCGCGGCGCTCTACCCCTTCCCGGCGGAAAAGATGGCCGAAATGGCTTGCCTCACCGTCAATCCGGAAGTCCAGAGCCAGGGTGACGGCGAGCGCATCCTCAAGCACATGGAAAACCGGGCGCGCGCCGCCGGGTTCGACAAGCTGTTCGTGCTTACCACCCGCACCGCCCACTGGTTCCTCAAGCGCGGCTTCGTGCATGCCAGCGTGGACGCCTTGCCGAAGGACAGGCAGCACATGTACAACTGGCAACGAAAGTCCCAAGTGCTGATCAAACAGCTCTGATTCCCCCCTCATTTCTCGCAACAAGGAGCAACCTCATGGCCCGCACGGTCCACTGCATCAAACTCAACAAGGAAGCCGAAGGCCTGGACTTCCCGCCCTATCCCGGCGAACTGGGCAAGCGCATCTATGAAAGCGTGTCGAAGGAAGCCTGGGCCGGCTGGCTCAAGCACCAGACCATGCTGGTCAATGAAAACCGCCTGAACCTGGCCGATGCGCGCGCACGCAAGTACCTGGCGACGCAGATGGAAAGGCATTTCTTCGGCGAAGGCGCCGATGCTGCGGCGGGCTACGTGCCGCCGAGCGAGTAAACCCGTTTGCGGTCCCCGCCGCCCGGCGGGGATGCTCAAGGCAGGCAGCGGCTCAGAACGTCAGCGTCTTCACGCCTTCTTCCGTTCCCAGCAGCGCGACGTTCGCGCCGCCGATGGCGAACAGTCCCACGGTCACCACGCCGGGAATGTCATTGATCTGCTTCTCCAGTTCCGCCGGCTTTTCGATCCGCAGGCCGACGAGGTCGAGGATCATGCAGCCATTGTCGGTCAGCAGCGGCTTGCCGTCCTTGAGACGGAGCCGCGCTTCGCAGCCGAGGGCGGCCAGCCTGCGCGCCACCGCCGCCTGCGCCATCGGGATCACTTCCACCGGCAGGGGAAACTTGCCGAGTACATCCACCAGCTTGGAGCCGTCGGCGATGCAGATGAAGCGCTTCGCCACCGACGCCACGATCTTTTCCCGGGTCAGGGCCGCGCCGCCGCCCTTGATCATCGCGCCCTGGGGCGTGATTTCGTCGGCGCCGTCGATGTAGACCGACATGCCCTCGACGTCGTTCAGGTCGAGGACCGGGATGCCGTGCGATGCGAGGCGCGCCGCCGTGGCCTCGGACGAGGCGACCGCGCCCTTGATGCGGTCCTTGATCTTGCCGAGTTCGTCGATGAAGTAGTTGGCCGTGGAGCCGGTGCCGACGCCGATGATCTCGCCTTCGGGAACGTATTCGATGGCCGCGCGCGCGACCGCTTGCTTAAGCTCGTCCTGGGTCATGATGCAGTGCAATGAAAGGAAACCGGTATTTTACGGGATGCCTTGCAGGGAAACGTTGCGGCCGATGACTTTTTTCTCACGCGGCCGGCGACACCGGGCAGGTCGGTGGTAGACTTGCCATCAGGAATTAATAATCCGCGAAGTTTTTGTGTAGCGCAACATTGAGTACCGTAGACATGACCACTGTATTAGTCGTTGACGACAGCCGGGTATCACGGATGCTATCCAAGCAGTTCATCCTCAACAAGCACCCGGAATGGGCGATCGCCGAAGCCGCCAGCGGCGAGGAAGCAGTGGAGAAGCTCGCCACCGTAACCCCCGACCTGGTGCTTCTCGACGTCAACATGCCCGGCATGGGCGGATTCGCCGCAGCCGAAAAGATCCGCGCCACCTGCCCGAAAGCGCACGTCACCCTCCTGACCGCCAACGTGCAGGACGCCACCCGGGAACGCGCCATCACCCTCGGCATCCATTTCGCCGAAAAGCCGGTGACCGAAGCGCGCATCGACCAGATCATCGCCACGTTCAAGGGCTGACGATGTTCCACCTGACCGAACTCCAGCACGATGCCCTGGTTGAAATCTTCAACCTCGGGGTCGGGCAGGCGGCGGCTGCGATGAGCCGCATCGTGAACGAGGAAGTCACGATGTCGGTGCCGATGGTGATGATCCAGAAGCGGGTGGAAGTGGCGCAGACGCTGGGCAGCGCGGAAGGCCGCCGCATCTGCGCGGTGGCCCAGCAGTTCCAGGGCGCCTTCAACACCGAAGCCTTCCTGATGTTCCCCGAAGAGAAAAGCCTGGAGATCGTCCGGCTGATGGTCGGGCAGAGCCTGTCCATGGAGGAACTGAGCGAGATGGAGCAGGAAGCCATGAGCGAGATCGGGAACATCATCCTGAACTCCTGCATGGCGACGCTGGCAAACGCCTCCGGCCGCGAACTCCACGGCTCGCTACCCATCTACCGCGTCGGCACCGGCAACGACATCCTCGGCGACGCCGGCAAGGAGTGGGACGGCGTGGTGCTCACCCTGAAGATCGACTTCAACATCGAACGCCACATGATCCACGGCTACGTCGCCTTCCTGCTCGACGTGCCGGCGCTGCAGGACCTGCGCGCCTACATCGACGACTACCTGTCCAGGCTGACCTGCTGACATGGAAGCCGCGACCGTTTCTGCCGACAGCGTTTCCGGCGCCGCCGCGTCCGTCAACCCGCTCGACCTGCTGCAAGGCGTCTTCAAGGCCGTGCGCACCGGACTCATCGTGTTCGACGGCGAACAGCGCATCGTGCTCTGGAACAATTGGGTGGAGCAGCATTCCGGGCTCAAGGCGGCATCCGTCGTCGGCAAGCCGTTCGCCGCGGTCTTTCCGGACATGGTCAATGGCCGCACGCACATCGCCATCGGCGAGTCGCTGGTCAACAACTTCGCCTCGCTCATCTCGCAAACCCTCAACAAGGCGCCCTTCCCGCTCTACAACACGCCGGCAGATCTCGCCACCGGCACCCGCATGCAGCAAGCGGTGCACGTCATGCCGCTCGACGTCCCCGGCGCCGCGCGCCATTGCCTGGTGCAGATCAGCGACGTCAGCATGGCGGTGGCGCGCGAACGCAAGCTGCGCGAGATGGCGGTCGAACTCGAATCGCAAACCTTCGTCGACGGCCTTACCGGCATCGCCAACCGCCGCCGCTTCGACCTGCACCTGGAAGACGAATTCCGCCGCGCGAAGCGAAGCGCCACGCCGATCTCGCTCATCATGATCGACGTCGATTCCTTCAAGCCTTACAACGACAACTACGGCCACCAGCGGGGGGATGACTGCCTGCTGCGACTCGCCACCGGACTGGGCAGCGTGCTGCACCGCTCGCGCGACCTCGTGGCGCGCTACGGGGGCGAAGAGTTTGCCGTCATCCTTCCTGATACCAACGCGGACGGCGCCCTGCTCGTCGCCGAGGCGATGCGAATCGAAGTCGAAGCGATGGCGCTTGCGCATGCCTACTCCAACGTCGCGCCGCACGTGACGGTTAGCCTCGGTGTGGCGACCATGGTGCCGGAGCAGCTTGCCAAGACTGGGAGTTTGGTGCATGCGGCGGATCGGGCGCTGTATCAGGCGAAGCGATCGGGACGGAATTGCGTGGTTGTTGCGGGGGAGAGGAAGCTTGGGGGGGATGGGGGCGTTTTGGAGGGGTAAGTTTGGCAAAGGGAGCCATTTAAGGCTCAATCTGTCGCTCGCGCCATCCTGGATCATCCGCACAACGAGCAGTCATTCCCGCGCCTACCGCTGTCATCCCTGCGCAGGCGGGGGTGAAGCAGGGGTTTCGCAAGGCACTGCCTTGCGCCTGCGTAACCGATCTGCCTTGCAAGGCGGATCGTGAACTCCCATTTCGGTTTTCTGTTTCGGTTTCTCTCCGGTGAACCGGTTGCGGATCCCACTCCGTGGGTACTTGCCGGGACTGGTCCCGGCGGCCCAGGTACTTTCTTTATCAGCAGATAAAGAAAGTACCCAAAGAAATCTGCTTCAACACCCATGTGGGAGTTACTTCGGATGACCTTGTTCGATGGGTTGAGGGGATGCCGTTCTCCGCGGTAGTACACACCTGAAAGGCATTCGATGACTCGACCTGCTGCCGCATCGGCATGGCTCGAGTTTGTCCCGACGACGGGGAGCACGGTGCCGCAGACGAATGAGCACCACCGTCCTTTCAAGCGCCCTCCGCTGTGTTCCCTCCCCTACCCCCTCAACCCCGCCGCCGCCCGCGCCAGCTCCTCGACCGTCCCCCAGTCCCCCGCCGCCAACGCCTCCTTCGGCGTCAGCCAGGATCCCCCCACGCAAGCCACATTCTTGCAAGCCAAAAACCGCCCCGCCGTCTCCTGGGAAATCCCTCCGGTAGGACAAAACATCACATCCCCCAGCGGCCCGGCGATGGCATTGAGCATGCCGACGCCGCCCGCGGGCACCGCCGGAAAAAGCTTGAGCTGCCTGAACCCGTGCTCCCGCGCCCCCATCACTTCGGAGGGCGTCATCACGCCCGGCAGCAGCGGCAGGCCGCTCTTCCTGGCCGCGTCGATCAAGGCCGGCGTCAGGCCGGGGGAAACGCCGAACACCGCGCCGGCGTCGCGGGCGGCAGTGAATTCCTCGGGCTGGGTCAGGGTGCCGACGCCGACGATGGCGCCGGGCACCTGTTCGGCGATCGCGCGGATCGCCGGCAAGCCATGGGCCGTGCGCAGGGTCACTTCCAGCACGCGGATGCCGCCTGCGACCAGCGCCTTGGCGAGCGGCACGGCGTCCTCGAGGCGGTCGATGGCGATGACCGGGATCACCGGCGAGGCATGCATGATGTCGAGCAGGGTCATGTCGGGCTTTCGTATCGAAGGTATGCGGTTGAACGGATGATCAGCGGGCGATGAGGTGGTCTTCGTCGGAGAACGATTGCCCCTCGGGCACCGCGAGCGGATTGTCGTTTTCCTGCGGCAGGTGCAACGGCGGCGGCAGGTCGAAGGTGGCGGCGCCCTGCTCCGCTTCGCCGATGGACTTGCGGAACACGCCGAACAGTTCGCGTCCCATGCCGACCTGGTTCGCCGAGAGATCGGCGATGGCGAGGGAGCGCACGTTCCACTCGGCGTCCGGCACCTGCGCCTGCAGCACGCCGGCATCGGCATCGAGGCGGATCAGGTCGCCGTCTCGTACCTTGCCGAGCGGGCCGTCGGCCAGCACCTCGGGCGAGACGTGGATGGCGGCGGGCACCTTGCCGGAAGCGCCCGACATGCGGCCGTCGGTCACGAGCGCGACGCGCCGGCCGGCATCCTGCAAATTGGCCAGCGCCGGCGTGAGGGCGTGCAGTTCCGGCATGCCGTTGGCGCGCGGTCCCTGGAAGCGCACCACGGCGATGAAATCGCGGTCGAGCCGGCCGGCCTTGTAGGCCGTCATGAAGTCTTCCTGCGAGTTGAACACGATGGCCGGCGCTTCGACCACGCGATGCTGCGGCTTCACCGCCGACACCTTGATCACCGCGCGGCCGAGGTTGCCGGTGAGGAGGCGCAGGCCGCCATCCGGCGAGAAGGGATCGCTCGCGGGGCGCAGCACCGCGACGTCGCTGGACGCTTCCGCCACGGGACGCCAGACCACCTTGTCGCCGTTCAGGAAAGGCTCGGTGCAATGCGAATGCAGGCCCTGGCCGAGGACGGTGGTGACGTCCTCGTGCAGCAGGCCGGCGCCGAGCAGTTCGCGGATCACGAAGCCGACGCCGCCGGCGGCATGGAAGTGGTTGACGTCCGCATCGCCGTTCGGATAGATGCGCGTCAGCAGCGGCACGACGGCCGACAGTTCGTGGAAGTCGTTCCAGTCGATGACGATGCCGGCGGCGCGCGCCATGGCCACGAGGTGCAGCGTATGGTTGGTGGAGCCGCCGGTGCCGAGCAAGGCGACGATGGCGTTGACGATGGCTTTTTCGTCGACCACCTTGCCGATGGGGAGGTAGTTGCCGTTCATCTCGGTCATCTCGACCGCGCGCTGCGCGCCGGCGGCGGTGAGCGCGTCGCGCAGCGGGGTGTTGGGGGTGACGAAGGCGGCACCCGGCAGGTGCAGTCCCATCACTTCCATCAGCATCTGGTTGCTGTTGGCGGTGCCGTAGAAGGTGCAGGTGCCGGCGCCGTGATACGACCCCGATTCCGATTCCAGCAGTTCGTCCCGCCCGACCTTGCCCTGGGCATAGAGCTGGCGGATCCGCGCCTTTTCGGCATTGGCGATGCCGGTGGTCATGGGACCGGCGGGGATGAACACCGCCGGCAGATGGCCGAAATGCAGCGCGCCGATCAGGAGTCCGGGCACGATCTTGTCGCATACGCCGAGATACACCGCCGCATCGAACATGTTGTGCGAGAGCGCGACCGCAGTGGCCATGGCGATGGTGTCGCGCGAGAAGAGCGACAGCTCCATGCCGGGCTGGCCCTGCGTCACGCCGTCGCACATGGCGGGCACGCCGCCCGCGAACTGCGCCACGCCGCCCGCCGCGCGCACCGCATCCTTGATGATGGCGGGGAAGCGCTCGAAGGGCTGATGCGCCGACAACATGTCGTTGTAGGCGGACACGATGGCGACGGACGGGCTGCGCAATTGCTTGAGCAGCAGCTTGTCGTTCTGCGGAAAGGCGGCGAAACCGTGCGCGAGGTTGGTGCAGGCCAGCGCGCCGCGATGCACGCCATTGCTGCGCGCGGCCTCGATGCGCGCGAGGTAGGCGGAGCGGTAGGGACGGCTGCGTTCCACGATGCGCGTTGTGACGGCCTGGAGGGTGCGATGAATGGGCATGATGGTTTTCTGGTGAGGAATTTATGAAATTTTACTACATAATTTGACGAAGCGCGCGCATCGCCATGCACCGTTCCGGCGCACCTCGCTTGCCGCCGGAGCGGTAGCCGGGACGGATGCCGCCGCCCTTGTCAAGAGCCGAAAGGCATAGGCCATGAGCAAGCGCAAACCGATGCAGATGGCAGCGAATTCGATGTAGTGAATTTACCGAAAATTGATGTATAGTTCTGCAATTGGCAGTTCCAACCATTTTCTCCGGAGCAATCTCGACATGATGTGCCTGCCTGCCCTGACCGCGTCGTCCGCCTACCGCGCCCTCGAAGCGCACGCTGCCGAAGCCAGCAAGTGGCACATGCGCGAACTTTTCGAGGCCGATGACGGCCGCTGCGCCCGCTTCTCCGCCGAAGCCGCCGGCCTGCTGCTGGATTACTCGAAGAACCGGATCGGCGACGCCACGCTCGGCCTGCTGATGGCGCTGGCCCGGGACCGACAGCTGGAAGCGCGGCGCGATGCCATGTTCGCGGGGGAAAAGATCAACAACACCGAGCATCGTGCCGTCCTGCACACCGCCCTGCGCCTGCCGCGCGGCCGCTCGCTGATCGTAGATGGACAGGATGTGGTCAAAGAGGTTCATGCGGTGCTGGAGCGGATGGCGGCCTTCACCGAGCGCGTGCGCTCCGGCGCATGGCGCGGGCATGGCGGCGCGGCGATCACCGATATCGTCAACATCGGCATCGGCGGCTCGGACCTCGGTCCCGAGATGGTCTGCCGGGCGCTGCGCCCCTTCGTGCATCCGCGCCTCTCCATGCACTTCGTCTCGAACGTGGACGGCCACGACATGGATGCCGTGCTGGCCAGGCTCGACCCCGCCACCACCCTGTTCATCGTTGCCTCCAAGACCTTCACGACGCGCGAGACCATGCTCAACGCCGGCACGGCGCGCAGCTGGTTCCTGCGCCACGGGCCGGAAAGCGCGCTGGCGCAACATTTCGTCGCGGTATCGACCAATGCCGATGCCGTCGCGGCGTTTGGCATCGATACCGCCAACATGTTCCCGTTCTGGGACTGGGTGGGCGGACGCTACTCCGTGTGGTCGGCCATCGGCTTGCCGGTGGCGCTGGCAGTGGGCTTCGACCGCTTCTCGGAATTCCTCGCCGGCGCGCATGCCATGGATGAACATTTCCGCGGCGCGCCGCTCGAGCGCAACCTGCCGGTGCTGCTGGGCATGCTCGGCGTCTGGTACCGCAATTTCCTGGCCTGCCCGTCGATATCGATCGCGCCTTATCACCAGGACCTGAGCCAGTTCGCGGTCTATCTGCAGCAGCTCGACATGGAGAGCAACGGCAAGCGCGTCACCCGCGGCGGCGAGCCCGCCGGCGTACAGACCGGACCCATCGTCTGGGGGGACGTCGGCACCAATGGCCAGCATGCCTATTTCCAGCTCTTGCACCAGGGCACGGACGTCACGCCGGTCGATTTCATCGCTGCGCTGAAACCGGCGCATGGTCTCGAAGGTCATCATCTGGTGCTGCTCGCGAACTGCTTCGCGCAGGCCGAAGCCTTCATGAAAGGCAAGACCGCCGACGAGGTGCGCGCCGAACTGCAGGCGCAGAAGCTGGGCAGCAACGAGATCGAGGCGCTGGTGCCGCACCGCACCTTCCCCGGCAACCGGCCGAGCAACATGATCGTGTTCGATGCGCTGACGCCCGCCACCCTCGGCGCGCTCATCGCGCTCTACGAGCACAAGGTCTTCGTGCAAGGCACCATCTGGGACATCAACAGCTTCGACCAGTGGGGCGTGGAACTCGGCAAGGTGCTGGCCAGGAACATCGAGGCCGAGCTGGGCGGCGAGGCGAAGCCCGGCATGCATGACTGCTCGACGAACGCGCTGATCGCGCGGGCACGCGCCGCCGGCGTGCGCTGAACGAGGCAAGGCAAGGAAACACAAGGAAAACACGGCGGCAGCCCTCCCAGAAGGGCAAGACGCAGTAACATCGCACCCTGGGCGACCTTTTGATGACGGACCAACCCTATCATGGCTCTTACTGATTTCGACCTCGTGCTGTTCGGCGGCGGTGGTGACTTGTCGATGCGCAAGCTGCTGCCGGCGCTGTTCAACCGCGAACGCTGCAACGACCTGCCCGCCACCGCCCGCATCATTTGCGTCGGCCGGCACGAATGGAACCGCGAAGCCTTCCTCAAGGAAATCGACGACAACGCCCGTCCGCACGTGACGGGCAGCGTCGATGCGCCTGCCTGGCAGCGCTTCTGCGACAAGCTGGTCTACGTGATGCTCGACGCCATGCATGCCGACAGCTACGAGGCGCTGGCCAAGGCCCTGCGGCCGGACGGCCCGGATGCCCGTGTCACCCGCGTGTTCTACCTCGCCACGCCGCCCAGCCTGTTCTCGCACATCTGCCAGCACCTCGCGGCGAGCGGCCTCGCGACGCCGACCTCGCGCGTGGTCCTCGAGAAGCCGCTCGGCCGCGACCTCGCCAGCGCGCGCCAGATCAACGCGGAAGTCGGCCGGGTGTTCGAGGAATCGCAGATCTTCCGCATCGACCATTACCTCGGCAAGGAAACCGTGCAGAACCTGCTGGCGCTGCGCTTCGGCAACGTGCTGTTCGAGCCGCTGTGGCGCCGGGAATGGATTTCCGACGTGCAGATCACCATCGCCGAATCGCTGGGCGTGGGCAACCGCATCGGCTACTACGACACCTCGGGCGCGCTGCGCGACATGCTGCAGAACCACCTGCTGCAATTGCTGTGCATCGTCGCGATGGAGCCGCCCACCTCCGCCACGCCGAACGCGGTCCGCGACGAGAAGCTCAAGGTCCTGCGTTCGCTCAAGCGCTTCACGCCGCAGTTGCTGACGCAGAACATCGTGCGCGGCCAGTACCGCTCCGGCCATGTGAACGGCATCGCGGTGCCCGGCTATCGCAAGGAACCGAACGCCAACCAGAACTCGCGCACCGAAACCTTCGTCGCCATCAAGGCCGAGATCGAGACCTGGCGCTGGGCCGGCGTGCCCTTCTACCTTCGCACCGGCAAGCGCATGGCCGACCAGCTTGCGGAGATCGTGGTGCGCTTCAAGGGCATTCCGCACTCCATCTTTGCCCAGCACAACAGCAGCTTCCAGCCGAACTCGCTGATCATCCGGCTGCAGCCCGACGAAGGCCTGCAGCTCAACCTGATGGCGAAGACGCCTGGCGACGGGATGCGCCTGCGGCCGGTCGAGCTCGAACTCGACTTCCGCGAAACCTTCAAGATGCCGCGCATGGACGCCTACGAGCGCCTGCTGCTCGACGTCCTGCGCGGCCAGCTCACGCTGTTCATGCGCAGCGATGAACTCGAAGCCGCGTGGGAATGGGTCGAACCCATCCTCGACCATTGGGAACAGGAAGGCGACGATCCCTTGCCGTACACCGCGGGAACCTGGGGCCCGGCGGCGGCAAGCGCCCTGATCGGCCGCGACGGCCTGCAATGGCGCGAGGAATCGCTGCCCGACCTGTAACCGCCGCGCCACTGGCCAGCCATGCTGCTCGACTCGATCCGCACCCAGCTCGATACCCTCTCGAAGTCCGAGAAGAAGGTCGCCATCACCGTGCTCAAGAATCCCGACCTCGCGGTATCGGGCAACATCACCGCGCTCGCGAAGAATGCGCAGGTGTCCGAACCGACGGTGGTGCGCTTCTGCCGGGCGCTTGGCTATGACGGATGGCACGAGTTCAAGCTCAAGCTGGCGCAGGGCCTGGCGCTCGCCCTGCCGCCCGGCGACGAGGCGCCGCTGCCCGACGACCTCGCCGCCGACCTCGTCAACAAGATCTGCAGCCGCTCCATCAATACCCTGCTCGACCTGCGCAACAACCTCAAGCCCGCGGCGATCGAGCAGGCGCTCGACCTGCTGGCGCGTGCCAACAAGATCGAGTTCTACGGCCAGGGCAGCTCCGGCATCGTCGCCTCCGACGCCCAGCACAAGTTCTTTCGCTCCGGCGTGCCGACCGTGGCCTACGCCGATCCGCACATCCACAGCATCTCCGCCTCGCTCTTGCACAAGGGCGACGTGGTGGTGGCCATTTCCCAGCGCGGCAACAGCGCCGCCCTGCTGCGCAGCGTGCAGCTCGCGCGCAAGGCCGGCGCCGACGTGGTCGCGCTCACCCCCAGCGGCACGCCGCTGGCCGAACTCGCGACGGTGCTGGTGCCGATCGACCTCAGCTTCAACATCGACCCGTACACGCCGATCTCGGCCCGCCTCGCCCACCTCGTGGTAATCGACATCCTCGCGGTCGGCCTCGCCCTCAAGCGCGGACCCGAATTCCGCAAGAAGATGCAGAATGCGCAGAAGGCCTTGCAGAAGTACGACCTGCAGCTCGACTCTTACTTCCGGCACCCGCCGAAGGCCTGACTTTCCCGCTGTCCCGACGCAGAAAGGAACCCGCCATGGAAATGAAGAAGATCAATGCCGGCAAGCTGCGCGCCATCGGCTACGATGCGCGCGAACGCGTGCTGCGGGTGGAGTTCGACGATGGTACGGCGATCGACCATACCGGGGTGGGGAACGAGCTGTGGCGGCGATTCTCCACCTCCGGCGCGGCGTGGAGTTTTTACCGGGACAATATCGAGGAAGAGTTCGCCGGACGCAAGGGGCGGGTCAAGCCGCAGGGGAAGCCGAGCGGGCTTGATGACTTGTTCAAGGGGACGGAGGGGGATTAGTTGATTTGCGGTTGATCACGCGAGGCTTGTCGACCGCACCAAGCTTCGTCCTCCGTGACGCCCTCCGTCATCCCCGCGAAGGCGGGGATCCCGTTTCCGTTGTCCGAAGAACCTCCACCCCACCCGCCACATACGGCACCACCATATCCTGTTCCGCCGGATGATTCCTCGCCACCACCGCCCGCGCGGGCGACTCGGCGCTGAGGTTGATCGCCTCATGCGGCACGCCTGGCGGAATGAACAAAAACTCCCCCGCGCGGCTGACGACTTCATGCTCCAGCGCATTTCCCCAGCGGGTGCAGACCGTGCCTTCCAGCACGTAGATCCCGGTCTCGTAGCCGAGGTGCACGTGCGGGTCGGCACGCGCTCCGGGCGGGATCACCACGAGGTGCATCGACAGTCCAGTGGCCTGCACCGTGTTGCCGGAGATGCCGACGAAGTAAGGCAGGCGCTGCCGGGTCATGATTTCCTGGTCGGGCCGCACCGCCTGCACGCCTGGCGCGGATGGGCTGGGATTGTCGGTCTTTGGCACGTTTTCCATGGCTGGCACCTCCTTGGCGAAGTATCGTCACTTGCCCAGCCGGCTTCTTGATGTGTCTCATGCCGCGGCGCGCCCGGCCCGCGCCGGATTTGAGCCACCTTGGCAAGGTCATCGCGTTGACATGTAAAATGGCGCCCGTTCACGTTCTGATAAGCCGCCCGCGGGCCTTCGATTTCCACCGTGCCACCTTCCTCGAACCATTCCTCCGTGCGCCCGGAGGCCAGCGCGCCATTCGGGTTGATCAACCTGCTGAAGGCGGGCGCGGCACAGCTCATGGTCTTGCACCACCTCGCCTTCTACGGGCCGATGGCCGACCAGGTGCGTCCGGAATTGCCGGGGCTCATCGGCTGGTTGGGTAATGAGGCGCGCATCGCGGTACAACTCTTCCTGGTGATCGGCGGGTTTCTTGCGGCGAAGTCGCTCGCGCCCAAGGGCTGGGCCAGCCTGCCCTTCCAGCCGCTGCGCACCATCCTGAGGCGTTACCTGAAGCTCGCGCCGCCGTTCATCGTCGCCATGCTGGTCGCGGTCGCCGCATCGGCACTGGCGGGACGCTGGATGCACCACGGCTCGATTTCCGCGCCGCCGCAGTTGCTCCAGCTCATCTCGCACGCCTTGCTGCTGCACGGCGTGTTCGAGGTGGAATCCTTGTCCGCCGGCGCCTGGTACGTGGCCATCGACTTCCAGCTCTACACCGCCTTCTGCCTGCTGCTGTGCGTATGCGCCGGCGTAGGCTCGCAGCGTTCGCGGGCGCTGGCGGGCTTCGCGCTGGTGACCTTGTGCGCGACCATGTCGCTGCTGCACTTCAACCGCCAGCCCGACCTGGACAACTGGGCGCTCTATTTCTTCGGCAGCTACGGCCTCGGGGTACTGGCATGGTGGGCCGGCGATCCGGAGCGCAGCCCGATGGGCGCAACCTGCCTGCGGCTCGCCATCCTCCTGCCCGCCCTGCTGGCGCTGATGATCGACTTCCGCAGCCGCATCGCGGTGGCCCTGATCACCGCCTTCGTGCTGAGCCTGTATGGCCGGGTGCGCCTGCCGTCGCGCGGCATGGCGAGCACCGTGGTGAACCGGCTGGGCAACCTGTCCTATGCCCAGTTCCTGATCCACTTCCCGGTGTCGCTGCTGATCAATGCCTATTTCACGCGCTTCCTGCCCGCGAGTCCGCTGGTGCAGGGGCTGGGCATGCTGCTGGCCTGGGGCGCAAGCCTCGGCGCGGGCGCGGCGTTCCATCACTGGGTGGAGCAACCCCTCAACCGCTTGTTCTCCGCGCCGCGACCGGCGAGGGCGGCAGCAGGCGTCGGCCGCTACCGCGAAGGCTGACGCTTTCCCTGCTCTCGCGCCTGCCGCCGTCCGCGCCGCCATGCCCGCGGGCCACGCCCAGCACGCCTCCCGCCGTGGAGGCTTGCATGCCCTGCCCCGCGAACCAGAACCTGCCCCGCGCCCTTTCCTCGCTGCTCGCGTGCTTGACGGTCAGCATCGTGCCCTTGGTCAGGTCGTTCAGCTCTCCGCGTTTCAGGGTCGCCCAGAATTCTTCCTCGGCCGCCTGCAGTCCTGCTGATCCGGCCTCGTCGATTTTTCCGCCTTCCTTCAGCGCGCCGATGATGTTGAGCGCGTTGGCCGCCTCCTCGCTCAGCACGCTCCAGAAGGTGGCTTGCAGGTTGCCGTCGGCTTCTACAAAGCGCTTCGCGAACAGCTCGGGCGCCTGGCGGATCTCGCTCGCGGTCATGCCCTGTTCCTGCAGCAGGCTGCCCTGGCGGCGCACCGCTTCCCCGAAGCTTTCCAGCGTGGAGAAGGTCTGGGTCAGCGCGCCGCCGCCTTCCTGGTAATAGCCATGGGCGCGGGCCAGCACGAAGCGCGAGGACCGTTCGTTCAGCCATTCGCGCAGGCCCAGCCTGAACGCCGGCATCCTGGTGAAAAGCTTGACGGGAGACGCCGACAAGCCGACCGTGGCCCGGGTCTGCGTCCTGCCGACGTTCATGAAAGCCGTGGTCCGGAAGCTGCCAACGGTATCGCGCGTTTCCTGGACCATGCCGGCCCGCTCCTGCGAAACCTCGAGCTCGGCGACGACATTCACGCCGGCCCTGGCCATGGCGCTCCGTTGCCGGGACTCGCCTTCCTGCTCGGAAATGGACACCATCGGAAACTCGCCGGCGATGGCCTTCAGCGCGGCATCGACGTCGTCTCCGGCGTCGTCGAGCACCTCGCCCAGTCGCCGGGTGAACCGGGCCAGCACATCCGCCGTGAGGATGCCGTCGGATGCCACGCCCGCCGGCAATGCCTGCCCTTCCAGGGTCAAGCCCGTCCTGGGCAGCCGGAACACGAGATAGCTGCCCGTCTCCTTTTCCCTGGCGACTTCCGCACCCGCGCTAACGCTCGCCGTCTTGAACGCGATGCCCGCCGAGATACCGGCGCCGAGTTTTTTCCGGGTCTTCCTTTCCATGCCGATCTTCAGCTCCACCGCATTGGTCGACACGCTGACTTCAATGAGGGATTTCTTGGTCTTTTCGATGCCGGCCTGGACGGAAGGCGTGACCGCGAGCGCGCCCATCGTGCCGGCATAGACCAGCGGCGTGGTGACCATGCCGGAATCGAGCGTCATGCGGAATCCGCCGGTACGATACCAGCGCAGCGCGGTGCCGACCTTCAGCCCCTGGTAGCCGGCCTCCAGCACATTAGCGACCTGGTCGAGCGGTTGGCGCAGGCGCTGCTGCTGCCGCAGGCTGTTCTGGGCGCGCCGCAGCGGATGCATGCGCCAGGCCTTCCAGCGCGAGAGCGACACATCCGCCAGATGCTCGGGCTGGGTCTGGAAGGCTGTTTCGCCGAAGGCCTGCTGTTCGAGATGATCGAGGTGGGCGCGGTCCAGCGTCAGGCGCTCCAGGCTGGTCGCCGGACCGGGATTGCCGGGCGCATTGAGTGCGGCCCACTGCCGCTCGAAGCGGGCGATGCCATCCACCGCTTCCATGGCGGCGGGAGATATTTCCGCCTGCCCAGCCTTCAGCTTGGCGGCAAGCGCGTTCAGGTCGCGCATGCGCCGCTGGCGCAGGTCGATGTCGCCCGGTCCTGGCTGGCCATGCAGCATCCATCGGGTGTCTTCGGCCAGCCTCGCCAGCCGTTCCAGGTCGCTGATGCGCTTCACGCCCGCTTCGAGGTAGGCGATGAATCGTTCACGGTGGGTCGTTTGCTGCCGTGGGCCGCTGTCGAGGAACCGGGACAGCACGCCGCCCGGCCTTCCGCCCGGCGCCAGCTTCTCCAGCGCCGCCAGCTCCGCCTGGCATCGGGCCAGCTCCGATTTTCGTTTTTCTTCCAGCCGGGCGTTTGCTTCTAGGGTCCTTTGCTGCCCCGACACGCCCAGCAGGCGCATTTTGAAGCGGCCCGGCGTGACAGGCCGCGCATTCATTCTCTCGATGCGCTTTTCCAGGCTGCGCTTCTTGGCCGCGAGCCAGCCTGCCAGCTTGCCCGCATCCATCTGGTTCGCGCTTTCGCCGCGCAGCGAGGGGAATTTCGATAGGGTGCGATTGATCCAGCTCCATTCGAGCGCGGCGTCGCGATTGGCGGCGGCCAGCGCCTCGGCCTGCATGCCTAGCGAAGCCAGCGCCTCGGCGCGCCCGCCTTTCGCGTCCGCCGCCCCGGGCACGGCGTCCGCCATGCGCGCGTCGATCGCAAGCCGCAGCCGCGGCAGGATGCCGGCCGGCTGTCCATCCGCATCCAGGTCTTCGCTGCGCAGCAGGGCGGGCGTCATGGCGACGCCACGGAAATAGGCATCGGCTTCCTGCCAGAACGGCGCATCGTCGGCCGGCACCGCGAGCCCGTGGCGCTCGAGCGTTGCCTTGGCCATGCCGCAGCACTTCCTGACTTCATCGTGGCCGGGCAACGGGGACAAGGTGGTGAGTTCGAACTCGCCGTATCCCTTCTTCCGCCAGTACTGAAGCAGGACGCGCTCGAACAGCACCTGGGCGTTCAGCGCGCCAGTTGCCGCGTCCGACAAGGGCGGCAGGGTTTCGTGCAAGGCATGCGTCTTGTCGAGCAGGCCTTTTTCGAGCTCGACCTGGTTATAGGTGCCCCTTCCCGCGAACCGAGCGCCCTTGAGCAGGGCATGGAAAGGATGCGCCGATGTCGAGCCCAGCCTGGCATCGGCGCGCGACGCGGCGATCATGCGCCGCAGGCCCCGCATGTGCCCCGTGACCGAGCGCAGGGCTTGTCCATTGCCATCGTCCAGGAAGCCATTGTGCGCGAGGCTGATGACGCCTCGCGCATGCGCGTCCAGGCGTTCCAGTCCGGCGGCATCGGCCAGGCTGCCGCCGGCGTTCAGGAAACGGTTGAGCGCACCCAGGGCTTCGCGCCCGAGTTTGACTGCCTTGCCGTCATTCGCCGGCCGTGCCCGCGGATTCCATTCCGTGCGGCTGAGCAGCCGCAGATAGGTGCGGAACATCGGCAGGTTGCTGGCGGCGAACGCGGACTTTACTTCGCCGAGGCCAAAGACGCGCGCCATGAAGTCATAGAAGGGACCAGCATGGTCCATGCGGGCGAGCCTGGTCGCCGTCGCGCGGAAATCCTCGAGCTTCGCATCGCCGGCGAGGCGCGCGAACACCGCGTCGAGCAGGACTTGCCCGCGACCTGGGTAAAGGCTTTGCAGTCCAGCCTGCATCGCTTCGCACCTGCCCTCGCCGATGAGGCGATCGGTCACCTTGCCGATGGTGTCGAGTTCATTTGCCGCCAGGACCGTCATCAGGTTCCCGACGGGCCTGCGTGCGGCATCGGGAGAATCGGACGCCCGGGCAATGGATGCCTCAGCCTCGACTTCCCAGATCGTCGGCAAGGCGTTCCTGAAGGTTTCTATTTCTCGGAAGCCGGACACGCTGGTCGCGTTGTTGCCGAACGTGATGGCATTCCACACCCCGCGCCCGCCCGCCTTATTGAGGATGGGGATGGCAACCGAATGCCTTTCCTGTCCGGCGGCCTGCTTGCCTGCGGCAATCTCGCCCTTCCCGCCGTGGTGGCTGAAGACGCCAGGCCTGAGGTTGCCGCCAGCCTGCACATAGCGGGCCACGGTAGTCTGTTCGTGCGCGTCGCGGGCTTCCTGCCTGGCCTGGCCAGGATCGCGCCTGGGCGAGGTTTCGTGCGTCGCGTACAAGGCCTTCGCATCGGCGAAATCGGTTTGCCTGCCGCTGAACACGCCGCGCAGATAGTCGCCGGCGGCCGCCTGGAGCCGGAGCAACTGTTCGCGGTCCATGCCGCCCGGCTGGGAGGAGGCATTCGTTGCATTCATCTCGAGCAGCGCCGTGGCGATGTTCAGCGCCTTCGCGCCATCGTCGTTGAGCATGCCGCTGATGACGCCGTTCACCTTGCCGTGCGTGGCTTCCACCGTCTGCTCGTGCATGCGCGGGACCATGTCCAGCTCCACGTCGCCGATGGTCCGGCGCAGCCACGGCAGGTGTTTCTCGATGCCGCGCCTGTAGCGCCCCGGATTGGAGTAGGTGATGGTGATGCCGCCCATGCCCGCGCGATACATGCCCTGCTCGCGGGTGACGGACACCGCGCTTCTCTTCTTGTTGGTCCGCCGCCATATCCTGCTGGCGAAGTAGCGCGGCCCGACCAGGCCCTGCAAGGGATTGCCGATGCCCGCGGCGGCTTCCAGGATGGATGCGCGCTGGGCTTCCGTCGACGTGGTCTGCAGGCTGCCGCCGTGGGCATGCTGCTCCCGGTCTTCCGCGATGCGCTCGATGGCCGCGCCGGCCTGGGCGGCGAAGCTCGCGTTTCCCTCGACCTTGAAGGATGACATGCTGCCCTTCGCTGTCTCGAAGCTGATCGACAATGACGGGTTGCGGGCGGCAATCTCCGCCAGCAGATCGGCGAGGTCGGTGTCATTGGAGAGTGTGGCGAACCCTTGCCCGAGGTCGCGCGCCAGGCGGGACAGCGCGAAGCTGGCCGAGAGGTCCGAGGCCGCGCCGTCCGTTCCTTCCGCGCCGGGGTTGCCGCTCTCGCGGCGCGGAAAACGGAAAACCAGGAAGCTGTCCTTGTCGGTGTTGAAGCGTTTCGCGGAAAAGTTCGCATGGAAGCGCAGGCCTTGCGTCGGCACGATCGGCAGCAGGCCGTTGATGCCGATGTTCGTGCGCAGCTGCTTGCTGATGCCCACCCTGATGCCGGCGCCCGCCCGGTCGACGAATGCCTCGACCATGGGCTTGCTGGTCTTCCGGATCTTGAAGTTGAAACTGACGGGAAGATGGTAGTCCTTCAGCGCTTCCAACCTGCTGGTGGCGGATTCCCAAGGCATGGGCAGCTTGATGCCCTTGTTCTGCTCGGCCGACCGGCGGATCTCGTCGCCCTCGGCCAGTCCGCGGTAATTGTTTTCGATGACATCCGCGAGGTGGCCGAGCGGGTCCTGCATCCGCTGCAGGATGCGGAAGCGGGTGCGGGCGAGCTTCATCGGCTGGTGGCGCATGCCGAAGCGCCGGGCGAGGCCCAGCGGCTTGATCCGCGCCTGGTACTCTTCCTCGCGTTCCGGTCCATAGGCTTTCTCGTGCAGGTGCCGCAGGTGGGCGAAGTCCAGGGCCAGCCTTTCCATCCGGTCTTCGCCGGCATGCCCGAGGTAGCCATCCAGCTTACGGTCGGCGGCATCGCAGAACGCCTGGATGCCGTTCAAGGCATCGCGCTCCTGCCTGTCGGAGACACCATCGCCGGCCAGCAGCGCGGCGCATTGCCGGCGAAGCTGATCGATGCGTCCCCTGCGCAGGTCAGGGCCATCCGGCACCTGCCGCCAATGCATGCTCCATTTGACGTGCTCGGCAAGTCGCCATGCCGCTTCGCACCGGGTGACGCGGGCGGGCTCGTCTTCGAGCCACGCTTCAAGGAAACCGGCCGCAGTTTCCTGGCCGCGCGGCGCGAGCAGGCGCTGCACCAGTTGCCATTCCCTGCCTTGCGGAGGCGTCTTGCCGCCACCCGGCGCGAGATGCGCATCCACCGCCGCCAGCAGGTTCTGCAGGACCGCCGCTTCGACCTCGAATTCCCTGCGCTTGCGCTCGTGCCTGGCCTGCCGCTCCCGCGCGAACGCCTCCGCGCTGAGCCATTTCTTTCCCCGCCGAAGCTTGGCTTCCAGCCTGGACATGGCGACAGGGTCCTGGAAGCTTTTCATTCGCGCGAGGTGATGCCGCTGTTTCTCGAGCAGCCAGGCCTTGTAGCCGGACGCATCGAGGCGGCGGCCGTTGGCGGCGCGCAGCCTGGGGTAATTCATGAGTGTGCGCTGCATCCAGGCCCACTCGGCCCGGGCGCGCTGGCTGCCTTCCTTCAGGCGCTCCAGGTGTCCGTCGAGCCGCTGCGCCTGCCCGGCGAAGCTCTTTTCGGGAAGGAGGCTTGCCGCTGGCCGTGCCTTCACCGCCGCGTCGATCTGGGCGCCGGTCCAACCCTGGTCGAGCAGGTCCTGCCTGAGTGCCTGCCTCATGCGCGCCAGCATGCCGGGCGCTTCCGCGGTGCCGCGCAAGGCATCCCGGTTCATGCCGGTGCGGGCGAAATACGCCTCTGCCGCTTGCCAGAAACCGTCCGACGCGTCGTCTTGGGGCCGATGGCATCCGCATGCGGCCAGCAGCCGTTCGAGCGCGTCGAGGCAGGCCTGCCTGTCTTCCGTGTTGGCCGTCGCCGGGTTGGCGGCGGAGGCCGGCTTCCCGCTCCAGGCTTGCAGCAAGGCTCGCTCGAACAGGATGGTCCGGGTAGGCGCGTCAAGATTGTCGAGGCGCGGCCGTTCCGGCAGGCGGTACACCTGCTCATGCACCAGCAAGGCCTTGCCGGCCAATGCCTTTTCGGCGGCGGCGCGCACGGCCGCCCCCTTGCCGGCAGCCTGCACGCCCTGCAGCATGGCATCCATCGGATTCGGACCGCGGCTCGCCCAGGCCTTCAGGTTGACGAGCGCGGCCTTTGCCCTGCCCAGCCCGGTTGCAGGGCGGGTGATCCAGTCCTTGCCCGCCGACCTGGCTTGCGCGACATGCTGGCGCAAGCCGTGCGCGCGCAGGATCACCGACTGCCATGCCTGTTCCGCCGAGGCGCCGGCATATCCTTCCAGCGCCAGCCGGACGGCGCCGTTCGCGGCCAGCAGGTCTTGCACTTCGCCCTCGCGCCGCAGCGACTTGCCCTCCGCGAGGAAATCGTTCAGGTCGGAGAACGCCTCGGCGCCGATGGCCTGGGCGCCTCCGGCCGCGAAGTCCGTTTGCGGATTCCCGGACCGTTCGTGGAGCAGGCGGAAGTAAAGCCGCAGCAGCGGAAGGTGGTGGCTGGCGAAGGCCTGTTCGGCGTCGCCCAACCTGAAGACCCGCGCCATGAAGTCATAGAATGGCGCGGCGGCATCCTTGCGCGCGAGTTCGGTTGCGGTGTCGCGGAAATCCCGCAGCGCGCCCGGTGCGATGGCGTCTGCCTCGGGGTAGGCAGATGCGCAAGCGAAAGCCAGTTCCGACATCACCGATGACAGATCCGCCGGGCAGCCGTTCTTGCCCAAGGCCGTCTCGAAAGCCGCGCACTTTCCTTGCCCGATGATCGCGTCGGTGACCTTGCCGATATCGGCATGGCCTTCGCTTTCGAGCGCCTCCATGAACCCCTGGGTGGAGAGGCCGGCGGCCTTGTGTTCGTGTTCGCGCGCGGTCAATGCGCCGCTGCCACCGGCAACGGCTTGCGGCGCCACGGGCGTGAAGGCAGTGAGTTGCAGCCGGCCGTCGCCGGATTCGCCTGCGACGACAAACTGCTTCAAGCGATTGGTGTGGGTGTGGTCGTGGTACGCCCTTAGGTGGTTCTTCAGCCTGCCGAAGGCGCTATGCAACGACGCCACCGACTGCCTGATGTCTGGCATGCCGGTGCGTGCGCCGGCGTCCGGGCTGGCGTTGATGTTATTGGTGAACTTTGGTACGGCGCTAACCATGTTCTGTCTCCTGAACGACTCCCTGCCGACCTTGTGCGGGAGTTTGGTTCACTCGACAGTATGTGTCCGATCACGGGCTGCGGTTTATCCGCCCGGAAAGTATTAGCGGAACCTAATAAAAAAGCCTGCGGTCCTTTCGGACGGCAGGCTTTTCGGAGCGGAATCCGTGGCCGCGGGTCTGGATCAGTCGACGCGCGCCAGGTTGAGGTTGAGCTGCGAGCGCACGGCATCGTCGCCGCTGCCCGAGCCCTTGGGCTTGTTGCGGGTCGATTCCACGCGGTCGAGATAGTCGCGGGACACGTCGCCGGTCACGTACACGCCATCGAAGCAGGAGGTCTCGAAATTCCTGAGCGCCGGATTCACATCGGAGATCGAACGCTTGAGGGCGTCGAGGTCCTGGTAGACGAGCGCGTCGGCGGTGATCTCGCGGCACACCTCTTCCTCGGTGCGGCCGTGGGCGATCAGCTCGTTGCGGGTCGGCATGTCGATGCCGTACACGTTCGGGAACTGCACCGGCGGCGCGGCCGACGCGAAGATGACGCGCTTGGCGCCCGACTCGCGGGCCATCTGCACGATCTCGCGGCTGGTGGTGCCGCGCACGATGGAATCGTCGACCAGCAGCACGCTCTTGCCCTTGAATTCGCTGCCGATGGCATTGAGCTTCTGGCGCACCGACTTCTTTCGCAGTTCCTGGCCGGGCATGATGAAGGTGCGGCCGATGTAGCGGTTCTTGATGAAGCCTTCGCGGTAGCTGAGGTTGAGCTTGTGCGCGAGCTCCATCGCGGCGGGGCGCGAGGAATCGGGAATCGGCATCACCACGTCGATGTCACCGCGCGGGATTTCGCGGGCGATCTTCTCGGCGAGGTACTCGCCCATCTTGAGGCGGGTGTGGTACACCGAGGCGCCGTCGATGACGGAGTCGGGACGCGCCAGGTAGACGAACTCGAAGGCGCAGGGAAAGAGCACCGGGTTGTCGGCGCATTGCTGGTTGGTGATCTTGCAGTCGTTGTCGATGAAGATCGCCTCGCCGGGCAGCACGTCGCGCAGGAAGCGGAAGCCGAGGCCCTCGAGCGCCACGGATTCGCTGGCGACCATGTATTCGGTGCCCTTGTCGGACTCGGCGAAGCCGATGCACAGCGGCCGGATGCCGTAGGGATCGCGGAAGGCCAGCAGGCCGTGGCCGGCGATCTGCGCCACCACCGCGTAGGAACCGCGCACCCGCTTGTGCAGGGCGGAGACCGCCTTGAACAGGGTCGACGCATCCAGCGAATAGCCGGTGGTGGATTGCTGGATTTCGTGCGCCAGCACGTTGAGCAGGACTTCCGAATCGGAGTCGGTGTTGATGTGGCGGCGGTCGTTCTGGAACATCTCGATCTTGAGCTGTTCCCAGTTGGTCAGGTTGCCGTTGTGGGCGAGGATGATGCCGAAGGGCGCGTTGACGTAGAACGGCTGGGCCTCTTCCTCGCTGCTGGAGCCGGCGGTCGGATAGCGCACCTGGCCGATGCCGGCGTTGCCCGGCAGGGAGCGCATGTTGCGCGTCCGGAAGGCATCGCGCACCAGGCCGTTGGCCTTGTACATCGAGAACGTATTGCCATGGTTGGTGGCGATGCCGGCCGCATCCTGGCCGCGATGCTGCAAGAGCAGCAAGGCGTCATAGATGAGCTGGTTCACCGGACCGTGGGAAACAACACCGACAATGCCACACATGGTGGACTCCTCAATCAATTTGAAAATTGTACTTGCCTGGAAAACGCCTCAGGCAGAAACGGCAGCACGCTGCGCGCCGCCTCTTCGGCATAGGGACTCAGCATGGCCCCGGTCCAGAACGGCTGCTTCGGCAAGGCGGTCATGCCGCACAGCAGCACCGCCCCGACCACGATCAACGCACCTCGCGCCAATCCGAACACGCTGCCCAGCGCCCGGTCGGCAACGCTCAAACCGGTGGCCTTGATCATCGCATCGAACAGCATTCCGACCAGCATCATCAGGATGCGCACACCGATGAACAAGGCCAGGAAGGCAACGATCAGGCGCAAGGTCTCGCCGGGTATCGCCTCCGGCAGCATGCCCGCCAGCACGCTGGCATACATGTTGGCCAGCACCAGGCTGACGATCCAGCTGCCAAGCGCAAGGATTTCCTTGACGAATCCCCGCAGTACGCCGATGACCAGGGAAACGAGCAGGATGAAAAGGACCAGGTAATCGAAAATCGTCACGTTCTGTTATGCGGGCACAATGTCGCCGCGCAAGCCCAGCTTGATGATTTTTTCCCGGATTTTTTCGGCTTCTTCCTTCGATGCAAACGGACCGACGCGGATGCGCGTCCGTTCGCCCGATTCCGTCGACACTTTCTGGGTGTAGGCCTTGACGCCGGCGGACTTCAGCTTGCCGACCAGTTCATCCACCTTTTCCTTGCTGGCAAACGCGCCGACCTGCAGGGCTACCCTTGCCGGTTTCCTGTCGGCATCCTTGGGATCCGGCTTGCCGTCCAGAAGCGCGCGCGCACGCGACCCATCCTCCGACTTCTTCTCTGCGGGTTTGGTTTCAGCGGGCTTTGCATCTGGCTTTGCGTGGGGCTCGGCTTTCTTGTCGGCCGGCTTTGGCGGATCCTGCGGCTTGACGGCAGATGCCTTGCCAGCAGGAAGGGAAGTTGCAGGGTGCGCCTGGTTCGCGGGCGCCTCGATGATCTCTTCCTTGGGATCGAGGGCCGCCGCTGGCTGAGGCGAAGCGAGGGCCGGGGCTGCCGGCGACGATGCGGCGGGGGTGGAAGAGGAATTGGTTGAATTCACAGCTGCGGATGCAGCAGGTGCGGCCTGGGCCGGCGCCTTGCCCTTCGAGGGAATCTGCACGTCCATGTCGTCGGGCACCGGCTTGGGCTCGGTGTCGAGGACCATGGGCAGGATGATCACCGCCGCCAGCACCAGTGCGACCGCGCCGATCAGGCGCCGACGCGCGCGCTTCTTTTCGGGGAGGACCGGATCGACCGGCTGGTTGGCCGCGCCGGCGCGGCGTTTGCCGCCGCGCTTGCGCACCGCGCTGGATTCTTCTTCGGCGCGGGAGTAGAACGCGCCATCGTCAGAAGCGGGCTCTTGCTTGTCTTTGCTGTTGGACGATAACAAGCTCATGCGATCAGTGACACCATCAAGGGATTGCTCGTAACGGGTGAATGGTCAGCCGGCGCTCGTCGCGCGAAGCATCAGGTCCGCCCGCCGGATCGCAGCGCTTCCATCACGCCTGCGACGGTAAGGAAGGATCCGAAAACCGCAATTCTATCATTCTCCCCCGCCCTGCTTCGCGCATCGGCGAAGGCTTGTGCAGGTGTGGCAAAGCTGGCAATGGTGCGTTCGGATCCGGGCAGGCTGCTGGGCACGACACCCGCCTCCGCCAGCTTGGCGACCAGCTCGGAGGCCTTGGCCGCGCGCGGCAGCGGCAGGTCGGTGAGGCACCAGTGGTCGACCTTGTCCTTGAGCTGGCGGACCACGCCGACGATGTCCTTGTCCTGCATCGCGCCGAAGACGGCGAAGGTATAAGGATGGAAACCCATGTTGTCGAGATTCTGCGCCAGCGTGGCGGCCGCATGCGGATTGTGCGCGACGTCGAGGATCACCGTCGGCCTACCGGGCAGCACCTGGAAGCGCCCCGGCAGGTCGACCATCACGAGGCCGTTGCGCACTTCCTGCGCGCCGATCGGCAGGCGGTGGCGCAAAGCTTCTAGCGCGGCCAGCGCCGCCGAAGCATTGAGCAGCTGGTTGGCGCCGCGCAGAGCCGGGTAGCCGAGGGCATTGCGGCGCTGGCTGCGGCCGCCGAAGTTCCACTGCTGCTTGTCGCCGGAGTAGTTGAAGTCGCGGCCGAAGAGCCAGAGGTCGGCGCCAATGGCCTGGGCATGATCGATCAGCGATTGCGGCGGAACCGGGTCGCCGCAGATCGCGGTGCGGCCCGGGCGGAAGATGCCCGCCTTTTCGAAGCCGATCTTCTCGCGGGTGTCGCCGAGGTACTCCGCATGGTCGATGTCGACGCTGGTCACGATGGCGACGTCGGCATCGATGATGTTGACCGCGTCCAGGCGCCCGCCCAGCCCGACCTCCAGCACCACCGCATCGAGGCCGGCTTGCGCGAACAGGCGCAGGATGGCCAGCGTGGTGAATTCGAAATAGGTCAGCGACACACCTTCGCGCGCCGCCTCCACCGCCTCGAATTGCGCGACCAGGTCGGCATCGGACACGATGTCGCCGTTGAGCCGCGCGCGCTCGTTGAAATGGATGAGATGCGGCGAGGTATATACGCCCACCCGGTAGCCGGCCTGCATCAGGATGGACTCGAGCATGGCGCAGGTCGAGCCCTTGCCGTTGGTGCCGCCGACGGTGATCACCGGGCATTCGAAGCGGATGCCGAGGCGGTCCCTGACCTGCGCGACGCGTTCCAGGCCCATGTCGATCGCCTTCGGATGCATGGTTTCAAGCTTGGCAAGCCAGTCGGCGAGGGAAGTCGGAGTCATGATGGTGTACGTGTCGAAAACAAAAAACCCGGACGATGGCGTCCGGGTTCGAGGGTATGTTCTGCCGGATCAGGCCACGACTTCGGCGGCCTGGTTCTGCAGCAGCGCCAGCAGGCGGGCGATTTCCTCGCGCATCTTGCGGCGGTCGACGATCATGTCCACCGCGCCCTTCTGTACCAGGAATTCGGCGCGCTGGAAGCCTTCGGGCAGTTTCTCGCGGACCGTGTTCTCGATCACGCGCGGACCGGCGAAGCCGATCAGGGCCTTGGGTTCGGCGATCACCACGTCGCCCATGAAGGCGAAGGATGCCGACACGCCGCCCATGGTGGGATCGGTCAGCACAGAGATGAAGGGAAGCTTTTTCTCGGAGAGCTTGGTCAGCATGGCGGTAGTCTTCGCCATCTGCATCAGCGACAGCAGGCCTTCCTGCATGCGCGCGCCGCCGGTGGCGGTGATGCAGATGAAGGGCACCTTCTGCTCCAGCGCCGTCTGCGCGCCGCGCACGAAGCGCTCGCCCACCACCGAACCCATGGAACCGCCGATGAATTCGTATTCGAAGCAGGCGACCACCACAGGCAGGGTCATGATTGCGCCGCCCATCACCACCATCGCATCGGTTTCGCCCGTGGCTTCGAGCGCATCCTTCAGGCGGTCGGGATACTTCTTGCTGTCCTTGAACTTGAGGGAATCCACCGGCAGGACTTCCTGGCCGATTTCATAACGTCCGCCGGCGTCGAGCAAGCCGTCGAGGCGCTCGCGGGCGCGGATGCGCATGTGGTGGCTGCACTTGGGGCAGACATGGAGGTTGGATTCGAGGTCGGTACGGTACAGCACGGCTTCGCACGAAGGGCATTTCACCCACAATCCTTCGGGCACCGACTTGCGGGTGGCGGAATCGGAGCGCTGGATGCGCGGGGGAAGCAGTTTTTCGAGCCAGCTCATGAAGACCTCATTCAAATGTCGCGTTGCCGCATTGTACCGTTCGTCCCGGCTTCCGCCAACTTCCCCCTGCCCTTCGTGCACAACCGGGCTTGGGGGAAAGTCACGCGCGGGATCAGCCGTCAGGCGCTTAGCCGTTCAGCTATTCAGCCGCTCAGCTGTTCAGCCGTCCAGCGCCGCGCGGATGCCGGCGATGAATTCCTGGACCGCCTGGGCTGCCCGCTCGCGCGGCGTGTTCTCCAGTTCCTGGATGATGCGGCTGCCGATCACCACCGCGTCGGACACCGACGCGATCGCCCTTGCCGTCTCGGCATCGCGGATGCCGAATCCCACGCCGACCGGGACCTTGACGCTCTGCTTGATCTCCGGGATCTTCTTCGCCACCGCGTCGAGGTCGAGATGGCCGGAGCCGGTCACGCCCTTCAGCGACACGTAGTAGACATAACCGCTGGCAATCTTGCCTACCTGCGCGATGCGCTCGGCGGTCGAGGTCGGCGCGAGCAGGAAGATGGGATCGAGACCGTTCTCCTTCATGCGCGCGGCGAATTCCTCGCATTCTTCCGGCGGATAGTCCACCACCAGCACGCCATCGACGCCGGCTTCCTTAGCCGCGCCGATGAACTTCTCCTCGCCCATGCGTTCGATGGGATTGGCGTAACCCATCAGCACGACCGGCGTGTGCTGGTTGCTTGCCCGAAATTCATGCACGAACTGCAGCACGTGCCGCATGCCCACGCCATTGGCGAGCGCGCGCTCGGAGGCCCGCTGGATGACGGGGCCGTCCGCCATTGGATCGGAGAAAGGCACGCCGAGTTCGATGACGTCGGCGCCGCCCGCGACGAGCGCGTGCATCAGGGAAACGGTGAGCTCCGGCGCGGGGTCGCCGGCCGTGATGAATGGAATCAAACCCTTCTTGTTTTGCGCCGCGAGGGCCTGCAGCGTGTTCTGGATTCTGGACATGTCGGTTTCCGTTGTCGTCCCGCGCGCCGGCCATCGTGGCCGGACGCGCAAAGACGGTGTTGCATCATGGAGCGGCCGCGCGCCTGCGCGGGCCGCCGTCGTCAAGGCGCAAGAACGCGGTCAGATCGTTCTCTTCATGCGTTCGGCAACGGTATGCATGTCCTTGTCTCCCCGGCCGGAAAGATTGGCCAGGATGATCCTGTCCTTCGGCAAGGTCGCGGCCAGCTTGGCGGCATAGGCCAGCGCATGGCTCGACTCGAGCGCCGGAATGATGCCTTCGATGCGGCAGCAATTGTGGAAGGCCTCGACCGCCTCGTCGTCGGTGATGGACACGTATTGCGCGCGTCCCGCGTCTTTCAGCCACGCATGCTCGGGTCCCACGCCGGGATAATCCAGTCCTGCGGACACCGAGTGGGTCTCGATGATCTGGCCGTCCTCGTTCTGCAACAGGTAGGTGCGGTTGCCGTGCAGCACGCCGGGCGAACCGGCGATGAGCGAGGCGGAATGGCGGCCGGTTTCGAGGCCTTCGCCGGCGGCTTCCACGCCGATCAGCTTCACGTCCTTGAAATCGATGTAGGGATGGAAGATGCCCATCGCGTTGGAGCCGCCGCCGATGCAGGCCACGACGTAGTCGGGCTGGCGGCCCGCCTGCTCCGGCATCTGCTCGATGCATTCCAGGCCGATCACCGACTGGAAGTCGCGCACCATCATCGGGTAGGGATGCGGGCCGGCCACGGTGCCGATGATGTAGAAGGTGTTTTCGACGTTGGTGACCCAGTCGCGCATGGCTTCGTTGAGCGCGTCCTTGAGGGTCTTGGAACCGGACTCGACCGGGACCACCTTGGCGCCGAGCAATTCCATGCGGTAGACGTTCTGCACCTGGCGCTTCACGTCCTCGCTGCCCATGTAGATCACGCATTCCAGGCCGAAGCGGGCGCAGATGGTGGCGGTGGCGACGCCATGCTGGCCGGCGCCGGTTTCGGCGATCACGCGCGGCTTGCCCATGCGCTTGGCAAGCAGGGCCTGGCCGATGACGTTGTTGATCTTGTGCGCGCCGGTGTGGTTGAGGTCTTCGCGTTTGAAATAGATCTGCGCGCCGCCGGCAATCTCGGACCAGCGGCGGGCGTGGTAGATCGGGCTGGGACGGCCGACGAAATGCTTCAGCTCACGCTCGAATTCGGCGAGGAACTCGGGGTCCTTCTGGTAATGCGCGTAGGCATCCTTGAGTTCGCTGAGCGCGTGGGTGAGGGTTTCGGAAACGAAGCTGCCGCCGTAGGGGCCGAAGTGGCCGCGGGAATCGGGCAGGTTGTAGCGGGCCGACTGGATCACCGCCGTGTTGGCGAGACCCTGTCGCTCGGCGACGTGCTCGAGCGGATTGAGTTCTTTCATGATGATGCTTTCGATGCGGGTTGATCAGTCCTGCAGGTCCGCCATGCGGACCGCTTGGATGAAGGCATGGATGCGGGCGGCATCCTTGACGCCCTTCGCCACTTCGACGCCGCTGCTGACGTCGACCGCGTAGGGGCGCACGCGGCGGATCGCGTCAGCCGCGTTTTGCGCGTTCAACCCACCACTCAAAACGACCCGAGGCGCGAGTTCTTCTGGAATGAGAGACCAATCGAAAACCTTTCCACCGCCGCCATAACCGTCGACGAAGGCGTCGAGCAGCAACCCTGCGAACAAGGGACTGGCGGCACGGTAATCCGCTTCGTATTTTAGCAAATCGGCGGCGCGCATATCAGGGGTTACGCGGATTGCGCGGGTAAATTGCCGGCCCGCGGCGGCGGCGGCATCGGCACATTGTTGCGGGCTTTCATCGCCATGGAATTGCAGCTGGGACAAGGGTGCCTGCCTGACCACGCCGGCCACCTCTTCCGGCCCGGCATTGACGAACAGGCCGACGAGACTGACATAGGGCGGCACGGCACGCGCGAGGCTGGCTGCTTCCGGCGCGTCGACGGCGCGCGGGCTCTTGGCATAAAACACCATGCCGATGGCATCGGCCCCGGCGTCGACGGCGGCTTGGACATGCTCGGTCGTGCGCAGACCGCAGATCTTGATTCGGGTGCGTTTATTCATGGCAACAAGGGAAGGCTGGCGGCCTCCTGCGGCAATTCCCATTTTGGATCGTAGTCGATCTTCGCGAGGTAGAGGCCATCCGGCATGAAGGTGGGCGCGGCGCGGCTGCGGTCGCGGGCATCGAGCAGTTCGGCTATCCAGGCGGGCGGCTGGTTGCCGTTGCCGACCATGATGAGCGAACCGACGATGTTGCGCACCATGTGATGCAGGAAGGCGGTGGCCTTCAGGGTGAAGACGAACAGGTGGCCGCGCTGCGTGATGCTGACGTCGAACATGGTCTTGACGGGCGATTTGGCCTGGCATTCGGCGGCGCGGAAGGCGGAAAAGTCGTGCGTGCCGAGCAGGTGGCGGGCCGCCGCCTGCATCGGTTCGAGCTGCAGGGGCCGGAATACCCAGCCCGCCTTGCCGGCCAGAAGGGGCGAGCGCACCGCGTGGTTGTACAGCACGTAGTGATAGGTCCTGCCGACGGCGCCGAAGCGCGCATGGAAATCGTCCTCGCCGCCGGTGTGCGGCGTTGCGTGCGCCCAACGCACCGCGACGCTGGGAGGCAGGAAGGCATTGACGCCGCGCACCCACGAAAACAGGTCGCGCTGCAGGGCGGTGTCGAAATGCACGACTTGCTCGAGCGCATGCACGCCGGCGTCGGTGCGGCCGGCGCAGGTGGTCGCGACGTCCTCCAGCGCGAACCGGCGCAGCGCGGTTTCGAGCGTGTCCTGCACGGTGCCGCCGCCGGGCTGGGTCTGCCAGCCGCGATAGGAAGCGCCGTCATACTGGATGCCAAGGACGATACGGGTGTTCAACGCGACTCCGGGATTTCCGACGTGGGGAAGGCACCTTGCCGGCCGGCGTCCCGTCAGGGAAGGGCTGGCCGCCAAAGCAAAAACGGGCGCCGGCTGATGCGGCGCCCGTGCATTTTAACCGGACTGGCTCAGGCCAGTTCCAGCAGCAGGGATCTTGCCTTCTCGCTCTGCTCGGGCGTGCCGCCCTTGAGCACTTCGTCCAGCAGTTCCCGCGCCCCTTCCTTGTCGCCGATCTCCTGGTAGGCGATCGCGAGGTCGAGCTTGGTGGCCATCTCGGCATCGACGGAAGTGGTGTTGCTGTCATCCAGGCTGGGCAGTCCCTCGTCGAGCGACAGGCTGTCCGCGGGCAGGTCAAGCGACTCGGGCTCGGCCGGCAGGTCGAAGCCCGACAGGTCCGCCGCCTTCATGTGGTCGGCTGCGTCATGCGAAGCGGAAGGCGCGGCGGCCTCAGACTGCGGATCGAGTTCGAGGCTGATGCCCGACAGGTCGAAATCCAGCGGGTCGGCCAAGGCATCGTCCTTGGCGGAATGGCTTGCCGGCGCGGCATCCATCGACGGCAGTTCGGGAATGTCCATCTCGAGCGGCGCGGCTTCGGCGGCGGCAAGTTCCAGCGGCGCGTCGTTCGGCAGCGACGGCGGCGGATCGAGTTGCAGGTCGTCGAAGGACGACACTTCTTCCCGCGCCGGCTCGGTCGGCAGGCCGAGATCGATGTCGCTGATGAGCGGCTGGGTCTCGTCGAGCTTGAGGTCGGCGTCCGCGCTGCTTGCCGGGGCATCCTTCGCCGGCTCGTCGAGGAAATTGAAATCGATGGAAGACAGGTCGGGCGCGTCGGGCACCGGCGTGGCCGAGGGCGCTTCCGCCTTCGGCAGGGTGGGCTGCTCCAGGCTGTCCATGCCTTCGAGGTCGAAATCCAGCGAGTCGAAGGCATTCACCGGCGGGGCGGGCTCCTTCTTTTCCGTTTCAGGCGGCGCGGTGTTCAGCGCGGTGTCATTGAAGTAGGCGGTATCCTGGTCCAGGTTGCCGAGGTTGCTGTCGGACCCGGCGATCTGGGTCGTGGACAACAGCGTCGACAGGCCCTGCTCGTCGAGCGGCTGCGTGGGCTCCGTCTTGTCTTCGGCATGATCCGCGTCCGCCGCTGACGTTGCCGGAGCATCGGCCGACTTGCCGCCGGCGTACAGCGGATTGTTCGGATCGATGGCCGCGCCCATGGTCGCCGCCTGCGTCCACTCCGGTCCCTCTCCCTTGGTCATGCCGTAGAGTTCGGTCGCGAGGACTTCGAAGGCGCGCAGGTCGCGGCGGTTGGAATAGATTTCCAGCAGCTTCACGCGCACCGCATGGCGATCAGGCTGAGTGCGCAGGGCTTCCTTGAGGATTTCCTCGGCCTGGGCATCGCGGCCATAGGCGATGTAGACGTCGGCTTCAGCGACCGGGTCGACTTCATTGGAATCGAGCTGGCTGGAGGACGGCGAAAAGCTGGAATTGAAGACGCTGTTGTTTGTGTCGACGCTCTGGCCGCCGGTGGAACCGAACAGCGAATTCGCCTTGAGGCTGGAATCTGTGATGATGCTGTCGTCGAAGGACTTCGCCTGCTTCTTGCGGCGCGAATACAGGCCGAGTCCGCCGAGGGCAACCAGCAGCGCGCCCAGGCCGGGCAGCAGGAAGGGGCTGGCGAGCAGTTCGTCGGTGAAGCTGGGCGCCGGGGCCGGCGTCGGGGCGGCAGGCTTGGTGGGCTTGGGCTCGGCCGGCTTCTCGGAGGCGGTGACTGCAGGCGTGGCAGGCATGGCGGGGGCGGACGCTGCAGGCGCGCTTGCGGCCTGTTCCGCGGGCTTCTGCTCCGCCTTCTGTTCGGGCTTCTGCTCCGGCTTGGCGGCGGGCTTGGCTTCCGCCTGTTTCTGCTGGTCCGCGAGCGTCTTGCTCTTCACGTCGAGCAGCTTTTGCAGGTCGTTGACGTTCTTTTCGAGTTCCTTGACCCGGGCGTTGGCATCGGCGACCGCCTTTTCCCGGGCAATCTTGTCTTCCGCTGCGACAGGGGCAGCGCTGCCGGCGCCGGCGGCAGGCGCGGCATTCGACAGCTTGAGCTTGTCCTTGGATTCGCTGGCGGGCGTGGGCTTTTCCTCGACCTTGGCGGTGATCTTGCCGCTCGCGCTCTGGCGCGACTCGGCCGAGCGGGAAGCGTCGGATGTCGCGACCTGGCCGGCGAGCTTGTTGCGGTAGTTGCCGAAGTCCGCCGACTGGGCGACGACGATCTCGTGCGCCTCGCCGGCGCTGATGCCGCGCGCGGTCTCGGCGGACGGCACCGACAGGATCTGTCCGGCCTTCAGGCGGTTCATGTTGTTGCCGGCGAAGGCATCGGGATTGTTGCGGAACATCGCCACGAGCATCTGGTCGAGCGACACGCCGGGGCTGCGGTACTGGCCGGCGATGCGGGCGAGCGAATCGCCGCTGCGCACGCGGTATTCGCCGCCGGCGGCGTCCGCCGGACCGGCGTCGGCGCGCGGTGCGCGGATGGAAGGCGCGGCGCGTTGGCCATCGGCACGGGAAGACATCGCGGACGGCATGGACGCGGGCGCGGCGTTGGCCGGCTGAGACGCGCGTGGGACGTTCGCGGACTCCGCGGCCGGCGCGCTGGGCGCGACCTGGGCCGGCTGCGCGGTGCGCAGGTCGGCCGGATCGAGCAGGAAGGTGTATTCGCGGACAAGGCGGCCGTTCGGGCCGGCGAGCTCCAGCAGCATGTCGACGAAGGGTTCGTTGAGCGGCTGCGGAGACGTGACGCGGACCACCTGGCGGTCGCCGCGCTGTTCGACGGCAAAGCGCAGCGAGGTCAGCGCATTGTTGTAGTCGATGCCCGCCTGTCGGAATGCATCGGGAGAGGCCAGCTTGGCGACCAGCGCCCCGGACTCATCCTTGGCCACCGTGGTCAGCTCGATTTCCGCGCGCAGCGGCTGGCCGAGGGCGGAAAGAACGGTCAGCTTGCCGAGCCCGACGGCGCCCGCATTGGAGAACAACAGGGCCGAAACGACGGCCGCGCTGACCGTCTTGAGGTTGAAGGTACCGGCGGGAAAGCGCTTGTTTTGCGTATTAGATGGCATGGATGGCTTCCGATGGCGAATCTGATCGAGGCAACGTCACTTCGCGCAATTTAGCATTGTTCGGAGGAACTTTCACCTTATCATCATGGACTTAGGCCCGCAAGTGTAACCAAAGCACTAGGTACTGTAAAACTTGTTACCTTGAGTTGCGAATTCTATGGGGCAATGTTGCATTTCGGCAACCCAAAGAGAAAGGGCCTGCCGGCGGTCTGATTACAGCATAGACCGCCGGCAGGCCCCGGCAAGCTTGCCGGAAGTTCATTCCGGCATCGCATGATGCTTTATTACTTGTCCAGCACGATGCGCAGCATGCGGCGCAGCGGTTCGGCAGCGCCCCACAGCAGCTGGTCGCCGACGGTGAAGGCGGAAAGGTACTCGCCGCCCATCTGCATCTTGCGCAGGCGGCCGACCGGGATGGTCAGGCTGCCGGTGACGGCGGCGGGCGTGAGGTCCTTCATCGAGGCCTCGCGGTTGTTCGGCACGACCTTGGACCACTGGTTGGTGCTGGCGATGATGCCTTCGATCTCGTCGAGCGGCACGTCCTTCTTCAGCTTGATGGTGAGCGCCTGGGAATGGCAGCGCATTGCGCCGATGCGCACGCACAGGCCATCGACGGGGATCGCCGCCTTGGCACCCGCACCGAAGCCTTCGCCGCGGCCGAGGATCTTGTTGGTCTCGGCGCCGCCCTTCCACTCCTCGCGCGACACGCCGTTGCCGAGGTCCTTGTCGATCCAGGGGATCAGGTTGCCGGCCAGCGGCACGCCGAACTGCTTGGTCTCGTCGGCGCTCATGGAATGCTGCTTGGCGAGGACCTTGCGGTCGATTTCGAGGATAGCGGAAGCGGGATCGTCGAGCAGGGACTTGACGTCGGCGTTGATGGTGCCGAACTGGGTCAGCAGTTCGCGCATGTGCTGCGCGCCGCCGCCGGAGGCGGCCTGGTAGGTCATGGAGGTCATCCATTCGACCAGGTCTTCGCGGAACAGGCCGCCCAGGCCCATCAGCATGCAGGATACGGTGCAGTTGCCGCCGACGAAGTTCTTCACGCCGCGCGACAGCGCGGTCTTGATGACGTCGAGGTTGACCGGGTCGAGGATGATGATGGCGTCATCCTTCATGCGCAGCGTGGACGCCGCGTCGATCCAGTAGCCGTTCCAGCCGGCCGCGCGCAGTTGCGGGAAAATCTCGGTGGTGTAGTCGCCGCCCTGGCAGGTAATAATGATGTCGCATTTTTTCAGCTCATCAATATTATTGGCATCTTTCAGAGTGGTTTCGTTTTTCGCCATTGCCGGGGCTTTGCCGCCGGTATTGGACGTCGAAAAGAACACCGGCTCGATGTGTGCGAAATCGCCCTCTTCCTGCATGCGCTGCATCAGGACGGAGCCCACCATACCACGCCAACCCACCAGACCTACTAACTTCACGATTTTCTCCCTAGAGACACTTCGATCAAAACTTCAATGTCGCGATAGCGCCTGCACCACCGCGTCGCCCATCTCGACCGTTCCTACCTTGGTCGTTCCTTCTTCATAAATGTCGGGGGTGCGCAGGCCCTGGGCCAGCACCGCCTTGACCGCCGCCTCGATGCGGTCGGCCTGCTCCGCCTTGTTCAGCGAGAAGCGCAGCATCATCGCCGCCGACAGGATGGTGGCCAGCGGATTGGCCACGCCCTTGCCGGCGATGTCCGGCGCGGAGCCGTGCGAGGGCTCGTACAGGCCCTTGTTGTTCGCATCCAGCGAGGCCGAGGGCAGCATGCCGATGGAACCGGTCAGCATGGCGGCGGCGTCGGACAGGATGTCGCCGAACATGTTGCCGGTGACGATGACGTCGAACTTCTTCGGCGCGCGCACGAGCTGCATGGCGGCGTTGTCGACATACATGTGGTCGAGCGCAACGTCCTGGTATTCCTTGTGCACGTCGGTGACGATGTCCTTCCAGAACTGGAAGGTCTCGAGCACGTTGGCCTTGTCCACGCTGGTCAGGCGCTTACCGCGCTTGCGCGCCGCCTGGAAGGCGACGTGCGCAATGCGGCGGATTTCCGGCTCGGCGTAGCGCATGGTGTCGAAGCCTTCGCGCTCGCCCTTGAACGCGCCGTCGGGCGCGGTGCGCACGCCGCGCGGCTGGCCGAAGTAGATGTCGCCCGTCAGTTCGCGGATGATCAGGATGTCCAGGCCGGACACCACCTCGGGTTTGAGGGTCGAGGCGCCCGCCAGTTCCGGATACAGGATGGCCGGACGCAGGTTGGCGAACAGGTTCAGGTTCTTGCGCAGGCCGAGGATGGCCTGCTCGGGACGCAGCGGACGGTCGAGCTTGTCGTACTTCCAGTCGCCGACGGCGCCGAACAGCACCGCATCGGCTTCCTTGGCCAGCTTCAGCGTGCCTTCGGGCAGCGGATGGCCGTGCGCTTCATAGCCCGCGCCGCCGACCGGCGCGGTTTCCATTTCGAATTTCTCGTCGAGCACGTCGAGCACGCGTACCGCTTGCTCGACGATTTCGGGACCGATGCCGTCGCCCGGCAGGATTGCAATCTTCATTGTTCTTGTTCGCGTTGGTTAGATCGTGTTGGCCAGCCAGGGTTGGGACGCGAGGTGGCGTTCCTCGAAGGCGCGGATCTTGTCGGACTGGCGCAGGGTCAGGCCGATGTCGTCCAGGCCGTTCAGCAGGCAATACTTGCGGAACTGGTCCACCTCGAACGGATAGACGTTGCTGCCGCTGGTGGTGGACACGACCTGCTTCTCGAGGTCGACCACGAGGCAGAAGCCCGGGAAAGCCTTCACTTCATTGAACAGCTGGTCCACCTGCGTCTCGGACAGCATGATGGGCAGCAGGCCGTTCTTGAAGCAGTTGTTGAAGAAGATGTCGGCGAAGCTCGGCGCGATGATGGCGCGGAAGCCGAACTGCTGCAGCGCCCACGGCGCGTGCTCGCGCGAGGAGCCGCAGCCGAAGTTCTTGCGGGCCAGCAGGATGGTCGCGCCCTGGTAGCGCGGCTGGTTCAGCACGAAATCCGGGTTGACCGGGCGGCGGCTGTTGTCCATGCCGGGTTCGCCGTGGTCGAGGTAGCGCCACTCGTCGAACAGGTTCGGGCCGAAGCCGGAACGCTTGATGGACTTCAGGAATTGCTTGGGAATGATGGCGTCGGTGTCGACGTTCGCGCGGTCCAGCGGCGCGACCAGTCCCTCGTGTACGATGAATTTATCCATGATCTCGAACTTGCTTATTCGGACTTGCTTATTTCCGGGCGGCGCTCTCGACGACTTCGCCGGCCTTCTTGACATCCTTGCCGATGCCCTGGACGGTGTTGCAACCGGCCAGGAAGGCGAAGAACAAGATGCCAAGCGTCAATGCAAACAGTTTTTTCATTTTTTTATCTCCCTTGAAACCCATGCTCAGCGCAGGGCGCGCACGTCGACGAAATGTCCTTCGATTCCGGCGGCGGCGGCCATGGCGGGCGACACCAGGTGGGTGCGTCCGCCCTGCCCCTGGCGGCCCTCGAAGTTGCGGTTCGAGGTCGAGGCGCAGCGCTCTCCCGGCTCGAGGCGGTCGGCGTTCATCGCCAGGCACATCGAGCAGCCCGGCTCGCGCCATTCGAAGCCGGCGTCCTTGAAGATCTTGTCCAGGCCTTCGCGCTCTGCCTGTTCCTTGACCAGGCCGGAACCCGGCACCACCATCGCCAGCTTGACGTTGGAGGCGCGGAACTTGCCGCGCACCACGGCGGCGGCGGCGCGCAGGTCTTCGATGCGGGAATTGGTGCAGGAACCGATGAAGACCTTGTCGATGCGGATGTCGCTGATGGAGGTGTTGGGCTGCAGGCCCATGTAGGTCAAGGCCTTCTCCATGGCGTCGCGCTTGACGGCATCCTTTTCCTTGTCGGGATCGGGCACGCGGTCGTCGACCGAGACCACCATTTCCGGCGAAGTGCCCCAGGTGACCTGCGGCTTGATCTCGGCGGCGTTGAGGGTGACCACCAGGTCGAACCTCGCGCCGGGGTCGGAATGCAGGGTGCGCCAGTATTCGACGGCGCGGTCCCAGTGCGGACCGACGGGCGAGTAGGGACGGCCCTTGACGTAGTTGATGGTGACGTCGTCCACCGCGACCATGCCGGCGCGGGCGCCGGCCTCGATGGCCATGTTGCAGACGGTCATGCGGCCTTCCATCGACAGCGAGCGGATGGCGGAGCCGGCGAATTCGATGGCGTAGCCCGTGCCGCCGGCGGTGCCGATCTTGCCGATGATGGCCAACACGATGTCCTTGGCGGTGACGCCGAAGGGCAAGGCGCCGTCGACCTGGACCAGCATGGCCTTGGACTTCTTGGCCAGCAGGGTCTGGGTGGCTAGCACGTGCTCGACCTCGGAGGTGCCGATGCCGTGCGCGAGGCAGCCGAAGGCGCCGTGGGTGGAGGTATGCGAGTCGCCGCAGACCACGGTCATGCCGGGCAGGGTCGCGCCCTGCTCGGGGCCGATGACGTGGACGATGCCCTGGCGCTTGTCGCGCATGTTGAAATAGGTCACGCCGTACTGCCTGGTGTTTTCATCCAGGGTTTCCACCTGCAGGCGGGAGATCGGGTCGGCGATGCCGTGGGCGCGGTCGGTGGTCGGCACGTTGTGGTCGGCCACGGCCAGGTTGGCGGATAGCCGCCACGGCTGGCGTCCCGCCAGCTTCAGGCCTTCGAAAGCCTGCGGGCTGGTGACTTCATGGACAAGGTGACGGTCGATGTAGAGGATCGCGGTGCCATCCTCTTCGGTGTGCACGACGTGCGATTCCCAGAGTTTGTCGTAGAGGGTTTGAGCCATGGTTCGTATGCGCGGATGGAGCTTGAGGAAGCGTAAGACGGACGAATAAGTTCTTGATTATGCCATAGTTGTGCAGCGCAAAAGCGGCTTTGCCGGCGCATGGCGAAAATGAAAACGCCCGCATTGGCATGGCGGGCGTTTCAGGCGGGGAAGCTTGCCGGAGATTCAATGCCGGTCAGCGCCGGCGGGATTGCTCGTAGAGCGGCAGGACGCGCTGCGAATAGGCTGTCAGGTCGCGCAGCCGGTCTTCCCGCGACGGGTGGGTGGAAAGCCACTTTACCGGATCGCCGCCGCCCATCTGGCCCATCTTCTGCCAGAGCGTGATCGCTGCGCGCGGATCGTAGCCGGCGCGGGCGGCGAGCTCGACGCCGATGCGGTCGGCTTCGGTTTCCTGGGCGCGCGAGTGCGGCAGCCCGAGCACGCCCTGGTACAAGGCTTCCCCGAGCTGCTGGCCGCCCTGCCCCACGCCGAGCACGGCGGCGCCGATGGAGATCGCGGTGCCGGCGAGCGATTGCTCGGACACCCGCTCCCGCGCATGCTCGCGCAGCGCGTGGGCGATCTCGTGCCCCATGACGGCGGCCAGTTCGTCGTCGCTGACCTGCAGCTTCTCGATCAGGCCGGAATACACCGCGATCTTCCCGCCCGGCATGCACCAGGCATTGACTTCGCTGGCCGTCAGCACATTGGCTTCCCAGCCCCACTTCACCGCGTCCGGCCGGAACGCCGCGGTCGCCGGGATGATGCGCTGGGCGATGGCCCGGACCCGGGCGACATGGGCCGGATTGGTGTTGAGCAAGCCCTTGGCGCGCGCTTCCGCCATGACTTGGGCGTATTGCTGGCCCGCCGCCTGGTCCACTTCCTGCGACGACACCGCCATCCGCTGGGTGCGGTCGACGCCGACCGCGCCGGCCTGGGTGGTCTGCACCGTCTCGCAGCCGGTCGCCATGATCATGGCGGCGGCAACGATCGTCGTCTTCCACATCGACTTCCTGATCCTTGCAGTCATTTCTTCTCCTTATTGTTGAGTAGCCAGCGGTAAGACAGCGTCGCCGCCCCCGCGCCTGCCAGCGAAAATGCTGCTGCCAACAAATAGACTGTCTGCGGGCCAAATGTTTCCCAGAACACGCCCAGGATCAAACCGCCGAGCGTGCCTCCCAGCCCATAGGAAATGCTTGTGTACAGGGCCTGCCCGCTTGCCTGGAGGGGGCCGGCGAACCAGCGCTGCAGGGTGACGACCGATGCGGAGTGATGCACGCCGAAGGTGGCGGCATGCATCACCTGGGCAATCAGCAGGAGCAGCAGCGACTCTGCGCCGAAGCCGATCAGCAGGAAGCGCGCGACGGCGATCAGCAGGCTCGCCAGCATGAGGCGCCGCACGCCGAAGCGCCGGAACAGCGGCGCCTGGTAGTAAAAGAAGACGATTTCCACGATGACGCCGAGCGACCACATGAAGCCGATCAGCGTGTTCGAGTAGCCTATCCGCGCGAGGTAGAGGGAATAGAACACGTAGAGCGAGGCATGCGCCGCGATCATCAGGAAGGTCGAGCAAAAGAAGGCGATTACTTCGCGGCGGCGCAGCAAGGCGAACACCGATGGCGCGGCCTGGTGCGTCGCGGGGTGCACGGTTTCCTCCATGCGCAGCGCGGCCACCAGCACCAGCGCGAGCAGCGCGAGGGTCATCCAGGGCAGCGAGTTGACGCCGAGCCGGTCGAGCACCGGGCCGCCGAAGGTGGCGGTCACGATAAAGCCGACCGATCCCCACAGGCGCAGGCGGCCGTAGTGGGTCAGGTCGCCGCGCATCTCGGAAAGCATCAGGGCCTCGGACAGCGGCCCCTGCGCGCTGGTGAACAGGTTGACCGCGATCATCACCGCGAAGAACCAGGCGAAGGTCGCGCCGAAGAACATGCCGCAGAAGCAGGCCGTGGCGGCAGCCGCCGTCAGGCGCAGCACCGTCACCCGCTGCTGGTGGCGATCGGCGACCCAGCCCCAGAGGTTGGGGCCGAAGATGCGCATGACCTGCATGAGCGACATCAGGATGCCGATCTGGGCGGCGGTCATGCCCTTGTTGGCGAAGTACAGGCTGGCGTAGGGCGAAAAGATGCCGATGTAGCCGTAGTAGGCGAAGAAGAACAGCGCGAAGCTGAAGGATTGGCGGGGCCAGGGCGGGTGCTGCACGAAGGATGAACGCGTTGGAATGTCACTCGGCTCATCCCGGCATTGCCTGCCGGGATGAGTCCTGGGCCTGGGCCTGGTCAGGCCTTGCCGGCGGCCGGCGTTGCGCTCGGTACCGCGGCGCTGGCCGGGATGCGCGGCGTGTCGACGCGCACGTCGCCGCACTGCGCCCGGTGGCGCAGGGCATGGTCCATCAGCACCAGCGCAAGCATGGCCTCGGCGATGGGCGTGGCGCGGATGCCGACGCAGGGATCATGGCGGCCGAAGGTTTCCACTGGCACGGGATTGCCCGCCTTGTCGATGGATTGCCGCGCCGTGCGGATGCTGGACGTGGGCTTGATGGCGATGGACACGGTGATGTCCTGGCCGGTGGAGATGCCACCGAGCACGCCCCCGGCATTGTTGCTGGCGAAGCCCTGCGGCGTCAGCTCGTCGCCGTGCTGGGTGCCGCGCTGGCTGACCGAGGCGAAACCCGCGCCGATCTCCACGCCCTTCACCGCGTTGATGCCCATCATGGCGTAGGCGATGTCGGCGTCGAGCTTGTCGTAGATCGGTTCGCCGAGCCCGACGGGCACGTTCTGCGCCACCACGTCGATGCGCGCGCCGCAGGAATCGCCGTCCTTGCGCAGGTCGTCCATGTAGGCTTCCAGCCGGGGCAGGATGTCCGCGTTGGCGGCGAAGAAGGGGTTGTCCGGAACGTGGTCCCAGGACACGAAGGGAATGGGAATGTCGCCGAGCTGGCTCATGCACCCCTTGAACACCGTGCCGTACTGCTGCTGCAGCCATTTCTTGGCGATGGCGGCGGCGCCGACCACCGGCGCGGTCAGGCGCGCCGAAGAGCGCCCGCCGCCGCGCGGATCGCGGATGCCGTACTTGTGCCAGTAGGTGTAGTCGGCGTGGCCGGGACGGAAGGTCTCGACGATGTTGCCGTAGTCCTTGCTGCGCTGGTCCTGGTTGCGGATCAGCAGCGCGATCGGGGTGCCGGTGGTCTTGCCCTCGTACACGCCGGACAGGATTTCCACGGTATCCGGCTCCTGGCGCTGGGTCACGTGCCGGGAGGTGCCCGGCCGGCGGCGGTCGAGTTCCGGCTGGATGTCGGCTTCGGACAAAGGCATGCCGGGTGGGCAGCCGTCGATGACGCAGCCGATCGCCGGACCATGCGATTCGCCAAAAGTGGTAACGGTAAACAGCGTGCCAAAGGTGTTGCCGGACATGATGAAATCGCAAGGACGAAGAACGAAGGCAAGATTTTAGCCTATGGCGAAACATCCATGCCGGCGAATTTGCGCCCGGCGCGCAGGCAGGCCCATGTCAGCGAAAAACGACGCTCCGCCGGGCTGCGCAAGGCGGGTAGAAGAAATCCTCCACTTTTGCGAGACATGCGTTGCAGTAACCAAAAATATGGTGCAACATCGAAAATATATTGTCGCAAGGTAACCAAGCGGACCAGCGTGGCGGAAAGGGAGCCGGCCATGAAAAACAGCGCGAGCACATCTTGCCTGAATGGCAAGCGCCTCTACCGTCATGCCCCTGCCATCCGGAACGGCGGGCTGGTCCGATCCTGCATCGCCCAATGGATTTTCGTGGAGGAAGCATGAGCAGACCGGACACTTCGGTCGACGACGACCTCATCTTCCTGGATGAGCCCGACGACGGCACCCCGTCCCCCCTGCCCTCCCTCCGTCCCACCTGGCGCATCCTGATCGTCGACGACGACGCCGACGTGCATTCCGCGACCATCTTCGCCCTGTCCAACCTGGAAATGCAGCAGCGCCCGCTGGAATTCCTGCATGCCTATTCCGCGCGCGAAGCCCGCGAGCGGCTCGCGGTGGAGAAGGACGTGGCCGTGATCCTGCTGGACGTGGTGATGGAACAGGGTGACTCCGGGCTGCAGCTGGTCAGGCACATCAGGGAAAACCTCGGGCTCAGCGAGGCGCGCATCATCCTGCGCACCGGCCAGCCCGGCTATGCGCCTGAAATCGATGCCATCCGCGATTTCGACATCAACGATTACAAGACCAAGTCCGAGCTGACGCGCATCAAGCTGTACACCACGATCACCTCGGCCATCCGCTCCTACGAACAGATCCGCGCCATCAATGCCAGCCGCCGCGGACTGGACCGGATCGTGCAGGCCAGCACCGAGCTCATGTCGCTGCACGGCTTCGAGCAGTTCGCCAGCGGCGTGCTGCGGGTCGCCGGCGACCTGCTGGAAACGCGCATCGACGGCCTGCTGTGCAGCACGGACCGCATCGGCGATGCCCAGGCCGTACTCCAGGTCGACGCCGCCACCGGACGGTTCGCTGCGACCGCCGGCTGCGATGCGGAGGCAGTCGCCGGCCCCTACGTGTTCGCCGCGCTGCGCGACGGCCTGCACGCGAGGCGCAACATCTACGGCAACGACTTCGCCATCCTACATTTCGGCCGGGCCGGCGGCCGCGACTTCGTCGCCTACCTCGACACCGAACTATCCCTCGACGCCATCGCCCGCCAGCTGCTGGAAGTCTTCAGCCGCAACGTGGCGGTCGGACTCGACAACGTGCTGCTGATGTCGCGGCTGCACAACTTCGCCTTCTACGATCCGCTCACCAAGCTGCCGAACCGCACCCGGCTGCGGGAACTTGTCGATGCCGTCCTCGTTTCGCCCCGCCGCGCGGAAGTCACGCTGGCGCTGGTGGACATCGACCACTTTTCCGAAACCAACGACGCGCTCGGCCACAAGTTCGGCGACTCGCTGCTGCTCGGCGTGGCGGCGCGCCTGCAGACCCGCCTCGGCGACCAGCTTTCCATCGGCCGCATCGCCGGCGATACCTTCGGCGTGCTGGGCCATTCCGCGCTGGTCGAACCCTCGGTCATCCTGTCGCTGTTCGACGAGCCTTTCCACATCGACGGCCAGGACGTGCAGCTTTCCGCGACCGCCGGCCTGCTGCGCCTGGACGACTACGAAGGCGCGGGCGCCGACGCCCTGAAAGACGCCGACATCGCCCTCAAGCGCGCCAAGCTGCTGCAGCGTTCCGGGCATTTCTACTTTTCGCGCAACATGGGCGTGGACATCCGCGAACGGGTCAGGACCATGCACGCGCTGCGTTCGGCGCTGGAAGACCGGGAACTGTTCGTGGTGTACCAGCCGCAGATCGACCTGACGACGCGCCGCCCCGTCGGAGCCGAGGCGCTGCTGCGCTGGCGGACCAAGGACGGCTCCTTCATTCCACCGGACCGCTTCATCCCGATCGCCGAATATTCCGGCCTGATCATCGAGATCGGCGAACAGGTCATGCGAGACGCCTGCCTCGAACTGGTCCAGCTCAATGCGCTCGGCTTCCGGGACTTTACGATTTCCATCAACGTTTCCCAGGTGCAGTTCCGGCATCCGCGCTTCCTCGATACGCTGCACAAGGTGCTGGCCGAGACCGGCGCCCCGGCCGGCCGCGTGGAGCTCGAGATCACCGAGTCGATCGCCATGGAAGACCCCGATGCCCTGATCCGCCTGCTGGAACAGATCAAGCAGACCGGCGTCAGCATCGCCATCGATGACTTCGGCACCGGCTTTTCCTCGCTCAGCTACCTGCAGCGCCTGCATGCCGACCGCCTGAAGATCGACCGCGCCTTCGTCACCGAGATCACCCATTCGCAGCGCGGCAGCAGCATCGCCGAGATGGTGATCCAGCTCGGGCGCAACCTCGGCATGTCGGTCATCGCCGAGGGCGTCGAGGATGAACGCCAGGCTTCCATCCTGAGCGCGCTCGGCTGTCCTCTCGCGCAGGGCTACCTGTTCGCGCGGCCGATGACGGTCGACCAGCTGCGGACCTGGATGAACAACAACGGCGCGCGCTGAACCCGCCGCGCGCCGGCCGGCGTCACATCGTCGCGTTTGATCAAAGCGAGAACCGCATGTTCCTGAACGGCAGAACCCTGACCCTGCGTCGCGCCATCGTGCTGGTGGTGGTGCTGGGCCTGCTCGTGCCCGCGCTGCTGATCAGCGGCTTTTCCTGGATCCACCGGTACCGCCACGACATGCAGCGGCAGACCGAGGAAATCCTGCTGCAGCACGCCGACGTGCTGGCGAACGGCATGCAGGAACCGCTGTGGAACATCAACCAGGAGAGCGGCCAGGCGCTGCTCGACGCCATGATGACGCGCAACGAGGACATCGTGCGCATCGAAGTGCGCGACAACACGCTGGGGATGTTCGTCTCGGGAGAAAACGCCGAGCGCCGCAGCGGCCTCGTCCTGTCCGCCGACAAGCCGGTGGTGTACCGCGGCAACACCGTGGGCATGGTGAAGCTGGAAGTCAGCGGCGCCCGCTTGCGCCGGGTCATGCTCAAGGGGCTGATCGAGTCCATGGCGGCGGTGCTGGCGCAGGCGGCGCTGTCGATCGCGCTGATCCTCGTGCTGCTGGACCGCCGGCTGGTGCGGCCGCTGCAGCGCCTAGGCGCCGGCGCCGAACGCCTCGCGCAGCGCCGCCTCGACGAACCCTTCACCTGGAAGGGGCTGGACGAGATCGGCATGCTGTCGCAGCGCATGGAAGACACCCGCGTCAGCCTGCGCCGGCTGTTCGACGAACTGGATCGCAAGAACGACGAACTCGAGCAGGACATCGAGAAGCGCAAGCGCGTCGAACAGGAATTGCACGAACGCGAGGAGCGTTTCCGCGCCCTGGTCGAGAAAAGCCCGATCGCCATCATCGAATGGGACAGCCAGTACCGCGTGCTGGAATGGAACGCCGCCGCCGAAAAGATCTTCGGTTACTCGCGCGAGCAGGCGCTCGGGCGCCATGCCAGCTTCATCGTGGAGGATGCATCCCGGGAATCGGTCGACGCGGCTTTCTTCCGGCGCGCGCAGGCCGGCGGCGACAGCCGCAACGTCAGCGAGAACCGCCGGTCGGATGGCCAGGTCATCACCTGCCAGTGGAGCCATACGCTGGTCGCCGGCGAAGGCGGCCGCGCCGACCGTCTGCTCTCGATCGCCGAGGACATCACCCGGAAGCGCCGCGCCGAGGAAGCCCTGAGCTTCTCGGAGGCCAAGTTCGCCGGCGCATTCGAATGCAATCCCGATTCGGTCGCCATCTTGCGCATCAGCGACGGCGTGATCATGGACGTCAACCAGACCTTCCAGGAAATCAGCGGCTATTCCCGCGACGAACTGGTGGACCGCACCGCGATCGACCTGAACGTCTGGGTCAGCCTCGAGCAGCGGAAACAGCTGTTCAGGCTACTCCGGCAGGACCGCATCGCGCGCAACTTCCCGTGGACGATGCGGACCAAGCACGACATGCTTCGCGAGTGCCTGACCAACGCCACCATCTTCAGCGCGAACAACGAGCAGTACATGCTTGCCGTCATTCGCGACGTGACCGACCAGCGCGTGCTGGAAGAACAGAAGGCCGAGGCGGACCGCGCCCTGCTGCGACTGGCGCAAGGCACGCGCGACATGGCCGGCGAAGCTTTCTTCGACCTGCTGGTGGCCGATCTCGCATCGGCCTTGCGCGTCGACTGCGCCTTCATCGGGCTGCGGCAAGCGCAGGACCAGAACCGCATCGGCACCATCGCCGCCCATGTGCGCGGGCATGCGGTGGACGACTTCGACTACGCCAGCCAGGGCTCGCCCTGCGCGCATACGCTCGAAGGCGAAATCCGCATCTTCCCCTCGGGCATCCGCCAGGCGTTTCCGCAGGACGCCTATCTCGCCGAGCACGCCTGGGAAAGCTATGCCGGCGCGCCCCTGCGCGATACCGCCGGTAATACCATCGGCGTGCTGGTGGTCTTGCATTCCGCGACGATGGGCAACCCCGACCTCGTGAAGTCGCTGCTGCAGGTCTTCAGCGAACGCGCCTCGGCCGAACTCGAACGCAAGCGGGCGGAAGAAGAACTGCGCATCAGCGAACAGCGGTTCTCCACGATCTTCCAGTCGTCGCCGATCGCGATGTTCGTCACCCAGGTCCGGGGCAACTACATCATCAAGGACGTCAACCAGGCTTTCATCGAACTGTTCATGCGGGACAAGGCCATCGTGCTCGGCAAGAACACCGTCGAACTCGGTCTCTACTGCAACCTGGCCGACCGCTCCGCGGTCATCGATGAACTGAAGCAGACCGGGTCCACCGACCGCCAGCGCGAAGCCTGGATGTTCCGCGGCGACGGCAGCCGGGTGCTGGTGCAGTTTTCCGGGCACACCTTTACCCTGGCGGGCGAGCGCTATGGCATCCTTGCCTGCGCCGACGTCACCGACAAGCGGCGCATCGAAGACGAGATCCGCGAACTCAATGCCACGCTCGAGCACCGCGTGGTCGAGCGCACAGAAGAACTGCAGCGGGCGAATGACGAACTGGCGCAGACCCTGGAAACCCTCAACATGGCCCAGGGCGAACTGGTGCGCAGCGAAAAGCTGGCGGCGCTCGGGTCGCTGGTGGCCGGCATCGCGCACGAACTCAATACCCCGATCGGCAACAGCCTGATGGTTGCCAGCACCCTGCTCGACCAGACCGTGACCCTGACCACCACGTGGAAGCGGGACAACGGCATCAAGCGTTCCATGCTGGAAGCGTACATCGGCGATGCCGGCAAGGCCGGCGACATCCTGGTGCGCAACCTGCAGCGCGCCGCCAACCTCGTGACCGGTTTCAAGCAGGTCGCGGTCGACCAGACCAGTTCCCAGCGCCGCAAGTTCCCGGTGGGCGAAGCCATCTCGGAAATCATGCTGACCCTGTGGCCGACCCTGAGAAAGACGGCCTACGTGGTCAAGCAGGACATCGCCGACAACCTGGTGATGGACAGCTATCCCGGCCCGCTCGGCCAGGTGATCACGAACCTGATCAACAACGCCCTGCTCCACGGCTTCGACGGGCGGTCCCACGGCACCGTCGTCATCTCGGCGCGCGCCGTCGAGGACGGCTGGGTGGAATTTGTCGTGAAGGACGATGGCGTCGGCATCCCACCCGCCAACATGAACCGGATCTTCGATCCCTTCTTCACGACCAAGCTAGGCGCGGGCGGTTCGGGCCTCGGGTTGAACATCACCCACAACATCGTGACCGGCATCCTCGGCGGCCGCATCCGGGTGCAGAGCGAGGTCGGCGTCGGCACCGCCTTCGTGCTCACCGTGCCCCAGACCGCGCCGCAGAAGCAGCTCGACGAGGCGCCAGCGATGCAGGGCGCCGTGATCGACTGACGCGCCTTATTTCCAGTCGCCCCGCAGGCTCAGCACTTCCTCCTGCAGCGCTTCGGGCGTGGCCGCGGCCGGCGCGAGCGGCTTGCCTACCACCAGCGACAGGCGCGAGAACGGACCGCGCCGGAACGAGCGCTCGAAGGGATTGCCCGGGCTGCGCGTCAGCATGCTCCCCCACAGGCCGCGCAAGGCCATGGGGATCACCGGGACCGGGCTGCGGTCGAGGATCTTCCGGATGCCGCCCTTGAACTCGTTCATCTCGCCGGTCGACGTCAGCTTGCCTTCCGGGAAAATGCAGACCAGTTCTCCCTCGTGCAGGGCCTGGGCGATGTCGACGAAGGACTTTTCCATGAGCCAGGGGTCTTCCTTCGCCGGCGCGATCGGAATCGCCTTGGCGGTGCGGAAGATCCAAGACAGCACCGGGATCTTGAAGATGCGGTGATCCATCACGAAGCGGATCGGGCGCGGGCTTGCGGCCATGATCACGACCGCGTCCACGTAGCTGACATGGTTGCAGACCAGTACCGCCGGGCCTTCTTCCGGGATGCGGTCGGTGTCCACGGCATGGACGCGGTGGACGGTATGGATCAGGATCCACGCCAGGAAGCGCATCAGGAATTCCGGCACCAGCGAGAAGATGTAGAAGGCCACGAGCGCATTCAGCGCGGCCGTGGCGGCAAAAAGCTGCGGGATGGTGAAGCCGGCTTTCAGCAGCAGCATCGCGAACACCGCCGCCACCACCATGAACAGCGAGTTCATGATGTTCATGCCGGCGATGGTGCGCGAGACGTGCTTGCGGTCGCAGCGGGTCTGGATGAGCGCGAACAGCGGCACGATGTAGAACCCGCCGAACATGCCGATCATGACGCAGTCGAACAGAATGCGGATGCTGCCCTTCTGCCCCAGGAAACCCGCCACGTCCACCAGCGAGGTGTTGACGTACTGCTGGCTCGCGAGGTACAGGTCGAAGCCAAACACGGACAAGCCGATGGAGCCGAAGGGCACGAGGCCGATCTCCACCTTGTGACCGGACAGCCTTTCGCACAGCAGCGAGCCGGCGCCGATCCCCAGCGAAAAGACCGTCAGCAGCAGCACGAAGACGCTGTGGTCGCCATGCAGGTAATCCTTGGCGTACACGGGAAATTGGGCCAGGATCACCGCGCCATAGAACCAGAACCAGGAATTCCCCAGCACCGACAGGAACACCGGGCGGTTCTGCCGGGTGAAGCGGATGTTGCGCATGGTTTCGGTGAACGGATTCCAGTTGATCCGCAGTTCGGGTTCCGGCGCCGGGGAATGCGGAATGCCGCGGCTGAACAGCCAGCCGACGATGGCGATGGCGATCGTGCCGAATGCCACGAGCTGCATGCCCCACGGCTTGTGCACCACCAGCACCGCGCCCAGCACCTCGCCGAGCAGGATGCCCACGAAGGTCCCCATCTCGATCACGCCATTGCCGCCGACGAGTTCCTCCGGCTTGAGGTGCTGCGGCAGGTAGGCATACTTCACCGGACCGAACAGCGTGGAATGCACGCCCATGCCAACGACGGCCGCCACCAGCAGCCAGAGCTGATGCGTCATCCAGCCGAACGCCGCGATCATCATGATGACGATCTCCAGCAGCTTCACGTAGCGCGCGAGGCCGGCCTTCTCGAACTTGTCAGCAAGCTGGCCTGCCGACGCCGACAGCAGCACGAAGGGCAGGATGAACAGGCCGGGGATGAGATTGTTCAGCAGGCCCGGATCCATGCTGGTCCAGTTCAGCGCGTCATAGGTCAGGATGGTCAGCAATGCCGTCTTGAAGACGTTGTCGTTGAAGGCGCCGAAGAACTGGGTCCAGAAGAAGGGACCGAAGCGGCGCTGGGATAGCAGGGAAAACTGGCTGGATTGGCTCATGGATCACTCGTCATGGAGATTGGCGAAGTGGAAGTAGTTTACGCGAGGGCGGTGGGGATCGGGGGGAAATGTGGCGGGTAGCGGGATATGAGACCGGGGGTAGCGGGCGGATTGGTTTGCCCGCGGGCGCTGGGGCGCTGGGGCGCTGGGGTGCTGGGGTGCTGGGGTGCTGGGGTGCTGAGGTGCTGAGGTGCTGAGGTGCTGAGGTGCTGAGGTTGCCGCAATTGGCTGCCTCTGTCATTCCCGCGAAGGCGGGAATCCCATTGTGCGCTTCTCCGGACGACCGAAATGGGATTCCCACCTTCGCGGGAATGACAGAGGTATGCGGGAACGATGGAGGTAGTCGCGCGGTGACGTGTGCATTGCCGAAGGCGAGCCTGCAGTGTCCCTTCTGACGTCGCCGAAAGGGAGGGCGGCCATGCGGAAAAAGAAGCGTGGCTGTCTGAGCCGCAGGCGAGTTTCCACGCTTCCCGCTTGGCCGTCCTCCCTTTCGGGAACCCCGAAGGGGCGACGGCAGGGGTCGCCTTCTCTTGCCTACTTCTCTTGGCGAGACAAGAGAAGTAGGTGGCCCGCCGGGGCCAGTCCCGGCAAACCCCCACGGAGTGGGAACAGCAACCGGGTCACCGGAGAGAAACCCAAAACCGCAATGGAATTCCCGCTTTCGCGAGAATGACAGCAGCCGCCCTACTCATCCCCCTCCGACGGCCAATCACGGATGTACGCCTTCAGCATCTTGTTCTCAAAGCTCTGCGCCTCGAGCACCGCCTTTGCCACGTCATAGAAGGAAATCACGCCATACAGCGTCTTGGCGCTGACCACCGGCACATACCGCGCGTGCCGCTCGAGCATGAGCCGGCGCACTTCGTTGACCTCGGTATCGGGCGTGATGGTGATGGGATGATCGTCCATGTGCTTGCGCACCGTGCCGCCGCCGACCTCGCCCTTGTTGGCATAGAGGGTCTTCATCACTTCGCGGAAGGTCAGCATGCCGACCAGTTCGCCGAACTCCATGACGACGAGCGAACCGATATCCTTTTCCGCCATGGTATCGACGGCCTCCGTCATCGGGGTGTCGGGCGTGACGGTGTAGAGAATATCGCCTTTGACTTTCAGAATTTCGGAAACTTTCATGGACGGTCCTGAGAGGTGTGACGGGTCTTGGAGTGTTGTCATTTTGATTCAAATGTAGCCTAAGCCGCCTGAAAAATCCAGCACCGGCACCGGGACGGAGAGACGCCTTTCGACCATCCGAATACACCTTGCCTCATCCAACGGTGCTAGGATTGCGCTTGCTCAATTTCGCCTAACCTTTATCTTCCACCACCATGAGCGATCCACGCTATCCGGGTTTCGATACCCTCTCGCTGCATGCGGGCGCAGCGCCCGATCCGGCGACCGGCGCGCGCGCCACGCCGATCTATCTCACCACGTCCTTCGTGTTCAAGGATTCGGACCATGCCGCGTCGCTGTTCAACATGGAACGCGCCGGCCACGTCTATTCGCGCATCTCCAATCCGACCAACGCGGTGCTCGAGGAACGGATTGCCGCGCTGGAAGGCGGCGTCGCGGGACTCGCCGTCGCCAGCGGCCAGGCGGCGATGCACCTCGGCCTGGCGACCATCGCCGGCGCCGGTTCGCACGTGGTGGCTTCGCGCGCGCTGTACGGCGGCTCGCAGAACCTGCTGGCCTACACCATGAAGCGCTTCGGTATCGAGACGACCTTCGTGAACCCGCGCGACATCGATGCCTGGCGCAACGCCATCCGGCCGAACACCAAGGTGCTGTTCGGCGAAACGCTGGGCAATCCCGGCCTGGACGTGCTCGACATTCCGCGCATTTCGGCGATCGCGCATGAACACCACCTGCCGCTGATGGTGGACTCGACCTTCACCACGCCTTACCTGATGCGTCCCTTCGACCTGGGCGCCGACCTGCTCTTCCATTCCGCCACGAAGTTTCTGAGCGGACATGGCACCGCCATCGGCGGCCTGCTGGTGGACGGCGGCACCTTCGACTGGCAGCTGGCGCATGAAAAAACCGGCCGATTCGCCGAACTGTGCGAACCCTACGATGGCTTCCACGGCATGGTCTTCGCCGAGGAATCCACGGTTGCCGCCTTCTCGCTGCGCGCCCGCCGCGAGGGCCTGCGCGACTTCGGCGCCGTGATGAGTCCGCACAACGCGTTTGCCATCCTGCAAGGCATCGAGACGCTGGGCCTGCGCATGGAACGCCATGTCGCGAACACGCGCAAGGTGGTCGAATTCCTTGCCTCGCATGCCGCCGTGGAATCGGTGTCCTATCCCGAACTCCCCAACCATCCCGACCACGCCCTCGCCAAGGCGCTTCTGCCGAAGGGCTGCGGCGCGGTGTTTTCGTTCAGCATCAAGGGCGACCGCGCTGCCGGACGCCGCTTCGTGGAAGCTTTGAAGATCTTTTCCCATCTCGCCAACGTCGGCGATGCCAAGTCGCTGGTCATCCATCCGGCTTCGACCACGCATTTCCGCGTGCCGACCGAGCAGCTCGCGGCCTCCGGCATCACCGAAGGCACCATGCGCCTGTCGATCGGCCTGGAAGATACCGACGACCTGATCGACGATCTCACCCGCGGCCTGAAGGCGGCGCAGAAAGGAGCCTGACATGCTGCTCGACGTTCAAGGACGGCAGGCTTACTGCTACACCGGCGGCAAGGCCTTCGATGCGGCGCTGCCGACCGCGGTGTTCATCCACGGCGCGCAGAACGACCACTCGGTCTGGGCCCTGCAGACGCGCTACTTCGCGCACCATGGCTTCGGCGTGCTGGCGGTGGACCTGCCGGGCCACGGCCGCAGCGAGGGCGAGCCGCTGGCCACGGTCGAAGGCATGGCGGACTGGCTGCTGGCCCTGCTCGACGCGGCGGGCGTGCAGCGCGCCTTCCTGGTGGGCCACAGCATGGGGTCGCTGGTCGCACTGGAAACGGCGGGACGCGCGCCGCAGCGGGTCGCGGCGCTGTGCATGGTCGGCACGGCCTACCCCATGAAGGTGTCCGGCGCCCTGCTCGATGCATCGCTGCACGAAGAGCACCGCGCCATCGACATGGTCAACATCTGGTCGCATTCCGGCATGGCGCAGAAGCCATCCTCCCCCGGTCCGGGTTTCTTCGTGATGAGCGGGTCGCGTCGCCTGATGGAACGCATCTCCCGGCGCAATCCGGCGAAGGTCTTCCATGCCGACTTTTCGGCATGCAATGCCTACTCGAATGGCGAGAGCGCCGCGCAGGCGGTGCAGGCGCCCGCGCTGCTGTTGCTCGGCAAGAGCGACATGATGACGCCGCCCAAGGCCGCCATGGGACTGGGCAAGCTGCTCGCCCACTGCACGGTGACCCAGCTCGACGACTGCGGCCACGCCCTCATGGCCGAACAACCGGACGGCGTGCTCGACGCCCTCTACGGCTTTTGCAAGGCCAACATGGCGGCGGCTTGACGCCGGCGGCACCGCTTCCGGCTTTTCTCCGCGGCGGGTTGCCATCGGCCCGCCGCTGCATTACCCTGACAGGATGAAGCCCGGGATCAATGCGTCCGATTCGGGCAAAGAAGGTCGAGAGGGTCAACACAGGAGACCGCCATGCCTGCCGCCATGAAAAGAGAGTACGCGTCGTTCCGCGAGTTCTATCCGGTGTACCTGGGGGAACATTCGAACCGCACCTGCCGCGAGCTGCACTTTGCCGGCTCCACCCTCGCCATGATCTGCCTCGCCGCGCTGCTGCTGACGGGCAATCTATGGTGGCTGGCGGCTGCGCTGCTGTCGGGCTACGGCTTTGCCTGGACCGGCCACTTTTTCTTCGAGAAAAACCAGCCTGCCACCTTCCGCCATCCGCTCTATTCCTTCATGGGCGACTGGGTCATGTACTGGCAGATGCTGACCGGGCAGGCATCTTTCTGACGTTGCCATCGAAGTAGTCGGACAGGGTCTGCTCCAGGCCCTGCTCGACCGCGTCCGCGACGATGCCGGATGCGCCGGCGTCGGCGACCGGCGTGAACACGAACAGCCGGTAGACGTCCGACAGGCGGAGCTGCCCGGGATTGGCGAGCAGGGTCCAGCTGTCGCGGCCGTCGGTGATGCGCTTGCCGAACTGCACCCGGCGCGTCACCTCGCCCTTGATGCGTCCTACCCATCCCGCGTCGCGCATGCGCTGCAGCAGCGATTCCGATTCATCGAACCCGAGCCGCGTAGTCGAGCGGATGCTCGCGGCATCGACCGCCGAGCGCGCCCCGCTTTCGCGGGCATCGTACAAGACCTTCAGCACCGCCAGCGCATCGATGAATTCGCTGCCCGGCGCCGGCATGTGCCACCAGCGCTCGTAGCGCACCACCGGCAGGGCCGCGGCCAGCACGGCGCCGACGAGCGTGATCAGCCAGGACAGGTACACCCAGACCAGGAAGATGGGCAGCGCCGCCAGCGCGCCATAGATCATGGTGTAGGTCGGAAAGCGGGTGATGAAATCCACGAACAGGCGCTTGGCGAGCTCGAATACCGCCGCGGCCAGGAACCCGCCCCAGGCGGCGTCGCGCCAGTTCACCAGCCGGTTGGGCACCGCCATGTAGAGCAGCGTGAAGGCCGCGGTCGTCAGCAGCAGGGAAATGATCGTCGATAGCAGCACCCCGGTGAAGGCCACCGCCGACAGCAGGCCGCTGGTGGCGGTGAAGAGGTGCGAGGTGACGGTGATCGAGACGCCGATCAGCAGCGGTCCGAGGGTCACGATGGCCCAATAGATCACCACGCGCTGCGTGAAGGGCCGCGATTCCCTCACCCGCCAGATCTGGTTGAACGCGCGGTCGATGGTCAGCATCATGGCCACCGAGGTCATCACCAGGAAGATCGCGCCGATCGCCGACAGGCGGGTCGCCTTGGAAGCGAACTGGTTGAGGTAGCCCAGGATGGTGCTTGAAATCATCTTCGGCATCAGGCTCTTGATGAAATAGGCTTCGAGCGAGGCGCGGAAGGTATTGAATACCGGAAAGGCGGTGAAGACCGCGAGCGCGATGGTCAGCAGCGGCACCAGCGCCAGCATGGTGGTGAAGGTCAGGCTGGAAGCAACCTGAGGCAGGCGCTCCTGGTTGAGCCGGCGGCGCGCGAAGCGCAGCAGGTCCCGCCCTTCCTTGAGCGGCAGTTTCAACAGGAGCGGATGATCGGTGAAGCGCATGCGTGATGGATACGTAATGGACGCGCAAGGATTGCGTGGGTGTCTCGGGTTGGCAATGCGCGATCGGTGTCGGAAGGACCCGGCTGCATCATATCGGCATTGCAGGGAGGACCTATAATACCAAGCATGAATCGATCCGACCTGCCTATCCTCGTTCTTTACTATTCACGCCAAGGATCCACGCGCAAGCTCGCGGAGCTCATCGCCCAGGGAATCGAGAGCGTGCCGGGCTGCGAAGCCAGGCTGCGCACCGTGCCGCCGGTCTCGACGGTGGCCGAGGCCACCGCCCCGGCCATCCCCGACGACGGCGCGCCCTATGCCGAGCCTGGCGACCTGGAACAATGCGCCGGCCTTGCCCTGGGCTCGCCGACGCGCTTCGGCAACATGGCCGCGCCGCTGAAGTATTTTCTCGACGGGACCGCGCCGCAATGGCTCTCCGGCGCGCTGACCGGCAAGCCCGCCTGCGTATTCACCTCTACCGGCAGCCTGCACGGCGGCCAGGAAGCTACGCTGCTTTCCATGATGCTGCCGCTGCTGCACCACGGCATGCTGCTGCTCGGCATTCCGTACGGGCATCCCGAGCTGATGACCACCGCCACCGGCGGCACGCCCTACGGCGCGAGCCATTGGGCGGGAGCGCAGGGAACGCAAGCCATTTCCCATGACACCAAGCTACTCACCATCGCCCTTGGCAAGCGCCTCGCAGAAGCCGCGCTGCGCCTGCGGCGGCAATGAAGGAACGCCGAACCATGCATTCACCCACGCAAAAGACCTGCTACATCGTGGCCGCCGCCAGCCTCACCCTGCTGATCGCCCTGTGCGTGGCATGGGAACTCGTGCTCGCGCCCTTGCGGCCGGGCGGTTCCTGGCTGGTGCTGAAGGTGCTGCCGCTGCTGCTGCCGCTGCGCGGCGTGATCAAGCGCGACATCTACACCATGCAATGGTCGTCCATGCTGATCCTGCTTTACTTTGCCGAGGGCATCGTGCGCGCAACGACCGATGCCGGCCTATCGGCCACGCTGGGCTGGATCGAGGTAGGCCTGACCTGCGTATTTTTCTTCTGCGCCATCCTCTATCTCCGTCCCTACAAGCAGGCGGCCAAGAAGCTGGCGCAACAAGCGATACAGAAAGCATCGAAATGAGCGAGTTCCTCGATCAATGCCGTGCCGCCATCGGCGCGGCGAACGTCCTGACCGACCCGGCCGACATGGCGGGCTACCTGACGGACTGGCGCCGCCGCTTCACCGGCCGCGCCCAGGGCGTGCTGCGGCCGGCATCCACCGACGAAGTGGCGCGCCTGGTGAAGCTGAGCAATGCGCACCGGGTACCCATCGTGCCCCAGGGCGGCAACACCGGCCTGGTCCTCGGCAGCGTGCCGGATGCCTCGGGCGACGCGGTCGTGCTGTCGCTGGCGCGCATGAACGTGGTGCGCCACGTCGACACCATCAACAACACCATGACGGTGGAAGCCGGCTGCATCCTCGAGACCATCCAGAACAAGGCGGCCGAGGCCGGCCGGCTGTTCCCGCTGTCGCTGGCCGCGGAAGGCAGCTGCACCATCGGCGGCAACCTCGCCACCAATGCCGGCGGCACGGCGGTGCTCCGCTACGGCAACACCCGCGAGCTTTGCCTCGGGCTCGAGGTCGTCACGCCGCAGGGCGAAGTCTGGAACGGGCTGCGGGGCCTGCGCAAGGACAACACCGGCTACGACCTGCGCGACCTGTACATCGGCGCGGAAGGTACCCTGGGCATCATCACCGCCGCCGTGATCAAGCTTTTCCCCCAGCCCAAGGCCAGCCTGACCGCGCTGACCGCCATGCCGACGCCCGACCATGCGCTCAGGCTGCTGGCGCTGGCCCAGCAGGAATGCGGCCCCGCCCTCACCGGCTTCGAGCTGATGTCCGATTTCTGCCTGCAGCTCGTGGCCAGGCACTTCCCGCAGATGCGGCTGCCCTTTCCGCAGGCCTATCCGCAATACGTGCTCCTCGAACTATCCGACAGCGAATCGGAAGAGCATGCGAACGGCATGCTGGAATCGCTCATCGGCAGCGCGCTCGAAGAAGAACTCATCGTCGATGCGGTCGTCGCCTCTTCCATTGCGCAGTCGCGCGGCTTGTGGAATTTGCGCGAGCACATTCCGCTGGCCCAGGCCGAGGAAGGGAAAAACATCAAGCACGACGTCTCCGTGCCGATCTCGCGCATCGGCGACTACATCCGCGAGACCGACGCCTTGCTGCAGCAGCATTTCCCCGGCATCCGCATGGTGACCTTCGGCCACCTCGGCGACGGCAACCTGCATTACAACGTGTCGCCGCCGGAAGGCGTCTCGCCGGATGAGTTCATTTCGCGCCAGGAAGACATCAACCAGGTAGTGCATGACAGCGTGCACCGCTTTGGCGGCTCAATCTCCGCGGAACACGGACTGGGCGCGCTCAAGCGCGATGAAATCCGCCGCTACAAGTCCGAGGTCGAACTGCAGCTGATGCGCAGCCTGAAGCAGGCCCTCGATCCCCTCAACCTCATGAATCCCGGAAAAGTCATTTGAAGCGTTTGTTCCTGCATGCCTCGCTGCTCGGCGCGGCTTCCTGCGCCGCCCTGCCCGCCATCTCCTCAAGCCCTGCCCTCGATGCGCCAGGCACGCTGGTCTACCGCTGCGACAACGGTGGCCAGATCGCCTACCAGAACTCGCCCTGCCGGAACGGCGGCGGACGGGTGATCGAATCCATCTCACCCTCACCCGGCGAGATGGCGTCGGCGCATCACCGGGCCGCCGAAGACCGGCATGCCGCCGCCCTCCTGGACAGGCGGGACCGGCCGGCCAGCGTCAGCCTCGGCGCGCCAGACCGCGGCACGCGCCGCGCATCGGCGAAGCAGGAGAAATGCGCATCGCTGTCGCGCCGCACGCAACTGGCAAGGGAAGAGACGGCCGCCCTCGGCGGGCAAGGCAAGAGCAGCCTCAGCAGGCGGGAAAAGCGATCCGCGAAGGCGCGCCAGCTCGAAGACAAGGCCCGCCGGGCCTGTGCGGCCGACCAGCCATTGGCACAGCGTTCGTGAAACGAGAGGCGCCATATCGCCTCTCGCTGATACGGCATCAGGCCGCGGCGGTCGACAGATCCTGGCGCTCGCCATCGAGCACGGCAATCAATTCCTGCATTGATGCCTGATCGGACTCGTCCAGCTCGTCAGATTGCAGCGACAATTCCCGCGCCACGTCGCGCAGGCGCCATTGGATTTCGCGCGTGGCAACCGCGGTCTCGAACAGGATCTGCGCGTCGCCGCTAGAAAAGATGTCGTCGCCCTCGATGCAGGCATCGAGCCCGGTGCTGATGAAGGCGCGCTGGATGCCGGCGGCCCGCCCGATCAAGTCCTGCAGCATGCTCATGCCACGCTTCGACCTGATCGTGCCGCCATCCGCCAGGCATTGCGCCGAGCCGATGGCGTTGCCTATCCGCTCGCGCAAGCGCCGCACCTGGTCCTGCTCTTCCCCGGTGGGCGCGGCGGCGTGCGGCACGCGGCCGCCGCAGGCTTCATGCATGGCGCTGGACACGGCGGATACCAGTTCGCGCGCATGCTCGCCGGGAATGATCTTCAGGGCGAGTTCGGCGCGTTGCAACGGTTCGCTCTTTTCCATGAACACGCCGGACAGCAGTTCCGCGACCGACACCACCTGGCCGGGCACGCTGATCGCGTTGCCCGAGACGCGCCGCGGATAGCCGCTGCCGTCGAGACGCTCATGATGTTCGAACACGGCCTGCGCCACCGCGGCCGGGTAATGCTCCAGGCCGCTGATCAGCATTTGTCCGATGCGCGGATGGACGACCACGTGGCGCCATTCATGCGGATAAAGGCGGCGCCGCGATTTCAGATAGGCAGGTTCGATGTAAAGTTCGCCGATGTCGTGGAGCAGGCCAGCCAAGGCGACGACGCTCTGGTCGGCCACGCCCAGGCCGCGCTTTCTCGCCAGCGCGATGGACAACAGGCTGACCATGACGCTGTGGCTGAGCGCCTGCTGCCCGCCGCGCTGGATGATGGTCAGCATGGTGCTGATCGCGCTGCCGAACTGGATTTCCGACAGGACCTGGATTGGGGAAGGACCGCTGTTCAAGGCCTTGATCACCGAGCGCACCGGATCGACCGTCTCGATAATGGATTCCGCCTCGCGCTGGATGACGCGCACGTCCACGCCTTCTTCCACCGCGATGCTGGCCTCGAAGGGCTTGCTGAGACGGCGCTGCAGGAGCCGCTCCTGCAAGGCGCGCGAAATCTTCGCTCCCTTCGCCACCAGCTTCATGCCGCGGGCATCGAAGATGTCTTCCGTCGCCTTGACGTCCTGCGATTCGGCGAGGTGCATCACCTTGTCGAGGTAATGCTGGTTCACCGAATTGATTTGATTGTCATCTGCCATCCGCCACTCGCATAGGTGAGCTGGAGAAGCGAGCCGCTCTCCAGCCCGACGAAACCGGGTTGGTAAATTGCTTATTGGCAACATGATACCTGACTGGCAGCGGGAAGTAATGTGCGGCGCACCACGAATGGGAATGACTGCAAACCTCACGTCATGCGGATGAGACCCGGTGCCGGCGCTCGCCAGGGTGAATCGAGATGGAAGGAAGAAAGATGGAAGGTGGCCTGCCCAACAGGAGTCGAACCTGTGACCTACGGCTTAGAAGGCCGTTGCTCTATCCAGCTGAGCTATGGGCAGTGCGTGGCAGTGCGTGACAGCACGTTGCGATCCGGCGCAGCTGCTTGATGGATGCGCCGTCGCCGATGCGCCGAAGACTGCGGATATTACCGCTAAAGGCCGGCCGTTTCAACGCCAAAGCGACGCGTCATGACACAGAACAGACGGCTCAGTCCGTCCCGCCTTCCGCGTGCGTGTGCAGGAAACGCTCCAGCGCCTCGACCGGAAGCGGCCGGCTGAGGAAGTAGCCCTGTATCTGGTCGCAGCCATGCTCGCGCAGGAAGTCCCGCTGCGCCTCGGTTTCGACGCCCTCCGCGATCACCTTGACCTTCAGGCTGTGCGCCAGGGCGATGACGGCGCGCGCGATTTCCGCGTCATCGTTGTCGCTGGCGATGTCGCGCACGAAGGAACGATCGATCTTGAGGCAATGGATGGGAAAGCGCTTGAGATAGCTGAGGCTCGAGTAACCGGTGCCGAAGTCGTCGATCGACAGGTGGACGCCCATGTCGCTGAGCTGGCGCATGATCGCGGCCGCGGACTCCGGATCGTCCATGATGGCGCTTTCGGTGATCTCGAGTTCGAGCCAGGCCGGCGCGCAGCCCGTGCTGCGCAGCGCCGCCGACACGACCTCGACGATGTCCTGCTGCCTGAACTGGCGCGCGGAAAGATTGACAGCCACCCGGCATGAAGACGGCATCCCGGCATCATGCCAGGTCTTGCGCTGCCGGCATGCCTCGTTCAGCACCCATTCGCCGATCGGCGCGATCAGCCCGGTCTCTTCCGCGAGATTGATGAAATCCCCCGGATAGCGCAGGGGCTGGCGGGAGGGCTGCCAGCGGACCAGGGCTTCCAGCCCGATGATGCCGCCGCTGGCCAGATCGAGCTGCGGCTGGTAGTGCAGGATGAATTCGTTGCGCTCGAGCGCGCGACGCAAGCCGGCCTCCAGCTTGAGGTGGTCCAGCGCGCGGGCATTCATATCGTGCGCATAGAACTGGAAGGTCGCGCGGCCGGCGTCCTTGCCGCGGTACATCGCGGTTTCGGCATTCCTGAGCAGGGTCTGGGCGTCGCCGCCATCCCTGGGAAACATGCTGATGCCGATGGTCGCCGCGGGAAAGAAGTCGTGCTCCTGGATGGCCATTGGCGCCGCCAGCGCCGTCTGGATTTCGCGGGCCAGCGTAGCCACGGCGTCTTCCCTGGCCATGCCCGGCCGCACGATCACGAATTCGTCGCCGCTGAACCGGGCCAGGGTATCGCCCGTCTCGAGGATGGCCTGGAGGCGCTGCGAGACTTCCCGGAGGATCTGGTCGCCCACCTCGTGGCCGAGGCTGTCGTTGACCTTCTTGAAGCGGTCGAGATCGATGACGAGCACCGCGATGTTGCTGTCGTCGCGCTGCGCGTACACCACCGCTTGCGAGAGGCGGTCGAGCAGCAGCGTACGGTTCGGCAGGCCGGTCAGGGTGTCGTGGTTTGCGAGGTGCAGCAGATCCTGCTCGGCCTGCTTGCGGCGCGAGATGTCCTCGACGACCGTGCTGTAGTACTTGGGATTTCCTTCGTCGTCGCGCACCATCGAACTGGTCAGGTTGATCCAGATGTAATGGCCATGCTTGTGACGGTAGCGCTTCTCGCGGGTCTTTTCGTCGAGCTCACGGTTGAGCATGCGCTTGGCCAGCGCCCAGTCCACCATCACGTCCTCTGGATGGGTGATGTCCTGGAAACGAAGCTCCAGCATTTCTTCCTGGGTGTAGCCGACGATCTCGCAGAGCTTGCGGTTAACCATCAGCCAGCGCCCGTCCGGCCCGACATGCGCCAGGCCGACGCCCGCCTGGTTGAAGGCGACACGGAAGCGCTCCTCGCTCTCGCGCAGCACGGCCTCGGCTTCGCGGCGGGATGCCTCTTCCCGTTCCACCCTCCTGGTGATGTCCTGCGCCACGACGGTGATCATGCCCGTCTGGCGCAGCGCAGTGCCGGAAACGGCGAACTCGACGTGCCGCATGCCCTCGCTGGTCTGCATGGCTTTCTGCATGGCCTGGCTGCTGCCGGAGCGCAGGCCGAACAGGGCCGCCTGCAAATCATCGCAGGGAAGCACCTCGCGCACCGGCGTGCCGACCGCCGCGCGCTCCTGCACGTTGAAGATGCCGCACATGGCGGGATTGATGAACTGGATGACGAAGCGGCTGTCGAGCAGCATGACGCCGATGGGAAGAATGGCGGCCACGTCCCGGGAAAGGGAAGTCTTGTCGATGACGGCGTCCGGGTCCGGACGACTTGCCATGCCGGTGGATATCGCACGCAGGCTCATGTTGCCAGCCTGCCAGTCGTGGGTACCGCGCTGGGATTCAACACCGATGATCCGCTCTGTAGAAAAAGACAAGAAGAAACCCATTATGCCGGGCCTGCGGGGGTAAATCAAACCTGATGTCGCAAGGGATGTACACGCGGGGACAAAAATGGAAGACAAGGCGTGAGCATCGGATGGCCGCAGCCGGGCATGCGAAGCGGAAGTTCAAGGAAACCGAACGTGGAAAACGGAGGCGCAAAACAAAAGGACCTAGCTATTGCTAGCTAAGTCCTTCGTGTCCTGGTCGGGGCGAGACGATTCGAACGTCCGACCACCTGATCCCAAATCAGGTGCGCTACCAGGCTGCGCTACGCCCCGAGAAGCCCGCATCATACCCGCATGGAGAAGCGGGGTCAAATCGTATCCGGGAGCAATCCGGTGTCACGCGGCAAGTTTGTCGGCGATGCGGCGCGCCATCTCCTGCGCCGCGTTTTCGTCCTTCGCTTCCACCATGACGCGTACCAGCGGCTCGGTGCCGGAGGGACGGATCAGCACGCGGCCGGTGCCCTTGAGCTCGGCTTCGACGCTTTCTTTTTCGCTGACGACGGCGGCGTTCTTTTGCCAGTCGAATCCGGGTTCCACCTTCACGTTGATCAGGGTCTGCGGATACAGCACGAGGTCGGCGGTGGCTTCGGCGAGCGACTTGCCGCCGCGCTTGAGCGCGGACAGGATCTGCAGCGCCGAGACGATGCCGTCGCCGGTGGTGTGCTTGTCGAGGAAGAGCAGGTGGCCGGAGCCTTCACCGCCGATGAGCCAGCCCTTCTCTTGCAGGATCTCGAGCACGTAGCGGTCGCCGACCTTGGCGCGGGCAAAGCCGATGCCCATGTCCTTCAGCGCCACTTCCAGCGCCATGTTGGTCATGAGCGTGCCGACCACGCCCGCGACAGGCCCTTGCGCGATGCGGTCCCTGGCCATGACGTAGAGGAGTTCGTCGCCGTTGTAGATGCGTCCGGTGCCATCGACCATGATCAGGCGGTCGGCATCGCCGTCGAGCGCGATGCCGAGGTTGGCGCCATGCGCGCGCACCGCCTCGGACAAGGCGGCGGGCGCCGTCGCGCCGACATGGTCGTTGATGTTCATGCCGTTAGGCTGGTTGCCGATGGCGACGACTTCCGCGCCGAGTTCATGGAACACGTCGGGAGCGATGTTGTAGGCCGCGCCATGCGCGCAATCGACCACCAGTTTCATACCGCGCAGGTCGAGCTCGTTGGGGAAGGTGCTCTTGCAGAATTCGATGTAGCGACCCTGCGCGTCGTCGAGCCGCTTGGCCTTGCCGAGGCGCTCGGAAGGCACGCATTCGATCGGCTGCTCGATCGCGGCCTCGATGGCGGACTCGACCGCGTCGGGCAGCTTGTTGCCTGAGGCGGAGAAGAACTTGATGCCGTTGTCGTCGTAGGGATTGTGCGAGGCGGAGATCACGACGCCCGCGGACAGGCGCAGCGCGCGCGTGAGATAGGCGATCGCCGGCGTCGGCATGGGTCCGGCGAGCATCACGTCCACGCCGGCCGCGGAAAACCCCGCCTCGAGCGCTGCCTCCAGCATGTAGCCGGAAATGCGCGTGTCCTTGCCGATCAGGACCACCGGCTTCTTGCCGCCGTCGACCTCTCCTGCCAGCACCTTGCCGGCCGCATAGCCGAGCCGCATGACGAAGTCCGGAGTAATCGGCGTGATCCCTACCCTGCCGCGCACGCCATCGGTGCCAAAATACTTTCGTGTCATGCCTTCCCCCTTCAGATTAAACGGATTGTTGCTTGCGTACCGCGTCCCAGACCGCGATGGCGTCGACCGTCGCGCCGACGTCATGCACGCGCAGGATGCGCGCGCCGCGCTCGGCGGCGATGACGGCGGCCGCGATGCTGCCCGCCATGCGCTCTTCCACCGGCTTGCCGGTGACCGCGCCGATCATCGACTTGCGCGACATGCCCGCGAGAAGCGGCAGGCCGGTCGCGTCGATCAGCCGGCGAAGCCCTTGCAGCAGGATGAGATTATGCGTCAGGGTTTTGCCGAAGCCAAATCCCGGGTCGATGCACAGGCGTCCGGCGGCGATGCCGGCATCGCGCAGCGCCTGGATGCGTTCCAGGAGGAAGTCTGCAACCTCGGCTTGCACATCGTCATAGTGCGGCTCAGCCTGCATGGTCTTGGGCTCGCCGAGCATGTGCATGATACAGAGCGCGACTTCGGCGTCCTTGACGGCACGCAACGCGCCTTCCGCGCGGAAAGCATTGATGTCGTTGACCATGTCTACCCCGGCCTGGATGGCCTCGTGCATGACCTCCGGCTTGTAGGTATCGATGGATATCGGCTTGCCGCAGTCGCGCAGCGCATAGATCACCGGCATGACCCGCCGCAGTTCTTCCTGCAGCGGCAAGGGTTGCGCGCCGGGGCGGCTGGATTCGCCGCCGATGTCGATGATGTCGACGCCGTCGGCGATCATCTGCTCCGCGTGGGAAATGGCGACGTCGAGCGCCTGGTAATGCCCGCCATCCGAGAAGGAATCGGGTGTCACGTTCAGGATGCCCATCACCAGGGGACGGTCATGCTCGCCCACGGCGAGGCGATAGCGGCCGCAGCGCAGGCTGGTGGAGGGGGTTGTCGATGCTGTCATGAAGGGAATCCTGGAAGGACGGAGACCGGCATTGTCGCAAATAAAAATAAAAAGGGTGAGGATCGCTCCTCACCCTTCTTGCTTTCTGACTTGTTGCCGGGCTTGCCCCGCTTTCAGCCTGGGGCCGCCGTCAGGCCGGTGCCGTGGCGTTCGGCGACATGCCGCCGGAAGCGCTGTCGGGATTCGAACGGCGCGGCGGAATGCCTGCCTTCGGCGGACGCGGCTCGCGGCCTTCCATGATGTCGTTGATCTGGTCGGCGTCAAGGGTTTCCCACTCGAGCAGCGCGTTTGCCATGATCTCGACCTTCTCGCGGTTTTCTTCCAGCAGCTGGCGAGACAGGTTGTACTGGCCGTCGAGGATGGCGCGGATTTCCGAGTCCACCTTCTGCTGCGTCGCCTCGGACACAGTCTTGGACGACATGCGGCCGAAGTAGGCATCCTGCTCGCTGTCTTCGTAGACCATGGTGCCGAGCGTTTCGGACATGCCGTAGCGGGTGACCATGGCGCGTGCCAGCTTGGTGGCGCGCTCGAAGTCGTTGGAAGCGCCGGTGGACATCTGGTGCATGAAGATTTCCTCGGCGATGCGGCCGCCGAAGAGGATGGAGATTTCCTCCAGCATCTTGTCCTTGTACATGTTCACGCGGTCATGCTCGGGCAGTTGCCACGTCAGGCCGAGGGCATAGCCGCGCGGCATGATGGTGACCTTGTGCACCGGGTCGGCCTTGGGCAGGAGCTTGGCGACGACGGCATGGCCGGATTCGTGGAAGGCGGTGTTGCGGCGCTCTTCCTCGCGCATGACGGCGGACTTGCGCTCCGGACCCATGACGATCTTGTCCTTGGCATCCTCGAAGTCTTGCATTTCGACCAGGCGCTTGTTGCGGCGCGCGGCGAACAGCGCGGCTTCGTTCACCAGGTTGGCGAGATCGGCGCCGGAGAATCCGGGCGTGCCGCGGGCCAGGACGTCGGCCTTGACGTCGGGTGCGATGGGTACCTTGCGCATGTGAACGTAGAGGATCTGCTCGCGGCCGCGGATGTCGGGCAGGCCGACCATCACCTGGCGGTCGAAGCGGCCGGGACGCAGCAGGGCCTTGTCGAGGACGTCGGCACGGTTGGTCGCGGCGATCACGATCACGCCGGAATTGGCTTCGAAGCCGTCCATCTCGACCAGCAACTGGTTGAGGGTCTGCTCGCGCTCGTCGTTGCCGCCGCCGAGGCCGGCGCCGCGATGACGGCCGACTGCGTCGATTTCATCGATGAAGATGATGCAGGGAGAATGCTTCTTGGCGTTCTCGAACATGTCGCGCACGCGGGAGGCGCCCACGCCGACGAACATTTCGACGAAGTCGGAACCGGAAATGGTGAAGAACGGCACCTTGGCTTCGCCGGCGATGGCGCGGGCCAGGAGGGTCTTGCCGGTACCCGGAGGGCCGACCATCAGCACGCCGCGGGGAATGCGGCCGCCGAGTTTCTGGAACTTGGTGGGATCACGCAGGAAGTCGACCAGCTCCTGGACCTCTTCCTTGGCTTCGTCGCAACCGGCGACGTCGGCGAAGGTGACGGTGTTGCTGGCTTCATCGAGCATGCGGGCCTTGGAACGGCCGAAGGAGAAGGCGCCGCCCTTGCCGCCGCCCTGCATCTGGCGCATGAAGAAGACCCAGACGCCGATCAGCAGCAGCATGGGGAACCAGGAAATGAAGACTTGCGACAGGAAGGATTGCTCTTCCGGCTGCTTGACGTCGAACTTGACGCCGTTGTTGACCAGGTCGCCGATCAGGCCGCGGTCGAGGTAGGTGACCGCTGTCTTGACCTTCTTGCCTTCGGTCGTGGTGGCGACGATGGTGCGGTCTTCGATGGTGGCTTCCTTGATTCGCTTGGACTTGACCTCGTCAAGGAAGTCCGAGTAAGGCACCGGAGTGGCGCCTCCCGCGATGGTGCGGCCGTCGAACTGCTTGAAGACGGTGAAGAGCACCAAGGCGATGACCACCCAGATGGCGGCCTTGGAAAACATGTTGTTCACTAGAACTCCTTAGACGGTGAGACGCCTGATGTCGCTTGTAAAATTGATTCTACCCGTATTGAACGGCACTTGCTAGGCTGCACTTGGGGTGAAATCCTTGAAAAATCAAGGGTTCCGAAGGAAAAAACCGTTCTTCAGGCAGGGTTTTTGAGAATTTTGCCAAGCAGGAAGATCTCCGAGGACTTGTCGCGGCTGGCTTTTGGTTTCTTGGAGGAAACAACTTTGAATTCCTGGCGGAATTTGGCGAGTATCTCGTTGTACCCGGTTCCGTTGAAGCATTTGACGAGGAGTGCCCCGGAAGGTTTCATGTGCGCCTTCGCGAAGTCGATGGCGAGTTCGATGATCTCTTCTACGCGGGCGGCGTCGGCGATCGCCACGCCCGAGAGGTTGGGCGCCATGTCCGACAGGACCAGGTCGACCTGGCGTTCGCCCACCAGCGCCTCGAGCTGTTCCAGCACCGCCTGCTCGCGGAAATCGCCTTGAATGAAATGCACGTCGGCGATCGGTTCCATGGGCAGTATGTCCAGGCCGATGATGGTGCCGTTGATGCCGCCGCCCTCCTTGCCCGCCAGCTTGTTGCGCAGGTACTGCGACCAGCTTCCGGGCGTGCAGCCGAGGTCCACGATCACCTGCCCGGGCCTGACCAGCTTTTCGGCTTCATCGATTTCCTTGAGCTTGTAGGCGGCGCGGGCGCGATAGCCTTCCTTCTGCGCGAGCTTGACATACGGATCGTTGATATGGTCATGCACCCAGTTCTTGTTGAATTTGTTCTTTGCCATTCGCGTAGAATACCGGTTTTACTGAATGTGAATAGATCATGTTGAAGCTGACACCCGCCGAGCGCTCGGCCCTGCGCTCCGAAGCGCATGCCCTCAATCCCGTGGTCATCATCGGCGAGTCCGGCCTGACGCCCAGCGTCATGAAGGAAATCGATGCGAGCCTGAACGCGCATGGCCTGATCAAGGTCCGCGTCTTCGGCGACGACCGCGACGCACGCATCGAGATGTACGACACCATCTGCAATGAACTCGGTGCCGCGCCGATCCAGCACATCGGCAAGCTGCTGGTGCTGTACCGGCCGAAGAAGGACGCCGCCAAGGAACGTAGCGACAAGCGCGGCAAGGGCCTGCGCGAAGTCACCATCGTCAAGCCCAGCCCCAGCGGCACGAAACGGCCAACCGTGAAGAAGGTTGTTCTGAAGGGCAACGAACGGGTCACCGCGGGCGGCAACATCAAGCGCGCCAAGCCCCGCCAGAAGAGTTCCAAGCGGCCGCTGTAAAAGCCCTTGCTCCCCGATCCGGCCTGCCCTGCAGGCAGCGGGCCGTGCTGACTTTCCAACTATCCAGCGCCGCGTTGAATCGTCAACGCTGCTTCCATACCAAGGCAATGCCGAGCACGGATTGCGCCAGATAGAAGGCGCTTGCCACGCCATGCAGCATGCCGAATTGCCTGCGGGCAGCTTCATCCATGCCGCCGCTTTGCGCAGCTTCGCGCAACGCGCCCATGAAGGGCTGCAAGCCGAAATAGCCGACGAGCGTACAGGCCAGCATGGCAAGTGCGATCCACAGGACCGCCCTGCCCTTGCCAGCCTGGCTGACCCCGATCTGCGGGTCAACGCCCTGGCCGCTTTTGCCGCGCCATGACATGCCGATCAGGATCAGCGCACAAACCACCGAGACCCAAGCCTCGACGCGGAACAACCGGCCGGCGATGGTGCCGGCCAGCACCCGGTCGGACAGGGTGGCGAACAGCGTGGGAGCAACGAGATAACCGATGGTCCACAGGCTTCCCACCCAGAAGGTAATCAGCAGGAGGCGAAACCTGGAAATGGACATGGCGGGGTGAATCAGATGTAGCGGACTTCGAGGACTTCGTATTCGCGCACGCCGGAAGGCGCATTGACCTCGACCACGTCGCCGGCGTACTTGCCGATCAGGGCGCGTGCAATTGGTGAAGTGACGGAGACCTTCTTTTCCTTCAGGTCTGCTTCGTCCTCGCCCACGATCTGGTAGGTCACTTTCTGGCCGTTCTCGAGGTCTTCGAGATCGACGGTGGAGGCGAAGACGATGCGGCCTTCGGCATCCAGCGTGGTGGGATCGATGATCTGCGCTGCGCCAAGCTTGCCTTCGAGTTCGGCGATGCGTCCCTCGATGAAGGCCTGCCGCTCCTTTGCCGCATCATATTCGGCATTTTCCGATAGGTCGCCCTGGGCGCGCGCTTCGGAGATCGCGTTGATGACGCTCGGACGGTCCTTGGTCTTCAGGCGGTGCAGTTCTTCTTTCAGCATTTCAGCGCCGCGCTTGGTAATTGGGATAGTGCTCATACGTTTTTATCGTCGAAATGAAAACCACAGAGGTCACAACAGGCACCGGACTTTCCGGAACCGTTTGTGACCTCTGTGGCGTGGTTTAGTTTAAGTGCCTGGGCAATGAAGCCGGAATTCAGGACGCATTCGCCTGCCCCGGCCGGACACCATCAACTTAGTGTAAAGACTTATGCAGCCCTTGTAAATCGTAGACGTGGATCTCGTCGAGATGGCGCATGCCCTCGACCGCGGCTTCCGCGCCGGCGATGGTGGTGTAAGTCGTGGCGCGGGCCAGCAGCGCCGAGGTGCGGATGGCGCGCGAGTCGTGGATCGCGGTGCGCTTTTCCTCGACGGTGTTGATGACCAGAACGATTTCATTGTTCTTGATCATGTCGACCACGTGCGGACGTCCTTCCACCACCTTGTTGACGGGGGTGACGGGAATGCCCGCCGCGCTGATGGCGGCCGCCGTACCCTTGGTCGCGACCAGCGAGAAGCCGAGTCCGGCGAGATCGCGCGCCACCTGCACCGCGCGCGGCTTGTCGCTGTTCTTGACGCTCAGGAAGACCTTGCCCGACTTGGGCAGGCGCACGCCGGCGCCGAGCTGCGACTTCACGAAGGCTTCGCCGAAGGTCTTGCCCACGCCCATGACTTCCCCGGTGGACTTCATTTCCGGGCCGAGGATGGTATCCACGCCAGGGAATTTGTTGAAGGGGAAGACGGCTTCCTTGACGCTGTAGTACTCGGGCACGACTTCATGCGCGACGCCCTGGCTGTCGAGCGACTGGCCGACCATGCAGCGCGCCGCGATCTTGGCAAGCTGCAGGCCGGTGGCCTTCGACACGTAGGGCACGGTGCGCGAGGCGCGCGGATTCACTTCCAGCACATAGACCACGTCCTGCATCTGGCCGTCGACTTCTTTTTGCTGGATGGCGAACTGCACGTTCATCAGGCCGATCACGTTCAGGCCCTTGGCCATCAGCGAGGTCTGGCGCTTGAGTTCGGCGATGGTTTCCTGAGACAGCGAATACGGCGGCAGCGAGCAGGCCGAGTCGCCGGAGTGCACGCCGGCCTGTTCGATGTGTTCCATCACGCCGCCGATGAAGGTGCGGTTGCCGTCGGAGAGGCAGTCGACGTCGACTTCGATGGCGTCGTTGAGGAAGCGGTCGAGGAGCACCGGGGAATCGTTGGAGACCTTCACCGCTTCGCGCATGTAGCGCTCGAGGTCGCGCTGCTCGTGCACGATTTCCATCGCGCGGCCGCCGAGCACGTAGGACGGGCGGACCACCAGCGGATAGCCGATTTCCTGCGCCAGGCGCAGTGCTTCCTCCTCGGTGCGCGCGGTGCGGTTCGGCGGCTGGCGCAGGTTGAGGTCTTGCAGCAGCTTCTGGAAGCGCTCGCGGTCTTCGGCGGCGTCGATCATGTCGGGCGAGGTGCCGACGATGGGCACGCCGTTGGCTTCGAGGTCGAGCGCCAGCTTCAGCGGCGTTTGGCCGCCGTACTGCACGATCACGCCGTAGGGCTTTTCCTTGTCGACGATTTCCAGCACATCTTCCAGCGTGAGCGGCTCGAAGTACAGGCGGTCGGAGGTGTCGTAGTCGGTCGAGACGGTCTCGGGATTGCAGTTGACCATGATGGTCTCGTAGCCATCCTCGCGCATCGCCAGCGCGGCGTGCACGCAGCAGTAGTCGAACTCGATGCCCTGGCCGATGCGGTTGGGACCGCCGCCGAGCACCATGATCTTCTTGCTGGAGGTCGGCTGCGACTCGCACTCTTCGTCATAGGTCGAGTACATGTAGGCCGTCTTCGTGGCGAATTCGGCGGCGCAGGTATCGACGCGCTTGTAGACCGGACGCACGTTGAGCTCGCGGCGGCGCTCGCGGACCGCCTTGTCGGTGGTCTTCAGCAGCTTGGCGAGGCGGCGGTCGGCGAAGCCCTTCTGCTTCAGCTTGAACAGCGTGGCCTTGTCGAGCGATTCGAGGGTCTGCTTTTCCAGCCAGAGCTCGATGTCGACGATTTCCTTGATCTGCACCAGGAACCAGGGGTCGATGTGCGTGAGCTGGTGCACTTCTTCCAGCGAGAAGCCCTGTGCGAAAGCGTCGCCCACGTACCAGATGCGCTCCGGGCCGGGTTCGCCGAGTTCTTCCTCGATGGTCTCGCGGTCCTTGGTCTTTTCGTTCATGCCGTCGACGCCGACTTCGAGGCCGCGCAGCGCCTTCTGGAAGGATTCCTGGAAGGTGCGGCCGATGGCCATGACCTCGCCCACCGATTTCATCTGGGTGGTGAGGTGGCTGTCGGCGGTCGGGAATTTCTCGAACGCGAAGCGCGGCACCTTGGTGACCACGTAGTCGATGCTGGGCTCGAAGGACGCCGGGGTCGCGCCGCCGGTGATTTCGTTGCGCAGCTCGTCGAGCGTGAAGCCCACCGCCAGCTTGGCCGCGACCTTGGCGATCGGGAAGCCGGTGGCCTTGGAAGCCAGCGCGGAGGAACGCGACACGCGCGGGTTCATCTCGATGACGATCATGCGGCCATCCTTGGGATTGACCGAGAACTGCACGTTGGAGCCGCCGGTGTCGACGCCGATCTCGCGCAGGACCGCCAGCGAGGCGTTGCGCATGATCTGGTATTCCTTGTCCGTCAGGGTCTGCGCCGGGGCGACGGTGATCGAGTCGCCGGTGTGCACGCCCATGGGATCGAGGTTTTCGATCGAGCAGACGATGATGCAGTTGTCCTTCTTGTCGCGGACAACTTCCATCTCGTACTCTTTCCAGCCGATGAGCGATTCTTCGATGAGCAGCTCGTTGGTAGGCGAGGCTTCGAGGCCGCGCTTGCAGATGGTTTCGAATTCTTCGGGGTTGTAGGCGATGCCGCCGCCGCTGCCGCCCATGGTGAACGAGGGACGGATGATGACCGGGAAGCCGATGGCCTTCTGTGCCGTCCAGGCTTCGTCCATGCTATGGGCGATGCCGGAACGCGCCGAGCCGAGGCCGATCTTGGTCATGGCGTCCTTGAACTTCAGACGGTCCTCGGCCTTGTCGATGGCTTCCGGCGTGGCGCCGATGAGTTCGCAGCCGTACTTCTTCAGCACGCCGTTGCGGTGCAGGTCGAGCGCGCAGTTGAGCGCGGTCTGGCCGCCCATGGTCGGCAGGATGGCGTCCGGCTTTTCCTTGTCGATGATGCGTTCCACCACCTGCCAGGTGATGGGCTCGATGTAGGTCACGTCGGCCATTTCGGGGTCGGTCATGATGGTCGCCGGATTGCTGTTGACCAGGATGACGCGGTAGCCTTCCTCGCGTAGGGCCTTGCAGGCCTGGGCGCCGGAATAGTCGAATTCGCAGGCCTGGCCGATGATGATCGGGCCTGCGCCGATGATGAGGATGCTCTTGATGTCTGTGCGCTTAGGCATGTTTGCGTTTCTCCGTCTTCGCCTTGGACATGAGCCCGATAAAGCGATCAAACAAGGGGGCGATGTCCATGGGGCCGGGCGAGGCTTCCGGGTGGCCCTGGAAGCAGAAGGCCGGGCGGTCGGTGCGCTCGAAGCCTTGCAGGGAACCGTCGAACAAGGACACGTGCGTGACGCGGCAGTTCGACGGCAGGGTTGCCGGATCGACCGCGAAGCCGTGGTTCTGGGAAGTGATCATGACCTGCTTGGTGTCGAGGTCCTGCACCGGGTGGTTCGCGCCGTGGTGGCCGAACTTCATCTTCATGGTCTTCGCGCCGGAGGCCAGTCCCATGATCTGGTGGCCGAGGCAGATGCCGAAGGTCGGCAGGCCTTTCTCTATCAGTTCCCTCGTGGCCTGGATGGCGTAGTCGCAGGGCTCCGGGTCGCCGGGGCCGTTGGACAGGAAGATGCCGTCCGGATTGAGCGCGAGCGCGTCGGCGGCGCTGGATTGCGCCGGCAGCACCGTCACCTTGCAGCCGCGCTCGGCCAGCATGCGCAGGATGTTGTACTTGACGCCGTAGTCGAAGGCGACCACGTGGTATTGCGGCTTCTCCTGCTTGCCGTAGCCCTTGCCAAGCTTCCACTCGGTCTCGGTCCAGACGTAGGATTCCTTGGCCGACACCACCTTGGCGAGGTCCATGCCTGCCAGGCCGGGGAATGACTTGGCCAGCGCCAGGGCCTTTTCGGCGTCGGTTTCGCCCGCCAGGATGGCGCCGTTCTGCGCGCCCTTTTCGCGCAGGATGCGGGTCAGCTTGCGGGTGTCGATGCCGGCGATGCCCACCACGTTTTCCGCCTTGAGGTAGTCGGACAACGTTTGGGTGGAACGGAAATTGGAAGTGATCAGCGGCAGGTCCTTGATGATCAGGCCGGCGGCGTGGATGCGACTGGCTTCGACGTCTTCGCGGTTGACGCCGACGTTGCCGATGTGGGGATACGTGAGGGTGACGATCTGGCGGCTGTAGCTGGGATCCGTCAGGATTTCCTGGTAGCCGGTCATGGCCGTGTTGAACACGACCTCACCGATCGTATGACCGGGAGCACCGATGGAAAAACCCTGGAAAATAGACCCGTCTGCGAGCGCAAGGATGGCCGGAACAGATTGGCCAGAAATAAATGGCAGCAAGGGTAACTCCTGAGATTGTTACCGCCGCTGCGCCGAGCCCGTTCGACCGCTGACGACACGGCGGCGCGCCGGGCATCGAGGGTCTTCAAGGGACGGTGAGAGAGTGGGTATGCGCTACGGCGGGCTGATTTAGATAAACCGCAAGATTATAGCGCGGATCACCCCCGCCTGCAAACCCGTCAGGCTACTCTGAACGCACGGAAAGGGGCTTGATGCAAAGCAACCGCGCCGCCTTCCCGGCGAAAAACCGGCGTGCCGGCCGGACGCATCAGCCGAGCGCGGCGATGCCGGCCTTGGCGATCTGCACGTCTTCGGACGACTTCACACCGGATACGCCGACCGCGCCCAGGAAATCGCCGCCGACCACGATGGGCACGCCGCCTTCCAGCATGCCTTCGAGCACCGGCGCGGTCATGAAGGAATAGCGGCCGTTGTTGATCATGTCTTCGTAGACCTTGGATTCGCGGCGGCCGAGGGCGGCGGTCTTGGCCTTGGCGGGCGCGATGCTGGCGGAAATCGGCGCGGCGCCGTCGAGGCGCTGCAGCCAGAGCAGGTTGCCGCCGTCGTCGACGATGGAAATGGTCACCGCCCAGTTGTTGGCCTTGGCTTCGGCCTCGGCGGCGGCAGCGATCTTCTTGACATCATCCAGGGTCAGGATTTGCTTCGTTTGCATGATCTCTCCTCAAAAATGGCTGGATTGTACGCGATTCGCCGCCGGCTTTCCGGGCTCACTTGCTGATACAAATTCGACTTTGACACGACCCGGCCAATCCCTTAAAGTCGGCCATTCCCAAAGGAAACAAAACGGAGCAAAGGGATGGTCAAGGCGGGCAACAAGGTGATGCGGGCGATGGTGTGCGTGGCGTGTGCCGCTGCCCTGCTCCAGCCCTTGCATGCCGAGCCGCAGCCCGACTCGCCGAAGGCCATTGCCTTGCAGCGGCTCCACGACCTGACGTCGCGCGCCTCCGACCTCGCCGTGCGCGCCATGGACATGCTGGGCATCCGCTACAAATACGGCGGCAACGGACCGGAAACCGGGCTCGATTGCAGCGGCCTGGTGCGCTACGTATTCAAGGAAGCCTGGAACCGGGACCTGCCGCGCACCTCGCGGGAAATCAGCCAGGTTGGCCAGAAGGTCGAGCTCAAGGACCTGCGCCCCGGCGACCTCGTGTTCTACAACACGCTGCGGCGCAGCTTTTCCCACGTCGGCATTTATCTCGGCGACAACAAGTTCATCCACTCGCCCTCGGCCGGCGGCGAAGTCCGCATCGAGAGCATGGACGTGAGTTACTGGCGCAACCGCTTCAACGGCGCCCGCCGCATCGACGACCCGGCCGGAGAATGAGGCAGCGCCCGCGGGCGCCCTACCTTCCCGGCTCCCCTGCCGCCTTCCTCCGCCTTACTGCATCCGCCTTGCATTCAGCTTCCGCTTGATGTCCGCCATCAGGGTCGCGGTCGCCTGCTCGCCCGCCAGGATGGCAGTATTGCGGCCCGGGAAATCACTCCCTTTCATCGTTCCCAGCCGCGGCTGGATGACCACGTCTGCCTCGCGCAGCTCGTAGTAATTGATGCTCTGGCCCATGATCGCGAAGGTCTGCAGCAGCACTTCCAGCGAGCTGTTGGACGGCTGGGCATCGGGCTGCGAGGAAATGTTGACGGCGATGACGAAATCCGCGCCCATCTCGCGCGCGAAGCGCACCGGCACCGGCGACACAAGACCGCCATCGACATACGAGCGGTCGCCGATCTTCACCGGCTGGAACACGCTCGGCACCGCCGACGACGCCCTCACCGCGGTGCCGGTATTCCCGCGCCGGAACAGGATGGGATGGCCGTTGTTCAGGTCGGTCGCCACCGCGCCGAAGGGAATCTTCAGGCGCTCGATGGGAATGTCATGCACGGCCCGGTTGACATAGTTCTGCAATGCCTCGCCCTTCAGCACGCCGGTCGCCTTGGCGAACAGCGGCACCGACCAGTCGGAGATTGTCGCCTCATCCATTTCCAGCGCCATCTTCTGCAAGGCGAAGCCATCGTTTCCGGCGGCGTACAGGGCGCCGACCAGACTGCCGGCACTGGTGCCGACCACGATGTCGGGAACGATGCCCTGCGCCTCGAGCGCCTTGATCACGCCGATGTGGGCGAATCCGCGCGCCGCGCCGCCGCCGAGCGCCAGTCCGATCCGCACCGGACGCGCCGGCCGGGCGGACGGCGTCTGGCTGGCTGCCTGGGTCGATGCCTGGCCTGGCGTCTGGCTTGGCGGAGTGGAACGGCTGGTGACCACCGGAGCGGCGCATCCGCCAAGCACGGCGGCGGTCAGGAGAAGAATGGCGGCGATTCGTGGAGCACGGAACATGAGGGCAATGCGTGATACGCGTCGGCAAGGACAGGACCCGCATTGTAGCGGAATGCCCGCCATCCCGAACTCGTCCGGCAGGCTGCGCTAGGCGGCGGCGGCCCGCATGCCGGAATCGATGACCAGCCTTGCCGGGAAGGTAACGGTGAAGGTGCTGCCCTTGTCGGGGACCGATTCGATCGAGAGCACCGCGTCATGCCGCAGCAGCACGTGCTTGACGATCGCCAGGCCGAGTCCCGTGCCCTGGGTTTCGCGCGAGCGGCCCTTGTCCACGCGGTAGAACCTTTCTGTCAGGCGGGCGATGTGCTCGGGGCGGATGCCGATGCCGGTGTCGCGCACCAGGAACTGCGGCGCGCCCTCGTGCAGGCGCCAGACGATGTCTATGCGGCCATGCTCCGGCGTATAGCGCACCGCGTTCGATACCAGGTTGCCGAAGGCGCTGCGCAGCTCGTCGATGCCGCCCTGGATGTCCGGCCCTTCCACCGAAAGGCTGATCGCATGCCGGCCGGACGACAGGGCCTCGGCTTCCTGCCGGATCTGCTCGAGCAGGCTGGCGACCGGCACATGCTCGGGCCGCAGCGGATATTCGACCGACTCCAGCCGGGTCAGGGTCAGCATGTCTTCCACCAGGTTCTGCATGCGCTTGCCCTGCTCCGCCATCAGCCTGAGGTGGGACAAGCGGGTCTGCACGTCGAGGTTGGGTTGGGCGCCGGCGATTTCCAGGAAACCGTTGATGACCGTAAGCGGCGTGCGCAATTCATGCGAGGCATTGGCGATGAAGTCGCGACGCATCATCTCGATGCGTTCCGATTCGGTCGCGTCGTGCGTCACCAGGATCTGCCGTCGGTTCTCGAAGGGAATGATCTGCACGATGAGCTTGCGGTCGCGCAGGTTGAGCGTGAGCGGCTGCTCGTAGCGCCCGAGGATGATGTAGTCCATGAAGATCGGGCTGCGGATCAGGTTGGTGATGCGCATGCCCTTGTCGCGTCCGAGTTCGAGCCCGAGGTGCTGCTCGGCGGCGGTGTTGCACCACTCCAGGAAGAGCACGTCGTCCATGATGACCACGCCGTCCGGCAGCAGGCTCATCGCCTGCCGGAAGCGGGCCAGCCATTCGGTGAGCTCGGCCTGGTGTTTTTCATCCTGCCGGCGCAGGCGGTAGAGCCGCGAGAAAATGTCTGCCCACGCGCCCCATCCATCGGGCAGCCGCGCGCTGGCCGGGTCCTCGAGCCAGCTCGACAGCAGGTAGAGGTATTGCAGCTGCACGAACAGCAGGACCATCATGGCGGCGACGCCGGCGGCCAGCGCGGGCAGGAGGCCGAAGGCATACCAGACACCGCCGATTCCCGCCAGGAGCAAGGCAAGGCGGATGGCGGCCGGCACCCAGAAGACGAGACGTGGACTCATGGACGATGAAAGAAAAGACCGGACGTGCCGGCGATGCCGCCGGTCATTTTTCCGACAGCATGTATCCTACACTACGCACCGTCCTGATCAGAGACTCGCCTTCCTTCAGCGCCTTGCGCAGGCGCAGCACGTGCACGTCGACGGTTCTTTCCTCGATGGCGACGTGGTCGCCCCAGACCTTGTCGAGCAGCTGGCTGCGCGAGAATACCCGTTCCGGGTTCGCCATGAAGAACTTCAGCAGCTTGTATTCGGCGTGCCCGATTTCTATCTTCTGGCCGTGCAGCGACACAGAGCAGCTGTTGGGATCGAGCGTGACAGGGCCGACGTTCAGTTCTTCCTGCGCATGTTCCGGGCTCTTGCGGCGCAGCAGCGCGCGCACGCGGGCGGTCAGCTCGCGCGGCGAGAACGGCTTGGTGACGTAGTCGTCGGCGCCATTGTCGAGGCCGGCGATCTTGTCTTCCTCCATGCTCTTGGCGGTCAGCATGATGACGGGCAGCTCCTGGAACTGCCGGTCGCCGCGGATGCGCGACAACAGGCGCAGGCCGCTCTGGTCGGGCAGCATCCAGTCGAGCAGGACGAGCTGCGGTATGCGGCGCTGCAGCTGCTCCCAGGCTTCAGCGGTCGAGCCGACGGCCTGCGGCTGCCAGCCGGCCTCCTTCAGCGTGAAGGAAACGAGTTCGACGATGGCAGGCTCGTCTTCGACGATCAGGATGCTGGTCTTGTCTACGGGCATGTGCGCGTCTCGGTCTAGGATGCCTTCTGGGTCTGGACGTAATCGGTGTGGCGGATGTCGCGTCCCTCGACCACGTAGATCACGTACTCCGCGATGTTCTTCGCATGGTCGCCGATGCGCTCGATCGCCTTGGCAACCCATAGTGTATCCAAAGCGGTCGAGATCGTACGCGGATCTTCCATCATGAAGGTGATCATGGCGCGCAACACCGCGCCGAACTCGTGGTCGATGACCGCATCCTGGCCGATGATGCGCACCGCCTGCTTGTGGTCCAGGCGGGCGAAGGCATCGAGCGCGTCATGCAGAAGCTCGGCGCTGGTGTTGGCCATGAGGCGGATCGACTCGTAGTGGTTCAGCACGCCGACCAGGCCGCGCTCGTGCAGCGCCTTGGCGGTGCGGGCGATCTTGGTCGACTCGTCGCCCACCCGCTCGAGGTCGGTAATGACCTTCAGCGTGGCAATGACCATGCGCAGGTCGTTGGCCGCAGGCTGGCGTTTCACGATCAGGTGGCTGCAGGCATCGTCGAGCGCCACCTCGAGGCGGTTGACGCTTTCATCGTTCTTAATCACCTCGTCGCATCGCGCGGCATTGCCGCCGCGGAAGCATTCGATGGCGGCGTTGAACTGGCTTTCGACCAGGCCGCCCATGCTCAGCACCTTGGAGCGGATCGCTTCCAGGTCGAGGTCGTATTGCTTGGAAGAGTGGTCGCCGGGCATGACGTTTCCTTTCAATGACGTTCAGGCAATCAGCCGAATCGGCCGGTGATGTAATCCTGGGTCTGCTTCCTCACCGGGTTCATGAAGATCTGGTCGGTCTCGCCGAATTCGACGAGCTCGCCCAGGTACATGTAGGCGGTGTAGTCGGAGCAGCGGGCCGCCTGCTGCATGTTGTGCGTCACGATGGCGATGGTGTATTCCTCCTTCAGTTCGGCGATCAGCTCCTCGATCTTGGCGGTAGAGATCGGGTCCAGGGCGGAGGTCGGCTCGTCGAGCAGCAGCACTTCCGGCTTGACCGCGACGCCGCGCGCGATGCACAGGCGCTGCTGCTGTCCGCCCGACAGGCTCAGGCCGCTCTTGTTCAGCTTGTCCTTGACCTCGCCCCAGAGCGCCGCCTTCTTGAGCGCCCATTCGACGCGTTCGTCCATTTCACCCTTGGACAGGTTTTCGTAGAGGCGCACGCCGAAGGCGATGTTGTCGTAGACCGACATCGGGAAAGGCGTGGGTTTCTGGAAGACCATGCCCACCTTGGCGCGCAGCATGTTGACGTCCTGGCCGGCGTCGAGGATGTTCCGGCCGTGGAACATGATCTCTCCTACGGCACGCTGCCCGGGATAGAGGTCGTACATCCGGTTGAAGGTGCGCAGCAGGGTAGACTTGCCGCAGCCCGAGGGGCCGATGAAGGCGGTGACCTTGCCTTCGAGGATGTCGAGGTTGATGTTCTTCAAGCCCTGGAAGCTGCCGTAGTAGAAGTCGAGCTTCGAGATGGCCAGCGTCACCTTGTTCGCATCGACGCCGGCGGCGTTGCCGCTGGCCATGGCCGGATTGCCGGTAGCGAGGATAGTCATGTCAGTTGGGAACCTTTTGGCTGAACAGGGTGCGCGAGAGGATGTTGAGGCCGAGCACGCTGAAGGTGATCAGCAGCGCGCCGCCCCAGGCCAGCGCGCGCCAGTTGTCGTAGGGGCTCATGGCGAACTGGTAGATCACCACGGGCAGGTTGGCGAGCGGCTTGTTCATGTCCGCGTTGAAGAACTGGTTATTGAGCGCGGTGAAAAGCAGCGGCGCGGTCTCGCCCGAGATGCGCGCCACCGCGAGCAGCACGCCGGTCACCACGCCGGCCTTGACCGCGCGCAGCCTCACCATCAGCGCCACCTTCCAGCGCGGCGCGCCCAGCGAAAAGGCCGCCTCGCGCAGGCTGCTCGGCACCAGCTTGAGCATGTTGTCGGTGGTGCGCACGATCACCGGCACCGCGATCAGCGAGATGGCGAAGGTACCGGCCCAGCCGGAAAAATGCTTCACGTTGGCGACGTAGACGGCATAGACGAACAGGCCGATCACGATCGAGGGCGCGGACAGCATGATGTCGGTCACGAAGCGCGTGACCTGCGCCAGCCAGCTTTCCTCGCCGTACTCGGCGAGATAGATGCCGGCGAGGATGCCGACCGGCGTGCTGATCGCGGTCGCGGCGCCGACCATCATCAGGCTGCCGACGATGGCGTTCAGCAGCCCGCCGCCATCGCTGCCGGGCGCGGGCGTGGTATCGCGGAACATCGCCAGGCTGATCGCGTCGACGCCCTTGATCAGCAGCGTGAACAGGATCCACAGCAGGAAGAACAGGCCGACCGCCATCGCCGCCACCGAGAGGGCGATGCCGATGCGGTGCGACCAGAGCCGCCTGCGGTAAACCGGATTCATGGGAGGATTCAACATTGGGTCGCTAGTCACGGTTGTCTCGCCTGGTTCAGGACTTGGTGCCTTCCTTGCGCGCGAGGCCCATCAGCATGAGCTTGGCGGCGGAGAGCACGAGGAAGGTGATGACGAACAGGATCAGGCCGAGCGCGAACAGCGAGGACACGTGCAGCGTCGACTCCGCCTCGGCAAACTCATTGGCGAGCGTCGAGGCGATGCTGTTGCCCGGCGCGAACAGCGACCAGGAAAGCGCGTGCGCATTGCCGATGACGAAGGTCACCGCCATGGTCTCGCCGAGGGCGCGTCCCAGTCCTAGCATCACGCCGCCGACCACGCCGTTCTTGGTGTAGGGCAGCACGATCTTGCGCACCACTTCCCAGCGCGTGCAGCCGAGGCCGTAGGCGGATTCCTTGAGCACGGCGGGAACGATCTCGAACACGTCGCGCATCACGGACGAAATGAAGGGCACGATCATCACCGCCAGTATGATGCCGGCCGTCAGGATGCCGATGCCCATCATCGGCCCGGAGAACAGCGCGCCGACCACGGGCAGCTTCCCGATGGTGTTGTGCAGCGCCGGCTGGGCGTAGTCCGCGAACAGCGGCGCGAAGACGAACAGCCCCCACATGCCGTAGATGATGCTCGGCACGCCGGCCAGCAGTTCGACCGCGGTGCCGAGCGGACGGCGCAGGCGCGCGGGGCAGATCTCGGTCAGGAACAGTGCGATGCCGAAGCTGAGCGGAAAGGCGATGAGCAGCGCGACGAAGGAAGTGGCAAGCGTGCCGACGATGGCGATCAGGGCGCCATACTGGTCGTTCACCGGATCCCATTCGATGGTGGTCACGAACGAGGGGCCGAACTCGCGCAGCGCGGGGAAGGCGCCGATGATCAGCGACACGATGATGCCGGCCAGCACCGCCAGCACGCTGAGGGCGAACAGCTGCGTTACCCGGTGGAAGAGGAAGTCCTGCACCCGCTGGCGGCGCATGACGGCAACCATGGCCTTCTCGGCGGGCGGAAGGCCTGCGCCCGCCGTCTGGCGGGCGGCGTCAGACTGGCTTGCTGGCGTTTCCATGAAGGTGGTCCTGGTTGCCATGGCGGATATGTTCCCGATGAGTGACATGCTGTTTCGCTGCGGCGCCGCGCCTTCTCCGGCGCGCTGGCCGGAGAAGGTCGCGGCTTGGCTTTACCAGACCGCCTTGCCGGAGGCGTCCTTGATCTGCGCCTTCCAACCGTCCTGCACCAGCTTGACGACGTTCTGCGGCATCGGCACGTAGTCCAGGTCGGTGGCCATCGCGCCGCCGTTCTTGTAGGCCCAGTCGAAGAACTTGAGCACTTCCTTGCCCTTGGCCGCGTCGGCCTGGGCCTTGTGCATCAGGATGAAGGAAGCGCCGGTGATCGGCCAGCTGCTCTTGCCTGGCTGGTCGGTCAGCACCACGGCGAAGCCGGGCGTCTTGGCCCAGTCAGCGTTGGCTGCCGCGGCCTTGAAGGTTTCGTCGTCCGGCTGCACGAACTGGCCGTCCTTGTTCTTCATCTGGGTGTGGGTCATCTTGTTTTTCTTGGCGTACGCATACTCGACGTAGCCAATGGCGTTCTTGATGCGCTGCACGTTGGCGGCGACGCCTTCGTTGCCCTTGCCGCCCACGCCGACCGGCCACTTGACCGCGGTCGACGCGCCGACCTTGGCCTTGAAATCGGGGTTGGTCTTGGACAGGAAATCGGTGAAGAGGAAGGAAGTGCCGGAGCCGTCGGCACGGTGCACCACGGTGATGTCATCCGCCGGCAACTTGACGCCCGGGTTGAGGGCGGCGATTTCCGGCGCGTTCCACTTGGTGATCTTGCCGAGATAGATGTCCGCGAGGACCTGGCCGGTCAGTTTCATCTGGCCGGGCGTGACGCCATCCAGGTTCACCACCGGCACCACGCCGCCCATGATGGCCGGGAATTGCGTCAGGCCTTCGGCGTCGAGGTCCTCGGCCTTGAGCGGCATGTCGGACGCGCCGAAATCCACCGTCTTGGCCTTGATCTGCTTGATGCCGCCGCCGGAGCCGATGGACTGGTAGTTCAGGCCGTTGCCGCTGGCTTTCTTGTATTCCTCCGCCCACTTCGCATAGATCGGATAGGGAAAGGTCGCGCCGGCGCCGGTCATTTCGGCGGCCAGGGCGTTGATCGAGGTGAGGGCCGCGCCCGCCGCGAAGACCGCAACGGTGAGGAACTTGTTCATTCGCATGGTTTTCTCCACGTAATCTATCGTCGGAAAAGTGACAACGCGAACTGTAAACACGCTTTATGACGGCTTCATGACACGGCCCTGGCGACTTGTCATATTTGGCGGCGGCAGGAGATTTTCCGTCATGGAGTTGTCATGGCGGAGGCGGGACGCAAGCCCGCCTAGAGCGCCAGCGAGACCACGTGCAGCAGCAGGCCGACGAGGCCTCCGACCAGCGTGCCGTTGATGCGGATGTATTGCAGGTCCTTGCCGACATGCAGCTCGAGCTTGCGGGACATGGTGTCGGCGTCCCATTTCCGGATGACGCGCGCCACGAGGTCGGCGATTGCCTCGCGTCGGGCAACGATGGTCTCTGTGGCGGTGATGCGTATCCACTGGTTCAGCTTGCTCTGCACCTGGCGGTCGCCCAGCAGGTCCTTGCTGAAGGAACGGAACACGCCATCCAGCTTGGCGACCATCTGCGAATCCGGCGACGTTGCATCCTGCACCAGGCGCTGCCTGACGCCATGCCAGATGTCCAAGGTGTAGTTCCTGAACAGGGGGTGGGCCAGCACGTCGCGCACCACCGCGCCGATCTTTTCCTCGTAAACAGGCGAGGTGCGCAGCTGTTCGATCAGGCTTGCCGTTGCCTTTTCAAAACGCATCCGCCATTCGCTATCTTCTTCCCGCATCTCATTCAAGGTGCTCTGGACGGCATTGAGCAGGCGCTCGTACACTTTCTCGTCGACCATCTTGGGCATCCACTTCGGGCTGTTCTCGTGGATCTTCCAGCGGATGTACGGCTTGTTGTGCTCGAACGCGCTGGCGGCCATGTCGATCAGGTAATTGAACAGCGCCTGGTGATGACGGGCGGCGGCAAGGGTGGAGACGAGTTCGGCGAACACCGGCGCGAACTGCATCTTGTCGATGGTCGACTGCATCTGGCCATGCATGAATTTCTGGACGTCATCGTCCTCCACCACCTTGAGCAGGGCTGGCAGGCTGCGCACGATCTGCCGGGAGATGGCGCGGCTGTTCTCCGGCTCGACCAGCCACGCCGCAGCCGCGCCGGCGAAGTCGATGGGCCGCAGTTCCTCCCGGATGATTTCCTGGGTCATGAAATTGTGCTCCAGGAAATCCGACAGGCTGTCGCCGATGCGGTCCTTGTTCTTCGGAATGATGGCGGTGTGCGGGATGGGCAAGCCGAGCGGCGAGCGGAACAAGGCCGTGACCGCGAACCAGTCGGCCAGTGCGCCCACCATGGCCGCCTCGGCGAAGGCGGCGACGAAGCCGAGGGCGGGATGACGCGCCTGCATGCTGCGGGAAACCAGGAAAAGGATGCTCATGACGACAAGCAGGCCGGTCGCGAGGGCGCGCGTCTTTTTCAGCTGGGCAACCTGTTCCTGTTCTGTCATCGGCAATCGCAAGGCATGAATTGATCTAGCGTTTCGAGCCTGACCGGGGAAGATGGTTCGTTTCCGACAACAATGCCATGCTGCCGATCATTGCATGCCAGCCAATGAACGTCTTGCAATCTCCGGCATCCAAGCGGTTCATGCCTTTCCGGATCCCTGCCATGCGCCCAGCCTTTCCCGCCGTCACTTCGCTCAACCCCTTCCTCGTCTGGTTCCGCCTGTGGTTCCAGACCGCCGAGATGCTGGCGGCATCGGCACAGGTGATCGGCCACCGCACGACCCGCATGATGAGCGCGGGGCCGCTTCCCAGCGCGCGCGACCAGCGGGAATTCACGAAGATGGGCCAGGAGAAGGTCGACGCCGTGATGGAATCCGCGATGGCGGCCTCCACCCGCTACCTGCTTGCCAACCAGCAGCTCGTTGCCGGCTTCTGGCAGCAGGCTATGACCGGCATGACCAGCATGATGACGGCGGCTGCATCGCCGGCCCGCATGATGCAATTGCCCGGGCAGGCTTACCGGCACGCCGGCGCCCTGTCGAACCAGATGATTGGCGCGATGGCCCATGTCGGCCAGCATGGCTTGAAGCCGATACACCGGCGCGCCACGGGCAACGCCCGGCGCCTCATCAAGCTCAACCCGGTCGGCGGCGCGCCCCTCGGGAAGAAACGGGGAAAGTGATCCTGGAAGGCGGTTTAGCCGGCCGCCTTGCCGCCCTGCTCCTTCAGCAGGCGGCGCGCATGCGCGATGCTTTCGGCTGTGGACTGCGCGACGTCGCTGTCGGCCGGCGCCACGCGCATGAGCTTTTCCCAGACCGCGATCGCCCTGGCGAAGTCCTTGCGCTCGAAGGCGGCGCTGCCTGACAGCGCCAATGCCTTGAGGTTGCCGGGGTCGAGCGCGATCGCCTTGTCGATCAGGCGCTCCGGCTCGCCCAGCAAGGTACGCCCCTGCGCCATGGCCAGCGTGTCGGCGTAGTCGGCGTAGACGCGCGCATCGTTCGGCACGCGCTTGACGAGTTCGGCGTAGGCCTCGCTCGCCTCGCGGTGACGGCCCATGACGTTGTAGGAGCGCACCAGCATCTGCCAACCCTCCACGTTGTCCGGATTGGCCTTGAGCCGCTCGGCGAGTCCCGCCACCATGGCTTCGACTTCGCTCGATGCAGGCGCGTGGCGTTCGTCCTGCACCGGCACGAGTGCCATGGGCGTACCGGCCAGCACGTAGAGCGCCGCCGCCAGGACCGGCACCGCGATGCCGACGACGATGCCGGCCCATCTCGATGCCGATGCCTTGCCGGACAGGGTTGCGGGCGGCGTTCCGGATTCTTCGAGGACGCGCCGCTGCAATTCCTCGCGCGCGGCGGCATGCGACGCCGGGTCGAGGCGGCCGGCCTGCAGGTCGAGGTCCAGGTCGCGCGAATGCGCGCGCAGGACGGCGAGGTTGAGCTGCCCCCGCATTTCACCCCCCGCCTCGCCTCCCTCGACCGTCGTCCTCGTCCTCTGCCTGAACAGGGGCGGCAGCAGCAGCCCGAGGGTCAGGACCAGCAGCAGCAAGGCGCACGCCAGGAATGGAATCATGACCGCGCTCCATCAAGTTGGTCGCTTCGCAAATCGCTTTCCAGCAGGGCCGCGGCGCGCTTCATGTCGGCGGCCGACGCCCGCTCGGGGGAATCTTCCCCGGCCGCTGCACGCCGCCTCACGACGCGCAGCAGGACGAACAGCCCGCAGGCCAGCAGCAGGAAGGGGCCTGCCCACAACAGCATCGTTGCGGCGCGCAGGGGCGGACGGTACAGCACGAAGTCGCCGTAGCGCTCGACCAGGTAATCGACGACCTGGCGTTCCGACATGCCTGACGCCAGCTTTTCGCGGACCTGCTTCTTGAGATCGATCGCCAGGTCGGCGTGGGAATCCGCGAGGGTCTGGTTCTGGCAGACGAGGCAACGCAACTCTGAGGACAGGGCGGCGACGCGCTTCTCGAGGACGGGATCGTCGGACGGAAGGTCCGGGCCCGCCGCGCCGGCGCCGCTGGACGCGGCGGCGAGCAGCGCGAAGCAGATCCCGCACAGCATCGTGGCGAACTTAGGCATTCTTGAGTTCCTCGATCAGGGGCAGCAGCTTGCCGCGGATGGTGTCGTCGGTCAGCGGGCCGGTGAATTTCATGCGGATCACGCCTTTCTTGTCGATGACGAAGGTTTCGGGCACGCCGTACACGCCATAGTCGATGCCGACCCTGCCCTCCTTGTCGAACGCCGACACCAGGTAGGGATTGCCCTGCTCTTCCAGCCATTTCATGCCTTCCTCGCGGGTATCCTTGTAGTTCAGCCCCAGCACAGGGATGGCATTCGTCCTGGCGAATTTCAGCAGGGCGGGATGTTCCACCCGGCAGGAGGAACACCACGACGCCCAGACGTTGAGCATCCACACCTGGCCGGCCATGTCGGCGGCAGAGATAGTCTTGCCGGCGGCATGCAGCTGTTCGAGACGGAAGGCGGGCGCCGGCTTGCCGATGAAGGGCGAAGGAATCTCGCGGGGGTTCAGGCGCAGGCCGACGGCCAGCAGCAGCAACAGGCCGAGGAATACGCCGAGCGGCAGCAGAAAACGTTTCATGTTCAGGAGTTCACGAGATTGATGTTGGCGGGCGCGGCCGCGCTCTTGCGCGCAGCCTGGCGGTAGCGGCGATCGCCGGCCGCGAGCACGCCGCCCAGGGCCATGACGAGGCAGCCGGCCCAGATCCAGCTGACGAAGGGCTTCTGCTGCAGCCGCACGATCCACGCCCCGTCGTCCGCCGCCTCGCCTAGCGAAACGTAGAGGTCGCGCGCCAGGCCGCGGTCGATGGCCGCTTCCGTCATCGGCATGCGCGATGCCAGGTAGACGCGCTTTTCCGGCTGGAGCACCGTGACCGCGTCATCGCCCCGGCTGACCGCGAAGCTGCCGCGGGCGGCGACGTAATTGGGGCCGGCAACGTCTTCCAGCTTGGCGAAGGAGAAGCGGTACTCTCCGAGCTGCACGACGTCGCCCGGGCGCATCTTCACGTCCTTCTGGATGGCGAAGCCGTTGACCATGGTGACGCCGACCACGAAGATGCCGATGCCGGCATGCGCAAGCTGCATGGCCCAGAAGCTGGCCGGCTCGCGTCCCAGGCGGCGGCGCCAGGACATGCCGCGCGGCGCGTGACGCGCGCGTTCGACCACGTGCGCCACGCAGGATGCCACGATCCAGGCCGCCATGCCGATGCCCGCCGCCGCCATCGGCGAAGCGGCAAGGACCGCAAGCATGGCAAGCGCGGCAACCACTGCGATGAAGGCGCTAACGCGCAACCGGCGCATGATCTCGCCGGCCGTGTCGCGCTTCCACCTCGCGAACGGACCCGCGGCCAGCAGCAGCAGCATCGGCAGCATCAGCGGCACGAACACCGCCTCGAAATACGGCGGACCGACGGAAATCTTGCCGAGGCCGAAGGCATCCATGAACAGGGGATACAAGGTGCCAAGCAGCACCGTGGCCGATGCCACCAGCAGCAGCACGTTATTCACCAGCAGCAGGGATTCGCGCGACACCAGTTCGAAGCGTCCGCCCAATCCCACCTTCGGCGCGCGCCATGCATACAGGCTCAGCGACCCGCCGATCACCAGCGCGAGGTAGACCAGGATGTAGGTACCGCGGCGAGGATCGGTGGCGAAGGCATGCACTGAAGTCAGCACGCCGGAACGAACCAGGAAGGTGCCGAGCAGGGACAGCGAGAAGGCCACGATTGCCAGCAGCACCGTCCAGTTCTTGAAGCTGCCGCGCTTTTCCGTCACCGCCAGCGAGTGCATCAATGCCGTGCCGACCAGCCACGGCATGAAGGACGCATTCTCCACCGGATCCCAGAACCACCAGCCGCCCCAGCCCAGCTCGTAGTAGGCCCAGAAGCTGCCCATGAAGATGCCGAGGGTAAGGAAGGTCCAGGCGGCGGAAGTCCAGGGGCGCGACCAGCGCGCCCACGCCGCGTCGAGCCGTCCCGAGAGCAGCGCCGCGATGGCGAAGGCAAAGGCGACCGAGAATCCGACGTAGCCCATGTACAGCAGCGGCGGATGCACGATCATGCCGAAGTCCTGCAGCAAGGGGTTGAGGTCGCGGCCTTCCGGCGCGCCCGGCAGCAGGCGGTCGAACGGATTCGAGGTGAACAGCAGGAACGCCAGGAAGCCCACGGAGATCATGCCGAGCACGCCCAGCACCCGCGCCACGGTGTCTTCCGCGAGCTGCCGGCTCAGCAGCGCCACGGCGAGCGCCCAGCAGGAAAGCATCTCGATCCACAGCAGCAGCGAGCCTTCGTGGCCGCCCCATGCGCCTGCAATGCGGTAGTAGACCGGCAGCCTGGAGTTGGAATTGCCAGCGACATAGGCAACGGAAAAGTCGTTGGCGACGAAAGCATGGACCAGGACGCCGAAGGCGACGCTGACCAGCAGGCATTGGGCAAGCGCCGCCGGACGCGCCAGCGCCATCCAGCCACGCCTTCCCTGGTGCGCGCCGACGACAGGCAGGATCGCCTGCACGAGCGCGACGCACAGCGCCAGCATGAGGGAAAAGTTTCCGAGTTCCGGCAACATCAGCGGACCTTCCCTTCCTGCCCCTTCTTCAAGGCATAGGCAGCTTCCGGCGGCATGTAGTTTTCATCGTGCTTGGCCAGCACCTTGTCGGCACGGAAGCGGCCCTCGCCGTCCAGGCTGCCTTGCGCGACCACGCCCTTCCCTTCCTTGAACAGGTCGGGAAGCATTCCTTTGTATGTCACCGGGATGGTCTTGACGTTGTCGCTGACGGTGAAGCTGACCGTCACGCCGTCGGCATGGCGCCGCAGGCTGCCGGATTCCACCATGCCGCCGACACGGAAGCTGCGGCCCTTAGGCGCTTCGCCTGCGCTGACCTGCGCGGGGGTGTAGAAGAACACCATGTTTTGCCGGAACGCGGACAGCACCAGCCATGCCGCGAGACACAGCAGCGCGAGCCCGGTTGCCACCAGCGCCAGGCGCTTATGCCTTGCCTTCATGTCCATCCTTTCCGTTTTTTCCGTTCTTTCCGTTCCTTCCGCCAATGCCGTCGGTCGGGTGCCGCTCGCGGCGCAGCGCGCGCTGGTGCTGGCGCACGATGGCCTTCGTCCGGCTGCGCAGCGCCAGCACTTCGCCCGCGACCAGCAAGGCCGTCATGCCCGCCGCGCCCCAGACGTAGAGCGCATAGCCGCCCATGGAAATGAATTCGTTCATGCCGTGCCAGTTCATGCGTGCCCCCGTTGCTGCTGCAAGTATTGCCTTGCCCAGTCGGCATGGCGTTCGCGTTCGAGAATGATGAGGCGCACCCGCTTCAGCGCGACGGCAACGGTATAGGCCCAGGCGGCGAGCGCCATGACGACCATCCCGGCCACCATCACCAGCGCCATGCTCGGCGCCTTGGTCATGCTGATGGATGAGCCCTGGTGCAAGGTGTTCCACCATTGCACCGAGAAATAGATGACGGGGACGTTGACCACGCCCACGAGCGCGAGGACGGCGCCAGCGCGGTCGGCGCGGCGCGGGTCGTCGATCGAGGATTGCAGCGCGATGAAGCCGGCATACAGGAACAGCAGGATGAGCTCGGACGTCAGGCGCGCATCCCAGACCCACCACGCGCCCCAGGTCGGCTTGCCCCAAAGCGCGCCGGTCCACAGGGCGACGAAGGTGAACATCGCGCCGGTGGGCGCGAGAGCCGTGGCCATCATCGACGACAGCCGTGTGTTCAGGACCAGTCCGAGCCCGGCCCATGCCGCCATCACGATGTAGATGAACATCGACATCCACGCCGCCGGCACGTGCAGGAAGATGATGCGGTAAGCATCGCCTTGCTGGAAATCCGTCGGCGCGAAAAGGAAGCCGATCGCCATGCCGGCAAGAGCCAGCAGCGCGGCCGAAATCCCGAACCAGGGAATCAGCTTTCCCGCGAGCGGGAAAAACGCCTGCGGCGATGCGAATCTGTACAGCGACGGCGCAAGGCAGGGGTGCCGCGTCGGCATCATTGGGCTGGCATTCGCCATGGTGTCGTGACTCCGGTTTGCTTGGTGGTGCTTGGTGATGAAAGGCGGTCTGGGGCGCATTCCGCCTGGTTTCGCCTTGCCTGGCCTGTTTTCCCGCGGCCGGGAAGGCGGTCCGCATCGATATGTTCTTTCTCGTCGCGCGGGCCACCCAGTGGGCCGATTTTCTTGGGTTTTTTCATTGCCCGGCGGCCTGGGCGGCGCGTTCGCGGTAACGAAGGGGTATAGAGCAAGCACCGTACCAGCCGGGCCCGGCGACTCTATTCGAGCGAGATGCGCAAGGCCGCCGCAGTGGCCCATGGCGACAGCACCGCCGAGGCGGCGAGCCCGGCGCCCAGCAGGAGCAGGTGCGCGCTGGCACCCACGCCGGCCGCATCCGCCCCCACCGCGCCGGCGCCGAAGATCAGGACGGGAATGTAGAGCGGCAGGACGAGCAGCGCGACCAGCACGCCGCTGCCGCGCGCGCCGAGCGTGAGCGCAGCGCCGATGGCGCCGACCAGGCTCAGCACCGGCGTGCCAAGCAGCAGGCCGATTGCGAGGATGGCCACGGACTGGCCGGGCAGGTCGAACTGCAGCGCCATCACCGGCGCCAGCAAGGTGATCGGCATCCCGGTCACCAGCCAGTGGGCGATGACCTTGCCCAGCACGATGACGGTCAGGGGCTCGGGCGACAGCACCATCTGTTCGAGCGAACCGTCGGCATGGTCCTGCGCGAAAAGGCGGCCGAGGGCCAGCATGGAGGCCAGCAATGCCGCCACCCAGACGATGCCCGGCGCCATGCTGCGCAAGAGTTGCGGCTCGGGCCCGACGCCAAGGGGAAACAGGCTGATGACGATGATGAAGAAGAACACCGTGGTGAGCACGTCGGACTTGCGGCGCCAGGCAAGCAGGAGGTCGCGGCGCGCCACCGCCAGCAGCAGGTTCAGCATGCGTCCGGCCTTTCCGGCGTCTTGCCCAGGTCAAGGAGGCCCTGTCGGGCTGCCTGCAGGAAAACATCCTGGTGCGTGGTGTAGACGAGCATGCCTCCGCCGGCGAGATGGCGGTCGATCACGGCAATGAGATCCTTGATGGCGGCGACGTCCAGCGCGGCAAAGGGTTCGTCGAGAATCCAGAGGGGGCGGTCGAACAACAGGGGCAGCCTGGCCAGCGCGACCCGCTTGCGCTGCCCTTCCGACAGCGCGCGTCCCGGCAGGTCGGCGATGTGGCCGATGCCCGCCGCCTCGAGGGCATCGATCGCTTCGTCGGGACCGAGGCGCCTGCCCGCGAGCGTCATGGCCATGACGAGGTTTTCCCATGCCAGCAGCTCATCCTTGACGCCCAGCGCATGCCCGAGAAAGACGAGCTGGCTGTTGAACTGGTCGCGGATGCGGCGGATGTTGCGCCCCTGCCATGCCACCTCGCCCGCTTCGGGCGGCGACAGGCCGGCGAGAATGCGCAACAGGCTGGTCTTGCCGCTGCCGTTTCCGCCCGCGACCCGCAATGCGTCGCCGGCAGCGACGACGGCATCGATGCCGGCGAACAATTCGAGATCGCCGCGCCTGCAGGTCAGCTTGCTTGCTTCGAGAGTCATGGAATCGGAAGGATGGCCGCGGCGAAGGAAAGGACGTCCCGCAAGGGGCGTCCTTTCCGCTGCCGGAAGCGCGTCAGACGATGACGGCTTATTTTACGCCAGCCATGTCAGGCAGCTGGTGGGCGATGCCCTTGTGGCAATCGATGCAGGTCTTCTCGCCCTTTGCCAGGTAGGTCGAGTGCGCTTCCACCGCGCGCTTGCTCTGCCGGGTGAAGTCCATCGATTCGAACTGGTGGCAGTTGCGGCACTCCAGCGAGTTGTTGGCCTTGAGGCGGGCCCACTCGTGGCTGGCAAGCTCAAGGCGGTGCGCCTCGAACTTTTCGCGGGTATCGATGGTGCCGAAGAGCTTGCCCCAGACTTCCTTCGAGGCCTGCATCTTGCGCGCGATCTTGTCGGTCCAGTTATGCGGCACGTGGCAGTTCGAGCACACCGCGCGCACGCCGCTGCGGTTCGAGTAGTGGATCGTGTTCTGCAGTTCCTGGAACACGTTGTCCCGCATCTCGTGGCAGCCGGTGCAGAACTTCTCGGTATTGGTCGCTTCCATGGCGGTGTTGAAGCCGCCCCAGAAGATCACGCCGGCAATGAAGGCCCCGATGGTCAGGAAGCCCAGGCTGAGGTGCATGCTGGGACGGCGGAGGATGGTCCAGTACTGCTTCATGATGGCGATCATGGCGGCCTCACTTCTTCCTGGCGGCGGGAGTTTCCTGCTTGCCATCCGTCTTCTTGAGCATGCTGTCGACGTCGGTGAAGGTATTGCCCACCAGCGGGTTCAGCCCGGCCTGCGGCACGTGGCACTGCATGCAGAAATAGCGGCGCGGGGAAACCTCGGCCAGGAAGTTTCCGTCGCGGTCCATGAAGTGGGTGACGCTGATCATGGGCGCCTGGCTTTCCTGGGTACGCGTGCGCGCGTGGCACATCATGCAGCGGTTCGCATTCTTGTCGAGCTGGTAGCCTTCGATCTTGTGGGGAATCACCGGCGGCTGCATGGCGTAGTTGCGCGAACGCTTGATGTCGCTGTTGTCCGGATTGGCCAGCGGCGGCGGCTGGGTGGTCTGCTCGAATCCCAGTGGGCCGCGCATGCCGTCCTGCAGGTCGACGGCGGAGGCACCTCCCGCATGCAGGGACAGCAATGACAACAGGGCCAGCAAGGCGATAAGCCATTTTTTCACGGTAATCTCCTTATACCTTGCGAATGTTGACCGCGCACTTCTTGAAGTCGGTCTGGAAAGAAATCGGATCGGTGGCGTCGAGCGTCACCTTGTTGATCAGCTGGCTGGCATCGAAGAAGGGCACGAACACCAGGCCGCGCGGCGGCTTGTTGCGGCCGCGCGTTTCCACGCGGCTGCGGATGGAGCCGCGGCGGGACGCGATCTCGATCATGTCGCCGCGGCGCGCGCCGAGCTCCTTGGCATCCTCGGGGTGCATGAAGCACACCGCGTTCGGCACCGCGCGGTACAGCTCGGGCACGCGGCGCGTCATGGTGCCGGTGTGCCAGTGCTCGAGCACGCGGCCGGTCGACAGCCAGAACGGATAGTCCTTGTCCGGCGACTCCGCGGGCGGCTCGTAAGGCAAGGCGAAGATCACTGCCTTGCCATCGGGCTGCCCATAGAATTCCACGCCGGCGCCGGCCTTGACGTAGGGGTCGAGTCCCTCGCGGTAACGCCACTTCGTTTCCTTGCCGTCGACCACCGGCCAGCGCAGGCCGCGCTCCTTGTGATAGGTGTCGAAGGGAGCGAGGTCATGGCCATGGCCGCGGCCGAACTCGGCGTATTCCTCGAACAAGCCTTTCTGGATGTAGTAACCAAAGGCCTTGGCTTCGTGGTTCTCGTATTCCTTCGCCATGTCGGCGACGGGAAACTTGTCGACCACGCCATTGCGGAAGACGAGGTCGTACATGGTCTTGCCGCGATACTGCGGCGCCTTGTCCAGCAGTTCCTTGGGCCAGATCTCTTCCATCTTGAAGCGCTTGGAGAACTCGGCGAGCTGCCATAGATCCGAACGTGCCTCGCCGGGCGCATTGACGAGCTGGTGCCAGAACTGGGTGCGGCGCTCGGCGTTGCCATAGGCGCCCTCCTTCTCCACCCACATCGCGGTCGGCAGAATGAGGTCGGCCGCCATGGTGGTGGCGGTCGGGTACGGATCGGAAACGACCACGAAGTTGGCGCCGTTGCGGAAGCCCGGATAGATTTCCTGCAGCGCGTTCGGTCCGGCCTGCATGTTGTTGTTTGCCATGACCCAGTAGGCGTTCAGCTTGCCGTCCTTGAGCATGCGCGACTGCACCACCGCGTGGAAGCCCGGCTTCTCGGGGATGGTGCCGGCGGGAAGCTGCCATATCTTCTCGGCCTTCTCGCGGTGCTTGGGATTGGCAACGACCATGTCCGCGGGCAGGCGGTGGGAGAAAGTACCGACTTCGCGCGCCGTGCCGCAGGCCGAGGGCTGGCCCGTCAAGGAGAACGGGCTGTTGCCCGGCGTCGAGATCTTGCCGGTGAGGAGGTGGATGTTGTACAGCAGGTTGCTGCACCAGACGCCTCGCGTATGCTGGTTGAAGCCCATGGTGAAGAAGGACGTCACCTTGACCTTGGGGTCGGCATACATCTCGGCCAGCTTGTGCAGCTTGTCCTTCGGGACGCCGGACAGCTTCGAGGTGTATTCGTCGTCATAGGTGCTGACGAACTTGGCGAATTCCTCGAAGGTGATGGGCTTGCTGCCGTTGGCGTCGGCGACGTTCTTCGCGGCCTTCTGCAGCGGATGGTCCGGGCGCAGGCCATAGCCGATGTCGGTGTTGCCCATCGCGAAGCGGGTGTGCTTGCTGACGAAGTCCTTGTTGACCTTGTTGTTCTTGATGATGTAGTTCGCGATGTAGTTCAGGATCGCCAGGTCGCTCTGCGGCTTGAAGATGATCGGCAGGTCGGCGAGCTCGAAGCTGCGGTGCTCGTACACCGACATCACCGACACCTTCACGTGCGGGTTTGAGAGCTTGCGGTCGGTGATGCGGGTCCAGAGGATGGGATGCATCTCCGCCATGTTCGAACCCCACAGCACGAAGGCGTCGGCCGCTTCGATATCGTCGTAGCAGCCCATGGGCTCGTCCATGCCGAAGGTGCGCATGAAGCCGGCCACGGCCGAGGCCATGCAGTGGCGCGCGTTCGGATCGATGTTGTTGGAGCGGAAGCCGGCCTTGAACATCTTCGCCGCCGCATAGCCTTCCCAGATGGTCCACTGGCCGGAGCCGAACATGCCGATGCCGGTCGGGCCCTTGTCGCGCAGGACCTTCTTGAACTGGCTCGCCATGGTGTCGAACGCCGTGTCCCACGACACCGGCATGAATTCGCCGTTCTTGTCGTACTTGCCGTTCTTCATGCGCAGCAGCGGCTTGGTGAGACGATCCTGCCCGTACATGATCTTGGAGAGGAAGTAGCCCTTGACGCAGTTGATGCCGCGGTTGACCTCGGCGTTCACGTCGCCATGGGTGGCGACCACGCGACCGTCCTTGACGCCGACGTTGACGCCGCAGCCCACGCCGCAGAACCGGCATGGCGCCTTGGACCATTGCAACTGGGTCTTGGAAGCGTCGGTCACCACGTTGGACGCGATGGATTCGACCGGGATGCCGATCGAACTGGCAGCCGTCACGACCGCCGTTTGCTTGATGAAGTCGCGCCGTGTGAGCGTCATGATTGCACTTCCTGTTCGAGCGCGGAAACGGGTTCCGCATGTTGATAAATGAGTACCGCGTCGATGACGCCCGGCAGCGCGCGGATTGCATCCATGATGTCGACGGTGCGCCGCGTGCTTTCCGTTTCCAGGGTGACGATCATCTTGCCGGCGGCGACATGATGGACTTCCGCGCCGGGCACGGACTCGACGCAGGAACGGATGGAGGAAAGCTGTTCGTGCCGGGCAGACACCACCACGCTGGCGATGTGCAGTTCTTGCTGTTCTGATGACATGTTGGTCCTGGGTATGTGAGGGTCATCAGGCGCCGGGCAGGCGTCCGCTCAGCAGCTGCATCATCCAGACGCAGAAGCCGTAGCCGCCCACCGTCATGACGGCGAGGATGGGCGCGGTGATGACGGTCAGGATCAGGAACGCGCGCAGTTCCTGGGTCTTGGTGGGCACGTGCTCGACGTGGTCGTCTCGTTTCATGTTTCGGTCCGGTCTGGGGTCATTCGTCGCGGGTTGCCTGGCCCGCCTGGATTTGGTGCATCGTATCGGCGCGCACCAAAATCGAACCTTGATCTGAATCAAGTTATGCCGGATGGGGAACTTGACGCCACGGTCGCTCGCGGAACCGGGTCGTTTCGATCACCGTATCGGGAAGGTAAAGATGACGTTCTGGACGGATCAGTCGAACCCGGCATGCCACGCAGGCGCAATCAGGAAGAGCGGAAGGAAGAAGTCAGGACCGGGCGCGGGGGCATGCATGCGCATCGGGGGCAGGCAGCAAGGCAAGGCCGGGCGCAATGGCACCCGAGCGTGAATGAAATGCAACTTAGTGTTCTATCACGCCTGCCGGCATTCCAACAATAGGGAAATTGCCTAGTTCCTGCAGTGAGATACCTAATGAATGTTTCCTGGCAATAACGCACCATGCATGTGCACACCAGTAAATTATTTTTACCAGCGTGCTGCAGGACAGCGGCCGCGCACCGGAAGCCATCGGGCAGCGGTCCTGGTTCAACGACATCGGCACCACCGGCAACGGCCAAGTGCCACATGGCTGACATCGCAGTTCGGAGGCATATGGAAACGACAACATCGGGCGATACTTCAATGGAAATATTGTCATTCAAGCTAGGCCAGGAAGAATACGGCCTGAACATCCTGAAGGTGCAGGAGATACGCGGGTACGAATCCGTCACGCGGATCGCTAATGCGCCCGACTACATCATGGGCGTGGTCAACCTGCGGGGCATCATCGTGCCTATCGTCGACATGCGCGTGCGCTTCAACATCGGCACGCCGTCCTACGACGATTTCACCGTGGTCATCATCCTCAACATCGCCGGCCGCGTGATCGGGATGGTGGTGGATTCAGTATCGGACGTGGTCACCCTCGCGAGCGAGCAGATCAAACCCGCGCCGGAGATGGGGACGGCGCTGAATACCGACTACCTGATCGGCCTGGGCACCATCGACGACCGGATGCTCATCCTGGTCGACATCGACCGCCTGATGTCCGGCGCGGAAATCGGCCTGCTGCAAAAGCTCGCCGCCTGAATCCCCCGCAACCACAGAACCACTCAGACCAGCTGTGTGCTGGCAGCCATCATGAAAATCTCGAATCTCAATATCAGCAAGCGCCTCGGGCTCGGCTTCGGCATCATCTGCGCCCTGCTCGTTTTCGTCCAGGTCCTGAGCATCACCATGCTGGGCCGCATCAATGACGGCACGAACCAGATCGTCAATGACCGGATGCCGAAGATCGCCGTGGCGAACGCCCTGCTCGCCGACATCAATACCATTGCCATCACCGTGCGCAACATGATGCTTACGGAGAGCAAGGAAGACCGTCAACGCCAGGTCGAACGCATCATGACCCTGCGCGGCAACGTCAGCGCCTCGCTGGCGGAATTGCAGCGCAGCTTGCGCCTGCCCAAGGCAAAGGAAGTGCTGGAGAGGATGGTCGCGTCCAACGAGAAGTTCGTCAGCGGCCAGGACCAGCTCATCAAGCTCATCAATGCCGGTTCCAGCGATGAAGCCAAGGCATTCCTGGGCAAGGACCTCCGGCCCATCCTGGCGGATTACAAGCAGGCGATTACCGACCAGATCAAGATGCAGACGGAGGTGACGCAACAGCTCGCCGGCGACGCGGAGGACACCTATTCGGGTGCCCGCAACCTGATGATCGGCCTGGGCATCGGCATCCTGGCGTTCGCGGCCGTCGTCGGCTACTGGATCACGGTATCGATCACCCGTCCCGTCGCCAAGGCGTTGAAGGTGGCCAACACGGTGGCGTCCGGCGATCTCACCAGCCGCATCGACGTCGACACCACCGATGAAATGGGGCAGCTGCTGAATGCCCTGAAGGCGATGAACGAAAGCCTTGCGCACACCGTGGCGACCGTCCGGGCCGGCACGGACACCATTGCGACCGCCTCGGCACAGGTCGCGGCGGGCAGCCAGGACCTGTCTTCCCGCACCGAACAGCAGGCCAGCTCGCTGGAAGAAACCGCGTCGTCGATGGAAGAACTGACCTCCACCGTGAAGCAGAACGCGGACAATGCCCGCCAGGCGAATGCGCTGGCGGCAACGGCTTCCGAAGTGGCATCCAAGGGCGGCGCGGTGATCGGCCAGGTGGTCGGCACGATGGGCGAGATCAATGCGTCCGCCAGCAAGATCGTGGACATCATCGGCGTCATCGACGGCATCGCCTTTCAGACCAACATCCTGGCCTTGAACGCCGCGGTCGAAGCGGCCCGGGCCGGCGAACAGGGACGCGGCTTCGCGGTCGTGGCAAGCGAAGTGCGCACCCTGGCACAGCGCTCGGCGAACGCGGCCAAGGAAATCAAGAGCCTGATCGGCGATTCGGTGGAAAAGGTGGAAGCGGGCAGCAAGCTGGTGAACGACGCCGGAACGACGATGCAGGAAATCGTCGAGAGCGTGCGCCGCGTGACCGACATCATGGCCGAGATCAGCGCCGCCAGCGCCGAGCAGACGTCCGGCATCGAGCAGATAAACCAGGCGGTGACGCAGATGGACCAGGTCACGCAGCAGAACGCCGCGCTGGTGGAAGAAGCCGCCGCCGCTTCGGAAGCCATGCAGGACCAGGCCGCGAAACTGGCGCAGGCGGTGAGCATCTTCCGCGTGGATTCCACCCATCTTGCAGCCACCCTGCCTTCGGCAGTTGCAGCACCAGCCCGGCCACACGCTGCGCGCCAGCCGGTGCGTGCGATCCGCCAGCAACACGCCGTGGCGACGCGGGCCGATCGCAGGGCCAATCCCGCCTTGGCATCGAACAGCGCCGACGAGTGGGAAACGTTTTGATGTGAGATATCGCCGTCAGCGGAATGTCGTCCTCGCGGCAGCGGGGACGATGTGAGCCCCCGGCCGGTCCGGAACGATAGCCGGGTCGCTGATGAAATCTTGGGAAGCTTTCCGAACGCGCAAAGAAAAAGCCGCTTTTCAGCGGCTTTTTTGAATCCAGTTTGTCGATCTACTGGCGGAAAGGGAGGGATTCGAACCCTCGATACGCATAAACGTATACTGGATTTCGAGTCCAGCGCATTCGACCACTCTGCCACCTTTCCGAATAGGGTCGACTTGCAGCTCGGGGAGCTGCAAAGCGTGCAAGTATAGCAGATCATCTCGCGAGGCGGAATAGGCGTTCCCATGCGAAACCTCAGGACCCGACGAAAAATCCCTAACGACGGTGCCAGAACTTTTCAATGCGGCAAGGCTCTGCCGCTACGAGAGACGATCCGGCAATTCAGCCGCGGGCCAGGCTTGTCAGTCCGCCCATGTACGGACGCAGCACTTCCGGAATTTCTACGCTGCCATCCGCCTGCTGATAATTTTCCAGCACGGCGACCAGGGTGCGGCCGACCGCCAGTCCGGAGCCGTTGAGCGTGTGCACGAGTTCAGGCTTGCCCTGCGCATTGCGGAAACGGGTCTGCATGCGGCGGGCCTGGAAGGCTTCGCAGTTGGAGACCGACGATATCTCGCGATAGGTGTTCTGCGCCGGCAGCCAGACCTCGAGGTCGAAGGTCTTGGTGGCGCCGAAGCCCATGTCGCCGGTGCACAGCGCGAGGACGCGGTAAGGCAGGCCGAGCTTCTGCAGGATGGCTTCGGCATGGCCGACCATTTCGTCCAGGGCCTCGTAGGATTTCTCGGGATGGGCGATCTGCACCATCTCGACCTTGTCGAACTGGTGCTGGCGGATCATGCCGCGGGTGTCGCGGCCGTAGCTGCCCGCTTCGGAACGGAAGCACGGCGTGTGCGCGGTGAACTTGAGCGGCAAGGCGTCGGCGGCAAGGATTTCATCGCGCACCATGTTGGTCAGGGAGACTTCCGAGGTTGGGATCAGGTAGAGCGACTCGCCCTCGCCTTCCTGTCCACCCTTCTTTACGGCGAACAGGTCGGCCTCGAACTTGGGCAACTGGCCGGTGCCGCGCAGGGAGTCCGCGTTCACGATGTAAGGCGTATAGCATTCGGTATAGCCGTGCGCGCCGGTCTGGGTGTCGAGCATGAACTGCGCGAGCGCGCGGTGCAGGCGGGCGATGCCGCCCTTCATGACGGCGAAGCGCGAGCCGGTGAGCTTGGCAGCAGTGTCGAAATCCAGTCCGAGGGCTTCGCCAATGTCCACGTGGTCCTTCACCTCGAAGTCGAACTGGCGCGGCGTGCCGACGCGGCGCACTTCCACGTTGCCGGTTTCGTCCGTCCCCACCGGCACCGATTCGTGCGGAAGGTTGGGGATGCTGAGCATGAAATCACTCATCCGTGCCTGGATGGCGTCGAGGCGCTCGGCGGATGCCTTGAGCTCGTCGCCGATGCCGGCCACCTCCGCCATTACCGCCGTGGTGTCCTCGCCCTTGCCTTTCAGCATGCCGATCTGCTTGGACAGGGAATTGCGCTTGCCCTGCAGTTCTTCGGTGCGGGTCTGGATTTGCTTGCGCTCGGCTTCCATCGCGTTGAAGGCGGCGATGTCAAGCTGGAATTTGCGGGTCGCGAGGCGCGCGGCCACGCCGTCGATGTCCTTGCGGAGCAGTTGAATGTCGATCATGGAAGTGCCGGGTTGGAGGTATGCGAAACCGCCATTGTAGCAAGCGAACGCGCGGAATCCGGCATGGGCCGGAATTGAGCGGCGGCAAAGGGAGGGCGTGGAGCCCCTCAGGCCTTGCCTTTCTTGCGCGCCTCGCGGTCGAGTTCCCGCAGGTAGGCCAGCTTCTCGCCGATCTTGCCTTCCAGCCCGCGCGGCGTCGGCTGGTACCAGCCGGGTTCGCGCATGCCGTCGGGAAGATAGGTTTCCCCGGCGGCGTAGGCGTCCGGTTCGTCGTGCGCGTAGCGGTAGAGCTTGCCGTAGCCCAGTTCCTTCATCAGCTTGGTCGGGGCGTTGCGCAGATGCTCCGGCACCGGGCGGGACTTGTCCTTGGCGACGAAGGCGCGCGCGGCGTTGTAGGCGTTGTAGACGGCATTCGACTTGGCGGCGCAGGCGAGGTATACCACGGCCTCGGCCAGCGCCAGCTCGCCCTCGGGCGAGCCCAGGCGTTCATAGATGTCGGCGGCGTCCAGCGACAGGCGGACCGCGCGCGGGTCGGCCAGGCCGATGTCCTCGACCGCCATGCGGATGATGCGCCGCGCGAGGTAGCGCGGATCGGCGCCGCCGTCGAGCATGCGCACGAACCAGTAGAGCGAGGCATCCGGATTGGAGCCGCGCACCGACTTGTGCAGCGCCGAGATCTGGTCATAGAAGGCGTCGCCGCCCTTGTCGAAGCGCCGCAGGTTTTCCGCGAGGGCAGTGGCGAGCAAGGCTTCGTCCACGGTCTGCGTGTCCTTGGCGGCAGCGGCGCGGGCGACGATTTCGAGGTTGTTCAGCAGCTTGCGGCCATCGCCGTCGGCGCTGGCGACCAGGGTCTGCTTGGCATCCGGTTCAAAGTCGAGTCCGTCGAGTTCCTCGATGCAGGCGCGGTCGACCAGGGCGTCGAGGTCTTCGTCGCTGAGGGACTTGAGCACGTAGACGGCCGCGCGCGACAGCAGCGCGCTATTGACCTCGAAGGAGGGGTTCTCGGTGGTCGCGCCGATGAAGGTGAACAGGCCGCTTTCCACGTGGGGCAGGAAGGCGTCCTGCTGGCTCTTGTTGAAGCGGTGGACCTCGTCGACGAAGAGGATGGTGCGCCTGCCGGAGGTGGCCCGCACGAGCTGGGCGCGCTCCACCGCCTCGCGGATGTCCTTCACGCCCGACAGCACGGCGGACAGCGCGATGAATTCCGCGTCGAAGCTGTCGGCCATCAGCCGCGCCAACGTGGTCTTGCCGACGCCCGGCGGGCCCCACAGGATCATGGAGTGCGGCTCGCCGGATTCGAAGGCCACGCGCAGGGGCTTGCCCGGCCCGAGCAGGTGCTGCTGGCCGATGACCTCGTCGAGGGCATGAGGCCGCAGGCGTTCGGCGAGGGGCATGGAACTCATGGCCGGCTTACTGCTGGAAGACATCCGCGCCCTTGGGCGGCACGAACTTGAACTCGTCGGCCGGCAGCGCCGGATTCTTGTCGAACTTGTCGAAGCTGATGAGCGACAGCTGGCCGAAGGAATCGCGCAATTCCATTGCGCGCGGCACCCCATCCTTCAGGCCGATGCTGAGGCGCTCGAAGGTGGAGTCGTTGGAGCGCGGCGTGGCGTCGAGCCATTCCATGCCATCCCTGGAGCCGGCGTCCTTGAGGACGAAGTTCTTTTCCAGGTCGTTGCTGCCGAACAGGATGGCCGCCGGCGAGGAGCCGAGCGTGGAAGCATCCAAGTTCTTCACCGTGACCTGGTTCAGGTCCTTGTCGTAGAGGTAGAGCTTTTCGCCGTCGGCCATCATCACCTGCTCGTAAGGCTTCAGGTAGGTCCAGACGAAACGGCCGGGGCGAGCGAAGGCGAAGGTGCCGGTGGCGGCGTTGGATACCTTGGGGCTGCCTTGCACCGCCTTCACCTGGCGCTGGGTGAATTGGCCGCGAGCGGTCTTGGTGGTGGTGGCGAAACTGCGGAACTGGTCGAGCGCGCCGGCGAAAGCCGTACCGCTGAGGGCAAGGGCACAGGCAGCGAAGATGGCGGTCTGAATGAGCTTGGGCATGCGTGGTAGCTGAGATTGATTTCCCGCGCACCGTCGACACTCCTTCCCCTTCAAGGGGAAGGTTGGGATGGGGATGGGGGTCGGTGGCACTGCAAAGAACAGTATCTAGTTCGATGTCGAAGTTAATGCTGTTGTTTGCTCACGCCGGAAACCCATCCCCACCCCGGCCCTCCCCTTGAAGGGGAGGGGGTCCGAGCGGGCGGCTTGAGCCAAGTATAACCCCTGTCAACATCCTGCACCCCGAGCCAGATCTATTCCACCGTTTCCTTGCCGGCGGGCACCATGATTTCCCGGTTGCCATTGGTCTGCATCGAGGAAACCAGCCCGCTCTGCTCCATCTGTTCCAGGAGCCTCGCCGCGCGGTTGTAGCCGATGCGCAGATGCCGTTGCACCAGCGAAATGGAAGCCTTGCGGTTCTTGAGCACGACCGCCACCGCCTGGTCGTACATGGGATCCGCTTCGCCGCTTGCCTCGCCGCCTTCTCCGCCGGCCGCGCCGCCCTCGCCTTCCTCGGCGACCCCGCCTTCGAGGATGCCCTCGATGTAGTTCGGCTCGCCCTGGGCCTTCAGGTGTTCGACGACGCGATGCACCTCGTCATCCGAGACGAAGGCCCCGTGCACGCGCACCGGCAGGCCGGTGCCCGGCGGCATGTAGAGCATGTCGCCCATGCCGAGCAGGGTTTCCGCGCCCATCTGGTCGAGGATGGTGCGCGAGTCGATCTTGCTGCTGACCTGGAAGGCGATGCGGGTCGGGATGTTGGCCTTGATGAGGCCGGTGATCACGTCCACCGACGGGCGCTGCGTGGCGAGGATGAGGTGAATGCCGGCGGCGCGCGCCTTCTGCGCGATGCGGGCGATCAGTTCTTCCACCTTCTTGCCGACCACCATCATCAGGTCGGCCAGCTCGTCGATGATGATGACGATGGTAGGCAGCTTGTCCAGCGGCTCCGGCGCGTCGGGCGTGAGGCTGAACGGGTTGGGGATCTTTTCTTCCTTCTTGTCGGCCTCGGCGATCTTGTTGTTGTAGCCGGCGAGATTGCGCACGCCGAGCTTGGACATGAGCTTGTAGCGGCGCTCCATCTCGGCCACCGCCCAGTTCAGCGCATGGCCGGCCTGGCGCATGTCGGTGACGACCGGCGCGAGCAGGTGGGGAATGCCTTCGTAGACCGACATTTCCAGCATCTTCGGATCGATGAGGATCATGCGCACGTTGTTGGGATCGGCTTTGTACAGCAGCGACAGGATGGTGGCGTTGATGCCGACCGACTTGCCCGAGCCGGTGGTGCCGGCGACCAGCAGGTGGGGCATCTTCGCCAGGTCGGCGACGACGGGATTGCCCGCGATGTCCTTGCCGAGCGCGACGGTGAGCGGCGAGTGGCTGTCGTTGTAGATCTTGGAGCCGAGGATCTCGGTCAGGCGCACGATCTGGCGCTTGGGGTTCGGCAGCTCCAGGCCCATGAAATTCTTGCCGGGGATGGTTTCGACCACGCGGATCGAGGTCAGCGACAGCGAGCGCGCGAGGTCGCGCCCAAGGTTGACGATCTGGCTGCCCTTGACGCCGGTGGCGGGCTCGATCTCGTAGCGGGTGATTACCGGGCCGGGATAGGCCGCGACCACTTTCACTTCCACGCCGAAGTCGGACAGCTTCTTCTCGATCAGGCGGCTGGTGAACTCGAGCGTTTCGATGCTGACCGTTTCCTGGGCCGGCGGTGGCTCGTCGAGCAGCGACAGCGGCGGGAGGTTGGTGTCCGGCAAGTCGGCGAAGAGCGACACCTGGCGTTCCTTCTCGACGCGTTCGGACTTGGGCACCGTCACCACCTGCGGCTCGATGCGGATAGGCGTCGCCTCGACGATCTTGGCGCGTTCCTGCACAACGACTTCCTCGCGCTTCCCGGCCGCCACCTGGCCCACCTTGCGGTCTTCGCGCGCGACGTAGAGGTTGCGCAGGCGGACGAAGGAATCCTCGATGAGGCCGCCCACGCGCTCGGCGGCGGAGAGCCAGGAAATCTGGAAGAACAGGCTGAAGCCGACGCCGAAAACGAGCAGCAGCAGGAGCGTGGCGCCGTTGAAGCCGAAGGCGCTCTGCGCCAGCCCGCCGATCTCCTTGCCCAAGACGCCGCCCGGGCCGAGCGGCAGCTTGACCGCGGTGCGCAGCCATTGCATGCGGGAGTACTCGAGCGCCACGCTGCTCAGCAGCAGCAGGCCGAAGCCGGCGGAGCGGATCCAGGCTTCGTGATGATGCTCGGGCTCCAGCTCCTTCTGGAACAGGAAGCGGTGCGACAGCCGCCGGTAGCCCTTCCAGACGGAGCGCAGCACGAAGATGCAGCACCACCAGGTGGAAAAGCCGAAGATGTAGAGCATCAGGTCGGCGGCATAGGCGCCGATCCGGCCGCCCCAGTTGTGCGGGTGGGCGACTTCGATGGACTGCGACCATCCCGGGTCGGTCGGGGAATAGGTCAGGAAGATCAGCAGCATGTAGACGGCCATGACTGTGAAGCCGAACCAGCGCGCCTCGGAAAGCAGGCGCACCAGCCGGTTCGGCATGGGGTGTTCGTCGCGCGGTGCGGTGTTGCGTGTGTACGCTTGTGTTGTTCGGGTCATGTCTGGATAGTCTTGCGCCCCGCCATGGGTGCCGGAATGGCCTTGCCGCAGCCATGGTTTTTCCTGAACGCATGGTCCGCATGAGTGCCGCCTTCCGGTGGCGGGTTCGACTATAATCTTACCGAGTTTTTCGGGTGCAATACCGAATTGTCCCGGACAGCATTGAAAATTTGCCGATTGGCGACATATCCTTCGCATGGAAGCGCGGAACAGCAGCCTAAAATCCCGTCTTCTCCCGGCAATCCCGATCGGCAACACCGACATCCAACCCACGATCCGCACCGCCATGGCCAATACCAGACACGCCCAAGTACTCATCCTCGGTTCCGGACCGGCCGGCTACAGCGCCGCCGTCTATGCCGCACGCGCCAACCTCAAGCCGGTCCTGGTCACCGGCGTGGAACAGGGCGGCCAGCTGATGACGACCACCGACGTGGAAAACTGGCCGGGAGATCCCCTGGGCGTGCAGGGCCCCGAACTGATGCAGCGCCTGCTGCAGCATGCCGAGCGCTTCAATACCGAGATCGTGTTCGACCACATCCACACGACCTACCTGAACGAAAAGCCGATCCGCCTCGTCGGCGACTCCGGCGAGTACACCTGCGACTCCCTGGTTATCGCCACCGGCGCGTCGGCGCAATACCTCGGCCTGCCCTCCGAGGAAGCCTTCAGCGGCCGCGGCGTATCCGCCTGCGCCACCTGCGACGGCTTCTTCTACAAGGGCCAGGACGTGGCCGTGGTCGGCGGCGGCAATACCGCGGTCGAGGAAGCGCTCTACCTCTCGAACATCGCCAAGAAGGTCACCGTCATCCACCGCCGCAACAAGTTCCGCGCCGAGCCCATCCTGATCGACCGCCTGATGGCCAAGGTCAAGGAAGGCAAGATCGAGGTCAAGTGGAACCATGTGCTCGACGAAGTGACGGGCGACGACAGCGGCGTCACCGGCATCAACATCAAGTCGACGGAAGACGGCCGCATCACCCAGGTGCCGCTGCACGGCGTGTTCATCGCCATCGGCCACAAGCCCAATACCGGCATCTTCGAAGGACAGCTCGACATGGAGAACGGCTACATCAAGACCAAGGGCGGCTCCGACGGCTTCGCCACCGCGACCAGCGTGCCAGGTGTGTTCGCCGCCGGCGACGTGCAGGACCACGTCTACCGGCAGGCCATCACCAGCTCGGGCACCGGCTGCATGGCGGCGCTCGATGCGCAGAAGTACCTGGAAGGCCTGGAAGTCGAGGGCGTGAAGCTGTAATGACCGCGGTCCTGGCCGGCGGCCAGGCCTCGTGGAGGGAACTCGGCGGTCCGCCTTCCCTCCATCAACCATCCTACCTTTTGCAAGCACCATGTCCGGCCCGATCAAGGATTTCGCCGCCCTGAAGTCAGTGCGTGCGCAGCTCAAGGCGCAGGAAGAGGCGCGCAAGGCGGAGGAAGCCGAACGCAAGCGGCGCGAACAGGAAAGCCGGCGCGAAGCCGAACTGTTTCGCCGCAGCATCGGCGACGTCAAGCCGCTGCCGCCCGCCAACAAGGCTTCCACCTCCCTGCCCCTGCCGCCGCCCATCGCCCGCCAGCATCTCGCGGACGAGCAGGCCGCGCTCGAAGAGTCGCTGTCCGACGAATTCAATTCCGATACCCTGCTCGACACCGACGAGCAGCTCAGCTATGCCCGGGTGGGTATCAGCACCGATACCCTGCGCAAGCTGCGCCGCGGCCACTGGATCATCCAGGCCCAGCTCGACCTGCACGGCATGCGGCGCGAGGAAGCGCGCGATGCCCTGATCGAATTCCTGCGCAATGCCGCCAAGCGCGGATTGCGCTGCGTGCGCATCGTGCATGGCAAGGGTCTGGGATCGGTGAACAAGGAGCCGGTGCTCAAGAACAAGGTCAGGCACTGGCTGGTGCAGAAGGACGAGGTGATCGCCTTTTGCCAGGCGCGCGCGGTGGATGGGGGCGCCGGGGCGCTGATCGTGCTTCTGAAGGCCCAGGGCTGAGTTGGACGGGGTTCCCCCGCCCGCGGGGGACTGACGTCGTGCCAGTGGCGGCAGACCGGCCAGGCCGGCGGCGACGCCGATGCCAAGGTGGAGCGAAGTCTCCTCCGCACCCCACCCTCCGGTGTATGATTCCTCAACGCCACTTTCCCCATCACCATGTCCCTGATCAAGATCATCGAAATCCTGGCGATCCTGGTCGGCGCGTTTTCCGGTTTCATCGAAGCCCGCAGCAAGCGGATGGATGTGGTCGGCGTGTTCACCGTGGCCTTCATCACCGCCTTCGGCGGCGGCACGCTGCGCGACATCCTGCTCGACAAGCGCCCCCTCTTCTGGGTGACGCATGATGAATACGCCATCCTCATCTTCGTCCTCGCCCTGACCGCCGCGCCGGCCATCCGCACCCTGCGCAAGATCGTGTCCGAACGCCTGATCGTGGTGGCCGACGCGCTCGGCCTCGGATTGTTTTCCATTGCCGGCGTGTCCGAGGCGCTGGCCGCCGGCATGCCGCTGTTCATCTCATCGATGATGGGCGTGATCACCGGCGTCTTCGGCGGCATCCTGCGCGACATCGTGTGCAACGAGGTGCCCATGGTGCTGCGGGACGGCAAGCCATATGCGATCTGTTCCTTCGTCGGCTGCTGGGTCTACCTGATGCTGCAGCGGGCCGACACCCCGGCGGATTTCTCGCTGTGGTTCAGCGCGATGCTGATCTCGGCTTTGCGGCTGGCCGCGTGGGCCAAGGACGTGAAGCTCAATTGAGCAAGAAAGAAAAAGGAGCGCCGGTCCACCAAGTGGATGAGCGCTCCTTTGGAGGCAGGCGGACGGTCAGACCGCGTCGGGTCCGGTTTCGCCGGTGCGGATGCGGATGACCTGCTCGACGTCGCGCACGAAGATCTTGCCGTCCCCGATCTTGCCGGTGCGTGCCGCCTTGATGATGGCATCGACGGCGGTATCGACCGACTTCTCGTCGACCACCGCCTCGATCTTCACCTTCGGCAGGAAATCCACCACGTATTCGGCGCCGCGGTACAGCTCGGTGTGGCCCTTCTGGCGGCCGAATCCCTTCACTTCCGTCACCGTCAGGCCGGTCACGCCGATCTCGCCGAGGGCTTCGCGCACCTCGTCGAGCTTGAACGGTTTGATGATTGCCGTAATCAGCTTCATGTCTGCTCCTATGTCAATGCAATATGGTTTCTGTTTCTACAATACCTCGTCGCGCGGTTCCAGGCAATGCCGGCGCGCCCGGGGCAGCGTCCTCATCCGGGAATATTCTTGAGATCCTCCATCCATACCGTCGCCTCGGAATCGCTGGGCGCGCGCCAGTCGCCGCGCGGCGAGAGCGAACCGCCGGAGCCGACCTTGGGAGAATTCGGCACGCAGCTGCGCTTGAACTGGCTGGTCTTGAAGAAACGATAGAGGAAGATGCCGAGGTTGCGCTTGATGTCGGCCACGGAATATTCATTCCGCGCGACGTGCCCGCCTTCGGGCCAGGGCCCGGCGTCGCGATCGTGCCAGGCGGCGTGCGAGAGGAAGGCAACCTTCGACGGCGTGAAGCCGAAGCGCACCGTATAGTAAAGGTTGAAGTCCTGCAGCTCGTAGGGGCCGATGGTGCTCTCGGTCTTCTGGCCGGGCTGGTCGCTGCCCTTGCCGGGCACGAGTTCGGGGCTGATGTCGGTGCCGAGGATGTTGAGCAGCACGTCCGAGCCGGATTCGCCGATCTGCTTCGTCTCGGCGACCCAGCGCACGAGGTGGCTGATCAGGGTCTTGGGGACGCTGGCGTTGACGTTGTAGTGCGACATGTGGTCGCCCACGCCGTAGGTGCACCAGCCAAGCGCCAGCTCGCTCAGGTCACCGGTCCCGACCACGATGCCGTTGCGGTAGTTCGCCAGCCGGAACAGGTGGCTGGTGCGCTCGCCGGCCTGCACGTTCTCGAAGGTGATGTCATACACCTCTTCGCCGCCGGCATAGGGATGGCCGATGTCCTTGAGCATCTGCAGGCAGCTCGGACGAATGTCCACCTCGCTCGATTCGCAGCCGATCACTTCCATCAGCTGGCGCGCCTGCTTCAGGGTGCGGTCGCTGGTGGCGAAGCCCGGCATGGTGATGCCGATGATGTTGGTGCGCGGCAGGCCCAGCCTGTCCATGGCCTTGGCGCAGACCAGCAAGGCATGGGTGGAATCGAGTCCGCCCGAGACGCCGATCACCAGCCTGGAAATGTTCGAGGCCGACATGCGCTGCACCAGCGCCTGCACCTGGATGTTGTAGACCTCGTTGCAGCGTTCGTCGCGGCGCTGCTGGTCGGCCGGAACGTAGGGGAAGCGCTCGACCACCCGGTCCAGCGGCAGCCGTTCGTGGCGCGGCAGCTCGAGGTCGAAGGACACCACCCGGAAGCGCCGCACTTCCTCGGCGTGCCGGCGCACCGAGTGACCGAAGGAGGTATTCCGGGCGCGGTCGGCCGCCAGCCGGCCGAGGTCGACGTCGGCCTGGATGACGTGGGATTCATCGGAAAACCGCGCCGAGTCGCGCAGCAGAGAGCCGTTCTCGCAGACCAGCGCCTGGCCGTCCCACGCCATGTCGGTGGTCGACTCGCCTTTCCCGGCCGAGGAATAGACATAGGCCGCGATGCAGCGCGCCGACTGCTGCGACACCAGCTGGTGCCGGTAGCCGGACTTGCCTACCACGATGTTCGAGGCCGACAGGTTCACCAGCACCGTCGCGCCGGCCAGCGCGGCGAAGGATGACGGAGGCACCGTGACCCAAAGGTCTTCGCAGATTTCCACGTGAAAACGGAACAGCGGCAGGTTGGCCGCCTGGAACAGCAGCGCCGCGCCGAAAGGCACGCGCTGGCCGAGGAGGTCGATTTCATCGACCGTGGCATTGAAGGCCGGGCTGAACTGGCGCGCCTCGTAGAATTCGCCGTAGTTCGGCAGGTAGCTCTTGGGCACCACGCCCAGGATCTTTCCCTTGGCGACGACCACCGCGCAGTTGAACAATTGCTGCTCGACCCGCAGCGGCATGCCGACAACCAGCACCGGGGCGAGGGTTTCGGAAGCCGCGACCACCGCCGCCAAAGCATCGATGCAGCCGCGCAGCAAGGCTTCCTGGTGGAACAGGTCGTCGCAGGTGTAGGCCGACAGTCCGAGTTCGGTGAAGGCGACCAGGGCCGCGCCGCCGTCTGCCGCCTCGCGGGCGAGCCGGATGGTTTCCGCGGCATTCGCCGCCGGGTCGGCCACGCGGCAGGCCGGCACGCCGACAGCGATGCGCACGAAATCGTGGCTGTACAAGTTGAAGAAGGGTTTCGTCATGGTTGTGTGTCGGCTGGGTTGGCTCCGGCGTCATCCGCCCTCGTGTCAGGAAGCAGCGGCGCCCCATGCCCTAATTGACAAGGCCAGGCGGTGCCCGGTTGCGCGGGCGCACGCGTTCCTGCTGCCAGGCGCGGTCTCCGGCCCGACCGGAAATTTTTCCGTAGAATGACCATCGAACGCGTTGCGGCCGTCGTTCTTGCGCGGACGCAACCGGCAACCTGAATGATGACAATAGTGAATTATCGCACGCGAATCCTTTCTTCTCTTTTAGAAGCTGGCCAGGAGCAATGGGACGCCTTGCTCGCGGTCCAGGACCAGCGCACGCCCTTCCTGTCCTTTGCCTTCCTGCATGCCATGCACGAATCCGGCAGCGCGTCGGCCGACAGCGGCTGGCAGCCGCAATACCTGACGCTCTGGCGCGGCGAGACGCTGTGCGCCGCGATGCCGCTCTACGTGAAATATCACTCGTACGGCGAATATGTGTTCGACTGGGCCTGGGCCGACGCCTACCGGCGCAACGGGCTAGAGTACTATCCCAAGCTGCTGTCGGCCATCCCCTTCACGCCGGTGTCCGGCAACCGCCTGCTGGCGCGGGACGCCGATACCCGGCAAGCTCTGGTGTCCGCCCTCCGGGCCCTGCAGCAGGACAATGAACTCTCGTCCACGCACATCCTCTTCCCTACCGGGGACGAAGCCGCGCTGCTGGCGAAGGCCGGCTTCCTGCTGCGCTCGAACGTCCAGTTCCACTGGCTCAACGACGGCTACGCCGACTTCGAGCAGTTCCTGTCCGCGCTCGACCGCAAGAAACGCAAGAACATCCGCGCCGAACGGCGCAAGGTGCAGGACGCCGGCATCCGCTTCCGCCAGGTGCGCGGCCCCGACGCCACCGAAGCCGACTGGCGCTTCTTCAAGCGCTGCTACGACAACACCTATGCCGAGCACTACTCCACGCCCTACCTCAATCTCGATTTCTTCCTGCGCATCGGCCGCGGCATGCCGCAGAACCTGTTGCTGGTGATCGCCGAGCGCGACGGCCGGCGCATCGCCTCCTCGCTCGTCATTCACGACGAGACCACGCTCTACGGCCGCTACTGGGGCGCCCTGGAACACGTCCCCTGCCTGCATTTCGAGACCGCCTACTACCAGCCGCTGGAGTTCTGCATCGCCGAGGGATTGGAGCGCTTCGAAGGCGGCGCGCAGGGCGAGCACAAGATGGCGCGGGGCTTCCTGCCCGAGAAGACCTGGTCGGCGCACTGGCTGGCGCATCCGGCGTTCGCCGATGCGATCGAGCGGCACCTCAGGCAGGAATCGGGAGGGATCGAGGCGTATATCGATGAGTTGAACGAACGGTCGCCGTTCAGGAGCGCCGATTCGCCCCCTCCCCCGTAATTCCCGCATCTTGCAAGAATCGCCACTTCACGGCATCCTTGCGGCCATGACAAATCCCACGCGCATCGGACGCTTCCAGATTTCCCGCGAACTCGGACGCGGATCCCTGGGCAGCGTCTACCTCGGACACGACCCGGTTCTCGGACGCGACCTCGCGATCAAGACCTTCCGGGCGGACGTCGGCGACATCAACCGCCTGCGCTACGAAGACCACTTCATCCAGGAAGCGCGCGCCATGGGCTCGCTGGCCCATCCGCACATCGTCACGATCTACGAGGCGTCCATCGACAAGGGCAACAGCTACGTCGCGATGGAACTGCTGGACGGCCAGGAGTTGAACCGGCTGCTGGAACAGGGCCGCCGCTTCACGCCGGACGAAGCCGCGTCGATCTGCTGGAAGATCGCCGACGCGCTCAGCCATGCGCACGGGCGGGGCGTGATCCACCGCGACATCAAGCCCGCCAACATCTTCATGATCAAGGACGACCAGCCCAAGCTGGTCGACTTCGGCATCGCGCGCGCGCCGAAACCGGCCGATGCGCAGCAATCCGGAAACGAAGAAAACGCGGCGGCCGGGGGCGCGAAGAACCGCTGGGCGCACACCCTGTCCCGGCCGGACCGCCTGCTCGGAACGCCTAACTACATGTCGCCGGAACAGGCGCAGAACAAGGCCGTGGATGCGCGCAGCGACATCTATTCGCTGGGCGTGGTGATGTATGAAATGCTGGTGGGCGTCCTGCCCTTCCATGCGCCGAACGACAAGCTCCTGCTGCAGCAGGTGATCGGCAAGACGCCCGTGCCGCCGCACCGGCTCGATCCGGCCATCCCGGCCGCCTTGTCGCGCATCGTGATGACGGCGATGAACAAGCGCCCGGACCGGCGCTATCCGGATGCCGGCGCGATGGCGCTCGACCTCAAGCGCTACCTGATCCGCATGCGACGCGCCCGCCGACGCATGAAGATCCCGGTGAGCGCGCTGGATACGGAAGGCGCTTCCGGATCGCCGGGGCTGGCGTCCCGGCTCGGCCGCAAGACCGCGCTGTCGATAGGGCTGGGGATGGCGCTGCTGGCGGTGGCCATGGCCGCCACCGCCATCCTGAAGTAAGGCAGGCTCAGCGCGTCTGCAAGGCCACCACCACCTGGCCCTTGAGCATCTTGATCAGGGCGGTCTCGTTGGGCGGCACGCCTTCCGGCGCCGCAAGCGCGCGGTCGGCATAGAACAGGCCGATCGGCTTCTTGTGCACCACCAGTGGCAGGATCACGAAGCTGCGGGCGTCGCCCAGCAGGCTGCGATGCCAGCCGGGCAGGAGGTCGCGGATCTTCGGAACCGTCGCGTCCGACACCATGATGTCGGCATCCTTTTCCAGCGCGAGGTGAAAGATGTCCGTCGCCGCGCCGGCCGGGAAGGAAAATCCCGCCTCGCGCGCCTCGAAGTTCTCGCCCATCGAGATGCGGGCGCGGTAACGCTGGCTCTGCAAGTCCTTCAGGCATACCGTGGCGAAGCGGAAGCCCATGCTGTTGTAGAGCGTCTCGAGCACCAGCAGCATCAGGTCGTTCACCTTGGACCGGCCCGAAGCCATCATCTGCGTCATGTCCTGCACGCCTGCCATCAGCAGGTCGCTGGCATTGGTCGGCTTGCCGCTGGCATGCCGCTGCACGACCTGCAGGCGATGGCCGGGGTTGGCGGGTTCGAGCAGGAATTCGCTGAGGACGCCATCGGCCGAGCCGTCGTGCGCCACGGACCTGGCGCCGGCGCCCGGCGACGGGCTGCCTTGCTGCGTGCCCTGCACTACCTCCTCGTTCTGTATCGGCAGGCTGGTGTTGCTGGCGAGGACACGGGTTTCCTGGGCAACCGAGCCGAACAGTTGCGCGAGCTTGTGGGCGTCGAGGCCGAGCGCGCCGCCGAAGCGGGTCAGGATGGCCTTGCAGGCGGCTTCCTGGCCGGGCTCGTTCATGCCGGGGATCAGGCGCGCGGCGGCGGAACTGAAGGCGGCGACCTGTTGCAGCCATTCCTGACGTCCCTTGGGCTGCTTGAGCACGCCCGCCGGCGGGTTGGCCAGGGCATGGATGATGGTGTCGGGAATGTTCCAGTCGCGCAGCACCGATTCGGCGATGTAGTCGAAGCTGCAGCCCAGCACTTCCGCCGAGGCCTGCGCCGGGGTATGCGTGCCGGCCTCGACCATCTTGGCGATGCGGGTGTAGAGCTCGTGGTCGTAGGCGGCCACCAGCAGGCGCCCGATGTTCTTGAACAGGGCCGCCACCGCGGCTTCCTCGGCATCCTTGAAGTTGGTGCGCTTGGCCATTTCACGGCCGACGATGCTGGCGCACAGCGCATGGTTGAGCTCGGTGCGCACGCACTGGGCGCGGCGGGTGTTCATGCGGTCCACGAGCATCATCGCCAGTGCGCTGGTCTTGACGGTGTCGAAGCCGAGCATGAAGATGGCCTTGGATACCGTCGTGACCGGCTGGGCGGACGCGGTGCGGTAGCTCACGGTATTGGCGATGCGCAGCACGCGCTGCGTGAGGGCGACGTCGGAGAGGATGAAGTTCGCGAGGCTGCGCACCGCCTCGTCGTCGGACGACGTCATTTGCACCACCCGCGAGACCGAGCTGCCGAGCGCCGGCAGGTCGGTGAGCGCGCCGATGCCCTTGATCAGCCTGTCGCGCGCGCTTTCGCGCGGATCGGCGGGCGCTTCCTGCTTCGGCTTGTCGTCCCTGGCGGGTGGGTGGCGGACCGGCTCGTCCCCCGACGGCAGCCAGAAGCCGAGGTCGGCCTTGGCTGATGGATTGTTATGCATGGCCACCTGGGCTCCTTTATTGCTTCCCGGATCCATCATGAACCATGTCCATGCAAATGTCGATCCGTCCTGTCCGGTTATCGGCAGCCGCCATGAAATATTGACGCCTGCCCGCGCCGGACGCGGCGATTTTGCCTCGCGCGCGGCGCCAGGTTGCCTTTACGGCAAGCCGGTACAATGATGCCAGTGTCCACCGTCCCAGCCCCCTTCATGAAACCAGCAGACATCTTCGCCGCGCTCACGGTCGTCATCATCTGGGGCGTGAATTTCGTGGTCATCAAGATTGGCCTGAAAGGCCTGCCGCCCCTGTTCTTCACCAGCCTGCGCTTCGTATTCGCCGCCCTGCCCGCCGTGTTCTTCGTGGCGCGCCCCGCGGTGCCATGGCGGCTGCTGGCAGGCTATGCGATGTTCCAGTTCGTGGTGCAGTTCTCCCTGCTTTTCTGCGGCATCAAGCTGGGATTCCCGCCCGGCCTTGCCTCCCTTGTCATCCAGCTGCAAGCCTTCTTCACCATCGGACTGGCGGTCCTGATGCTCGGCGAGCGGCCGGGGCTGCCGCAGATCGCCGGCGCGCTGATCGCCTTTTCCGGCATCGCGCTGGTGGCCGCCTTCCTCGGCGCGGAGGGTCCGGGGATCGGCTTCGCGATGGTGATCGCCGCCGGCTTTTCCTGGGGACTCGGCAACATCTTCACCAAGAAGATGGGCCGGGCGGATGCGCTGGGCGTGGTAACGTGGGGCTCGCTGCTGGCCGCGCCGCCCATCCTCGCGGTTTCCGTCGCGATAGAAGGCACCGATGCGATCGTGGCGTCGCTCCACCATCTCGACTGGACGTCGGTGGCCGCAATCGCCTTCAACGCCTATCCGACCACGATTATCGGCTTCGGCGTCTGGTCCCATCTCATGCGGAAATACCCGACCGCCACCATCGCGCCCTTCACCCTGCTGGTGCCGGTCGCCGGCATGATCAGCGCAGCGCTTGCGCTCGGCGAATCGCTGCAGTGGTGGAAACTCGCGGCCGGCGCGCTAATCCTGGCGGGACTGGCGCTGAACCAGTTCGGCGGACGCCTGATGCGCCTCGCATCGGGAACCACGCGCTGAAATGAAAAACGCACCCGAGGGTGCGTTTTTCGCAGGCTTGCAGGCCTCGCCGCGAAGGCTTACTTGCTGTGCGCCTTGTTGTAGGCGCTGACGCCGTTGAGGATTTCCTGGCGTGCGTCTTCCGGGCCGCCCCAACCTTCGATCTTCACCCACTTGCCCTTTTCCAGGTCCTTGTAGTGTTCGAAGAAATGCTGGATCTGCTGCAGGCGCAGGTCGTTGAGGTCTTCCGGCTTCTGCCAGTGCGTATAGATGGGCAGCACCTTGTCCACCGGCACCGCCAGCACCTTGGCGTCGCCGCCGGCTTCGTCGGTCATCTTGAGCACGCCGATCGGGCGGCAGCGCACCACCACGCCGGGAATCAGCGGGAAAGGCGTGATGACCAGCACGTCGACCGGATCGCCGTCGTCAGAGATGGTCTGAGGAACATAGCCGTAGTTGCAGGGGTAATGCATCGCCGTGCCCATGAAGCGGTCGACGAAGATCGCGCCGGTCTCCTTGTCCACTTCATACTTGATCGGGTCGGCATTCATCGGGATCTCGATGATGACATTGAAATCGTTCGGCACGTCGCGGCCGGCGGGCACATTGCTCAAACTCATGATGCTCTCTCAGACAGGATGAATAAATCGGAAAAAAGTCTTGGCGGATTATATCGGCTTTTGAGCGCGCCTTGTGCGCCGCAACACCAGGCGAAACCGGGGGAACGGCGCCATCTTGCGGGGAGTCAAGTTGCGAGGCCGCCGCTCACAGCAGCTCGGCGAGCGCGCTCATGCGATAGTGGGACGACGCCTGCTCGGGCTGGTTCAAAGCTTCGTGCAGTTGCGCCAGTTTCAGGTGCGCTTCCCGGACGGTCTGGGTATCGTCGGCGTCCAGGAGCGCCTGCTCGAGATGGCGCTGGGCCTTGCCCCAGAGCTTCTGCCGCAGGCAGAGGGTGCCGAGGGTTAGTTCCAGCTCGGCATCGCCGGGACGCGCCTGCAGCCATTCCTCGCAGCGCTCGATCTGCGCCAGCAGCGCCGCCGAGCCTTCCGCGGCAGCGGAATTGCGGTATGCCCGCACCAGGCGCTCGTCCCACTCGGTGGCGAGGGCCTTTTCCACGATCGCCCGCGACTCGTCGACCAGGCCGCTGCTCGAGAATGCCCGGGCGGCACGGGATGCCACGAAGGGCTGGACCCGCTCTTCCGCCGGCACCGCCGCCCAGACGCGTCGGATCGATTCCGCATCATGGGTCTGGCTCGCGAGCAGGTCGTCGTAGGCGAGTTCGCGCAGCCGCCGCGACAAGGCAGGATGCAGCGCGTTGCGCTTGTCGAGCAGGCGCACGAGGCGCAGCACTTCCGGCCAGTCCTTGGCGCGCTGGTTGGCCTTGAGCGCCAGCCGCAAGGCGTGGATGTGGCGGATGCCGCTGGCATTCAGTTCGCGCAAGGCATCGAGCGCGCTTTCGGGCTGGTGGCCGTCAACCGCGAGCTCGATGGCGGTCATCAGGCGCGCCGTGCGCAGCGGCGGCTCTTCCTGCGCCTTGGCGAGCCAGACGTCGCGCCTCGCCGGCTGCCCCATGCGGTGGGCGGCGCGGGCGCCGATCAGGGCCGCCAGGCCGACGTTCTCGGGCAGCTCCGACGCGCGGCCGGCCGCCTTCTCGGCCTGGCCGAAACGGCCCTCGAACAAGGACTTCAAGGCCTCGCGCAGGGCGCGGTTGCCTTCCCGTTCACGCCGTTCCCGGCGATAGGCGGCCACGCGCTGCGGCATCTGCTGGGCGCTGCGGACGGTATTAAGCAAGGCGAACATCACCGCGAACAGGACCAGCAGCAAGAGCAGGAACAGGTTCAGCGACAGGTCGATGCGGTAAGGCGGATAGAACAGCACCACGTTGCCGGGATTGAAGCGGGCGCCGACCGCCAGGCCGATCGCCGCAGCGAACACGATGACGAGCGTCAGGAAGACTCGCATTACGGCTTCGCCTTGTAGTTGCGCACCGCGTTCAGGCTCTCGGACAGCGTCGGCATCTCGATGGACAGGTTGCTGCCCTGGACCTGGCGCAGCAGCGCCTGCACCGTCTGGGTCTGCTTGGCGCGGGTATCGAAGTACTTGCCGATGGCGTCCTGGGCGGCGATCAGGTCGCTGCGGAAGGCGGACTCGTTGCGGGTGAGCAGCGCCAGCCGGGCATTGAGCAGCCGCAGCTTGAGGTTTTCGCGCGCGTAGTATGCCTGCGAAGGCGCGACCAGCAGCGCGTCGGGCGTCTCGACGTTGCGCACGCGGATGAGCTGGCGAACCTCGGTCCACATTTCGCTGGTCCAGCTGTTCCACTTGTCTTCGAGGTTCGCCATCCATTCCATGCCGGCCGATGCGCGGCCGCCCTTGTCGGCGTCGGCTTGGCCGCCATTGCGGGTGCCGCGCCGGGAAGGCTTGGGCTGGGTCGCGGCCTCGGCCGGCCTTTCGTCGGACATCAGCGGCATCCGGTCGATCTGGCCGATGGCGCTGTCGAGGCGCAGGGCGATGCCGGTCAGGTCGACCAGGGGCAAGGCCTTCAGGCGGTCGAGGTCATGGGCGATGGCGCGGCGGATGATGATGAATTGCGGCTTGTCGGAATGCGAGAGCTTGTTGTCGGCGTTCTGCAGCGCGATCAACGCGCCCTGCACGTTGCCGGCAAGCTGGAGCTGCTGGCTCGCGGTCGAGAGAACCTGCTCGATTTCGGCGAGCGCCCAGTCGTCGCGGTTCTTGGCGAGTTCCTGGTAAAGCTGCTCGAGCGCCAGCTGCTGGCCCTGGGCCTCGGCTTGCTTGCTTTCCAGCACGTTGACCTTGGCCTGCAATTCCTTGGAGCTGTCCTGGACCGACTTCACCACGCCGCGCATTTCCGCGCTCACGGATTCCCCGGTGCGCAGGCGCTGGGCCATTTCCTCGCGCAACCCGGCAATCTCGCGCTGGGAGGACCACCACTGGGCCAGCAGCAGGACCACGAGGGCGCCGATGGCGGCATAGCCGGTCAGGGCGGGAAGATAGCCGCCGCTTCCTGGCTGAAGGGAGGGGAACCGCCGCTTCGGTGGGGAAGCTGCGGGAGGTGCGGCCGGTGCGGCAGTCGTGACCGGCTCCGCCGGAGATGTCGGCTGGCCGGATTCGTTGAAAGGAGGCAATTCGTTCATGCTCGCGATTGTAACGCGGCGACCACGCCTTCGTCGCCGGAAGCTGTCTGGAGGATCGAGGTGAAACCCAGCGCCCGAGCGGTGTCAGCGATGCGGGCATGGGGCACGATCAGCGCCTGGCGTTGCATTTTCGCCACGCCGCCTTCGCCCAGCACGTCGACCACGCTGTCCCGCAGGTTGCGCAGGGCTTCCGAGCTGGTGATGACCCATTCCCCGCCCTCGTCGAGCAGGCGCCGCAGCAGCGCCTTGCCGGCATCGTCCAGCACCGGCGCCGCGCGGCGGTAGGCGGCCACCGGCTCGACCTCGATGCCTTCGGCGCGCAAGGCGTCGGCCAGCAGTTCCCGGCCGCTTTCGCCTCGCACCAGCAAGACCCGGCGTCCGCGCAAGGCGGGGAGGTCGAGTTCGGGCAGAAGGGTCTCGGAATCGGTGCGCTGGCGGTCGGTCGGGCTGAAGATGGTGAAGCCGTCCGCCGTGATGCCATGGGCGGCGAGCGCGGCACGGCTGCCCTCGCCCATCACCGCGAGCGGCACGCCGCGCGGCATGGCGCCGGGCCACCCGGGCATGGCGGCGATGGCGGCGTCGATGGCGTTCGGACTGACGAAAACCGCTAGCGCGTACTGGTCCAGCGCCGCCAGGCGGGCGCGCAAGGCAGCCTGGTCCGGCAAGGGCTGGATGTCGAGCAGGGGAAAGAGTACCGGCATCCGTCCGCAGGCGCGCACGCGCCCGGCCAGCGCCTCGGCTTGGGCCAGCGGCCGGGTGATGATGACCGGCGGGGATCCGGAATTTGCCATGCGCGGGAAAGCGGGTTGGTCAGCCGGCGTCCATCGCCTTGCAGGCGGCCAGGATCGCGTCCGCGCCTTGCGACTTGAGCGCCTCGGCGATCCGGGTGCCGAGCGCTTCAGGCTCGAGCGCGGGACCGCTGGCTTCGCCCTGGGCGATGCGCTTGCCGTCGGGCGTGGCCACCATGGCGCGCAGGCGCATGGCGTCGCCGTCGACGCTGGCGAACGCCGCCAGCGGAATCTGGCAGCTGCCGCCGAACACGCGCGACACGGTGCGTTCGGCGCGGACCGCCTGCTCGGTCGCCGCGTGGTTGAGCGGGGCCAGCAGCGCCATCAGGTCGTCACGGCCATCGAGGATCTCGATCGCCATCGCGCCCTGTCCCGGCGCGGGCAGGCTCTGCTCGGGTTCGATGAAGCCGCGGATGCGCTGCGGCAGGCCGAGCCGCTTCAATCCCGCGGCCGCCAGGATGATGGCGGCGTACTCGCCGCGGTCCAGCTTGCCCAGGCGAGTGTCGAGATTGCCGCGCAGCGGGCGGATCACCAGGCCGGGATAGCGGGCGGCGATCAGCGCCTGGCGGCGCAGGCTGCTGGTGCCGACCACCGCGCCCTCGGGCAGGTCATCGAGCGAGGCGTAGTCGTTGGAGACGAAGGCATCGCGCGGGTCCTCGCGCTCCAGCACCGCGGCCAGCGCGAAACCCTCGGGCAGTTCCATCGGCACGTCCTTAAGCGAATGCACCGCCAGGTCCGCGCGGCGTTCGGTCATCGCCACCTCGAGTTCCTTGACGAACAGGCCCTTGCCGCCGACCTTGGACAAGGCACGGTCGAGGATGCGGTCGCCTTGCGTAGTCATTCCGAGTATTTCGATGCTGCACTGCGGATATAATGCGGCGAGCCGGGCGCGCACATGTTCCGCCTGCCACATGGCAAGGCGGCTTTCGCGCGAGGCGATGACGAGCTTGGACGGGGGAGAAGCGTTCACGACTGGCTTTCAGGATTCGGGATGGTTCGGGGTGGTTCGGCATGTCCGGCCACGTCGCGCCGGATGGCGCCGGGCCGGCAGATTCGGGACGCCGATTCTATCATGCGCCATGGCCCCGGATCGGCGACACTGCTCTTGCCGCCGCTCATGCCACCTCTCGTGCCGCCAACGATTTCCTGCCTGTTACACGACTGATTTCACACTTTCAACATGGCCACACAAACCAAGAAAACGCAGCCTGCCTCCTCCGCCCCGGCATCAACCGCCGCCACGCCGGTTTCCGAACGCGCCGTTGCCCGCACCGGCGACAAGGACGCGCCTCTGAAGGAAGACATCCGCCTGCTCGGCCGGCTGCTCGGCCATGTCCTGCGGGAACAGGAAGGCGAGGAAGTGTTCCAGGTCGTGGAAACAATCCGCCAGACCGCAGTGCGCTTCCGGCGCGAATCGGACGCCCAGTCCGGCGCCGAACTGAACAAGCTGCTCAAGAAGCTGACCCGCGACCAGACCAACGCGGTGGTGCGCGCCTTCTCGTATTTCTCGCACCTGGCAAACATCGCCGAGGACCAGCATCACAACCGCCGCCGCCGCGCCCACCTCTTGGCCGGCTCGGCGCCGCAGCGGGGCAGCATTGCCTTCGCCCTGTCGCGTCTCGACGAAGCGGGCGTCTCCGGCGGCGCGGTACGGCAGTTCTTCAAGGACGCCCTGATTTCCCCGGTGCTCACCGCCCACCCGACGGAAGTGCAGCGCAAGAGCATCCTCGACGCCGAGCGCGAGATCGCCCGCCTGCTGGCAGAACGCGACCTGCCCCTTACCCACCGCGAACTGGCGCGCAACACCGCCCTGCTCCACGCCTGCGTCACCACGCTGTGGCAGACGCGCATGCTGCGCTATTCAAAGTTGACGGTGGCGGATGAAATCGAGAACGCCCTGTCCTACTACCGCATCACCTTCCTGCGCGAACTGCCCGCGCTCTACGACGACATCCAGTCGGAAATCGCAGCCCATTATCCGCGCCAGGCCATGGCGGAAGCAGAGATGCCGACTTTCCTGCAGATGGGAAGCTGGATCGGCGGGGACCGCGACGGCAATCCGAACGTCAATGCCGATACCATGCAGCACGCGCTGATGCGCCATTCCACCGCGATCTTCGACTTTTATCTCGACGAGGTGCACACCCTCGGCGCGGAGCTGTCGATTTCCACCCTGCTGGTCGCCGTGAACCCCGAAGTGCAGGCGCTGGCCGATGCCTCGCCCGACCGCTCGGGACATCGTTCCGACGAACCCTACCGGCGCGCCCTCATCGGCCTGTACGCGAGGCTGGCGGCCACCGCGCGCACGCTAGGCACCGCCCACGTCTTGCGCCAGGAAGTCGGCGCGGCCGCGCCCTACGAGGATGCCGCGGAATTTACCCGCGACCTGCAGACCATCGCCGATTCGCTCGCCGCGCACCACGCCGCCGCGCTGGTCAAGCCGCGCCTCGCGGCCTTGAAGCGCGCCTCGGAGATCTTCGGCTTCCACCTCGCCACCCTCGACATGCGCCAGAGTTCCGACGTGCACGAGCGGGTGATCACCGAACTCTTCCGCCGCGCTGACGTCGAGCGCGACTACGCCGCCCTGAGCGAGGAGGCGAAGGTGGAACTGCTACTGGCCGAGGTTGCCCGCCCGCGCCTGCTGTTCTCGCCCTACATCTCCTATACGGCGGAAACCGATTCCGAACTCGCCATCCTGCGCGCCGCGCATGACATCCGCCAGCGCTACGGCGCGCGCGCGATCCGCAACTACATCATCTCGCACACCGAGACGGTGTCCGACCTGCTCGAGGTGCTGCTGCTGCAAAAGGAAACCGGGCTCATGCGCCTCGACCGCGGCAACGACGGCAATGATGGCGCCGATGGCATGGCTGCCACCATGGAGCTGATGGTCATCCCCCTGTTCGAAACCATCCCCGACCTGCGCTGCGCGGCCGATATCATGGAACGGTTCATGTCCCTGCCCGCCGTGCGCGAGCTGATCCGGCGCCAGGGCGACCTGCAGGAAGTAATGCTCGGCTATTCCGATTCCAACAAGGATGGCGGCTTCCTGACTTCGAACTGGGAACTGTACAAGGCGGAACTGAGGCTGGTCGACCTGTTCGACCGCATGCAGGTCAAGCTGCGCCTGTTCCATGGCCGGGGCGGCACCGTCGGCCGCGGCGGCGGCCCGAGCTACGAAGCCATCCTCGCCCAGCCGGCGGGCACGGTGAACGGCCAGATCCGCCTCACCGAACAGGGCGAGATCATCGCGTCGAAATTCTCCAACCCGGAAATCGGCCGTCGCAACCTCGAACTGCTCGTTGCCGCCACGCTCGAGGCCAGCCTCGCGCCGCACGGCGGCGAGGGCCGGCAGGCGAAGCGCATTGCCGGCTTCGAGAAGGTCATGGAAGAGCTGTCCGAGCGCGCCTACCGCGCCTACCGCCATCTCGTCTACGACACGCCCGGCTTCACCGACTACTTCTTCGCCGCCACGCCGATCGCGGAAATCGCCGAGCTCAACATCGGCTCGCGTCCCGCCTCGCGCAAGGCGAGCCGGCGCATCGAAGACCTGCGCGCCATCCCCTGGGGCTTTTCCTGGGGCCAGTGCCGCCTGCTGCTTCCCGGCTGGTACGGCTTCGGCAGCGCGGTCCTGTCCTGGCTCGACGAAGCGGGCGACGCCAAGGAACAGAAGAAGCGCCTCGGCATGCTGCGTGCGATGCACAAGGAATGGCCCTTCTTCGCTACGCTCCTGTCGAACATGGACATGGTGCTGGCCAAGACCGACCTCGCCGTCGCCTCGCGCTACGCCGAACTGGTCGCCGACAAGCGGCTGCGCAACGCCATCTTCAAGCGCATCGTCGACGAGCATGGGCGCGCGGTGGAATGCGTCGGCCTGATCACCGGCGCCCGCGAAAGGCTGGCCGGCAACCCGCTGCTGGCGCGCTCGATCAAGAACCGCTTCGCCTACCTCGACCCTCTCAACCACCTCCAGGTGGAACTGATCAAGCGCCATCGCGCCGCCGCCGCCGAAGGACGCAGCCTTGACGAGCGGGTCCGGCGCGGCATCCATCTCTCCATCAACGGCATCGCTGCCGGCCTGCGCAACACCGGCTGAGCTCGCCATGGCGACGGCAACGACCAAGGCCTTGGCGGCGCTGCTTGCGTTGAGCATGGCGGCCGCGGCCGGCGCGCAGGACCAGCTGGCCGCCTATCCCGGCAGCGCCCGCGTGGATTTTGCCAGCATGGATGGCGCCGGGCCGGTGCCCTTGTTCGGATGGTGGCTGCCCGCGGCCGGCGGTCCGGCGGGAAAACGGCCCGCCGTCATCGCCCTGCACGGCTGCGGCGGGCTGTACAGCGGCCAGGCCGGCAGGACGAACCATTTCAACGCCCGCCACGCCGCGATGGCCGGCCTGCTGCACGACGCTGGCTACCACGTGCTCTTTCCCGACAGCCTGAGCCCGCGCGGCGTGCGCAGCATATGCACGCAGAAGAACGGCCAGCGCACCATCAACAACGCCAATCGCCGCGGCGACGTCCAGGGCGCGCTCGCCTGGCTCGCCGCGCAGCCGGACGTCGATGCCACGCGCATCGCCTTGCTCGGCTGGTCCCACGGCGGCTCGGCGGTCCTCTCCTCCATCAATGCCAGCAATCGCGACGTTGCCGGCCAGGCGCTCCGTCCGCGCGTCGCGGTGGCGTTCTATCCCGGTTGCGCCGCCTTCGCCAAGGCCAGGGTCCGGTTCCGCAACGACGTCCCCTTGCTGCTGCTGATCGGGGAAAAGGATGACTGGACGCCGGCTGCGCCCTGCGCCGCGCTTGCCGAGCAGGCGGCCGCGGATGGACGGCGGTTTATCTTGAGGATGTATGCGGATGCGTATCATGATTTCGATGCGCCGGGCCAGGCGCTGCGGGTGAGACGGGATGTGCCTAATGGCGTGAATCCGGGGGCGGGGGTGACGGTGGGGAGCAATCCCGAGGCTCGGGAGGCGGCTTATGGGGAGGTGTTTCGGTTTCTGGGGGAGGAGTTGGAGGGCGGGAGGTGAATGGCTGCGGTGTTCATTAACGCGGTTTTCATTTGGGCCGCGCGTTGGTATCTGCGCCTGGCTCTGTCATCCCCACAACGCGCTGTCATCCCCGCGAAGGCGGCGATCCCATTGCGGTTTTGGTTTTCTCTCCGGTGAACCGGTTGGGGTTCCCACTCCGTGGGGAGTTGCCGGGGCTGGTCCCGGCGGCCCAGGTACTTTCTTTATCAGCAGACCATAGGCGGGCCCTACGAAAGTACCCAAAGAAAGCTGCTTCAACACCCATGTGGGAGTCACTTCGGGTGACCTTGTTCGATTGTTCAGGGTGATTCCGTTCCCTGCCTGAGTAAGTACCTGGGAGGCAGATGGTGGTTCGACCTCCTGCCGCATCGGCATGGCTCGAGTCTGTCCCGACGTCGGGGAGCAAGAATCCGCGATCATGCCAATACCTACTGCCTTTCAAGCACCCTCCGGATTGTTCCCTCCCTTTCAAGGGGGGCCGCCGAGGTGGAGGGCTAGGGTGGGGATGGGGTTCGGTCGCATGCAGAGAACAGTATTTATTTCGCTGGTGAGGTCAATGCTGTTCTTTGCTCGCACTGGAAACCCATCCCCACCCCAACCCTCCCCTTGAAAGGGAGGGAGTCGACGGTGGGTGCGCTTGAGAGGGAGGGAGCTTGGTAGTCAGGGCGCGGGTATGGTAGTGCCGGAGCCAGTCCCGGCAAGCCCCCACGGAGCGGGAACCCCACCCGCTTCACCAGAGTAAAAACGCCCCCCGGCGTTCACGGGAAAAACCTCCCCGATCAAGGCTTGATCAACGCCTTAACCGCCCCCCACTGCCGCCGCGAAATCGGCAACCTCTCCCCCACATCCCGCATCACCACCTGCCACGACTCCTGCGCCTTCTCCCCCTCCTCCCCCTCGGCAGGCTGGGCCGCGCGTTCCACTCCCACGATGGCATTGCGCGCCACCAGCGTACTCCGGTGCACGCGCACGAAGATATCCTCGAACTCCTCCTCGATGGAGGTGAGCGATTCCTCGATGAGGTATTCCCGCTCTCGGGTGCGGACCGTGACGTACTTGAGTTCGGCCTTGAGGTAGATGACGTCGATGATGGGCACGAGGATGACCTTGCCGCGTTCCTGCACCGAAAAATGCCGGCGCTTGGCGTGCAGGGAACCGATCGCCGCGGCCAGGGCGGTACGGGGGTCGCTGGATTGCAGGCGCGCGGCGGTTGCGCGCCGGATGGCGTCGGCGAGGCGGGCGGCGCGCACCGGCTTGAGCAGGTAATCGACCGCGTGCACCTCGAAGGCCTTCAGCGCGAATTCCTCGAAGGCGGTGATGAAGATGACGGAGGGCGTCCAGTCCTTCAGCTTCATCAGGTGAGACGCGAGTTCGATGCCGGTCATGCCGGGCATCTGCACGTCGAGCAGCACGATGTCGGGACGATGCTCCATGATGGTATCGAGCGCGTCGCGGGCGCTGCCGGCTTCGCCGACGATGGTATGCGGGCAGTCCTCGGCGATGTCGGCCAGCAGCATGCGCAGCCGGTCACGTGCCGGGGTTTCGTCATCAACGATCAACAAGCGTGGGTTCATGCCATGCCCTTTGCATAAGGAAGTCGCAGGCGCGCTTCGAAGCAATCCTGGTTCACGGCGGTTTTCAGTTCCGCCTCCAGATCGTACAACAGCTCCAGCCGTTCGCGGATGTTGCGCAGCGCGATCTGGTTGCCGGCGGGACCGGCATGCTCGCCATGATAGGGATTGAGCACCAGCACCTGCAAGCGGTCGCCGGCGCGGCCGACCTGGATGCGCACCGTGACCGGCTCGACCGCCGGCTCCACGCCGTAATGCACCGCGTTCTCGAGCAAGGGCTGGATCAGCAGCACCGGCACCCTGACCTGGCTCAGGAATGCGTCGTCGGCCTCGCCCATGTCCCATTCGACGCGCATGCGGGCGCCGAGGCGGATCTGCTCGATCGACAGATACTGGCGGCACAGGCGCAGTTCTTCGTCCAGCGTGGTCATCGAGCGCGGATCGCTCATCAGGACGCGGAACAGCTCGGCGAGATCCTCGAGGGCGCTTTCGGCCCGCCTCGGTTCGTTGCGGATCAGCGACAGCACCGCGTTCAGGCTGTTGAACAGGAAATGCGGACGGATGCGGGCCTGGAGCGCCTGGAGCCGGGCTTCAACCAGGGTCGGGGAATAGGCCCGTGCGCGGAGTTCGAAGTAATGCTGGGCGGCCATGCCGGCAAGCGCGGCGGCCAGGGTGGCGCCCAAGACCGTATGCCAGCGATCGTTGCTGTACAGCCACGAGGTGCCGGCCAGGCCGGCGGCCAGCGCCGCGGTCACGGCGGCGGGAACGATCACGCACAAGGCACGCTGGACCGGGAAGGCAGGCGGCACCGGCCGCCGCTGCAGGCCGCGGCGCAGGGCGCACAGCAGGAACAGCGACCACAGGCAGGCCAGTTCGATCAGCAGCGAGGAGTCGAAGAAGGCCAGGCAGCCCGCCCGCAGGTCCGGCGCCTGCACGAGGCTGGCGACGAGCGACGCGGCATTCAAGGCGATCACCGTGCGCAGCACCACGCCGATATTGCAACAGTCGGGGATCACGAGCGGAGCCGGAACGACGCGGGACGTGCTGGAAAGCGGCATGAGGGAAGTGGCTTGTTTTATAATCGGGGATTCGCCGGAACAAAATTCCCGGAACACAATTATGACAGCACAACTTTCCAAAAAAAGCGAGGCCTGGTCGGCCCGTTTCTCCGAACCCGTTTCCGATCTGGTGAAGCGCTACACCGCATCGGTCTTTTTCGACAAGCGCCTCGCCGACGCCGACATACAAGGCTCGCTCGCCCACGCCGAGATGCTTGCCCACCAGGGCATCATTCCCGCCCAGGACCATGCCGACATCCAGCGCGGCATGGCGCAGATCCAGTCCGAGATCGCCGCCGGCAAGTTCGAATGGCTGCTCGACCTGGAAGACGTCCACCTGAACATCGAGAAGCGGCTCACCGAGCTCGTCGGCGACGCCGGCAAGCGCCTGCATACCGGCCGCTCGCGCAACGACCAGGTGGCGACCGACATCCGCCTCTACATGCGCGCCGCCATCGACGACATCCTCGGCCTGCTGCGCGAACTCCGCCTGGCGCTGGTGGACCTGGCGGAACAGCATGCCGACACCATCCTCCCCGGATTCACCCACATGCAGGTGGCGCAGCCCATCACCTTCGGCCACCACATGCTGGCCTACGTCGAAATGTTCGGTCGCGACGCCGAGCGCATGGCGGACTGCCGGCGCCGCGTCAACCGCCTGCCGCTGGGCGCCGCCGCGCTGGCCGGCACCACCTTCCCGATCGACCGCGAGCGCGTGGCGCGCACGCTCGGCTTCGAGGACGTCTGCCACAATTCCCTGGACGCCGTGTCCGACCGCGACTTCGCCATCGAATTCTGCGCCGCCGCCGCCCTCGTCATGACGCACGTGTCGCGCATGTCCGAGGAACTCGTCATCTGGATGAGCCCGCGCGTCGGCTTCATCGACATCGCCGACCGCTTCTGCACCGGCTCGTCGATCATGCCGCAGAAGAAGAATCCGGACGTGCCCGAGCTTGCGCGCGGCAAGACGGGCCGCGTGAACGGCCACCTGATCGGCCTGCTGACCCTGATGAAAGGCCAGCCGCTGGCCTATAACAAGGACAACCAGGAAGACAAGGAACCGCTGTTCGACACCGTCGACACCGTGACCGACACCCTGCGCATCTTCGCCGACATGGCGCGCGGCATCTCGGTCAAGCCGGAATCCATGCGGGCGGCCGCGCTGCAGGGCTATGCCACCGCGACCGACCTGGCGGACTACCTCGTCAAGAAGGGCCTGCCGTTCCGCGATGCGCATGAAGCCGTGGCGCATGCGGTACGCACCTGCGTCGACCGCCAGTGCGACCTGAGCGACCTGTCGCTCGGGGAACTGAAGGTCTTCTCGGCGCTGATCGACGCCGACGTGTTCGACGTGCTGACCCTGGAAGGCTCGGTCGCGGCGCGCAACCATGTCGGCGGCACGGCGCCGCAACAGGTCCGCGCCGCCATTGCCCGGGTGCGCGCCCTGCTTGGCTGAAGCACATCCTGCCGCGCCTGCATCTGGCGCGGCCGCCATCGCAACGCCGGCCGAATGCCCGCCGATCGGTTATGATCGCCGGGCATTCTTCATTTCATCCCAGCGCCCGGCGAGTTCGCTCCGGCGCCATGCCTCTTGCGTAGTTTCACGTACGCGCTCTTACCTCTTCGCACTGCCCGAAAAAAATCGTACGATGCCGCACATGATGGAAATTGCCGACATTGCACGGCAATTTGTTCGTCGGCAAGATTAAATGACATATACTGCCCCGGACCGGTGGACCAACCGGGCAGACGCTTGTCGAAACACGCAAGAAAATGGTATTCAAGGCGCGGCCACGTATCGCGCCGGACCGCTTGCACTACCAGTGCAGCCGGATTCGAGGATTTTTGTTAATGGAGACACACCATGTCTTTTCTGCTCTCGTTATCGAGGCTCATTGACCTGCTCAATGAGAAAGTCGGCAATGCCGTCAGCTGGGCCCTGCTGCTCTCGGTATTCATCTGTACCGGCAACGCGCTTGTCCGCTATACCTTCAACACCAGCTCGAATGCCTGGCTCGAGATCCAGTGGTACCTCTTCTCCGCAATTTTCCTTCTCGCGACTTCCTACACCCTGCGGCGCAACGAGCACGTCCGCATCGACGTGATCGCCGGCCGCTTCTCCAAGCGCACCCAGGTCATCATCGACGTCCTCGGCTTCCTCGTCTTCCTGCTGCCGATGGCGCTGATCATCCTGTACTACTCCGTTCCCTACGCCCTGCTGTCGATCCAGAACCAGGAAATGTCGAGCAACGCCGGCGGCCTGATCGTCTGGCCCGCGAAACTGCTGATTCCGGTCGGCTTCTTCCTGCTGACGCTGCAGGGAATCTCTGAATTCATCAAGCGCATCGGCTACCTCAAGGGCGTGGTCGACGCAAGCGCCTTCGAGAAGCACAGTACCACGCCAGAAGAAGAAATCGAGGCGATCAAAGCCGCCAACAAGATCAACTGATCGCCGGGAGACCTTTACATGGACCAATTCCTCATTGCCAACATGGCGCCAGTCATGTTCGGCGCCCTCATCCTGTTCCTGCTATCGGGCTTTCCGGTCGCCTTCGCCCTGGCCGCCAACGGCCTGTTCTTCGGCTTCCTCGGGATCGAGCTCGGCCTGCTGAAGCCCGAGCTGCTGCAGGCGCTGCCCAACCGCCTGTTCGGCATCATGGCCAACGATACGCTGCTGGCCATTCCCTTCTTCACCTTCATGGGTCTCATCCTGGAAAGGTCGGGGATGGCGGAGGACCTGCTCGACACCATCGGCCAGCTGTTCGGCCCGGTCCGGGGCGGCGTCGCCTACGCGGTGATCTTCGTCGGCGCGCTGCTGGCTGCCACCACCGGCGTCGTCGCGGCCTCGGTGATTTCCATGGGCCTGATCTCCCTGCCCGTCATGCTGCGCTACGGCTATGACAAGAAACTGGCATCCGGCGTAATCGCCGCTTCCGGAACGCTGGCTCAGATCATCCCGCCGTCGCTGGTGCTGATCGTGATGGCCGACCAGCTCGGCCGCTCCGTCGGCGACATGTACAAGGCAGCCTTCACTCCCGGCCTGCTGCTGACCGCGATGTACGCGGCCTATGTGCTGGCCATCTCGATTTTCCGCCCTGCCCACGTTCCCGCCCTGCCGCCCGAGGCACGTAACCTGCGTGAGCCGAATGGTCGCAGCGGCGTCGTTTCGCTGCTCGCACTGGTCGTTGCGGCAACGGGCGTCGCTTTTGCGTTTGCATCCTGGTACAGCGCAGGGCATCCGAAGGCTGCCGAGGATGAAGTCGGCATCTACTCCGCTGGCGTCGCCATCGTGGGCGCGTTCATCGCCGCAGTGATCAACCGCAAGCTGAAACTCGGCCTGCTTTCCCGCATGGCAGAAAAAGTGGTGTTCGTGCTGATTCCGCCGCTGGCGCTGATCTTCCTGGTGCTGGGCACGATCTTCGTCGGCATCGCCACGCCGACCGAAGGCGGCGGCATGGGCGCGTTCGGCGCGCTGGTGCTGGCCCTGATGAATCGCCGCCTGTCGTTCTCGCTGCTCAAGCAGGCGATGGATTCCACCACCCGCCTCTCCTGCTTCGTGGTGTTCATCCTGATCGGCTCGAGCGTGTTCGGCCTGGTGTTCCGCGGCGTGAACGGCGACCTGTGGGTCGAGCACCTGCTGACCTCGCTGCCCGGCGGCACCACCGGCTTCCTGATCGTGGTGAACCTGCTGTTCTTCGGCCTGGCCTTCTTCCTCGACTTCTTCGAACTGGCCTTCATCCTGGTGCCGCTGGTCGGCCCGGTGGCGGAAAAGCTGGGCATTGACCTGATCTGGTTCGGCGTGCTGCTCGGCGTGAACATGCAGACCTCCTTCATGCACCCACCCTTCGGCTTCGCGCTGTTTTACCTGCGCTCGGTGGCGCCGAAGGAAGTCAAGACCTCGGACATCTACTGGGGCGCAGTGCCTTTCGTGCTGATCCAGGTAATCATGGTCGCCATGATCATCCTCTTCCCAAGCATCGTGACGGTTGCCGAAAAGACGGACATGAAGGAACAGATCGAGCTGAAGATCGACGTGCCGACGGACCAGGGCAGCAGCAACGAGTCCCCGCAGCTCAACTTCTCGACCGACGGCGACAAGAAGGAAGACAACGCCGCACCGCAACTGAACTTCTCGACCGATACGGACAAGAAGTAAGCAAGGCAAGGTTCACCAACCCCGCTCGCTCCGGCCAGCGGGGTTTTTTCTTGTCTGCAGTGATCAAGGCGGTCTGAAGCGAACGGACGAAAAAAACCCCGCTGGCCGGAGCGAGCGGGGTTGGATGGACAGCGTTCGTGGCTGGGCGCGTCAGATCATTTATGCGTGATCATGAAGTTCTGCAGGGGCGCCTCGGCAACCGAGAACCACTGGTTCTCATCCTGGCGGAAACGCTTCCAGGGCTCGTAGATCTTCTTGAACTTGGCGTTCTTCGATGCTTCTTCGTCCATGACCTCGTTAGCCGCCTTGTAGCAGGCTTCCATGATCTCCCGAGAGAAGGACTGCAGCTTGACGCCGTTCTTCAAGAGGCGCGCCAGCGCAGCGGGATTGCGGGCATCGTACTCGGCCTGCATCACCACATGCGCCTGGTAGGAAGCCGCTTCCACCGCGGCCTGGTATTCCTTGGGCAGCTTTTCCCATTCCTTGACGCCGACATAGAACGACAACTGCGGACCGGCTTCCCACCAGCCCGGGGTGTAGTAGTAAGGAGCAACCTTGAAGAATCCGAGCTTCTCGTCGTCATACGGACCGACCCACTCCGCCGCATCGATGGTGCCCTTTTCCAGCGCGGGATAAATGTCGCCGCCGGCAATCTGCTGCGGCACCAGGCCCAGCTTCTGCATCACGCGTCCTGCGAAGCCGCCGATGCGCATCTTCAGGCCGTTCAGGTCCTGCACCGTCTTCACTTCCTTGCGGAACCAGCCGCCCATCTGGGTTCCGGTATTCCCGCCGAGGAAGTTGACGATGCCGTAGTCCTTGAAAAAGGAACGCAGCAGGTCGCGGCCGCCGCCCTGGTCCCACCACGCGGTCTGCTGGCGGGAGTTGAGGCCGAAAGGAACGGCACAATCGAAGGCAAAGGTCGGGTCCTTGCCGAAGTAATAGTAGGAAGCGCTATGGCCCATTTCCACCGTACCTGCCTGCACCGCATCCATCACCTGCAATGCCGGGACGATCTCGCCTCCGGCGAAAACGCGGATGTTGAACTTGCCGCCTGTCATCTGCGACACGGCCTTGGAGAAGGTCTCCGCGGCGCCGAAGATGGTGTCGAGCGACTTGGGGAAGCTCGAGGCAAGGCGCCAGTTGATGGTGGGTTGGGATTGCGCGAAAGCGGGTGCGGCGATTGCGCCCGCTGAAGCACCCGCGGCTGCTTTCTTGATGAAGGAACGGCGTTCCATGTTGTCTCCCTGTTATACGGCTCATAGACCCGGGCTTGTGCGCCGGAATACTGGCGTCGCAAGGTGTCGCTGATTGTAGGAGAGCAAATGGAAAACAGGCAACACATTCACATGATGCGTTGCAGAAAAGGAAGCCCGACGCGAAATCCGGAAGAATTTCGTCGCGCGAAAGGAAGGTGTAAGAAAAACGACGTAGCGAGCGCGCCGTCCCGGGCGAGTTGGCCCGGGACGGCGCGAGAGGTCTTACTTGTGCGTCACCATGAAGTTCTGCAGCGGCGCCTCTGCCACCGAGAACCACTGGTTCTGGTCTTGCAGGAAGCGCTTCCAGGGATCATAGATCTTCTTGAACTTGGCGTTCTTCGACGCTTCTTCGTCCATGGTGGTCACGGCGGACTTGTGGCTCGCCTCCATAATTTCCTTGGAGAAGAAACGCAGCTTGACGCCGTTCTTGATCAGGCGGGCCAGCGCGGCGGGATTGCGGGCATCGTACTCGGCCTGCATCACGACGTGCGCCTCGTAAGAAGCCGCCTCGACCGCAGCCTGGTATTCCTTGGGAAGTTTTTCCCATTCCTTGATGCCGACGTAGAACGACAGCTGCGGACCGGCTTCCCACCAGCCCGGCGAATAATAGTAGGGAGCAACCTTGAAGAAGCCGAGCTTTTCGTCGTCATACGGACCGACCCACTCCGCCGCGTCGATGGTACCCTTTTCCAGCGCGGGGTACACGTCGCCGCCGGCCAGCTGCTGAGGCACCACGCCCAGGGGCTGAAGGACCTTGCCCGCGAAGGCGCTGATGCGCATCTTCAGGCCCTGCAGGTCCTTGACGGTATTGATCTCCTTGCGGAACCAGCCGCCCATCTGCGTGCCGGTGTTCCCGCCGAGGAAGTTGATGATGCCGTAGTCCTTGTAGAACGCACGCAGCAGGTCGCGGCCGCCGCCCTGGTCGAACCATGCCGTCTGCTGGCGGGAATTGAGGCCGAAGGGAACGGCGCAATCGAAGGCGAAGGTCGGGTCCTTGCCGAAGTAGTAGTAGGCAGCGCTGTGGCCCATCTCGACGGTGCCGGCCTGCACCGCGTCCATCACCTGCAGCGCGGGAACGATCTCGCCGCCGGCAAAAACGCGGATGTTGAACTTGCCGCCGGTCAGCTGCGACACGCGCTTGGTGAAGGTTTCAGCCGCGCCGAAGATGGTGTCGAGCGATTTGGGGAAGCTAGAGGCGAGGCGCCAGTTGATGGTGGGCTGTGATTGCGCCAGCGCGGGCGCGGCCACTGCGCCGACGGTTGCGCCGGCAGCGGCTTTCTTTAGGAAGGAACGACGTTCCATGTTGTCTCCAGTCGTTGTTGAGGGGCAAGCCACTTGGGCATCCGGTCTATCCTGCGCGGCAAGGAAAGGCCCTGCCGTGCCGATGTTCTAGTCGTCTCTGCGGAAGCTTTGTCGAGAGGCAAACTGATGCGCGAGAATTATGACAAGAACTGGCGACTTGTGCACGCCGCATCGTAAACATCGTCAACATTCGCAGATCCCTCGTAAAAAAAGCCCGCGGATGAAAGGCCGCGGGCTTCGAAAGATTACTTGTGGGTGACCATGAAGTTTTGCAGCGGCACCTCGGCAACCGAGAACCACTGGTTCTGGTCCTGGCGGAAGCGCTTCCAGGGTTCATAGATCTTCTTGAACTTGGCGTTCTTCGCCGCTTCCTCATCCATAACTTCATTGGCCGCCTTGTAGCAGGCTTCCATGATTTCCTTGGAGAAGGAACGCAGCTTGACGCCGTTCTTCAAGAGGCGGGCCAGCGCCGCGGGGTTGCGGGCATCGTACTCGGCCTGCATCACCACGTGGGATTCATACGAGGCAGCCTCGATCGCGGCCTGGTATTCCTTGGGCAGCTTTTCCCATTCCTTGATGCCGATGTAGAAGGACACTTGCAGGCCGGCTTCCCACCAGCCCGGGGTGTAGTAGAACGGCGCGACCTTGTTGAAACCGAGCTTCTCGTCGTCATACGGACCGATCCACTCCGCCGCGTCGATGGTGCCCTTTTCCAGCGCGGGATAAATGTCGCCGCCGGCAATCTGCTGCGGCACCAGGCCCAGCTTCTGCATCACGCGTCCTGCGAAGCCGCCGATGCGCATCTTCAGGCCGTTCAGGTCCTGCACCGTCTTCACTTCCTTGCGGAACCAGCCACCCATCTGCGCGCCGGTATTGCCGCCCATGAAGTTGATGATGCCGTAGTCCTTGAAGAATTCGCGGGTCAGTGCCTTGCCGCCGCCCTGGTCCCACCACGCGGTCTGCTGGCGGGAGTTGAGGCCGAAGGGAACGACGCCGTCGAAGGCGAAGGTCGGATCCTTGCCGAAGTAGTAGTAGGAAGCGCTGTGCCCCATTTCCACCGTGCCTGCCTGCACCGCATCCATCACCTGCAATGCCGGGACGATCTCGCCGCCGGCGAACACGCGGATATTGAACTTGCCGCTCGTCAATTGCGACACGCGCTTGGAGAAGGTCTCCGCGGCGCCGTAGATGGTGTCGAGCGACTTCGGGAAGCTCGAGGCGAGGCGCCAGTTGATGGTGGGTTGGGTCTGCGCAAGCGCGGGTGCGGCGATCGCGCCGGCGGATGCGCCTGCGGCCGCTTTCTTCAAGAACGAACGACGTTCCATGTAGTCTCCTTTTGGATGGCTTTGTGGTGAAAACATGACGACATCGTTGTTTTTAGCGGGATGGGGCACGACGCCGGCAATGCGAAAATTCTAGGTGGCATATGGCATCGGTGGCAACATAAAACCCGGGCTCCCGTGGCAGTGCTTAGGTAGAAACACGTAGGAATGACGGGCTGGCCGCCGGCCCCTGCACGATGCTTCCCATGCATCGCGCAGGGGCGGATCGTGGCAGGGGTGATGGCGGATGCCCGCAAGGGACCTGGACGTGGCGTGTGGATGTCCACAATTGCAGCACGGGGCCGGCAAGGCCAGAATGCGCCCAGGCTTAGATTGTCCAATCATCATATTCTCCTCGGGAACCGTCATGGAACGCAAACCCTTATACAAGTCGCTGTACTTCCAGGTGATCACCGCGATCGTGATCGGCGTATTGCTGGGCCACTTCTATCCCAGCGTGGGCGCCGACATGAAGCCGCTGGGCGATGGCTTCGTCAAGCTCATCAAGATGATCATCGCGCCGATCATCTTCTGCACAGTGGTCATCGGCATTGCCGGCATGGAAGACATGAAGAAGGTGGGCAAGACCGGCGGCCTCGCGCTTCTCTACTTCGAAGTGGTGAGCACCATCGCCCTGATCGTCGGCCTGGTCATCGTCAACGTGGTGCAACCCGGCACCGGCATGCACGTCAACCCTGCATCCCTCGATACCAAGGGCATCGCCGCCTACACCGGCCCCGGCAAGATGGCATCGACCACCGATTTCATCCTGAACATCATCCCGAGCAGCGCGATCGACGCCTTCGCGAAGGGCGACATCCTGCAGGTGCTGCTGTTCTCGGTGCTGTTCGGCTTTGCGCTGCAAAAGTTCGGCGGCCGCGGCACGCTGGTGTTCGACTTCATCGAGAAAATGTCGCACGTGCTGTTCGGCATCGTCGGCATCATCATGAAAGCCGCGCCGATCGGCGCCTTCGGCGCGATGGCCTTCACCATCGGCAAGTACGGCGTTGGCAGCCTCCTGTCCCTCGGCAAGCTGATGGGCACCTTCTACCTGACCTGCCTGGTCTTCATCTTCGTCGTGCTCGGCATCATCGCCCGCGTGCATGGCTTCAGCATCTGGAAGTTCGTGAAGTACATCAAGGAAGAACTGCTCATCGTTCTCGGCACCTCGTCTTCCGAATCCGTGCTGCCGCGCATGATGGCGAAGATGGAGAACCTCGGCGTGAAGAAGAACGTCGTCGGTCTCGTGATTCCGACCGGCTATTCCTTCAACCTCGACGGCACCTCGATCTACCTGACCATGGCCGCGGTCTTCATCGCCCAGGCGACCGACACGCCCATGACCATCACCCAGCAGCTGACCCTGCTCGCGGTGCTGCTGCTGACGTCCAAGGGCGCCGCCGGCGTCACCGGCAGCGGCTTCATCGTGCTGGCCGCCACCCTGTCCGCCGTGGGCGGCGTGCCGGTCGCCGGCCTGGCGCTCATCCTCGGCATCGACCGCTTCATGTCGGAAGCCCGGGCGCTGACCAACTTGATCGGCAACGGCGTGGCGACGATCGTGGTCGGCAAATGGAACCGCGAAGTCGACATGGAGCGCCTGCACCAGCATCTCAACAACGAAACCCCGCTCGAAGCGGAAGATCCCGAAGCGGTGCTCGACCAGAACGAGGCGCACATGGACTCGGTCAAGCGGGTCGCCTGACCGCCCTTCCCTGCCCTTCCAGGAAGCCCTCGCCGAGCGAGGGCTTTTTTCATGGCCGGACGCTTTTCGTGTCCGGCGCGACGCCGCTTGAAAATCTTGAATCCGCGTCCGCGCGGCCTGCGTATATCGGTTGGCAGCACCGCCCATGCCCAACCTTTTGCAGGAGACACAGACATGTTGAACAAGACAATCAGCAAGCATGCCCTCGGCCTGAGCCTCATCGCCGGCGCGATCGCAGGCGCGTTCACCCTTCCCGCGCAGGCATCCAGCCACCGCGAAGCACCCTACGTCACGCGCCAGCCCAAGACCGACGCCACGGACTTCTACATGTTCCGCAGCTACGAGAGCGGCCGCTCGGGTTACGTCACCCTCATTGCCAACTACATCCCGCTGCAGGAACCGGGCGGCGGGCCCAACTACTATGCGATGGATCCGGATGCGCTCTACGAGATCCACATCGACAACAACGGCGACGCCAAGGAAGACCTCACCTTCCAGTTCCGCTTCAATTACCAGAACAAGGACACCAAGCTCAACGTCAACGGCAAGCAGGTCTCGATTCCGCTCATCATCAACGGCGCGTCCGACATCAATTCGGTGAATTCCGCCGCGGCCAACGTGCGCGAAACCTACAGCATCAACGTCGTGCGCGGCGACCGCCGCGCCGGCAGCCGCCAGCCGGTGACCAACGCCAGCGGCGGCGGCACCAGCTTCGACAAGCCGCTCGACAACATCGGCAACAAGTCGATTTCCGACTACGCCTCATATGCGAACAAGCACATCTACGAGGTCAATATTCCCGGCTGCCAGGGCACCGGACGCGTCTTCGTCGGACAGCGCAAGGATCCCTTCGTGGTCAACCTTGGCGAGACCTTCGATTTGATCAACATCAAGGCTCCCGCCACCGCCTTCGATCCGAACGCGGAACGCGCCGCCACCGATTCCCTGGCCAAGTACAACGTCACCTCGATCGCGATGGAGGTGCCTGTCAGCTGCCTTGCGACCAGCACCGAGCCGGTGATCGGCGGATGGACCACCGCCAGCCTGCGCCAGGGCCGGCTGCTGAATCCGTCGCCCTCGAACGGCGGCGCCTCGAAGGAAGGCGGCGCATGGACCCAGGTGTCGCGCCTCGGCATGCCGCTGGTGAATGAAGTCGTGATCGGCCTGAAGGACAAGGACCAGTTCAACGCCAGCAAGCCCAGCGGCGACGGCCAGTTCGCCGACTATGTCACCAACCCCACCCTGCCGCTGCTGGTGCAGACGCTGTTCAGCAGCGCCGGCGTGAAGGCGCCGACGAATTATCCGCGCAATGACCTGGTGGCAGCCTTCCTCACCGGCGTGAAGGGCGTCAACCAGCCGGCCAACGTGGTCGCGTCCGAGATGCTGCGCCTGAACACCTCGACGCCGGTGGCAGCCACCCAGAACCGGCTCGGCGTGATCGGCGGCGATGCCGCGGGCTTCCCCAACGGCCGCCGTCCGGGCGACGACGTGGTGGACATCGCGCTGCGCGTGGTCATGGGACGCCTGTGCAAGCTCAACATCGGCTGCGCGCCGGCCGATGCGCCCGCCGGCGACATCGACTTCACCGATGGCGCTTACGTCGACAGCAGCATGTTCGATAATGCCTTCCCGTACGTGAAGGCACCGCTGGCCGGTTCGGTCAAGCATTGAGCTAACGCCATCGACTAGGAGATGATCATGACAAGCAAGCAGTGGATGGCGGTGATGGCCGCCGGCATGGGGCTGGCGCTGGCGGGATGCGGCGGCGGTTCGTCGAGCGTGGCGACGGGCCTGCCCGACGCGGCAACGAGCGGCGGCGCGGCGAACGCGCCCATGGATGTGTACACGAAGAGCGTGGCGCAGCTGGTGTCGAGCTCGTCGGACAGCGCGGAGCCGATGGCGCTGGATGCGAATCCGGCGAGCATGCCGGATGACCTGGAGCCGGTGCCGGTGAGTTGAGTTCTTCCGTTGGGATTCCCGCCTGACGCTGTCGTTCCCGCGCAAGCGGGGATGACAACTGCTGGCGGGGATGGACAGAGCCAAGCCTGTAACTGGCTCTCACCCTGCCCTCAACCTCCGGCCACCGTCATGCTCTCGATCAGAATCGACCCGGTCTCCTTCGTACCGCGGATCAGCGTGTCGGCGCCGATGCCCGCTATCTGCATGAACATGTCCTTCATGTTGCCAGCGATCGTGATCTCTTCCACCGGGTACTGGATCTCGCCATTTTCCACCCAGAAACCCGATGCGCCGCGAGAATAGTCGCCGGTCACGTAGTTCACGCCCTGCCCCATCAGGTCGGTGACCAGCAGGCCCGTGCCGAGCTTGCGCAGCATGGCGCGGAAGTCATCTTCGGGACGGGTAAGGTCCGACGTGATCCTGAGGTTGTGCGAGCCGCCGGCATTGCCGGTCGTCCGCATGCCAAGCTTGCGCGCGGAATAGCTCGACAGGAAATATCCCTGCACGACGCCGTCCTTCACCACCTCGCGCTGCACGGTCTTCACGCCTTCCTCGTCGAAGGGCGAGGAACCCACCGCGCCCGGCAGGTGCGGATCTTCCACCACCTGGATGTGCGGCGCGAACACCGGCTTGCCAAGGGAATCGAGCAGGAAGGTGGACTTGCGGTACAACGCGCCTCCCGACACGGCCTGCACGAAGGCTCCGAGCAGGCCGGCCGCCAGCGGCGCCTCGAACAGCACCGGGCATTTGCGGGTATCGAGCTTGCGTGCCTGCAGGCGGGCCAGCGCGCGCTCCGCGGCGTAGCGGCCGATGTCTTCGGGCTTGGCAAGCTTGCCGGGGTCGCGCGACGACGAATACCAGTCATCGCGCTGCATGTTGCCGCCCCGGCCGGCGATCGGCGCCACCGAGACGGTATGGCGGGAAAAGGGATAGCCGCCCATGAAGCCGCGCGAATTCGCCATCACGAAATGCGACTGCTGCGCATAGACGCTGGCGCCCTCCGAGTTGGTGATACGCTTGTCCACCGCGAAGGCCGCGCCTTCGCAGCGCTTGGCGATCTCCACCGCTTCTTCCGTGGAAATGGTCCAGGGATAGAAGAGGTCCAGGTCGCGCGGCGACATTTCGAGGGTATCCGCGTCGGGCAGGCCGGCGCAGTCGTCCTCGGCGGTGAAGCGCGCGATGTTGTAGGCCGCCTCGACCGTGTCCTTGAGCGAACGCCGAGAGAAGTCGGAGGTGCTGGCATTGCCGCGCCGCACGTGCCCCTGCTCCCCCAGGTACACCGTCACGCCGATGCCCTTGTCCTTGTTCTGTTCTATCGTCTCGATGCTGCCCTTGCGCACCGTGACCGCGAGGCCGTTGCCTTCGCTGATTTCCACGCCGGCATCCGATGCTCCGATTTCCCGGGCGAAACGAAGCACGTCCTGCGCAATCTCTCTCAACTGGTCCTGGGTTTGGGTAAAAACGGAGTTGCTCATGGGCTTGTTTTTCTCGTTTCGATTTAAAACGGTTATCATATCAGCCGTTGCCAAAAAGCCCTTGATGCGCGACGCGCCTTGCCGCGCCGCCCGGCTCTCTCACTCTATTCTCTATCATGGTCAATCCCAACCGGGGCGCCGTCGGCTTCAACTCCGCCGAGTTCGAGCAAAAGTACGACCGCCCGTCCAAGTCCCAGCTCAAGCGCGAGATGACCGCGCTCCAGGAGCTGGGCGAAGAACTGGTTTCGCAACCCAAGGACCGCGTGAAGCGCGTGCCGATGCCCGAGGACGTGCGCGAAGCCATCCTCGAATGCCAGAAGATCAAGGATCACGAAGGGCGCCGCCGGCAGATGCAGTACGTCGGCAAGAAGATGCGCACGCTCGAAGAGGAAGAAATCGCCGCCATCCAGCGCGTGATCGACAGCTGGAAAGGCGCGTCCAAGGCGGAAACCGCCGCGCTGCATGCGCTTGAACGCCGGCGCGACAAGCTGCTGGCCGACGACGGCGCGCTGACTGACCTCAAGCAGCAATATCCCGACGTGGACGTGCAGAAGCTGCGCACGCTCATCCGCAATGCCCGCAAGGAGCAGGCGGAGAGCAAGCCGCCCAAGGCTTACCGCGAGATCTTCCAGGTGCTCAAGGACCTGGCCGCCGGCGCGGCCAAGGCCAATCCCACCCCGACCGATGCGCAGGACGACGATGAGCAGACTGACGAGGAATGACCCCGACGAGTTGCTGATCGGCCTGGTGTCGATCTCCGACCGCGCTTCCAGCGGCGTCTATGAAGACCAGGGCATCCCTGCGCTGCGCGACTGGTTCTCGTCGGCCCTCGCCAGCCCCTGGCAGATGGCGACCCGGCTCATTCCCGACGAGCGCGCGCGCATCGAGCAGGCGCTGATCGAACTCGTCGACGAGGCAGGCTGCGACCTGGTGCTGACCACCGGCGGCACCGGCCCCGCGCGGCGCGACGTCACGCCCGAAGCCACGCTGGCGGTGGCCACCAAGGAAATGCCCGGCTTCGGCGAGCAGATGCGCCAGATCAGCCTGCGGTTCGTGCCGACCGCCATCCTTTCCCGCCAGGTGGCGGTGATCCGCGAAACCGCCGATCACGCCGCGCTCATCATGAATCTTCCCGGCCAGCCGAAGTCAATCAAGGAGACGCTGGAAGGCCTGAAGGATGCGGAAGGAAAGCAACTCGTGCCCGGCATCTTCGCGGCCGTACCCTACTGCATCGACCTCATCGGCGGGCCCTACATCGAGACGCACGAGGCCGTCTGCAAGGCGTTCCGGCCCAAGTCCGCCATCCGGCAGAAATAAACCGGCGCACGCGCGCTGCTCCGGTTGGCCGGCAACACTTTCAAGGAGCAGCATGAGCACACCCCAACTCGAATTCATCGAACTCAGCACCGGCCCGGCTCCGTCGGCCTCCGTCATCTGGCTGCACGGACTGGGCGCGGACGGCAGCGACTTCGTGCCCATCGTGCATGAACTCGATCGCACCGGTCTTCCGGACATCCGCTTCATCTTCCCCCACGCCCCCACAATGCCGGTCACCGTCAACAACGGCTACGTCATGCGGGCGTGGTACGACATTCTCGGCGTGGACCTGGTGCGGCGGGAAGACGAAGGCGGCCTGCGCAGCTCGCAGGCCCTGGTCGAGGAATTCATCGCCCATGAAAAGGCGCGCGGCATTCCCGCGAACCGCATCGTGCTCGCCGGCTTCTCGCAAGGCTGCGCGATGACACTGCAGACCGGTTTGCGCCATCCGGAGGCACTGGCAGGGTTGCTCTGCCTGTCAGGGTATCTGCCGCTGCATGCCGTCGTGGCACAGGAACGGCATGCGGCCAACCAGGGGACGCCGATCTTTCTTTGCCATGGCACGCATGATCCGGTGATTCCGATCGCGCGGGCGGAACAGTCTCGGGATGTGCTGGTGGGGTTGGGGTATGAGGTGGAGTGGCATGCGTACGGGATGCCGCATTCGGTTTGCGCGGAGGAAGTGCGGGATGTGAGCGGGTGGTTGCGGAGGGTATTGGGGAACTAGGAGGGACACGCTCCGTTCGTCGCGCTCATTTGCCAATGCCCCCGTCATTCCCGCGAAGGCGGGAATCCCGTTTCAGCCGTCCGGAGAAACCCGCAATGGGATTCCCGCCTTCGCGGGAATGACAGCACGTAGCGCGGGCTTCAAGAACTCCCGCCTTCTATTACTTGAACACCACCGTCTTGTGCCCGTTGAGCAGAATCCTTTGCTCGACGAACCACTTCACCGCGCGCGCCAGCACCACGCATTCCACGTCGCGGCCGATGGCGGTCAGGGTTTCCGGTTCCATCGCGTGATCAACCCGTTCCACGTCCTGCTCGATGATCGGGCCCTCGTCGAGGTCGCTGGTCACGAAATGCGCGGTGGCGCCGATGAGCTTCACGCCGCGTTCGTGCGCCTGGTAGTAGGGCTTCGCGCCCTTGAAGCTGGGCAGGAAGGAATGGTGGATGTTGATCGCACGGCCGCGCAAGGCTTCGCAGAGCTGGGGCGAGAGGATCTGCATGTAGCGTGCGAGGACGACGAGGTCGATGTCGTTGTCTCGCACGATCTCCAGCACCCGCTCCTCCTGGATGCGCTTGGCTTCCGGCGAGGCGCCGGCCTTGAGCGGCAGGTGGTGGAAGGGAATGTTGTAGCTGGCGGCGAGCTGGTAGAACTCGGTGTGGTTGGAGACGATCGCGGGAATTTCAACGTGCAGCAGGCCGCTGCGGTAGCGGAACAGCAGGTCGTTGAGGCAGTGCCCGATCTTGGACACCATGATCATCATGCGCGGCTTCTTGTGCGCATCATGCAGCTCGGCGTTCATCTTCAGCTCGCGGGCGACTTCGGCGAAGCGTGCGCGGAGGGTTTCGTCGCTGATCGACGCGTCTTCCGAGGCGAAGTGAACGCGCATGAAAAAGAGCTGGGACTGGGCATCGCCGAACTGGGCGGAGTCGATGATGTTGCAGCCGTTCTCGGCGAGGAAGCCCGAGACGCGATGCACGATGCCGCGGTGATCGGGACAAGACAGGGTCAGGATGTATTCCGGGTGCGTCATGATGAGGAAGGTCGATGCCGTGCCGTCTGCCGGCGCCGGGCTGCGATGTCGAATGCGAAGAAACCGCTATTGTCGCACGGCTGGGAAAGGGAAAACAAAAACCCGGATGCGGGCGCATCCGGGTTTCGTGTCGTATCGCGGGCGGCGTGCCTGGTTTAAGGGCGGCGCCGCCAGATACCGAACGCAGGCCGATCAGCCGACCTTGGCGACGGTCAGGCCCTTGTTGGCCGCGGCGGAGGTGCCAACCTGGATGTCGCCGGACAGCTGGCCGCCTTCTTCGATGACGAGCTTGCCATAGCGGACCTTGCCGGTGACCTTGCCGGTGGAGTAGATAACCAGCTTTTGGCGGACGGTCAGGTCGCCGTCGAATTCGCCGCGGATCTCGGCGATGTCGATTTCGGCGGAACCCTTGAAGGCGCCGATGTCGGCGATCTGGATCACGCGGGAATCGATGGTGGCTTCGACACGGCCTTCGACCACGAGCGTGTCGCAATCGGTGATCTCGACGCCCTTGAGCTTGATGTTCGGGCCGACGATCAGCTTGCTGCCGACTTCGTTGGTGCTGGACGTGCTGGTGTCAGCGGCAGGAGCGGCGGCGCCCATGGCGCCGGTGTTGCCAGTGATCGGCGCAACCGACTTCGGCAAGCCCGTCGCGGAACCAGTCGGAACGATGCCGCTGCTGGTCTGGAGCGGGGAGTTCGGGGTGTTGGAATCTTTTTTGCCAAAGAGGTTTTCGGAACGAAGCATGTGATCTCCTGAGAGTAACGTGAGTGGTCAACCTGGTATTGCGATAATCCGGGACGCGTCCGCATCCCGCATGAGCCCTCGATGCATCCTGATCTTGTGTTCTCAAGAGGGCCCATCGACTGGCATTGACGCTGAAGCCGCAAAAATCGCTTCTTGAACCGCGGCAATGCCGTCATGCCCTGCTTCGGCTTTGTTCTCGACGGAAAGTTCCAAGGGAAAACAACTCGGTTACATCTTTTTTGAAAAAAGCACGACCGTTCAAATTTATTGTATAGTAGCCCACGCTCTACCACACTGAAACACCTTGCCTACCAGGAGACCTCGACATGACAACGACCTTGACGAACCAGCAGTTCCGCCTCGCCGCCCGCCCCGTCGGCATGCCAAAACCGACCGACTGGAAATTCACCACCGAGCCGTTGCGCGAGCCTGCTGAAGGCGAAGTCGTCGTCAAGGCAATCTACCTCTCCCTGGACCCGGCCATGCGCGGCTGGATGAACGAAGGCAAGTCCTACATCCGCCCCGTCATGATCGATGAAGTGATGCGCGCGGGTGGCCTCGGGAAGGTCGTCGCCTCGCGTTCGCCGAAATTCGCGGTGGGCGACTACGTGTCCGGCGCGATCGGCGTGCAGAATTACTGGGTCGGCCCGGCGGACGACAAAACGGCCGGCCTGTACAAGGTCGACCCGAAGGCGGCCCCCCTTCCCAAGTACCTGAACGCGCTCGGCATGCCCGGCATGACCGCCTATTTCGGCCTGCTCGACGTCGGCCAGCCCAAAGCCGGCGAGACGGTGGTGGTGTCCGGCGCGGCCGGCGCGGTGGGCCAGACGGTGGGCCAGGTCGCGCGGCAGAAGGGTTGCCGCGTGGTCGGCATCGCCGGCGGCAAGGACAAATGTGATTTCGTGGTCAACGAACTCGGCTTCGACGCCTGCATCGACTACAAGAACGGCTCGGTGCGCGAGGGCTTGAAGCAGCATTGCCCGAAGGGCGTGGATGTGTACTTCGACAACGTCGGCGGCGAGATCCTGGACGATGTGCTCACCCGCATCAACATGAAGGCGCGCATCATCATCTGCGGCGCGATCTCGCAGTACAACAACACCACGCCGGTGAAGGGCCCCGCCAACTACCTCTCGCTGCTGGTCAACCGCGCCCGCATGGAAGGCATCGTGGTGTTCGACTACGCCGACCGCTATCCCGTCGCGGTGGCCGAAATGGCAAAGTGGATGCAGGCAGGCAGCTTCAAGACGCGCGAAGACATCGTCGAAGGCCTGGAGAAATTCCCGGAAGCCCTGCTTATGCTGTTCGAAGGGAAAAACTTCGGCAAGCTGATCCTGAAGGTGGGCGACGAAGCCTGAGTCACCCCAGGTGCCGCCCTGCCCTGCCGGTCAGCGCAGGGGGCGGCACTGCCGCAATTCGCATTTCGCCATGAAGGTCGTGCCGTTGTCGCACTGCAGCCGGTAGACCTCGACCGGCCCCTTGTCGGTGACGAGGCCGGCGCCGGCGCGGCCGGTGCAGCCGAAGCGCTGTGCAAGGCGCTCGACCGTGGCGGACGACACGCCCGAACGGAATTCCACCTTTTGCACCGTTACCTTGCCGTCCGCGTCCGCGACCTCGATGGTCTGCTGCGGCAGGTCGGGGTTGCGCGCCACCTTGCGTACAGGCGCCTCGACCTTCGGTTCGCTGTCGCCGAATCCGGGCAGCTTGAAATTGGCGCAACCTGCCAGCAGGGCAATGCTGAGGGAGACGGCGGTCAGTGACAAGGTCTTCATCGGCTGGGAATTCCTGGATTGACTGAAAGGATGGATGACAGCGGGCAGTGTATAACGCGTCGTGACCGCAGGGCAATATTGCGCGCCGGTCATCCGGCGCAAGGCCAACAAAAAAGCGCCGCGGATTGCTCCTGCGGCGCCTTCTTCCTGCTTGCCGGCCCAGCCGGCCCGACCCTTGTACTTACTTGCTGCGGCTGCGGTATTCGCCGGTGCGGGTGTCGATTTCGATCTTGTCGCCGATTTCAACGAAGAGCGGAACCGGAATTTCATAGCCGGTGGAAATCTTCGCGGGCTTCAGGACCTTGCCCGAGGTGTCGCCCTTGACGGCCGGCTCGGTGTAGGTGATTTCGCGGACGATGGTGGTGGGCAGTTCGACGGAGATGGCCTTGCCGTTGTAGAACACCACTTCGCAAGCCATTGCGTCCTGCAGGTAATTCAGCGCGTCGCCCATGTTTTCGGCTTCGACTTCGTACTGGTTGTAGTCGGCGTCCATGAAGACATACAGCGGATCGGCGAAGTAGGAGTAGGTCACTTCCTTCTTCTCAAGGATGACGACGTCGAACTTGTCGTCGGCCTTGTAGACGGTTTCCTGGCCGGCGCTGGTCAGCAGGTTCTTCATCTTCATCTTGACCACGGCGGCGTTGCGGCCGGACTTGTTGTATTCAGCCTTGAGGACGACCATCGGCTCGGTGCCGATCATGACGACGTTGCCGACGCGGACTTCTTGTGCGGTTTTCATATGGTATCTACTAATCTACTGAGAGTGTAAAGCTCGGAGAGAGCCCGTGGTTGGATTCAGCGCCTGGCCGCGCGCGACACCGGCGTCTTCTTGGTAAAGCCTTGTATCTTAACCGATTTCCTGCGCGAACTGAATCAGCTTGGCCGCCAGATCGCCATTTTTTGCGAGCGTTCCGGACCATTGCAGGGCATGCATTGCCAATCTTTCCCGTGCCGCCAGGAAGGATGTCCACGCGGGCTCGAGGTCTCCCCCGCCGTTCCAGGCGGACCACATGGCGCGCAGGATCGCCGCATCGTCCGGCGCGAGGCCGGCGGTGAAGCGCGAGAGGAAGGCGTCGAGCTTGGTCCAGTGCGCGCCATCGTCCTGGGGATAGATGTGCCACACGAACGGCCGCGCCGCCCATTGCGCGCGGACGAAGGAATCCTCGCCCCGCACGAGGTTCAGGTCACACGACCAGAGCAGGCGGTCATAGTCGCCCTGTTCGACGAAGGGCAGCACATGCACGCCGGCGGCGCCGCGCCATCCCGACGCGCCGGCATGCGCGGGCTGGCCGAGGAAGCGCTCCACCGCCTCGCGCGCCACACCCTCCGGCACCAGCAGGAGCACGGGCGGCTCCTTGCCGTTATTGTCCCTGCCGACCTTCTGCAACAAGGCATCGAGCGGTGCGCCCGGGTAGCAGAACACAGAGACCGTGAGCGCGCCATCGGGCACCTGCACGCCGAGGCTGGCGAGAAAGGCCTTGCCGTTTTCAGGCCGGGACTGGAATGCCGCGCGCCGCGCCGCAAGATCGCGTTCCACGGGCAAGCCGCCGGTGGCCGCGGTGAAGCCAGGGAAAAAGAAGTGCTTGACCAGGCCCAGCGAGGGATGGCGCGAGACCATCTTGTGACAGCCCTCCACCCATGCTTCCGCGCTCAGGTATTCGAGGTTGATCCATGCCGGCGGCACGGCGCGCCGTGCCATTGCGTCGATCATTGCCGGGGGAAGATCGCATGCGAAGGCCTCGATGACGAGGTCGGCGACCTGCGTCGGCTCGGGCGTGGCGAAGGAATCGGTCCAGCGCCTCACCTCGACGCCCTGAACGTGCTGGAGATCAAGGCGAGGATCGAGGCCGGGCTGGATGCGTGCGAAGCTCGCCAGCTCATCGACCCAGAGCCGGACCGCGATGCCATGTTCGTGCGCGAACTGGCGCGCAAGCCGCCAGCACACGCCGATGTCGCCGTAGTTGTCGACGACGCGGCAGAACAGGTCGATGGTGCGCGGTGTGGTCATGGCGTCATGCGCGTTGATGGATCGAAATCTGGATCTGAGCTTGGACAAAACGTGAAGCGGTTCTTCCGGGAACGAACGACATTTCGAAAGCGACCCACAAAGCAAAAGCGCCACGCAATTTCTTGCGCGGCGCTTTTATCTGGCGTCCCCACGGGGATTCGAACCCCGGTACTCACCGTGAAAGGGTGATGTCCTAGGCCTCTAGACGATGGGGACAGAAACCTGTCGAACTGCGACCTATTATACCGTATCTTCTTGCTTTTCGCTAATGCTACCTGCTTACATCTCAGGTCGCTTGGTGGAGGTAAGCGGGATCGAACCGCTGACCTCTTGCATGCCATGCAAGCGCTCTCCCAGCTGAGCTATACCCCCTTGCGAAGAAACGAGAGTATAGCAAACGCTTTTCTCCCATGTAAAGCCTGCTCAGGAATTTTCCTGAATAAATTTTCCGAGGCGGCTCAGCACGGTCTCGCGTCCGAACAATTCCAGCACTGCATCGATCGCCGGCGTTTGCAGCTGGCCGGTCACGATGAGGCGCAAGGGCATGGCGAGCTGCGGCATCTTGAGCTTGTGCGCCGCCAGCACTTCCTTCATGGACGCCGCAATCGCCGCTTTGTTCCACTCGACGTCGCGAAGCGCGCCGGCAAGCTGCGCCAGCGCGGGCTTGACCGCGTCGGTCACGTGCTGGGTGACGAGGGCGGCATCGGGCGCGGGCTGGCGGTAGAACAGCATGGCCGCGTCGGCGAGTTCGTTGATGGTGTTGGCGCGCTCCTTGAGCAGGCCGATCACCGGCGCGAGATCGGGCGCTCCGCCGAACTGCGCGCCCTCGCGCTCCAGCACCGGGCGTGCGAGATCTGCCAGCCGCGCATTGTCGGCCAACTTGATGTAGTGGTTGTTGAGCCAGGCGAGCTTTTCGGGATTGAACTGCGCCGGCGACTTCGACAGGTGGTCGACGTCGAACCACTGGGTGAACTGCTCCATCGAAAAGATCTCGTCGTCGCCGTGGCTCCAGCCGAGGCGCGCGAGATAATTGAGCATCGCTTCCGGCAGGAATCCCTGGGCGGGGTATTCCATCACGCTCACCGCGCCGTGGCGCTTGGACAGCTTCTCGCCGTCGGCGCCGAGGATCATCGGCACATGCCCGTACTCGGGCAGCGTGGCGCCGAGCGCGCGCAGTATGTTGATCTGGCGGGGCGTGTTGTTGACGTGGTCGTCGCCGCGGATAACGTGGGTCATCTGCATGTCCCAGTCGTCGACCGCGACGCAGAAGTTGTAGGTCGGCGTGCCGTCGGGACGGGCGATCACGAGGTCGTCGAGTTCGCGGTTGGAAATCGTGATCGGGCCCTTGACCATGTCGTTCCAGGTGACGTCGCCGTCGATCGGGTTCTTGAAGCGCACCACCGGCTTGATGCCTTCCGGCACCGTCGGCAAGGTCTTGCCCGGCTCGGGACGCCAGGTGCCGTCGTAGCGAGGCTTCTCGCCTGCGGCGCGGAAACGTTCGCGCATGGCCTCGACTTCTTCCGGCGAGCAGTAGCAGTAATAGGCGGTGCCGGCGTCCAGCATCTGCGCCACCACCTCGCGATAGCGGTCCATGCGCTTCATCTGGTAGAACGGTCCCTCGTCGTGCTGCAGGCCCAGCCATTGCATGCCTTGCAGAATCGCTTCCACAGCCTCGGGCGTGGAGCGCTCAAGGTCGGTGTCCTCGATGCGGAGGATGAAGGTACCGCCATGGTGGCGGGCGAAGGCCCAGGAAAACAGCGCGGTGCGGGCGCCGCCGAGGTGCAGGTAGCCGGTCGGGCTGGGGGCGAATCGGGTGCGGACGGTCATGGTAAAGAAAAACGGCCTTGGGGTGCCAAAGCCGTCGTTTGCGGAGGAAAAGCGTTATTTTACATGCACCGCGGCTTTCCCCGGCATGAGTCCGCCGCCCGCGGCACTCCCGGCCCGCCGGCTGCTAGAATGGCAGTTTTCCCGAAAAGACACGCACCGCCCATGAGCACCGCAACGCGCACCACCACGCCCCGCAAGCTGTTCGTCACCACGGCCCTGCCCTATGCCAACGGCGCCTTCCATATCGGCCACATCATGGAATACATCCAGGCCGACATCTGGGTGCGTTTCCAGCGCATGCAGGGCAACGAGGTGCACTTCGTCGGCGCGGACGATGCCCACGGCGCGCCCATCATGATCGCCGCCGAAAAGGCCGGCGTCACGCCCCAGGATTTCGTGGCGAAGATCGCCGCCGGCCGCCAGCAGTACCTCGACGGCTTCCACATCAGCTTCGACAATTGGCATTCCACCGACGCGCCGGAAAACCACACGCTGTCCCAGGAAATCTACCGCCGCCTGCGCGACGAGGCGAAGCTCATCACGACCAAGACCATCGAACAGTTCTTCGATCCGGTCAAGGCCATGTTCCTGCCCGACCGCTACATCAAGGGCGAGTGTCCGAAGTGCGGCGCCAAGGACCAGTACGGCGATTCCTGCGAGGTCTGCAGCGCGGTCTACGCGCCGACCGACCTGAAGAACCCCTATTCCACGCTGAGCGGCGCCACGCCGGTGCTCAAGACCTCCGACCATTATTTCTTCCAGCTGTCCGATCCGAAGTGCGTGGCCTTCCTGAAGGAATGGACGCAGGCGACGGACCGCCTGCAGCCGGAAGTCATGAACAAGGCGGCGGAATGGCTGCATGGCGACGAGGGCCTCGGCGACTGGGACATAAGCCGCGACGCGCCCTACTTCGGCATCGAGATCCCCGACGCGCCGGGCAAGTACTTCTACGTCTGGCTGGACGCGCCGGTGGGCTACCTCGCCTCGCTGAAGAATTACTTCGACAAGACCGGCCGCGACTACGACGCCTTCATGGCCGACCCGACGACCGAGCAGTACCACTTCATCGGCAAGGACATCATCTACTTCCATACGCTGTTCTGGCCGGCGATGCTGAAGTTCTCGGGCTTCAAGGTGCCGAGCAACGTGTTCGTGCACGGCTTCATCACCGTCAGCGGTGAAAAGATGTCCAAGTCGCGCGGTACCGGCATCTCGCCGCTGCGCTACCTCGACATCGGCATGAATCCGGAATGGCTGCGCTACTACATCGCCGCCAAGCTCAACGCCAAGGTGGAAGACGTCGACTTCAACCCCGACGACTTCGTCTCGCGCGTCAACGCCGACCTGATCGGCAAGTACGTCAACATCGCCAGCCGCGCCGCCGGCTTCATCACCAAGCGCTTCGACGGCAAGCTGAGCGATGGCGGCAACGACGCCGGCTGGCGCGCGCGTTTCGCCGAGAGCGAAGGCGCGATCCGCGACGCCTTCGAGGCCCGTGAATTCGGCAAGGCGATCCGGCAGATCATGGCGCTGGCCGACGAGATCAACCAGTACGTCGACACGAAGAAGCCCTGGGAACTGGCGAAGAACCCCGACAACAACCAGGAACTGCAGGACGTCTGCAGCAACCTGCTGCGCGCCTTCTACTGCCTGACCATCTACCTCGCGCCCATCCTGCCGGCGCTGGCACGCAAGGTGTCCGCGCTGTTCAAGCTGGAACGCGACCTCGTTTGGGCCGACCTGAAGACGCTGCCCGAGTCCATCGGCACCTTCGAGCACCTCATGCAACGCGTCGATCCGAAGATGCTGGATGCGCTGTTCGAGCCGCCGGCACCGGCCGTGTCCGCAACCGCACCCGAAACCGCAGCGGCGCCCGCCGCCAACATCGAACCCATCGACGCCGAGATCAAGATCGACGACTTTTCCAAGGTCGACCTGCGCATCGCGAAGATCGTCAACTGCGAGCACGTCGAAGGCTCGGACAAGCTGCTGCGCCTGACCCTCGACGTCGGCGAAGGCCGCATGCGCAACGTGTTCTCGGGCATCAAGTCGGCCTACAAGCCGGAAGACCTGGTCGGCAAGCTGACGATCATGGTGGCCAATCTCGCGCCGCGCAAGATGAAGTTCGGCATCTCGGAGGGCATGGTGCTGGCTGCCTCGGGCGCCGACGAGAAGGCCAACCCCGGCCTGTACATCCTCACCCCCTGGCCCGGCGCCGAACCGGGCATGAGGGTGCGCTAACCATGCCTGGCCACGCCATCCGGGTGCGGGAGGCGACGCTGGACGATGCCCAGCTGATCGCCGACCTGACGCGGGCGTGCTGGTCCGGGAAAGTGGCGGTGACGTCCAGCGGCCACCGGGAAACCGCGGTACGCGTGCTTGAACACCTGCAGCATGGCGGCGGCTTCGTGCTCCTGCGCGACGAGGAAGCGGTCGGATCGGTACGCTGGATGCCGCACGACACCGATTCCAGCATCTGGGACATCATGCGCATGGGCGTGCTGCCGGGCTGCCGCGGGGAGCACCTGTCCAAGGACCTGCTCGAGGCGGTGATCCACCATGCGCTGGCAGCCGACGTCAGCGAACTCCGGCTGGCGGTGAGGTCGGACCAGGCGCGCCTGCTCGACCTGTATGCCGCCTATGGCTTCGAGCTCGCGCCGGAACTGGAGTACGCGCACGCCAATCCCGCCGAGCCGGCGCCGATGGTGATGCGCAGGAAGCTGGGGTATTGAAATTCGGAAATGGGATCCCCGCCTGCGCGGGGATGACAAGGATGAAAGGACGGAAGTCGGTCTTGTCTGCATCCGGCAAAGCACCCGCTGTCATTCCCGCGCAGGCGGGAGTCCCATTTCACCATACGCCGTCCCCTGTGGCACATTTAGCATCCCCGCCGGATTTCTTTGCTGGAAGAGCTGTCAAGGCAAGGTAAAATAGCGCCAGCTTGTTACCCACTTTCGCCATCATGTTCAAAAAACAAACCGCCTACGTCTCCGAATTCGAAAATTTCCTCAACGACATGAAGGACAAGAATCCGAAGATCGAGGAAGGCCAGCGCGCCGGCCGCGCCATCTTGTGGGACAAGGCGCCGATCGACCTCGATGCCCGCCGCCGCGCCGACGAATCCCGCGTCAAGCAGCTGCCCTACGTCTACCAGTCCAAGCATTAAGACGTGAACACGCCGCAGGACCTGCTGCTCGACGGACAGCCCGATTCCACGCCGGACGTGATCGACGGCGTGGCTTTCGCCAAGCTGTACGGCGAGCCGCTGTTCAAGCTGCCGAACGATCTCTACATTCCGCCCGACGCGCTGGAAATCTTCCTCGAAGCCTTCCAGGGACCGCTCGACCTGCTGCTCTACCTCATCCGCAAGCAGAACTTCAACATCCTCGACATCCCGATGGCCCAGGTTACGCACCAGTACCTGGAATACGTCGACCAGATCCGCTCGCGCAACCTCGAACTCGCCGCCGAATACCTGCTGATGGCGGCCATGCTCATCGAGATCAAGTCGCGCATGCTGCTGCCGGTCAAGAAGTCCGACACCGGCGAGGAAGCCGAGGATCCGCGCGCCGAACTCGTGCGCCGGCTGCTCGAGTATGAACAGATGAAGCTGGCGGCGCAGCAGATCGACGCCCTGCCCCAGCTCGGCCGCGACTACGTGCGCGCGCAGATCCACATCGAGCAGAGCGTGGTGACCCGCTGGCCGGACGTCAACCTGAGCGAGCTGCAGGCCGTGTGGGGCGACATCCTCAAGCGCGCCAAGCTGACGCAGCACCACACCATCAGCCGCGAGGAGCTGTCGGTGCGCGAGCACATGACGAGCATCCTGAGACGCCTGCAATCGACCCGCTTCGTGGAATTCGCCGACCTGTTCGACCCGTCGCGCGGCGTGCCGGTGGTGGTCGTCAACTTCATCGCCCTGCTCGAGCTGGCCAAGGAGACCCTGATCGAGATCACGCAGGCCGAGGCCTTCGCGCCGATCTATGTCCGCCTCGCCTACGCGCCGAGCGAGCAATAGACCGGGGCCCATTTTTCCTTCGCATTTCTTCTGCCATGAAAATCATCTCTTCCATCGACGAGCTGCGCGACCAACTGCGCGGCCAGCTGCGCACCGCCTTCGTCCCGACCATGGGCAACCTGCATGAAGGCCACCTGTCGCTGATGCGCCTGGCGCGCAAGCATGGGGATCCGGTGGTGGCATCGATCTTCGTCAACCGCCTGCAGTTCGGTCCCAACGAAGACTTCGACAAATACCCGCGCACCTTCCAGGCCGACATCGACAAGCTCGAGAAGGAAGGCGTGTATGTGCTGTTCGCGCCCACCGAGCGGGATATGTACCCCGAGCCGCAGGAATACCGCGTACAGCCGCCCAACACGCTCGGCAACATCCTCGAAGGCGAGTTCCGCCCCGGCTTCTTCACCGGCGTGACCACCATTGTGCTCAAGCTGTTCTCGTGCGTACAGCCGCGCGTGGCGGTCTTCGGCAAGAAGGACTACCAGCAGCTCATGATCGTGCGCAACATGTCCAAGCAGTTCGCGCTGCCCACCGAGATCATCGCCGCCGAAACCTGGCGCGCCGACGACGGCCTCGCCCTGTCCTCGCGCAACGGCTACCTGTCGGCCGAGGAACGCGCCGAAGCGCCCCAGCTCTACAGGCTGCTCAACGAAGTGGCGGACGAAGTGCGTTCCGGGCATCTCGACATGTTCGAGCTGGAGCGCACAGCCATGGCCAGGCTCGCCGGTCGCGGCTGGAAGCCGGACTACATCGCCATCCGCAAGCGTTCCGACCTGCAGCCGCCGACCGGCGGCGACCTCGCCAACAACGAGCCCCTCGTGGTGGTCGCGGCCGCCAAGCTCGGCACGACGCGCCTGATCGACAACCTGGAAATCTGAGCCTTGCGCCGGATGGCCTTGCCTTCGTTTGGCGTGCTCGGCTTGCTTGCCGCGCTGGCCTGCGCGGCGGAGTCGAGGGCGGCGGTGAGCGTCACCGACGACGCCCAGCGCCAGGTGACCCTGCCGGGCCCGGCGCGGCGCATCGTCAGCCTCGCACCCCACACCACCGAGATGCTGTTCGCCGCCGGCGCGGGCGCGCAGGTGGTCGGCGTCACGGAATTCAGCGACTACCCGCCCGAAGCCCGCAAGCTGCCTTCGGTCGGCAGCGGCGTGTCGCTCGATTTCGAACGCATCCTGGCGCTCAAGCCGGACCTCATCGTCGGCTGGAACAATGGCAATACCGGCACCCAGCTTGCGCGCTTCGAGGCCCTGGGCATTCCGCTCTTCAAAAGCGAACCCCACGACCTGGAAAGCATTCCCTCGTCCATGGAACGCCTCGCCCATCTCGCGGGGACCGATGCCGTGGGAAAGCGCGCCGCCGACGCCTTCCGCGCGCGTCTCGAACGGATCGCCGCCGCCTATCGCGGCCGCAGCGTGCTGCGGGTGTTCTACCAGGTCTGGCGCTCTCCCCTCATGACGCTCAACGACGCCGCCACGCCTTCCAGCGTGCTGAAGCTGTGCGGCGCCCGCAACGTCTTCGGCAACCTGCGCATGATCGCGCCGACGGTCACCGTCGAGGCGGTGCTGCAGGAAGACCCGGACGTGCTGCTCGCGAGCACCGGGGAACACGATGACCCGCTAGCGATGTGGCAGCGTTTCCCCCGGATGAAAGCGGTGGCGCGCGGCCACCTGCTGCATGTCGACGGCAACCTGCTCAACCGCGACGGGCCGCGCATCCTGGATGGGGCCGAGGTGTTGTGCCGCCAGCTGGATGCGGCGCGCGGCGAACGCTAGGCATAGACGCAGGTTTTTCTCGAGGGGCGCGGTCGCCGCCTTTGTCGTCCGCGTTTAGCGCTGGCATCCCCACTTATTTCCGCCGTCCCCACCTGCCTCCGTCATCCACACAACGCTCCGTCATTGCCGTGGAGGCGGGAATCCCATTGTGCGCTTCTCCGGACAACCGAAATAGGATCCACGCCTGCGCGGGGATGACAGAGCGTTGTAGAAGAGACAGAGCGTTGTGGAGATGACCGAGTGTTGTGAAAAAAACGGTCGCGATCGGAATGACAAAGTCAGACGACAATGCCAACCTCTATACCGCGGCGAGCATGCCTTGCGCAACCTTGGCAACACCAACTCCAGGAGCAACGACCGCGCCGGTAGCCCAGGCCACGACGGAAGCCCATTGCTCCAGGTCGCGCTCCACCCGCGACGGCGCCACATCCCACAGCGTCAGCCCGTGCGCGGCAAGTTGGACGTAGTTCTGCGTATCGCGCAGGTGTCCCAGCACAGGCAGTCCGAGCTGCTCCATGTAATGTCCGAGCTGGTCGGCGGAGCGCGTCCGCTGGTTGACCCGCATGCCAACCACGCCCACCTTCGCCTTGCCGCGCCGTGAAGCGAGATCCTGAAGGAAGGCCTGGGTGGCGAGGATGTCGAACATCGAGGGCTGCAAGGGAACGATGACCCGGTCGGCGATGCGCAGCGTCTCTTCCAGCCGCGCACCCGACAGCCCGGCCGGGGTGTCCAGCACGATGTGCGTCGTCCCCTTCGGCGGCTTGCCCACCTGGCCATCGCTGATTTCCCAGGATGCGATAGCGGGCAGGCTGCCCGGGCGCAGCGCCAGCCAGGCGCGGGAGGATTGCTGCACGTCGGCGTCGCCCAGCATGACCTTGTGTCCTTGCCGCGCAAGGTAGCCGGCCAGGTTGGTGGCGATGGTGCTCTTGCCAACGCCGCCCTTGGGATTGGCAATGACGATGACGGTCATGGGGACCTCCGCTGGATGAATGATGAGGAAAGGAAAATGCTTCCACCATAGCAGAAGCCTTGCCTTTCCTTCAAGCACCACCCCACCCCAGAGCGGACCGCGTTCGCTGCCGGGCTGCCCCTATTGCTTGGACTTGGCCGCCTTTTGCGGATCGTCGGCGTCGTTCACGTAGTTGATGTCGAATGGCCCGGTACCCTGGACCTGCACCACCGTCGCTTCCTTGGCGTAGGCATAGTGATGCGCCTTGCCGGGCAGGTAGTGGAAGGCGCCGGCCTTCATGACATGCTCGCCGTCCTTCTTCACGTTGTCGCCGCCGCCGATGGTCAATGCGCCGGAAATGATGGTCAGGTATTCGGATTGGGTATGCCAGTGCGGCGGAATGCGGTATCCCGCTGGCGCCCGCAAGCGGATGACCATCGGTCCTTCCTTGCCGGGATCGCCGGACAGCACGGCGATCTTCGCGCCCTTGGGCAGGCTGGGCGGCGCGTCCTGCCACTTGATGCTGCCAGGATCCACGAAGACCGTTTCATTGGCCGCATCGGCGCCAATCGCGGGGAGCGCGACGAGCATGGACAGCACGGCGAATGAAGCTTGCAGCGGATTGCCAAACCGGAAAACGTTCATGATGTTCTCCCGCGCCGGAGGCGTCACGTTCGACGGGCACGGCGGCACTTGCTGTTGATCCCGATGCCGGGACCGCATTTCGACGTGACGCATTGGTCTTTCCCAACCCTGCGCCGCGAAATGGGTGTCGGCCCCCTTGCAGGCTTGTGCGGCATATCAAAAGCCAGCCTACTCAGTATTGAAAGACAGGCCCGCCACTACCAGCGCCCACTACTTTTGCTTTGACATTACTCAAGCAAATTTCCACGAGAGACCTGTCACGTGTGCGGGCAAGAAGCGACCATGATTGTTGCCAGTTCCGGAATAGTCCATTGTGCCATTTCGGCTTTTTTGTGGAATCCGCAAACACTACACTGCTTCCATCGATGAACGATTCATCGCAGACAGACGGAAGCGCAGCGAGCGCCGTGCCGTCTTCCAGTGAAGCACATGCAGCACCTAT
>NZ_JAAIVB010000036.1 GCF_010974945.1 Noviherbaspirillum galbum | reverse complement strand
AGGACGAAGGTGGTCGTCACACGCCGTTCTTCAACAACTACCGTCCGCAGTTCTACTTCCGGACGACGGACGTGACGGGCGCGATCGAACTGCCGAAGGACAAGGAGATGGTGATGCCGGGCGACAACGTGTCGATCACGGTGCAATTGATCAACCCGATCGCGATGGAGGAAGGCCTGCGCTTCGCTATCCGTGAAGGTGGTCGTACCGTCGGCGCCGGCGTCGTCGCTAAAATCATCGAGTAATCTGGTTTCAATCAAGCAAAACCGCTCTTTGACTAAATCATGCTGCGGACAATTCCGTCCGCAGCTCGCTCTTTTCAGGACTACACCATGCAAAACCAGAAAATCCGCATTCGCCTCAAAGCATTTGACTATCGCCTGATCGATCAGTCCGCTCTTGAAATCGTCGATACGGCAAAGCGCACCGGCGCCGTCGTCAAGGGTCCCGTTCCGCTGCCCACGCGTATCCAGCGCTTCGACATCCTGCGTTCGCCGCACGTCAACAAGACTTCCCGCGACCAGTTCGAAATCCGCACGCACCAGCGTCTGATGGACATCGTCGATCCAACCGACAAGACTGTCGATGCACTGATGAAACTCGACCTGCCCGCTGGCGTCGACGTCGAAATCAAGCTTCAGTAAATAGCAATTCGCTTATAACCAGCCACATACCACAATTTCTTCAAGAAGTGGATTGTGGCTCGAAAAAATGCAGGTTATAATGCTCGGCTTCGGTCAAGGCAAGCTTCACCGTGCCTTGACGTTTTAGTTGTACAAACATCAGCCCCGCCCAATCGCAGGTGGGAATGGAGAAAACAATGAGCCTAGGCCTTGTTGGTCGCAAGGTTGGTATGATGCGCATCTTCACGGACGACGGGGATACAATTCCCGTGACCGTGCTGGACGTGTCGAACAACCGCGTGACGCAAATCAAAACAGACGAAACTGACGGCTACACCGCCGTTCAGGTCACCTACGGTCAGCGTCGTGCTTCCCGCGTGAACAAGGCGGCAGCCGGCCACCTTGCCAAAGCAGGTGTCGAAGCTGGTACCGTCCTCAAAGAATTCCGTATCGATGCAGCCAAGGCTGCCGAGCTGAAGGCAGGCGAGAACATCGCAGTCTCCATGTTCGAAGCTGGCCAGAAAGTCGATGTCCAGGGCGTTTCGATCGGTAAAGGCTATGCTGGTACCATCAAGCGTTACAACTTCGGTTCCGGTCGCGCGACCCACGGTAACTCCCGTTCGCACAACGTGCCCGGTTCCATCGGTATGGCCCAAGACCCGGGACGCGTCTTCCCTGGTAAGCGCATGACCGGTCACCTCGGTGACGTCACCACTACCGTCCAAAACCTCGAGATCGCCCGCGTCGATACCGAACGCCAGCTCATCCTTGTCAAGGGTGCTGTGCCCGGCGCGAAGAACGGCCAAGTGATCGTTCGCCCGGCTGTCAAAGTCAAAGCAAAGAAGGGAGCCTAATCGATGGAACTCAAGCTCCTGAATGACCAGGGTCAGGCTGCATCGAATGTTGCGGCACCGGATACCATTTTCGGTCGCGATTACAACGAAGCGCTGATTCACCAGATCGTCGTCGCTTACCAGGCAAACGCACGTAGCGGAAACCGCAAGCAAAAGGACCGCGAAGAAGTCAGCCACACGACGAAGAAGCCTTGGCGCCAAAAAGGGACTGGCCGCGCACGCGCCGGTATGTCTTCCTCCCCGCTGTGGCGCGGAGGTGGTCGCACCTTCCCGAACTCGCCTGACGAAAACTTCTCGCAGAAGGTCAACAAGAAAATGTATCGCGCAGGTGTCTGCTCGATCCTTTCCCAGCTTGCTCGCGAAGATCGTCTGTCCGTAGTCGAAAACCTGTCTGTAGACGCCCCCAAGACAAAGCTGCTCGCGCAGAAACTCAAGGGCATGGGTTTGGACTCCGTGCTTGTCATTACCGACAACGTCGACGAAAACCTGTTGCTCGCTTCGCGCAATCTGCCGAACGTGCTGGTCGTCGAGCCGCGTCACGCCGACCCGGTTTCCCTGGTGTTCTACAAGAAAGTCCTGATCACCAAGCCGGCATTGGCAAAGATTGAGGAGATGCTGGCATGAATGCAGCTGTCAAGCATAGCGAAGAGCGTTTGATGAAGGTTTTGCTCGCACCGGTTATCTCGGAAAAGGCAACCTTCGTCGCAGAGAAAAATGAGCAAGTTGTTTTCCGTGTTGCTCCGGACGCGACCAAGCTGGAAATCAAGGCGGCAGTCGAACTGCTGTTCAAAGTCGAGGTCGATTCCGTTCAGGTTCTGAACCGTCAAGGCAAGGAAAAGCGTGCAGGCCGTTTCATGGGTCGCCGCAACAATACTCGCCAGGCGTATGTTTGCCTGAAGCCCGGCCAGGAAATCAACTTCACCGAGGAGGCTAAATAATGGCACTCGTGAAAATGAAACCGACGTCCGCGGGACGTCGCGGTATGGTGAAGGTTGTCAACGCCGACCTGTACAAGGGTCGTCCGTTCGCCGCGCTGGTCGAGAAGAAGTCCAAGACCGCCGGTCGTAACAACAATGGCCACATCACCACCCGTCACATCGGTGGCGGCCACAAGCACCACTACCGCGTGATCGACTTCCGTCGCAACAAGGACGGTATCGCGGCAAAGGTCGAACGTATTGAATACGATCCGAACCGCAGCGCGCACATTGCACTGCTCTGCTACGCCGATGGCGAGCGCCAGTACATCATTGCGCCGAAGGGCGTGGCCGTGGGCGACCAGCTCATGAATGGCGCCGAGGCTTCCATCAAGCCGGGCAACTGCCTCCCTATCCGCAACATTCCGGTTGGCACGACGATGCACTGTGTCGAAATGCTCCCCGGTAAAGGCGCTCAGATCGCACGCACGGCAGGTGCTGGCGTAGTTCTGATGGCTCGCGACGGCTCCTACGCTCAGGTTCGCCTGCGTTCCGGTGAAGTCCGCCGCGTTCACATCGAGTGCCGCGCAACGGTCGGTGAAGTGGGTAACGGTGAACACAATCTGCGCAAGATCGGTAAAGCGGGTGCCATGCGTTGGCGCGGCGTTCGCCCGACGGTTCGTGGCGTCGTGATGAATCCTATCGACCACCCCCATGGTGGTGGTGAAGGTCGTACGGCTGCTGGACGTCATCCGGTGTCCCCGTGGGGCCAGCAGACCAAGGGCAAGAAGACTCGTCGCAACAAGCGTACGACTTCCATGATTGTCTCGCGCCGTGGTAAGAAATAAGGGATAGCACATGACTCGTTCATTGAAAAAAGGGCCGTTTTGCGACGCCCACCTGATCAAGAAGGTTGAAACGGCTCAAGCGTCGAAAGACAAAAAGCCCATCAAGACTTGGTCCCGCCGTTCGACGATCATGCCCGACTTTATCGGCTTGACGATCGCAGTGCATAACGGGAAACAACACGTCCCCGTTTATGTTTCGGAAAACATGGTTGGTCACAAGCTCGGCGAATTCGCGCTCACCCGTACGTTCAAAGGTCACGCGGCTGACAAGAAGGCTAAAAAATAAGGTCCGATATGGAAACTAAAGCTACCCTCCGTGGCGCGCGCCTGTCGGCCCAAAAAGGCCGCCTGGTTGCCGATCTGATCCGCGGTAAAAAAGTCGATCAAGCGCTGAACATTCTCGCTTTCAGCCCCAAGAAAGGGGCAGTGCTCATCAAGCAGGTCCTGGAATCTGCTATCGCCAACGCCGAGCACAACGACGGCGCTGACATCGACGAACTGAAGGTCAAAACGATCTACGTCGAGAAAGGCTCCGTCATGAAGCGTTTCATCGCACGCGCAAAAGGTCGTGGTGACCGCTTCTCGAAGCAAACCTGTCACATCTACGTGACTGTCGGCAACTAAGGAGTCACGATGGGACAGAAAATTCATCCGAATGGTTTCCGCCTTGCGGTTACCCATAACTGGACGTCGAAGTGGTATGCCGGCGGCGACACCTTCGCAAAAATGCTCAACGAAGACCTCGCGGTTCGCGCTCATCTGAAGAAGAAGCTGAAGAATGCATCCGTTGGTCGTATCGTTATCGAGCGCCCCGCAAAGAACGCACGCATCACGATCTTTAGCTCGCGGCCTGGCGTCGTCATCGGCAAGAAAGGCGAAGACATCGAAGTGCTCAAGTCCGATCTCACGAAGATGATGGGCGTGCCCGTGCATGTCAACATCGAAGAGATTCGCAAGCCTGAACTCGATGCACAATTGATCGCTGACTCGATCGCGCAACAGCTCGAAAAGCGCATCATGTTCCGCCGTGCGATGAAACGTGCGATGCAGAACGCAATGCGTCTCGGCGCCCATGGCATCAAGATCATGTCGTCCGGCCGATTGAATGGTATCGAAATTGCGCGCAAGGAATGGTACCGCGAAGGTCGTGTACCTCTGCATACTCTTCGTGCCGACATCGATTACGGTTTCGGCGAGGCAGAAACGACTTACGGCATCATCGGAATCAAGGTCTGGGTATATAAGGGCGACCGCCTCGCAAGCGGCGAAGCTCCCACCATCGAAACGCCCGCGGAAGACGACAAGAAGCGTCGTGGTCCCCGCCGTGATGATGGAAAGCCCGGCGGCCGGCCGCGTGCTAAGAAGGCCGACGGTTCGGACGGTGCAAATGCACCCGGCAAACGCGTACGCGGCGGCGGCAAGCCCGCTGGTACCGCGCCCGAGAAAGCAGGAGAATAATAATGCTGCAACCTTCACGCAGAAAATATCGTAAAGAGCAGAAAGGCCGCAACAAGGGCATTTCGCATGAGCGCGGAACCGCCGTTTCTTTTGGCGAGTTCGGCCTTAAGGCAATCGCGCGCGGTCGCATTACCGCTCGTCAAATTGAAGCCGCTCGTCGCGCCATGACACGTCACATCAAGCGCGGCGGCCGTATCTGGATTCGTATCTTCCCTGACAAGCCGATTTCTCAGAAGCCCGCCGAAGTCCGTATGGGTAACGGTAAAGGCAATCCGGAGTACTACGTCGCTGAAATTCAACCTGGCAAAGTGCTCTATGAAATGGACGGCGTCGACGAAGCATTGGCTCGGGAGGCCTTCCGCCTGGCTGCAGCCAAGCTGCCCCTGTCGACCACGTTCGTGGTTCGCCAGGTCGGCCAATAACAGGAGTAGAAAATGAAAGCATCTGAACTCCGCGACAAGGACAAAGCGTCGCTTCAGAAAGAGCTGAACGATTTGCTCAAGGCGCAATTCAGCCTTCGCATGCAAGTCGCTACGCAACAGCTGAGCAACACGGCTCAGCTGAAAAAGGTTCGCCGCGATATCGCGCGCGTGAAAACGGTCATGGATCAGAAGGACGCCAAGTAATGAACGATCAAGTCAAGCAGTCGCTGAAGCGTACCCTGGTCGGCAAGGTCGTTTCTGACAAAATGGACAAGACGGTCACCGTACTGGTGGAGCGTCGCGTTAAGCATCCCTTGTATGGAAAAATCGTTGTTCGTTCCAACAAGTATCATGCGCACGACGAAACCAATCAGGCGAAAGAAGGCGATACAGTTGAGATTCAGGAAGGTCGCCCGGTTTCCAAGACCAAAGCTTGGTACCTTACTCGCGTCGTTCAAGTCGCCCAAATCGTTTGAACACAAATGTAGTTGCAAGCCCGGTGTTTTGCTGACATAATGCTGGGCTTGGTTCTCGCAATCTCGCGACGAACGTAGCAGTGCCTCACAATACGAACTGTGTGCAGCGATCTTGCCGCCACGGGAGTTTTGTAACCGTCCACCTAATCGGCGTGGCTTCGCCAAAGTCAGCTGACAGGACCAAGACTGACCGCGCGGCCGCATTGGGCGGACAAGCGGATTAAGTTGGGAAAGAAAATACTATGATTCAAACTGAAAGCCGGCTCGAGGTAGCCGACAATACTGGTGCGCGCGAAGTTCTGTGCATCAAGGTGCTAGGTGGTTCCAAGCGTCGTTACGCGACAATTGGCGACGTCATCAAAGTCACCGTCAAGGACGCGGCTCCCCGCGGCCGTGTGAAAAAAGGCGAAATTTACAACGCTGTGGTTGTCCGCACTGCAAAAGGTGTTCGTCGCCAGGATGGTTCGCTTGTCAAGTTTGATAGCAACGCTGCCGTCTTGCTTAACAACAAGCTTGAGCCCATTGGAACCCGTATTTTTGGCCCAGTTACACGTGAGCTGCGCACTGAGCGCTTCATGAAGATCGTGTCGCTGGCGCCAGAGGTCCTGTAAGGAGTGTCGTCATGAACAAGATTCTTAAGAATGACGAAGTTATCGTCTTGACTGGAAAAGACAAGGGCAAGCGCGGCGTTGTCCAGCAGCGCGTTGACGCAGAGCACGTCGTCGTTGAAGGTGTCGCGGTCGCTAAGAAGGCAGTGCGACCGAACCCGATGACCGGCGCAACGGGCGGAATCGTGGACAAGGCAATGCCGATCCATGTTTCGAACGTCGCCCTGTTCAATGCGGCGACCGGCAAGGCAGACCGCGCGGCGATCAAGGTAGTGGACGGAAAGAAAGTCCGCGTCTACAAATCTAATGGCGAAGTCGTTAAGGTGTAAGACATGGTAGCCCGTCTCCAAGAATTCTATAAAGAAAAAGTCGTTGCTGACTTGGTCAAGAAGTTTGGCTACAAGTCGGTAATGGAAGTCCCTCGACTCGAGAAGATCACCCTTAATATGGGTCTTTCCGAAGCGGTCGCGGACAAGAAGATCATCGAGCATGCGGTCGGTGACTTGACAAAAATCGCTGGCCAGAAGCCCGTGGTAACGAAAGCCCGGAAGGCAATCGCTGGATTCAAGATCCGCGAAGGCTATCCGATCGGCTGCATGGTTACCCTGCGCGGTCCCCGGATGTACGAGTTCCTTGACCGTCTTATCACTGTGGCGCTGCCCCGTGTTCGCGATTTCCGTGGTGTCAACGGCCGTTCGTTCGATGGCCGTGGCAATTACAACATCGGTGTCAAAGAGCAGATCATCTTCCCCGAGATCGAGTACGACAAGATCGATGCGCTCCGTGGCATGAACATCAGCATTACCACGACCGCAAAGACCGACGAAGAGGCGAAGGCACTCCTCGCCGCATTTAAATTCCCGTTCAGAAATTGAGGATGCCATGGCAAAACTGGCACTGATTAACCGTGAACAAAAGCGCGCAGACTTGGTTAAAAAGTTTGCAGGCAAGCGCGCTGAGTTGAAGGCCATCATTGATGACCAAACCAAGTCGGAAGAAGAGCGCTACGAAGCGCGCCTGAAGTTGCAGGCGTTGCCGCGTAATGCGAACCCGACTCGCCAGCGCAATCGCTGCAAACTGACTGGTCGCCCGCGTGGGACGTTCCGTAAGTTTGGTCTGGCACGTACCAAGATCCGTGAAATCGCCATGCGTGGTGAAATCCCGGGAATCACTAAAGCAAGCTGGTAATAGGAGAACAAGCAATGAGTATGAGCGATCCTATCGCCGATATGCTGACCCGTATCCGTAACGCCCAAGTCGTCCAGAAAACCACGGTGGCAATGCCGTCTTCCAAAGTGAAGGTCGCGATTGCAACGGTGCTGAAAGACGAAGGCTATATCGAAGATTTTGCCGTGGCAGAAGCTGAGGGTAAGGCTGAGTTGAAGATCGGTTTGAAGTATTACGCTGGTCGTCCGGTCATCGAGCGCCTTGAGCGCGTGTCTCGTCCTGGTCTTCGTATCTACAAGGGGAAAAATGACATTCCCCAGGTAATGAACGGTCTTGGCGTGGCTATCGTGTCCACTCCCAAGGGCGTAATGACTGATCGCAAAGCGCGCGCTACCGGTGTCGGTGGCGAAGTGATTTGCTACGTGGCCTAAGGAGTGCAAGATGTCTCGTGTAGGTAAAATGCCAATCGCACTTCCGGCCGGTGTCGAAGTCACGATTGCTGCGGACAGAATTTCTGTCAAGGGCCCGCTTGGCGCCCTCTCCATGCCGCTCAACGGCTTGGTAAATGTCGTAAATGAAAATAACACTCTGTTGTTCACCCCTGCAAACGAGTCCCGTGAGGCGAACGCCATGTCCGGAACGTTGCGTGCACTGGTGAATAACATGGTCTTTGGCGTGACCAAAGGTTTTGAGAAGAAGTTGTCCCTGGTAGGAGTGGGCTTCCGTGCACAAGCGCAAGGCGACAAGCTGAACCTGTCCCTCGGCTTCTCCCATCCGGTCGTTCACCAGATGCCGGCTGGCGTGAAGTGCGAGACTCCGACGCAAACCGAGATCCTCATCAAGGGTGTCGACAAGCAAAAAGTCGGTCAGACCGCCGCTGAAGTTCGTGCGTACCGCAGCCCCGAGCCGTATAAAGGCAAGGGCGTCCGCTATGTGGACGAAGTGGTTACGCTCAAAGAAACCAAGAAGAAGTAAAGGGGTCGATGATGGACAAGAAACAATCGCGTCTGCGTCGCGCAAGGCAGACCCGGCTCAAGATTGCAGAGCTCAAAGTCAACCGACTCGCTGTGCATCGTACGAACATGCACATCTACGCGAACATTATTGGCCCAGACGCCAAAGTGCTCGCATCTGCGTCGACAGTCGAAGCAGAAGTTCGGCAGCAGCTCGCTGGCCAGTCGGGCAAAGGCGGAAACGCTGCAGCTGCAGCCTTGGTTGGAAAGCGCGTTGCAGAAAAAGCGCTGCAAGCTGGCATCACCGAGGTTGCATTTGATCGCTCCGGCTTCCGCTATCACGGTCGCGTGAAAGCCGTTGCAGAAGCAGCCCGCGAAGCTGGCTTGAAGTTCTAAGGAATAATCGTCATGGCAAAAATGCAAGCAAAGGCGCCCCAGGGCGAAGAGCGCGACGACGGCATGCGCGAAAAGATGATCGCAGTCAACCGCGTGACCAAAGTGGTCAAGGGTGGCCGCATCATGGGTTTCGCCGCGTTGGTGGTCGTTGGTGACGGCGATGGCCGTATCGGTATGGGCAAGGGTAAGTCGAAAGAAGTGCCGGTGGCCGTACAAAAGGCGATGGAAGAAGCCCGTCGGAAGATGATCAAGGTAACCCTGCGCAACGGTACGCTTCAGCATACTGTCACGGGTAAGCACGGTGCGTCTTCCGTCATGATTTCGCCTGCAAAGGATGGTACTGGCGTGATCGCCGGCGGTCCGATGCGTGCTATCTTCGAAGTAATGGGCATCACGAACGTCGTCGCGAAATCCAACGGATCCACCAATCCTTACAACATGGTTCGTGCGACCCTGAACGGTCTGGCCAACATGAACACGCCGTCCGAAATTGCAGCCAAGCGCGGCAAATCGGTCGAAGAAATCCTGGGCTAAGGTGAAGACATGGCAAACACGATTAAAGTCAAGCTGGTCAAGGGCCTGATTGGTACCCGTCAGGATCACCGTGCAACCGTACGTGGTCTCGGACTGCGCCGTACGAATTCGGTGTCGGAACTGCAGGACACGCCGGCAGTGCGCGGCATGATCAATAAAGTTTCCTATCTCGTGAAGGTGGTTTCGTAAAGCCTTGCTTTACGAGCGGAGAAAATCATGGAATTGAACACTATTCAACCGGCTGACGGCGCAAAGCATGCGAAACGCCGCGTCGGCCGTGGCATCGGTTCAGGCTTGGGCAAGACCGCCGGCCGTGGACACAAAGGTCAAAAATCCCGTTCCGGCGGTTTCCACAAGGTCGGCTTCGAAGGCGGTCAAATGCCTTTGCAACGCCGCTTGCCGAAGCGTGGCTTCAAGTCGCTGGCAACGCCTTTCAAGGCAGAAGTTCGTCTCGCTGACTTGGACAAGTTGCCCGTGGCGGAAGTTGACCTGCTGGCATTGAAACAAGCCGGACTCGTTCCGGAATTGGCACGGTTTGTTCGCGTTATCAAGTCCGGTGAAATCACTAAGAAGATTTCCGTCAAGGGCGTGGTCGCAACAAAGGGTGCGAAGGCCGCTATCGAAGCAGCCGGCGGTACGATTGCTTAAGCAATCGATTAGTACGGAGCAATAATTGGCGACAACTCCGCAACTCGCTAAGGGTGCAGCAAGTGGCTTTCCATGGGGCCGTTTGTGGTTTCTGCTTGCTGCATTGGTGGTGTACCGGATAGGAGCGCATATTCCTGTTCCCGGTATTGATCCTAACCAGCTGTCACAGCTCTTCAAGCAAAATCAGGGCGGCATCCTGGGAATGTTCAATATGTTCTCCGGTGGTGCGCTGTCTAGGTTCACGATATTTGCGTTGGGGATCATGCCGTATATCTCGGCATCGATCATCATGCAGTTGCTGTCCATCGTGTCTCCGCAATTGGAGGCGCTGAAGAAGGAAGGCGAAGCTGGACGCCGCAAGATCACGCAGTACACACGTTACGGTACGCTGGCACTTGCTGTTTTTCAGGCGCTAGGTATTGGTGTCGCACTGGAGTCTCAGGCTGGATTGGTGATTGATCCTGGTCTCGCGTTCCGTTTTACGACGGTGGTAACGCTGGTGACCGGCACGATGTTCCTGATGTGGCTTGGTGAACAGATCACCGAGCGTGGTCTTGGCAACGGTATCTCGATCATCATCTTTGCAGGTATCGCAGCGGGTCTGCCGAATGCAATCGGCGGCTTGTTCGAGCTGGTGAGGACGGGGTCGATGGGACCAATTGCCGCGATTCTGATTTGTCTGATCGTTGCTGCGGTGACCTTCCTCGTCGTGTTCATCGAACGCGGCCAAAGGAAGATCCTGGTCAACTATGCAAAGCGTCAGGTCGGTAACAAGATCTACGGTGGCCAAAGTAGTCATCTGCCGCTGAAGCTGAACATGGCAGGCGTGATTCCGCCGATTTTTGCATCGTCGATCATTCTGTTCCCGGCAACGATCACCAGTTGGTTCACCTCGGGTGATACCAGCAACGGGTTCGTACGCTTCTTGAAGGATCTTGCTGCATCGTTGGCGCCCGGCGAGCCGATTCATGCGCTGCTCTATGCGATTGCCATCGTGTTCTTCTGCTTTTTCTACACTGCACTGGTGTTCAACAGCAAAGAGACGGCTGACAATCTGAAGAAAAGCGGTGCGTTCGTCCCAGGTATTCGACCAGGTGACCAGACCGCGCGGTATATCGACAAGATATTGATGCGACTGACCTTGGCTGGAGCGGTCTATATCACTCTGGTATGTTTGCTGCCCGAGTTCCTGATCGCCAAGTGGAAAGTCCCGTTCTATTTTGGTGGGACCTCGCTGCTGATCATCGTGGTTGTGACGATGGACTTCATGGCACAAGTACAAAACTATGTGATGTCGCAGCAGTACGAATCGCTGCTACGCAAAGCCAACTTCAAAGGTGGTGTTCCCGGTCGCTGACCAGGAAATCCCGGGTAGGAAAGAAGATAGAGACCGCATGGCAAAAGACGACGTAATCCAGATGCAGGGTGAGATTCTCGAGAATCTTCCGAATGCGACCTTTCGGGTCAAGTTGGAAAACGGGCATGTAGTCCTCGGGCATATTTCCGGCAAGATGCGAATGAACTATATCCGTATCTTGCCTGGCGATAAGGTGACGGTGGAATTGACACCCTATGATTTGAGCCGGGCACGCATCGTGTTCCGTACAAAGTAAAGTAACTAGAACTGTTAGAAAGAGGGCAAAAATGAAAGTGCTCGCATCAGTAAAGCGGATCTGCCGCAACTGTAAGATCATCAAGCGCAAAGGCGTCGTTCGTGTCATCTGCACCGAGCCGCGTCATAAACAGCGCCAAGGTTAATTAACGTTATTGATCGAGGAATAACGAATGGCACGTATTGCAGGGGTCAACATCCCCAACCACCAGCACACCGTGATTGGCTTGACTGCCATCTATGGTATCGGCCGTCCACGCGCACAGCAGATTTGCGACCAGACTGGGGTTTCGACCACCAAGAAAGTCAAGGATCTGGACGATAACGAACTGGAAAAACTGCGCGACGCTATCGGCAAGTTTGTCGTTGAGGGTGACCTGCGTCGTGAAGTTTCGATGAGCATCAAGCGTCTGATGGACCTCGGTTCTTACCGTGGACTGCGTCACCGTAAAGGTTTGCCCGTCCGTGGACAGCGTACCCGCACCAATGCACGTACGCGCAAGGGGCCGCGCAAGGCAGCAGCCTCGCTGAAGAAGTAATTCAGTGCATTAGAACTGTAGTCGCATCCAAGGATAAATCATGGCAAAAGCCCCGAACAACGCCGCAGCAGCTCGCGTGCGCAAGAAAGTCAAAAAGAACGTTGCTGAAGGCATCGCGCATATCCATGCCTCCTTCAACAACACCATCATCACGATTACTGACCGTCAAGGTAACGCCCTGTCCTGGGCAACTTCCGGTGGTGCCGGCTTCAAGGGTTCCCGTAAGTCGACCCCGTTCGCTGCGCAGGTCGCTGCGGAATCCGCTGGTCGTGTCGCTCAAGAGTGCGGCGTCAAGAATCTGGAAGTACGGATCAAGGGCCCCGGCCCTGGCCGTGAGTCTGCCGTTCGTGCGCTGAACAACCTTGGTATCAAGATCACCCTGATCCAGGACGTAACACCCGTTCCGCACAACGGTTGCCGTCCCCCGAAGCGTCGCCGCATCTAATCGCGCGCGGTCGTTTCTCGTAGCAAGCTACCCGCCAATGACCTTGGCGGGTTTTGTTCTTAAGCCCACTGTCTGGCCAAACGGGTCAGACTAGCGCCTACAAACTTTCATTAGTTTGGTTGAGGCGTCATCAAGTAAAGGAAATTTCCGTGGCACGTTATATCGGACCCAAAGCAAAGCTTTCCCGCCGTGAAGGCACCGACCTGTTCCTGAAGAGCGCACGCCGTTCGCTCGACTCCAAGTGCAAGCTCGATTCCAAGCCTGGCCAACATGGCCGTACCTCCGGTGCCCGTACCTCCGACTACGGCAACCAGCTCCGTGAGAAGCAAAAGGTCAAGCGCATGTACGGTATCCTGGAGCGTCAGTTCCGCCGCTATTTCGCTGAAGCAGATCGCCGCAAGGGCAACACCGGCGAAAACCTGCTGAAGCTGCTTGAGAGCCGTCTCGACAACGTGGCATATCGCATGGGTTTCGGTTCCACCCGCGCAGAAGCTCGCCAACTCGTCAGCCACAAAGCACTGACCGTGAACGGTCAGGTCGTCAACATCGCTTCCTATCAGGTCAAGCCGGGTGACGTCGTTGCAGTGCGCGAGAAGGCAAAGAAACAGGCGCGCATCGTCGAGGCGCTGTCGCTGGCTGAACAAGGCGGCATGCCGTCGTGGGTTGCTGTCGATGCGAAGAAGATGGAAGGCACCTTCAAGGCGCTGCCGGATCGCACCGAAATCGCCAACGACGTCAACGAATCGTTGATCGTCGAATTGTATTCCCGCTAATCTTCCCGTTCCCCCGCCCGCATCACTGATGCGGGTTTTTTCGTAATGCCATCAGCCTTATCGGTGTAACGAGCCGAGGGTATTGAAAAGGACATTAAATGCAAAACAGCCTGTTGAAGCCCCGTATCATCGAAGTCGAAGCACTTGGCGCAGGACATGCCAAAGTGGTCATGGAGCCGTTCGAGCGTGGTTACGGCCATACGCTCGGCAACGCGCTTCGCCGCGTGCTGCTTTCTTCGATGGTTGGCTACGCGCCCACCGAAGTCACCATTGCCGGTGTCGTGCACGAGTACTCCTCCCTGGACGGTGTTCAGGAAGACGTGGTCGACATCCTCCTGAACCTCAAAGGCGTGGTGTTCAAGCTGCACAACCGTGACGAAGTGACGCTGACCCTGAAGAAGGAAGGTGAAGGCGCCGTTAGCGCATCCGACATCGATCTGCCCCATGACGTGGAATTGATCAACCCGGAACACGTGATTGCCCATCTTACCGCTGGCGGCAAGCTGGACATGCAGATCAAGGTGGAAAAGGGCCGTGGTTACGTTCCCGGTAACGTGCGCCGCCTGTCCGAAGACGCCAACAAGACCATCGGACGCATCATTCTCGATGCGTCGTTCTCGCCGGTTCGCCGGGTTTCCTATGCCGTCGAATCCGCCCGCGTCGAGCAGCGTACCGACCTGGACAAGCTGGTCATGAACATCGAGACGAACGGCGTGATCTCCCCGGAAGAGGCAATCCGTCAATCGGCGCGCGTGCTGGTCGACCAGTTGAACGTGTTTGCAGCGCTGGAGGGGACCGAAGCGGCAGCCGAGGCACCGTCTCGCGCGCCGGCAGTCGATCCGATCCTTCTGCGCCCGGTGGACGACCTCGAACTCACCGTCCGCTCGGCCAACTGCCTCAAAGCGGAAAACATCTACTACATTGGCGACCTGATCCAGCGCAGCGAGAACGAGCTGCTCAAGACGCCGAATCTCGGCCGCAAGTCGCTTAACGAAATCAAGGAAGTGCTTGCGTCGCGTGGCTTGACGCTTGGCATGAAGCTGGAAAACTGGCCGCCCGCCGGTCTCGAGAAGTAATTTCCTGGCTTCTTTTCATCCCGAAGCGACCGTCAGGCCGGTTTCGGGATGAACACCAAGCTCGGAGCTGAAGTTCGTGTAAAATCACGGCCTTCTGCGCGGCAGCAAGTCCGCTGCCGTCGCTGTTTCACTATCGTTGTTCGTTTTATCAACATACCTTACCGGCCCGCGCTCAGTTGAACTGATCGATAGAAGAGCTGGATCCAAACTCAAACTGAAAGGAATCATCATGCGTCATCGTCACGGCCTCCGTAAGCTGAACCGTACATCCTCCCACCGTCTCGCCATGCTGCGCAACATGACCGTTTCCCTGCTGCGTCATGAAGCCATCAAGACCACCCTGCCGAAAGCAAAGGAACTGCGTCGCATGGTCGAACCGATGATCACGCTGGGCAAGAGCGACACCGTCGCCAACAAGCGCCTCGCATTCAGCCGTCTGCGTGACCGTGAAATCGTCACCAAGCTGTTCGGCGAGCTGGGTCCACGTTATGCCGCTCGCAATGGCGGCTACCTGCGTATCCTGAAGATGGGTTTCCGTCAGGGCGACAACGCGCCGATGGCATTCGTCGAGCTGGTTGACCGTCCGGAAATCAGCAACGAAGCAGAAGTCGCAACCGCAGAATAAGCAAGAAAGCGTCATCCCGAGCCAGGCAATTGCCTGGCTTTTTTTTCGACTTAACAAGTCGGCCCGCATGAGATCCCCGAACAAGATTCGAGCGGAAAAGCGAGCTCAATCCCCGATCCCGTCGATTGTGGCAAGATGGAAGCATGATCGACTCGGGCGCACGCTCTCCTTCAGCGTCAACAGCCATAAGGCAAGCATAAAAGGCAGGCATGAATCAGGCATGAAAGAACCTGGCATTCTATCCGTGCGGAATCTGCAGAAGACCTACGGGACCGGCGAAGCGCGGGCAACCGTGGTCGACGGCATCAGCTTCACCTTGCGTGCGGGCGAATGCTACGGCCTGCTCGGTCCCAACGGGGCAGGCAAGACGACGACCTTACGGCTTTGCCTGGGATTGACCACGCCGGACGGCGGCGACATCGTGTTGGTTGGACATCCCATTCCGAAAGAGGCCCGCCGTGCCCGCATGCGGGTTGGCGTGGTTCCGCAGGCGGACAACCTGGATCCCGACTTTACCGTGACGGAAAACCTGCTCGTGTTCGGCCGCTATTTCGGCATGAGCGAGCAGGCGATCCGCGATCGCATCCCGATGCTGCTCGACTTCGCAAACCTCTCCGCAAAAGGCGATTCGCCGATCGGTGAGCTGTCGGGTGGCATGAAGCGCCGCCTGACGCTGGCGCGCGCGCTCGTCAACGACCCCGACCTGATCTTCATGGATGAGCCGACCACCGGCCTCGATCCCCAAGCGAGACACATGATCTGGGACCGGTTGAAAAGCCTGCTCAACGCCGGCAAGACGATCGTGCTGACCACCCACTTCATGGATGAGGCTGAACGCCTGTGCGACCGCCTCGCGGTCATCGACCACGGCAAGATGATCGCCGAAGGATCGCCGCGCGACCTGATCGCCAGGCACATCGAGTCCGAGGTCGTGGAAGTGTATGGCGACAATGCCATGGCCTGGGCGGAGGGCAGCGGCCGGCGTCTCGCGGCCCGCCTGGAGATCAGCGGCGAGACCGTGTTCGCGTACACCAACGATGCCAAGCCGCTGCTCGACAGCCTGCACCAGGCGCGCGAAGTGCGTTACCTGCATCGTCCGGCGAACCTGGAGGATCTTTTCCTCAAGCTCACCGGCCGGGAAATGCGAGACTGACATGGCTGCCTTCGATTCGACCCCACCGCGGTTTTCCCGGCGTTTCTTTCCGATCTGGCGACGCAACTTTCTCGTATGGAAAAAACTGGCCGTCGCCAGCGTCCTGGGCAACATCGCCGAACCGCTGATCACCCTGGTGGCCTTCGGGTATGGCCTCGGCAGCCTGCTGCGCCAGATCGATGGCATTCCCTACATCCAATTCCTGGCATCCGGCTCGATCTGCATGTCCGTCATGATGGCCGCGTCGTTCGAGACGCTGTACTCGGCCTTTTCCCGCATGCACGTGCAGCGGACCTGGGAAGCGCTGCTGAACGCGCCACTCGACCTCGACGACGTGGTTCTGGCGGAAATGCTGTGGGCCGCCACCAAGTCGCTGTTTTCCGGCGTCGCCATCCTGCTGGTGATTTTCATGCTCGGCATCGGACTGCATCCAGCCATCCTTCTGTTGCCGCCCATCTTGTTCTTCATCGGCATGACGTTCGCCTCCCTGGGGCTGATCGTGAATGCGATCGCCCGCGGCTACGATTTCTTCACCTACTACTTCACGCTGGTCCTGACGCCGATGACCTTTCTTTCCGGCGTCTATTACCCGACGGCGCAGCTTCCCGGCTGGCTGCAGGCGATTGCCTCGGTGCTGCCGCTGAATGCCGCCATCCAGCTGGTGCGGCCCCTCATCCTGGGCGGCGTTCCGGCGCATCCGGCGCGCGATCTTGCCATTCTTGCCGTCTATTGCGTCGCCGGATTCTATGCCGCCACGCTCCTGACGCGCCGCCGTTTGCTAAAGTAAACGCATCGCCATCTTCCACCCGGATCCCCCATGGAACACCAGATCCTCGCGGTCGTCACCAATGTTCCCGACCAGGCCACGGCCCAGCGCATTGCCCGCCATCTCGTGGAGCAAAAGCTCGCCGCTTGTGTCAACATCTTGCCTGCCGTTCATTCGCTGTACCGCTGGGATGGCGAGCTCGAGGAAGCAACCGAGATCCCGCTGCTCATCAAGACCAGCGCCGCGCGCTACGACGAATTGCAAGCCGCGATCCAGGCCCTGCATCCCTACGAGGTTCCCGAACTGATCGCCATGCCAGTCACCGCCGGTTTGCCTGCCTATCTTGGATGGGTAGTTCAGGAAACCGCAAAGGAAAGCCATGTTTAAGTCCACCTTTTCGTCCCGGCTCGTCCGCCTGCTCCAGGTGGCGATGCTGCTGCTGGCCGCTGCCGTCGCGCACGCCGAAGAAGATTTTCTCGATCCTGAAAAGGCATTCAAGTTTTCGGCGCGCATGCTGGACCAGAAAACCGCCGAGGTCACCTACACCATCGCCGACGGCTACTACATGTACCGCGAGCGCTTCGCCGTCAAGGCTGACGGCGCAACCGTCGGCGAACCGGTCATTCCTCCCGGAAAGGTGAAATACGACGAGACTTTCCAGAAGAACGTAGAGACCTATCGCAAGGCCGTCACCATCACCGTGCCGGTCGACGCCAGCGGCAATTTCACCTTGCGCGTGACCGGGCAAGGCTGCGCCGACCAAGGCTTGTGCTATCCGCCGATGGAATCGACCGCATCCCTGTCGCCCACCGGAGGCGCCGGCCTGCTTTCCCAGCTGAAGTCGGGATCCGCCGCCGGTAATGGCGGGATGTCGCTTTCCGGCGCCGCCAACTCATCCGTCAACTCGCCCGCCATCGACACGCCCGCTTCCCAGGCAACGGGCGGCACGCGGCAAGCCGCCATCCAGGATGAATCCGACATGGGCCGGATCGAAGCTTCCCTCAAGAGCGGCAAGCTGTCCGCCATCCTGCCGTTGTTCCTCCTGCTTGGCATCGGCCTGTCCTTCACGCCCTGCGTGCTGCCGATGATGCCCATTCTCTCGTCCATCATCCTGGGCGAGGGAACGCAGGTACGCAGGGGGCGCGGATTCGCGCTGTCCGTCGCGTATTCCCTGGGCATGGCCCTGGTCTACACGGCGCTGGGCATCGCGGCCGGATTCGTGGGAGAAGGCCTGTCCGCGGCCCTGCAGAACCCCTGGATGCTCGGCGCGTTCGCCTTGCTGATGGCAGGCTTGTCCCTGTCGATGTTTGGCGTTTACCAGTTGCAGGTGCCGGCGGCCCTGCAACAGAAACTCGTGAGCGCGTCCGACCGCCAGGCTGCCGGAAAGATGGCCGGCGTCTTCGCGATGGGAGCCATCTCCGCCCTGATCGTCGGCCCCTGCGTGGCCGCGCCGCTCGCCGGCGCGTTGCTCTACATCAGCCAGACGCGGGATGTCATCATCGGCGGCAGCGCCCTGTTCGCGATGGCCATCGGGATGAGCGTGCCGCTGATGCTCATCGGCGTGTCCGCCGGAACGCTGCTGCCGCGCGCCGGCGCCTGGATGGAATCGGTGAAGTATTTCTTCGGCGTCCTGATGCTCGGGCTCGCCATCTGGATCGTCATGCCGGTCCTGCCAGCCTGGATCGCGATGGTCGGCTGGGCAGCGCTCGGCATCGGCTATGGTGCCTACCTGCTGTTCGCCCGCCGCTGGAAATGGGTCGCCAAGGCGTTCGGCGTGGTGTTCGTCCTGCTGGGCGCGGTGCAGCTCGTGGGCGCCGCCACGGGCGGGCGGGATGCCCTTGCGCCGCTCGCGCACTTGACGGGCGCAAAAGCCGGAGCGCACGTCCAGTTCAAGCGCATCAAGTCCGTCGCGGAACTCGATGCCGCGCTGGCCAGCACCAATGGCAAGACCGCGATGCTGGACTTCTACGCCGACTGGTGTGTTTCCTGCAAGGAAATGGAAAAGCTGACGTTCAGCGATCCGCGCGTCCAAGGCCAGTTGGCAGGCATGGTCTTGCTGCAGGCGGACGTGACGGCGAACAACGAAGACGACAAGGCGTTGCTGCGCCGCTTCAAGCTCTTCGGTCCGCCAGGCATCATTTTCTTCGACAGGCAAGGTAAGGAAATCCAGGGTGGCCGCGTCATCGGCTACCAGAACGCGGACAAGTTCACGAGGTCGCTCGATGCCGCAGGGAAAGGCTGACACTGGGTTGCCCGCGCGATATGCCTGTGAGGCATAAGAAAGTAACGTCAACTTCCTTGAGGCCGGTGCGCGACGGCGCTATATTAGCGTTCTCACAACGATCATTACCCATCGAGAGGACAACATGACTCTGCGGCTAGGCGACACGGCACCCGACTTCGAACAAGATTCCTCCATTGGCAAGATCCGCTTCCACGAATGGGCTGGCGATTCGTGGGTCGTCTTGTTTTCCCACCCGGCCGACTTCACGCCGGTCTGCACCACGGAGCTCGGCCTGACCGCCAAGCTCAAGCCGGAATTCGACAAGCGCAACGTCAAGGCGATCGCCCTGTCCGTCGACCCGGCCGACAAGCACACTTCCTGGATCAAGGACATCGAGGAAACCCAGGGCACGGTTGTCGGCTTCCCGATCATCGCCGACCACGACCGCAAGGTCGCGGAACTGTTCGACATGATCCACCCGAACCAGTCCGAGACCATGACGGTGCGCTCGCTGTTCGTGATCGACCCGAAGAAGAAGGTCAGGCTCATGATCACCTACCCGATGAGCACCGGCCGCAATTTCGACGAAGTCCTGCGCGTGATCGACGCCCTGCAGCTTACCGACGGCTACACCGTGGCAACGCCCGGCAACTGGCGCGACGGCGACGACGTCATCATCCCACTGAGCATCCAGGATGAAGACGTGATCAAGCAGAAGTATCCGAAGGGCTACAGCGCGCCGCGTCCTTACCTTCGAATCACGCCGCAACCGAACAAGTAAAGGCCTGCTCCGCCGCTTGCCCCACGGCTTGCGTCTGGCATCCACGCCCCGCCTCGAGCGGGGCGTTGCATTTTCAGGGCTGGTCGTCGAGATACTTCTTCCGCCGGAAGAAGAACAGCAGCGCCGCCACGATGACCGCCATCACGCCCATCGTGATCCAGAAGCCATCCTTGCTCTTCAGGAGCGGCATGTCGTTGAAGTTCATGCCGAAGATGCCGGTGATCAGGGTGAGCGGCATGAACAGCGCGGTGATCACGGTCAGCGTGCGCATGATTTCGCTGGTGCGGTGGGCCATCGCCGAAAAGTGAATCTGCACCGCCGACTCCAGCGTCGCTTCCAGCCGCTGGGCATGATGCAGCACCCGCGAGACGTGCTCCATCACGTCATTCACGCGCACCAGCAGCAAGTCCTTGTTGATCGCCGGGTTCGCAGGGTCGATGGTATCGACCACATGGTCGCGGAATTCCTGCATCGCATCGTGCTGGCCTTCGCAAAGCTGGTCAAGCTTGCGCAACTCGATGCGCGCGTCGAGCAGCGCGTTCCAGTCGTTGAAGGGATGTTGCGGGCTGAGCAGCGCTCGCTGCCAGCGGTCGATCTGCGCCGTGAGCGGATGCCGCAGGTCGAGGTACTGGTCGACCATCGCGTTCAGCAGGCGCAGCATCAGTTCCTCGGGCGAGCCGGGTTGCCTCGCGCGCGACTCGCGCAGTTTCGCCTGCAGCGTTTCCACCGTGCGGCTTTGCGCCGCCCGTACCGTGACCAGGGCGCGGTCCATGATCATGAAGGTGACCGGCCGGGTGGCGAGCTTGGTCAGGGCGGCGGGGATGCGGCGATTGGTCTGCCGGGGCTCGGGCGTCTGGTCGGCGCCGTCGAGCGCGAGCTTGCGGAACACCACCATCGCGTAGTCTTGCGTTGAATCGAAATAGGTTGGATGCGCGAGGTTGACCGCATCCCTCAGGTGCGGATCGTAGACATGCGTGCCGGTGATGCTCTCGACCGCCTGCCGCCAGGCGGCGGGATCGGCGGCGATTTCGTCGTGCGTCACGTCCAGCCAGAGGAAACCCTCGGCGGGAAGCGACGCCGGCGCGGCGGGAAGCAGGGAGAATTGTCCGTTACTGAGCTGATAGATATCCATGCGCGGCAGAGGAAGGTCTGTAGGCAAGCCACAGTCCCAGCACCGAGCCCGCGGCAAACACCGCGATCATAACCTGCGCCGCCAGGGGCAGGGCCACGCCGCCGAACCATGCGCCGGCCACGGCCACGCCGACAGCCGTTCCCGCCAGGCGCAAGACCTCCAGGCCCAGATACACGGGCCGGCGCTCCAGCAGGCCGCCGATGATCCATAACCCGCCGCCGATCCAGCCGGCATAGGCGAGCTGCTGGGGCAGGGGAAGGCGCAGCACCGCCGACAGGAAATGCGTGGTCACCAGTAGCATCAGGGTGAACTGCGCGAGGCTATAGAGTTGTTCCGCGCGCGACAGCTTCGGGTCGTAGCGTTCATGCGTGATGTCGAAGGCTTTCGCCGGCCATTTCGCCGCCACGTCGGCCGGATGCCAGCCGGGGCGGGCAATCCAGACCCGAAGCTTGTCGGGCCAGCGCGCCGCGCGCCAGCTATCCTGGCACATCCCCTTGTACACCTCGAGGTTGGCCCAGACCGGGTTCCAGCTCCGCAGCGGGCTGCGCGTGCCGTACACCACCGGCTCATGGTCGCTTTCCTCGATGAAGGTGCTGAAGAGTCGGTCCCACAGGATGAGGATGCCGCCGTAATTCTTGTCGAGGTAGACATCGTTCACCGCGTGGTGCACGCGATGGTTGGACGGCGTCACGAGCACCCGGTCCAGCCAGCCGAGCTTGCCGACCTGCTCGGTGTGCACCCAGAACTGGTACAGCAGGTCGATCAGCGCGACCGCGGCGAACACTTCGACCGGGTAGCCGAGCACCGCCATCGGCACGTAGAAAATCCAGCCGAGGATGGCGCCGCTGCTGGTCTGGCGCAGCGCCGTGGTGAGGTTGTACTCTTCGCTCTGGTGGTGCACCACGTGCGCCGCCCAGAGCACGTTCACTTCATGCCCCATGCGATGCAGCCAGTAGTAGCACAGGTCGTAGAGCAGCAGGCCCGAGATCCAGACCCAGACGCTGTTCGCCGGCAGCTTGAAGATTGCGACGTGCTGCACCAGCCAGGCATAGATGCCGATGCGGACCACGCGCAGGAAAACGCCCGCCACCTGGCTCAGCACGCCGAGGCTCAGGCTGTTGATCGCGTCGTTGATGCGGTAGTTGTTCCGGCGGCGCGCCAGGCCGACGAAGAACTCGATGAAGATGAGAAGGAAGAACACCGGCGTGGCCAGTGTGATGACTTTTTCCTGCATGGTCGTCTCCGCTTTGACGGCGTTATTATGGGCAAGACTGTGCCATCGTTTGGGGCAATCTTAGCCCAAACCAGGAAGCGTGCGGCGGACGATTTTAGTGGGTGTCATCAGGTTGGCCGAGGGAAACCGCCCCCGGCCCGCCTTGTTTGCATTAGCCGAACTTCAACTTTCCTTCAACCGGCCTTCAGTCGGCGCGCGATGTCGCGGGCGAAGTAGGTCAGCACGCCGTCGGCGCCGGCGCGCTTGAAGGCGAGCATTGCTTCCATCATGGTCTTGTCGTGGTCGAGCCAGCCGTTCTGCGCCGCGGCCTTGATCATGGCGTACTCGCCGCTCACCTGGTAGGCGAAGGTGGGGACCCGGAATTCATCCTTCACCCGCCGCACGATGTCGAGGTAGGGCATGCCGGGCTTGACCATGACCATGTCGGCGCCCTCGGCGATGTCCAGCGCCACTTCGCGCAGGGCCTCGTTGCTGTTCGCCGGGTCCATCTGGTACTGCGCCTTGTTTCCCTTGCCGAGGTTGGCGGCCGAGCCGACCGCGTCGCGGAAGGGGCCGTAGAAGGCCGAGGCGTATTTCGCGGAGTACGCCATGATGCGGGTATGGATGTGCTTCTGCGACTCCAGCGCCGCACGGATGGCGCCGATGCGGCCATCCATCATGTCGGAGGGCGCGACGATGTCCACGCCCGCATCCGACTGCACCAGCGCCTGACGCACGAGGATCTCGCTGGTCTCGTCGTTGAGCACGTAGCCGCTGTCATCCATCACGCCGTCCTGGCCGTGGCTGGTGTACGGATCAAGCGCCACGTCGGTGAGGATGCCAAGCTCCGGGAAGCGCTGCTTGAGCTCGCGCACGGCGCGCGGCACCAGGCCGTCCGGGTTGATGGCTTCGATGCCGTCGGGCGTCTTCAGCGAGGGATTGATGACCGGGAACAGGGCCAGCACCGGGATGCCCAGCGTGACGCAGTCCTCCGCCACCGGCATCAGCAGGTCCACCGACACACGCTCGACGCCGGGCATGGACGCCACCGGCTCGCGATGGTTCTTGCCGTCAACGATGAAGACCGGGTATATCAGGTCGGCAGCGGTAATGACGTGTTCGCGCATCATCGCGCGGGAAAAGGCATCGCGGCGCATGCGGCGCATGCGTGCGCCGGGGAACTGGCCGCCGGCGTGGTGGGAGTGGGGGGGAAGGGGACGTGACATGACGTTGATAGAGTGAAAGAGTGTTGATGAAGGTCGTCAGATTCTCGGGAAATTCATGAACTTTTATGCCAGCTCCGACTCAGAGAAGCAGGTGTTCATCACCTCCCGCTTCTCCTCCCTGAGCGGGGCCTATCGTGGCATAAGCGATAAGGCGTTACTGCCCTGGAGATCTTCCCCTTTCTCCAGGGTTTTTTTTGTCCGGACGATGCGTGTCGCCATCAGGTCCGGTCCTCCACGGCATCGTTTTCTTCCAGCCCGAGCAGTTCGATTATCTTGCGGTCGGCTTCCTCGATGCCGATGCGCTTGAGCGCGGAAAACAGCTGCACCGTGAACGGAAAGCGCTGGCCTTCGGCATCCACGTAGCTTTCCAGCACGGTGCGCGCCAGGCGCATGGCATTCGTCGACTCGTTGCGGTTGAGCTTGTCCGCCTTGGTCAGCAGGCAATGCACCGGCTTGCCGGTGGGCGCGAACCACTCGAGCATCTGGATGTCGAGTTCGGTGAACGGACGGCGCGCATCCATGATCAGCACGAGGGCCGCGAGCTGCTCGCGTTTCTGGACATAGTTTCCCAGCAGCTGGTTCCAGTGGATCTTCGCCTCGCCCGGCACTTCGGCATAGCCGTATCCCGGGAGGTCCACCAGCATCGCGCGGATTTCGTCGACGATGGTCGGATCCTTGCGGTGCTGGGCGACGTGCGCGCCGCCGAGCGAGAAGTAGTTGATGTGCTGCGTCCGCCCCGGCGTTTTCGAGGCGAAGGCCAGCCGTTTCTGGTTGCAGATGGTGTTGATGGCAGTGGACTTGCCGGCATTGGAGCGTCCGGCGAAGGCGATTTCGGGGACTTGCAAGGCTGGCAAATCGCGTAGGTGGTTCACGGTCGTGAAGAAGCGGGCTTGCCAAAGTAGAGACATAGAAGGAGAAATTGCAGCGAGGGAGAGGCGAAAATGCCTGAAAGCTATTGTACAATAAGGGGTTATTGGTTTGCTGCGGCGCAGAGGCGCCAGCGACGCTCGCGGCGCGACCGGAAACCGTGACACGAATTTTCCGTTCAAGCCGTTAGACCATTGCAATCGGCCAGAATTTTAAAATCAATTCCCAGGGTGTTTGAATGAACCGTGCGTTTGTCCCGTTGTTGAAGTCCATGTTCGTCGCGATCCTCGCCGTCTCCTCGGCCACTCAGGTTGCCCATGCCTCCGATGCCAAGCCGGCACCGAAGGCCGACCCCGCCAAGGGCGAAGCCCTGTATTCCAATGGCGACGCGTCGCGCAACATCACGGCCTGCGTGGCTTGCCATGGCGCCGCAGGCAATTCCACGATCGCCCAGAATCCCCGCCTTGCCGGCCAGTTCGACTCCTACATTTCCAAGCAGTTGCACGATTTCAAGACGCCCCAGCGCAACAATCCGGTCATGACCGCGATTGCGAAGGCACTCAACGACGACGACATCCGCAACATCGCCGCCTACCTCGACAAGCAGGAGCCGAAGCAGGGCGCCGCGAAGAACAAGGATACCGTCGAATTCGGCAAGAAGATCTATCGCGCCGGCATCGGCGAGAAGAACGTTCCGGCCTGCGCCGGTTGCCATGGCGCCAGCGGCAACGGCATTCCGGCCCAGTTCCCACGTCTTGCCGGCCAGCATCAGGACTACACCGTCGCCCAGTTGACGTCCTTCCGTGCCGGCGGCCGCAAGAACAGCGCCCAGATGACCACGATTTCCAAGCGGCTTTCCGACGACGAAATGCAAGCTGTGGCAGACTACGTCGCCGGCCTGAAGTAATTCAGGAAAATCCTTTAAAAACAAGGCGTAGCACAATACATGGAGGGGGTGGCTTTGGCCGCCCCCTTTTCTTTTTGCGGCGTGGTGAAGCAGAAATGGCAAGCCCGGCACGGCAATCCGCCGCCGGCATGATGAAGGTAAGCAAGAATGATGGAAACGAGTACAGCCGGCCTTGAAATCAAAACGGAACGACGTTGGGTGGCCGACGCCGTCGAACTGGTCTCGTCGATGCGCTTCGCCATCAGCCTGCTCAGCCTGATCGCCGTCGCGTCGGTCATCGGCACCGTCCTCAAGCAGAACGAGCCGATGCCGAACTACGTCAACCAGTTCGGACCCTTCTGGTTCGAGGTATTCGACAAGCTCGGCCTGTACGCCGTCTACTCCGCCTGGTGGTTCATGCTGATCATGGGCTTCCTCGTGGTGTCCACCTCATTGTGCATCGTGCGCAACACGCCGAAGATGATCAAGGACATGCGGAGCTGGCGCGAGAACGTCCGCGAGCAATCCTTGCGCAATTTCCACCACAAGGCCGAATGGTCCGCCCCCGGCATGCCCGCCGCGAGCGTCCAGCCGCTTGCCGACCGTGTCGCGGACGCGGGCTACAAGGTCAAGGTGGTCGACAAGGACGGCGCAGTCCTGATCACCGCCAAGCAGGGCGCGGCGAACAAGTGGGGCTACATCTTCGCCCACAGCGCCATTGTTATCATCTGCATCGGCGGCCTGCTCGATTCCGACATGCCGATCCGCCTGCAGCGCTGGCTGGGCGGAAAGTCGGCCTTCAACGGCAGCGGCGTCATCGCCGACATTGCGCCCAACCACCGGCTCAGCGTCAACAACCCGAGCTTCCGCGGCAATGCCTTCATTCCGGAAGGAGCATCGAGCAGTACCGCCATCCTCCAGCAGCAGGACGGCGTGCTGGTGCAGGACCTGCCCTTCACCATCCAGCTCAAGAAATTCATCATCGAGCATTACTCCACCGGCATGCCTAAGCTGTTCGCCAGCGAAGTAATCGTGCGCGACAACGACACCGGCAAGAGCTTCCCGGCAACGATCAAGGTCAACGAGCCGCTCATCCACAAGGGCATCGCGATCTACCAGTCGAGCTTCGACGATGGCGGCAGCAAGCTCAAGGTCACGGGCTATCCGATGTCCGGGCCGCAGAACTACACCATCCCCCTGTCCGGCGAGGTCGGCGGTAGCACGCCGTTCGGCAAGGGGCAGGGCACCGAATACACCATCGAGTGGTCCGGCTTCCGGCCGTTCAACGTGGAAAACATGGCACAGAACGGCCAGGACGTGCGCGCCGTGAACACCGGCAAGAGCTTCAACGAGCGGCTCGACAAGCAGCTCGGCTCGGCCACCAAGAACACCAGCAGCAAGGACCTGAAGAACGTCGGCCCGAGCGTGCAGTACAAGCTGCGCGACAAGACCGGCCAGGCCCGGGAATATCACAACTACATGCAGCCGATGATGGTCGACGGCACCTACGTCTTCCTGACCGGCATGCGCGACACGCCCGCGGAACCGTTCCGCTACCTGCGCATTCCCGCCGACGACAAGGATTCCGTCGAGGAATGGATGCGCCTGCGCGCCGCCATCGCCAATCCGGCGCTGCGCGCGGCGGCAGCCGAGCGCTATGCCCAGCATGCCATCGCCGGCGACCGCGAGGATGCGCCGCGCCTGCGCGACCAGCTGCGCGAATCGGCGAGCCGCGGACTGGCCATCTTCGCCGGCAACGACAAGGATGCAGGCTATCTTGCCGTGTCGCACTTCCTCGAGCGCCTGCCGGCCGCCGAGCAGGAAAAGGCGGCCGAGGTCTTCATGAAAATCCTGAACGGCGCGCTCTGGGAACTGTGGCAGGCGGCGCGCGAAGCCGACAAGCTGCCGCCGGTCACGCCCGACGAGAAGCATGGGCGTTTCCTGCAGATTGCCGCGAATGCCATGTCCGACGCGTTCTTCTACGGCGCCCCGGTCTACCTGCAACTGCAGGGTTTCGACGAAGTCAAAGCCTCGGTTCTGCAGGTGACCCGCTCGCCCGGCAAGAACGTCGTCTACCTCGGCTGCCTGCTGCTCACGCTCGGCGTGTTCGCCATGCTGTATATTCGCGAGCGCCGGTTGTGGATCTGGCTGCGCCCGGATCCCGATGGGCGGACCCACGCCCTCATGGCCATGAGCACGCAGCGCAAGACGCTCGACTTCGAGCGCGAATTCGACACGCTGAAGGCCAAACTGGCGCAATCGGTATAAGCTGACGTAAATAGGTGACGGAACAAGCGCGGCCCGCATTTCCGGCCGCCGCCGGCATCGCACGGAGACTGTATGGAACTCACCCAATCGCAAGCCAAGACAACGCCGCAATCCTTGTACTCGCCACCGCCCGGTTTCTTCCGGCGCCTGTCGGCGATCGACTGGCTCTACGCCGCCGCCCTGCTGGCCGGCGCCCTGTTCGCCCTCAATCGCTTCGGCGCCTACATGGATTATTACGAGAAAGCCATTCTCGTGCTGTCAGCCCCGACCTTCGCGGTGCTCGGATGGCGATGGAAGCCGGTGCGGTGGCTGATGGCCTTGCTGGCGGTGCTGGCCCTGTCGGCCATCGGCATGTACGGCGGCGGGCTCGATGCCGCCAACCAGAAATTCTTCCTCAAGTACGCATTGTCCAGCCAGTCGGCCATCCTCTGGATGAGCACGCTGTTCTTCCTGTCCACGCTGTTCTACTGGGGCGGCCTAGTGACGCGCTCCGGCTTCGGCGGCGCGGTCGGCAGCACCTTGTGCTGGTCGGCGGTGGTGATGGGTTTCACCGGCATGCTGGTGCGCTGGTATGAGTCCTACCTGGTCGGCACCGACATCGGCCACATTCCGATTTCCAACCTCTACGAAGTCTTCGTCCTGTTCTGCCTGATCACGGCGCTGTTCTATCTTTACTACGAGCAACGCTACGAAACGCGCCAGCTCGGCCCCTTCGTGCTGGTCGTCATTTCCGCAGCCGTCGGCTTCCTGCTGTGGTACACGATCAGCCGCGAGGCTTCCGACATCCAGCCGCTGGTGCCCGCCTTGCAGAGCTGGTGGATGAAGATCCACGTGCCGGCCAACTTCATCGGCTACGGCACCTTCTCGCTGGCCGCGATGGTGTCCAGCGCCTACCTCCTCAAGTCCAAGGGCTACCTGGCCGACCGCCTGCCGTCGCTGGAAGTGCTGGACGACGTCATGTACAAGGCGATCGCCGTCGGCTTCGCGTTCTTCACCATCGCCACCATCCTCGGCGCGCTCTGGGCAGCCGAGGCCTGGGGCGGATACTGGTCTTGGGACCCGAAGGAAACCTGGGCGCTGATCGTCTGGCTCAACTATGCGGCCTGGCTCCACATGCGACTCATGAAGGGCCTGCGCGGACAGATGGCGGCCTGGTGGGCGCTGGTCGGCCTGCTGATCACGACCTTCGCCTTCCTCGGCGTCAACATGTTCCTGTCGGGTCTGCACTCCTACGGACAACTTTAACGCCGCTTCTGTAACCGGGCGTCCCGATTCTGCGAAATAGTGTAAGGTTGCCAGTATTCCTTCTGACGAATTTGACGAAGGCTGGCAACCGCCAACCACCATGGAGCAGTCATGTTGATCAAGCGAAACCCCAACGGAATCGACCTGCCATTTTCCTCCGAGATCACGCCCCGCGAGGTCTTCGAATCCCGTCGCAGCTTCATCAAGCAGCTTGCCCTGGGCAGCATCGCCGGCGGCACGCTCGCCGAGATGCTCATGCGCGAAGCCTTCGCCCAGAACGGCCCCAAGCTCGCGGCCAAGCCTAACCCGGCCTTCGTCGTGATGGACAAGCCGACGGCGATCAAGGACGCGACCACCTACAACAATTTCTATGAATTCGGCACCGACAAGGCGGACCCGGCGCACAACGCCGGCACGCTGAAACCGCGTCCCTGGACCATCGCCATCGAGGGCGAGGTCAAGAAGCCCATGACCCTCGACCTCGATGCGCTGATGAAGCTCGCGCCCCTGGAAGAGCGCGTCTACCGCCTGCGCTGCGTCGAAGGCTGGTCGATGGTCATTCCCTGGATCGGCTATTCGTTTTCGAACCTGATTTCCAAGGTCGAGCCGACCGGCAACGCGAAGTACGTGGAATTCATTTCCCTGGCCGACAAGAAACAGATGCCTGGCATCGGCAGTCCCGTGCTGGAATGGCCGTATGTCGAAGGCCTGCGCCTCGACGAGGCCAACCATCCGCTGGCGCTGCTGACCTTCGGCATGTACGGCGAAACGTTGCCCAACCAGAACGGCGCCCCGGTGCGCATGGTCTTGCCGTGGAAATACGGTTTCAAGTCGGCCAAGTCCATCGTCAAGATCCGCTTCACCAAGGACCAGCCGAAGACCGCCTGGAACCTGGCCGCGCCGCAGGAATACGGCTTTTACTCCAACGTCAATCCCGACGTCGACCATCCCCGCTGGTCGCAGGCTTCCGAGCGCCGCATCGGCGAGGACAGCTTTTTCGCCAAGAAGCGCAAGACGCTGATGTTCAATGGCTACAGCGAGGTGGCGTCGCTCTACAGCGGCATGGACCTGAAGAAGTATTTCTGACGAACCTGTTGCGAGGCGCACCGGCATGTTCAATCCCACGCCCAGGCAGCTCACGCTCATCAAGTCCGCGATCTTCGCCGCGGCGCTGATTCCGTTTGGCCGCCTCGCGCTGTTCGCCTTCACCGACCGGCTCGGCGCCAATCCCATCGAGTTCATCACGCGCAATACCGGCGACTGGACCCTGTACTTCCTGTGCATCACCCTGGCCGTCACGCCTTTGCGCAGGCTGACGTCGTGGAACTGGGTGGTGCGGGTGCGGCGCATGCTCGGCCTGTTCGTCTTTTTCTACGCGGCCCTGCATTTCACCACCTTCCTGTGGTTCGACCATTTCTTCGACGTCGCGGAAATGCTGAAGGACGTTGCCAAGCGGCCCTTCATTACCGTCGGCTTCGCCGCCTTCGTGCTGCTGATTCCGCTGGCGGTCACCAGCACCAACGGCATGGTCAGGCGGCTTGGCGGCAAGCGCTGGCAATGGCTGCACCGCACGATCTACCTCATCGCGCCGCTCGGCATCCTGCATTACTGGTGGATGAAGGCGGGCAAGCATGATTTCTCGCAGCCCATCCTGTTCGGCCTGATCGTCGCGCTCATGCTTGGCGCGCGGCTTTACTGGCGCGTGGCGCAGCAGCGGTCCAGGCCCGCCATGGCGCGCGATCAGAAGCGCGAAGTCAGGCCGACGCCGAACTGACGGCTCGTCATTCCGTTGCACTGGGAGCACCGGACGTTGACGCGCATGCCGGCATCCAGGTCCAGGTTTTCCCGCAGGGAGTAGATGAGGCCCAGCAGGAAGAAGCCGGGGGCCTTGTCCTGCGATTTGTCGGCGGCCCGTTCCAGGCCGAACTCGCCGGCCACCTTCAAGCCATCGTTCACCGCATGCAACAGCGCCGCGGAGGCGCGCCAGATCAGGCTGTGGTTGGCTGCGGCATCTTCCGCCAGCTTGTAGCGGTTATAGCTCGCGCCGAAATTGGCGTGCATGGTCCAGCCGGGGACATGATGGGACAGCACGCCGGTGAGAGCGGCGCTCGCGCGGCCGGTGCCGTTGCCATGGTTTTCGTTCCCGGTCGGCAGGATCAGCTCCGGCTTGAGCGCCACGCTCCAGCCCTGGTGCTCGGCCAGGCGCCATTTCAGCCCGAGGGCCACGTCGCCGACACCGCGCGGCACGCTCGCCGTCACGGGGAGCAACACGATGCCGTCGAGGTCGTCGCGCAGGCCCAGAGTGTATTCGATGGATCCGAAGTGCCTGCGCGTGCTCTCGTCGCGTACCCAGTCTGAAGCCAGTTCGATCTGCTGGCCGCCCTTGCCCTGGGTGTCAGGGTCTTCCGTCGCGAGGGGATGCGCGGCCTGCGCACCCAGGCTTGCGACGAGAAGCAATGCGCTCAGCCAGGCAGGCAGCAAGGCAGGCGGCAAGCGCAGGCCGGTCATGCCGCGTCTCAGGCCGGCAGCAGCGATTCCAGCCGGAACAGGTCGCCCGGCTCTTCCCGCTTGCGGATCAGGTGCATCTTGTCGCCGTCGACCATGACTTCCGCCGCGCGGCCGCGGGTGTTGTAGTTCGAGGACATGGTCATGCCGTAGGCGCCGGCCGAGAGAATGGCGAGCAGGTCGCCCTGCTCGAGCGCCAGGGAGCGCTCGCGCGCCAGCCAGTCGCCTGACTCGCAGACCGGGCCGACGATGTCATAGGTGCGTGCCGCGGCGTCGCGCTGGCGCACCGGCTGCACGCCGTGGAAGGCCTCGTACATCGCGGGGCGCATCAGGTCGTTCATGGCCGCGTCGACGATGGCGAAGTTCTTGGTCTCGCCGTGCTTGAGGTATTCCACCTCGGTCAGCAGGATGCCGGCGTTGCCGACGATGGAGCGGCCCGGCTCGAACATCACCTGGATCGGCGCGCCGCCGTGCTTTTCCGCGCGCCAGCGATCGATGCGCGCGAACAGGCGTCCGAGATAGTCGCCGATCGCCACCGGCTTGTCCTTGTCGTAGGTGATGCCGATGCCGCCGCCGATGTCGAGGTGATGCAGGTGGATGCCCGCGCCCTCGAGCCGGTCGACCAGGTCGATGAGGCGGTCGAGCGCCTCGAGCAGCGGCGCGTCGTCGAGCAGCTGCGAGCCGATGTGGCAGTCGATCCCAACCACGCGCAGGTTCGGCATGCCGGCCGCGGCGCGGTAGGCCGAGAAAGCCTCGTCGTAGGCGATGCCGAACTTGTTTTCCTTCAGGCCGGTGGAGATGTAGGGATGCGTCTTGGCGTCGACGTTGGGATTCACGCGCAGCGAGATCGGCGCCTTCTTGCCGACTTCGCCCGCCACCTCGTTGAGCCGCTGCAGTTCCGCGACGGACTCGACGTTGAAGCACAGGATGTCATGACCGAGGGCAAGGCGGATCTCCTCGTGATTCTTGCCCACGCCGGAAAAGATGACCTTGCGGGGATCGCCGCCCGCCGCGATCACGCGCAGCAGTTCGCCGCCAGACACGATGTCGAATCCGGAACCCATCGAGTGCAGCAGGTTGAGCACCGCCAGGTTGGAATTGGATTTCACCGAATAGCACACCAGCGCCGTCTTTTCATCGCGGCCATTGCCGCGAATGGCGTTCGCGTAAGCGGAGAAGTTGTCGACCAGCGCTTGCCGCGAGTAGACATAGGTGGGCGTGCCGAAGGCCTTGGCGATGGCGGACAGCGGCAGGTTTTCGGCGTGGAGTTCGCCGTTGCGATAGGAAAAGTACGACATCGTTGCTGAGGTTTATTGGGAAACGGGTTTGTTGTCCTGCGCTGGCATCGAGGCGGGCGCAGCGGGTGCCGAAGGCGCGGCCGGCGAGGCCGATCCAGCAGGCACCGGCGGATTCTGCGGCACCGGCCTGGCCGGCAAGGTCAGCGGGCCTTTCTGGCCGCATCCCGCCAGCAGCGCCGCGCCGGAGAAGGCAAGGGCGATGGCAACCAGGGCAGGGCGGAGGGACGGCAGGTGAAAAGCGGGCATCACGATTAGAATCACGGATGATCAAAAACTCACCGGAGTGTAGCATGACTGAAAGTGAATTCCTGGCCCTGGCGGACCGCACGCTGTCGGCCATCGAAGCCGCGCTGGAGCGGGTGTCCGACGATACCGACCTGGACGTGGAATGCAGCCGCAGCGGCAACGTGCTGACCGTCGACTTTGCCGACAACGGCACCAAGATCATCATCAACAGCCAGGCGCCGATGCAGGAGATGTGGATCGCCGCCAAGTCGGGCGGTTTCCATTACAAGCGGGAAGGCGGGCGCTGGGTCAATACCCGCGACGGCTCCGAGTTCTATGCCTCGCTGTCGCGCATGGCGAGCGAGCAGGGCGGCATGCCGGTGGAGATCCGCGAAGACTGAGAAGACCGGGTCCAAAAAGAAAAAGGCCGGAGGCGAAGCTCCGGCCTTTTGTCGTCGGAAGGATCAGAAGATCTCGCTCTTCACGTCGTCCTTCGTCTTTTCCCCTTCGGCGGGCGGCTGTTCGCCCGGTTCCAGGCTGCGCACCCCGGTGCCCGGCGGATTTTCGGCGTAGTAGTAGTCGCCGTTCACCGATATCACGCCTTCCGGCACGGCCCTCTCCTCGATGGGCACGTCCTTGAGCGCCTTCTGCATGTAGCCGATCCAGATCGGCAAGGCCAGGCCGCCGCCGGTTTCCTTGTTGCCCAGGTTCTTCGGCTGGTCGAAGCCTATCCAGGCCACGCCCACGATCTTCGGGTTGTAGCCGGCGAACCAGGCATCCACCGAATCGTTGGTCGTGCCGGTCTTGCCCGCGATGTCCGGACGCTTGAGCACCAGCGCGCGCGTGGCCGTGCCGTACTTGACCACGTCCTTGAGCATGCTGTCCATGAGGAAGGCATTGCGCTCGTCGATCACCCGGGTGCTGTCGGTGCCCGCCTTGTCCGGCGCCGCCTGCGACAGCACCTTGCCGTTCTGGTCGGTGACCTTGGAGATGATGTAGGGGCTGATCTTGTAGCCGCCGTTGGCAAAGACCGCATAGGCGCCCGCGAGCTGCAGCGGCGTGGTGCCGCCGGCGCCCAGCGCGAGCGTCAGGTAGGGCGGGTTCTTATCCGGATCGAAGCCGAAGCGGGTCGCGTATTCCTGGCCGTACTTGGCGCCGATGCGGTGCAGGATGCGGATCGAGATCATGTTCTTCGACTTGGTCAGGCCCTTGCGCATCGTCATCGGGCCTTCGTACTTGCCGTCGTAGTTCTTCGGCTCCCATGCCTGCCCGCCGGTCTGGCCGGCATCGAAGCTGATCGGCGAGTCGTTGATGATGGTCGAGGGCGACAGGCCCTTTTCCAGCGACGCGGAATAGATGAAGGGCTTGAACGACGAGCCCGGCTGGCGCAGCGCCTGGGTCACGTGGTTGAACTTGTTGCGGTTGAAGTCGAAGCCGCCGATGAGGGCGCGGATGCCGCCGTCCTCGGTATTGGCGGCGACGAAGGCGGATTCGACCTCCGGCATCTGGGTGATGGTCCAGGCCTTGTTGTCGAGCGTGACGCGGATGATCGCGCCGCGCTTTACCTTCTTGGTCGGCGGCGCCTTGTCCGACAGCAGGTTGGTGGCGAAGCCGAGGCCGGGCCCGGTGATGGTGATTTCCTCGCCCGAGGAAAGCATGGCCTTCACTTCCTTGGGCGAGGCCTGCAGCACCACGGCGGCGACGATGTCGTCGCTGTCGGGATGCTCGGCCAGCTCGACCTCGATCGCATCCTCGGCCTCGTCCTTGGCGGCCGGGATCTCCATGTAGCCTTCCGGCCCGCGGTAGCCGTGGCGCTTCTCGTAGTCCATCACGCCGCGGCGCAGGGCGAGGTAGGCCGCATCCTGGTCGGCCTTGGTGATGGTGGTGTAGACGTTCAGGCCGCGGGTGTAAGTGTCGTCCTTGAACTGCTCGTACACCAGCTGGCGGGTCATTTCGGCGACGTATTCGGCATGCACGCCGAACTCGTTGACGTTGGTCTTGACCTTCAGCATTTCCTCGCGCGCCGCCTGGTACTCCTTGTCGTTCAGGTAGCCGAGGCTGTTCATGCGCTGCAGGATGTATTGCTGGCGTGCGCGGGCGCGCTTGGGATTGGCAACCGGGTTGTAGGCGGACGGCGCCTTCGGCAGGCCGGCCAGCATCGCCGCCTCGGCCGCCGTCAGGTCCTGCAGGCGCTTGCCGAAATAGATCTGCGCGGCCGACGCGAAGCCATAGGCCCGCTGCCCGAGGTAGATCTGGTTCATGTAGACCTCGAGGATCTGGTCCTTCGACAGGTTCTGCTCGATCTTCCATGCCAGCAGCACTTCATACAGCTTGCGCTTGAGCGTCTGCTCGCTCGACAGGAAGAAGTTGCGCGCCACCTGCTGGGTGATGGTGGACGCGCCCTGCTTGGCGCCGCCGGTCAGGTTGTGCACCGCGGCGCGGGCAATGCCGATGTAATCGACGCCGCCATGCTCGTAGAAGCGGTCATCCTCGATCGCCAGCACGGCTTTCTTCATGACGTCCGGCACTTCCTGGATGTGCACGAGGTTGCGCCTTTCCTCGCCGAATTCGCCGATCAGCACGTTGTCGGCGGTGTAAATGCGCAGCGGAATCTTGGGCCGGTAGTCGGTGATGGAATCGAGTGCCGGCAATTGCGGGTAGGCCATCGCCAGCATGAAGGCCACGATAAGGACGGCGGCCAGCGCCAGGCCGAACATGCCGGCGAACAGGCCGAGCAGAACCCGCGCCAGGAGAGAAGTCTTGCGTTTCGGCGCCTCTTGAGGCGTGCCGCCGGTGGGGGATCGTGAAGCCATCGTGAAGCAATCTATGAAGGAAAAAGAACCGGGCAATTATAACGGTGGGAAACTTCCGCCGTTATTAGTAGAATTTCAAGCTTTGTCCGGAAACGGACAACATTGCGCGTGGGCAAATGGCAACTCGTTACAAATTTACGTCAGGAAATACCTTTACACTGTTCAACGCTTGTTGCTAGGATTTAATGTAACCTTGGATGTTTATCACCTAAATGCAGGTTTTTAAACAAGTTTTTTAGAGTTTTACGCGCTGTCGCCCATCTCGGCAACTGCTTCGACAAAGAAACAAGTGGTGCGTTCACGCAATAAACCACGTTTTGGGAGAGCCTCCCGTGGACATCGACCTCGGACTGTTATTTGGCAAGAAAAATCCACCGTTGATCGGATTGGATATCAGCACGTCTGGCGTGAAGCTTGTTGAACTGACGGACAACGGCAAGAACGAATTCCGCCTCGAACGTTTCGCCTCGGAACCCTTGCCGCGCGGCGCGGTGGTGGACGGCAACATCGAAAACATCGAGCAGGTGTCCGAGGCGGTGCGCCGCGTCTGGAAGAAGAGCGGCACCAAGGCCAGGCACGTGGCGCTCGGCCTGCCGCCGGCATCGGTGATCACCAAGAAGATCGTGCTTCCCGGCGGCCTGACCGAAGAGCAGCTCGAGGTCCAGGTCGAAAGCGAGGCCAACCAGTATATTCCCTTCGCGCTGGAAGAAGTCAGCCTCGACTTCGACGTGATCGGCCCGGTGCAGACCGCGCCGGACGACGTCGAGGTGCTGATCGCCGCCACCCGCAAGGAAAAGGTCGAGGACCGCGCCGCCGTCGCCGAGGCCGCCGGACTCAAGCCGGTGGTCATGGACATCGAATCGTACGCGGCGCGCAGCGCGCTGGACCGCCTCACTTCCCAGTTGCCGAAAGGCGGGCAGGGCCAGATCGTCGCCCTGTTCCAGATCGGCGCCCAGGTCACCCACGTGTCGGTGCTGCAGGACGGCCAGACCCTTTACGAGCGCGAACAGCCCTTCGGCGGCAACCAGCTCACCCAGGACATCGTGCGCGCCTACGGCATGTCCTTCGAAGAGGCGGAAGCCAAGAAGCGCGCCGGCGACCTGCCCGAAGGCTACGAGCGCGAACTGCTCGAACCCTTCCTCGACAATGCCGCCCTCGAAGTCACGCGGGCCATCCAGTTCTTCTTCACCTCCACCCCCTATACCCACATCGACCATATCTTCCTGGCCGGCGGCTGCGCCATCATCCCGGGCCTGGTCGACATGATCGCCGAACGCACCAAGATCTCCGCCGCGGTCGCCAGCCCGTTCAAAGGCATGCAGCTCGGCCCGAACGTGCGTGAAAAGCAATTGCGCGGCGAGGCGCCCGGCTACCTGGTGGCCTGCGGCCTTGCCATGAGGAGGTTCGACTGATGGTCAAGATCAATCTACTGCCGCACCGCGAGGAGAAGCGCAAGCAGCGCAAGGCGGCGTTCTACCGGCTGCTGGCCATCGCGGGCGTGGTCGGGCTCGGCATGGTCATTGGCGTGGCCGGCATGTACGCCGCGCAGATCGCCACCCAGGACCAGCGCAACAACTTCCTGAAGGCGGAAAACGGCAAGCTCGACGCGCAGATCAAGGAAATCGGCAACCTCAGGCAGGAAATCGAAGCGCTGAAGGCGCGCCAGCAGGCGGTGGAAGATCTCCAGAGCGACCGCAACCAGCCGGTATACCTGATGGACGAGCTCGTGCGCCAGGTGCCCGAGGGCATCTACCTGCGCAGCCTGAAGCAGGAAAACCAGCGCGTGGTGATCAGCGGCTATGCACAGTCCAACGAGCGCGTCTCGGAACTGTTGCGCAACGTCGGTAACAATTCGGCCTGGCTGGAACGTCCCGACCTGATCGAAATCCGCTCGACCACCCTCGGACAGGGGCGCGACAGCAAGCGCGTGTTCGATTTCACCGTCAACGTCGGCATCAAGCGCAGCCGCGAGAAGGATGCCGCGGCGAAGCCGTCCGGCCAGTCGGCGGCCTCCGCCGCGAAGAAGCTTTGAGCGGGAATAGCATCATGGCAGATTTCAACCTCAAGAATATCGGACAGACCGTCGCGGCCCAGTTCCGCGGGCTCAACGGCCAGCATCCCGGGCAATGGCCCGTCATTCCACGCACCCTGTGCGGGGTGGGCGTCGCCGCGGCGGTCGCGGCGCTGGGCTGGTTCCTGTACATCGACGGCCAGATGGAAGAACTGGAGCACGGCCAGCAGGCGGAAGTCAGGCTGCGCGAGGAATACAAGATCAAGCTGCGGCAAGCGGTGAACCTGCCGGCCCTGCGCAAGCAGAAGGAGCAGGTCGGCGAGTATGTCTCGACCCTCGAGAAGCAGCTGCCGAGCAAGGCGGAAATGGATGCCCTGCTGTCCGACATCAACCAGGCCGGCCTCGGCCGCAGCCTGCAGTTCGACCTGTTCAAGCCGGGCCAGTCCCTGGTCAAGGACTACTACGCCGAGCTGCCGATCGACCTGAAGGTGTCGGGTTCCTACCATGACATCGGCGCCTTCACCAGCGACGTCGCCAACCTGCCGCGCATCGTCACGCTGAACAACCTGAACATCCAGACCAACAAGGATGGCAGCCTCATGCTGGAAGCAGTCGCCAAGACCTTCCGCTACCTCGACAAGGAAGAGGTGGCGGCGCAGCGCAAGGCCGCCGCGGATGCCAAGAACAAGGGGCAGAAGAAATGACACCGACCCGCCCGTTGCACACATCGCACCCCGGCCGCGTATCCCTGAGACTAGGGGTTCCCGCCATGCTCGCCGCTCTGCTGGCCCCCGTGCTGCTCGCAGGCTGCGGCGACAGCGGCATGCATGATCTGCAGAAATGGACCGAGGATGAACGCGGCAAGACGCCGGTCACCGTGGAAAAGCTGCCCGAGCCGAAGAAGTTCACGCCCTTCGTGTACGCCGCGAAGAACGAGGTCGATCCCTTCAACGCCATGAAACTGTCGGTCGCCCTCGCGCGCGCCCAGGCCAACATGCCCGGCAAGCTCAAGCCCGACCTCGACCGGCGCAAGGAACCCCTCGAAGCCTTCCCGCTCGACAGCATCCGCATGGTCGGCACGCTGCAGAAGCCCGGCCTGAGCTACGCCCTGCTGCAGATCGACAAGTCGGTGTACCAGGTCAAGGTCGGCAACTACATCGGGCAGAACTTCGGCATGGTGACCCGGATCAGCGAATCGGAAGTCGAAGTCAAGGAAATCGTCCGCGACGCCAGCGGCGAGTGGGTGGAGCGTCCGGCCAAACTAGAGCTGCAGGAGAACAAGAAATGATCACCATCACAATCCAACATCTCGCAACGCAGCTTCGCGCAGGCCTCCTGCGCGCCAGCCTCGGCGCGGCCATCCTCCTCGCCGGCGGCGCCGCGTTCGCGCAGGAAAACGCGATAGAGTCGATCACCGCCAGCCAGCAGGGGGCCAACGTCATCGTCAAGGTCACGTTGAAGAACCCGGTGACCAAGCCGCCCATCGGCTTTTCCATCACCAGCCCGGCCCGTATCGCGCTCGACTTCTCCGGCACGGCCAACGGCATGAGCAAGTCCAGCCAGGACATCGCGCTGGGCGACGTGCGCTCGGTCAACGTGGTGCAGGCGGGCGACCGCTCGCGCCTCGTTTTCAACCTGATGCGTCCGCTCAACTACGCCACCACCGTGGACAACAACACCGTCGTCGTGACAATCGACGGCTCAGGCGGCGTCGCGACGGCGGTCAATGCCGCCGGCCTGCCGGTGGCCACCAAGGCCGCCCCGGCCGGCAAGCAGGCCTTGCGCGACATCGACTTCCGCCGCGGCGCGAATGGCGAAGGCCGCATCGTGGTCGACCTGCCGAGCAACCAGGTGGCCGTCGACGTGCGCCAGCAGGGCCAGTCGATCGTGGTCGACTTCATGAAGACCGCGCTGCCGGAAGTGCTGCGCCGCCGCCTCGACGTCAGCGATTTCGGTTCGCCGGTGCAGACCGTCACCACCACGCCGCAGGGCGAGAACGTGCGCATGGTGATCGAGCCCAAGGGCCTGTGGGAACACAGCGCCTACCAGAGCGATTCCCAGCTCGTGATCGAGGTCAAGCCGATCAAGGAAGATCCCAACAAGCTGGTGCAGGGCACCCAGGGCTACCGCGGCGAGCGCCTGTCGCTCAACTTCCAGAACGTGGAAGTGCGCGCCGTGCTGCAGGTCATCGCCGATTTCACCGGCCTCAACATCATCACCAGCGATACCGTCGGCGGCAACCTCACGCTGCGCCTGAAGGACGTGCCCTGGGACCAGGCGCTCGACATCGTCATGCAGGCCAAGGGCCTCGACATGCGCAAGAACGGTTCCGTGCTCTGGATCGCGCCCAAGGAAGAACTGCTGACCAAGGAAAAGCTGGAGCTCGAACAGAAGGCCCAGATCGCCGAACTCGAGCCGCTCAAGACTGAAACCTTCCAGCTCAACTACCAGAAGGCCGAGTCCTTCAAGATGGCGTTCGGCATCGAGGGCGGCGACAGCAAGAAGAGCATCCTGTCCAAGCGCGGCAGCGCCGTGATCGATCCGCGCACCAACCAGCTGTTCGTCACCGACATCGCTTCCAAGATCGAGGAAGTGCGCAAGCTGGTGCAGAAGACCGACATCGCGTCCAAGCAGGTGCTGATCGAGGCGCGCATCGTCGAAGCGGCCGACACGTTCAGCCGCAATCTCGGCGTCAAGCTCGGCTTCAGCGACCTGCGCGCGCTACGCGGCGGCGACCCTGGCTACTCGCTCGGCGGCAACAACCGCGCGGCGATCACCGGCAACTACACCGGCGTGGGCGAGCAGACCGGCCAGGTGGACATCAAGGAAGGCGCCTACAACAATACCCAGTTCGTGAACCTGCCGGCGGCGGGCATCAACGGCGCCAACCCGACCAGCCTCGCGGTCAGCCTGTTCTCGGCAGCGGCCAACCGCTTCCTGAATCTCGAACTGTCGGCGCTTGAAGCCGACGGCAAGGGCAAGATCATCTCCAGCCCGCGGGTGGTCACCGCCGACCAGCTCAAGGCGCTGATCGAGCAGGGCACCGAGCTGCCGTACCAGGTCGCGACCGCCAGCGGCGCCACCTCGATCACCTTCCGCAAGGCGAACCTCAAGCTGGAAGTCACGCCGCAGATCACGCCGGACGGCAACATCATCCTCGATGTCGACGTCAACAAGGACAGCGTGGGCGTCGAAACCCGTGCCGGTTTCGCCATCGACACCAAGCACGTCAAGACGCAGGTGCTGGTCGAGAACGGCGGCACGGTGGTGCTGGGCGGCATCTTCCAGCAGACCGAGCGCAACAACGACCAGAAGGTGCCGGTGCTGGGCGACATCCCAGTGGTAGGCAATCTCTTCAAGAGCACCGGCCGCACGAACGACAAGACCGAGCTGCTGATCTTCATCACTCCGAAGATCGTCGCCGACCGCGTCGTCGCGCGCTGAACGTACCGATCACGAGAACAAAACAGACAACACCAAGGCATTCTTATGAAAATCAAGACCCATAGCGCGCGCGACCTCGGCCGCCTCTGTCTCGTCAGCCTGGCAGTGCTGACCCTGGTTTCCTGCGGCGGCGGCGGCGGTTCCGCCGGCACCGCGTCCGGCGGCAACCTCAGCGGCGGCAGCTCGGGCGGCACCAGCACCGGTACCGGCAGCGGCACCTCGTCCGGCAGCACCGCATCCAACGCTACCGTGTCGACCGGCCAGCTTGGCGTCGCCATGGTCACCAGCGCCGGCGCTGAAACGAATTCGCTCTCGGGCGGCCAGACCGGCACGGTCAAGGCGACCTTCAAGAGTGCCGCCGGCGCCGCGCTCAGCAACGCGGTCGTCAAGTTCACCGCCAGCGACAGCTCGCTCGTCGATTTCACGCCGGCCAGCGGCTCCGCACTGACCGATGCCAACGGCGTGGCGGTGATCAACGTCAAGCCCAGGGACTTCTCGTCCGCAGGCGCGCTCACCATCACGGCCAGCGCGTCCACCGGCTCCGTCAGCGGCTCCGCCACCACCAACATCGCCGTCGGCGCGGCGCCGCTGAGCGTCGGCGCGCTGGCCTTTTCGCCCGCGCCCTCGGGCAGCCTGGCCGCCTTCAGCACCGCGACCCTGAGCATCCCGGTCACCAGCAACGGCCAGCCCGTCGACAAGGTGTCCGGCCTGACGGTGACCTCGCTGTGCGTCGGCGACGGCACGGCGACCATCGTGATCGGTTCGCTGAGCAATGGCATCCAGTCCGCCACCTACACCAACAACGGCTGCCTGCGCGGCACCGATACCATCACCGCGGCCATCGGCACGTCCAGCAAGACCATTACCCTGCCGGTGTCGAGCGCCAACATCGGCGCGATCCAGTTCGTCGGCTCCAACCTGACCGGCACATCCATGGTCCTCAAGGGCTCGGGCGGCCTCGGTCGCCTCGAAGCGGCACAGCTGACTTACAAGGTCGTCGACCAGAACAACAACCCGCTCGCCGGCGTCGACGTCAATTTCCGCGCCACCACCACCACCGGCGGCTTGACGGTGCAGCCCGTCAAGGGCACCACCGATGCCAGCGGCGTGGTCCGCACCACCGTGTCCTCGGGCACCATCCCGACGCCGGTGCGCGTCATCGCCGAAGCCTCGCGCAACAACCTGACCCTCAGCGGCCTGTCCGACGCGCTGACCATCACCACCGGCTTCCCGATCCAGAAGAACATGTCGCTGTCCCCCGATGCCTACAACTTCGAGGGCTGGGGCTTCGACAATGAAATCGCCAAGGTCACGGTGCTGCTGGCCGACCAGTACGGCAACCCGGTCTCCGACGGCACGACGGTCAACTTCGTCACCGAAGGCGGCGCCATCGGCAGTTCCGCCCAAGGCGCCTGCAACACCACCAATGGCGGTTGCACGGTCCAACTACGCAGCCAGGATTTCCGGCCGGCCAACGGCCGCGTCACGGTGCTGGCCTATGTCCAGGGCCTGGAGGATTTCGTCGATGCCAACGGCGACGGCCAGTATTCCTGCACCAGCTTCGTCGGTCCGGACGGCGTCGTGCCGCCGGTCTACCGTCCGCTCGTCGATACCTGCGTGAGTGGCGGCGAGTCCTTTACCGACCAGGGCGATCCCTTCCTCGATACCGGCGTGGCCACGTGGGATCCCGCCGACGTCACCAGCCCCAGTTCGCTGGATGGCAACTACGACGTTGCCAGGGGCGATCAGCCATTCCCGTATGGTCATACAGCCTTTACCCCGAATGGCGATGGCAAATGGGGCCTGAACTATATCCGCCGCTCGATCGAAATGGTGTTCAGCGGTTCGAACGCCACGCTGATCCGCCAGGTCTGCAATGGAACCGCGGTCGACAACAAGAGCTGCCGCGACTGGACGAGTTCCGACGGCAATCCGATGGTCCTCAATGGTGTCGCCGGCGCAAGCTGCTCGAACCAGCCCCTGGTATTCCGCCTGACCGATCTGCACAATAATCCCCTCCCTGCTGGCACGACCGTGAGCTCGGCAGACGGCGACAAGATCGGCCCCCTGACCATCTTCCCATCGGTAGTTCCGTCAATCAATGCCATTGGCGGCAGCTACCACCAGATGGTGATCAAGACAGACGCGGGTTGCGCTTCGGGCGGCTTTACCTTAAAAGTAAAGACTCCGAAGGGCATGGAAACGGGATTCGCGTTCCGTTCAAACTAAATTGCAGTCTTCCAACATTTTTCTCGTAGGGCTCATGGGCGCCGGCAAGACGACAGTCGGCCGCGCCCTGGCCCGCAAGCTCGACAAGACCTTCATCGATTCTGACCATGAAATCGAGGCGCGCACCGGCGCCTCGATTCCATTGATCTTCGAGATCGAGGGCGAGGCCAGCTTCCGGCATCGCGAATCCGACGTCATCCGCGACCTCACCTCGCGCAGCGGCATCATCCTGGCGACGGGCGGCGGCGCCGTCCTCAAGCCGGAAAACCGCGAGTACCTGAAAACCCGCGGCACGGTGATCTACCTGCGCGCCAGCATCAACAGCATCCTTGCCCGCACCAGCCACGACAAGAACCGGCCGCTGCTGCAGACGCCCGATCCGCGCGCCAAGCTCGAGCAGCTGTCCCGCGAACGCGAGCCGCTCTACCTCGAAGTCGCCGACCTCGTGATCGAAACCGGGCGACCTAACGTACAATCGCTGGTGAACACCATTGTTTCCCGGCTTGCGCAAGTACAGAAAACGATTCCGGGAGACGGCAAGACCACCTCGATTCCCTGACGCTTTCATGACCGCCGACCACCGCACGCCGCATCCCCCCATCCAGCTCCAGGTCGACCTGGGCGACCGCAGCTACCCGATTACCATCGGGCAATCCCTGTTGAACTCTCCAGAGCTGCTGGCGCGGCACGTTGCCGGCAAGCGGGTGGCGATCGTCACCAACACCGTGGTCGGCCCGCTCTACCTCGAGCGTGTCGCCGGCCTCCTGCGAGAGGCTGGCATGCAGGTGACCACGGTGGTGCTGCCCGACGGCGAAGAAGAAAAACACTGGGGCAACCTGATGAAGATCTTCGACGTCCTGCTGGCCGAGAAATGCGACCGCAAGACAACCATCGTGGCGCTGGGCGGGGGCGTGATCGGCGACATGGCCGGCTTCGCTGCGGCGGCCTACATGCGCGGCGTGCCTTTCGTGCAGGTGCCGACGACGCTGCTGTCCCAGGTCGATTCCTCGGTCGGCGGCAAGACCGGCATCAACCATCCCCTCGGCAAGAACATGATCGGCGCTTTCTACCAGCCGCAGGCCGTGATCGCAGACACCGCCACCCTCGATACCTTGCCGGACCGCGAACTGTCCGCCGGCCTGGCCGAGGTCATCAAGCACGGCGCCATCATCGACCCCGCCTTCTTCGACTGGATCGAGGCCAGCATCGGCCTCCTCATGGCCCGCGACCCGGTCGCGCTGGCGCATGCCATCCAGCGTTCCTGCGAGATCAAGGCGGATGTGGTGCGCCAGGACGAACGCGAAGGCGGCCTGCGCGCCATCCTCAACTTCGGCCATACCTTCGGCCATGCCATCGAAGCCGGCATGGGCTACGGCGAATGGCTGCACGGCGAAGCGGTGGGCTGCGGCATGGTCATGGCGGCCGACCTGTCGCATCGGCTCGGCTTCATCGACGCCGCGACGCGCGAGCGCATCGCGGCGCTGGTCAAGGCCGCCGGCCTGCCCGTGACCGCGCCCGACCTCGGTGCAGCGCGCTGGCTGGAACTGATGGAGGTCGACAAGAAGAACGAGGGCGGACAGATCAAGTTCATCCTGCTCAAGCCGCTGGGTCGCTCGGTCATCATGCCGGCGCCGCAGGACGCGCTGCTGGCCACCATCGCCGCCTGCACCGCTCGCACCGCCTGACGCCGCGTCCATGCACATCGAAGCCCACCTCGCCCCCTACGCCGCCCGTTCCGAGGCATCGCGGGGCAGGCGCTTCCCGGAAGACGCGCCGGCGCTGCGCAGCCAGTTCCAGCGCGACCGCGACCGCATCATCCATTCCACCGCCTTCCGGCGGCTCGAATACAAGACCCAGGTCTTCGTCAACCACGAGGGCGACCTGTTCCGCACCCGGCTGACCCACAGCATCGAGGTGGCGCAGATCGCCCGCTCCATCGCCCGCAACCTCTGCCTCAACGAAGACCTCGTGGAAGCGATTTCCCTCGCGCACGACCTCGGCCACACGCCCTTCGGCCATGCCGGCCAGGACGCGCTCAACGACTGCATGAAGAACGATGGCGGCTTCGAGCACAACCTGCAAAGCCTGCGCGTGGTGGACGAGCTGGAGGAACACTACGGCGCCTTCAACGGCCTGAACCTCACCTTCGAAACCCGCGAAGGCATTCTCAAGCATTGCTCGGTCAAGAATGCGGCATCGCTCGGCGACGTCGGCCGCCGCTTCATCGAGAAAACCCAGCCCAGCCTCGAAGCCCAGCTCGCCAACCTCGCCGACGAAATCGCCTACAACAACCATGACATCGACGACGGCGTGCGCTCCGGCCTGATCACCACCGCCCAGCTCGACGAAGTCGATTTCTATTCGCGCCACCGGCACGAAGTCGAAACCGTCTTTCCCGGCATTACCGGCCGCCGCGCCATCCACGAAACCATCCGCCGCATGATCAATGCGCTCGTGATCGACCTGATCGAAGCCTCGCGCGAACGCATCGAGCACACCACGCTGCGCAGCATCGACGACGTGCGCTACGCGCCGCCGCTCATCACCTTCTCCGAGGCGATGCGCAACGAAGCCACCCTGCTCAAGCGCTTCCTGCGCGAGAACCTGTACCAGCATTATCAGGTCAACCGCATGACCAGCAAGGCGAGGCGCATCGTGACGCAGCTGTTCGATGCCTTCATGGAAGAGCCGAGCCTGATGCCGCCCGATTATCACGTGCCGGGCGACCGGCAGCGGCAGGCGAGGAAGGTGGCGGATTACATTGCCGGCATGACGGACAGGTATGCGATGCGGGAGCATCGGAGGTTGTTTACGGTGGATGAGATTTGAGGGCAGGAGTTGGGGTTTTGTTGCTGGCGGCTTTTGCCGTCGCGGACTTGCGGTGTCGTTCGCGCCACCTCATGAACTTCTACAACACGCCGTCGTTCCCGCGCAGGCTGGAATCCCATTTCGGTTTCTCTCCGGTGAACCGGTTGCGGCTCCCACTCCGTGGGGACTTGCCGGGGCTGGTCCCGGCGGCCCAGGTACTTTCTTTATCAGCAGACCCTAGGCGGGCCCTACGAAAGTACCCAAAGAAAGCTGCTTCAACCCCCATGTGGGAGTCACTTCGGGTGGCCTTGCTCGATGGGTTGAGGGGATGCCGTCCTCCGCGGTAGTAAGCACCTGGAAGGCATCCGATGACTTGACCTCCTGCCGCATCGGCATGGCTCGAGTTTGTTCCGACGACGGGGAGCACGGTGCCGCAGACGAATTAGCACCTCCGTCCTTTCAAGCACCTTCCGCTCTGTCCCCTCCCTTTCAAGGGGAGGGCTAGGGTGGGGATGGGGTTCGGCCGCATGTAGAGAACAGTATTTATTTCGATGATCATGCCGACGCTGTTCTTTGCTTGCGGAAGAAACCCACCCCCACCCCAACCCTCCCCTTGAAAGGGAGGGAGCTTGGTATTCAGGGCGCGAGTGTGGTGGTCGTATCGTTCGCCGTCACGCAATGCCGAAGGCGAGCCCACCGGGGCCAGTCCCGGCAAGCCCCCACGGACTGGGAAAAGCAACCGGTTCAACGGAGAAAAAAACGCAACCTTCCTCAATACCCCAACTCCGACTCCTCCGTAATCACCGCATCCAGCGCAACATCATGCGCATCCCCCGCAAACACCGCTTCGCAGCAGGCATAAGAAATCCCTACCGCCACCGGCCTGGCCGGCCCCGCCAGCGTCCGGTCGTAGAAGCCACCGCCATACCCCAGCCGGAACTTCGCCGCATTGAACCCCACGCAAGGCACCAGCAGGGCATCGGGCTCGATCTCGACCCGCCGGGCCGGCATCATCACCCCCAGCTTGTCTTTCACCAGCGGCGCGCCGGCTTCCCAGGCGAGGAAGACCAGCGGGGCGTCGGGCGCCACGACGGCCGGCAAGGCGAGCCGCACGCCGTGGGCGGCGAGCATCTCGTACGTATCGCGCAAGTCGGGTTCGCGTCGTATGGGCCAGTACACGCCCAGCGTGCCGACGGGATTGGCATTCCACCAAGCCATGACCCGCGTGCCGATGAGGGCATTCCACAAGGCACGAACTTCGTCGGGAATCGCCTGTCTTTTCGCGAGCAGCGCGCGCCGCAATTCTGCCTTGTCGCTTGTCGTTTCGGTCATGATTTTCAAGCCTGTTTCGTATATGCTAGGACTAACCCTGTCTTTCAGAAAGCTTCATCCGATGTCTTCTCCACGCCGTATCGCCAGCCTGGCCGCAGTGGCAATTTCCGCCGGCTTGGCCGGCGCCATCCTGTATGCGCCGCCCGTCCACGCGGAAAAGCGCGCCGCCGCGCCCGTCTATGCCAACGACGACGAAGTATTCGCGGCGCTGCGCGAAGCCGCGCGCAACAATGACGCCGGCCGCGCCGCCGACCTGGCGTCGCGCCTTGGCAATTATGCCATCCCGTCCTATGTCGACTACTTCCGCCTCAAGCCGCGCATCGCGCTCAACATCGCGTCGGAACAAGAGGTGCGCGATTTCCTGCAGCGCTACGACGGACAGGCCATCGCCGACCGCCTGCGCAACGACTGGCTTCTCGAACTCGGCCGCGGACGCAACTGGACGGTGTTCGACGAGCAGTATCCGCAGTTCGTGCTCAACGACGACCCGCAGGTCAAGTGCTATGCGCTGACCTCGCGCGTGCTCAAGGGCCAGAAGGTGGCGGACGAGGCGCGCGCCGCGCTGACCAATCCGGCCAGCTACGGCGAAGCCTGCGCCTCGCTGATCACGGCCTTGGTCCAGGCCGGCCAGTTCGACCTGAACGACGTCTGGGAGCACATGCGGCTGGTGGCCGACAGCGGCTATGGCGGAACGATACGCCGGCTGGCGCCGCTGGTGGAGGCGGATGACACGGTGCTGCTGAAAGCGCTGGAAAAGCCGGAGCGGGTGCTCAAGCTCGGGCCGGGCCAGAGCCGCGTCGGCCGTGAAATCTACCTGATGGCGCTGGGCCGCGCGGCGAAGAGCAACGTCGACCTCGCGGTCAGCTCGCTGACTTCCCATGCCGACCGGCTGAGCGCCCGCGAGCGCGCCATCGCCTGGTCGCAGATCGCCTTGCCGGTGTCGCGCGCCCTGGGGCCGGACGCCGCCGTCTACTGGCATCGCACCGAAGGCGCGCCGCTGTCGCTCGACGGCCACCAGTGGAAGGCCCGCGCCGCGCTGCGCGCCGGCGACTGGAAGCTGGTGCGCAAGGCCGTGGAAGCCATGCCGCCGCAGCTGGCGAACGACGCCACCTGGGTCTACTGGCTGGGCCGCGCCCTGCGCGCCGAAGGCCAGGCCGATGAAGCGCGCGCGAAATTCGAATCCATTGCCGACCAGACCAACTTCTACGGCCAGCTCGCGCTCGAGGAACTGAACCAGAAGATCGCCATCCCGCCCCGCGCGCAAGCGGCCACCGCCGACGAAATCGCGCCGATGGCCGACAACCAGGGTTTTCGCCGCGCCCTCAAGTTCTTCGACCTGAACATGCGCTTCGAAGGCTACCGCGAGTGGAACTGGGAATTGCGCCGCATGAACGAACGCCAGCACCTCGCCGCGGCCGAGTTCGCGCGCCAGAGGAACGTGCTCGACCGCATGGTGAACACCTCCGACCGCACGCGCAACGAGGTCGACTTCACCCAGCGCTTTCCCTCGCCCCACCGCGACATCATGACGCAGGCAACCAGCAAGCTGGGCCTGGACATGGCCTGGGTCTACGGCCTGATCCGCCAGGAGTCGCGCTTCGTGCAGAACGCCCGCTCGCACGTCGGCGCCTCCGGCCTGATGCAGGTCATGCCCGCCACCGCACAATTCGTGGCGCGCAAGATCGGCCTGAGCGGCTATTCGCAGGCGCAGATGAACGAGACCCAGACCAACATCACGCTGGGCACGAACTACCTGAACATGGTGCTCAACGATCTCGACGGCTCGCAGGCACTCGCCACGGCGGCCTACAACGCGGGCCCGGGCCGTCCGCGCGCCTGGCGTTCCACCTTGCCGCGGGCGGTGGAGGGCGCGGTCTTCGCCGAATCGATTCCGTTCGCCGAGACGCGCGACTACGTCAAGAAGGTCTTGTCCAACGCCACCTACTACGCCGCCCTCTTCGAGAACGCGCCGCAGTCGCTCAAGGCCCGGCTCGGCATGGTGGCGCCGCGCGGCTTCGCGCCCAGCGACCTTCCCTGACAGGCAAGCCGCCTCGCGCCGGCGGCTTGCCGATTTGGCAAACGCCGGCAAAAGCATTATCCTCGGCTGTTCCGCCGGCCACGCTCCTGGCGGACCTTCTTTCCGTAGCGCAGGACCGCCAGCATGCAAAACACCGAACTCGACCCGACCCTGTCCCAGACCCTCGATGCCGCCGGCAAGGCCGGGCTCAAGCTCGTCATCGGCAACAAGAACTATTCCTCCTGGTCGATGCGACCCTGGGTCGCCATGACCGCCTTCGGCATTCCCTTCGAAGAAGTGCGCATCTCGCTCGGCCAGCCCGATACCGCGAACCGCATTTCCCGTTATTCGCTGGCCGGACGCGTGCCGGTGCTGGTGGCCGGCGACATCACCATCTGGGATTCGCTGGCCATCTGCGAATACCTCGCCGAGCAGTTTCCCGACAAGGGCATGTGGCCGCATGACGTCGAAGCGCGCGCCGTGGCCCGCTCCATCTGCGCCGAGATGCACAGCGGCTTCACCGGCCTGCGGACGGCGATGTTCATGAATATCCGCGCCAGCTTCCCCGGCAAGGGACGCACGCCCGAGGCGCAGGGCGACATCGGGCGCATTTCGGAAATCTGGGAAACCTGCCTCGAGCGTTCCGGGTCGCAAGGCTTCCTGTTCGGCGACTTCTCGATCGCCGACGCGTTCTATGCGCCGGTGGCGATGCGCTTCCGCACCTTCGGCGTCTGGCTGCCGCCTGTGCTGCAGGGCTATGTCGACCGCGTGGCGGCGCATCCCGCCGTGGCGCAGTGGATCGAGGAAGCCGTGGCCGAGCAGGACCGGCTCGACAAGTACGAAACCTATCCCGGGTAAATCATGAAGACCTACATCGTCGGCGGGGCGGTGCGCGACGAGCTGCTCGGCCTGCCGGTGCAGGACCATGACCACGTCGTGGTCGGCGCCACGCCCGACGAGATGCTGAAGCGCGGTTTCCGCCCGGTCGGCAAGGATTTCCCGGTCTTCCTCCATCCCCAAACCCACGAGGAATATGCCCTGGCGCGCACCGAGCGCAAGACCGCGCCCGGCTACAAGGGCTTCGTTTTCCATGCCGCGCCCGACGTCACGCTGGAAGAAGACCTCGTCCGCCGCGACCTCACCATCAATGCGATGGCGAAGGGGGAGGACGGCGGGATCATCGACCCCTTCCATGGTCAGGACGACCTGCGCGCGCGCGTGTTCCGCCATGTCTCCGATGCCTTTGCTGAAGATCCGGTGCGCATCCTGCGCCTCGCCCGCTTCGCCGCGCGCTTCGCCGACTTCAGCGTCGCGCCGGAAACCAACCAACTCATGCGCGCCATGGTGCAGGCCGGCGAGGTGGATGCGCTCGTGCCCGAGCGCGTATGGCAGGAACTGGCGCGCGGCCTCATGGAGCAGCGTCCCTCGCGCATGATCGAGGTGCTGCGCGACTGCGGTGCGCTGGCGCGCATCCTGCCCGAGCTGGATGTCCTGTGGGGCGTGCCGCAGCCGGAGAAGCATCATCCCGAGATCGATGCCGGCGTGCACGTGATGATGGTGGTCGACTGCGCCGCGCGGCAGGGGCATTCGTTGCCGGTGCGCTTCGCCGCGCTCATGCACGACCTCGGCAAGGGACTCACGCCGGCCGAGAGGTGGCCGGCCCACCACGGGCATGAAGGCAAGAGCGTGGCCCTTGTCGAGCAGGTCTGCAAGCGGCTGAAGATTCCCAACGATTGCCGCGATTTGGCGGTCATGACCGCGCGCGAACATGGCAACGTGGCGCGCGCGTTCGAGCTGCGCGCCGCCACCATCGTCAGCCTGCTGGAACGCTGCGACGCTTTCCGCAAGCCGCAGCGTTTCCGGGATTGCCTGCTGGCCTGCGAATGCGATCACCGCGGCCGGACCGGTTTCGAAGATCAGCCGTTTCCGCAGGCCGCGCGGCTGAGCGAGGCGCTCGGCGCGGCGCTGGCGGTCAATGCGGGAGAGGTGGCGAAGGGCTGCGCCGATCCAAAGCGCATTCCGGAGGCGGTGCATGCCGTGCGGGTGGCGGCGGTAAAGGGAGCGATGAGGGAAGAGGGGGAGTGAGCCGGCGGGTGAAGGCGCCTGTGCGGCCTCCACCCTGGAGCGATGTTCAGCGCACGAACTTGCCGTCCTTGCCGATCATCGTGAGCTCCACGAACTCGCTGCCGGTATGGTCGTCCGGGCCGTAGGTCACCATCAGGCCGCCGAAGTCCGTGCGCTGCATGGATTCCATGGCCCGAACGAATCCTTCGCGGTTCAGGTTGCGTCCCGCGCGGCGCAGGCCTTCCACCAGCACCTTGGCATTGACGAAGCCTTCCATCGCGGCATACGACAGGGTGGCGTTGTTCGCCTTGGCTGCTGCCTTGAATTCCTGGCCGAGCTTGGTCGACAGCAGGTGCGGCGCCGGGGTGATCTGCGAAACGATCACGCCCACGCCCGCCGGGCCCAGGTCCTTCACGAACGATTGCGAGGAATTGTTCGACAAGGTCATGATCTGCATGGCGCCGCCATTCTTGCGGATCGCCTTGATGATGTCGATGGTGTTCTTCGACGAGCTGACGATGATGAGGGCATTCGGCTGCGCCTTGATGACTTGCGCGGCGGTGGCGTCGTAGTCGGGATTCACGCGCGCGAACTTCACGATGGCGGGCGAGGTGAGCTTGCGCGCCGCCATGGCTTTTTCATAGCCTTCCAGCCCGTCCTTGCCGAAGGAATCGTCCACGTAGAGCAGGCCGATGCGGTCCACGCCGACGGTGGCGAAATGCTCCACGCCGCGGATCACTTCGTCCTGGTATTTGGCGCGCACGTTGAAGACCCAGTGGTTCACCGGCGTGTGGAAGATGGCCGCTCCCGTGCTGGGCGCGATGAGCGGCACCTTGTTCTGGTCCAGCAGCGGCAGGATGGCTTCGGTATGCGGCGTGCCGCGGCTTTGGAACAGGGCGAAGACGTGCTCGTTCTTGATGAGGGTTTCAGCATTCGCGGCGGCCAGCTTGGGATCGAACTTGTCGTCGAGCACGCGCAGCTCGATCTTGCGTCCATGCACGCCGCCCTGCTGGTTGACGGTCGCGAGGTAGGCATTCACGCCTTCGTTCATTTCCTTGACGGGGGCGGCGATGATACCGGTCAGGCCGATGGTCTGGCCGATCACGATGGCGCCATCGCTCACTCCCTCTTCGGCTGCGGCGCCGACGGACATCGCCAGGAGGAGGACGCCAACCAATTTCGTCATCAGTCGATTCATGATCTTTCCCGTTGTTGCAAAGTACGTCGAGTGTACACATCGGAAATGTTGAACAGGTGTAACACTTTTTGACCTGTGGCTTTCCTGTCACATGAAACGCCGGGCCGATTGACAGTTCGCAAACCCCACTCGACCGGCCTCGCGTTCCGGGCACCTGCCGGCGATTTCGCCTACAATGCATTGTGCAATGCAACATGAAAAGGAAGTGATCATGCGTTCCGACGAGCAACGAGAAATCGAGCCGCTGCGAAAAGCGGACAAGCCGACAGCCCAGAAACCCGCGGTGCGGGTGAAGGAACTGTCGGAGCGCGACCGGCGGCGCCTGCTGATGCATTTCCTGGCGCTCGACCGCGACGACCGCCTGCTGCGCTTCGGGTCCGTGTTGCCCGACGAGCTCGTGACGCGCTATGCGCAGATGCTGGATTTTTCACGGGACACGGTGTTCGGCGTGTACGACGACAACCTGCGCTTGCTCGGCGTGGGACATCTCGCCTTCGCCGACCGGGAAAGCATGCCGGCCCTGCGCGATGCAACCGACAAGTCGCGCATCGCGGAGTTCGGCGTCTCGGTCGCTTCCCATGCGCGCGGCCTCGGCATCGGCTCGAAGCTGTTCGAGCGCGCCGCCATCCATTGCCGCAACGAAGACATCGACACGCTCTACATGCATTGCCTGTCTTCGAACGCCACGATGATTCACATCGCGCGCAAGGCCGGCATGGAAATCCAGCGGGCATACGGCGAGGCGGATGCCTATCTCAAGCTCCTGCCTGCGAGCCCCGCCACCATGCTGCAGGAAGCGGTGGAAGAACAGGTCGCCACCCTCGACTTCACGGTCAAGGCCAATACCAAGGCCGCGGCCAAATGGTGGCGGCGTTTCCCGGGCTTCAAGAAACGGGCCTGATGCCCGGTTTCCGGCTCATTCGCTCCCCGGGCGCTGGGGCGGGCGCACGCTCCACAGCAAATGCCGCTTGCCTTCGGGCGTGACATATCCCAGGGCGCTGTAGCGCGCTCCCTCCGGATTGCCGTTCCCCGGCTTTTCTCCACCGCCGCCACCCTCATTGCGCCAGCGCCGCGCTTCGGCAAATGCCAGCGCCCGCTTGTCCTGCTGTCCCTCCTGGCCGGGCAAGGCGACCTCGAAAACATTTTCTTCCCCAAGCTGCCGCACGCGGCCCGCGATCCTGCCGTCGGCTCCGGTCAGCCACTGCAGCACCGTGCCGTCGTTCTGGGCGGTGTCGCCTGCGCCGGCGCGGATGTCGAGCAGCGCGCCGTCGCGCGCATTGCTTGCGAGGCGGACCGGCATCAGCCAATCATTGCTTTCCCCTTCCTGCGCGCCGCGCTGCACGGCGCCCGGCCAGGCCACGAGATCCTGCCCGCCCTGGCCGGGCGCGTCGGTATCGAAGCGGACGAGTTGGCGGTTGCCGTTGTCTTGCATCCGTTCGAGGAAGAGATGGCGGCTGTCCGGATGCCAGAAGCAATGTCCGCCCGGCTCGGTCTGGTAATGCGTCGGCGGCTGGTCGCCGGCCTGGATCACCAGGCTTCCATGCTCGCGCCAGCAGGCGCGCGAGCCATCAGGAGAAACGAGGCGCGCTTCCCCGCCGGATGCGGCGCGCGGCGCCGGTATCGCCCAGCGGATGGCAGGGTGTCGTTGCTCGACGAGCTGGGTCGGCTCGGGCATCGCCCAATGCAGGGCGGGATGACGGCGGATGGCGAAGGTGCCGAAGGCGTGCGCCGGCGGGCAAGACGGGACGATGCGGGGTTGCCGGCAAGCGCCGGAGACAATCGGGGCGGAGATCTTGCCGGCGGGCATGGAAGCCGCGCAACGCAACGGAAGATGCGGCGAAAAACGAAGCAGTGGAGGGGGCATGAGGATCAGTCTGGAGTGAGAATCCGCTCTCAGTGACGTGCCCCGAAGTCCGGTTCCAGCGCCGGAAAGAATCCGGCCGTGTCTGTCTCCCGCAACAAGCAACGCCTATGCGCCGACCTCGCGCTTCCTGTCCTTTTCCCACAGCACGTCGCTGCCGCCGGCGAAGCGGTTGAGCACGCGCGACAGCACGAACATCAGGTCGGACAGCCGGTTCATGTACTGGCGGGGATTGGCGTTGAGGGTTTCGCTGTTGCCCAGCGTGACGATGGCGCGTTCGGCCCGGCGGCAGATGGTGCGGCAGACATGCGCCAGCGCCGCACCGCGCGAACCCGCGGGCAGGATGAAATCCTTGAGCGGCGGCAGATCGGCGTTGTACTTCGCCAGCAACGCATCGAGCCGCGCCACGTGTTCGTCGGTGATCAGCGTGTAGCCCGGGATGCAGAGCTCGCCGCCGAGATCGAACAGGTCGTGCTGGATGGATACCAGTTCCTCGCGCAGCGCCTGCGGCAGGTCTTCGCACAGCAGCAGGCCGAGGTGGGAATTGAGTTCATCCACGTCGCCCATCGCATGCACGCGCAGGCTGTCCTTGCTGACCCGCGAGCCGTCGCCCAGTCCGGTGGTGCCGTTGTCGCCGGTGCGCGTCGCGATCTTCGAAAGTCGGTTTCCCATGTTTGGCCTCGTAAGCAGGTGCGGAACCGGACGCAAGTCCGGAAAGAGCGCCAGCATACGATAAAACCCGGGCCGTCGCCTTGATCGGGATGCGGTTCCGCAAGGGCGGCGCGGTGCCCTGCGGCCGGGGTTGCGGAGTACAATCGAGCAAACCACATGGAGACAGCCATGAACCAGCCCGTTCATCCCGCCGCCCTGAAGAAGCCCGTGCCCGACGCCTTGCTCCAGGCCCTGGCTTCCCTGTTCGAAGACCGTTTCACCACCTCGCACGCGATGCGCGAACATCACGGCCGTGACGAATCTTCCTACGACCCCATGCTCCCGGATGCGGTGGTGTTCGCCCAGACCACCGAGGAAGTCGCCGAGGCCGTCAAGCTGTGCCACGCCTATGACGTGCCGGTCATCCCCTATGGCACCGGCACCTCGCTCGAAGGGCACATCCTCGCGCTGCGCGGCGGCATCACCATCGACCTGTCGCAGATGAACCAGGTGCTCGCGGTGCATCCCGAAGACCTGACCGCCACGGTGCAGGCCGGCGTGACGCGCAAGCAGCTCAACCAGGAAATCCGCGACACCGGCCTGTTCTTTCCCATCGATCCCGGCGCCGATGCATCGCTCGGCGGCATGGCCGCCACCCGCGCCTCGGGCACCAATGCCGTGCGCTACGGCACCATGCGCGAAAACACGCTGGCGCTGACCGTGGTGACCTCCGACGGCCGCATCATCAAGACCGGCACACGCGCCAAGAAGTCCTCCGCCGGCTACGACCTGACGCGCGTCTTCGTCGGCAGCGAAGGCACGCTTGGCATCATCACCGAGGTCACGGTCAAGCTCTATCCACAGCCCGAGGCGGTATCGGCGGCGATCTGCTCCTTCCCGACGGCCGAAGAGGCGGTCAATACCGTCATCCGCACCATACAGCTCGGCGTTCCCGTGGCGCGCGTCGAGTTTCTCGACGAAAACAGCGTGCGCGCCATCAATGCCCACGACAAGCTTTCCCTGCCCGAAAAGACCTTGCTGCTGTTCGAGTTCCATGGCAGCGATGCCGGCGTGCAGGAGCAGGCGCAGACGGTGCAGGAAATCGCCGCCGAGTTCAACGCCATCGGCTTCGAGTGGGCGACCCGCCAGGAAGACCGGACCCGCCTCTGGCAGGCGCGGCACAACGCCTACTTCGCGATGCTGCAGATGCGCCACGGCGCGCGCGCCATTTCCACCGACTGCTGCGTGCCGATCTCGCGCCTCGCGGAATGCATCCTCGACACCAAGGCGGATTGCGAAAAGAGCGGCATCATCCATTCCATCATCGGCCACGTGGGCGACGGCAATTTCCACGTGCTGATGCTGGTCGATCCGCATGACCCGGCCGACGTGGCCAAGGCCGAGGCGGTCAATGCCCGCATGGTCGCGCGCGCGATCTCCATGGACGGCACCTGCACCGGCGAGCACGGCGTGGGCATGCACAAGATGGATTTCCTGATCCAGGAGCATGGCGAGGAAGCCATCGAGACCATGCGCGTCCTCAAGCATGCCTTCGATCCGAAAAACATCATGAATCCCGGCAAGATCATCCGCTGGTAACGCTGGAAGACAACGACCAGGCAACGACTCATTCAATGGCAATCCGACTTCCGCCCGTCCATGCGCTCTCCGCCTTCGAGGCGGCCGCGCGCCATGGCTCCTTCGCGCTGGCCGCCGACGAGCTGTGCATCACTCCTTCCGCGCTGTCCCACCGCATCCGCCTGCTCGAAGAGTTCGTCGGCGAACGCCTGTTCCTGCGCGACGGCCGCACGGTCAGCCTGTCGGAATTCGGACGCCGCTACCTCGACGTGGTCCGGGCCGCGCTGCGCGCCCTCAGTGACTTTCCCCTGCCGCATCGCAGCGCCGCCGCCCAGCCGCGCATCAAGATCACGGTACCGCCGACCTTCGCCCGCTACCTGCTCCTGCCACGGCTGGCGGAATTCGGCGCCCTGCATCCCGATGTCGCGGTGGAGATCTTCCTGTCGGTGCCGCTGTACGACCTCAGCCTGTCGGAGAGCGACCTCGAAGTCCGCTTCGGTGCAGGCAAGTACCCTGACCTCGTGACGGAAAAGCTGTTCGAGGAGCCAACCTTCGCCGTGGCAAGCCGTACCTACCTGGAACGCATCGGCGGCATCGATACCCTGGCCGACCTGCGCAAGGCGGCCTTGCTGCGCTCTGCGCTCGAACCGTGGCAGCCCTGGTTCGAAGTGGCCGGCCTCGACTGGGCCGAGCCCTCCGCCGGCCTGCGGGTGGACGATCTCGGGCTGCTGCTGGAAGCGGTGCGCCAGGGCCATGGCGTCGCCCTCACGCGCCAGCACTTCGTGCAGGCGATGCTGGCGTCCGGCGAAGTCGTGCAGCTGTTCCCGGACATCCAGCTCAAGACGCCGCCCCATGCCTATTACGTTGTTTACGAGCAAGCCGAGACCTCGCGGCCGGAAGTCGAGCATTTCCTTGCCTGGCTGAAATCGACGTTCCGGTCGATCTAGCCCCGTGAAAAGATTTCATGCGCCCGTGCCAAGCTTTTCAGGCCCGGCGGGCGGATTTGCGCGTGTGTTTTTGGATACACTTGGGCGGTAAGCCTGTCAAACCAGGAAGAACCACGAACGTATTGCCGTTAGTTTTCAACAGATCATGCGCAACCGCCGTCATTCCCGCCTGCGCGGGAATGACGGCGGCGAGCGCTGGGTTCAGCAAACGGCAATACGTTCGAAACACCGAGGAACCGCCATGAACGCTCCCGCCAACGTACCCACCTTCACCCTCGAGCGCCAGCGCCAGGTCGTGGCCGCCCTGCGTCCGCTGCTGCCCGAAGGCGCGGTGCTGTTCAACGAGGAAGATACCCGACCCTACGAGTGCGACGGCCTGGCCGCCTACCGGCAGTTGCCGATGGTCGTCGTGCTGCCGCAGAACGAGCAGCAGGTCATCGCCGTGCTCAAGACCTGCCGCGACCTGCAGGCGCCCATCGTGCCGCGCGGCGCGGGCACCGGCCTGTCCGGCGGCGCGATGCCGATCGCCGATGGCGTGGTGCTGTCGACCGCGCGCCTGAACAAGATCCTCCAGGTCGATGCCTATAGCCGCACCGCCATCGTGCAGCCCGGCGTGCGCAACCTGGCGATCTCCGACGCCGCCGCGCCGCTCAACCTGTACTACGCGCCCGATCCATCCTCGCAGATCGCCTGCACCATCGGCGGCAACGTCGCGGAAAATTCCGGCGGCGTGCATTGCCTCAAGTACGGCCTCACCGTGCACAACGTGCTGCGCGTGCGCATGGTCACCATCGAAGGCGAGGTGGTGGAACTCGGCAGCGGCGCGCTCGACGCGGCGGGCCTGGACCTGCTGGCCCTCTTCATCGGCTCGGAAGGCATGCTCGGCGTGGTCACCGAAGTCACCGTCAAGCTGGTGCCCAAGCCCCAGGTCGCGCGCGTGATCATGGCCTCCTTCGACGACGTGGTGAAGGGCGGCGACGCCGTGGCGAACGTCATTGCCGCGGGCATCATCCCCGCCGGCCTCGAGATGATGGACAAGACTTCCTCGCGCATGGTCGAGCCCTTCGTGAAGGCGGGCTACGACATCGACGCCGAAGCCATCCTGCTGTGCGAATCCGACGGCCTTCCGGAAGAAGTAGAGGACGAAATCGCCCGCATGAGCGAGGTGCTCAAGTCATCGGGCGCGACCGCCATCGCGGTGTCGCAGAACGACCTGGAGCGCCTGCGCTTCTGGTCGGGCCGCAAGAATGCCTTCCCCGCCGCCGGCCGCATCTCGCCGGACTACTACTGCATGGACGGCACCATCCCCCGCAAGCGCCTCGCCGAAGTACTGGTGCGCATCACCGAGATGGAACAGAAATACGGCCTGCGCTGCGCCAACGTGTTCCATGCCGGCGACGGCAACCTGCATCCGCTGATCCTGTTCGATGCCAACATGCCCGGCGAATTCGAGCGCGCCGAAGCCTTCGGCGCGGACATCCTCGAACTTTGCGTCGAGGTCGGCGGCACCATCACCGGCGAGCATGGCGTCGGCATCGAAAAGATCAACTCGATGTGCGTGCAGTTCACGGCGGCCGAGCTGGACTGCTTCCGCGGCGTCAAGCGCGCCTTCGACACCGCGTTCCTGCTCAATCCGGACAAGGCGATTCCGACCTTGCACCGCTGCGCCGAATTCGGCCGCATGCATGTGAAGAACGGCCAGATGAAGTTCGCCGACCTGCCGCGCTTCTGATTTTCCAGGGGAAGAAAGAACAACAACATGGAACAAGTCGTACAGGATTTCCGCGCCCGCATCCTCGCCGCCTCGGCGGACAGGACGCCGTTGCGCATCGTCGGCGGCGGCACCAAGGACTGGTATGGCCAGGAGCTGCGCGGCGAGACGCTCGATACCCGTGCCTACCAGGGCATCGTTGCCTACGATCCCACCGAGCTGGTCATTACCGCCCGCTGCGGCACGCCGCTGGCCGAAGTCGAAGCCGCGCTCGCGGAACACCGCCAGATGCTGGCCTTCGAGCCGCCGCGCTTCGGCCCCGCTTCCACCATCGGCGGCGTGGTGGCGGCCGGGCTCTCCGGCCCGCGCCGGCTCGCGGTCGGCTCGGCGCGCGACTTCGTGCTCGGCGTCACGCTCATGGACGGCCGCGGCGAGCTGCTGCGCTTCGGCGGCCAGGTGATGAAGAACGTCGCCGGCTATGACGTCTCGCGCGTGCTTGCCGGCTCGCTTGGCACGCTTGGCCTGATGCTGGACCTGTCCATCAAGGTCCTGCCGCGGCCGCTGCATGAAACCACGGTGCGCTTCGAGATGGACGAGGCCAAGGCCATCGAGCAGCTCAACCGCTGGGGCGGCCAGCCCTTGCCGGTTTCCGCCACCGCCTGGTTCGGCGGCGTGCTCATCGTGCGCCTCTCCGGCGCCCAGGCGGCGGTGCAGAGCGCCCTGCAAAAGATGGGCGGCGAGGAAGAGCCCGAGGCGGGTGCGTTCTGGGAGGAACTGCGCGACCACCGTAATGCCTTCCTCGACGCGCAATCCGGCGGCCAGCCGCTGTGGCGCGTCTCGGTGGCCCCGGTCGCCAAGCCGCTGGGGCTGCCGGGCGAACAGCTGATCGAGTGGGGCGGGGCGCAGCGCTGGCTGCGCACGGACGCCGGCCCGCAGGCCGTCCGCGAGGCCGCGCGCCGCGCCGATGGCCATGCCGCCCTGTTCCAGGGCGACAAGTCGGCGGGCGTGTTCCATCCGCTCGCGCCGGCGGTCGCCGCCATCCATCAACGACTCAAATCCAATTTCGATCCGGCGGGAATCTTCAATCCCGGACGGATGTACGCCGAGTTCTAAATGCAAACCAATCTCGCTGACTTCATCAAGGACACGCCGGAAGGCAAGGAAGCCGATGCCATCCTGCGCAAGTGCGTGCACTGCGGCTTCTGCACCGCCACCTGTCCGACCTACCAGCTGCTGGGCGACGAGCTCGACGGCCCGCGCGGCCGCATCTATCTCATGAAGCAGGTGCTCGAAGGCAAGCCGGCCACGCAAAAGACGCAGCTGCACCTCGACCGCTGCCTGACCTGCCGCAATTGCGAAACCACCTGTCCCTCGGGCGTGCGCTATGGCCGCCTGGTGGACATCGGCCGCAAGATCGTGGACGACCAGGTGCCGCGCTCATTCTCCGACCGCATGCTGCGCAGCACGCTCAAGGAAACCCTGCCGCGCAAGTGGCTCTTCAAGCCGGCGATGAAGACCGGCCAGTCGCTGCGCGGCCTGCTGCCGGCGGTGCTGAAGAACAAGGTGCCGGCGAAGCAGCCCTCCGGCGCCTGGCCGGCGCGCCAGCATGCCCGCAAGATGCTCCTGCTCGACGGCTGCGTGCAGCCGTCCATGTCCCCCAACATCAATGCCGCCACCGCCCGCGTGCTCGACGCGCTCGGCGTGCAGCTCATCGTGGCGCCCAAGGAAGGCTGCTGCGGCGCGATCCGCTACCACATGAATGACCAGGAAGGCGGGCTCGACGACATGCGGCGCAACGTCGATGCCTGGTGGCCCTACGTGGAAGCCGGCGTCGAAGCCGTGGTGATGACCGCATCGGGTTGCGGCGTGACGGTGAAGGAATACGGCCACCTGCTGGCGCACGATCCGAAATACGCCGAGCGGGCGGCGCACATTTCCGCGCTCACCAAGGACCTCAGCGAGATCATGCCGGCATTCGAGGCAGAGCTGGCGAAAACCATGGCCGGCCGCATCAAGCAGCGCGTCAGCTACCATCCGCCGTGCACGCTGCAGCACGGCCAGCAGATCCGCGGCAAGGTCGAAGGCGTATTGCGCGCCATCGGCGTCGACGTGCAGCTATGCACCGAAAGCCACCTCTGCTGCGGCTCGGCGGGCACCTACTCGGTGCTGCATCCCGACATCGCCTATGCGCTGCGCGACCGCAAGCTCGCCCAGCTTGAGGCGACCCGGCCGGATGTCATCGTATCCGCCAACATCGGCTGCATCACCCACCTGCAGTCGGGCACCGGCACGGCGGTCAGGCACTGGATCGAACTCGTGGATCAGGCGCTGGCCACCTGACCGGCGCTCCGGCCGGGCGCAGCCGCGATTGCTGCATGGCCGCCCCGGTGGTGGTGGCTGTCAGTATGTCGCGGCGCGCCTCCCATTCGCCCCGCAGCAGGCCGTACAGGCTGGCGTCCGAGACCTCGCCGCGCAGGTTCCAGCGTTCGCGCAGCAGACCCTCCTGATGAAAGCCCAGGCGTGCCAGCAGGCCCGCCGAACTGGCGTTGCGCACGTCGATCTCCGCTTCGAGGCGGCGCAGCCGCAAGTCGCCGAAGGCGCGGTCGATGAAGGCCGTCATCGCTTCCCGCATGTAACCCCTTCCCCAGTAGGCCCTTGCCAGGGCGTAGCCGATCTCGGCGCGTGCATTGTCGCGCTCGAGATGAAAAAGGAAGCAGTTGCCGATCACCCGGCCGTCGCGTTCGGCGACGACGAAGCAGAAGGTGTTTCCCTGCTCCTGCAGCCTGAGCATGCTGCCCATCCAGCCTTCCGCATCATGCATCGAGCGCCAGGAAGGGAAGGGCAGGTAGCGGGTGACCTGGTCATCGGCATTCACGCGCACCAGCGCCGGCAGGTCGCGGGCCGTCATGGGCCGGATGCGCAGGCGCGGCGTTTCGATTTCGGGAAAGAAGGGGGCTTGCATAGGCTGTCCTGGACAGGCGAACGATGACTGTCGATGTGGCTGGCGGCTCGTGACCGGCGCGCAGCTTGCGGGATGGCCGGAACCCGGCGCAAGGCGGCATCACGAGGACATGGCGGTGAGTGACGGCCGGCGCGGCGGGGTTCGTGCCTTGTATCCGCCCGAACCCTAATATTTGCGGCGAGGCAGCTAATGATTGGAGAGACGCGGTTGCGAAGCGCGCATGTTCGTCCCCGGGACTGAACCTTTGGAAGGCCCTGCCTTCATACAAAAAGCACAACGACGATCTCGGTCATGGCTCTTTCGGATCTTCTTAAACAAAGTCTTGCCGGCAACGGTTTCGCGTCCGGCGCATCGCTTCCCCAGTTGCTCTCGGCCATTCGCCAGCACCTCGAAATGGATGTCGCTTTCGTGGCGGAATTCTTCGAGGGACGGCGCGTGTTCCGGCACGTGGATCCGGCGGACCCGGGCAACCCGATCCAGGCCGGCGCCGGCGATCCGCTCGAGGAAACCTACTGCATGCGCGTGGCCGAGGGCCGCCTGCCGCAACTGATGCGGGACGCCAAGGATTACCCCGCCGCCGCCGAACTGCCGGTGACCTTTTCCTTGCCGGTGGGCGCGCACCTGAGCGTGCCGATCCGGCTTTCGGACGGCAGCCTGTACGGCACCTTCTGCTGCTTCAGCCATCATGCCGACCAGACCCTCGACCAGCGCGACCACAACATGATGAAGGTGTTCGCCGACGTCGCGGCGCAGTTCATCGAATCGGAGCAGAAGCGCGACCGGGGACATCGCCAGATCGCGCAGCGCATTCGTACCGTGCTCGACGAGGATGGCCTGTCGATGGTGTACCAGCCGATCTATGACGTGCCGTCGGACCGCGTCGTCGGATTTGAGGCGCTCTCCCGCTTCCCGTCGCGCTCCGAGGGCGAGGCGCAGCGCCCGCCGGACCTCTGGTTCAGCGACGCGCGCGAGGCCGGACTCGGCTGGGAACTGGAGGAGCGCGCCATCCAGCGCGGGCTGGCAGCCCTGGATGCCTTGCCCGCCGACGTCTTCGTCTCGGCAAACATCTCGCCGGAATACATCCTCGAAGGCGCGCTCGACGAGGTCTTCAGCGACCGCGTGCTCGAACGCGTGGTGCTGGAGATCACGGAGCATGCCGCCGTCGAACACTACGACCGCCTGGCCACGCTGATGGCTCCCTTTCGACGACGCGGACTGCGCATCGCGGTGGATGACGCCGGGGCCGGCTATGCCAGCTTCCGCCACATCCTCAATCTCGCTCCCGACCGCATCAAGCTCGACATCAGCCTGACGCGCGACATCGACCGCGACGGCGCGCGCCGGGCCCTGGCGGCCGCGTTCTCGCGCTTTTCCGAGGTGACCGGCACCTCGATCGTGGCAGAGGGCGTGGAAACGCTATCCGAACTGCGCACCCTCCTCGACATCGGCGTCTCGACGGTGCAGGGCTTCTACATCGGGCGTCCGGAAGGGCTGCCCGAGGCGGTGGCGCGCTGCCGCTGACGCGCTCGCCGAGGCGGTCACTGAAATTGCCACTGAACTTGCCACTGAGGACCGGCAACCGGCGCCTTCCTTCCTGCAACGTTGCATGGCGACTTGTCACTTTAGCCATGTCAATGCAGAAACAGGAGCGCCACCATGTTGCCCACGGTAAAAGACCTCCCGGGCCGGATACATTACGTCTACCCGCCTCCGGTCCCGGTCCCTGGCCCGGTGCAGGGACCGAGCATCAGCAACCGCCAGCCGACATCCGGCCAGCCGGGCCTTCTCGGCGCCCGGCTTCAGCGATCGCGGAAAATGCAGCCGCGCCTGCTGCAGCCGGAACTGCCGCGCATCAGCGAACGCTCTCCGGAAATCGCGCAGTACGTCCGCCGGAAGATCAACGAGATGAGCTTCCTCACGAACCGCCTCCAGGAACTGCTGGTCGATCCCGAACCCGGCTCCCGCCGCTTCCGGCAAGATGCCAAGCGCCTGTCGGCGCAGATCATGACGCTGCTCCAACAGCTCGGCCTGGAGGAGCGGTTCGGCGGCGTGGGCCGGTCATGCCCGGCAAGGCGCGCCATCCGCCACCAGCTCATGCTGCTCCACAAGCTGAAGCGGGCATACGCAGCGGCAATCGCCAACGAGACCTACAACCTGCCTGCTGATGACAGGGACGGCGCACGTCCTGACCAGGTCCTGAGCGTCCCCCTCCCGGACGACCTGGCTGCCATGACGGCTCCGTGGAAGTCGCTTGATGACGGGCAGGGCAAGCGCATCGGCAGGCAGGCGATCGGCCGCCTGCTCGCGCTCAGGCAGCGCGACGGCGACCTGAATGCCCGGTTCCAGGCACTGCGGGCGGAGCAGGCCGGACGCTTCACCCCGCAATTCGACGAGCATCATCGGCTGCACGGAATCCGGGTTGTAACCCGGGTCGATGGCGTCGAGGACGAATTCCTGCTTGGGCTGACGAACAGGGAGGCGATCCGCGCGGCGGCCCAGCCAGGCAGATGGCAGCGGCTGCGTTCCTGGCTGGGAAAGCGGCTGGGCACGGCGAACGAAAGCGCGGATGCCCTCGCCGCGCCGCCGCCCGCTGCGCCTTCCCCCGGCCGGGCCGGCTTCGACGGCGGCGCGCGCCCCGAAAGCCCCAGCCTCATCCTGCGCGGCAATCGACGACCCGCGATCCTGCAAGAGCGGGCACTTATCGAACTGTTGAAGGACGAGCACCTGCCAAGTCGTCCCAATCCCTCGCTCGGATTGCGCGAACCGCGCTTCGCCGCGGTGGACTATGCGCTCGCGCGCCAATACCGCCGGATGTATGCGCTGTATTCCGACCTGATGGCATGCCGGCGCTCCCAGCTGGAATGCACGGCGGAGGGGTTGCGCCGGTATCGGTCGCAGTGCCGGGAATTCACGAGATTCATGAACGCATACGGGTATTCGCTGCGTGAAAGCTTCTTCACGCTGCCTCATGAAAAACGGGTGGCGAATGGCGAGAGGCTGGACCGCTTTCGGGAGAACGACATGCGATTCCAGGCAAGGCAGAAATGGGAGAGCATGGCCGCGGCGCTACGCCGCGAATTGAATTTCATCGCCGACGCGCGTTTCAGCCAGAACTTCAGCACTGGCGGCATCGTGGATTGCTACGACACGGACGGCCGCCTGGTCCATCTGCAATTCAACAAGGAATGGAAGCTGCCCGACGCGATGACCGGCGAGAAGGAAAGGAAAGCCGCGCACGCGGCATGGAAACCGGTTCCGGGTCTGCAGCCCGGCGAACCGCGCCTGAATCTGCTCAAGCTCTTGAACGAGGAGTGAATGACGTCCCCGACCCGGGCGCCTATTGCGCCAGCAGCTTGTCGATGTCCTTCATCAGTTCCTTGGGTTCGGTCTGCGGCGCGTAGCGCTTGTAGACCGAACCATCCTTGCCGACGAGGAACTTGGTGAAGTTCCACTTGATGGCTTTCGAGCCCATCAGGCCGGGAGCTTCCTGCTTCAGGTGATTGAACAGGGGATGGGCATGGTCGCCGTTGACGTCGATCTTGTCGAACAGCGGAAAGCTCACGCCGTAGTTCTTTTCGCAGAAGGCGCCGATCTCAGGCGCGCTGCCCGGTTCCTGGCCGCCGAACTGGTTGCAGGGAAAGCCGAGCACTTCCACGCCCTTGTCCTTGAACTGCCGGTAGACCTCTTCCAGCCCCTTGTACTGCGGCGTGAAGCCGCATTCGCTGGCAGTGTTCACGATCAGCAGGACCTTGCCCTGGAACTGCTTCAGGTCGATGTCCTTGCCGTCCAGGCCCTTGGCCTTGAAGTCATACACGCTCGTCATACGATCCCCAGATGTTCGGTGCCCCTGCTCAGGTCGCGGTTCTTCGCGTCCTTGCTGTTGAGCTTGATGGCGAGGCGCAGGTCATTGACCGAATCGGCGTTGCGCAACGCGTCCTCGTAGCTGATCTTGCCGCACTCGTGCAGGTCGAACAGGGCCTGGTCGAAGGTCTGCATGCCCAGTTCGCGCGATTTCTTCATGATCTCCTTGATCTCGTGCACCTCGCCCTTGAAGATGAGGTCGGAGATCAATGGCGAATTTAGCATGACTTCCACCGCGGCGCAGCGGCCCTTGGTGTCTTTCAGGGGGATCAGGCGCTGCGAGATCATGGCCTTGAGGTTGAGCGACAGGTCCATCAACAGCTGGCCGCGCCGTTCCTCCGGGAAAAAGTTGATGATGCGGTCCAGCGCCTGGTTCGCGCTGTTGGCGTGCAGGGTCGCGAGGCAGAGGTGGCCGGTCTCGGCGAACGACACCGCATAGTCCATCGTTTCCCGGTCGCGGATTTCGCCGATCAGGATCACGTCCGGCGCCTGGCGCAGCGTGTTCTTCAGCGCGGCGAACCAGTCGGCGGTATCGACGCCCACTTCGCGCTGGGTGATGATGCAGTTCTTGTGCGGATGCACGTACTCCACCGGATCCTCGATGGTGATGATGTGGCCATAGCTGTTTTCGTTGCGGTAGCCGATCATGCCGGCCAGCGTGGTCGACTTGCCGGAACCGGTCGCGCCCACCATGATGACGAGGCCGCGCTTGGTCATGACCACTTCCTTGAGCACTTCCGGCACGCCCAGGTCTTCCAGCCGGGGAATGGCGGTGGTGATCGTGCGCAGCACCATGCCGACCTTGCCCTGCTGCACGAAGGCGGAGACGCGGAAGCGCCCCAGGCCGCCGGGGCTGATCGCGAAGTTGCATTCCTTGGTGGCCTCGAATTCCGCCGCCTGCTTGTCGTTCATGATCGCGCGCGCGAGTTCGACGGTGTGCTGGCCCGACAGCGGCTGGTTGGAGACCGGCGTCATCTTGCCGTCGATCTTGAAGGCCGGCGGAAAGTCGGCGGTGATGAACAGATCGGAGCCGTTCTTGCCGAGCATCAGCCGCAGCAGGTCGTGCATGAATTTCGTGGCTTGATCGCGTTCCATGTGGATGTCCTTTTGTATCGTTGAATCTCTGCCCTGCAACCCGTTATTTCCGCGCTCTACCTGTCATTCCCGCGAAGGCAGGAATCCCATTTCAACCAGACGAGGGAAGGCAAAAATGGGATTCCTGCCTTCGCGGGAATGACAAGCCAGTGCGCGATTCCGCCTCAACCCGGGAAGTTTTCCGGAATCTTCGCGGCGGCGCGCGCCACCGAGGGCGCAATCACGTTGCGGCGAACAAGGTCGGTGAGGTTCTGGTCGAGGGTCTGCATGCCGACGTTGCTGCCGGTCTGGATCGCGGAATACATCTGCGCGATCTTCGCTTCGCGGATCAGGTTGCGGATCGCGGGCGTGCCGAGCATGATTTCGTGCGCCGCGACGCGGCCGGCGCCATCCTTGGTCTTGAGCAGGGTCTGGGAAATGACGGCCTGCAGGGATTCGGACAGCATCGCGCGCACCATTTCCTTTTCCTCGGCGGGGAAGACGTCGACGATACGGTCGATGGTCTTGGCGGCGGAAGAGGTGTGCAGGGTGCCGAACACCAGGTGGCCGGTCTCGGCGGCGGTGAGCGCGAGGCGGATGGTTTCAAGGTCGCGCAATTCGCCAACCAGGATGGCGTCCGGGTCTTCGCGCAACGCCGAACGCAGCGCGTTCTGGAACGACATGGTATGCGGGCCCACCTCGCGCTGGTTAATCAGGCACTTCTTCGATTCATGCACGAATTCGATCGGGTCTTCCACCGTCAGGATGTGACCGTACTCGGTTTCGTTGAGATGGTTGATCATCGCCGCCAGCGTGGTCGACTTACCCGAGCCGGTCGGACCGGTGACCAGCACCAGGCCGCGCGGCTTCAGGGCCAGGTCGGCGAAGATCTTGGGCGTGTTGAGCTGCTCGAGGGTGAGCACCTTGGAAGGAATCGTGCGCAGCACCGCGGCCGCGCCGCGATCCTGGTTGAACGCATTGACCCGGAAGCGGGCCAGGCCGGGAATCGCGAAGGAAAAATCGCACTCCAGCGACTCTTCATACGCCTTGCGCTGGCCGTCGTTCATGATGTCATAGATCATGCCGTGCACGTCGCGGTGTTCCAGCGGCGGCACGTTGATGCGGCGCACGTCGCCATGCACGCGGATCATCGGCGGCAGGCCGGAAGAGAGGTGCAAGTCGGAGGCTTTGTTCTTGACGGAGAAGGCGAGAAGTTCGGAGATGTCCATTGATGATCCTAGGGGCTGGCATAATCACCAGGCTGGCGTTTGTGGCATGACACATGCACAATACCGGCCGGCGTGCCCAATGTTGCCTGAAGTAAACTGATTATGGTCTCAATCTCCCAGAACTTGCAAGCCGTGCGTCAGCGCATCGACGCTGCCGCCGCCTCGGCGTTGCGCGCGCCACAAAGCGTATCGTTGCTGGCGGTGTCCAAGACCTTCGGCGCCGACGCGGTGATCGCTGCCGCGCAGGCCGGACAGCGCGCCTTCGGCGAAAACTATCTGCAGGAAGCGCTCGACAAGATGGCCGCGGTGCGCGCCGCGCATCCCGGCCTGTTGCTCGAATGGCATTTCATCGGACCGATACAGAGCAACAAGACCCGCCCCATCGCCGAGAATTTCGACTGGGTGCATTCGGTCGACCGCGAAAAGATCGCGCAGCGCCTGAACGACCAGCGCCCCGCCGACCTGCCGCCCCTGAACGTCTGCCTGCAGGTGAACATTTCCGGCGAGGACAGCAAGAGCGGCGCCGCGCCGGGCGACGTGCCCGAGCTTGCCCGGCGCATCTCGGTCATGCCCCGTCTGCGGCTGCGCGGGCTCATGACCATTCCCGAACCCGCCGACGACCCGCAGGAGCAGCGCGTGCCGCTGCGCCGCCTGCGTGAATTGCAGACCCTGCTGCAGGACCAGGGACTCAACCTGGACACGCTCTCGATGGGCATGTCTTCCGATCTCGAAGCCGCGGTTGCCGAAGGCGCCACCATCGTGCGCATCGGCACCGCCATTTTTGGACATCGTCACTATGCAACCTGAACTGAAGATCGCTTTCATCGGCGGCGGCAACATGGCCGGCGCCCTCATCGGCGGACTGGCCGGCAAGCTTACCGCCGGCGCGAACATCCACGTGGTGGATCCCAACGCCGACGCGCTGCGCCGGCTGGAAACGCAATTCGGCGTGACCACCGCGCCGCAGATCGACGACGCGCTGGCCCGTGCCGACGTGGTGGTGCTGTCGGTCAAGCCGCAGCAGATGAAGGACGTGGCGGCCCAGCTCAAGCCGCACGTCGCATCGCAACTCATCCTCTCGATCGCCGCCGGCATCCGCGCGGTCGACCTGTCGCGCTGGCTCAACGGACATCGCGCCATCGTGCGCACCATGCCCAACACGCCGGCGCTCATCGGCCAGGGGATCACCGGCATGGTGGCCACCGATGGCGTGTCGGACAGCCAGCGCGCCGCGGCCGACGCCATCCTGCGCGCGGTCGGCAAGACGGTCTGGCTCGACGACGAAACCCTCATCGATCCCGTCACCGCCGTGTCGGGCAGCGGTCCGGCCTACGTGTTTTATTTCATCGAGGCGATGCAGCAGGCAGCGCAGGAAATGGGCCTGAGCGCGGAGCAGGGCAACCAGCTCGCCATCGCCACCTTCACCGGCGCGGCGCAGCTCGCGACGCAGTCGGACGAGCCGGTGTCGCTGCTGCGGGAAAGGGTGACGTCGAAGGGAGGCACGACCTACGCTGCACTGACCAGCATGGAAGCGAGCGGCGTGAAGGAAGCCATCGTCAAGGCGCTGAAGGCCGCGGCCGCGCGCGGCAAGGAACTGGGAGAAGAATTCGGCCGTGATTGACGGCCGGTGCTGGAAGCTGGCGCGGTAGATTACTCCAGGCGCCGTTGCGCCTCGCCGACGATGCGCATCACGGCCGGTGACCACTGCCGCCATGCCCGCAAGCCGGTCGTTCCCAGGCGCAGCGCGGCGGACAGGCGCTTCGGCCGGATGATCGCCAGTCCCGCCACGGCCGCCGCGATCCATCCCGGATGGCGGCGCACGCGGTCGACGATGCGGACGCCGGTTTCCGCCGCCTGCAGGGTGTAGGCGAGCGGCACGGCCTGCTGCAGCAGGTCCTCGCGCTGCATGGCGCATTCCACCAGCAGCATCTGCCGTTTCCGGGCGAGGTAAAGGGCGCGTTCGTTCATGGCATCACGCCGGGGGCTGGAGCAGTTCGGCGTCGCGCCCGAGTTCGCCGACGGTGTGGGCGAGCAGCTTGGGCTGGTGCGCCATGCGCACGCGCGCCTGCCGGGCCAGCAGGAAACCCGCCACGGCGAACAGCAGGGTCAGCACCGATAGCACAACCACGCGGCTGGATTCCCAGAACGTCACGATCAGCAGCAGCGTGCCCATCACGATCGCCAGTCCGGCGAAGAACATCGCCGCCAGGGTCAGCACCAGGGTGCCGAAATAGCGCAGCGAATGTTCCTCGACCTCGGTGGCCGCCAGTTCGACGCGGGTCTGAAGCGAGGCGAGCACCGTTGCGGCGAACTGCGCCGCGGCATCCGCAATCGCCATTTATCTGCGTCCCAGCATCAAGCCGATCAGCAGTCCCGCCGCGGCACCGATGCCGACCGCCTGCCAGGGGTTCTGCTGGACATACTCGTCCGCCTGCGAAATGGCTTCGCGGCCGCTGTCCATGACCTGCTGCTCGAGGTCGGACAAGCCGTCGCGCGCCGTGCTGATGGTGCTTTCGAATCGGGCGCGCGCGTTCTGGTATGTGTCGCCGGCCTGCGAGCCGCTGCTGCGCAGCAAGTCTTCCGCGTCCTTGATGATCAGCTTCAGGTCGCTCATCAGCCGGTCGCGCACGCTGCCGGCTTCCTGGTCCATTGATGCCATGGTGTTCTCCATCCTTTGTCATGAGGTGGATCCAGTGTAAGCAGAGGGCGGCGGGCGTGTTTGCGGCCCCTCAAGGCGACGCCGGGGCGAATTCCGCCAAGCGCAATCAGGCTGCGCCGCGGCCGAGCGCGTAGTCGAGCGCGATGCCGGCGAAGACCGCGGCGCCGAGCCAGTTGTTGTGCAGGAAGGCGGCGAAGCAGCGCATGCGGTCGCGTTCGCGGATCAGGGTGTAGTGGTACCAGGCGCAGCCGGCCGCCACCGCCATGCCGGCCAGGAACCAGCCGCGCAAGCCGTATTGCCATCCGACGAGCAGGGTGATGGCGAAGCTCGCCGCATAGCAGGTCATGACCGCCGCCACGTCGTGCCGGCCGAATGTGATGGCGGAAGTCTTGATGCCGATCCTCAGGTCGTCGTCGCGGTCCACCATGGCGTATTCGGTGTCGTAGGCGACGGCCCAGAAGATGTTGCCCAGCAGGAGCAGCCATGCGGCCGGGGGCACGGCCTCCTGCACCGCCGCGAAGGCCATCGGGATGCCGAAGCCGAAGGCGATGCCGAGGTAGGCCTGGGGAATGGCAAAGAAGCGCTTGAAGTAGGGGTAGGAGGCGGCAATCAGGAGCGCTGCAACGGACAGTTCCTTGGTGATCGCATTGAGCGGGAGGATCAGCGCGAAGGAAACGATCGCCAGCACGGCAGCCACCATGACCGCTTCCCAGCCGCGGATGCGGCCGCTCGTGAGAGGGCGCTCGGCTGTGCGCTTTACATGGCGGTCGAAGTCGCGGTCGGCGTAGTCGTTGATGGCGCAGCCGGCGGAGCGCATCAGCACCGTGCCTAGCGTGAAGATGAACACCAGCATGGGATCGGGCCTGCCCGCCGAGGCCAGCCAGAGCGCCGACAGCGTCGGCCAGAGCAGCAGCAGAATGCCGATCGGCTTGTCGAGCCGGACCAGGCGGATGTAGAGGGAGAGTCGATTCATGGAAGATGAACAAAACATTCGGGTAACGCATGACGCTATGGCAAGACTAGCGCTACACTTACGCGCCTGCCAGGCCATCGCCGAATTCCGGCACCCGCTGCGTCACGCCGCTTTTTTGCGCTGCAAAATCGAATTATAAGCGGTCGATGTGGCCTTTCAGTTATCGTAACAATACCGACATTTACAACATATAAAATCGGAAATTTTTGGAGACGACCCCATGCGCATTCCCTTCAAGCCCCTGCTTGCTTCCCTGGCGCTCGCCGCCACCGCTTCGTCGGCCCACGCGGTCACTGAAATCACCTGGTGGCACGCCATGACCGGCGCCCTCGGCGAGCGCGTCGCCGGCCTCGCCGACCAGTTCAACAAGAGCCAGAGCGACTACAAGGTCACGCCCGTGTTCAAGGGCAGCTACGACGAGGCGATGGCCGCCGCGATCGCCGCCTACCGCGCCGGCAACGCGCCGCACATCCTGCAGGTGTTCGAAGTCGGCACCGCCACCATGATGTATTCCAAAGGGGCGATCGTTCCCGTCACCGAGGTCATGAAGACCGCTGGTGAAAAATTCGACTCTTCCGTGTACATCCCGGCGGTCGCGGGCTATTACACTTCGCCCAAGGGCGACATGGTGTCCTTCCCGTTCAACAGCTCGACCACCGTGTTCTACTACAACAAGGACATGTTCACGAAGGCCGGCCTCAATCCCGACAAGCCGCCGGTCACCTGGCAGGAAGTCGTTGCCGCCGCCGCCAAGCTGAAGGCCAGCGGCGAGAAATGCCCCTTCACCACCGGCTGGCAATCCTGGACCCAGCTCGAGAGCTTCTCCGCCTGGCATAACGTCGAGTTCGCGTCCAAGAACAACGGCTTCGGCGGCCTCGACGCGCGCCTGAAGTTCAACAGCCCGCTGCACGTGAAGCACATCGAAAACCTGGCGAACTGGGCCAAGCAGGGCTACTTCGTCTATGCCGGCCGCAAGAACGAGCCGGAGGCGAAGTTCTATTCCGGCGAGTGCGCCATGCTGACCTCGTCGAGCTCGGCCTACGCCAACATCGCGAAGAACGCCAAGTTCAAGTTTGCCGTCGCCACCCTGCCTTACTACAACGACGTGCAGGGCGCGCCGCAGAACACAATCATCGGCGGCGCCTCCCTCTGGGCCATGGCCGGAAAGAAGCCCGACGAGTACAAGGGCGTGGCTAAGTTCTACAAGTTCCTGTCCCAGCCGGAAGTCCAGGCCAAGTGGCACCAGGAGACCGGCTACCTGCCGATCACCAACGCCGCCTATGAGCTGACCAAGAAATCGGGTTTCTACGAGAAGACCCCGGGTCCGCAGATCGCGGTGCAGCAAATGATCGTCAAGACCACCGACAAGTCCCGCGGCATCCGCCTCGGCAGCTTCGTGCAGATCCGCACCATCATCGACGAAGAGCTCGAAACCGTGTGGAACGGCAAGAAGACGGCGAAGGAAGCCCTCGACGCGGCGGTCAAGCGCGGCGACGAACTGCTGGTGAAATTCGAGAAGGCCAACAAGTAAGCGGGTGTGGCGCCACGCAGGCAATTGCGCTCAACGCTATTGCCTGCTTGCATCCTTCGCTTTATCCTTTGTCATCCCGTCGCGGGGCGCTGCATCGTGATGGGATCCCCGCCTGCGCGGGAATGACGGCGTTGATGGCGGCGAGAACCCCATCCCCTGTCATCCCCGCGCAGGCGGGGATCCCATTTCCATGCCTCGCCCCGCGCGGCAACGACCAGGCATCCGGCGGCCAAAAGCCGCACGCATGCCATGACTTCCAACGCTATCATCCAATCACATGGAAAAACGCGCCCGCTTCAAGTCCGCCTGGCTGCCCTACGCGCTGGTTGCCCCGCAGATCATCGTGACCTTGCTGTTCTTCTTCTGGCCGGCGGCCCAGGCGCTGTACCAGTCGGTCCTGATCCAGGATTCCTTCGGCACTTCCTCGCAATTCGTCTGGTTCGACAACTTCAAGGACTTGTTCGCCGACGCGGGTTACCTCGAATCCTTCAAGACCACGGCCATGTTTTCCGTGATGGTGGCCTTTTTCGGCCTCTCGCTCTCGCTCATCCTCGCCGTGTTCGCCGACCGGGTGGTGCGCGGCTCGGCGGTGTACAAGACCTTCCTCATCTGGCCCTATGCCGTGTCGCCGGTGGTGGTCGGCGTGCTCTGGATGTTCCTGCTCAATCCGACGCTGGGCATCCTCGCGCATGGCCTGCGCCACCTCGGCATCGAGTGGAACAACCTGCTCAATGGCACGCACGCGATGATCCTGATCGTCATGGCGGCCATCTGGAAGCAGATCAGCTACAACTTCCTGTTCTTCCTGGCCGGCCTGCAGGCGATTCCGAAGTCCCTCATCGAAGCCGCCGCCATCGATGGCGCGGGCCCGGTGCGGCGCTTCTTCACCATCGTCTTCCCGCTGCTGTCGCCGACCACCTTCTTCCTGCTGGTCATCAACATCGTCTATTCCTTCTTCGACACCTTCGCCATCATCGAAGCCACCACCCACGGCGGCCCCGGCAAGGAAACAGAGATCCTGGTCTACAAGGTGTTCACCGACGGCTTCCGCGGCGGCGACCTCGGCAGTTCGGCGGCGCAGTCGGTGGTGCTGATGGCCATCGTGGTCGCGCTGACGGTGGTGCAATTCAAGTATGTCGAACGCAAGGTCCAGTATTCGTGAGGAATGGCCATGATTGAAAGAAGACCCATCCTTGACCTGATCAGTCACCTGGTGCTGATCCTCGGCGTCGCCATCGTCGCCTTTCCGATCTACGTTGCCTTCGTCGCCAGCACGCAGACGCCGGAGCAGGCCAACGCCGCGCCGCTGTCCCTGATTCCCGGCACGCAGTTCATCGAGAACTACTCCGCCGTCATCGTCCAGGGCGCTTCCGGCAATGCTGCCGTGCCGCCGGTGGCGCGCATGATGTGGGTGAGCCTGGTGTCGGCGCTGGCGATCGCCATCGGCAAGATCGCCATCTCCATGCTGTCGGCCTTCGCCATCGTCTACTTCCGCTTTCCGGCGCGCTCGCTGTTCTTCTGGATGATCTTCGTGACGCTGATGCTGCCGGTGGAGGTGCGCATCACGCCGACCTACAAGGTGGTGTCCGACCTCGGCATGCTCAACAGCTACGCCGGCCTGACGATTCCGCTGATCGCCTCTGCCACCGCGACCTTCCTGTTCCGGCAATTCTTCCTCACCGTTCCCGAGGAGCTGGCGGAGGCGGCGCGCATCGACGGCGCGGGACCGCTGCGCTTCTTCAAGGACGTGCTCTGGCCGCTGTCGCGCACCAACGTCATCGCGCTCTTCGTCATCATGTTCATCTACGGCTGGAACCAGTACCTCTGGCCGCTGCTGGTGTCGACCGAGCTTGCCATGTACCCCATCGGCATCGGCATCAAGACCATGATCGCCGGCGGCGACGCGGCGATCGAATGGAACATGGTCATGGCCACGCTGATCCTGGCGATGCTGCCGCCCGGGCTGGTGGTGGTGATCATGCAGCGGTGGTTCATCAAGGGTCTGGTCGATTCCGAAAAATAAGCCGCCGGCCCGGCGCGCGCACAGGCAACGAAGACAGGTAAGGCATTCATGGCACAAGTCCATCTCAAGAACATCACCAAGACCTACGGCAAGGGCCCCAAGGCGGTCGAGGTCATACACGGCATTTCCATGGACATCGCCGACGGCGAATTCATCGTCATGGTCGGTCCCTCGGGCTGCGGCAAATCCACGCTGCTGCGCATGGTCGCCGGGCTGGAGGAAGTCACCGGCGGCGACATCGTGATCGGCGACCGGGTCGTCAACCAGCTCGAACCCAAGGACCGCGACATCGCCATGGTGTTCCAGAACTATGCGCTGTATCCGCACATGAGCGTGTACGAAAACATGGCCTACGGCCTGAAGATCCGCGGCTTTTCCAAGGCGGACATCGACACGCGTGTACAGAAGGCGGCCCGGATCCTCGAACTCGGCGCGCTGCTGCAGCGCACGCCGCGCCAGCTATCCGGCGGCCAGCGGCAACGCGTGGCCATGGGACGAGCCATCGTGCGCGAGCCGGCGGTGTTCCTGTTCGACGAGCCCCTGTCCAACCTCGACGCCAAGCTGCGGGTGCAGATGCGCCTCGAGATCCAGAAGATGCATCGCGCGCTCGGCACCACCAGCCTGTACGTGACGCACGACCAGGTCGAGGCGATGACGCTGGGCCAGCGCATGATCGTCATGAACGCCGGACGCGCCGAGCAGATCGGCACGCCGGCCGAAGTCTATGGCCGGCCGGCCACGACCTTCGTGGCCAGCTTCATCGGTTCGCCGCCTATGAACCTGCTGCGCGGCCGCGTCGGCGGCGACGGCGCGCGCTTCGACGCCAGCGGCGCGGAGATCATGCTGCCCGCGCTGCATACCGCCCTGGCCGGCAAGGAATGCATCCTGGGCGTGCGGCCGGAGCACCTGGTGCTGGGACGAAGCGGAATGAACATGCGGGTGGAAATGGTCGAGGCGCTCGGCGCGGACGTGCTGGTGCATGGTGATGTCGGCGGACAGGGCGTGGTGATTCGGGCGCCGGCGGGCGTGAACGTCGAGGCGGGGGAGAATGTCAGCGCCGGCTTCGATGCGGGGACGGTGCATTGGTTTGATGCGGAGACGACGAAGCGGATGGATTGAGGGGATGCCGTTCTCTGCCGCAGTAAGTACCTGAAAAGCATTCGATGACTCGACCTCCTTCCGCATCGGCATGACTCGAGTTTGTCCCGACGACGCGGAGCACGGCGCCGCAGGAAAGTCAGCACCTCCTCCTGTTCAAGCCCCCTCCGCCCTGTCCCCTCCCTTTCAAGGGGAGGGCTAGGGTGGGGATGGGTTTCGGTCGTGCTTAAAGAACAGTATTTATTTCGCTGATCATTTCAACGCTGTCCTTTGCTCGCGTCGGAAACCCATCCCCACCCCAACCCTCCCCTTGAAAGGGAGGGAGCCTGGCAGTCAGGGCGCGGGTGTAGTGGCCATAGCGGTCGCCTCAGTTCATCATTCGCCGTCACGCGATGCCGAAGGCGAGCCTACGGTGTCCCTTTCGGGTACGCCGCAGGGGCGACGGCAGGAGGGCGCTTTTCTTTGGTTCGTTTCGTGGGGCCCACCAAGGGGGCGAGTCCAAAGAAACGAACTGGCCCGCGGGGGCCAGTCCCGGCAAGCTCCCGCGGAGTGGGAACCGCAACCGGTTCACCGGAGAAAAACAACAATGGGATTCCCGCCCCCACACCCTCAACTCTCCGCGATCTCCGCTTCCTCAAGCATCTCCACTCCATGGAGATCACACCCAAACACCGCATCCCGCACGGCATTGATCGCCGGCCGCCGGGTAAAGCTCTTGCGCCAGGCGATCACCACCCGGCGCGACGGGCCGTCGCCCTTGAACGGCAGGTAGCGCAGCATGCCATCCTGCGCATCCATGTCCGGCACCGAGGCCTTGGGCAGCACGGTGATGCCGATGCCGGACGCCACCATGTGGCGGATCGTTTCCAGCGAGGAGCCTTCGAAGGTCCGGGCGATGCCGTCGCCGCTGGTCGAGAAGCGCGCCATCTCCGGGCAGACTTCCAGCACCTGGTCGCGGAAACAGTGGCCGTTGCCGAGCAGGAGCATGGTTTCGGATTTCAGTTCTTCCGCATCGACCGCGTCGCGCTTGGCCCAGGGATGGGTCCTGGGCACGGCGACCACGAAAGGCTCGTCGTACAGCGGCTGCACCATCAATCCCTGGTCGGCGAAGGGCAGGGCCATGATGGCGGCGTCGAGTTCGCCCTGGCGCAGCAGCTCGATCAGCTTGACGGTGAAGTTTTCCTGCAGCACCAGCGGCATCTGCGGCGTCCGCTCGATCATGGTCTTGACTAGGGGCGGCAGGAGGTAGGGGGCGACGGTGTAGATCACGCCGAGGCGCAGCGGTCCGGCCAGCGGGTCCTTGTTCTGCTTGGCGATTTCCTTGATCGCGGCGGTCTGCTCGAGTACGCGTTCGGCCTGGGTCACGATCTGTGCGCCGATCGGCGTCATGGAGATCTCTGTGCCGCCGCGTTCGAAGATGGTCACGCCGAGTTCGTCCTCGAGCTTCTTGATGGCGACCGACAGCGTGGGCTGCGCCACGAAGCAGGCTTCTGCCGCGTGGCCGAAATGTTTTTCGCGGGCAACGGCGACGATGTATTTCAGTTCGGTCAGAGTCATGCGTTTCCTTGCTGGCAGAGCAATCGCCGGGCGGCGTCCGATAGGTCAAGTATAAGGGGAGTCGTCCGGGGAAGTCAGGATGGAAGAGGGTGGATCCGCCTCATACCTTCAGGAATTCTTCCCGGCCGCCAAGCCAGCGCGCAAGATGGGCGTCGACCGTCGCCGGATCCGTGCGCAGCAGGGCTTGCGCGACCTCGCGGGCGCTGTCCACCAGCCATTGATCGGTCTGCAGGTCGGCGAAACGCAGCATGGCCTCGCCCGACTGGCGCGCGCCGAGAAATTCGCCCGGGCCGCGGATATCCAGGTCGCGCCGGGCGATCTCGAAGCCGTCTGTGGTTTCGCGCATCGTCATCAGCCGCTGCTTCGCGACCGGGCCGAGGGGAGATTGGTAGAGCAGCAGGCAGACGCTCGCGGCGGAGCCCCGTCCTACCCGGCCGCGCAGCTGGTGCAGCTGCGACAGGCCAAAGCGTTCGGCGTGCTCGATCACCATCAGGGATGCGTTGGGCACGTCGACGCCGACCTCGATCACCGTCGTCGCCACCAGCACATGCGTGTCGCCGCGGATGAAGGCATCCATGACCATCTGTTTTTCCGCCGGCTTCATGCGGCCGTGCACGAGGCCGACTTTCAAATCCGGCAAGGCTGCGCTCAGGGCGAGGTGGGTATCGGTCGCGGTCTGCAACTGCAATGCCTCCGATTCCTCGATCAGAGGACAGACCCAGTACACCTGCCTGCCTTCGAGCGCGGCGGCATGCACCCGGGCAATGACTTCGTCGCGCCGGTTCTGGTCGATGACGCGGGTGACAATGGGCGTGCGGCCCGGCGGCAATTCGTCGATGACCGACACCTCGAGGTCGGCGTAGTAAGTCATGGCCAGCGTGCGGGGAATCGGCGTGGCCGACATCATGAGCTGGTGCGGAACGGCATTGCCTTCCTGGCCCTTGTTGCGCAGCGCCAGGCGCTGGCCGACGCCGAAGCGATGCTGCTCATCAACGATCACGAGGCCGAGCCGCTCGAATTCCACGCCCTCCTGGATGAGCGCATGGGTGCCGATCACCAGGCGCGCCTCGCCGGAAGTGATGTCGGCCTGCGCTTCCGTCTTTTCCTTCTTGCGCAGGCTGCCGGTCAGCCAGGCGACGCGCACGCCCAAGGGTTCCATCCAGGTGGCGATCTTGCGGAAATGCTGTTCGGCAAGGATTTCGGTAGGCGCCATCAGGGCTGCCTGATAGCCGCTGTCGATCGCCTGCGCCGCGGCAAGCGCTGCGACCACGGTCTTGCCGCTGCCGACGTCGCCCTGCAACAGCCGCTGCATCGGAAAGGATTGTCGCAGGTCGCCGCGGATTTCCTCCAGCACGCGCTGCTGGGCCGGCGTCAGCTGGAATGGCAGGGCGGCAAGGAAGGACGTGGACAATTCGCCAACCACCGGCAGCGCCGCCGCGCCCTTGGATCGGCGAGCCTCCTGCGCCCGCTTGAGCGACAGCTGCTGCGCCAGGAGTTCGTCGAATTTCATGCGGGTCCAGGCGGGATGGGTGCGCTCCATCAGCGCATGTTCATCCACGTCGGGCGGCGGATTGTGCAGCAGCCTGACGGATGCATCGAAGGCTTGCAGTTGCAGGCTGTCGCGCAGTGTCGCAGGCAAGGTGTCGCGCCAGTCGACGCGCGTCATCGCATTGGCGATGGCCTTGCGCAGGAAGGCCTGCGACAAGCCTTCGCCGGCGGGATAGACCGGCGTGAGCGAGCTCGGCAGCGGCGCGCCTTCCTCGACCGGCTTGTAGGTGGGATGGACCATTTCAATGCCGAAAAAGCCATGCCGCACCTCGCCGCGCGCCCGGATGCGCGTGCCCTCCGCGAGCTGCTTGAGCTGGCTGCCGTAGAAATTCAGGAAGCGCAGCACCAGCGAACCGGAATCGTCGGCAATGGTGACGACCAGCTGCCGGCGCGGCCGGTACTGGACGTCGCATTCCGTCACCACGCCCTCCACCTGCGACGGCGCGCCCGCCATGAAACCGGCGTCGCGGATCGGCACCACCTGGGTCTCGTCCTCGTAGCGCATCGGCAAGTGCAACACCAGGTCCATGTCGGTGCGCAGGCCGAGCTTGGCGAGCTTGCTCTGGGCGGTGGACGCCGCCTTTTTCGGTTTCGCGGCGGCCTTGCCTGACGCCGTCTGGTCGGGAGTGCCGGCGGCTGCTTTCCTGGCAAGGCTGTTCGATGCGGACATGTCTGGCGTTCGGGTCGGTAAAGTTCGCGGGAAGCGTTAAAATAGCGGGTTTGGCCCGCCGGACCGGCAGGTGCCATTGTAGGGCAACTCTGGCAAAACCACTGTATATCTTCACAGATATGTGGTCACAGTTTCAATCGTTTTCAATGCCTGCCTGAATGTTTGCCTCATTGTTTGCCTAGTGCTTGATCCGGTGGCTGCTTCAGCCGCCACGCCATCCCGAACCCATGTACTCGCTATCCGACTTCGATTTCGACCTGCCCGACGACCTGATCGCCCAGTTTCCCTTGCCGACGCGCAGCGCGTCGCGCCTGCTGGAGGTGGGACAACAGGCATTGCGCGACCGGGTCTTCACCGACATCGTCGATCTGCTGTCGCCCGGTGACCTGCTGGTGTTCAACGATACCCGGGTGCTGAAGGCGCGTTTCTTCGGCGTCAAGGAAACTGGCGGCAGGATCGAGGCGCTGGTGGAACGCGTGCTCGACCCGCGCACCGTGCTGGCCCAGGTCCGTGCCTCGAAGTCGCCTCCGCCCGGCACCCGCATCCGCCTCGCCGATGCCTTCGACGTCACCGTGGGCGAGCGCGCCGGCGAGTTCTTCACCCTGCATTTTCCGGGCGACGTGTTCAACCTGATCGACGCCCACGGCCGCCTGCCCCTGCCGCCCTATATCGAGCACGCCGCCGACCAGGTGGACGAACAGCGTTACCAGACCGTCTATGCGAAGGAACCCGGCGCGGTCGCCGCGCCCACCGCCGGCCTGCATTTCGACCAGCCGCTGCTCGATGCCCTGCAGGCAAGGGGTGTCGGCTTCGCCTATGTGACGCTGCACGTGGGCGCCGGCACCTTCCAGCCGGTGCGCACCGAGAACCTCGCCGAGCACAAGATGCACAGCGAGTGGTACACCATCTCCGACGACACCGTCGCCGCCGTGCGCGCCGCCAAGGCCGCCGGCAAGTCGGTGGTTGCCGTCGGCACCACCAGCATGCGCGCGCTCGAATCCGCCTCGCAGTCGGGCGCGCTGGCGGCCGGCAGCGACGACACTGAACTCTTCATCACCCCGGGCTACGTCTTCAAGACCGTGGACCGGCTGATCACCAACTTCCACCTGCCGAAGTCGACCCTGCTGATGCTGGTGTCGGCCTTCGCCGGGTATGACTCCATCCGCCGCGCCTATGCGCATGCGATCGCGCAGCGCTACCGCTTCTTCAGCTACGGCGACGCGATGCTACTGACCAATACCTCATGCTGAATTTCACCCTGCTGAAAACCGACGGCCTTGCCCGCCGCGGCCGCCTCGTCGTCAACCATGGCGTTATCGAGACGCCGATCTTCATGCCCGTCGGCACCTATGGCACCGTCAAGGCCATGTCGCCGCGCGAACTCGAGGAAATCGACGCACAGATCATCCTGGGCAACACTTTCCACCTGTGGCTGCGTCCCGGCCTCGACGTGGTCGGCAAGTTCGGCGGCCTGCACCGCTTCATGGGCTGGAACAAGCCCATCCTGACCGATTCCGGCGGATTCCAAGTGTTTTCGCTCGGCGCGATGCGCAAGATCACCGAGGAGGGCGTGAAGTTCGCCTCGCCGATCAATGGCGACAAGCTCTTCCTGTCGCCCGAGATTTCCATGCAGATCCAGAAGGTGCTGAATTCCGACATCGTCATGCAGTTCGACGAATGCACGCCCTATGAAATCAACGGCCGCCCGGCCACCGAGCAGGAAGCCGGCCAGTCCATGCGCATGTCGCTGCGCTGGGCGAAACGCTCGCGCAACGAATTCAATCAGGGCGAAAACCCGAATGCCCTGTTCGGCATCGTGCAGGGCGGCATGTTCGAGCGGCTGCGCGACGAATCCCTGGCCGGCCTGCAGGAGATCGGCTTCGAGGGCTATGCCATCGGCGGTCTGTCGGTGGGCGAGCCGAAGGAAGACATGATGCGGGTGCTCGAACACGTCGGCCCGCGCCTGCCGGCCGACAAGCCGCATTACCTCATGGGCGTCGGCACGCCCGAGGACCTGGTCGCCGGCGTGGCCAACGGCGTGGACATGTTCGATTGCGTGATGCCCACCCGCAACGCCCGGAATGGCTGGCTGTTCACCCGCTTCGGCGACGTCAAGATCAAGAACTCCCGCTACAAGGACGACGACAAGCCGCTCGACGAAAGCTGCGATTGCCATGCCTGCAAGAATTTCTCCCGGGCCTATCTCTACCACCTCCACCGGGCGGGCGAGATCTTGGGCGCGCGCCTCAACACCATCCACAACCTGCACTATTATTTGCAGCTCATGCGCGAGATCCGGGCGGCCATCGACGCCGGGGAATTCCAGTCCTTCGTGGCAAGGTTCAAGGCGGACCGGGAGCGCGGGGTATAGGCATGGATGGGCAGGAATAGGCAGGGCCGGATGCGCCCGCGCCGGTGGACGTTTTCGCAAGGCATGCATCATGGAACCTGCCCGTGAAACGCAATGCTAAAATGCCGGGTTGTTTCCATCCTCAACCCGGAGTCAAGCCGTGTTCATTTCCAATGCGTTCGCGCAAACCGCCGCAGGGGGCACAGACAATCCCCTGATGAGCTTCCTGCCCATCATCCTGATGTTCGTGGTGCTCTACTTCCTGATGATCCGTCCCCAGATGAAGCGCCAGAAAGAGCAAAAGAGCATGATGGAGGCGCTGGCCAAGGGCGACGAAGTCGTCACCGCCGGCGGCATGCTCGGCAAGGTCAGCAAGGTCGCGGACGCCTACGTCACCCTGGAAGTGGCCAACGGCACCGAAGTCGTCGTGCAGAAGGGAGCCATCTCCACGCTCCTGCCCAAGGGCACGCTGAAGTCGCTGTAAGCAGGCGCCATGGCGGGCGCGCCCGGCGCGCCCGGGCCAGTTTCCCGCCCCGCATCAACCACGCCAGAACACCATGAATCGCTATCCTCTCTGGAAATACATCATCATCGCCATCGCGCTGGTCTTCGGCGCGCTGTACACGGTGCCCAACTTCTTCGGCGAGGCCCCGGCCGTGCAGGTCAGCAGCGCCAAGGCGACGGTCAAGGTCGGTCCCGACATGGTCGACCGCGTGGCCCAGGCCTTGCAGAAGGGCGGCATCCAATCCAACGGCATCGTGTTCGACGGCGGCACCCACGGTTCGGTTCGTGCGCGTTTCGGCAACACCGATACCCAGTTCACCGCCAAGGCGCTGCTGGAAAAGGAACTCAACGCCGACCCGGCCGACCCGACCTACATCGTCGCCTTCAACCTCCTGTCCAACACGCCGAAGTGGCTGCAGGACCTGCATGCCCTGCCGATGTACCTCGGCCTGGACCTGCGCGGCGGCGTGCACTTCCTGATGCAGGTGGATACGAAAGCGGTGCTCAACAAGCGCATGCAGGGCTTGCAGAACAGCGTGCGCACCCTGCTGCGCGACAAGAACGTCCGCCATGCCGGCATCTCGCGCAACGGCGACAACATCGAGGTGCGCTTCCGCGACGCCGAGACCCGCGCCAAGGGCAAGGAAGTCCTGGCGTCCACGCTGGCCGAGATCAACCTGGCCGACGTCGATGACGTCAGCGAGCCGAAGCTGGTCGCTTCCATGAAGCCGACGGCCCTGAAGCAGACCCTCGAAGACGCGGTGGCGCAGAACATCACCACCCTGTCCAAGCGCGTCAACGAGCTCGGCGTGGCGGAGCCGGTCATCCAGCGCCAGGGCGCGGACCGCATCGTCGTGCAGCTGCCCGGCGTGCAGGACGTGTCCCGCGCCAAGGACATCATCGGCCGCACCGCCACCCTGGAAGTGCGCCTGGTCGACGAGACCGTGGCGCGCGGCACCGAGGAAAGCGCCACCATCCCCTTCGGCTCGGAACTGTTCAAGGTCGGCAAGGGCGCCCCGGTCGTGCTCTACAAGGACCCGATCATCACCGGCGACTACATCTCCAGCGCCACCGCCAGCTTCGACCAGAACCAGCAGCCCTCCGTCTCGATCGACCTCAACGGCGACGGCGGCCGCAAGATGCGCGACGCCACCCGCGAGCGCATCGGCAAGCTGATGGCCATCGTGTTGTTCGAGAAGGGCAAGGGCGAGGTGCTGACCGTGGCCACCATCCGCGACGAACTCGGCTCCCGCTTCCAGATCACCGGCATGGGCACCTCCGAGGCCGCGACCGACCTCGCGCTGCTGCTGCGCGCCGGCTCGCTGGCCGCGCCGATGGAAATCGTCGAGGAACGCACCATCGGCCCGCAGCTCGGCGCCGACAACATCCAGAAGGGCTTCAACTCCACGCTCTACGGCTTCGGCGCGATCGCGCTCTTCATGATGGCCTACTACATGCTTTTCGGCTTCTTCAGCGTGCTGGCGCTGGCGGTCAACCTGCTGCTGCTGGTTGCCCTGCTGTCGCTGCTGCAGGCCACGCTCAGCTTGCCCGGCATCGCCGCAATCGCACTGGCGCTGGGCATGGCGATCGACGCCAACGTGCTGATCAACGAGCGCATCCGCGAGGAACTGCGCAACGGTAATACGCCGCAGGCGGCCATTTCCGCCGGCTTCGAGCGAGCCTGGGCGACGATTCTCGACTCCAACGTCACCACCCTGATCGTCGGCCTCGCGCTGCTTATCTTCGGCTCCGGCCCGATCCGCGGCTTTGCCGTGGTCCACACGCTGGGCATCCTGACCTCGATCTTCTCCGCCGTCTTCGTGTCGCGCGGCGTGGTCAACCTCTGGTACGGACGCAAGAAGAAACTGGCCTCGGTCTCCATCGGCCAGATCTGGAAGCCGGGCCAAGCCTGAGCTGATTGAAAGGAAACGACATGGAATTCTTCCGCATCAAGAGAGACATCCCGTTCATGCGCAACGCGCTGGTGTTCAACGTCATTTCGTTGATCACCTTCCTGGCGGCGGTGTTCTTCCTCTTCCACAAAGGCCTGCATCTCTCCATCGAATTCACCGGCGGCACCGTGATGGAAGTGCAGTATCCCTCGGCGGCGAACATCGAAGGCGTGCGCAAGTCGGTGGAAAGCCTCGGCTTCTCCGACGTGCAGGTGCAGAGCTTCGGCACCGCGCAGGACGTGATGATCCGCCTGCCGAGTCAGAAGAACAAAACCTCCGCCCAGCTCAGCGAGCAGGTCATGGGCACGCTGAAGGCCCAGGCGCCGGACGTCAAGCTGCAGCGCGTGGAATTCGTCGGCCCGCAGGTCGGCGAGGAACTCGCGCACGACGGCCTGATGGCGCTGGGCATGGTGGTGCTGGGCGTGATGATCTACCTCGCGGTACGCTTCGAATGGAAGTTCGCGGTCGCCGCCATCATCGCCAACCTGCACGACGTGGTGATCATCCTCGGCTTCTTCGCCTTCTTCCAGTGGGAATTTTCCCTCTCGGTGCTGGCGGCGGTGCTGGCGGTGCTGGGTTACTCGGTCAACGAGTCCGTGGTCATCTTCGACCGGATCCGCGAGAACTTCCGCAAGCTGCGCAAGGCTTCGGTCACCGAAGTCATCGACAACGCCATCACCAGCACGATTTCCCGCACCATCATCACCCACGGCTGCACCCAGATGATGGTGCTGTCCATGCTGCTGCTCGGCGGTCCCACGCTGCACAACTTCGCCCTGGCGCTGACCATCGGTATCTGCTTCGGCATCTATTCCTCGGTGTTCGTGGCGGCGGCGGTGGCGATGTGGCTCGGCGTGAAGCGCGAAGACCTGGTGAAGCCGGTCAAGGAAAAGGACGCGGCCGATGGCGCGGTAGTCTGAACGCGTTTCGAAAATATGTTAAAAACCGGCTTGCGAGCCGGTTTTTTTTGGCCGTGAAAAATGGCATGCCCGCCCATGCGGGAATGACAAGCGATGATTTCCTTGAAAGGTCGGAGTGGATGAAAACCATACGTGTCTGGGACTTGCCGGTCCGCCTGTTCCACTGGGCGCTTGCCCTCCTGGTCCTGGCCGCCGTGGTGACGCAGAAGATCGGCGGCAACGCGATGGCATGGCATTTCCGCTGCGGCTACGCGATTCTCGCGCTGCTGCTGTTCCGCATCCTGTGGGGCGTGGTGGGCAGCCGCTACGCGCGCTTTTCCAGCTTCATCCACGGTCCGTCGACCATCGCCGGCTACATCCGAAACGGCAAGGCCGCGCTCAGGGACAAGGCGCTCGGGCATAACCCGCTGGGCGGCCTATCCATCCTGACCATGATCGGCGTGCTCCTCGCGCAAGCCGTCGGCGGCCTGTTCTCGAACGACGACATCGCCTATGACGGACCGCTGGTGAAATACATCAGCAAGGAAGTGTCCGACCGCATCACCGGCCTGCACAAGGACGTGGGCGCCACGCTGATCTACTTCCTCGTCGCCCTCCATGTGGCGACGATCGCCTATTACTTCCTGAAAAAGCGTGAAAACCTGGTCAAGCCGATGATCACCGGCGATGCGCCGGCAACGGTCGATGCGCCGCCGGCGGCCGATTCGGCGGCCACGCGCTTGCTGGCCCTGGCGCTGCTGGCCGTATGCGGCGGACTGGTGTACCTGCTGGTCACGCACTAGGCGCCACGTGACCGGGTACAAACTTAAACTTAATTAATAATCGTCGTTCGCATTTTCGACGAAAGGTAACTTCTCCCGGAACTACTTCCTGGAGAATACCGTGTCACGCCAACCTTCCCTGACCGCGGCCTGCCTCGCCGCGGCGCTCGCATCCGCCGCCCTGGCCTGCCAGGGCGCGCACGCCCAGCAAACTGTCCTCACCGTCTACACCGCCCTCGAACCGGAGACCATCAAGTTCTACCGCGCCGCCTTCGAAAAGGCGCATCCCGACATCGAAACACGCTGGGAACGCGAATCCACCGGCGTCATCACCAGCCGCCTTCTGGCGGAAGCCGCCAATCCGAAGGCGGACGTGGTGGTCGGTCTCGCCGCGAGCACGCTGGCGCTGCTGGCGCAGGACGGCATGCTCATGGCCTACGAACCGAAGGGTTTTTCCCAGCTGAATCCCGCCTATGCCGACAGCGCCCGGCCGCCGGCCTGGGTCGGCAACGACGTCTATGGCGCCACCATCTGCTTCAACACCGCGGAAGCCGCCAAGCTGAACCTGCCCAAGCCGTCGAGCTGGAAGGACCTCGCCAATCCGGTCTACAAGGGCAAGATCGTGATGCCGCATCCCGGCTCGAGCGGCACCGGTTACCTCGACGTCAGCGCCTGGGTGCAGATGTGGGGTGAAAAGGAAGCGTGGAAGTTCATGGACGCCCTGCACGAGAATGTCGCCTACTACACCCACTCCGGTTCCAAGCCCTGCAAGCTGGCCGGCACGGGAGAAGTGCCGATCGGGATTTCCTTCGATTTCCGCGCGGGCCTGGAAATCCGCAGCGGCAAGCCGGTGGCGGCCGTCTTTCCTTCCGAAGGCCTGGGCTGGGACATCGAAGCCAATGGCATCATGAAGAAGGCGAAGAACCCGGACGCGGCCAGGAAGCTGGTCGACTGGATGGCGAGCAAGGAAGCCAACGCCATCCACGGCAACTTCTTCACCATCGTCGCCTATCCTGGACAGGCGAAGAAGATGGAAGGGATTCCCGACAATTACGAAAGCCTGCTGATGAAGAAGAACGACTTCAACTGGGCGGCGAAGAACCGTGACCGGCTGATCAAGGAGTGGAACAAACGCTACGGCGCGAAGGCGGAGGCGAAGTCCTGAGGGGCGGTTGGCGGGTTGGCTGAAATGGGATTTCCGCCTTCGCGGGAGTGACAGAGATGGGGCAGAGGAAGTCAGCCTTGTCCGGATGCGCCAGCGCATCCGCCGCTGTCACCCCCGCGAAGGCGGGGGTCCCATTTCCAACATCATTTATTGCGATAGTTATCGTGGCAAGCCTTGCAGCTCTGTCCCACGGCGCCGAAGGCGGTCTTGATGGCGTTCAGGTCGCCCGACTTGGCGGCGGTGGACAGCTTGGACACCTCGCCCTGCATCTTTTCCGCGGCCGCCTTGAACTTGTCCTGCTCCTTCCAGATTTCCGGCTTTGCCTTGGAATTCGGCAGGTCGGAGCCGGCCGGGAAGGCGGACCACGGCAGCTTCGACATCGTTTCCATCACCGCGACGTCGGCCTCGACCGCTGCCTTGTCGTAGGGCTTGTCGCCCTTGACCACCGCGCCCACGCGGCCGGTATGCGTGCCCAGGATGGAAAACGCCGACTGCCGGTACTTCACCGCATCCTCGGGCTTGGCGAACGGCGATTGCGCCTGGGCCTGGACGGAAAACGGAACTGCGATCATGGCCGCCATTGAGGCGATGGCCAGCAACTGTCTCATACTCGCTCCTTGTGGTTGTGTGTCGCGGCGTTGCGCCGCCGGCATTCTGCTAGGTGCCCTCGATGCCAGCCGAGTCGAGATGGCGCTTGAGTTTCGCCAGTTCCCGTTCGAGCGCCAGGAAATCCTCTTCCGTGTAACCCGCCAGCGGCTGCCTGCAAAATTCTACATGAGGCGCGAAGATCCGGTCGAACAGATCCTGTCCGGAAACCGTGAGCTGCACGATCATGCAGCGGCGGTCGTCCGGGTTCATGCTCCGGGTGAGCAGGCCGCGCGCTTCGAGCCGGTCCAGCACGCCGGTCAGGGTGCCCTTGGTCATGAGGGTCTTTTCGCCCAGGTCCTTGCCGGACATGCCCTCGGTATTGCCGAGGGTGGCGATGATGTCGAACTGCGGCGGCGTCAAGCCGAGGGTGCGGACGTGGGCATCCGAGACCTGGCTGAAGGCGTGATAGCACTCGGCCAGGAGGCGGATGCTGCGCATGTAGCGCTTGTTGATGGTGGTCATCGGCAATGGGGCAAATGAAAAAGCCGGCCATTGCTGGGCCGGCTCGGCAGGTTCAATCGGGACGATCGAAATCGGCGGGTCCGGCCACTCAGTCCGCCTTCAGGGCTTCGACCTGGATCGCCAGCTTCACTTCCGGCGCGAACATCGGCGTGCCGTAGTTCAGGCCGAAATCGGTGCGCTTGAATTCGGCGGTCGCATCGGCGCCGCACACTTCGCGCTTGAGCATCGGATGCGGGATGCACTTGAACTTGTTGATCGCCAGGGTGACCGGCTTGGTCACGCCCAGCATGGTCAGGTCGCCATCCATGGACACCGGCTTGTCGCCGTCGAACTTGACCGACTTGCCCTTGTAGGTGATGGTCGGGTATTGCGCGGCGTTGAACATGTCCTTGGACTTGGCGTGCTCGCTCATCTTGGCATGGCCGAAATCGATCGAGTTGGCGTCGATGACGATGTCGGCGCTGCCGGTCTTGGCCGCGCGGTCGAGGTTGATGGTGCCGCTGGTCTTGGTGAACTTGCCGCGCCAGACCGAGATGCCCATGTGGTCGGCTTCGAAGCTGGGGTAGGTATGGTTGGGTTCGATGTTGTAGGTCTGCGCGAAACCCGATGCGGCGGCGGACATGGCGCCGGCGGCGATGAGGGTGGCGAGGATCTGCTTGAACTGCATGGTGACTCCTGGTTTTCTGGTGAATATCGGTGAAACGGAAAATCGGCGGCGCGGCCTCAGGCTGCGCTCACTGCGCGGTGACGACGCGGAACTTGATCAGCACCTCGTCGGCAACCATGCTGGTGTCCTTCCATTCGCCCTCGCCGATGTTGAAGGCGAGGCGCTTGATCGGCAAGGTGCCTTCGAAGACCTGGGCATTCCCTTCCTTCTTCACCGTCAGCGGAAAGGCCACGTCGGCGCTCTTGCCCTTGATGGTGAGCTTGCCGGCCACGTCAAGCCTGCCGCCGGCGGCAGGCTTGATGGAAGACGAGACGAAGCTGGCCTTGGGGAATTGCGTGCCGTTGAACCACTCCTTCTTCTGCACTTCCTTGTTGTATTCCGGATCGCCGAGATCGAAGCTCGGCACGTCGATCTCGACGCTCGCCTTCGCGGCATCCGGCCTGGCGGCATCGAAATCGATCTGCGCATTGAACTTCTTGAACTTCGCTTCGACCGGCACGTTGAGCTGTTTGAACGTGGCCGAGACCGCGCTTTTGGCGGCGTCGGTCTTGAGGGCGGCGGCCAGCGCCGAGGCGGCAACGGTCGCCATGGCGGCGGCAAGCCCGATGGCGGCGGCATGGCGCAGGGATGGCGTCAGGGTGAAACGCATGGAATTCTCCTTACGGGGTTCAGGGCATCATGCGGCGCAGGACGCCATCACGATCGACGAATTGGTGCTTGAGGGCGGCGAGGACGTGCAGCGCCACGGCGGCGAGCATCGTCATGTTGAGCACGTAGTGCAGTTGCTTGAGCGCGGGCTTGAGTTCGGGATTGGGGTTGATGAACACAGGCAGGGGCAGGATGCCGAGGTAGACAACCGGCACCCCGGCGGCGAGGCTGTAGACGTATCCCGACACGGGAACGGCAAAGATATGCAGGTACAGCAGTCCGTGCAGGCCATGCGCCGCCTGCCGCTGCCAGGCCGGCATGCCCGGCGGGTAGGCCGGCGCCTTGTGGCCCAGGCGCCAGAACAACCGGGCGCAGGCCAGGCCGAGCACCGTCACGCCCAGCCACTTGTGCCAGGAAAAATACTTCAGCTTGGTGGGCGTGATGCCGGGAATGTCCACCATGGTCAGTCCCAGGCCGAATGCGGCCACGATCAGCAGCGCGATCAGCCAGTGCAGGGACACCGCAGTCTTGGTGTACTTCATGTTGCTTTTTGTTAATTAGTTCGAGTGCGAACTAATATAGCACAAAAAAATTCCGGCTGGCATGGCGCGAAGGATCGCGCCTGGCAGCCGGAACCGGTCCGCTTGCAGGAAAGCTAGATGCGGCCGGCAAGCTCCGCGGCGCGGCCGATGTAGTTCGCCGGGGTCATGGCGAGCAATTGATCCTTCGCCTGCTGCGGAATGTTCAGGCCCTGCACGAAGTCGCGCAGCGCTTCCTTCGAGATACCCTTGCCGCGTGTCAGTTCCTTCAGTTGCTCGTAGGGGTTCTCGATGCCGAAGCGGCGCATCACCGTCTGCACCGGCTCGGCCAGCACTTCCCAGGTGGCGTCCAGGTCTTCCGCGAGGCGCTGCGGATTGACTTCCAGCTTGTTCAGGCCGCGCAAGCAGCTGTCATACGCCAGCACCGCGTAGCCGAAGGCCACGCCGATGTTGCGCAGCACGGTGGAGTCGGTGAGGTCGCGCTGCCAGCGCGAGACCGGCAGCTTTTCCGACAGGTGCTTGAGCACCGCATTGGCCAGGCCGAGGTTGCCCTCGGAATTCTCGAAGTCGATCGGGTTGACCTTGTGCGGCATGGTGGACGAACCGATCTCGCCCGCCTTGGTGCGCTGCTTGAAATATCCCAGCGAGATGTAGCCCCAGATGTCGCGGTTCAGGTCGAGCAGGATGGTGTTGGCGCGGGCGATCGCGTCGAACAGCTCGGCCATGTAGTCGTGCGGCTCGATCTGGATGGTGTAGGGATTGAACGTCAGGCCGAGACGCTGCTCGATCACGTTCTTCGAGAAGCCTTCCCAGTCGAATTCGGGATAGGCCGAGAGGTGGGCATTGTAGTTGCCGACCGCGCCGTTCATCTTGCCCAGGATTTCCACGCCGGCGATGCGCTGCTCCGCGCGCTTGAGGCGGGCCACGACGTTGGCGATTTCCTTGCCGAGCGTGGTCGGGCTGGCGGGCTGGCCGTGGGTGCGCGACAGCATCGGCAGGGCGGCGTTGGCGTGCGCGATCTCGGTGAGCTTGGCGATCACGCCGCGCAGCGCGGGCAGCAGCACCTCGTCGCGCGAGGCCTTCAGCATCATGCCGTGCGAGGTGTTGTTGATGTCTTCCGAGGTGCAGGCGAAATGGATGAATTCCGAGGCGGCAACCAGTTCCGGCACGTCCTTGACCTTCTCCTTCAGCCAGTACTCGACCGCCTTCACGTCGTGGTTCGTGACCGCCTCGATGTCCTTGATGCGCTGCGCATCGGCCTCGCCGAATCCGGCGGCAAGCTTGTCGAGCAGGGCATTCGCCTCGGAGGAGAAGGGCTTGATCTCGTCGAAGCCGGCTTGCGACAAGGCCTGCAGCCAGGCGATTTCAACCTTCACGCGATGGTGCATGAAGCCGGCTTCGGACAGCAGGGGACGGAGCTTGTCGGTCTTGGCGGCATAGCGGCCGTCGAGCGGCGACAAGGCGGAAAGGGAGGAAAGCGACATGATGGTGCGTTCGTGATGATGGAAGGATGACGGACTGCCGGAATGGCCGTGCGGCCGGCCCGGCGGCGCAATCCGGCATTTTACCATCGGCGCATTTCGGCCCCGCCGGACGAGGCGCGGCGGCCACAGCTTGGCAAAAGTGGCAACCCGCAATGTTATAATCGGTTTCACTTCACCCCGTGGCCTTCTATGAAACTCATCGGTTCCCTTGCCAGTCCTTACGTCCGCAAAGTCAGAGTCGTGATGGCGGAAAAGAAACTCGATTACGAGCTCGTCCTCGAGAACGTCTGGTCGCCGGACACGAAAATCCAGCAGTCCAATCCGCTCGGCAAGGTGCCTTGCCTCATCATGGAAGACGGCGGCGCGATGTTCGATTCGCGGGTGATCGTTGAATACCTCGACACGCTTACGCCGGTCGGCAAACTCATCCCCGCCAATGGCCGCGAACGTGCCGAGATCAAGTGCTGGGAAGCGCTTGCCGATGGCGTGCTCGACGCCGCCATCCTCGTCCGCATCGAACGCACCCAGCGTCCCGAATCGCAGCAAAGCCCGGAGTGGATCAAGCGCCAGCTCGACAAGGTGAGCGCCGGCCTCAAGGCCATGTCCGCCGGCCTGAAGGACACCGCCTATTGCAGCGGCAACCACTACACGCTGGCCGATATTTCCGTCGCATGTGCACTGGGCTGGCTGTCGTTCCGCTTTCCCGAGATCGACTGGCGCGGCGACCATCCGAATCTCGCCAAGCTCTTCGACAAGCTGTCGGAGCGCCAGTCCTTCAAGGATACGATTCCACAGTAGTCATTCGCGCCTGGCGCGGTCAGAAAAAGGGCAGCCGTTCAGGCTGCCCTTTTCATTTGCCGGCGGTTGCCGGCCTCATGCGGCAGACGTTATTCGTCCATCTGCGATTGCATGTAATTCTGCAGCCCTATCTTGTTGATCAGGTCGCGCTGGGTCTCGAGCCATTCGATGTGTTCCTCGGTATCGTCGAGGATGTAAACGAGAAGCTCGCGCGACACGTAGTCGCCCGCCTGTTCGCAGGCCGCGATGCCGTCCTTGATGGTCTGCTGCGCGGCGAGTTCCAGCTTCAGATCGCATTCCAGCATCTCCGGCGTGTCCTCGCCGATCATCAGCTTGTGCAGCGCCTGAAGGTTGGGCAGGCCATCGAGCATCAGGATGCGGTCGATGAGCTTGTCGGCATGCTTCATCTCGCCGATGGATTCGTCATACTCCTTCTTGCCCAGCTTGTTGAGCCCCCAGTGCTTGTACATGCGCGCATGGAGAAAGTACTGGTTGATCGCGGTGAGCTCATTGGTCAACTGGGCGTTGAGCAGACGAATGATGTTCGGGTCGCCTTTCATGCATTCCTCGGTGGTAATGGTGGTGTGATCCGCCCCGCGGCGGGACGAGTATCTAGCGTGGAATTCATGATAGCGCAGGATGGTGTTTTTGCCATCGCTCCGGGTGGCGTCCCATGCATTTCGTTAGCACGAATCATTTGCATCGTCGGCTTGCTTCCAGGCACGGTCCCGCGCACGGCCATAAAAAAACGCCGGCATATTGCCGGCGTTTTTTTCCTGCGAGGCTGGGGATCAGGCGGCGATGGCCACTTTCTCTTCTGCCGGCGCGGTGATGCGGATCAGGTGATCGAAGGCGGACAGCGCGGCCTTCGAGCCTTCGCCCATGGCGATCACGATCTGCTTGTAGGGCACGGTCGTGACGTCGCCCGCGGCAAACACGCCGGGTACCGAGGTGCGGCCATACGCATCGACCTCAATCTCGCCGCGCGGCGACAATTCCACCGTGCCCTTGAGCCAGTCGGTGTTGGGCAGCAGGCCGATCTGCACGAAGATGCCTTCGAGCTCGATGTGGTGCGGCGCGCCCGTCGCGCGGTCGTTGTAGCGGATGCCATTGACCTTGTTGCCATCGCCGGTCACTTCGGTGGTCTGGGCATTCATGATCACCGTCACGTTCGGCAGGCTGTGCAGCTTGCGCTGCAGGACCGCGTCGGCGCGCAGCTTGGTGTCCCACTCGATCAGCGTGACATGGGCCACGATGCCGGCCAGGTCGATCGCCGCTTCCACGCCCGAGTTGCCGCCGCCGATCACCGCCACGCGCTTGCCCTTGAACAGCGGGCCGTCGCAGTGCGGGCAGTAGGCCACGCCGCGGTTGCGGTATTCGTCCTCGCCCGGGACGTTCATCTGGCGCCAGCGCGCGCCGGTAGCGATGACCACGGTCTTCGCCTTCAGGCTCGCGCCGTTTTCCAGCTTGATTTCCACCTGATCATTACCCGGCACCAGCGCCGCGGCGCGCTGCAGGTTCATGATGTCGACCTCGTATTCCTTCACGTGCTGCTCGAGCGCGGCCGCAAGTTTCGGACCCTCGGTTTCCTTCACGGAAATGAAGTTCTCGATGCCCATGGTATCCAGCACCTGGCCGCCGAAACGCTCCGATACCACGCCGGTGCGGATGCCCTTTCGCGCCGAATAGATGGCGGCCGCCGCGCCGGCCGGACCGCCGCCCACCACCAGCAGGTCGAACACGTCCTTCTGCGCAAGCTTCGCGGCTTCGCGTTCCGCGCTGCCGGTATCGAGCTTTGCCAGGATTTCCTCCAGGCTCATGCGGCCCTGGCCGAAGGTCTGGCCGTTCAGGAACACCGTCGGCACCGCCATGATCTGGCGCTCGCTGACTTCATCCTGGAACAGCGCGCCGTCGATCATCACGTGGCGGACATTCGGGTTGATCACCGCCATCAGGTTCAGCGCCTGCACCACGTCCGGGCAGTTCTGGCAGGACAGCGAGATGTAGGTCTCGAACAGAAACTCGCCTTCCAGGTTGCGGATCTGGTCGAGCACGTCCTGCTCCGCCTTGGGCGGATGGCCGCCGACCTGCAGCAGCGCAAGCACGAGCGAGGTGAATTCGTGGCCCATCGGCAGGCCCGCGAAGCGCACGCCCATGTTGCTGCCGGTGCGGTTCAGGGAAAAGGAAGGCTTGCGCTCATTGTCGTCGCGCGACTCGCGCACGCTGACCTTGGAGGACAGGCTCGCGATGTCCTGCAGCAGCGACAGCATCTCGCGCGACTTGTCGCTGTCGTTCACCGAGGCGACGATCTCGATCGGCTGGGTGACCCGCTCCAGGTAGGCTTTCAGTTGATTCTTGAGATTGGCGTCTAGCATGTCGGTCTCGCTTTCAAGTTTGTACGACTAAGGTGATACGGTCATTCTCGGGGTGAGCAATGCCACTTCCGGATCAGGATCGACCTGCCGGACCGGTGTTCGCGATCTGGGAGTGGGACTGCGGGGCGGGAATCGCCCCGGGGTTCGCGCGCCGCGCCGGCGATGGCGCGGCGGCTTGCTACTGCATCTTGCTTAGATCTTGCCGACGAGGTCCAGCGACGGGGCCAGGGTCTCATCGCCCGGGGTCCACTTGGCGGGGCAGACTTCGCCCGGGTGGGAAGCGACGTACTGGGCTGCCTGCACCTTGCGCAGCAGTTCCTTGGCGTCGCGGCCGATGCCGTTGTCGTGGATTTCGCACAGCTTGATCTGGCCTTCCGGATTGATCACGAAGGTGCCGCGCAGTGCCAGGCCCTCTTCCTCGATCATGACGTCGAAGTTGCGGGTGATCGCGCCGGTCGGATCGGCGATCATCGGATAGCGGATCTTCTTGATCGTGTCGGAAGTGTCATGCCATGCCTTGTGGGTGAAGTGCGTGTCGGTCGAGACGCTGTACACTTCGACGCCCATGGACTTGAAGGTGTCGTAGTTGTCGGCCAGGTCGCCCAGTTCGGTCGGGCAGACGAAGGTGAAGTCGGCCGGGTAGAACACGACGACGGACCACTTGCCCTTCAGATCGGCTTCGGTGACTTCGACGAACTTGCCGTTATGGAATGCCTGGGCTTTGAACGGCAGGATTTCGGTGTTAATCAGGGACATGTTTGCCTCTCGTTGTAGTAACGGGTTGAAGGGAAAAAGTTATTGCGTGTGTGATTATGATAGATGCCGGCTATCGGACTGTAAAATTGGTAATTTATATGGTCCCGATAGGGGAAGACGATTATCCGGGATTTGTTGATGTATTGCTTACGGGACCGCAAGCAAGAGACAGGGCACATGACCGCGAGTTCAGCGGCCTGGATCAATCTTTGGCCGGCCGGTCGAGATAGCATGGGCCCCATGTAGAACGGGGCCCAGGGAAAGCGAAGACAGCAGGATCAGGCGGCGAGGGCGCCCGCGCGAGAAACCGCATGGAAGACGGGCGAAGCCACCGATTGTGGTTCCAGCGCCCGGTCTTCCAGGCACTCCCGGAGTACCGTCTTGGCACAGGAATGGCATTTGCCGCAGCAAGTACCTACCTGAAGCTGGGCGCGCAGTTCCGGCATGGTGGTCACGCCTTCCTCCACCGCCTGGCGGATCTTGCGATCGGAAACATTGTGGCAAACGCAGACAATCATTCCATTTCCTTCGATGAGCGCCGGCAGGCCGGAAGGCCTGGACGCTTTTGCAAATGCGAATTGTTCGTATTCAGATTATTCGGCATTCGAGAAGCGATTGCAAGCGGTTTTTTACGGGCGATGCGCCAGCGCGAAAAAAAACCGCCGGACTGGCGGTTTTCAGGGAAATGCAAAGGAAGGGAATGCGGCGGACTGATGCCCCTCAAGCCTCAACAGGCGCCATGGCAGCGGAGATGATGCCGCCGCCAAGGCAGACATCGCCGTCATACAGCACCGCCGACTGGCCGGGCGTAACCGCCCATTGCGGCTGCGGGAACGCCAGCGAAAAGCCGTCCGCTTCCGTCCTGTAGACGCAGGGAACGTCCGCCTGACGATAACGCGTCTTTGCCGAGAGCGGGCCGTCCTGAGGCGGTTCGCCGGCGATCCAGCTGATCTGGCCGGCTTCCAGGGCCGGGGACAGCAGCCAGGGATGGTCATGCCCCTGGACGACGTAGAGCGTGTTCTCGGCCACATCTTTGCGGGCAACATACCAGGCGTCGCCATTGCCGTCGGCGTTCTGGTAGGACTTGATGCCGCCGAGGCCGATGCCCTTGCGCTGGCCGAGGGTATAGAAGCTCAGCCCGACGTGTTCACCCACGGTCTTGCCGTCCGGCGTCTTCATCGGTCCCGGCTTGTATGACAGGTAACGGTTCAGGAACTCGCGGAACGGCCGTTCCCCGATGAAGCAGATGCCGGTGGAATCTTTCTTCTTAGCATTCGGCAGGCCGATGCGCTCGGCGATCTGCCGAACTTCGGTTTTCGGGATCTCGCCCAGCGGAAACAGTGTGCGGGACAGCTGCGCCTGGTTCAGGCGATGCAGGAAATAGCTTTGGTCCTTGCTGGCGTCGAGCGCCTTGAGCAGCTCGAAGCGGCCGGAGGGCGCCTGCCGCACGCGCGCATAGTGGCCGGTGGCGATCAGGTCTGCGCCGAGCTTCATGGCATGGTCAAGGAAGGCCTTGAACTTGATTTCGGCGTTGCACAGCACGTCTGGATTGGGCGTGCGGCCCGCCTGGTATTCGCGCAGGAATTCCGCGAACACCCGGTCCTTGTATTCGGCGGCGAAATTGACGGCCTCGATGTCCACGCCGACCACGTCGGCCACGCTGGCGGCGTCGATCCAGTCTTCCCGGGTGGAGCAATACTCCGAGTCATCGTCGTCCTCCCAGTTCTTCATGAACAGGCCAATGACCTCGTAGCCCTGTTCCTTCAGCAACCAGGCGGATACCGAGGAATCAACCCCGCCGGACATGCCGATGACCACGCGCTTCCTAGCCATGCAATTCCCCGATGACGCTGGGATGGGTATAGATGACGGAAAGCGGCGCGCGCTTGCCGGCAAGGTAGTCGTCCACGCATTGCAGGACCAGCGGGCTGCGGTGCTTTTCCTGGCAGGCCACCATCTCGTCTCGGGTCATCCAGACGGTGCGCAGGATGCCTTCGTCGAGCGGGCGGTTGTGTTCCATGCCGAGGTCACCGCAGAAGGCGAAGCGCAGGTAGGTCACCTCTTGCTTGGTGCGCGAGGACAGGTAGCGCGACATGTACATGCCGACCAGGGCGGTCGGCGTGAAATCGTGCGCGGCTTCCTCGAGCGTCTCGCGAGCGACCGCGTCCATCAGCGATTCGTTGGGGTCGAGGTGCCCGGCGGGCTGGTTGAAGCGAATGCCGTCGCTGGTCTCTTCCTCGACCAGCAAAAAGCGGCCCGCGCGCTCGATGATGGCGGCTACGGTGACAGATGGTTTCCAGACTTCAGACATAGTTTCCCCGGCGAGGGCGTCATTGTACATGCGAGAAGGCGTCATGATGTCACGCTCGGCGACTGCTTGAAAACCGCATGGTTCAACAACCGGCGTGCCCCTGCTTGACGCCGGACAATATTCCATGGATCCACTTTCGCTGCAACGCAAAAACGGCCGCATGATGCGGTTTTTTTGGTCTTGTTCTGCGCACGATTAAAAGTGAATGAACGAAAAATGGAGGATTTCCTCCATTGCGCGGAAAATCGAACGGTTGTTCTTTTTTTTATTTTCCGTGTAAGATCAGCACCACAATTAATCATATGGCAGCATTCCCCGCCCCAAACGGCACCGCCCGCTGCCGGCACAGGAGAAACTATGCAACGCGTCATGCTTCGATCCAAGATCCACCGCGTCACGGTGACACAGGCGGACCTTCACTACGAAGGTTCCTGCGGCATCGACCAGAATTTGCTGGACGCGGCCGACATCAAGGAATTCGAAAAGATCGAGCTCTACAACATTAACAATGGCGAGCGCTTTGCCACCTATGCCATCAAGGGCAAGCGCGGCAGCGGCGAAATTTCCCTCAACGGCGCGGCCGCCCGCAAGGCCCACCTCGGCGACCTGCTGATCATTTGCACCTTTGCGCCGATGGGCGAGGCGGATGCCGAAACCTACGTTCCCAAGATCGTCTTCGTCGACGAGAAGAACCAGATCACCGGCATGAAAAACGACAGATGAAGACCCGGCCGGCCATGACGAATGCCCGGCCCGCTTCGCCAGACCAGTTTCACCATCTTCCTTAGCAAGGGTAAGCGTATGCCTCTCATGATTGGAATACCCCGGGAAACCTTCCCGGGCGAGAAACGCGTTGCAACCGTCCCTGACGTCGTCGAAAAGATCATCAAGCTCGGTTTCACCGTGGCGGTCGAGTCGGGCGCGGGCGACGAAGCCAATTTCGCCGACGACACCTATCGCGCCGTCGGCGCCCAGGTCGTCGGCAGCGCCGCCGAACTGTGGAGCATGTCGGACATCGTCTTCAAGGTGCGCGGCCCCAGCATGGAAGAAGTGGCGCTGATGCGCGAGGGCGGCACGCTGGTGAGCTTCATCTGGCCGGCGCAGAATCCGGAACTCATGCAGGCACTCGCGGCCAAGCGCGCCACGGTGCTGGCGATGGACAGCGTGCCGCGCATGTCGCGCGCGCAGAAGATGGATGCGCTGAGCTCCATGGCCAACATTGCCGGCTACCGCGCCGTCATCGAGGCGGCCCATCATTTCGGCCGCTTCTTCACCGGCCAGATCACTGCCGCCGGCAAGGTGCCGCCTGCGAAGGTCTTCGTCATCGGCGCGGGCGTCGCCGGCCTGGCCGCCATCGGCGCGGCATCCGGCCTGGGCGCGATCGTGCGCGCCAACGATACCCGTCCGGAAGTGGCAGACCAGGTCAAGTCCATGGGCGGCGAGTTCGTCGCCGTGGACTACAAGGAAGAGGGCTCGGGCGTGGGCGGCTACGCCAAGGTCATGAGCGAAGGCTTCCAGCAGGCCCAGCGCGATACCTTCGCCAAGCAGGCCCGCGAAGTCGACATCATCATCACCACCGCGCTGATTCCCGGCAAGCCCGCGCCCAAGCTGATTACTGCCGAGATGGTGCAATCCATGCGTCCCGGCAGCGTGATCGTCGACCTCGCGTCGGAGCAGGGCGGCAACTGCGAGCTGACCGAACCCGGCAAGGTCGTGGTCAGGCATGGCGTCACCATCATCGGCTACGCCGACCTGCCGAGCCGCCTGTCCAAGCAGTCCAGCACGCTCTACGCCACCAACCTGCTGCGCCTGCTGGAGGAACTCTGCAAGACCAAGGACGGCAACATCAACGTCAACTTCGACGACGAGGTCATCCGCGGCGCCACCGTGGTCAAGGAAGGCAACATCACCTGGCCGCCGCCGCCGCCCAAGCTGTCCGCCGCGCCGGCCGCGGCTCCCGCCAAGCCGGCCGTGGCTCCGCCCGCCAAGAGCGCGCATGGCCACGGCGGAGGCGGCGCGCCCGCTTCCGCTACCAGCACCGCCATCCTGTTCGGCGTCGCCGCGGTCCTGTTCTGGGTCATCGGCGCCTTCGCGCCCGCCGCCTTCCTCGGGCACTTCACGGTCTTCGTGCTGGCCTGCTTCGTCGGCTACATGGTGGTCTGGAACGTCACACCGTCGCTGCACACGCCGCTGATGAGCGTGACCAACGCCATTTCCAGCATCATCGCCATCGGCGCCCTGGTGCAGATCGCGCCGCCCATTGCGGGCGGCATCGAGCGTCCGGGCGACTGGATCCGCTGGCTCGCGGTGATCGGCATCGTGCTCACCACCATCAACATGTTCGGCGGATTCGCCGTGACCCGCCGCATGCTGGCGATGTTCCGTAAATAAGAAGGGGACGCGCATGTCTGAAAGTCTCACCACCGTCGCCTACCTGGGCGCCACCATCCTGTTCATCCTGAGCCTGGGCGGCCTCGCGCATCCCGAGTCCGCCCGGCGAGGCAACCTCTACGGCATGATCGGCATGGCAATCGCCGTGCTGGCCACCATTTTCGGCACGCACGTGACCTCGGCCGGCATTCCCTGGATCGTCGGCGCGATGGTCGTCGGCGGCGCCATCGGCCTCTACGCCGCGCGCGCCGTGCAGATGACGCAGATGCCGGAACTGGTCGCGCTCATGCACAGCCTCGTCGGCTTGGCCGCTACCCTGGTCGGTTATGCCAGCTACATCGACCCGGCATCGTCCGCCGGCTTCAACGGCGCCGAGAAAGCCATCCACGAAATGGAGATCTACATCGGCGTGCTGATCGGCGCGATCACTTTCTCCGGTTCGCTGATCGCCTTCGGCAAGCTGTCCGGCCGCATCGGCGGCAAGCCGCTGCTGCTCCCCGGCCGCCACTGGCTCAACCTCGCCGCGCTGCTGATCGTGATCTTCTTCGGCGTGCAGTTCATGCGGGCGGAAACGATCCAGGCCGGAATGACGCCGCTCATCATCATGACGGTGATTGCCCTGCTGTTCGGCATCCACATGGTGATGGCGATCGGCGGCGCCGACATGCCGGTGGTGGTGTCGATGCTCAACAGCTATTCCGGCTGGGCCGCGGCCGCGACCGGTTTCATGCTCTCCAACGACCTGCTGATCGTCACCGGCGCGCTGGTCGGCTCCAGCGGCGCGATCCTGTCTTACATCATGTGCCGCGCGATGAACCGCAACTTCATCAGCGTGATCGCCGGCGGGTTCGGCTCGGATTCCGGCAAGCCCAAGGCCGCGGCCGGCGCCGCCGCCGAACCGGTGGGCGAAGTGGTCTCCGTGACGCCCCAGGAAACCGCCGAACTGCTGCGCGACGCGAAGAACGTGATCATCGTTCCCGGCTACGGCATGGCCGTCGCCCAGGCCCAGCACACGGTGTATGAAATCACCAAGACGCTGCGCGAAAAGGGCGTCAACGTGCGCTTCGCCATTCACCCCGTCGCGGGCCGCATGCCCGGCCACATGAACGTGCTGCTGGCCGAAGCCAAGGTGCCTTACGACATTGTGATGGAAATGGATGAGATCAACGAGGACTTCCCAGATGCCGACGTCGCCATGGTGATCGGCGCTAACGACATCGTGAACCCCTCGGCGATGGAAGATCCCTCCAGCCCCATCGCCGGCATGCCGGTGCTGGAAGTGTGGAAGGCGAAGACCTCCATCGTGATGAAGCGGTCGATGGCCTCCGGCTATGCGGGCGTGGACAATCCGCTGTTCTACAAGGAGAACAACCGGATGTTGTTCGGCGATGCGAAGAAGATGCTGGATGAGGTGCTGGGAGCGTTGAAGGCGTAGTGGGGAAGACGGCCGCGTCATCATTGACCACGGCTGTCACCACCGACTACCCCTGTCATCCCCGCCTGCGCGGGGATGACAGGGGTACGCGGAAACGACAAACAGCGCCAACAACCACCCCCTACCTCACCCCAAACATCATCTGCTCCGCCAGCACTCGCTTGGCCGGACGCACCACATCGATCAGCCCCAACCCCGCCCCCAGCAAGGCCTGCGACACCGCCCCATCGGGCGCGCTGGCAAACACCCGCGCCATTGCGTCCGTCACCCGGATGGTCATGCCGCGATCCCGCTGCCGCTGAGCGGCAAACCGTTCCAGCGCACCGGAAGACAAGTCCTGCGCCAGCAGCCGCGCCAGCACGACCGCATCCCGCAAGCCGAGGTTGAGCCCTTGCCCCGCCACGGGATGCAAGGTCTGCGCCGCATTGCCGATGGCGACGGTGCGCGCGCCCACCGCGTGGCGGGCGTTGAGCCCCAGCGGAAACGCCGCGCGCGGCGAAGCGGAGAGAAAACGGCCAAGGCGCGTGCCGAAGGTGTCGCCCAAGGCAGCGAGAAATTCCGTATCGGACAGCGATTGCAGACGCAGGGCCGTGTCGGGCCGCGCGCACCAGACCATGGCGTAGCCGTCGCCTTCGGGCAGCAGCGCCAGCGGGCCTTCTTCGGTGAAGCGCTCGAACGCGCGGTGCGGCACCGGCTGGCTTGCGGTGACGTGGGCAATCAGCGCGGTCTGGCGGTAATCGCGCGCCAAGGGGCGGGCCTCCTGCTCGGCATAGACGCCGCCTTCCGCCTGTACCAGGATGCGGGCGAGCTTGCTGCCGCCGTCCGCGAAGCGCAGTTCCACGGCGTCGTCTCGCTCGGTGATGCCGGTCACCGTGGCCGGCCGCAACGACACCACGGAAGTCGCGCGCAACTCGGCGTCCAGCCGTCCGACCAGCTCGCCGTATCGGGCGACGTAGCCGAGCGCCGGCACGCCGTAGTCGTTGCGGTCGATCACCGTCCGGCCGAAGTGGCCACGCCGCGAAACGTGGATGTCATGGATGGCGGCGCAGGCAATTGGCCAGGCGCGGATGTCTTCCAGCACCTGGCGGCTGCCGTGGGAGAGGGCGATCGAACGCGGATCCGCGGCTGCCTTGTCGAGCGGCTTGGCATCAATTAGCAAGATCCGCGCGCCATCGACGCCGCGCCTGACGAGCAGCAGCGCCAGCGCCTGGCCAACCGGGCCGGCGCCGCAGATTGCGATGTCGATGTCCACCGTCATCGGTTCACTGCTTCATCGCGGCTTCGATCTCGGCCACCGTCTTGGGCGCGTCGCGCGTGATGAGGTCGCAGCCGTTGGCGGTCACCACCGCGTCGTCCTCGATGCGGATGCCGATGTTCCAGTATTTCTCGGGCACGCCGTGCTCGGGACGGACGTAGATGCCGGGCTCGATCGTCAGCACCATGCCGGGCTGCAGCGTGCGCCAAGGCTTTTCCTGGCCGGGAGCGGCGTTGCCTTCCCGGTAGTCGCCGACGTCATGCACGTCCATGCCCAGCCAGTGGCCGGTGCGGTGCATGTAGAACTGGCGGTAGCTGCCTTTCTCGATGACGTCGTCGAGCGAGCCGACCGCGTTCTTGTCGAGCAGGCCGGTGTCGAGCATGCCTTGCGCCAGCACGCGCACCGCGGCGTCGTGGCCGTCGATGAAGCGCTTGCCGGGACGGGTGGCTTCCACCGCCGCCTGCTGCGAGGCGAGCACGATTTCGTAGAGTTCCTGCTGGGCGGCGCTGAACTTGCCGTTGGCGGGGAAGGTGCGGGTGATGTCGGAGGCATAGCCGTCGAGTTCGCAGCCGGCGTCGATCAGCACCAGGTCGCCGTCCTTGAGCTCGGCGTCGCCGGCGCGGTAGTGCAGCACGCAGGCATTGGCGCCGGTGGCAACGATGGACGTATAGGCGGGGAATTGCGAGCCGTGGCGGCGGAATTCGTGCAGCAGCTCGGCCTCGAGATGGTACTCGCGCAGGCCCGGGCGCGACATGCGCATGGCGCGGCGGTGCGCTTCCGCGGAGATGGCGGCGGCGCGCTGCATGATGCCGACCTCGGCCGCGTCCTTGAACAGGCGCATCTCGTCGAGCAGCACGTGCACGTCGTGCACCACGGACGGGGCGGACACGCCGGCGCGCGCCTGCATGCGCACGCTGGAAAGCCAAGTCTGCAACTGGGCATCGAGCGCCGGAGAGCTGCCAAGGGAATGGAACAGCGCGGGCGCGTCGGCCAGCAGCTTCGGCATCTCGCTGTCGAGCGCGGCGATCGGATGGGCGGCATCGAAGCCGAAGGCCTCGCGTGCGGCTTCCGGGCCGTAGCGGTAGCCGTCCCAGATTTCACGCTCGAGGTTTTTCTCGCGGCAGAACAGGATGGCCTGGTTGGTCTTGCCGGCCACCAGCACGATCACCGCTTCCGGCTCGGTGAAGCCGGACAGGTAGTAGAAGTAGCTGTCGTGGCGGTAGGGGAAATCGGAGTCGCGGTTGCGCGGCACTTCGGGCGCGGTGGGAATGATGGCCACGCCGCCGCCCTTGGCCTGCATCTGTTTGAGGAGGGTATTGCGTCGCGCTACGTAGGAAGTCATGTCTCTGTCCTGTTCGTTGATGTCGTGGTTGCCCGCTTCATTCCGATCCGTCATGCGTTCAATTGCGCCAGCCGTTCCGGCGTGCCGACGTCGGTCCAGTCGCCCCGGAACACCTCGCCGCCAACCTGTCCGCGCTCCGCGTAGCGGCGCAGGATGGGCGCGATCGGCGCGGACTGCCCCGCCTGGATTCCATCGAAGATTTCCATGCGGTACACGCCGATGCCCGAGAAGGTATAGCGGGGATCGCCGTCGTTGGCGATGGAAAAGCTGTTGAGCGCGAAGTCGCCCTTCTGGTTGTGCTGCGGATTCTTGACGAGGAAGAGCCAGGCGACGTCGCGCTTGTCGTGCGGATGCGGGTTGCCCCAGACGTCGTCGTCCTTCAGCACGTCCTTGACCTGCTCGTAGTCGAAGTGCGGGCAGAAGATGTCGGCGGCGATGGCGACAAACGGTTCCTCGCCCAGCAGGTGGCGTGCCTTGGCCACGCCGCCGGCGGTTTCCAGCGCCGTGCCCTCGGCCGAATAGCGCAGGGTCGCGCCGAAGCGGGAGCCGTCGCCGAGTTCCTGCTCGATCAGGTGGCCGAGGTGGGCGTGGTTGATGACGATGTCGGTGATGCCGGCGCGCACCAGGTTGAGGATGTGCCAGACGATCAGCGGCCGGCCGCGTACCGTGAGCAGGGGCTTGGGGCAAGTGTCCGTCAGGGGACGCATGCGCTCGCCGCGGCCCGCGGCGAAAATCATCGCTTTCATGGAGGTGACGTCCTGTTGGGAGCCATGTCGTGGCGAACGGCGGGGCGAAGGATACAGGATGTGTTCCGCCGCCCCGCCGCAACATCGGGATAGGGTATTTTACCCACGTTTAGAAGGTGAAGCCGACCGACTCGCCCTTGCTCTCGAGTTCGTCAAGCAGGACGATCAGCGGCGCCAGCGCCTTGTAGCGGCCGGCGGCCTTGCGGGTGTATTCCATCACCAGCGGCATGTCCTTCAGGTAGGCGTCCTTGCCGTCGCGGTGGTAGAGGCGGGCGAAGATGCCCAGCACCTTGATGTGGCGCTGCAGGCCCATGTACTCGAAGTCGCGGTAGAAGCCGTCGATGTCGTGGCTGACCGGCAGGCCGGCGCGGCGCGCGCGTTCCCAGTAGCGGATGGCCCAGTCCAGCACCATTTCCTCGTCCCACTGGATGTAGGCGTCGCGCAGCAGCGACACCAGGTCGTAGGTGATCGGGCCGTAGACCGCGTCCTGGAAATCGAGGATGCCGGGGTTGCCCTGGTCGAGCACCATCAGGTTGCGCGAATGATAATCGCGGTGCACGTACACCTGCGGCTGGGCGAGGTTGTTGGCCAGCAGGGCGTCGAAGACCTTGTTGAGCGACTCCGTCTGCTTGTCGCTGAGCGTCACGCCCAAGTGCTTGCCGATGTACCAGTCCGGGAACAGCATCAGCTCGCGGTGCAGCAGGGCGCGGTCGTACTCGGGCAGCAGGCCGGGCTTGCTCTGGGCCTGGATCAGCACCAGCGCGTCGATGGCGTCAAGGTAGAGCTTGTGTGCGGTGTCGGGGCTGAGCCGGTTCAGGTAGGTGGCGTTGCCGAGGTCGGACAGCAGCAGGTAGCCGCGCTCGACGTCGCGCGCCAGGATCTTCGGCACCGAGGCGCCGGTCGCGCCGAACACCTCGGCCACATGGATGAAGGGCCGCACGTCTTCCTGGGGCGGCGGCGCGTCCATGGCGATGTAGGTCTGGCCGTCCGCGCCATCGATGCGGAAGTAGCGGCGGAAACTGGCATCGGAAGACGCCGGGCGGATGGTGGCGACGTTCAGGGCCGGTTCGGCCTGGGCGGAAAGCCATTCCTGCAACTGCAGCAGGCGCGCATCGTGGGAAGGTGTTGAAGACATGTAAAGCAGGGATCGATGATTCGTTGTTGAAAGAGTCGGATGGAGAACCGGGACCGGTTCGGAGTTCCCATATAATAAGGGATTCATCCTAAAAAAGCGTCAGGCCAGCCCCGCCTTACATGAACCGGTTTCCCGCCTTTCCACCTTCGCAATTCTTGCTGACCTGCATCGCCCTCGCGGTGGCGGCGGCTTTTCCGCCGGCCTTTGCGCAGTCATCCCCCCAGCCTGCACCACAGCCTCCAGCCCAGCCGCAGCCCGGCGTGGCCGACGACAAGAACGCGCCGGCCAACGTCAGCGCCGAGCAGATGACCGGCCGTCCTGACCGCGAAGTCATCCTCGAGCGCGACGTCGAGATCATCCGCGGCGCAACCACGGTCAATGCCGACCGGGCGACCTACCGCATTCCCGAGGACGAGGTCGAGGCCGAGGGCAACGTGCGCATGCGCCGCTTCGGCGACCGGTATTCCGGCGACGAACTCAAGCTGCGCATGGACGCCGGCCAGGGCTACGTGCTGAACCCGTCCTACCGCCTGGAGCGCAACAATGCCCAGGGCAAGGCGGATCGCATCGACTTCTATTCGCAGGAACAGGCCACCGTCACCGATGGCACCTACAGCACCTGCGAGGGTCCGGACCCGGACTGGTACCTCAAGGCCAGCAAGCTCGACCTCGACACCGGGCGCGACGAAGGCATCGCCCGCTCCTCGGTGGTGTATTTCAAGGGCCTGCCCATCCTCGGCGCGCCGGCACTGTCCTTTCCGCTGTCGGATGCGCGCAAGTCCGGCTTCCTGCCGCCGACGATCGGCACCACCAACAAGGGCGGCGTGGAAGTCACCGTGCCGTACTACGTCAACATCGCGCCCAACCGCGACCTGACGCTGTACCCCAAGCTGTTCGCGCGGCGCGGCCTGCAGCTCGGGGCGGAAGGGCGCTACCTGGGTGAGAGCTACAACGGCCAGACAAGGGTCGAGGTGCTGCCGAACGACCAGCAGACCCGCACCACGCGCTACTCGCTGAGCTCGCTGCACACGCACATCCTCGGCCCCGGCCTCTGGTACAACTGGAACATCAACACCGCGTCCGACGACGATTACCCGAGCGACTTCTCGCGCACCATCACCGCCGGGTCGCAGCGCCTGCTGCTGCGCGACTTCAACTTCAACTACGTGCCCAGCCCCATGCTGAGCACCACAGTGCGCCTGTCGAACTACCAGGTGCTGCAGGATCCGGCCGCGCCCATCGTGCGGCCCTACGACCGCCTGCCGCAGATCAACATCAACGCCGGCCGCCAGGACGTGAACGGCTTCGACTGGAACATCGACTCGGAACTGACGCGCTTCTGGCATCCCGACCTGCTGCGCGCCAACCGCCTGGTCATCAATCCGCGCCTGTCCTACCCGGTCATCCAGCCCGGCTATTTCGTGACGCCCCGGGTGTCGCTGCACGCCACCACCTACCGGCTCGACAGCCCCCTGCCCACCGGCGAGACCAGCCTGTCGCGCGTGCTGCCGACCTTCTCGCTGGACAGCGGCCTGATATTCGAGCGCAACGCCAGCTTCTTCGGGCAGCGCATGACCCAGACCCTGGAGCCGCGTCTGTTCTACGTCTACACGCCTTACCGCGACCAGAGCGCGTTCCCGCTCTTCGACACCGCCGAAGCCGACCTGAGCTTCGCCCAGCTCTTCAGCGAAAACCGCTTCGTCGGCAGCGACCGCATCAGCGATGCCAACCAGCTCACCGCTGCCGTCATCTCGCGCTACATCGAGGAAAACGGCGCGGAACGCATGCGCTTCGCCATCGGCCAGCGCTTCTACTTCACCGACCAGCGCGTGACGCTGGGCACCGCGCGCAACGACAGCCGCTCCGACCTGCTGCTTTCGGCCAACGGCCAGCTGACCGACACCCTGAGCGTGGAAGGCAACATCCAGTACAGCCAGACCGCGCACCAGATGAGCCGGGCCAACTACGGCACGCGCTGGTCGCCGGCGCCGCGCAGCGTGCTCAACCTGCAATACCGGCGCGACGTGCTCAACAACCTGGAACAGGTCGACATGTCCGCCCAATGGCCCATTGCGCGCCGCTGGTACGGGGTAGGTCGTGTAAACTACTCGCTGCCGGACCGGAAGGTCGCCGAAGGCCTGGCCGGCTTCGAATACAAGGCGGATTGCTGGGTATTCCGCGTGGTGGCGCAGCGCACGCCGACCGCCACCGAAAAGGCAACGACCTCACTGTATTTCCAACTGGAACTGAACGGGTTGACCCGCCTCGGTTCCAACCCGCTGGAAGCCCTGCGCACCAGCATCCCTGGCTACCAGCTGGTGAACCAGCCCACGACTCCTAGCCCACGCTAGCAACCTTTGATTGCAGTTTGAATGATGACAACTTCGAGATTCCAGCGTCCTTTCTTCCGGCCTTCGCAGCGCCGCGCCACCCTTGCCCTCGCGGCAGGCCTGCTCGGCGCAGCGGCGGCGCCGTCCGTCCTGGCCCAGGC
>NZ_JAAIVB010000035.1 GCF_010974945.1 Noviherbaspirillum galbum | reverse complement strand
ACTTCAAGGCAGCGTACAAGAAGAAGTTCAACAGCGACGTGCAGATCTATGCACCGTACGTGTACGACGCGGTGATGGTGATGGTCGAGGCGATGAAGAAGGCGAACTCGGCGGAGCCGGCGAAGTATCTGCCGGAGCTGGCGAAGATCAACTACAAGGGCGTGACGGGCAACATCGCGTTCGACGCCAAGGGCGACATCAAGGACGGCACGCTGACGCTGTACACCTACAAGGGTGGCAAGCGCACGCAGCTGGCGGTGACGAAGTAATCACCGGCTCGTTCCCTGCATGACAGAACCCGGCCTCGGCCGGGTTTTTTCTTGGGACGGCGACAAGCTGCCGCAGTCATCCCCGCCAACGCCTGTCATTCCCGCCAACGCCTGTCATTCCCGCGAAGGCGGGAATCCAATTATCATACCGACTCCCAATTCCACGCGTCCCCGGACTTTCAGGAAACCCAGGCATGACCAGCAACAAGCACATCGCCTTGCTCTACACCGGCGGCACCATCGGCATGCAAGCCACCGCCCAAGGCTACGCTCCCATGCCGGATTTTCCGGACGTGCTGTCCACCCTGCTCGACCAGGCGGACGGCCTGCCGCGCTACACGCTCTACCCCTACGGGAAACCCATCGACAGCAGCAACGCCACGCCCGCCGACTGGCAGACGGTAGGCCGCGACATCGCCGCCCGCTACGATGGCCATGATGGCTTCGTCGTTCTGCATGGCACCGACACGATGGCCTATACGGCATCGGCTCTGTCCTTCATGCTGCGCGGCCTGCGCAAGCCGGTCATCGTCACCGGCTCGCAGATCCCCTTGAAGGCACCGCGCTCGGATGCGCTGCAGAACCTCGTCACGTCCCTGCAGTTTGCCTGCAGCGACGCCATCAGCGAAGTGGCGGTGTATTTCAACCAGCGCCTCCTGCGCGGCAACCGCTGCACCAAGATGAGCACCGAACACCTCCAAGCCTTCGATACGCCCAACTATCCCTGGCTCGGCGAGCAACGCATCCAGCTGCGCCTCGACCATCATGCGCTGCTGCCGCGGGCGGACGCGGAACGTTTCGAGCTGCCCGACTACGGCCGCGCCACGGTGCTGTCGCTGCGTTTCCTGCCAGGGATGCCGCTGCAAGTGCTGAAGGCGATGCTGGACCTGCGCCCGCAAGCCCTGATCCTGCAATGCTATGGCGCCGGCAATGCGCCCGACCGCGATCCGGCATTGATCGACATGCTGGCACGCGCCAGCGGGGAAGGCACCGTGCTCGTCGGCTGCAGCCAGGCGCCCTTCGGCGCGGTCACGATCGGCGCCTACGCTGCCGGCGCGGAAATGACGCGCGCCGGCGTGGTATCCGCGGGCGACATGAGCTTCGAGGCCATCTACGCCAAGCTGCACCACCTGTTCGCGCTCGGCCTCGAACCCGGGCAGGTGCGCCTGGCCTTCGCGCAGGACCGATGCGGCGAAATTTCCGCCTGACGCGGGTCTCCGTCCCTCCCGCTTTTCCATTCCAGAGTCATGTCCTTTTTCAAAGACCTTTCCGTGCCGGCGATCATTGCCGGCTTCGTCACCGTTCTCGTCGGATTCACGAGTTCGGCGGTGATCGTGTTCCAGGCGGCGCAGGCGGTTGGCGCCACGCCCTCGCAACTGGCGTCCTGGATGTGGGCGCTGGGCATCGGCATGGGCGTCACCTGCATCCTGCCGTCGCTGCGCTACAAGGTGCCGGTGGTCACGGCCTGGTCCACGCCCGGCGCAGCGATGCTCATCACCGGCGCGGCCGGCGTGCCGATCGGCGAGGCAACGTTCGCCTTCCTGGCATCGGCGGCCATGATCGTGATCGCCGGCTACTCCGGACTGTTCGAGCGCGCCATCAACCGGGTGCCCGTGTCCATCGCGTCGGGCATGCTGGCCGGCGTGCTGCTGCGTTTCGGCATGGATGTGTTCGTCGCCATGAAAACCCAGTTCGGCATGGCGCTGGCGATGTTCCTTGCCTATCTCGCCATGCGCCGCGTGTCCCCGCGTTACGCGGTGGTGGCGACGCTGGCCCTGGGCATCCTCATCGCGGCCGCGCTGGGACTGCTGAAGACCGAGGCCCTGCATCTCGAACTGGCCCGGCCGGAATTCGTCATGCCCCGCTTTTCGCTGACCGCATTGATCGGCGTGGCCCTGCCCTTGTTCGTCGTGACCATGGCCTCGCAGAACGTGCCGGGCGTGGCGGTGATCCGCGCGTCGGGATACAGCGTGCCCTTGTCGCCGGTGATCGGTTCGATCGGCGTGGTGAACCTGCTGCTGGCGCCGTTCGGCGCCTTTGCCATGAATCTCGCGGCCATCACGGCGGCGATCTGCATGGGGCGCGAGGCGCATGAAGACAAGTCGCGGCGCTACGTCGCGGCGGTGGCCGCGGGCATGTTCTATTTGCTGATCGGCTTGTTCGGCGCCACCGTCGGCGCGGTGTTCGCCGCTTTCCCGCGGGAACTGGTGCTGGTCGTGGCGGGTCTCGCCTTGCTGGGCACGATCGGCAACGGCCTGGCTGCCGCCCTGGCGAACGAACATGACCGCGAGCCGGCATTGATCACCTTCCTGGTGACCGCCTCCGGCGTCAGCCTGTTCGGCATCGGCTCGGCCTTCTGGGGCCTGGTTGCGGGAACGATCGCGATGCTGGTGCTGCGCGGAGGCAGGCGCTGATCAGGCCGCCTTCGCGCGGGACGCGCCCGCGCGTTCGCTGAACACGATCGCGCCGATCACCAGCGCGCCGCCGAACGCGCCGCGCATGCCGAGCATCTCGCCCAGCCAGAGCCAGCCGAATCCGGCGGCAAACACCGGCTCCATGGCGTAGATGATGGCCGCCTTGCCGGCGGCGACATGACGCTGGGCAAGCGCCTGCAGGAACAGCATGCCGGCGGTGGCCACCGCGCCAAGGTAGGCCAGCGTCCAGCCATGCCTTGCCACCCGCGACGGCAAGGTCGCCAGTTCCGGCGATCCCGCCTCCCGTGCCAGCAGCCAGATCGTTGCCAGCACCGCCATGACCGCGATCTGGGTCGCCGCAAGCTGCCGGGAATCGTGGCGCGCCGAGCGTTGCGACAGCACGATCACGTACAGCGCGTAGGCCAGCGCGCAAAGCAGCGTCGCGCCATCGCCCGCAAGGTTGCCTCCGCCTTCCCACGACAGCAGGCCGATGCCGATGCAGGCGATCGCGCCCGCGGAGAGCACGTGCCGGTCCGGCGCGCCGCCGAACAGCATGCCGAGGAAGGGAACCATCAGCACGTTCAGGCTGGTCAGGAAGGCGCTGCGGTTGGAAGAGATGTGCTGCAGGCCGTAGGCCTGCGTGACGTAGGAGGCCAGGCCGAGGGCGCCGAGCAGCATGCCGTCGCGCCAGGCGGCGCGCGTCGCCTTCAGGAGAAAGGGCGACATACAGGCGGCCGCGACCAGGAAGCGGAAGGTCGAGATCTCCACGCCGCCGAGGTCGGCGGCGGCCGACTTCAGCAGGGGAAAGGTGGTGCCCCAGACCAGGGTCACCAGCAGCAGGATCAGTACGTTGACGTTCATGGCGTGCCCGCGCCGCCACGGAGGGCGGAAGGGAAGGCGGCATGATAGCCGATCGCCGGGGCGGGCGCAGGCGCTTTCCGCTATACGCTGCCTTCCTTTTCCACCACCAGCACGCGCGCCGTGCCCTGGGGATGAGCGATATGTTCGCATCCCGCGCCGGCAAAGAAGACGTCGCCGGTTTCCAGCAAGGCGATCTTTTCCTCGCCCGCCTCGCGGTAATGCATGGCGACGCGCCCGTTGAGCACGGCGAATACTTCCTCGCCGTCGTTGACATGCCAGCGGTAAGGCTGGTCGGTCCAGTGCAGGCGCGCCGTCACGCCGTTCATGCTGGCGATGTCCAGCGCTCCCCAGGCACGGTCGGCGATGAAGGCGCCGCTGCGAATGATTTTCTGCATGACGTCTTTCCCGTCCGTTGCGTCAAGGTCAAGGAATGCTGCGCACTTCGTTGCGCACGTTGCTCAAGTTGCGGCTGCAGCGCTGCACCACGACATGGCCGGAACGGGTGAAGCGTTGCACGAGATCGCGTGCCAGCAGCTTGAGCATGGTGGACCACTGAATTGTTGGCACGAGGTCGAGACGGCTGTCATCCCGGTCGGCTTCGACCACGATCTGCCGGCCCGGTGCGGCGGTGAAGCTGTCGCCCGCATGCAGCCAGTAGTCGTGGGACTGGCCTTCCACGGTGATCCACACGCGGCCGGAGCGGACGCGCAGGGTCTCGGAACGAACGGCCACGCCGGATGCGGCTTCGCCGGCGGGAATGGTCAACGACGGGTTTGCAAACAATCCTCTCATGATGATGGCTCCTGAAAACGCATCGCGGCATGCCTCGCATGCTTGCGTCGGTGGCTGAATTGCCTGATGCGTAAAGTGATTCTAGTGCTTGCAAGCCGCTTGTCTAAACGATATATTTTCCATTCCCTTGTTAGGCAGATTAGCAAACGGCGGATCCATGGCGGACCTCAGAAAACTTCCGAATCTTGCGGCCCTGCGGGCCTTCGAAGCCGCGGCCCGGCACCAGAATTTTTCACGCGCGGCCGAGGAAATCCACGTCACCCATGGCGCGATCAGCCACCAGGTGAGGGCTTTGGAGGAAGAGCTGGGCGTGGCCTTGTTCGCCCGGCATGGCAAGCGGATCGCGATCACTCTGGAGGGCGAGCGTTTCGCCGCCACGCTGCGCAAGGCCCTGACCGACATCGCCACGGCGGCGGAGTCGATCCGCGCCGACACCCGGCAGAAGCGCTTGACCATCACCGCCCTGCCTTCCTTCGCCGCGCGCTGGCTCTCGCCGCGCATCGGCAACTTCATCGAAAACCATACCGGACTGGAAGTGATGCTGCAATCCAGCGGCGCGCTGACCGACTTCGTGCGCGAGGGCGTCGACGTGGGAATACGCTTCGGCGGCGGCAATTACCCGGGCTTGCTGGTGGAGAAGCTGACCGACGACTACTACTATCCGGTGGCCAGTCCGCGCTTCAACGGCGGCAAGCTGCCGCGCACGCCGCAAAAGCTGGCTCAGAGCCTGCTCCTGCGCTGCGAAGGAGAGCCGTGGACGCCCTGGTTCCGCGAAGCGGGGCTGGACCTCGACGAGCCGGCCGGCGGCCTGGTCTTCCAGGATTCCTCGATGCTGGTGCGTGCCGCTGCGGAAGGGCACGGCATCGCGCTGGCGCGCCATGTGATTGCGCTCAACGAACTGGCTTCAGGCGAGCTGGTGAGGGTGTCCGACGTGCAGGTGCGCTGCCCGCAATCCTATTATCTCGTCTGCCCGCCGGAGGCGATGCGCAAGCCGCAGGTGCAGGCGTTCCGCGCCTGGCTGATGGAGGAGCTTCAGAAGGAAGGGCTGGGCGGCTGACAGGGCAGGGGTGCAGCAGGGGTTTCTACAGCACCACCTTCACCATCGGATGGGAAGACAGTTCGCGGTAGAGGTTGTCGAGCTGTTCCCGGCTGGTGGCGCGCACCGTGGCGGTGAGCGACAAGTACTTGCCCTGCGAGGATGCCCGCATTTCCATCTTTCCCGCGTGAAAGTCGGGATCGTGGCGCTGGACTACCTGCACGATGGTTTCGGCGAATTCATCCTGCATCACGCCCATGATCTTGATGGGAAAATCGCTGGGATATTCGATGAGGCTGTCGGTAGGCTGGGACATGGTGGCGATTCCGGCACGCGCGTCCGGCGCGCCGCGCCGGAGCGAATTGAACATGCCGTTATTTTACGCCTTCTTGGCTTCCTGATAGGCCGCGTAGAGCTTGCGGAACACCGGGCCGGGCTTGCCGTCGCCGATGCGCTGGCCGTCGATGCTGACGACCGGCAAGACTTCCTTCGAGGCGGAAGTCAGCAGCACTTCGTCCGCCGCGAACACTTCCTCGCGCGGGATGCGGCGGGACGTGAACGCGATGCCGCCGCGCTCGCACAGCTCCTCGAGCAAGCCATAGCGGATGCCTTCGAGGATGAGGTTGTCCTTCGGCGGCGCCAGGAGCTGGCCGTCCTTCACGATCCACACGTTGGATGCCGAGGCCTCGGTCAGGAAGCCGTCGCGGAACTGGATAGCTTCCACCGCTTCGTTTTCCGCCGCATGCTGCGCGGCCAGAACGTTGCCCAGCAATGACACCGACTTGATCTCGCAGCGCAGCCAGCGGCGGTCTTCGAGCGAGACGCAGGACACGCCCTGCTCGCGGGCCTGGGCCGAGGGAAGCGTGAGCGGATTGGTCATGATGAAGACCGTCGGCGTGACCTCCTTCGGGAAGGCATGGCCGCGCTTGGCCACACCGCGCGTGACCTGCAGGTAGATCAGCTGGTCGTCGGCGGGAAAGGCGGCGGCGACCTTGTCGACCAGCGCCAGCCATTCCTGCTCGCTGTGCGGATTGGGAATGCCGATCGAATCGAGGCTGCGGGACAGGCGCGCGAGATGCTGCTTCGCGCGGAACATCTTGCGGCCATACATCGGCACCACTTCGTACACGCCGTCGCCGAAGATGAAGCCGCGGTCGAGCACGGGAATCTTTGCTTCGGAAAGCGGGGTCATGTCGCCATTGAGATAGACCAGCGGGTCTTGCATGGGTGTTTCCTTTCTTGGGCTGCTGCGCGATGACGCGCGAGGGAGATGGGTCATTCTGGCACAAGGCGGGGCGGGCAGGCATGCCGAGTTCGCATCGAGCGGGACGATCCCGGCCGTTTCCGCGGGAAAACCATGCAAGCTTTGCATAACCCGGGTAAAGCTGAAACCAAGCCTTGCGCCGAAAAGCAGAAAGGCATCGCTTCCACCGGAAGCGATGCCTTTGCATTCATGCCGCGACGTCGTCGCGGCGAGAGGCGCCTCTTACTTCAGCCAGAGGCGCACCGAGTCCACCGCGCGGCCGAAGATGCTGGCCTGGTTGACCTGTTCCAGCGCCACCACCGGCAGTTCGGCCAGCGGCTTGCCATCGACCATCATCTTGAGCAGGCCGACCTTGCTGTTTTGCGCCACCGGCGCGACCAGCGGGTCCTTGCGCTCGAGCACCGGCTTGAGCTTGTCGGCGACGCCCTTAGGCAGGGTAACGTAGACGTCCTGCGTGAAGCCGATCTTGACTTGGTTCTGCGTGCCTTTCCAGACCTGCGGCGATTCCACCGCCTGGTTCTTCGCGTACAGGCGCACCGTATCGAAGTTCTGGAAGCCCCAGTTCAACAGCTTCTGGCTTTCCTGGGCGCGGACCTGGTCGGACACGGTGCCGAGGATCACCGAGATCAGGCGGCGGTCGCCGCTCTGGCCGTTCGGACGCTTCGCGGTCGCGACCAGGCAATAGCCGGCGCCGGAGGTATGGCCGGTCTTCATGCCGTCGACCGTCGGATCCAGCCAGAGCAGGCGGTTGCGGTTGGGCTGGGTGATCTTGTTGTAGGTGAACTCCTTGGTGGAGTAGATCTTGTAGTAGTCCGGATGGTCGGCGATCAGGCGCGCGGCCATGACGGCCAGGTCCTGCGCGGTGGAATAGTTGTCCGGGCTCGGCAGGCCGTGCGGATTGGCAAAGTGCGTGTTCTTGAGACCCATGCGCTCGGCCTCGCGGTTCATCAGCGTGACGAAGGCATCCTCGGTGCCGGACACCGCTTCGGCCAGCGCCACCGCCGCGTCGTTGCCCGACTGCACGATCAGGCCATAGAGCAGGTCATTCACCTTCACCGGCGTGGCGGGATCGATGAACATCTTGGAGCTGCTGGAATCGACCTTCCACGCGCGCACCGAGACGTTCACCATCTGGTTGGGGTCGAGGCGCTTTTCCTTGATGGCGGAAAAGGCCAGGTAAGCCGTCATGATCTTGGTAAGCGATGCCGGTTCGATCCGCATCGTGGGGTCTTGCGAAGCAAGCACCTGGTTGCTGGTGGCATCCAGCAGGATCCATGACTTGGCCGCGATGGTCGGCGGCGGAAGCTGCTGCGCCCATGCAGCGGACAGGGAGAGGACGGTGGCAATGAAGGCCGCGAACAGTTTTTTCATCATGCAATAGGAAGGAGTTGCCAATCCAAAAGATTGGCGGGAGAAAACAAGTGGCGAATTATAGCGCCGGCTTTGCCCCGATTCGCGGAATCAGAGCAGAACGTCAACGCATTTCCTGGCCGCAATCAGCGGTGCCAGCTTTCGACCACGAAATTCTTGATGTGTTGCAACTTGCGATGAAAAAAATGATCGGCGCCGGGAATCACCAGCACCGGGAGATCCTGGGGGCGGGCCCAGTCGAGGACGGCGGACAGGGGGATGGTGTCGTCGAGTTCGCCATGGATGAGGATAGTGTTTGCGGGAACGTCCGGCATCGCCCACTTGCCGGCGGCGCTGCCGACCAGCACCAGGCGTTCCGCTGGACGGCCTTCGTCGGCGAGGCGCACCTGCAATTGCGCCTGCACGAAGGTGCCGAACGAGAAACCGCCGAGCGCGACCGGCAGTCCGGGAAAACGCTCCTGCATGTGCGCCAGCAGCAGGGCCATGTCATCGGTCTCGCCCTTGCCGTGGTCATGCGCGCCTTCCGAGGCGCCGACGCCGCGGAAGTTCATGCGCGCGGTGGCATAGCCGATCGCGACGAAGGCGCGCGCCAGCGTCTGTGCGACCTTGTTGTCCATGGTGCCGCCATAGAGCGGATGCGGATGCGCCACCAGCGCGATGCCGCGCGGCGCGGTGTCGGGCAGGTCGAGCGCGCACTCCAGGTTGCCCGCCGGGCCGGTGAGGGAAAAATATTGGGTCTGCGAATTCATGGCAATGTCATGACAATGGGGCGCGATCAGATCTTGAGGCGCTCGACGACGCGGCCGCCCACGATGTGCTCGTCGATGATTTCATCGATGTCATTGGTGTCCACGTAGGTGTACCAGGTGCCCTGGGGGTAGATCACGATCACCGGGCCTTCCTCGCAGCGGTCGAGGCAGCCGGACTTGTTGATGCGCACCTTGCCCTGGCCGTTGAGGTTGAGCTTCTTGATGCGGCTCTTGGCGTGTTCCTGCGCTTCCTTGGCGCCCTTGTCGGCGCAGCAGGGACGGCCTTCTTCGCGGTAGTTCTGGCAGATGAAGACGTGATGCTCATAGTAGGGCGTATCGCTCATGGCGGGTCTTTCCGTGCAAAGAAAGCAAAGCCGGAATCATACACCCGCGTCACTTCCCTTTCAGGCGTTCGACCGGCCGCAGCAGCAGCCAGATGGCGAAGAAAGCCCAGCACAGGGCCAGGAATTGCGCGGCGCCGTAGAAGTTGAGGAATTTGCCATGGGGCCAGGTCTGCATGGTCGCGAGGTAATACGGGTTGGGCGGCGCATAGTTGACCGCGCCGATGGAAAGCGCGAGGCTGAAGATCGCCAGCCGGCGCTGGGCGGTATGCGGCGCGAAGATGAGTCCCGACAGCATCATGGTGCCTACCAGCAGGCCGCCCTGCGCGCCGGGCGTCAGCCAGACGAAGGCGTTTTCCGGCTCGAAGATCAGCGCGCAGGCCAGCGACTTGACAGCCAGGGCGCCGGCCACCAGCGCCGTCAGCAGCCAGGCGCGCGGCGCCTGCTTGCGCAGCAGGCAGGACGCGGCCAGCACCGCGCCCGTCAGGCCGGAGGCGGTAATGATGGTTTCCGCCAACCAGTATTGCTGCGGCTGCAGTTCGGCGCCCCGGCGCAGCAGGTCGCCGAGGTCGACGGGACGCTCGAGCAGCGCGCCGAGCCAGGACGACACCACCGGCAGGACCTGTCCGTGGCCGAACAGATAAGCCAGCGGGAAGATCTGCGCCAGCGGCCACAGGCCGACCACGATCAGGCCGCGGCCGGCATCGCGGTAAAGCCAGCGCTGCCGCAAGGCGAGCAGGCGGCTTTCCTCGAGGAAGAACCGGGTCGAGCGCCAAGCCGCGAGGCTGCCGAGCAGCGCGCCGCATTCATTGGTCAGGAAATCCAGGTTGGACGGCACCCGGTTCGGCAGGTAGGTCTGGATGGATTCCATCAGCAGGGAAAGCAGGCCCCCGCCGCAGGTCGCGATCAGCAGCGCCGCCACGCCGCGCACGTTCGGATACAGCGCGAACACCGCCAGCGCGCCGAACGGCATGTAGCCGATGATGTTGACGACGACGTCGAACGCCGTCCAGTAATGCGGCAGCGGCGCGAACAGGAAGGACCAGAACGGCACGCCCATGCTGTGCCAGTGCGACAGCGGGTACAGGCTGGCGTACACGATGAGCACGGTGTACATCAGCAGGCCGACGCGGGCGAAAAGCGAGGCGTCGTGGCGGATGGGCGGGATCGGCAGGTTGGGGCGGGCTGCTGGCATGAGGGGGCTTATGTATCGCGAAGCGCTGACCTCTCCCTCCCTTTCAAGGGGAGGGAGAGGTCAGCGCTTCGCGAGAATGATACCCCACCCCGCCCCCTTACCTGCCAGCCGGAGCCCCTTGCGCCCCCGCCGCCTGCAACGGCAGGCTCCCGAGCCACACGATCAGATCCCGGCAGGCCGCATCCGTCGCCTCCGCCAGCGCCCGCGCGCCGCCGCTGGCATCCGGCGTGGGCGCGGGCACCGTCCGCGCCACTGTCTTCTGACCCAGCAGGCTGCGGCCGCGATACACCGAGGCGCGCAGCGTGACCTGTCCGGCGCTGCGGCCCGGGGCGTCGAAGACCTGGATGAAATCGTCGGTTTCGATGCGGATCACCGGGACGTTGCTGGCGCCGTCCGATGCCGACAGGGCGATGCCGCCGGCGGAAACGATGCGCTGCTTCAGGCGCTGCTCGATCAGTTCGGCCGGCGCCATCGTCCAGCGGCTGCTGGCGTAGGGACGCGGCTGCATCGGATTGTCGTAGTTGAGGCGGTAGTACATCAGCGGACGGTCGAGCCAGTTCGGCACGCCGATGTCGGCGATGCTGACCGGCGGCAATGCCGGCAGGCCCGGCGCGGAGGCGGCCGGCGCGGGACCGAGATCGAACTGCATGGCGGGCGAGGAGCGCGGCGCGATGCCGCAGCCCGCAAGATGCGCGGCCAGGCAAACGCTGGCGACCAGCCGCCATGCCGGACGGCGGCCGCGCCCGCCTGATGCGAAAGTGTCATTCATCTGCCAGGTCCTCATCTTGACGGGTTGAATCCTGCCTCGCCCGGTCCGGGCGTGAGGCCGGGCGAACCGAACAGCACGCTCTGCGGGCGTTCGTTCAGGCTTTCCAGCGTGCGGTTGAGCGCGCGCAGCGACGAGCGGACGTCGGTGGCCAGGGGCAGCGCCTCGTTTTCCAGGCGGATGGCGACCGCGCCCACCTGTTCGGCGGCGGAACCGATCTGGTTCACCGGACCGTTCGGCGCGCCCAGCGTGGCGGACAGGCGGTTCAGGCTATTGGTCAGCCGCGTCGCGTCGTTCGACAGGGTATTGATGGAAGCCAGCGAGCGCTGCGCCTGCGTGGTCAGCTGCGGCAGCTGCGCCAGGGTGGGCTGGAGCTGGCGCGGAATGGCGCTGATCTCATTGGCTGCCTTGCTCACGTTGTTGAAGGCCGCCACGATGGCTTCCTGGTTTTCCGGGGTCAGCACGCCGTTGACGCGCTTCGCGATTTCCTCGGTCTGCTTGAGGATGGCCAGGCCGCGGTTCTGCAGTTCGTCGAACAGGCTGGGGCGCATCTCGATGCGCGCGATCTGTTCCTTGGAGCTGGGCAGGCGCACCGGCTTGGTGCCGTCGTCGTCGAGCTGCACGTAGGCGATGCCGGTCACGCCCTGGTAGCCAAGCGTGGCGAAGGTGGACCGCGTGACCGGCGTGTCGGGCTTGACGCTGATGTGCACCAGGATCTGCCCGACCGCCTTCGGGTCGAAGATGATGTCGTCGACCTTGCCGACCTCCAGGCCGCGGTAGCGCACCGCCGCCTGCGGGCTGAGGCCGGGAATGGACAGCTTGGTGGCGATCTCGTAGGGCACCCATTGCACCCGGTCGCGGTTGAACCACATCGCCAGCAGCACCACCGCGGTCAGCAGCACCAGGGTGAAGGCCCCGGCGACGAGGGCATGCGATTTATTCTCCATGATGGGTCACATCCTTGTTGTGCAGCACTTCCATGGCGCGCTTGCCGCGTTCGCCGAGGAAGAACTCGTGAATGAAGGGATGGTCCAGCGCCAGCACCTCCTGCGGCGGGGCATTGGCGATCACGCGCTTGTCGGCCAGCACCGCGATGCGCGTGGACAGCGCGAACAGGGTGTCGAGGTCGTGCGTCACCATCACCACCGTCAGGCCGAGCTCGCGGTGCAGCGTGCGGATGAGCGAAACGAAGCTTTCCGAGAGGTCGGGATCGAGCCCGGCCGTGGGTTCGTCGAGGAACAGCAGTTCCGGCTCCAGCACCAGCGCGCGTGCCAGCGCCACGCGCTTGATCATTCCCCCAGACAGGTCGGCGGGCATCTTCAGGCCATCCTGCGGCGTCAGGCCGACCATCTCCAGCTTGAGCAGCGCCGCCGCGCGGATCAGGTCTTCCGGCAGGGTGCGCAGCTCGCGCAGCGGCAGCGCCACGTTCTCGAAGGTGCTCAGCGCCGAGAACAGCGCGCCCTGCTGGAACAGCATGCCCCAGCGGTTGCGCAAGTCCTGCGACTCGGCATCGCCGCCGTGCACGTCCACGCCGAACACCTTTACGTGCCCGCGCGTCGGCCGCTCCAGGCCCAGCATCTGGCGCAGCAGCGTGGTCTTGCCGGAGCCCGAGCCGCCGACCAGCGACACGATCTCGCCGCGCTCGACCCGCATGTCGAGGTCGCGGTGCACGACGACGTCGCCGAACTGGGTCCAGAGGCCGCGGATGTCGATCACCGTTTCCATGTCAGAATCCCACGCCCTTGAACAGGATGGCGAACACCGCGTCGGCCACGATGACGACCGTGATCGCGCTCACCACGGACAGCGTCGTGCCTTGGCCCAGGCTCTCGGTATTGGGCTTGATGCGCAGGCCGAAATGGCAGGCCACCAGGGCGATCAGCGCGCCGAAGGTGACGCCCTTGGCCAGGCCGATCCAGTAGTTGGTCAGCGGCACCGCCGTCGGCAGCTGCTTCAGGAAATACGTGGCCGAGAGGCCGAGTTCCAGCTTGGCGGCCGCCATGCCCCCGAGCAGGGCGATGGCGTCGGTCCAGACCACCAGCAGCGGCATCGACACCGCGAGCGCCAGCACGCGCGGCAGGATCAGCCGGAAACCGTGCGGCATGCCCATTACCAGCATGGCGTCGAGTTCCTCGGTCACGCGCATCACGCCGAGCTGGGCCGTGATCGCCGATCCCGAGCGTCCCGCGACGAGGATGGCCGCCAGCATGGGGCCGAGTTCGCGGATGATGCTCATGCCGAGGATGTTCACCAGGTAAATGTCGCCGCCGAAGGTGTGCAGTTGTTGCGCCGACAGGTAGGACAGCACCACGCCGATCAAAAATCCCACCAGCGCGGTGATGCCCAGCGCCCGGTAGCCGATGTGATAGACGTTCGAGGAGATTTCCTTCCACGGCCCCTTGCCGGGATGGAGCAGGAAATGCCCGAGGTCCAGCGTGAGCTGGCCGATCAGGCCGATGAAGCCGACGACATGCCCGCTCATGTTGCGCAGTCCCCGGGCGAGGCTGTCGACCGACCACCAGGGCTGGCCGGATTGTTGAGGCAAATCAAGAGATGCGGCCTGTTCCAGACGCCGGAAGATTTCCTCGTGCTCCGGCGCGAGCTGCAGCCCCGGCGGACGGCGTCCGCCCCAAGCGTTCCAGAACCACTGTGCGCCGATGTGATCGAGCTTGCTGATGCCGCGCAAGTCCCATGCGGCATTTTGACCGGCGCCCCGCGCCTGCCGCGCCAGGGAGGGCAGGAGGCGGGGCGCTGCCATCGCCTGCACCTGCCAGCGTCCGCCCGCGCGCACGATGGGCGGCGTTCCCTGCTCGATGGAGATCATGGGGGGTTGCTGGATTGGCATCCCCCGAGTGTAAGGGAGATTGGCCGCAGCGTCATGGGCGTGGCGCAAGCCGCGAACCTGGCCCCGGCAGGCTCCGCCAACAAATCCCGGCGGCTTGCGGTGACTGCGGCGGGGCATCCCGCTACAATCCCGGCATGACGCATACACCCGACCGCATCGCTTCGCTCTGCCATCCGCCCGCGCGGCGGATCGCCTTGCGCTTCGTGGACGAAACTGGATCGACCAATCTCGACCTGCTGTCCGCCCTGCCGCGCCTCGACGGCCCGACCCTGCTGCTGGCGCGCTCCCAGACCGCCGGCCGCGGCCGCGCCGGACGAAGCTGGTTGTCCGAACCGGGCAAGTCGCTCACGTTTTCCCTGGCATGGCCCTTCGGCCGGCCGGTGCATGGCCTCGTCGGCCTGCCGCTGGCGGTCGGCGTCGCGCTGGCCGAGGCGCTCGCCAGCCTCAGCCTCGACGCCCGCCTGAAGTGGCCCAACGACCTGCTGGCCGATGGTCGCAAGCTGGCCGGCATCCTGATCGAAACCGCGGCCGGCGACGGCGCGGCGGGGCGGGAGAGCTGGGCGGTGATCGGCATCGGCATCAACCTCGCGATGGACGCGGCGATGCTGGCGCGGATCGGCCGGCCGGCGGCCGGCGCGGACTGGCTGCTGGAACTCGACCAGGACCTGCTGCTGGCCACGCTGCTCAATCATCTCGCCGAGGCCATGCTGCTGTTCGAGCAGCGCGGCCTGCCGGCCTTCACCGCCCGCTGGAACGCCAGGCACGCGCATGCCGGCCGCGAGGTGGTTATCCTCGACAACGGCAGCGTGCTGCACGAAGGGCGCGCGGCGGGCATCGACGACATCGGCCGTCTCCTGCTGGACACGCCGCGGGGAAGGATCGCGGTGATGGCGGGCGACGTGTCGCTGCGCCCGAAGGAATAGGAAAAGAACACCATGCTGTTACTGATCGATGCGGGCAACACCCGCGTGAAATGGGCGCTCGTGCCGATTGCCATGCGCGGCCGCGACGCGCTCGGCAAGTGGTCCGGCTGCGGGCGGGTGGAGCATGCCCGGCTCGCCGAACTGCCCGGCGCCTGGCGCGGCGCGAGCATCGTGCGCGTGCTGATCTCCAACGTCGCCGGACAAGCCATGCGCGAGGAGCTCGAAACCTTGCTGGCGCACGTGTTCGGCCTCGCGCCGGTGCCGCTGGAATGGTTCTGCTCGTCGCCCGAACTGGCCGGCCTGCGCAATGGCTACCGCCAGCCGGCCCAGCTCGGCTGCGACCGTTTTGCCTCGGCCATCGGCGCCCATGCCCTGCATCCCGGCGAGGCATTGATCGTCGCCACCTGCGGCACCGCGACCACGATCGACGCGGTCAGCGCAGACGGCGTCTTCCTGGGCGGGATGATCCTGCCCGGGCTGGGCCTGATGGCCAGCTCGCTCGCTCGCAACACCGCGCAATTGCCGCAGATCGCCGAAGACCTCGCCGTGGACGCGCCCTTCGCCGACAACACCGACGCGGCCATCGCCAGCGGCTGCCTCGCGGCCCAGGCCGGCGCCATCGAGCGCGCGGTCGCCATCCATGCGCGACAGTCGGGCCTGCCGGTGCGCTGCCTGCTCTCCGGCGGCGCCGCGCCGCTGGTGGCGCCCCACCTTTCGGTGCCGCATGCGCAAGTGGAAAACCTCGTATTGATCGGCCTGCACCAGGCGGCCATGACCGGTAAGGCGCCATGCTGAAATTCTTCTTCTGGCTTTTCCTGCTCGCCAACGCCGCGCTGTTCGCCTACCAGCGCGGCGCCCTGGAGGCGATTGTTTCCAGCGGACGCGAGCCGGCGCGCATGGGCAACCAGCTCAATGCCGACAAGGTGAGGATCCTGCCTGTTTCCGCGGGCGCGCAGGAGGCGGGCGCCGCCGAGCCGGCGGCTTCGCTGGTGGCGGCCTCGGCACCGGGTGCGGAGAGTGCGCCGGCGCCGGTTGGCAAGCCGGACGCGAAATCCGAGGCTGGCCCGGATCCTAGGCAGGAGACGCCGCCTGCACGCCCGGCTGCAGCCGAAGCCAGGCCGGAGACGAAGGCAGAAACCAAGCCGGAAACCAGGGCTGAGACGAAGGCAGAACCGACATCCGAATCCAAGGCCGAACCCGCCGTGGCCAAGGTGATCGACAAGAAGCCCGACCTCGCCGCCTGCCTGGAAGTCGGCAACTTCAACCCCGAGGAAGCGAAGCGCTTCAGCGCCCAGCTCACCAGTTCCAGCCTGGCGGAGCGCGCGTCGGAGCGCACGGTGCAGGAGGTGGTGTCGCACATCGTCTACATCCCGCCCCAGGCCGACAAGGACGCCGCCGACAGGAAGGCGGGCGAACTGCGCCGCCTCGGCATCAACGACTTCTACATCATGCCCGACAGCTCGCCGCTGCGATGGGGCATTTCGCTCGGCGTGTTCCGCACCGAGGAGGCGGCACGGGCGCACCTGGCGGCGCTCAATGCCAAGGGCGTGCGCTCGGCGCGCATCGGACAGCGCGCGGTACATGCCAACCTGGTGGCGTACCAGTTCCGCAACCTGGAGCCGGAAAAGAAATGGCTGGTGGAAAAGATCAAGTCGAATTTCGCCCGGCAGGAAGTGCGGGCCTGCGAGTAGGCGGGAATGACAGAAGCTTGTTGGACTTACTGCAAACCTAATCCCCGCCATCCTCCGGCTCCACCACCAAGCCATCAACCTTTGCCCGCAGGCAGTCCGGGCAAAAGCACTTTGCCGCGACTTCATAAGCACTCGACGGCAGCACCGGCATCCTGGTGCACCAGCATGGTTCGCCGCCGCCTCCGCCATCGGCCATGCCGCATCTGAACTCCGCGCCGCAGCGCGCGCAAACACTCATCTCCGTTTCCTTTCCGGCCTGGCGGCTCCCCGCGCCGCGCAAAAGCCTTGCCATTTCCGCAAATCCTAGATCCCCCGCGGCCCCGGCGCAAGGAAAAGCTGCCCCACGGATGCAGAAATCCTCTTCCATTCCCTGTAAAATCGCGGAGTTCATTTTTCTGGAATTGCCATGACGGATCTGACCAACCCATCAACCGACCTGAGTACTGTCGCCCCGCAGATCAAAGCCCAGATCCTGGCCGAGGCACTTCCCTACATCCGCAAGTTCCACGGCAAGACCATCGTGGTCAAGTACGGCGGCAACGCGATGACCGAAGAGCATCTCAAGCATGGATTCGCGCGCGACGTCATCCTGCTCAAGCTGGTCGGCATGAATCCCGTCGTTGTCCATGGCGGCGGCCCGCAGATCGACAACGCGCTGAAGAAGATCGGCAAGCAGGGCACCTTCGTGCAGGGCATGCGCATCACCGACGAGGAAACCATGGAAGTGGTGGAGTGGGTGCTCGGCGGCGAGGTGCAGCAGGACATCGTCATGCTGATCAACCACTACGGCGGCCAGGCGGTCGGCCTCACCGGCAAGGACGGCGGCCTGATCCGCGCCCGCAAGATGCAGATGCCCGACAAGGAAAAGCCGGGCCAGTTTCTCGACATCGGCTTCGTCGGCGAAATCGACGCCATCAACCCGGCGGTGGTCAAGGCTCTGCAGGATGACGCCTTCATTCCCATCATCTCCCCGATCGGCTTCGGCGAGGATGGCCAGGCGTACAACATCAACGCCGACCTCGTGGCCGGCAAGATCGCCGAGATCCTGAAGGCCGAGAAGCTGATCATGATGACCAACATCCCCGGCGTAATGGACAAGCAGGGCAACCTGGTCACCGACCTGTCAGCGCGCGAGATCGACGAGATGTTCGCCGACGGCACCATTTCCGGCGGCATGCTGCCCAAGATCTCTTCCGCGCTGGACGCGGCGAAGTCGGGCGTCAACACGGTGCATATCATCGACGGCCGCATCGAGCATTCGCTGCTGCTGGAAGTGCTGACGGAGCAGGCGTTCGGGACGATGATCCGGTCGCATTGAGGCAGGCTCCCTAAGCTCCCTCCCCTTCAAGGGGAGGGAACGAATGCGGCGCGATTAAAGCGGGTGTCCCCCTCAAAACACCTTCTCCACCTCCACCCCCCTCTGCCGCAGCAGGTTCGGCACCCCATTCTCCCCCAGCAGGTGCAGCAGCCCCACACCGATGAAGCTGCCATCCGCTTCCTTCAGCAGCGCATCGATCTTGTCCGCCATTTCCGGGTTCCGCTTGTCGAGCAGCACCCGGTGCATGAAGTCCGAAGCCAGCGTCTTTTCCGCGCGCGTCTCGCGCAGATAGGCGTCCATCGCTTCGCCATCGCCCTGCGACCAGGCGTCGATCAGCAGGCGCGCCTTGCGCAGCGTGTCGCCGGCGCTGAGTTCGGCGAGATTCTCGCGCAGGTATTGTTCCTGCTCGGCGGCGGATAGCGCGTCGAACAGGGACATCTGGTAATCGGAGGATTCGAGTTCCTGCAGCGGCGCGCCGGAGGCCTGCTGCATGAGGAAGAATTCGATGGCGTCGCCGCGCCGGTAGCCGCTGCGCTCGAGCTGGGCGCCGACCAGCAGGTTGGCCACCACCCAGGGCTTGAGCCGGCTGACCTGGTCGTAGGGGATGCCGGCGCGCTGCAATTCCAGCTTGAGCTGCGCCAGCGCCTCGGGCGAGAGATGCCGGTCGAGGCTGCCGTCGGCATAGACGCCATGGCGCCGCAGCGCGGCCTGGAAGCCGTCGTTGTCGCGCACGTCGAGCTCCAGCACCAACCGGCGCGCCGACGCCAGCGCCTGGCTCACCTGGGGCCCGAGCGGGAAGAAGCCCGGTTCGCCGACATGGATGGTCCCGTACAGCCAGGCGGCATTGCCCTGGTGGCGGATGCGATACAGCGTGCCGCGCTGCCGCACGCTTTGGGCTTGTGCTTGCGCGGCAGGCGCTGCATTATTCTCCGCATGCGAAGGCGATGCCATTAAGCCAAGCATCAGCGCGGCCAGGCCGGGCAGGATAGACATTCTCGTTTTCATACGCTCCCTTACCCAAACGACTCTAGCAGATGCCTTCGCCGATTTGGTTGTTCGACCTCGACAACACCCTGCACAATGCTTCGCATGCCATTTTCCCGGCCATCAACCGGAACATGAACACCTATATGGCAGCGGTGCTGGGGGAGGGCGGCGAGCCGGCGGACGACGCCACCGTCAATGCCGCGCGGCTGGCCTACTGGAAGCGCTACGGCGCCACCCTGCTGGGCATGATCAGGCACCATCACGTGCGCATGGAAGACTTCCTGCGCGAGGCGCACCGCTTCGACGACCTGCCGACCATGATCCGCGCCGAGCGCGGCCTCGGCCGGCTGCTCAGGCGGCTGCCGGGCCGGAAGATCCTGCTCACCAACGCGCCGCGCCGCTATTCGCACGAGGTCATGCGCCACCTCGGGCTGCATCGCCACTTCGCCAAGCACATCCCGATCGAGTCCATGCACGTTCACCGCCAGCTCCGGCCCAAGCCGTCGAAGCAGCTGCTGCGCAAGCTGATGGCGAAAGAGGGCGTGTCACCCCGCCGCTGCATCCTGGTGGAAGACACCGCCGACAACCTCAAGGCCGCGCGCGCGCTCGGCATGCGCACCGTCTGGGTGACGCAATATCTCGCCACGAGTCCCAACCATACCTCCCTGGCCGGAAAGCGCCCGCCATCCTTCACGCGCCGCCCCGCCTTCGTCGATGTCAAAGTACAATCCGTACGCAGGCTGCCAGAGGCGCTGCATCGACTGACGTCCCAATCCGATTGCTCACACCACCGATAACGATCATGGCAACGACAAAACCGGGCGAACGCAAGCTGCAGATCCTCCAGACGCTGGCCGCGATGCTGGAGCATCCCAAGGGAGAACGCATCACCACCGCGGCGCTGGCCGCCAGGCTGGACGTGTCGGAAGCGGCGCTCTACCGGCACTTCGCCAGCAAGGCGCAGATGTTCGAAGGGCTGATCGAGTTCATCGAAGGCACGGTCTTCGGCCTCATCAACCAGATCAGCGAGCAGCAGGAGAACGGCCTGTCGCAGGTCCAGGCCATCACCGGCATGCTGCTCAACTTCGCCGAACGCAATCCCGGCATGACGCGGGTGCTGATCGGCGATGCATTGGTCAATGAGGACGAGCGGCTGCAGCACCGCATGAACCAGTTCGTCGAGCGCGTGGAGCTGGCGATCAAGCAGTCGCTGCGGATGGCGGTGAGCCAGGGGGAGGCGAAGGAGGATGAGGTCGCGGTGCGCGCCAATCTCATCGTGGCGATGGTGATCGGGCGCTGGCACCGCTTCGCCAAGAGCGGCTTCAAGTTGAAGCCGACGGAGAATGCGCAGGCGCAGATGGCGATGGTGCTGGTGTAGAGAGCGAGGGTAGGCATGCCGGTCAGGCGCTGTCGAGCGCAGCCTGGCCGGCGGCAGGTTTAAATCTCAATCTTTATTGAAAAGTGATCTAACCATGTCAACTAGGCTGGATCTTCTGCTGGTTGTGGAAGAACCTGCATTCTCGCAGTGGGTTGACGCGGTAGATTCTGAAAGCTCGGGTTCTGGTCTAGGTTCTTGATGTTCTAGGTCAGTCAGATTGACTTTGTATCCCGTCACCCGACCTTCATCATCTGTCATTTTTTCAAATATCAACGGGCTAGGATCCGACTTGGTAGCTTTTTGATTTTCAAGCCCACTCCGTTCGACATCGTTTCCCATCGAATCTTCTAAGGATCTCGAACCAGAACGTTCCAAAGCATTTGACGGCTCGGCAATTTCGGATCGTGATGGGGAAATCTGGTTCAGCAATTCCTTGCTTGAGGAATCGCTTCCTAGCTTGTGGAACGCCTCGAAATTTTGTTTCAGGGCTTTTTTGGCTTCCTCGGATAATTTCGAGCTCAATCTCATTGTGACAGCCTGACCAAGCACCTTTGTTCCGCTATTCACAGGGACTTGTTTCGAGCTGACTTGCAGTCCAGGACCAATAGTGTGTTGGATCACCGTCAGGTCAGTATTTCGGTCAGTCGATTGGCCCTGCGCGGGTTGTAGGGTAGGGTCAACAACATTCCCGCCTTGATGGGAAATGGAACCAGGTCCAGGCATGATAAACCTCTCTTGTCTGCGTATGGAAAAGTGCCATTGCTTTGCCTGCGCAATGGTGGGAATGACCGTCAAGCCTAGAACAACCGTCACGAAAAAATATAACTATTAACCATGTCTAATGGTCTGCAGTTCTTGCAACCACCCCTGCGCGAACCTACCCCACCCACCAGGCGGATCCGGGATCACATGAAATAAGACATGCCCGCTACCGCTGGCGTACCGGTGCCCTTGGTCGCAACACGAGACTGGATGAATCGGGCGATGACTCGGTTAACCTCGCGGATGGCGAGCGTGAGCGCGGAATTACCCTCATGGTCAGTCCGGCTGGCATCCGCGCCGGCATCGAGCAAGGCAGCGACGATGGCCTTCTGGCGAAGGAGATCAGCAATCAGCAGTTGGGTGTCTTGAGATTTCTGGTGCGGTTCCCTCGGCGGGAGGGGGATGCCGGTGACGATCGGCGCCAGGCCGGCATGTTCCATGCCGGCTGCCTTCATCAAGGGCGTGCGCCCTGCCTTGTCGGCCAGGTCGACCGTTGCAAGGTGCCTGAGCAGCAGCGTGACGAGATCCGCATTGCCGGCCGACGCCGCGAGAGCAAGGGCGGTCCGGCCATGATTGTCTTTCTCATCGATCCGTGCACCCCGGCCCAGCAGCAGTTCGGCCATCCCGGCGTTTTCGTGGATGACGGCGATCATCAGCGCATTTCTCCCCTGCGTGTCTTGTCGATGAATGTCGGCTCCGCGCAGCATCAGCAGTCCGGCGGTTTCAATGTTGTTGCACGCGGCAGCACTCATCAAGGCGGTCCAGCCTTCCTTGTCGGCGTGATCGACCTTTGCTCCCTTCGCCAGCAAGTGATCTGCGAGCGCGACATCGCCATGCGCCGCCGCGCTGAGCAACGGCGTCCAGCCCTGGCGGTTTGCCTGCTGCGGGTCGGCGCCGGCGCCAAGCAGCAATTCGATGAAAGGCTTGTTGTCCGCCGCCACCGCCGCCATCAGCAGGGTGCCACTATCGTGTCCAGCGCGGTTCACATCGACGCCAAAGCGGATCAGCGCCCGCATCAGGTCGCGGTCGCCCGCCTGCATGACCGGGAGCAGGTCGTCCGCGTTCCAGTCGCATAGCGGCAAGGGGTTTTGTTCGAGCAGCCTGCACACGGCGGTATGCTTGCTCCGGTCGGCAAGCGTGAGCGCGGTCTCGCCTTCCCGGTTCATGGCATGCCTGTCGGCGCCGCGTTCCAGCAGCAGCCGTGCCATGTCGACATCGCCGCGCGCGGCGGCGGCCATGATCGGCGTCGTGCCGTCTTCCGTGGCGCAATTGACGTCCATCCCCAGGTCGAGCAGCGATCTGGCGAGGCGCAAGTTGCCCTGCTGGACGTAGCGCATGAACTTCCGGGGAGTCGCATGCAGGTTCACTTTGCCGGGACGCCTGGCTGCACGCTGTAGGTTGACATCGTTGAGGGTCGCGGACGGACCGGAGACCTTTGCTGCCAGGTGCCGCGTCTGCGAATGGCTCATCCGGGAAGTGGATGCCGGGCCAGCTTCATCTCGATGAACAGGAGAAGCAGAACTGATCTTGGAAGGGAACATGGCGTTCTTTAAAAATAAAAATGCCGCAAGCAGGCGCATCGAAGCGCTGTTACGGGCCGGTCAGGATTGCTACTTTCGTGGCCGGGAAACGGGAACCGATCAAGGATTTTTCAACTATTAGGGCTGAATAATTTTTGACCGGCTTTCCGCTGCTTTCTTTCCGTGAGTCCTGCGCCGCGGGTCGTGAATCATCAGTATCCTGGCCGGGCGTTCATCTGGTCCTGCTCATGATGTCGAACATTGACCCGCGCGTACGGGAATGCATGGAAGAGCAGGAGGGACCGGCTTGCGCTTGCAAGGTTCGCGCGATGACATGATTCCGCCTCCGTGCCGCCAGGGCATGCGCAGTCCAACCTTTCGCATCGCGGCGGCTGGGGTCGGCATTGGCGCGCAGCAGCATCGACACGATGCCGTTCTGCTGCAGGATGTCGGCGGAGAGCGCCTCGATGAGGCCGGGGTGGCGCGCCGGTCCCGCGCCTGCCTGCTCCTCCGCGACCAGTGCCGCCATGCCGGTGAAATCCCGCCCGGCCGCGGCCATCAACGGCGTCCTGCCACGTGTGTCCGCCTGATCGACGCCCGCGCCCTTGGCCAGCAAAAGCTTGACGATGTCGGCATGACCATCGCGCGCGGCGACCATCAGGGGAGTACGGCCACGGCGGTCGGCGGCATCGATACGCGCGCCCTGGCAAAGCAGCAGCCGCGCCATGCCCGCATGGCCGTGCAGGACGGCGATCATCAGGGCGGTCCGGCCGTGTGCGTCGGCCAGATCCATGTCGGCGCCTCGCAGCAGCAGCATCCCCGCGTTTTCGATGCGGTTGTGGGTCGCCGCCGCCATCAAGGCCGTCGTGCCGTCGCGGTCGCCGTGGTCGATACTGGCGCCATGGTCAAGCAGGCATTCGAGCGCCACGGGATCGGGGTGCGTGGCGGCCGAGAGCAGGGGTGTCCAGCCCTGCGCATCGGCCAGGTTGACGTCGGCCCGGCGCGCCAGCAGCAGGTCGATGAAACGCAGGTCGCCCTTGTCGACGGCTGCACGCAGCAAGGTGATTCCATGGTCGTTGCGCCGGTCGGCATCGATGCCGAAGCTGAGCAGCGCCCGCATCAGGGCCAGGTCGCCGGCGTTCAGGACCGGAATGAGTTCGTCGACGCCATAGTGCGAGAGATGCGGCGGCGGTTCGTCGAGCAGGCGCACGATTCCGGCGTGGTGACGGTTTTCCGCGAGCATGCGCGCGGTGACGCCATCCGTCGTCCTGGCGTGCCTGTCGGCGCCGCGCTCCAGCAGCATCCCGACCAGGCCGGCGTCGCCCCGGTCGACGGCGCGCATCAGCGGCGTCATGCCGCGCTTGCCGGCGCAATTAATGTCCGCGCCGCGCGACAGCAGCGCCTTGCTCCATTTCAGATGGCCGCGCCGCACCGAGGTCATCAGCAGGCGCGAGCTGAGCGACATCTTGCAGGAAGGCGAATTCGCCTTGGCGCCACGGGGCGCCTGGCTCGGGGTCTCCGTGTCAGGCTGGCGCGACAGGGAGGGCAATGCAGGAAAAGTCATCATCGGGTTCGTGTTGGTCCGGACGCGGCAGGCCAGCCGCAGGAAATTGCAGGAAATTGCAGGAAATGGCCGCACCGGAGGTTTTCCCGCCAGCGCCCGGGCTTGGTGACGGATATGCCCACCGCGTGAAAACCGTCGCATTAATTGCGATTAGGAATGCCTGTGCGAGGGTTTGCCGGGGCTTTCCGCGTGATGCGCATTTCGGCATTCCCCAGTAAACTCATGGCCCTTGCCAATCATTCACGGCCCGCGCCGACCTTCATGCATTCCCCCAAGCATTTCCCCACGCTCGCCTTCGCGTCCCTGCTCATCGGCGGCATGGCCATCGGCTTCGCCGGCATCTTCATGCGCCTGTCCGACGTCAACCCGATCGCCTCGGCGTTCTGGCGCATGGCGCTCGCCGCGCCGGTCCTGTGGGCATGGGCCTTCGCGGTGAAACGCGAAGACGAAAAATCCGGCAAGCGCACCGACTTCGCCCGCTCCCTCGTCCTGGCCGGCATCTACTTCGCCGGCGACATGGCGATCTGGCACCTGTCGCTTCACTACACCACCGTGGCCAACGCCACCCTGCTGTCCAACTTCGCGCCCATCTTCATCGCGCTCTGGATGTGGATCGCCTACCGCACGCGCTTCGCCCGCATCTTCATCGTCGGCATGGTGCTGGCGCTGATCGGCGCCGTGATGCTGGTCGGACCCAATGCCGGCGGCGTCGAACATGCCAACAAGCTGCTCGGCGACGGCCTCGGCCTCGCCAGCGCGGTGTTCTACGCCGCTTACCAGCTGGTGATCAAGGATGCCCGCGCCGAATACTCCACCGCCCGCCTGATGGCCTGGAGCACCACCGTCACCGGCCTGGTGCTGCTGCCCCTGGCCCTGATGTCGCCCGGCGCTTTCCTGCCCGATACGACGGCCGGCTGGCTGCCGCTGTTCGCGCTGGCGCTGGTCGCGCAGATCGGCGGGCAGACGGTGATCGCCTATGCCTTCGCCCACCTGCCGGCCAACCTGTCTTCTGTCAGCCTGCTGATCCAGCCGCTGACCGCCGCGGTCGCCGCCTGGCTGATCTTCGGCGAGGCGATCGGACCAATCCAGATGCTCGGCGGCGCGCTGCTGCTGCTGGGTATCTACCTGTCGAAGAAGGGAAGCTGAGGCGGCGCATGACCGGATCGACGACCGCGCAAGCATGCTTCGCCCTGCTTGACGATTGCGCCGCCAGCATCGGCGACAGGCGTTCGCGCCTCTACACCGAATGCGAGTCGGTGCTGGCCTGCCATGACATCGCCGGCTGGCCGGGACTGCTGGCCCGGATGCAGGACGGGCTGGCGCGCGGCCTGCATGCGGTGGCGCTGTTCCATTACGAACTCGGCGCGGCGATGCACGGCATCGCGCCTTACCCGGACCAAGGAGAGCTGGCGCGCATCCTGCTGTTTCGCCGCATGGAAACGCTGTCGTCGATGCAGGTCCTGGCCTGGCTGTCCAGCCAGGACCGCGAGCGGGACGCGGCGGGCGTCGCCGCTCTGGCGGCGAATGTCGACGAAGCCGCTTTCGGCGCGGCGGTCGAGCGCATCCGGCAATACATCGAGGCCGGCGACACCTACCAGGTCAACTACACCATGCGGCTGCGCCTCGATGCCTACGGCTCCCCGGTGGCGCTCTACCGCCGGCTGCGGCAGCGCCAGCCGGTGCCCTACGGCGCCCTCGTCCAGCTCCCGGAGGGCGGCGCCATCCTGTCCCTGTCGCCGGAACTGTTCGTCCGCCACGAGGAAGGCCGCATCATGACGCGGCCGATGAAGGGCACCGCGCCCGCCGGCGGCGACCCGCGCGCCGACGCCGCGCAGGCCCGGGCGCTTGCCGCCGACCCCAAGAACTGCGCCGAAAACCTGATGATCGTCGACCTGCTGCGCAACGACCTGGGACGCGTGGCCGTCACCGGCAGCGTCAGCGTGCCCGAACTTTTCCAGGTGGAGCGTTTCGGCGGCGTGCTCCAGATGAGCTCGACGGTGCAGGCCGCCTTGCCCGACGACGCAGGATTGCAGCACGTCCTGGAGGCGATCTATCCCTGCGGTTCGATCACCGGCGCGCCGAAGCGCCGCACCATGCAGATCATCCGCGAACTCGAACCCGAGCCGCGCGGCCTCTACACCGGCGCGATAGGCTGGTTCGATGCGCCGGCGGCGGGACGCGCCACCGGAAACTTCTGCCTGTCGGTGCCGATCCGCACGCTCGTCCTGCAAGCGCCGGCCGGCGGCGTGCGGCGCGGCGAACTCGGCGTGGGCGCGGGCATCGTGCACGACAGCGTCGCCGCGGACGAGTTCGCCGAATGCCAGCTCAAGGCCCGCTTCCTCACCGGGCTGGTCCCGCCTTTCGAGCTGATCGAAACCATGCGGGCGGAAGCCGGGGGATGTACGCATCTCGACCGTCACCTGCAAAGGCTGGGCGCGTCGGCGCGCTATTTCGGCTTCCGTTTCGACGAAGCCGGGCTGCGCGCGCGCATCGATGCGGCCTGCCGCGACATGCCCCACGGCGTGCCTCATCGCCTGCGCCTGGCCCTGGCCCACGATGGCAGCGCCACCGTGCAGGGCGGCATCCTGCAGCCCTTGCCGGAACCGGTGAAGCTCATCCTCGCCGATGCGCCCACCCGCTCCGGCGATCTCTTCCTGCGTCACAAGACCACCCTGCGCGACCGCTACGACGCCGGCTGGCGCGCGGCCGAGGCGCGGGGCGGCTTCGACATGCTGTTCTTCAATGAGCGCGGGGAGCTGACCGAAGGCGGCCGCAGCAACGTCTTCCTCAAGCTGGACGGCGGGTGGGTGACGCCGCCGCTCTCGGCGGGCGTGCTGCCAGGGATGATGCGCGGCGTGCTGCTGGACGACCCGGCGTGGAATGCGCTGGAGCGGACAGTGACGGTGGAGGATTTGCGCAGGGCGGAAGAGGTTGTGGTGTGCAATGCGCTGCGCGGGGTGTTGCGGGCGGCGGTGGGTTTTTAACTCCGCGAACTCTCCTTCGCATCAGCGCGCTTGACTCCCTCCCCTTCAAGGGGAGGGCTGGGGTGAGGATGGGTTTCCGGCGCAAGCAAAGAACACGATTTTGATTGGGGCATTGTCAACGTTGTCCTTTGCCTGCGACCGAAACCCATCCCCACCCTAACCCTCCCCTTGAAAGGGAGGGGACTCTCGAAGACGCGCCCGCTGCCGCGTCGCCACCACCGCCCCGACCAGCAGCGCGCACGCGGAAAACACCAGTCCCCGCTGCAGACCGCCGGCGCGGTCGGAAATCCAGCCGACGATGGTCGGCCCGACGATCTGCCCGAGCGCGAACACCGTGGTGAACGCGCTGATCCCCGAAGACCATGACGCCGCCGGCAGGTTGTGCCTGACCAAAGCCGTGGTCGATGCCACCACCGACAGGAACACGCTGCCGAACACCACGCCCGACAGGAAGACCGCGATCGGGGAAGCGCTCAATACCGGTAGCAGGGTGGCGGCCGCCAGCAGGCCGTTGAGGATGGCCAGCGGCTGTCCGCCCTGGTAGCGGTCGAGCAGTCCCGCCCAGAGCCTCGACGACACCACCACGCCAGCGCCCAGCAGGGCGTAGAAGGCGGTGATCAGCGTCGGCGACATGCCTTGCTCTTTCAAGAGGGCGATCACGAAGGTCATGTAGCCGATGTAGCCGACGCCGAACATGAAGTAGCCGGCAAGGCCGAAGCCGAAGTCGCCGAGGCGGAATCTCTGGCCGGCCGCCGACGCCTGCACCGCGCCGTCGATGCGCCGCGACGGGCCGGCCATGAGCACGGCCGCGAGCAGGCAGGCGATGCCCAGCGCCAGCCAGGCCCATTGCCAGGCGTGGGATGCGCCGTGTCCGGCGGCGGCCCCGATTGCCAGCGGCACCAGCAGCGCCGAGGCGATGATGCCGAAGCCCGTGCCGCCGTAGTACAGGCCGATCAGGAAGCCGGCGCGCCCGGCATGGCCCGCGGCCAGCCTCGCCGCCAGCACGCCGCCGGAAATGAAGATCAGGGCGCTCGCGATTCCTGCCAGCACCCGCTGCAGGAGCAGCATGCCGGCATCGACGACGAAGCCGGAAAGCAGCATGAAGGCCGTGGTCAGCAGCGCGCCGCCGATGAGCGCCGCATGCGCGCCGAAGCGGCGCATAAGCGCCGGCGTGGCCAGCGCGCCGATGAAATACCCGAAGGCGTTCCCGGTGTTCATCGCGCCCGCCAGCAGGTAGGACCACGACAGGTCGGTGCGCATCGGCGGCAGCAGCAGCGCATACGAGAAGCGCGACATGCCAAGCGAGATTGCGGCGCCGAGCGAGAGGGCCAGCGCGGTCAGGACAGGATTCGGCGAGGAGGGCGCTGCGTCGGACATCGGTTCAGCTCCGTGTCGGATGCAGGTCGTCGGGCGCGTGCGCGGTCGGCAGCACCAGCGCCATGGCCATCAGCACGATGCCGGCGCCGAGCACGGTCGACAGGTGCACGCCTTCGTGCAGGAAGATCGCGCTCCACAGCATGCTGAACAAGGGGATCAGGAAGGACACCGACATTGCCCGGGTCGGCCCGATCTTCACGATCAGCGGGATGAAGATGGCTTGCGCGAGGCCGGACGACAGCAGCGACACGCCGGCGATGCAGCCCAGCGCCAGCAACGATGGCATGGCGGGTGGGATGGCGAAGGGCAGGGTGGGCAGCATGATCAGGCTGCCGAAGGCGAGCGATCCGGTGGCCATCGCGATGGGATGGATGCCGCCCGGGCGGCCGGTCTTGGTGACGATGATGGTCGACAAGGCATACGAGGCCGCCGCCGCGAGGCAGGCGCCGAACGACAGCAGGGTCATCGCATCGAGCGGCAGCGCGCCCGCGCCCACCAGCACCGCCACGCCGGACAGGCCGAGCAGCAGGCCCGCGGCCTTCCGTGCCGTCATCCGCTCGTTCAGCCACAGCGCGGAGAACAGCGCCCCGAACAGCGGCGCGGTGGCGTTGAGCACGGCGGAGTGCGCCGCCGGCAGGTGCAGCGCCGCGAAGGAAAAGCAGCAGAACGGCAGGGCGCCGGCAAAGATGCCGACGATGGCGAAGGGCTTGGCGTTGCGCCGCCAGTTCATCGAGACGCCGGTGGCGGCGGCAAAGATGAGCAATGCGGCAGTGGCGAGCGTCGTGCGCAGCAGCGCGGTCATCAGCGGACCGACTTCAGGCACCGCGATGCGAAGGAAGATGAATGATCCGCCCCAGATGGAAGACAGGAAGAGAAGCTTGAAGAAATCGCTGGCGGACATCGGGGACAGGAAAGGCGCGGAGGACGAACGGTCGTTCGCTTCGATTGTAGCACCCGGCCCGTTCCGCCGCGCCGTGCGGGACCCGGACGGCGCCACGCTGCCATTGAAATCGTCGTTACCTGATGCGGCCGCGCCACGGATCGGCGGCGGCCTTGATCCGCAGATGTTAAGCGATTGACACAAGCCAAGAGGCGGCCGGCGGTTTCATCAATAATCGGGGCAGGGAGAATACAACATGAAGTCTGGCTTCAAGCTTGCCGTGCCGCTGGCCGCCTTGGCTGCCATGCTCGCCGTCGTTGCCTGCGGCGACGGCCCGCTGCGCCGCGGTTCGCAGCAACTCATGCAGAATGAAAGCGGGGGCATGCCGCGCGACGGCCGCGCGGCGTCCGGCGCGGGAGACATGCCCGATGCCTCCGACGTGCAGGACCCATCCAGCGCCGGGCAGCGCCACTTCGAGGCGTATCGTTATTTCCAGCGGCGCGGCGCCGCGCAGGAGCCGCGCTGACGCGCCAGGCTTCGGCCGGTGACGTCAGCCGTGGCCTTGCCCGCATACGGCGCAATCCTCGCTGCGCGCCACCCGGATGGTGGTCCATTCCATGGCCCGCGCGTCTAGCAGCATCAGCCTTCCCGCCAGCGTCTGGCCGATCCCGGCCACCACCTTCAGCGCTTCCGCCGCCTGCATGGTGCCGATGATGCCGACCAGCGGCGCGAACACGCCCATGGTGGAGCACAGCACTTCCTCGAATTCCTGGTCCGCGGGGAACAGGCAGGCGTAGCAGGGCGAGTCCGCGCGGCGCGGATCGAACACCGAGATCTGGCCGTCCATGCGGATCGCCGCGCCCGACACGAGCGGCACCCGGTGGCGCACGCAGGCCCGGTTGACGGCATGGCGGGTCGCGAAATTGTCGCTGCAGTCCAGCACCACGTTCGCCTGTGACACGAGCTGGTCGAGGCGGGCGTCATCCACCCGCTCCTGCAGGGCGATCACCTCCACCTCCGGATTGATGCCCGCCAGCGTCTGCTTCCCCGACTCCGCCTTGGACATGCCCACGCGCTCGGTGGTATGCAGGATCTGGCGCTGCAGGTTGGTGAGATCGACGGTATCGTTGTCGACCAGGGTGAGCCTGCCGATGCCCGCCGAGGCGAGGTAGAAGGCGGCGGGAGAGCCGAGCCCGCCGGCGCCGATGACGAGGGCATGGGCGTCGAGGATGCGGGACTGGCCTTCGATGCCGATTTCATCGAGCAGGATGTGGCGGGAATAGCGGAGGAGCTGGTTGTCGTTCATGTCGTGTTTTCTGGTGATACGGAGCGCCTGCGGCGCATTCTCGTCCCATCCTGTCATTCCCGCGCAGGCGGGAATCCCATGTCGGTGTTGCATTGTCGCCGGGGTGTCTTCGACGGCTTAAAGGCAAAATGGGATTCCCACTTGCGCGGGAATGAAACGCTGCCGCCCTGTCGGTAGCCTTGACAAGCGGCTCCAACACCAAAAAAGGCCGCATCACTGCGGCCTTTTCTTCCGGTCAGGTCGGCTTACTTCTTGTCGCCGTTTCCATTCTTGCCGTTACCGTTGCCATTGCCGTCCTTGCCATCCTTCTTCTCGTTGATGGTGTTTTCCTTCTTGCTCTCCACCTTGGCGGACTTGGAAAGCTGGACCGGCATGCCCTTGAGGTGGTTCAGCGCCTGGGCGAGCTGGAAGTCGTCCTTGCCGCCGAATTCCAGCGGCTTGCGGCGTTTCTCGAGGGCGGCGAGGCGCTGCTCTTCCTCGAGCTCGTCGACCTTGGCGTGGGCCTCTTCCTTGTCCTTGTCGTTGGTCAGGTGCTTGGTAAGGTCGGCCTCGCGCAGGCGCAGGCTGTTGATGCCGTCGCCTTCGGCGGTCTCGTCCACCAGCAGGTCGGGAACGATGCCCTTGGCCTGGATGGAGCGGCCATTGGGCGTGTAGTAGCGCGCCGTCGTCAGCTTGACCGCGGTGTCGGCGGACAGCTGGCGGATGGTCTGGACCGAGCCCTTGCCGAAGGATTGCATGCCCATGATGGTGGCGCGCTTGTAGTCCTGCAGGGCGCCGGCCACGATCTCCGAGGCGGAAGCCGAACCGGCGTTGATCAGCACCACCATCGGCACCTTCTTGATGCCCTCGGGCAGCCTGGCCAGCGGGTCTGTCAGCGCGGTGCGCGAGGACGTGTAGAACTCGCGGCGGGCATAGAAGGTGGCCTTGGAATCGGGCAGCTGGCCATTGGTCGAGACCACCGGCACGTCCTTGGGCAGGAAGGCGGCGGAGACGCCGATGGCGCCGGGCAGCACGCCGCCCGGGTCGTTGCGCAGGTCGAGCACCAGGCCCTTGAGGTTGGGGTCCTGCTGGTAGATGGCGGTGATCTTCTTCGCCATGTCGTCGACCGTCGGCTCCTGGAACTGCGACACCCGCACCCAGGCGTAGCCCGGTTCGATGACCTTGGACTTCACGCTCTGCACGCGGATTTCCTGGCGGGTAATGGTGACGATGATCGGCTTGTCTTCTTCCTTGCGGGCAACCGTCAGCGTGATCTTGGTGTTGGGTTCGCCGCGCATGCGCTTGACGGCTTCGTCCAGCGTCATGCCCTTGACCGGCGTGGAGTCGAGGCGGGTGATCAGGTCGCCGGCCTTGAGGCCTGCCTTGAAGGCGGGCGAGTCCTCGATCGGCGAAATGACCTTGACGTAGCCGTCTTCCATGCCGACCTCGATGCCCAGGCCGACGAACTTGCCCTGGGTGCCTTCGCGCAGTTCCTTGAAGGCTTTCTTGTCGAGGTAGGCGGAGTGCGGGTCGAGCGAGGCGACCATGCCGGAAATGGCTTCCGTCAGCAGCTTCTTGTCTTCGACCGATTCCACGTAGTCGGACTTGATGAGGCCGAACACGTCGGCCAGTTGCCGCAATTCTTCCAGCGGCAGCGGCGCGGTCGCCTTTTGCGCGCTGGCCTCGAATTGCATGGAACCGGCGACGCCGGCGATGACGCCCAGACCGATAAGGCCGAAGTTCTTGAGTTTACTGCCCATGTTTCACCTGACTGTCACCCATCCAAGGGGATCAAAAGCGCGGCCCTGATGCCGCATTTCAAAGTATAAACCCGATTGTTCGTTGCCGCCGCTATTGCCGGCGCTGGCAATGACTTCGCCGGTCTTGACGAGATCGCCGGCATGCTTGAGCACCGCCTGGTTGTTGCCATAGATGGTCAAGTATTCGCCGCCGTGGTCGAGGATGATCAGGTTGCCGAAGCCGCGCAGCCAGTCGGCGAATACTACCCGCCCCTGGGCCACGGCCCGGATTTCCGATCCTTCCGGGGCGCGGATGAACAAGCCTTTCCAGGCCGGTCCGTCGCCGCGCTTGCCGCCGAATTTCGCGATCAGGTCCCCCTTGACCGGCAGCCGAAGCTGGCCGCGCAGGGAACCGAACTCCCGGGAAAACAACCCGCTTTGGACGCCGGGTTCGGGTGCGAGTTCATTGCGCGCCACGGTTTTTGGCGGTTCGTCGTTGTCTATTGCATCAGGATTGGCCGGTTTCGTCTTGACCGAACTCATTTTTCCCGCGACCGGCGGCTGCGCTTTCGCCCTGGACTGCGCAAGTTGGTCCTGCCGCAGCTTCTCCTGGCGCTCCGCGGCGGCCCGGGCGACCTCCGCCTTCGCCGCTTCCGCCCGGGCCGCCGCGGCTTTCGCGGCTTCCGCCTCGGCGCGGCGTTGTTCTTCGATCAACCTGCCCAGGCGGTCGACCAGCACGCCAAGGCGCTGTTCGTCGCGCTCGATGCCGCCGACTTCCTTGCGCTGGGCGGCGAGCTTGCCGGAAAGCTGGGCCACCAGGGCGGCATGGCGCTTTTTCTCCTTTTCGAGGACGGCCATCTGCTCGCGCTGTTCGCGCACCACCTCGTCGAGTTCGTCGCGCGCCTCCTGCGTGGCGAACTTGTTGGCCTCGATCGCCGCGAGGTTGGCGCGCAGGGCCTCGAGCAGGCGGGCCTGGGCCTTGGAGACGTAGCCCATGTACTGCAGGTCGCGGTTGATGCGGTTGGGATTGTCGCCGGACAGCAGCAGCTTGATGCGGTCCTCGCCGCCGGCGGCGTACTGGTCGCGCAGCAGCAGCGACAGGCGTTTCTGCTGCGCGGAGACAGCCTTGGCGATGCGGTCCTGCTCGTCGGCCAGTTGGCTGATCCGGGCTTCGATGCGGCGATGCTCGTCGTCGAGGTCGCGCAGCGCGCGGTTGGCCTGGGAAATGGCCGACTCAGACTGCGCGAGGGAATCGGCCGCGTGGCTGCGGGCCGATTCGGTGCGGGACATGTCGCGCTTGAGCGCGTCGAGCTTCTGCTGCAGCTCGGCGCGCTCGGACTCGGCGGCGTGCTTCTGCCGGAGGCGCTCGCTCTCGCGCGCGCTTGCGCCCGACGCGAGGACGGCCGCGCCCAGCGCGAGCGCTCCGAGCAATCCGGGCAGGCGCCGGCTTGCGGTGATTGTCATGCGATGGGGTGCAAGTGGATGGACGCGCCGTTTATTTCGACTTGCCCTGGCTGGCAACCGCCTTCATCGCCGCCTCGATCGCTGCCTGGTCGCCCAGGTAATAGCTCTTGATCGGCTTGAGGTCGGCGTCGAGTTCATAGACCAGCGGCACGCCGTTGGGGATGTTGAGGCCGACGATGTCCTTGTCGCTGATGCCGTCCAGCGTCTTGATCAGGGCGCGCAGGCTGTTGCCGTGGGCGGAAATGAGGATGTTCTTGCCGGCGCGGATGGCGGGCGCGATCGATTCGTCCCAGGCCGGCATCACGCGCGCCACGGTGTCCTTCAGGCATTCGGTGAGGGGAATCTGTCCGTGCTCGAGGCCGGCGTAGCGCGGGTCGGCGTAGGAGGCGCGGGGGTCGTTCGCCTCCAGCGGGTTCGGCGGCACGTCATAGCTGCGGCGCCAGACCAGCACCTGCTCGTCGCCATACTTGGCGGCGGTTTCCGCCTTGTTCAGGCCCTGCAGCGCGCCGTAGTGGCGCTCGTTCAGGCGCCAGTCATGGATGACCGGCAGCCACATCAGGTCCATCTCGTCGAGCGTGATCCAGAGGGTGCGGATGGCACGCTTGAGCACCGAGGTGTAGGCCAGGTCGAAGGTGAAGCCGGCTTCCTTCAGCAGGCGTCCGGCTTCGCGCGCCTCGGCGACGCCCTTCTCGGTCAGGTCCACGTCGGTCCAGCCGGTAAAGCGGTTTTCGAGGTTCCAGGTCGATTCGCCGTGGCGCATGAATACGATTTTGTACATGTCAAAAGGGGAAAGGTGGTTGGGAAATCGGGTTGAATCGGGGATCGCGCATGAGTTGGAAGGCGCTTGCGCTTCTATTTTATAATGTCGGGATTGCCTAACACCATTGGAGTAACGTGAAATTCCTGATTGAAAACATATGGTTGATCGGAATCGCCCTGATTTCCGGGGGCGCATTGCTGTGGCCGAGCCTTCGCCAGCGCGGAAATACCGTGTCGCTGCTGCAGGCCACCCAGCTCATCAACCAGAACAAGGCGCTCATCCTCGACGTGCGCGAGCCCGCCGAATTCCAGGCCGGCCACCTGCGTGACGCCCGGAACATTCCATTGAAGGAATTGCCCAACAGGCTGGGAGAGCTGGAGAAATTCAAGTCCAGGACCGTGATCGCCGTCTGCCAGAACGGCAGCGCCTCGGCGAAGGCTGTCGCCCAGCTCAGGAAGGCGGGCTTCGCCGAGGCAGCCAGCCTGGGCGGCGGCATCGCCGCCTGGCAGGCGCAGGGTCTGCCCCTCATCAAATAATGGAGCATTGACATGACTGCACGTGTCTTAATGTACAGCACCGGGGTCTGCCCGTATTGCGTGATGGCAGAACGGCTGCTCAAGGCCAAGGGCGTCGATGACATCGAGAAGATCCGCATCGACCTGCAGCCCGAGCAGCGCGCCGCCATGATGCAGAAGACCGGCCGCCGCACCGTGCCGCAGATCTACATCGGCGATACCCACGTCGGCGGCTTCGACGACCTCAGCGCCCTCGATCGCGCCGGCAAACTGGACCCGCTGCTTCAGGGCGCGTAGACTGGCGACCCTGGCTAGAAAAAGCGTTCACAAGACAGCCACGGCAGGGCGCCGCGACGCATCCCCGGCCGCGGCGAACGGCGCTGACGCTCCAGGGGACGGCTAGATGGCTCCCGCCGTCCCTTGTCCCTATCAACCGGCCGGCCTCGTGCGCCCCTCCGATGAGGGCACGAATCCGCAACACCACCCAGAGAAAGCAACTCATGGCTGAGCAAAACCAACAGCAGGACCAGAACCAGCAACCCGTCTTCCAGATCCAGCGCGTCTACCTGAAGGACATGTCCGTCGAACAACCCAATTCGCCGGCCATCTTCCTCGAGCAGGAAGGCCCGAACATCGAAGTGTCCGTGGACGTCGGCGCCGAAGCCCTGGCCCAAACCATTTTCGAATCCACCGTCACCATCACCGTCACCGCCAAGATCAAGGACAAGGTCGCCTTCCTGGTCGAGGGCAAGCAGGCCGGCATCTTCGAGATCGCCAACATTCCGCCCGAGCAGATGGACCCGCTGCTCGGCATCGGTTGCCCGAACATCGTCTACCCCTATCTCCGCGCCAACATCGCCGACATGATCACCCGCGCGGGCTTCCCGCCGGTCCACCTCGCCGAGATCAACTTCGAGGTGTTCTACCAGCAGCGCCTGCAGGCGCTCGCCGAGCAGCAGGGCCAGCAGCAGGGCGGCTCCGGCCTCGTGATGCCCGACGGCTCGTCGGCCACCCGCCAGTAATCGTCAGACCGGCCTTTTCCCTGCGGGGAAGGGCCGCCAGCCGAACGCGGCGAACGCGACAATCCGGCAACACCTCAGGGAGAGAACATGAGAATTCCGCGTCTGGTGGCGACGGCGATGCTGCTTGCCTGGATGAATGCCCATGCGGCGCCCGTCGTCGAATTCAAGAGCGTCGGGGCGTCCCCCGCCATCTTCTACGACGCCCCTTCCGCGAAGGGCAAGAAAGTCTTCGTCGCACCGCGCGGCATGCCGGTCGAAGTGGTGCTGACCTACGGCGAGTGGAACAAGGTGCGCGACGCGAGCGGCGACCTGGCCTGGGTGGAAGCCAAGGCCCTGGTACCCAAGCGCACCGTCATCGTCACTGCCGCCTCCGCGCGCGTGCGCGCCGCCGGCGAAGATGGCGCGGCCATGGTCTTTACCGCCGACAAGGGCGTGCTGCTCGACATGGTCGAGCCCTTGAGCGCGGGCTGGGTGAAGGTGCGCCACCGCGACGGCCAGGCTGGCTACGTCCGGGCCCAGGAAGTCTGGGGCGAATGAGCCCGGTTCCCGCCGACATTCCCGGCCGCCAGCGCCGGGCCTGACCCCGCCCGGCGTCCTCTTCCGTCTTCATTTTCAAGGGAATCCGCATGCAGGCTTCCAACCCTCCCGTCCGCCGCAGGATCGGCATGCTCGGCGCCGGCGCGTGGGGCACCGCGCTGGCCATCGCGCTCGCCGCCAGGCATGACGTGGTGCTGTGGGGCCGAGATGCCGGCGCCATGGCCGATGCCGAGGCGCGCCGCGAAAACGCCGCCTATCTTCCCGGCTTCGCACTGCCGCCCGGCGTGCGCGCCACCGCCGACTTCGATGCCGCCATCGCGCATGTCGCCGGGCAACCGGGAGAGGCGCAAGGCTTGCTCGTCATCGCCTCGTCCGTCGCCGGCCTGCGGCCGCTGTGCGAACGGCTGGCGACGAAAGACATTCCTAACCTCATCTGGCTGTGCAAGGGATTCGAGGAAGACACCCGGCTGCTGCCGCACCAGGTCGCGCGCGCGGTGCTCGGCGACACGCTGCCGATCGGCGCCCTGTCCGGTCCTTCATTCGCGCAGGAGGTCGCACAAGGCTTGCCTTGCGCATTGACCATCGCGTCGCGCGACGCCGCCTTGCGCGACAGCGTGGTCGCCATCATGCACGGCGGCGCCATGCGCGTGTATTCCACCGACGACATGGCCGGTGTGGAAGTCGGCGGCGCGGTGAAGAACATCCTGGCCATCGCCACCGGCGTCGCCGATGGCATGGGCCTCGGCCACAATGCCAGGGCGGCGCTGATCACGCGCGGCCTGGCGGAAATCACGCGTCTCGGAGTGGCGCTCGGCGGACGACCGGAAACCTTCATGGGACTCGCCGGCATGGGCGACCTCATCCTCACCTGCACCGGCGACCTGTCGCGCAACCGTCGCGTCGGGCTGGGGCTGGCGCAGGGCAAGAAGCTCGACGCGATCGTGCGCGAGCTCGGCCATGTCGCGGAAGGCGTGCGCTGCGCCCAGGCGGTGCGCACGCTGGCGCGGGACGCGGGCATCGAGATGCCGATCGCGGAAGCGGTGGCGGCGGTGCTGTTCGACGGCGATGCTCCGGGCGACATGATCCGGCACCTGCTGTCGCGCGATCCGCGCGCCGAAGCCGCGCCCTGACGTCAGCCGCGATCGCGCGGCCGGGAGTTTTGACTACTCGTCGCTGTCCTTGGGCTTGCGGACCATCGTGACCAGCAGGGAAGCGTGGTCCAGGGCGCGCAATGCGTACGGGGTATTGCCCTTCAGGAAAACCAGCTGGCCTTCGCCCAGCGTGAGATGGTTGCCGCCGGCCTGCACTTCAACCGAGCCTTCAAGGCATTGCATGCTCAGGTCGCCCGGAACCCGGTGCTCGGGCACGGCCTTGCCCTGCTGCAGCACCATCCGCATGACTTCGAATTCGGCCGTGCGCACGAGCGCCACCGATTCTGCCCAAGGCAGCTTGTCGCCCAGCGGCTGGATATCGATGACTTCACCCGATTCGGCATGATGCAGGGACATGGCTTGCTCCGGAGGCGTATTGGTGGAGAGGGACGTTCACTTCCAACAAGACCCTGCCGGCCCGGGGTTTGTTCCTGTGCGCCCACGCAGGAGCCGCGCCTCGTTCCGGCCGCCTTTCGGCCCCGAAAAATTTACGGCTTTTTACTGCAGCCGGGAAAACTAATCGTGACCCTGCCAGTCATACGTTCCGCAGTGCAAAGCCACGTTTCCCTCCTCGCGAAGCGTGTGCCGGCGGAACGCTATTGTTGAATATCAATAAAAAAACGCATCGTTCCGGCACGATGTTGCTGCATTCCAAGATGGGCCACGCGATCACGTCCCGGCCCGCTGATTCCGCCAGAATGCCGATGCGTCGGCGCTTCGGCCTTATACTTCTGATTTTTGTTATTCCTTTTCCAAGCAGAGAAACCTTTTCTATGATGCGTACCGAACTCGCCCGTCCGCCCCGCCATGTCTTCAAGCGTGCCGTCAGCCGCGGCTTCACTTTGATCGAAATCATGGTCGTGGTCGTGATCATGGGTATTCTCGCCGCGTTAGTGGTGCCCAAGCTGATGGGCCGCACCGACGATGCCCGCATTACCGCAGCCCGCCAGGACATCGCTACCCTGATGCAGGCGCTCAAGCTGTACAAGCTGGACAACCAGCGTTACCCGACCACCGAGCAGGGTCTGCAGGCGCTGATCCAGAAGCCGACCTCCGGGCCGGCCGCCAACGGCTGGAAGTCCGGCGGCTACATCGACAAGCTGCCCAAGGACCCCTGGGGTAATGCGTACCAGTACCTCTCGCCCGGCGTGAAGGGCGAAGTGGATGTGTTTTCCTATGGCGCGGATGGCCAGCCCGGTGGCGCCGGCGCCGATGCCGACATTGGTTCGTGGGATCTCTGATTACATCGACCCGGCCAGCCGCCGCCCGCCAACGGCACGCGGCCGGCTTTACCCTGCTTGAACTGCTGGTGGTGATCGTCATCGCCGGCATCATGCTCGGCGTGGTGTCGTTCAATGCCATTCCCGACCCGCAGAAAGTATTGCAGGAAGAGGCGCGTCGCATCGCCCTGCTGATGCAGCTGGCGCGGGACGAAGCCATCGTGCGCAACCGGCCCATCGCCTTCGAGGTCGGGCAGGACCGTTACCGCTTCCTCATCCGAGACGACGTGTCGTGGCAGCCGATGGGCCAGGACGACATGCTGCGCGAGCGCGAATTCCGCCGCCCCCCGGTGTCGGTCTCGATCCAGCCCATGACCGAGGCGGGTTCAAATCCGTTGCGCGTGGTCTTCGGCCGCGAGCCGGTGGACAAGCCTTTCGTGCTCACGCTGGCGGCCGACGATGCCAGCGTGTCGATTCGCGCCGACGGCATCGGCCATTTCGTGGTGGAGTGACATGGAACCTCGCATGCCCCGGCCGCAACGCGGCTTTACCCTGCTCGAAGTGCTGGTCGCACTGGTCATCGTCGGCACGGCGCTCGGCGCCAGCTTGCGCGCCGTCGGCAGCCTCACCCAGAACAGCAGCGCGCTGCGCGCCGCCATGATGGCCACCTGGTCCGCCGAGAACCGCCTCGCGCAGATCCGGCTGGCGCGCGAATTTCCGCCCTTGACCAAGCGTTCCTTCCCCTGTCCGCAGGACGAGCTGCAGCTGACCTGCGAGGAAGAAATCCTGGCCACGCCGAATCCGCGTTTCCGCCGCGTCGAGGTCAGCGTGGTCGATACCCTGCAGCCGGAGCGGCGCATCATCAAACTGGCACAGATTGTCTACAATGAAAACGGACCGTAAGGGCGCCAACCCGGGCAAGGCCGGCGGCTTCACCCTGGTCGAGCTGCTGGTGGCCATTACCGTGCTGGCCATCGTGGCGGTGCTCGGCTGGCGCGGCCTCGACACCATCGTGCGCGCCCGCGTCGGCCTGACCGACGATCTCGAGCAGACGCGCGGCATGCAGCTGGCTTTCGCCCAGATGCAGAGCGACTGCGACCGCATCGTCCTGCCGTCGACACTCAACAACCGCGCCACGCTGGCGGTGGACCAGGGACGCATCACCATGATCCGCGTCGTATTCGCCGAAAACCAGCCCTCGCGCATGCAGGTGGTGGCCTACCGCCTGCGCGACGGCAAGCTCACGCGCTACGAATCCGCCGGCACGCGCGACCTCAAGGAACTCGATGCCGTGTGGCAGGCCGTGCTCACCGACACGAATCCGCCCGGCGTGCAGCTCGAAAGCAACGTCGCCAGCATGGCCGTCCAGTCCTGGTACCGCGACCAGCAAGGCTGGCGCCAGCCCGGGCAATCGCCCAACAGCAACGCCGTCGGCGACAGCGCCATGCCCACCGGGCTGCAGGTCGACCTGCAGCTGCTCAACCGCGGCGCGCCGATGACCAAGATCTTCCTGCTGGGGACCGTATGACACGGCAAGCCCGCCCACCATCCCGGTCCGCCCGATCACGGCGCGCATCTGCTTGCCGGAGCCATCGCCAGCGCGGCGTGGCGGTCGTCACCGCCCTGCTGCTGACCACGCTGGCGATCACCATCGTCGCCAGCCTGTTCTGGCAGCAGCAGGTGCAGGTGCGCTCCATCGAGAACCAGCGCCTGCAGTTGCAGAAACAATGGATCTTGCGCGGTGCGCTGGACTGGATCCGCCTCATCCTGCGCACCGACGACACGCGAGTCGATCACCTGAACGAACCCTGGGCGGTGCCGCTGGCCGAGACCCGCCTGGACGAATACGTGGAGAACGGCCGCTCCGAAACGGAAGCCTCCGACGCCGTGCTGTCGGGCGGCCTGGCCGACGCCCAGGGGCGCTTCAACCTGACTGGCCTGGCGGAGAACGGCGTGCCCGTCCCGGCCGAGGTCGCGGCCTTCGGCCGGCTGCTGAGCAATGCCCGCCTCAACCCGGCGCTGGCTCAGGCCACGGCGGACCTGATGGCGTCCTCCCAGCCCAAGCCGGTGCAGCAGGCGCAGCAGGGGCAGTTTGGGCAGCCGGGATCCCAGCAGACTTCCCAGCAGGCGCAGGGCATGATGAACCAGGGCACCGGCGACCAGCAGGCACAGCAAGCCCAGCAGGCCATGTCCGCCACCCAGGCCGGTTCCGACACGTCGCGTCCGCTGCCGATCCTGCACGTGGATGACCTGCTGGCAGTGCCCGGCTTCACGCCCGAAGCCCTCGCCGCCATCCAGGACTTCGTCATCGTGCTGCCCGGCAAAACCACGGTCAACGTCAATACCGCGTCGGCGGAGGTGCTGGCTGCAAGAATTGGTACACTGTCGCTTGCCGAGGCGACGGCGCTCGTTGCGGGAAGGCAAGCGGTGCCGTTCTACAGCGTCGAGGCGTTTCGCAATCGCCTCGCGGGGAAGGAGATCCAGACGGGCCAGCTGAGCGTCACGACCAATTACTTCCTGGTGAACGGCAACGTGCGCCTCAACCGCGCGACGATGCGCATGCAGGCACTGATCGAGCGGAAGAACCAGAGCCCGCGCGTGGTATGGATTCGCGAAAACTAGAACAAGCGCCGACAAGAAAGATCACGATTTGAGCACACTGTACATCCGATTGCCCGGCAAGTCCGCCGCCGACAACCTGCAGCCCGGCGTGCCGCTGTATTGCCAGTATGCGCTCGCCACCACCAACGGCAGCGTCGAGCGCGAAGGCGTCACGTCCTTGCCCGAACTCGGCGACATGGCCCGCCGCGCCCAGCGCGTCGTGCTGCTGCTGGCCGCCAGCGACGTCACGCTGCTGCGCGTCAAGGTGCCGCCGCTGTCTCCCGGAAAGCTGCGCACCGCCTTGCCCAACCTGGTCGAGGATTCGCTGATGGCCGATCCCGCCGATTGCGTGATCGTTCCCGGCGCGACGCTCGACGGACTGCGCACCGTTGCGGTGGCCGACCGCGGCTGGGTGGAACTGCTGCACAAGTCGCTCACCACGCTGGGCGCGCGCAAGGTCGTGGCCCTGCCCGCGCAGTTCTGCCTGCCGGTGCCGGACGGCACGGTGACCGCATCGGTGATGGAGCAAGGCGACGACATCGAGGTCGCGCTGCGCCTCGCGCCGCAGGAAGGCATCGGACTGCCCATCCTCGCCGACCAGCCCGAAACCGCCGCCTTCGAAGTCATCCAGGCCATCTGCACCGTGGTGCCGCATTCGCCGGTCACGCTCTACGTGCCGCAATCTCGCCTGCGCGACTACCAGGACTCGATGAACATCGTCCCCGCGCTGGACGAACGCATCAAGCTGCATGCCGACAACTGGCCGCGCTGGATCGACGGCGCGTCCAATGCCCAGGTCGACCTCATGAGCGGCTTGGCCGGCGGCGCCAGCGCCGGCTTCGACTGGCGGCCCTGGCGCTGGCCCCTCGTGCTGGCGACCCTGCTGCTGGCGATCAATGCCGTCGGGCTCAACATCGACTGGCTGCGCATGCGGCGCGAAGCCGACGGCCTGCGCAACAACATGACCCAGACCTACCGCAACGCCTTCCCCAAGGAAACCGTGGTCATCGATCCGGTGGCCCAGCTGCGCCAGAAGATCGCCTCCGGCCAGCGCGACGCGGGCCAGCTCGCCGCCGATGATTTCCTCTCCATGGCCGCCGCCGTCGGCGAGGTCATGCGCGGCATCGCGCCCGGACAAACCCCCATCGCCTCGCTCGAATACCACGAACGGGCCCTGACCATGAAGCTCAAGCCCAACGCCGCCATCACCGAGGAACAGCTGCGACCGGCGCTCGCCGCGCGCAACCTGAGCCTGACCCAGCCGAACGCCGGCATCTTCCAGATCAGGAGCGGCAAATGAAGCAGCGCACCCCGGCCATGAGCCAGTTCAGGCAGCAGGTCGCCAGCTTCTGGGGCGACCGCAATCCCCGCGAGCGCCGCATCCTCGGCGCCGGCGCGATCGCCCTCGTGCTGGTGCTCTACTACGTGCTGCTGATCGACCCGGCCCTCGGCGGGCGCGCGATGCTGCAGAAGCAGTTGCCCTCGCTGCGCCAGCAGACGGCGGAAGTGCAGTCCATGACGCGTGAAGCCACCGAACTCGGCGGCAAGACCAGGCCGCCGCCGCCGCTGCTTTCCAAGGACATGATCGACAGCGCCCTGTCGTCGCGCGGGCTGAAGTCGCAAAGCGTGGTCGTGACCGGCGAGCAGGTCAAGGTGCAGCTCAACGGCGCTTCCTTCGCCGGCATCACCGACTGGCTTGCCGACGCGCAGCGCACCGCGCGCCTGGCCGTGACCGATGCCAACATCGAGGCGCAGGAGAAGCAGGACACCGTCAATGCCACCATCACGCTGCGGCAGCAGCGCACGGCGCAGTAAGGGCGGCTGAACGTGTTGCGTCTTGTGCTATGGTTACTGGCCGGCCTGGTCACGATCGCCTTGACGGCAGGAGCATTCCTGCCGGCAGCGTGGATGTCGCCCATCGTCGAAAGACAGACCGGCGGCCGCCTCACGCTGGGCGATCCGCAAGGCAGCCTGTGGCGCGGCTCCGCCTTTATCGGCGGCGCGCCGAGCGGCGCCGATCCGGTGACGCCCCTGCTGCCGGGACGCTTCGCCTGGCGCCTGTCGCCGATGGCCCTGCTCGGGCAGGTCGATGCCGACCTGGAAAACGCCCAGGCCCTGAGCCAGCCGGTCAGGATCACGGGCAGTTGGTACGAGTGGCTGGTGAGCCCGGCGGCGATCACGCTGCCGGCCGAGCGCCTGGCCGGACTGGGCGCCCCGCTCAACACCATCCAGCCCGCCGGCCGGATGCAGCTGTCGTGGACGCCGCTGCAGGTGGCGCGCCAGGGCGCGCAGGTCAGCGTCAACGGCACCATGACGCTGAGGATGGAAGACATCGCCTCGCGTCTGTCGCCCGTCAAGCCGCTGGGGGCCTATGAACTGATAATGGACTGGCAAGGGCCGCAGGCCCGGCTGGCGCTGAAATCGCTGCACGGACCGCTGCTGCTGAACGGCTCTGGCGGTTTGACGAATGGACGCATGCAGTTTTCCGGCAAGGCGGAAGCAGAAGAAGGGCAGGAAGAACGGCTGGCAAATCTCCTGAATTTGCTGGGACAACGCCGAAGAGAAGGCGACAAGAATGTTATCGCGCTAGAGTTCAAATGAAAAAATCATCATCAGCAGGAACATTGCACCCCGAAAGCCGCATGGAACGAGCATCCTCCGGGCATGGCCAACGCACACCGGCATGGCGCCGCATCGGCGCCGCCGCCATGGTGCTGTGCATGCTTTCCGGCACGCCGGTCGTGCACGCCCAGGATCCTTCGTCCAACCAGGCCACGCTCAACTTCGTGGGCGCGGACATCGAGTCGGTCATCAAGGCGGTCGGACATTTCACCCGCACCACCTTCATCATCGATCCGCGCGTCAAGGGCACCATCAACCTGGTCTCGGAAAAGCCGGTCAACAAGGCCCAGGCCATGGACATGCTGACCTCGGCGCTGCGCCTGCAGGGCTTCGCGGTGGTGCGCAGCGACGGCTACACCAAGGTGGTGCCGGAAGCCGACGCCAAGCTGCAGGCCGGCCCGACGATCGCCGCCGGCAACGTGCGCGGCGACCAGATCGCCACCCAGATCTTCCATCTGAACTATGAGCAGGCCGCCAACCTGGTGCCGGTGCTGAGGCCGCTGATTTCGCCGAACAACACCATCAACGCCAACCCCGGCAACAATTCGATCGTCATCACCGACTACGCCGACAACCTGAAGCGCCTGTCGCGCATCATCACCTCGCTCGATTCCCCGGCAGTCTCGGACCTCGACGTGGTTCCCGTGCGCCATGCGGTGGCGACCGACATCGCTTCCATGGTGAACCGCCTGCTCGACCAGGCCGCCGCCGCTCCCGGCGCGGCCGCGGGCGCGGACCGCACCACGGTGCTGGCCGACAGCCGCACCAATTCCGTCATCGTGCGCGCGCCCTCGGTGGCCCGCGCCAACTTCGCCAAGTCGCTGGTCGCCAAGCTCGACCAGCCCACCGCGCTGCCCGGCAACGTGCACGTGGTCTACCTGAAGAACGCCGACGCTGTGCGCCTGGCGCAGACCCTGCGCGCCGTCGTGGCGTCCGATCCGGCGGCCCAGGGCAGCGGCGGGGTGCAGCAGCAACAGCAACAGCCGCAGCAGCAACAGACGGCCCTCAACGCCACCGGCCAGCAAGGCGCGCTGGGCGGCGGCCAGCTGCAGCCCTCCAATACCCCGGCCGCGCTGCCCACCGGCGGCGCCGGCGGCTTCATCCAGGCCGATCCCGCCACCAACGCGCTGATCATTACCGCCAGCGAAGCCGTCTACCGCAACCTGCGCGCGGTCATCGACCAGCTCGACGCGCGCCGCGCCCAGGTCTACGTCGAATCGCTGATCGTCGAGGTCAATGCCGACAAGGCGGCCGAGTTCGGCATCCAGTGGCTGGGCCTGACCGGCGATTCCACCAGCGCCTACCGCCTCGGCGGCGGCACCGGCTTCTCGACCGGCGGCAACAACCTGATCTCGCAAGGCATCGCCAAGAGCAGCACCGGCACGCCGATCGCGCCCGGCAACGGCCTGAACATCGGCCTCTTCCGCCAGATCAACGGCGCGCTGACGCTGGGCGCGCTGGCCCACGCGCTGGAATCCGACGCCAACGCCAACATTCTTTCCGTGCCGAACCTGATCACGCTCGACAACGAGGAAGCGCGCATCATCGTCGGCCAGAACGTGCCCTTCATCACCGGCCAGTACACCACCCAGGCCAGCGGCGGGGCGGCCGGCGTGAATCCGTTCCAGACCATCGAGCGGCGCGACATCGGCCTGTCGCTGCGCGTGCGCCCGCAGGTGTCCGAAGGCGGCACCATCAAGATGGCGATCTACCAGGAAACGTCCAGCATCCGCGACACCACCAACACCGCGGGCATCATCACCAACAAGCGCTCGATCGAATCCAATGTGCTGGTCGACGACGGCCAGGTCATCGTGCTCGGCGGCCTGATCGAGGACCAGGTGAGCGACGGCGACGAGAAGGTGCCGGGCCTGGGCGACATTCCCGTGGTCGGCAACCTCTTCAAGTACCAGACCCGCAAGCGCACCAAGACCAACCTCATGGTGTTCCTGCGTCCGACCGTGATCCGCAGCAGCGAGCAAAGCGTCAACCTCGTCAACGACCGCTACGACTACATCCGCGGCGTGCAGGCGGCGAGCCAGCCCAAGCCGGCCTTCGCCATGCCCGACGTGAACGCGCCGATGCTGCCGCCGCTGAACAACGGCGTGCCGCAGGGACTGCCGCTCGTCAACATGCCGCGCGTGCAATCGAACAATCCGGCCGCCAACCAGCCGGCGCAGCCCATGCCTTACATGCAGCAAGGCGTGCAGCCGGGAAATTCGCCCAACAGCCCGCCCAACAACCCGCAGCCCCAGGCACCCCTGCAGCCGGCCGCACCCGCGCCGGCGCCCTCGACCACGCCGCTGCCCGAACCCGCAAGAACGCAATGACTACCATACTGACCGACGCCCGCCTGCTTCCCTACGCCTTCGCGCGCGACCACGCCCTGCTGGCGCGCCGCAGCGATACGGCCGCCAACGCGGTCGAGGTCTGGGTGTCGGATGCCACCGCGCCCTCCGCCATCGCCGAGGTCAGCCGCCGCTTCGGCCGCGTCAAGCTCAAGTCGCTGCCGCATGCCGACCTCGAAGCCGCGATCGCGAAAATCTACGCCAACTCCGCCGGCGATGCCGCCTCGGTGGTCGAGGACGTGGAATCCGACCTCGACCTCGCCAAGCTCATGCTCGACATGCCGGCGGTCGAGGACCTGCTGGAATCCGCCGACGACGCGCCGGTCATCCGCATGATCAACGCGCTGCTCACGCAAGCCCTGCGCGAGGAAGCCTCCGACATCCACATCGAGCCCTTCGAGCAGGTCTCGGTGGTGCGCTTCCGCATCGACGGCACGCTGCGCGACATCGTGCGGCCCAAGAAGGCCATCCATGCCTCGCTGATCTCGCGCATCAAGATCATGGCCCAGCTCGACATCGCCGAGAAGCGCCTGCCGCAGGACGGCCGCATCACCCTGCGCATCGGCGGCAAGCCGGTCGACGTGCGCGTTTCCACCCTGCCCACCGGCCACGGCGAGCGCGCGGTGCTGCGTCTGCTCGACAAGGAAGGCGGCCGCATGGACCTCAGCCACCTCGGCATGAGCCAGGAAGTGCAGGGCGAGTTCGACGACCTCATCGCCCAGCCGCACGGCATCGTGCTCGTGACCGGCCCGACCGGTTCCGGCAAGACCACCACGCTGTACGCCGCGCTGACCAGGCTCAATTCGTCCACCACCAACATCCTCACGGTGGAAGACCCGATCGAATACGAACTCGCCGGCGTCGGCCAGACCCAGGTCAACTCCCGCATCGACATGACCTTCGCCAAGGCCCTGCGCGCCATCCTGCGCCAGGATCCGGACGTCATCATGATCGGCGAGATCCGCGACCTCGAAACCGCGCAGATCGCGGTGCAGGCCTCGCTCACCGGCCACCTCGTGCTGGCCACGCTGCACACCAACGATTCCGCCTCCGCCGTGACCCGTCTGCTGGACATGGGCATCGAGCCTTTCCTGCTGTCGTCCTCGCTGCTGGGCGTGGTGGCCCAGCGCCTCGTGCGCAAGCTGTGCCCGGTGTGCAAGCGCAACGACGGCGAGCACTGGCATGCGGTGGGCTGCGACAAGTGCGGCCACACCGGCTACCAGGGCCGGGTCGGCGTGTACGAGCTGCTGCTTACCACCGATGAAATCCGCGCCCAGATCCACGACCGCGCGTCCGAGCACGAGATCCGCGCCACCGCCCAGCGCGACGGCATGAAGACCATGCGCGAGGACGGCGAACGCTGGCTGCAGCAGGGCGTGACCACGCAGGCCGAGCTGCTGCGCGTGACCAAGGAGTAGGCCAAGCGATGCCAGCATTCCGTTACGAAGCCGTCGATCCCGTCGGCGCGACGCGCAAGGGCGTGGTCAATGCCGACAGCGCGCGTGCCGCCCGCTCCGACCTGCGGGCGCAAGGGCTGGTGCCGATCGTGGTCGATGCCATCACCGCCCAGGTCGACGAAATGGGGCAAGGCCGGCGCAGCTTTTCCTTCGGCGACAAGCTGTCCACCCAGGAGCTGGCCCTGTTCACCCGCCAGCTTGCCAGCCTGCTCGAAGCCAGCCTGCCGCTGGAGCAGGCCTTCACCGCGCTGCTGGAACAGGCCGAGCGCGCCTACGTGCGCGACCTCGTCGCCTCCATCCGTTCCGAGATCATGGGCGGCTCCTCGCTGTCCGACGCCCTGGCCCGCCATCCGCGCGACTTCGCCGACATCTACCGCGCGCTGGTGTCGTCGGGCGAGCAGATCGGCCAGCTCTCGCGGGTGCTGTCGCGCCTCGCCGATTACATCGAGCGCCGCAATTCCCTGGTGCAGAAGGTCAGGCTGGCCTTCACCTATCCCGCCATCGTGACGGTCGTTGCCTTCGCCATCGTGATCTTCCTGCTGGCCTACGTGGTGCCGCAGATCGTGTCGGTGTTCGCCAACACCAAGCAGAAGCTGCCGGTGCTCACTATCATCATGCTCGGCATTTCCGACTTCGTGCGCAGCTGGGGCTGGATCGTCGGCATTGCGCTGGTCGCCATCTTCCTGGCCTGGCGCACCGCGCTCAAGAACCCTGACATCAAGTACCGCTGGCACCGCTGGCTGCTCAACGCGCCGCTCTACGGCAAGTTCGAGCGCAGCCTCAACACCGCGCGCTTCGCCAGCACGCTCGCCATCACCACCGGCTCCGGCGTGCCCATCCTGCGCGCCCTGCAGACCAGCCGCGACACCCTCTCCAACGTCGCCATGCGCGAACAGGTGGAAGAAGCCACCGCCAGCGTGCGCGAAGGCGTCGGCCTGGCGCGCGCCCTGTCGGCCCACAAGCATTTCCCGCCGATGCTGATCCACATGATCCGCGCCGGCGAGGTCACCGGCGAACTGCCCGCCATGCTCGAGCGCGCGTCCAACTCGCAGGAGCAGGACCTCGAGCGCCGCGCAATGACCATCGCCGGCCTGCTGGAACCGGCCCTGATTTTGGTGATGGGCGTGGTGGTGCTGCTGATCGTGCTCGCGGTCCTCATGCCGATCATCGAGATCAACCAGATGGTGCGGTAGATGAGGCGCACGAGACACTTGCCCGCAGCGGGAAACACGAGAAGAGAACAACAATGAAACGACGATTGCCGCTCCTGATCAGCTTCCTGCTGTTCATCGCCCTGTGCGCCGCGACCGCCTACTGGGCCCTGCAACTGTTCAAGCCGCCGGTGCGCCCGGTCGCCGCCCCGCCGCGGGAAGTCAAGGCCGACCCCTCGGTCGACGCCGCCGCTTCGCTGTTCGGCGGCCGCGCCGGCAAGACCGCGGTGGCCAGCAACTACCAGCTGCGCGGCATCATCGCCGCCGGCACCAAGGACAGCGTCGCGATCGTGAGCGCCGACGGCAAGCCGGCGCAGGCCGTGCGCGTCGGCACGGAAATGAATCCCGGCGTGATCGTCAAGGAAGTCACCCGCGACCATGTGATGATCAGTGAAAACGGCGTGATGAAACGCGTGGAGTTGCCGGAGAGCGCCAAGGGCTTGCCGGAGATCGCCTCCGCGCCGCCGGTCACCGCGCGGCCGATGCCGCCTCCGCCGCCGGCCCAGCCCACGGCCCGCAGCGCGGTCATGCCGCCCGCATCAAGCCTGCCCTCACCACCGCCAGCCACGCCGCCGCAGGCCCCGCTGCCTTCCTCCGCCCAGCAGCGCACCGTGCCCCCTTCGCCGCCGCCGGTATCGCCTCCCGCCAACCAGGCGATTCCCGCCACGCAGCAGCCCATCGTGCCGCAGCCTCAGACGGCGCCGCCGAATTCCGGCGTGAGTTTGCCGGGGAGCGTTGCGCCGGGGATGGCGGTCAATCCGGCCGTGAATCCGGTGTTGCCTTCGGGGGTGACGCCGCCGGTGAATACGGCGGTGCCGGTGCCGCCGGCGGGGATGCAGCAGGCGTTGCCCTCGCAGTAGGGGGCGCTGTCATGCCTGGCTAGGGCGATCGTGTCCTGGCTACCTTTGTCATTTCCTGCGCAGGTGTGGGCTTGCCGAGACTCGCCTCGGCGAGCTCGCCTTCAGCATTGCGTGACGGCGACCGCTACCACCACCACACTCGCGCCCTGACTACCAAGCTCCCTCCCTTTCAAGGGGAGGGTTGGGGTGGGGATGGGTTTCCGGTGCGAGCAAAGGACAGCGTTGAAATGATCAGCGAAATAAATACTGTTCTTTAAACACGACCGAAACCCATCCCCACCCTAGCCCTCCACCTCGGCGGCCCCCCTTGAAAGGGAGGGGACAGAGCGGAGGGTGCTTGAAAGGACAGAGGCGCTGATTCGTCTGCGGATTCCTGCTCCCCGTCGTCGGAACAGGCTAGAGCCATGCCGATACGGCAGGAGGTCGAGTCATCGAATGCCTTCCAGGTGATTACTACCGCAGAGAACGGCATCCCCTCAACCCATCGAACAAAGCCGCCCGAAGTGGCTCGCAAATGGGTGTTAAAGCAGCTTTCTTTGGGTACTTTCGTAGGGCCCGAATAGAAATGAGATTCCCGCCAGCGCGGAAAAGACGGAGCGATGCAGCGATGCCGGTTGCTGCCAAAGATGACAGCGGTAGTCAACCACTCCCTCATTCCCCCATCAACTTCTTCAACAACCTCTGCTGCACAGTCTCCGCGCGCTCACCCGCCACACCGCCGTTGGGCCGCGCCGCCACGCCCGTCCCTGGCGCGCGCCCCTTGACCGGCCGCCGTGCCGGCTCGCTCCGGATCATCAACTTCTGCCGCTTCGCAAGCGCCTTGTTCGCCATGGCACCACCAGCCTACAGCACGTAGCGCGACAAATCTTCATTGACCGCCACTTCGCCCAGCTTGTCATCCACGTAGGCGCCATCGATCTCCACCGACTTGCCGGACGAATCGGTCGCATTGAACGACACTTCCTCGAGCAGCTTTTCCATCACGGTATAGAGCCGGCGCGCGCCGATGTTTTCGGTCTTTTCATTGACCGAGTAGGCGATCTCGGCCAGCCGCTTGATGCCGCTGTCGGCGAACGTGACCGTGACGCCTTCGGTCGCGAGCAGGGCTTCGTACTGGCGGGTGAGGCAGGCATCGGTGCTGGTGAGGATGCGCTCGAAATCGGCAATGGACAGCGATTCGAGTTCCACCCGGATCGGGAAGCGGCCCTGCAGTTCGGGGATCAGGTCGGACGGCTTGGCGAGGTGGAAGGCGCCGGAGGCGATGAACAGGATGTGGTCGGTCTTGATCATGCCGTACTTGGTGTTGACCGTCGTGCCTTCCACCAGCGGCAGCAGGTCGCGCTGCACGCCGGCGCGCGAAACGTCGGCGCCGCCGGTTTCGGCGCGGCTGGCGATCTTGTCGATCTCGTCGAGGAAGACGATGCCATTCTGCTCGACGTTGGCGATGGCCTTCTGCTTGAGTTCGTCGTCATTGACGAGCTTGGCGGCTTCCTCTTCGGCGAGGATCTTCAGCGCCTCCTTGATCTTCAGCTTGCGCTTCTTCTTGCGGCCGCCGCCCAGGCCGGAAAACATGGACTTGATCTGCTCGGTCATTTCTTCCATGCCGGGCGGCGCCATGATCTCCATGCTCGGCGCGGTGTCGGCCACCTCGACCTCGACTTCCTTGTCGTCGAGCGCGCCTTCGCGCAGGCGCTTGCGGAAGGTCTGGCGGGTCGTGTTGTTGCCGGTGTCGCCCTCGTTGCTGGGCGTGGCGCTGAAGCCGAAGTCGCGCGGCGGCGGCACGAGGATGTCGATGATGCGGTCCTCGGCATTGTCTTCCGCGCGGGCGCGCACCTTGCGCATTTCCGATTCACGGGTCTGCTTGATGCCGATGTCGACCAGGTCGCGCACGATGGTGTCGACGTCGCGGCCGACATAGCCGACCTCGGTGAACTTGGTAGCCTCGATCTTGATGAAGGGCGCGTCGGCCAGCTTGGCGAGGCGGCGCGCGATCTCGGTCTTGCCCACGCCGGTGGGGCCGATCATGAGGATGTTCTTCGGCGTGATTTCATGGCGCAGGGGTTCTTCCACCTGCTGGCGGCGCCAGCGGTTGCGCAGGGCGATGGCAACGGCGCGCTTGGCGCGGGCTTGTCCGACGACGTGTTTATCGAGTTCGGAGACGATCTCTAGCGGAGTCATGTTCATGGTGTCGGATCCGGAGGATTAGTCGAGGGTTTCGATGGTGTGCGAGAGGTTGGTGTAGATGCACAGTTCGCCGGCGATGGTCAGCGACTTCTTGACGATATCGAGCGGCGACAGTTCGGTGTTTTCCAGCAGGGCCTTGGCGGCGGACTGGGCATACACGCCGCCCGAACCGATGGCGCCGATTCCCTGCTCGGGTTCGAGCACGTCGCCGTTGCCGGTGATGATGAGGGTGGCGTCGCGATCAGCCACGAGCAGCATGGCTTCGAGGCGGCGCAGGATGCGGTCGGTGCGCCAGTCCTTGGCCAGTTCCACCGAGGCGCGCAGCAGGTTGCCCTGGTGCTTCTCGAGCTTGGCTTCGAAGCGCTCGATGAGCGTGAAGGCATCGGCGGTGCCGCCGGCGAATCCCGCCAGCACCTTGCCCTGGTACAGCTTGCGGACCTTGCGCGCGGTTCCCTTCATCACGACGTTGCCCAGCGTTACCTGGCCATCGCCTCCCAGCGCGACGGTATTGCCGCGCCTGACCGACAGGATTGTCGTGCCGTGAAATTGTTCCATGGATGCCCCTGAAGTTCTGCGTTAGTCTTCGGCAGGTGGGGGCGGCGGGGGAAATTACAAGGCGATGCCGGCGGCGGCGGCGAGGATGTTTTCCGGTCAGTTCTTGCGGGGAACGACGCGCACCATGTCCTTCAGGCCGATGACCTCGAACAGGGCGGCCACGAGATGATTGACGTGGTGGAACTCGAAGGTCTTGCCGTTGCCGCAGAAGGGCGCGAGGCCGCTCATCAGCCGGCCGGCGGAGGCGAAGTCGATGCGGGTGAGCACCGAGCAGTCGATGATGGCGGGCGAGTGCTCGTCCGAATAGGCGGCGATGGCGACGATCAGGTTGTCGACCCGGCCGTCGATCACCGGCGGCAGCTTGTAGCATTCGCCGTCCTCGGCATTGCCGCCGATGTTGCCGATGTTGCCGGCCGGCGCGGAAGCCGCCGCGGTGGTGACCTTGTTCTGGGGCGCCACGTAGGCCGGGGGGGAAACCTCGAAGGTCACGCAGTAATCGATGCTGACTTCCTCGAACACGCTTTCCTGGCCGAGCAGGCGCAATATTTCCAGCAGCAGCAGCCAGCCCGGCTCGGTATCTTCCTGCCGGCCCACCTCCAGCGTGGCGCGGACCTTGGCGGCGAGTTCCATCGCGCCCACCAGCACGAGTTCGTGGCCCGACTTCTGCAAACGCAGCAGCAGGTCCAGCAGGAGGCGGCAGCCGGCTGGTTCCACGTCGGTCACGCGGGTGAATTCGAGGCGCAGCGCGCGGTAGCTCTCGGCCACCTTGTCGACGCGATCGACCTGCTTCCTGGCGTTGGCGTCCAGCCGTCCGGAGAACGGAATGGCGGGCGATGAACCGCTGCCGGCCGCGGCGCCGGTCGCGCCCGAGCGTGCAGAAGAGCCGGCCCACGCGGGCGGCGAGCGTTCGAAACGGCTGGCGTAGGCAATCGACAGGTTGTCGAATTCGGCGTGCTTGCCGGTGATCTGGTACAGGTCGAACAGCATCAGCCAGATGGACTGCATGTCGTCGCCCTGCTTGTCGAGGATGGCATTGTTGAGCAACTGTTCGACCAGGGTGAACTGGCCATTGGCGAACAGGATGGCGGCCTCCTCGACGACCGCCGCGACTTCCGATTCCGCCACCGCCACCGCGCCCAGCGAACTCGACCCGCCCAGCAGGAACTGGGTGGTCGTGCCCATGTCGGTCAGGCCGGGCAGGTCGCCGACGGCATCCAGCGACGATGCGGCGGGAACGACGGGCTTGGGCGGCCTGGCGACGGGCGCCGGCGCGGCGGGCTTGGCGGATCTTGCCGGCGCAGCGGGTGCGGCAGGTGTGGGAGAAGGCGCCGATGAGGCGGATGAGGCAGATGAAACAGGAGGAACAGGCGTACCGTCCTGCGTCGTCCGGGCGATGGTCGTCATGGCCCGGCTCAGCAGGAAGTCGGAAGACATTTCCGATTCGATGGCATCGATCTTCATCGCGGTCGCGAGCGCGGTCTGGGCATCCCGCTTCGGCGGCGTGCGCGCACCCGGCTTCGCGGAGGAACGGGCGCCGCCTTTCTTCGCGCGCGAAGACGCATCGTCAGGCGACTGCTGACGGTCTTTCTTGCCGAATAAAGAAAAGATTCCCACGTGTTCCCAGGATGGAGAATGGTCCGCGAATGTCCACGAATGCGACGCTTGTTCGATGCCGGCAAGCGGGAGTGATTCCCGGTTGCAAGCAATCTGTAAGGTAACACAGGCAGCCATGCCTAGCCAGTCGGAGCACCGTTGCGGTGCACCGCTGGCGGCAGCCGCGCCTAGAACGTTGTACGCACGCCAACGATGAGATCGCGGCCGGGTTGCGGCGCCACGGCGCGCAGCAGCGAGGTCGATAGCCGGACGTCCTGGTTGAGCAGGTTCTTGCCGATCGCGAAGCCGGTCCATTCGGCGCGCGCGGTCTTCCAGGTGTAGGAGACGTTGGCATCGAGCAGCGTATAAGCCGGGGTGGCGAAGGATTCGAAGGGCGCGAGCCGGTCCTGCGCCAGCGCGCGCGTGAGCGACGCGCCGCTGCGCAGCGGACCGGCGCGATAGCCGGTCTCCACGCCTATCCTGGCTGCCGGTTGCAGCGGCAGGTTGCTGCCGTCGTCCAGCCTGCCGCGCGAGACGTCGCCGAAGGCCCGCAGCGACCAGCCGGAACCGGTCTGGTTCCAGCCGACCTCGGCTTCCGCGCCGCGGATGGTGGCATCGCCCTGCGACCAGACGCGGCGCATGAAGCCGCCCGCCGCATCGGCCGCGCCGGTTTCGCCGACCATGGTGCCGTCCATGCGGCCGAAGATGAAATGGCGGATGCGGTTCTCGAACAAGTTCGCCTTCCAGCGCAGCTTGCCGCTGGTTTTCTGCAAACTAAGTTCGAGGTTGCGCGAGGTTTCCTTCCGCAGGTCGGCGTTGCCGATGTCGAAGGTCGCCGTCGATTCATGCGGCCCTTCCGAATAGAGCTCTTCGATCGATGGCGCACGCTGGGCAAGCGAGATCGTGGCGCCGGCTGCGTAGCCCGGCACGAAGTGCCACAGCGCGCCGGCGGATGCCGACGCCAGGTTGAAACGGCGATCGGGCTGCATGCCCTGGTCGGGCCGGCGGCTGACCGATTCCAGGCGCAGGCCGGCATTGGCGCGCACCGGTCCGAACTCGCGTTCCTCGACCGCGAAGGCGGCCGCCGAATCCGAACGGGTTGCCGGGACGGTGTCCGCCCGGCCGGTCTCGGCCGACAAGGCGGAGAAACGGCTGGTTTCCGCCTGCACGCCGACGGTGCCGCGCCAGCCGCCAAGCGGCGCATGCGCCAGCTCCAGCCTCGCCTCGTTGCTGCGGTTGCTGAAGTCGGTGGCCGGCGTCCCGTCCTGCAGCTTTTCGGTATGACGGTAATCGGAAGCGCCGAGCTTGAAGCGCATGCTTTCGATGCCGTCGGCGGGCCGCAGCACCATGCCTTCGACGTTGAAGCGGGTTTGCTGTTGGTCGATGAAAGACCGCTCGGCGGTGGGGATGCCATAGCGGCTGTTGCGCGTGTCGACCGAGACGCCGGCATAGCCCCAGTCGCCGATGCGCGACATGCCGAAGCCCAGGGTGCTTGCGCGGGTGGCCGACGAGGGCAGGCGGTCGCGCGGACCGGCGGGATCGTTGGGCGCGGCCAGGCCGGGAATCGCGTAGTCGCCAGTGGTGCGGGCGCTGCCATCTACGTGCAGGCCGAGGCTGCCCGCCGCGGCGTCGCCCGAGAGCGACAGGCCGCGTTCGCGGTCGGCGCTTCCCAGCCGCAGCTCGGCTTCGCCGGAGGGTTGCGTCGCCAGTTCCTGGGGAATGCGTTCATTCACCACGTTGACCAGTCCGCCGATCGCGCCCGAGCCGTAGAGCAGCGCCGCCGGTCCGCGCAGGATCTCGATCTGGCGCGCGGTGGACGATTCCGTTGCCACCGCGTGGTCGTTGGACAGCGTGGACACGTCCGCCACCGACATGCCGTTCTCCAGCACCTTGATGCGCGGTCCTTCGAGGCCGCGGATGATGGGGCGGGATGCGCCGGCGCCGAAGCCCGAGGCCGAGACGCCGAGTTCATGCGACAGCGTGTCGCCGAGGGAAACACCTTGCTTGTTGCGCAGTTCGGGGCCGGCCAGCACCTTGGCCGGGCTCAGGATCTGCCCCGCCTCGCCGCCGCCGAGCGCACTGGAGGTGACGGTGACGGTGCTCATCGCCGGTTCGGGTTGCTGTGTTTGCTGCGCCAGCGCTGGCAGGCTCGCGAGCGCGGAAATGACCGCGCTGGCCGCGCGGCGTCGATACATTGCCATGATGTGGGATTGCCGATGAAAGTGGATCGGTGCCGACGGCAGTCATGCCGGCGGAACGGATGGGCGCGGCGAGGGCCGCGCGGGCGTTCATCGGCGCACGGGTGGCGCGCGGGAAGAAAAGCAGAGGGAGGGAGGCGCATCCCAGGAGAGGAAGGCGGCCCAGAGCGACAGGACGCGCGCGCTGGACAGCAGCGGCGGCAGGACGGGCGGCATGTGCAAGGCATCGGCCGTGGCCGCCGCGTCGAAGGCAAGGCAGGAATGGCTCAGGTCGGCATCGCCGCCGGACTTGCCGGCGGAGGCATCAGTTTGCATCGCCGTCTGCGCGCCCTGCATCAGCGCGGCGTGCACGATGCGGTGTTTCAGGCCGGCCCATTGCGCGAACAGCAGCGCCATCGCCAGCAGCAGGACGATGGACAAGGATGGTTTGCGCTGGTGTCGAAGAAGCACGGGCACGGGGAGTGGGGTTGGACGGCAGGGGAGCATTATACCGGTGCCGGCGCGACCTGCCCGGCGCTGCCGTTTCCGGACCGGAAAGAAAACAAGCGCACGCTGCCGGCAGGCAAGGTGCGCTTGTGATGCGGATTCCGGGTTGGACGCAGCACCGGCGACGCCGGCGATGCGGCGGACCGGCGCGGAATCTCAGTCGCCGTACAGCTTCTGCTTCAGTTCGCGGCGCTGCTGCGCTTCGAGCGACAGCGTGGCGGTCGGGCGGGCGAGCAGCCGGGGAATGCCGATCGGCTCGCCGGTTTCCTCGCACCAGCCGTAGTCGCCGGCATCGATGCTGGCGATGGCCTGCTGCACTTTCTTGAGGAGCTTGCGCTCGCGGTCGCGTGTACGCAGTTCCAGCGCATGCTCTTCCTCGATCGTCGCTCGGTCGGCGGGGTCTGGAACCAGCACGGTTTCACGCAGGTGCTCTGTCGTTTCGCCGGCGTTCTTGAGCAGGTCTCTTTCGAGCTGCTGCAAGCGCGCCTTGAAGAAAGCCAGCTGCGCCTCGTTCATGTAGTCTTTGTCGCTCATCGCGAGGATCTGCTCCTCGGACAGAAGCGTGCCCTCAGCGGGGGCAGGCGTCGATTTGTTCTGTTTGGTAGCCACTTCGCTTACTTTCGAAACTGCGGATGTTTCCATCGACTGTCTTCATCCGGAATGCCTGGCCATGGGCCCGGTTTCCGGACGTCTCCTTGCAACCCGGCTCCCGATGCCGATCGATCACCGGCAGGAGAGACGTTTGCGCAAGCCGCCTTGTCCAGTTGGGAAACCGAAGTTTCCGTCAGGCTTCAACGCGGCTGCGAACCTGTGTTTTACCTTGCTTTTCAGTGCTTTGGCAATGGGTTTTGCACACGCACCGATGACGACGCACAATCTGACGATACTAAATTCTGCATTGTGGAAAGATTCATTCATTGCAGAATCTAACACACATTAAGCGGAATCTGTTGGCAAAACGGCCACCCCGATACCGGAGGTGACTGAGCGACCTCAACAAAAGCGGCCGTAGTTTATACCAGACATTGGTCGAGCCCGGTGACAAATGTCTCCTTCGGCAGATTTTTCCCGATGAACACCATCTTGCTGCCGCGGGGTTCGCCATCGCCCCACTTCGCGCCGATGTCGCTGCCCATCATCTGGTGCACGCCCTGGAACACGACCTTGCGGTCCGCGCCTTCCATCCAGATCACGCCCTTGTAGCGCATCATGCGCGGCCCGTACACCTGCACCAGCCGTCCGAGGAAGTCATCGAGACGCGCGGTATCGAAGGGCCGGTCGCTGCGGTAGACGAAGGCCGCCACGTCGTCGGCATGGCGCGCATGGTGGTGGTCGTGTGCATGGTCATGGTGGTCATGATCGCAATGCTCGCCGCAGGCGTGATCATGGTCGTGATCATGTTCCTCGGCGGCGAGGAAATCTGGATCGATTTCCAGCTTGTCGTTCAGGTTGAAGCCGCGCAGGTCGAGCACCTCGGCGATCGGCACTTCGCCGAAATGCACCTTGCCGACGGGCGCGCGCGGATTGATGCGCTTGAGGCGCGTGACCAGCTCGTCGACCTGCCCCGCCGCCACGATATCGGTCTTGGACAGCAGCAGCTTGTCGGCGAACCCGACCTGACGCTGCGCTTCCTCGTGCTCGTCGAGCTGCTGCATCGCATGGCGCGAATCGACCACCGTGATCACCGCGTCGAGCATGTAGTGCATGGCGACCTCGTCGTCCATGAAGAAGGTCTGCGCCACCGGCCCTGGATTGGCCAGGCCGGTGGTTTCGATGACGAGGTGGTCGAAGCTGATCTCGCCGTCATTGCGCTTCTGCGCCAGCGTTCCCAGCGCCGCGATCAGGTCGCCGCGCACGGTGCAGCAGACGCAGCCGTTGCTCATCTCTACGATCTGCTCGTTGCTGTCCTGCACCAGGATTTCGTTGTCGATGTTTTCCTCGCCGAATTCGTTTTCGATGACGGCGATCTTGTGCCCGTGCGGTTCCTTGAGGATGCGGTTGAGCAGGGTGGTTTTGCCGGCGCCGAGGAAGCCGGTCAGGATGGTGGCGGGGACGAGAGCCATGCGTCTCTTCTCCTTCGTGTTCGTTGGTCGGTTGTCCGGGTCATTCGGAGGCGGGCGCGCAGTCCGGGCACCAGCCCTTGATGGTGAATTCGATGTCGTGGCTGCGGAAGCCCTTTCCAAGGGATTTCCGCACCGCGTCCTGCAGCAGCGCGGGCTCGGCCACGCTCTCGAGGCAGAACACCCTCGCGCAGCGGGTGCACTTGAAGTGTCCGTGCTGGTGGTGCGGCGCGTCGGCGGGATGCTCCGCGCCGGCGCTGTAGCGGAAAACCCGGTCATCGCCGGCGATCTTGTGCGCCAGGCCGGCGTCGGTCAGGCAGTCCAGCGCCCGGTAGAGGGTGACCCGGTCCATGTCGGCGAAGGCATCCTGCATGTCCTGGTGCGAGCAGGCCTGCTCGGCCTGCAGCAGCGCGGCCAGCACTTTGATCCGGGCCGAGGTGATGCGCACCGCCGCCGCGCGCAGCTGCGATTCGGCAAGCGCCGACACCGCCGAGGCGGGCGGGGAAGCGTGCGGAATGACGGAAGGGAATTTGGCTTTGCTGCTCATCACGGGATTATCGCGCAGTCCGGCGCCGATGCGGTGCACCGGCGGCTCAGGGTTTGCCCAGCATCAGTCCCTTCAGATATTCCCCTTCGGGAAAGCTGGTCGTCATCGGATGGTCGGCCCCGGCCGACAGCCGGCGCAGGATGCGCGCGTCCACCTTGGCATCGTTGGCCGCGCCGGCGACGATCTTCTGGAACAGGTCGGCGCTGATGGCGCCCGAGCAGGAATAGGTGAACAGCAGCCCGCCCTCGCGCAGCAGCTGGAAGCCGAGGAGGTTGATGTCCTTGTAGGCGCGCGCCGCGCGTTCCACCTGGCCGGGCGAGGCGGCGAACTTCGGCGGGTCGAGCACGATCAGGTCGAAGCTTCGTCCTTCCTCGCGCAACGCGCGCAGCAGCTTGAAAACGTCGGCATCCTGCCATTGCGCCCTTGCCGCGTCGAAACCATTGAGCTCGACGTTGCGGCGGCCGATGTCGAGCGCTTCGCCCGAAGAATCCACCGAGAGCACGCTGCTGGCGCCGCCCTTGAGCGCGGCCAGCGAAAAGCCGCCGGTGTAGCAGAAGCAGTTGAGCACGTCGCGGCCGGCGGCCTGTTCCATCACCAGGCGGCGGTTGTCGCGCTGGTCGATGTAGAAGCCGGTCTTGTGCCCGGCCTTGATGTCGACCGCATAGCGCACGCCGTTCTCGGTCACGTGGGTCGCGTCGCCGGGTTCCTTGCCGGCGAGCACGCCGGTCACCAGGGGCAAGCCCTCGCGTTCGCGCACCGACGCGTCGGAGCGTTCATAGACGTTCGGGCAGCCGGTCTCGGCGATCAGCGCCTGCACGATGGGGACTTTCCAGGCTTCCACGCCGGCCGACTGGAACTGGCAGACGAGGTAACCCTCCGTGCCGGCATACCAGTCCACCACCAGCCCGGGAAAGCCGTCGGCCTCGCCGAAGATGAGGCGGAGCGCATCGGTGTCGCGCACGCTGGCGCGGCGCCAGGCCAGCGCCTGGCGGATCCGGCGCTTGATCAGGGCATGGTCGACTGGCTCCTTCTCGCTGAAGGTCCAGACCCGCGCACGGATCTGCGACTGCGGGCTGTAGGCGGCGCGCGCCAGGAACTGGCCGCTCGCGGATTGCACCAGCGCGGTCGCGCCGGCCTTGTTCTTTTCTTCGGGCTTGCCCTCGATGCGGTCGATGGCGGTGGGAAAGACCCAGGGATGGCGCCGCAGGAGGCTTTTTTCCTTGCCCGGCTTGAGTGTGATGGTAAGCATAGGCGGGATTGTAGCCGCTCCCGCACGGCGGTTCAGCAAAAGCCCGCGCGACTCTCTACTCGGGCTTGCTGCTCTTCTTCGCCCGCGGGTGGGCCGCGTCGTAGACCTGCGCCAGGCGCTGGAAATCGAGGGATGTATAGATCTGGGTGGCGGCGATCGATGCGTGGCCGAGCATTTCCTGCACCGCCCGCAGGTCGCCCGAGGATTGCAGCACGTGCGAGGCGAAGGAATGCCGCATCACGTGCGGATGCACGTTGGCAGGGATGCCCAGCGCCAGCGCGTGCGCCTTGATGCGCAGTTGCACCAGGCGCGGCGTCATGCGCGTGCCGCGGCTGGTCAGGAAAAGCGGATGCGGATCGAGCTTGACCAGCGTGGGACGAATGGCGAGCCAGGCGCGTACCGCTTCCATCGCCGGCTTGCCGACGGGAACCTTGCGCTGCCTGCCGCCCTTGCCGGTCACATGGACCTCGTGCTCGTCGAAATCGATCCAGCCCGCCGAGACATGACCGTCCTCGCGGACGAAATGCACGTCCAGTGCCACCAGCTCGGAGACGCGCAGGCCGCTCGAATAGAGCAGTTCGAACATGGCCCGGTTGCATTGCTGGTCGGCCCCCGCTCCGGCCCCGGCCCTCGATTGCGGCGTCTCGGCCACGAGGCGCACCGCGTCGTCGGCGGACAAGGCCTTGGGCAGCGGCTTGCTGCGCTTGGGCGCCTTCACGCCGTCGACCGGATTGGCGGCGAGCTGCGCCGACTCCGACAGCCACCCGAAGAAGCCGCGCCAGGCGGACAGCTTGCGCGCGATCGAGCGCGGGTTGAGTCCCTTGGCATGCAGTTGCGAGGCGAAGCGCCGCACATGGGCATGGCTGACGTCGGAAAAGCCCGGTGCGCCCGGCAGCTTGCCGGCGAGTTCGACGAGCTCGGCCAGGTCGCGCCGGTAATTGTCCACGGTATGGGAAGACAGCTTGCGATGCCGTTCCAGCACCTCGAGATAGGCGCCGACCTGCGCGGCCAGTTCCGGCGCGGTGGACATGGAAACGCTCAGGCGTCCAGCAGGCAGGCCAGCGCGGCGCTGGCGGTCTGGGCGATCTTTTGCAGGAAGTCGGTGGCCATGTCCGCGCTGAAGCGCTGCGGATCGGGCGAACCCAGCACCAGCAGGCCGAAGGCTTCCGGCGCGGCGCCGACCCGCAGGGGCAGCATGGCGACGGAATGCACCGATTCCGCGTCCTCGAACCAGCCGGCCGCCTCGAATTCCTGGTTGGTGCCGCAGTAAGGCACCGTCAGGCCGTTGGTGAACAGGCGCGCGTCTTCCGACACGGCTGCCGCGAACCAGGTGTGCGAGAACGCTTCGCCGACGTTCCACAGGCGCAGCGTGGCGTGCGGAACGTTGAAGATGGTCTGCAGGCCGTTGACCAGCGTGTGCGGCAGGTCCACGTCATTGCGGGCCAGCAGCAGGGCGCGGGTCCAGAGCTGGAACTTGTCGGTGATGGCGTCGTTTTCCTGGCCGATGCGCATCAGCTCGGACAGGCGCATCTCCATGCCCTTGATCTTTTCGCGCAACACTTCCATCTGGCGTTCCTGCAGCGATACCGTGCGCCCGGCGAGCGGGCTGGTGAGCTTGATGCGGGACAGCAGCTCGCTGTGTTCTTCGAAAAAATGCGGATTGTCGGCCAGGTAATCGGCGATGGCTTGGGAATCGACTTGGAGTGTCATGGCGCAGAAAGTATCGGAGTAAGTTCCCGCCCCGGAGGGAGGGAACCGGAGGATGCAGCGGCGATTGTAACCGACAACCGGGGCGCGCAAGCCGCTTGCGGCGCGCCTGCAACGTCAGAGTTCGATTTCGCCTTCGAACACCGTGACCGCCGGCCCGGTCAGCAGTACAGATTGCTCGGGCTGCCAGGCGATGGACAGTTCGCCGCCACGCGTCGAGACCCGCACCGGCGAGTCGAGCAGGCCGCGCCGGATGCCGGCAACGACCGCGGCGCAGGCGCCCGTGCCGCAGGCCAGGGTCTCGCCCGCGCCGCGCTCGTATACCCGCAGGCGCACGTGGCTGCGGTCCATTACCTGCATGAAGCCGGCATTGACGCGCCGCGGGAAGCGCGGATGCGATTCGATCGCCGGGCCGTCCGCCTCGACCGGCGCGGCGTCGGCGTCGTCCACCACCTGCACCGCATGCGGGTTGCCCATGGACACCACCGAGATCCAGGTCGTCTTCCCGTTCACGTCCAGCGGCCACAGCGTATCGTCACCTTCCGGTTTACCCTGCAAGCCTTGCGCGTCGAAGGGCACGCGCGCGGGTTCGAGGATGGCCGGGCCCATGTCGACGGTGATGTTGCCGTCGTCTTCCAGGCGCGGTTCGATCACGCCCGACATGGTTTCCACCTTGATCGCGCGCTTGTCGGTCAGGCCCTTGTCGACCACGAACTTGACGAAGGCGCGCGAGCCGTTGCCGCATTGCTCCACCTCGCCGCCGTCGGCGTTGTAGATGCGATAACGGAAATCCACGCCCGGCGTCGGCGACTTTTCCACCACCAGCATCTGGTCCGCGCCCACGCCGAAGCGACGGTCGGCGAGCTGCTTCCACTGCTCGGGGGTGAAGGCGATGCGCTGGCTGATGGCGTCGATGACGACGAAATCGTTGCCCGCGCCGTGCATTTTGGTGAACTTGAGTTTCATGGATTCCGATCCTGTTGAATCGATTGTAACGCCTGCGGTCAATACACGCCCGGCTTGCCCGGCGGCCGGGTCTTGAAGCGCTTGTGCGCCCAGAAGTATTCCGCCGGCGCTTCCCGCACGCGTTTCTCGATGAAGGCATTCATGCGCCGCGTGGCCGCGGCGACGTCGTCGCCCGGATAGTCTTCCCAGGCCGGATAGAAGCGCACCCGCCAGCCGCGGTAGTCCGGCAGGAAGGTGGCGACCACGGGGATGATCTTCGCGCCGGTGGCCGAGGCGATGCGCGCCGGCGCGGTCAGCGTGGCGGCGGGAATGCCGAAGAAGGGCACGAATTCCGCGTCCTTCGCGCCGAAATCCATGTCGGGCAGCATGAAGTAAGGCAGCTTCTCCCGCATCGCGCGCAGGATGGGCTTGACGCCGTCGGCCCGCGAGAACAGCTTGACCTCGCGGAAACGCGAGCGGCCGCGGCGCAGCGCCTGGTCGAAGGCCTGGTTGCGCTGCCGGGTGTAGATCGAGCACAGCGAGCTTTCGAGCATGACCGCCACGCCGGCCACGTCGAGGCAGACGAAATGCGGACACAGCAGGATGGTCGGCCCGGCGGCGATCTGCTCCAGCGGCACGCCCGGCTCAACGACCAGCAGGCCTTTCAGGCGCGCTTCGGATGCCCACCACAGCACGCCCCGTTCGAGGATGCTGCGGGCATAGGCCTGGAAATGCGCGCGCGCGATGCCGAGGCGCTCGTCGTCGGACAGCTCCGGCAGGCAGAGGCGGAGATTGGTCAGCGTAATGCGTCGCCGCGAGCCCACCATCCGGAACAGCAGCGCGCCGATGACTTCGCCGATGCGGCCGAGCACCGGCAGCGGCAGCCAGTGCAGCAGCCACATGATCGCCAGCAGCAGCCTCATGACGCATCCCCGCCCGGCATTGGCTCGCCCGGCGGCGTGACGCCCGCCGGCACCTTATAGCGGTTATAGCTCCAGAAATACTGCGCCGGGCAGCGCGCTACCAGTTTTTCCATGGCGCGGTTGATGGCGCGCGCCTGTTGTTCCGGCGTCTCGCCCAGGTTTTCCTCGAAGCGCACGAAGCGCATCACGAAGCCCCGGCCGCGCGGCAGGCGCTCGGCATAGGTCAGCAGGATGGGCGCGCCGGTCATGCCGTGCAGCTTGCCCGGCAGGGTCATGGTATAGGCGGGCTTGCCGAAGAAGCCGGCCCAAACGCCTTCGCCGTTCTGCGGCACCTGGTCCGGCAGCAGGCCGATCAGGCCGCCGCCCTTGAGCGCCTTGAGAAGCATGCGCACGCCGCTCAGGTTGGCCGGCGCGAGGTGCAGGTTGGGGCGGGCGCGGGCGCCTTCGACCAGCGGCTTGAGGATGGCCTTGCGCGGCGGGCGGTAGAGCACCGTCAGCGGCATCCGGGCCGCCATGGTTTGCGCGGTGACCTCGAAGCAGCCGAGATGCGGCGTCAGGAAAACGATGCCGCGGCCGGCGGCCAAGGCTTCCTTCACCAGCGCATCGTCCTCGATGGTGACCGCGGCCAGCACCCGCTCCTGCGGCGCGCACCAGATGAAGGGCAGTTCCAGCACGTTCTTTCCCGCTTCCTGGACGGCGGCCGGCAGCACGTGGGACAGGCCGGCGCGCGCCAGGTTGTCCTTCAGCCGGCGGCGATAGGAAGGGGAGAGCAGGTAGACCAGCCAGCCGAGGGCCGCGCCCGCGGCATGCAGGACGGGCAAGGGCAAAAACGACAACAGGCGAAAGAGGCTGACTAGCATCAGGATGACAACACGCGCTTGGTGATTTTTTTTCAGAGGCGTAAAATAGCACACCAGGGTCGCATCGCCCGCCGATTGTTTTTCTTCACGAAAACCGAGAAAGCGCAGGCAGCTTCCCACCGCCGAGTTAATCAGACAACTTGCGAGGCGGCCGACAAATTTCGCTAAAGCGTCGCAGGCTCGCATGGCCGCGACATGTGGTCAATCATCAGTTTTGGAGCTTGCGATGGCAAACGACTTTCTCTTCACCTCGGAATCGGTCTCCGAAGGTCACCCCGACAAGGTGGCCGACCAGATTTCCGATGCAATCCTCGATGCAATCTTCACCCAGGACCCGCGTTCCCGCGTGGCCGCCGAGACGCTGACCAACACCGGCCTGGTCGTCCTGGCCGGTGAAATCACCACCAATGCGCACGTCGACTACATCCAGGTCGCGCGTGACACCATCAAGCGCATCGGCTACGACAACACCGAGTACGGCATCGACTACAAGGGCTGCGCCGTGCTGGTGGCCTACGACAAGCAGAGCAACGACATCGCCCAGGGCGTGGACCACGCCAGCGACGACTACCTCAACACCGGCGCCGGCGACCAGGGCCTGATGTTCGGCTACGCCTGCGACGAGACGCCCGAGCTCATGCCCGCGCCGATCTACTACGCACACCGCCTGGTCGAGCGCCAGGCCCAGCTGCGCAAGGACGGCCGCCTGCCTTTCCTGCGTCCGGACGCCAAGAGCCAGGTGACGATGCGCTACGTCGACGGCAAGCCGCATTCCATCGACACCGTGGTGCTGTCCAGCCAGCACAGCCCCGAGATGAGCGACGGCTCCAAGATGAAGCCGGAGTTCGTCGAGGCCGTCATCGAGGAAATCATCAAGCCGGTGCTGCCCAAGGAATGGCTGAACAATACCAATTACCTGATCAACCCCACCGGCCGCTTCGTCATCGGCGGCCCGCAGGGTGACTGCGGCCTGACCGGCCGCAAGATCATCGTCGACACCTACGGCGGCGCCTGCCCGCACGGCGGTGGCGCTTTCTCCGGCAAGGATCCCACCAAGGTCGACCGCTCGGCCGCCTATGCCGCGCGCTACGTCGCCAAGAACATCGTTGCCGCCGGCCTGGCGCGCCAGTGCCAGATCCAGGTGGCGTACGCGATCGGCGTGGCCCGCCCGATGAACGTCACCGTCTACACCGAAGGCACCGGCGTCATTCCCGACGACAAGATCGCCGCGCTGGTCAACGAGCTGTTCGACCTGCGTCCGCGCGGCATCATCCAGATGCTGGACCTGCTGCGCCCGATCTACGGCAAGACCGCCGCCTACGGGCACTTCGGCCGGGAAGAGCCGGAGTTCACCTGGGAACGCACCGACAAGGCCGCCGCGCTGCGCGCCGCTGCCGGACTGTAAGAACGAGGGGCGGCACGCTGCGATGAAACGGTTCAGGCAAGGCTTGCTTCAGCTTGTGATTCCGCGAACCGGACGTGCCGCCCTTCACATCGCGGCTGGCCTTGCCTTGCTGCCAGCCCTGCTTCAGCCCGCGGCCGCCATTCCGGTGCGCAGCGCGGCCCAGAAGCCGGCCGCCCCGGCCGACGTATGCAAGCGCCTGACGCCGCGACTTCCCGGCGTATCCCTGGCGCAATGCCAGAAACTCCAGCTCCAGCCGACGGGCGTCGTGTCCCGCAACGGTTTCCCGCTGCTCCTCAAGACCTACCCCGCGGCACGAAACCAGAAGGAGCCGCTGCGCGTGCTGCTGCTCGGCGGCATCCATGGGGACGAGCTGACGGCTGCCGCCATCGTGTTCCAGTGGATGCAATTCATGAACATGGGGGCGTCGCAAGCGCAAAACTTTTCCTGGCGCGTTGCCCCGGTGGTCAATCCCGACGGCTTGCTGGCTGGCAAGCCGCAGCGGGTGAATGCCAACGGCGTCGACCTCAACCGCAATTTCCCCACGCCCGGGTGGCAGAAGGACGCACCGGCCTACTGGACGCGGGTCACCGGCCGCGATCCGCGCCGCTATCCCGGCAAATCGCCGCTGTCCGAGCCGGAATCGCGCTGGCTGAACCAGGAAATCGAGCGTTTCCGGCCGCACGTCATCGTCTCGGTGCATGCTCCTTTCGGCGTGCTCGACCTCGACGGCCCCGCCAATCCGCCAGAGCGCTTCGGCCGCCTAGTATTCAACCGGGTCGGCGTCTATCCCGGCTCGCTGGGCAATTATGGCGGTGCCAACAAGAACGTTCCGGTGATCACCATCGAGCTGCCGAACTCCCTCGCCATGCCTCCCGCCGAGGAAGTCCGGCGCATCTGGGCCGACATGCTCGGCTGGATGGAAAAGAACGTGTCCACCGGCAAGCCGCCGGCCGCCATCCAGCGGACGGCGCTGCGCTGAGATAGCCGGCCAGGGCGGATCCGCCTGCCGCACTGCATGCTGATTCCCGCAAAAGCTCAGGTATAATTCCCGGACTCCAAGGAGCGTTGCAGCACGGTGCCCGCCATCGTGTCAGGCTTGGATTCTTTGCAACGGCGCTCACGAACTTTTTTCTTTTTTCCGGAAAGGAGGGCGTGATGAGCGCCGTTATCTCGAACACCAATTCCACCCAAGACTTTTTCGTTGCCGACCTCAGCCTCGCTGACTGGGGCCGCAAGGAAATCAAGATCGCCGAAACCGAAATGCCCGGCCTGATGGCCATCCGCGAGGAATTCGCGGTCGCGCAGCCGCTCAAGGGCGCGCGCATCACCGGTTCGCTGCACATGACCATCCAGACCGCGGTGCTGATCCAGACGCTCGAAGCGCTGGGCGCCAAGGTCCGCTGGGCCTCCTGCAACATCTACTCTACCCAGGACCACGCGGCCGCGGCCATCGCCGCCAGCGGCACGCCGGTCTTCGCCTTCAAGGGCGAGTCGCTCGACGAATACTGGGACTTCACCCACCGCATCTTCGAGTGGACCGACGGCGGCTACTCCAACATGATCCTCGACGACGGCGGCGACGCTACCCTGCTGCTGCACCTCGGCGCCCGCGCCGAGAAGGACATCGGCGTGCTGGCCAATCCCGATTCCGAGGAAGCCGTCTGCCTGTTCAAGTCCATCAAGGCCAAGCTCGCCACCGACCCGACCTGGTATTCCACCCGCCTCGCCCAGATCAAGGGCGTGACCGAGGAAACCACCACCGGCGTTCACCGCCTGTACCAGATGCACAAGGAAGGCAAGCTGGCCTTCCCGGCCATCAACGTCAACGACTCGGTCACCAAGTCCAAGTTCGACAACCTCTACGGCTGCCGCGAATCGCTGGTCGACGGCATCAAGCGCGCCACCGACGTGATGGTTGCCGGCAAGGTCGCCGTGGTGGCCGGCTACGGCGACGTGGGCAAGGGTTCCGCCCAGGCCCTGCGCGCCCTGTCCGCGCAAGTGTGGGTCACCGAGATCGACCCGATCTGCGCCCTGCAGGCCGCGATGGAAGGCTACCGCGTCGTCACCATGGACTACGCCGCCGAGCATGGCGACATCTTCGTCACCGCCACCGGCAACTACCATGTGATCACCCACGAGCACATGAAGCGCATGAAGGACCAGGCCATCGTGTGCAACATCGGCCACTTCGACAACGAGATCGAAGTCGCGGCGCTGCGCGGCTACACCTGGGAAAACATCAAGCCCCAGGTCGACCACGTGATCTTCCCCGACGGCAAGCGCATCATCCTGCTGGCCGAAGGCCGCCTGGTGAACCTCGGCTGCGCCACCGGCCATCCGTCCTACGTGATGAGCTCGTCCTTCGCCAACCAGACCATCGCCCAGATCGAGCTGTACACCAATACCCAGGCCTATCCGGTCGGCGTGTACACCCTGCCCAAGCACCTCGATGAAAAGGTCGCCCGCCTGCAGCTCAAGAAGCTCAATGCCCAGCTCACCGTGCTGAGCGATGAGCAGGCCGGCTACATCGGCGTGAAGAAGGAAGGCCCGTATAAGGCCGATCACTACCGTTATTGATGAACGCGCGCGGCGGACCGGTTCCGCCGCGCTCCCGGCGCAGTACCCGTAAGGCGGTTCCTAACTTCTGCAAGGAGGCACCATGCGTCTGCTCGTCACCTGGCTGATCAATGCCGCGACCCTGTTCGCGCTGCCCTATCTGCTGTCCACGGTCGCGGTGCAGGACTTCACGTCGGCGCTCATCGCCGCGCTGGTGCTGGGCCTGGTCAACACCCTGATCCGGCCCATTTTGCTGCTGCTTACCCTGCCGGTCACGCTGCTCACGCTCGGGCTCTTCATCTTCGTCATCAATGGATTGATGTTCTGGGTCGTGGCGAACTTCGTCAGCGGCTTCTACGTCGCCAGCTTCGGCAGCGCCATCCTCGCGGCGCTGCTGTACAGCGTGATTTCCTGGGCATTGTCCGCACTCATCCTCAAGAAAGAATGACTCTTCCTAACGTCAGCATCGAGTTCTTTCCGCCCAAAACGCCGGAAGGCGTGGAAAAGCTCCGCGTTGCACGCGGCAAGCTCGCCGCGCTGCAGCCGAAGTATTTTTCCGTGACCTTCGGCGCGGGCGGATCGACCCAGAAGGGCACGCTCGAAACCGTGCTCGACATCAAGGGCGAAGGCCACGACGCCGCGCCCCACCTGTCCTGCATCGGCAGTTCCCGCGACAGCCTGCGCGCCATTCTCCAGGAGTACAAGGAGAACGGCATCAAGCGCCTGGTCGCCCTGCGCGGCGACCTGCCCAGCGGCTACGGCGCCTTTGGCGAAATCCGCTATGCCAACGAACTCGTGGAGTTCATCCGCGCCGAGACCGGTGACTGGTTCCACGTCGAAGTCGCGGCCTATCCCGAGACGCATCCGCAGGCGCGGTCGCCGCAGGATGACCTCGCCAGCTTCGTGCGCAAGGTGAATGCCGGCGCGGACGCCGCCATCACGCAATACTTCTACAACGCCGACGCGTATTTCCGTTTCGTCGACGATGCCGCGCGCGCCGGTGCCAATGTGCCCATCGTTGCCGGCGTCATGCCTATCACAAATTATTCCCAGCTCATGCGGTTTTCCGACATGTGCGGCGCGGAAATCCCGCGGTGGATCCGGCTCAAGCTTGCCAGCTTCGGTGACGATACGGCGTCGATCAAGGCCTTCGGGCTCGACGTGGTGACGGCGCTTTGCGAGAGATTGATCTCCGGTGGGGCGCCGGGGCTGCATTTTTATACGTTGAATCAGGCGGCAGCGACGGTGGAGATTTGCCGGAGGCTTGGGGGTTAAAGGGGAGGTCTCGTTTCCCAGCAAGGTTCCCTCCCCTTGAAGGGGAGGGAGCCCTTAACACCGAAATGGGAGTCCACTCACCGCAACCCCATCCACAACCCCAGCGGCACGAACCCCAGCGCCGCCAGGTTCCCCAGCAACACGATCGACGCCACCTTGTCCGGCTCCTGCTTGTACCGCTCGGCGATCATGAAGCAGAACACCGCCGGCGGCAGCGACGCAAACAGGTACATCTGTCCGCGCTGATCGGGGGACAGCGTCAGCGCCAGGTCGAGCAGCCAGGCCACGACCAGCCCGGCCAGCGGGCACACCACCGCGCCCACGAGTCCGATGTGCCAGCTCTTGAGGTTGACGTCGAGCATGCGCACGCCGAGCGAGAAAAGCATGATGGGAATGCAGGCATCGCCCAGCATCTTCAAGGCCTGCATCAGCGGCACCGGCAGGACGATGTGGAAGATGGCGAAGACCATGCCGATGGCCATGGCGATCATCATCGGGCTGAGCAGGAACCGCCACACCGGCGTGTGCTGGTTGCGTCCGCTCTCGATGAGCTTGATCCCCACCGAAAAATAAATCAGGTTGCTCGCCATGAACAGGGCGACTGCGGCGGAGAGCCCGGTGGGGCCGAAGGCCAGCACGGCCAGCGGCAGGCCCATGTTGCCGCAATTGTTATACATCATGGGCGGCACGAAGCTGCGCGGATCGTAACCCAGCATGCGCGCGACCGGCCAGGCGATCAGGCCGGAACCGAGGGAGATGAGGATGCCTGCCACGATCAGCATGCCATTCTGGACGAGATCGAATTCCTTCGCCGCCAGCGCGGTAAAGACGAGCAGCGGGCACAGCACATCCATGCTCACCTTGTTCACCGAGATCATGTCCGGCTTGACGGACTTGCCGCGGACGCGGCCGTAGACGTAGCCGAGGGCGATGATGATGAAGACGGGAAGGATGATACCGAGGATGCGTTCAAACACTTGCATGGAAAGCTTTCAGGCGGACGGGCGGCGACCATTGTAGCGAGAAGTCGCGTTCGGCGTTCTCGCGCTTCCGGCCCGGGGGCTCTGGCGCCGTTCCCGGTTCAGGACTTCAGCAGGCGCGCTTCCGCCCTAGCCACGCCGTCGGTCGCGCCGCGCAGGACCACAATGTCGCCCTCCTGCAATGCCACGCCGGGCCTCAGGTCGATGCGGGCCTTGCCGCGCCGGAGGATCGTGACTTCCGCGCCAAGTTCCGCGAGCTTCAGCGATTCGAGGGTCCTGCCGATGGCCCGGGCGCCCTCGTTGAGCACCACGGAATGCAGGCGCACATGCAGGTGCTCGGCGTCGTCGGGCGCGTCGCCCACGCCGTGGAAGTAGCCGCGCAAGGAGGCATAGCGCTCGTCGCGCGCCGCCTGCACCCGGTGCACCACGCGCCGCAGCGGCACGCCCAGCATCACCATCGCGTGGGACGCCAGCATCAGGCTGCCTTCGATCGCCTCGGGTACCACCTCGGCCGCGCCCGCGCTGCGCAGCTTGTCGAGGTCGGTGTCGTCGTGGCTGCGCACGATCACGGGCAGGGTGGGGGCAAGCTCGTGGGCGAAATGCAGCACCTTGAGCGCGGACGGCGTGCTGGCGTAGGTCACGACCAGCGCCGAGGCGCGGTGGATGCCGGCGGCCACCAGGCTTTCGCGGCGCGCCGCATCGCCGAACGACACGTTCGCGCCGGCGGCCTGCGCTTCCCGCACCCGGTCGGGGTCGAGGTCGAGCGCATGGTAGGCGATGCCTTCTTCTTCCAGCAGCCGTCCCAGGTTCTGGCCGCTGCGGCCGAAGCCGGCGATGATGACGTGCTTCTGGGTGGTCATGGTGCGCGTCGCGATCTGCGTGAGGGCGAGCGATTGCATCATCCACTCGTTGGCCGACAGCTTGAGCACGATGGCGTCCGACTTCTCGATGATGAACGGCGCCAGCAGCATGGACAGCACCATGGACGCGAGGATGAGCTGGATGACCATCGGATCCATGAGCTGCAGGCCGCCGGCCTGGTTGAGCAGCACGAAGCCGAATTCGCCTGCCTGCGCCAGCGCCAGGCCGGTGCGCAGCGCCACGCCGGTGGAAGCGCCGAACAGCCGGGCCAGGCCGGCGATGATGCCGAACTTGAGCAGCACCGGCCCGGCGAGCAGCAGCAGCACCAGCCAGCCGTTGTGCACCATGAGCTTGAGGTTGAGCAGCATGCCGATGGTGATGAAGAACAGGCCGAGCAGCACGTCGCGGAAGGGCTTGATGTCTTCTTCCACCTGGTGCTTGTATTCGGTCTCGGAAATCAGCATGCCGGCGACGAAGGCGCCCAGCGCCATGGACAGCCCGGCAAGCTCGGTGATCCAGGCCGCGCCCAGGGTGATGAGCAGCAGGTTCAGCATGAACAGCTCCTGCGAACGCCGCTTGACCACGATATGGAACCAGGTGCGCATGAGCTGCTGGCCGATGACCAGCAGCAGCACCAGCACGATCACCGCCTTCATGGACGCCAGCGCTAGCGTCGCCATCAGGTCGCCCGACTTGTTGGCCAGTGCCGGCACCAGGATCAGCAGCGGCACCACCGCCAAGTCCTGGAACAGCAGGATGCCGATGATGCGCCGGCCATGCTCGCTTTCGAGTTCCAGGCGCTCGGTCAGCATCTTGGAAACGATGGCGGTGGACGACATGGCGAGCGCGCCGCCGAGCGCGAAGGCCGCCCGCCAGCTGATGTCGACCAGCTGCGGCAGCAGCCAGGCCGTGCTCCAGCCGAATACCATGGTGACGCCGATGGTAAGCAGCACCTGCGCCATCCCCAGCCCGAATACCGTCTTGCGCATGGCGGACAGCTTGGGCAGGGAGAACTCCAGGCCGATCGAAAACATCAGGAAGACCACGCCGAACTCGCCCAGGATGTGGGTGGTGGCGTTCTGTTCCGCCAGTCCCAGGCCGAAGGGACCGATGACGATGCCGACCGCCAGGTAGCCGAGCATCGGCGGCAGGTGCAGCATGCGGAAGGCCACGACGCCCAGAACCGCGGCCAACAGGAGAAGTAGGGTTAGTTCAAGCGGAGAGAACATGCTTCGTGCAAAGACAAGACCCGATTGCCGGTGGGTTGAGTGTGGTCAAAGCCGCGGTTTTTGTTACCACTGGCAGATTTTTTGCTTTCCAACTTCGTTTATACTTCCCGCATGAGTGTACCCCATGCAAAAAGCCTGCCGAAAGTTTTTGATTCAACCACGCTGACGCGCGCCCGCGCGCTCGCGGCCGAGACGCTGCGCATCGAGGCGGATGCCATCCTCGCCCTGCAGCAGCGGCTCGAAAGCGACGAGGGCGAAGCCTTCGCCCGCGCCGTCGCCACGCTGCTGGACTGCAGCGGCCGGGTGGTCGTTTCCGGCATCGGCAAGTCGGGCCACATCGCCCGCAAGATCGCTTCCACCCTGGCCTCGACCGGCACGCCGGCGCTGTTCGTCCATGCCGCCGAGGCGCTGCACGGCGACCTGGGCATGATCACCGAAAACGACGCCATGATCGCGATTTCCTATTCCGGGGAAGCCGCGGAATTCCTGTCCATCATTCCTATCGTCAAGCGCATGGGCGCCAGGCTGATCGCCATGACCGGCAATCCGGCGTCCAGCCTCGGCCAGCTTGCCGACATCCATCTCAACGTGCATGTCGACAAGGAAGCCTGCCCGCTCAACCTCGCGCCGACCGCCAGCAGCACCGCCACCCTGGCGCTCGGCGACGCGCTCGCGGTCGCCCTGCTCGACGCCCGCGGTTTCCGCGAGGAAGACTTCGCCCGCTCGCATCCGGGCGGCGCGCTGGGCCGGCGCCTGCTGACCCACGTGCGCGACGTCATGCGCAAGGGCGACGCGATTCCGGCGGTCAAGGCCGAGACCAGCCTGCCGCAGGCGCTCGGCGAAATTAGCCGCAAGGGCATGGCCATGACCGCCGTGGTGGACGACGGCTTCCGCGTCACCGGAATTTTCACCGACGGCGACCTGCGCCGCCTGCTCGAAACCGTGCAGGACTTCACCCGGGTCCGCATCGCCGACGTGATGCACGCCAACCCCCGCACCATCCACCCCGACCAGCTCGCGGTCGAGGCGGTGGAAATCATGGAGCAGTTCCGCATCAACCAGCTGCTGGTCGCGGATGGCGACGGAAAGCTGGTCGGCGCCCTGCACATCCACGACCTTACGCGCGCCAAGGTGATCTGATGGACGCCAGCGCAATCGAACGGGCCGCGCGCCTGCGCCTGATGATCTTCGACGTCGATGGCATCCTCACCGACGGCAGCCTGCACTATGGCGCCCAGGGCGAGCTGATCAAAACCTTCAACGTGCTCGACGGCCACGGCATCAAGCTGCTGCAGCAATCCGGCGTGGCCACGGCCATCATCAGCGCGCGCAAGTCCGAACTCGTGGCCAGGCGCGCCGCCGACCTCGGCATCGCCCACCTTTACCAGGGCGTGCACGACAAGAAGGCCGCCTTCGAGACCTTGCTGTCCGACACTGGCATTGCCGCCGCGGAATCCGGCTTCGTCGGCGACGACGTGATCGACCTGCCCATCCTCCTGCGCGCGGGCTTCGCGGCCAGCGTGCCCAACGCCCATCCCGAAGTGAAGAGCCGGGTGCATTACGTCACCCAGGCCGCGGGCGGCAAGGGCGCGGCGCGGGAGTTGTGCGACTTCATCCTGCGCGCCCAGGGCAACTACGACAAGGCGCTCGCGCCCTACCTGGCATGAACGAATCGACCCGCATCATCCGGTTCCTCTTGCTTCTGGCGCCCGTGATCGCCCTGGCACTGGGCAGCTTCTGGCTGCTCGAAGTCCTGCGCCGCTCGGCCGGCGAGGCGACACCCGACAAAGTCCGGGTCGAGCCGGATTTCTACATCGACAAGTTCAGCTACGTGAAGCTCGCGCCGGACGGCCGGGCGCAATACCATTTCGCCGGCGAACGCCTGACGCACAATCCGCGGGACGACTCCTACGACATCCGCAATCCCGTCATCCGCACCACCGGCAAGTCCGCTTCGCCGATGAGCATCCGCTCGGACCGCGCGCACGTGAGCAACGACAACAGCGAAGTGCACATGTACGACCACGTGCAGATGGACCGCCCCGCCACCGCCGACGGCCGGCCCCTGCAGTTGCGTTCCGACTACCTTCTGGTGCTGCCCGACGACGACGTGATGAAGACCGACAAGCCGGTGGTCATTACCTCGGGGGAAGCGGTGCTGAACGGCGTGGGCATGGTCGCCAACAATGCCACCCGCGAGCTCCGGCTCCTCAACAATGTCCATGGCACGTATCAACCTGCGACGCGCCAAATCAGGTAATACTGCTTATCCGGGAATGTCCATGAAACTTTTCGTCTCCTTCCTTCTGGCCCTGCTGACCGCCACCGCCGCCGTCAGCGTCCGCGCCGAGAAAGCAGACTCTCAAAAACCGACCAACATCGAAGCGGACCAGATGGCCTACGACGACGTGAAGCAGATCAACACCTTCACCGGCAACGTGATCCTCACGCGCGGCACCCTGATCATGCGGGCCAACAAGCTGATCGTGACCCAGGACCCGGCGGGCTACCAGCACGCCACCCTGCTCGCGCCGCAGGGCGGGCTGGCGACGTTCCGGCAAAAGCGCGATGGCCCGGGCGACCAGTGGGTGGAAGGCCAGGCCGAACGCATCGAGTACGACGGCCGCGCGGAACTGGTGAAGCTGTTTTCGAAAGCCAAGATGCGCCGCCTGGAAGGCACCCGGCCCACCGACGAGGTCGAGGGCGAATTCATTTCCTACGACAGCCGGGCCGAATTCTTTTCCGTCAACAACACCGCCAATGGCAGCAGCAAGCCGGGCGGCGGCAGGATCAAGGCCGTGATCCAGCCGAGAACCGAAGCCAAGCCAGGCGAGCAGAAGGACAAGCAATGAAGAGCACCCTAGTCGCACGGGGATTGCAGAAGAGCTACGGCGCGCGCCAGGTGGTGCAGGACGTCTCGCTCGAAGTGGAGTGCGGCGAAGTGGTCGGCCTCCTCGGGCCGAACGGCGCGGGCAAGACGACCTCGTTCTACATGATCGTCGGCCTGGTGCCGTCCGATGCCGGCGAGATCCACCTCAACGACGTGCCGATCTCGCGCCTGCCCATCCACAGGCGGGCCACGCTCGGGCTGTCCTACCTGCCGCAGGAAGCCTCGGTGTTCCGCAAGCTCACGGTCGCGGACAACATCCGCGCGGTGCTCGAACTGCAGCGGGTCGACGACAAGCCGATTTCCTCGTCCGACATCGAGAAGCGCCTCAACACCCTGCTGTCCGAGCTGCAGATCGAGAAGCTGCGCGAAAACCAGGCGCTGTCCCTGTCGGGCGGCGAACGCCGCCGCGTGGAGATCGCCCGCGCGCTCGCCACCAATCCGCGCTTCGTGCTGCTCGACGAACCCTTCGCCGGCGTGGACCCGATCGCGGTCATCGAGATCCAGCGCATCGTGCGCTTCCTGAAGGAACGCGGCATCGGCGTGCTGATCACCGACCACAACGTGCGCGAAACCCTGGGCATCTGCGACCGGGCCTATATCATCAACCAGGGCTCGGTGCTGGCGAGCGGCCGGCCGGACGACATCATCGCCAACGAATCCGTGCGGCGCGTGTACCTCGGTGAACACTTCCGGATGTAGGGAAGACATGACGTCATGAAACAGACTCTCCAACTTCGCATATCGCAACACCTTGCGCTGACGCCGCAGTTGCAGCAGTCGATCCGGCTCCTGCAACTGTCGACGCTCGAGCTGCACCAGGAGCTGGAACAGATCCTGTCCGACAATCCCATGCTGGAACGCGTGGACGATCCCCTCGACAACTCGGTGCGCCTGCTGGCGGACGGCGCGATCACGCCTTCGTCGGCGCCGTCGGAAGCGCCTGCCCAGGAGTCCGCTTCCTCCGCACCGGAAGGCGGCGAGGAGGGCGGCAATTTCGAGAATGGCGGCGATGGCGAGGCGGGCAGCGCGAGCGAGGGCGAATGGAGCTTCGACGATGTCGCGCGCACCTCCAAGGCGCCCGAGGACGACGATGCCCGGCCCCAGCTCGAAGCCCACGAAACCACGCTGCGCGAACACCTGCTCGAACAGATGCGGCTGACGGTGCGCGGCCAGCGCGACCGCGCACTGGTGGAACTGATCGTCGACGCGCTCGACGACAATGGCTACCTCGAAGAGCCGATCGAGGAAATCCATGCCCGCCTGCCGGAGGAGCTGGAGATCGACCTCGACGAACTGCAGGTGGCGCTGAAGCTGGTGCAAAGCTTCGAGCCGGCCGGCGTGGGCGCGCGCAATGCCTCGGAGTGCCTCTCGCTGCAGATCCGGCGCATGCCCAAGGTGGCGCTGGTCACGCGCCGCCGAGCGCTGGACATCGTCGAAAAGCATCTCACCCTGTTCGCCCAGCGCGACTTCAACAAGCTCAAGAAGGCGCTGGACTGCGACGACGAAGACCTGCGCGAGGCGCAGGTGATCATCAAGCGCTGCAACCCGCATCCCGGCGCGGCCTATGCCTCCGATGCCTCGGACTTCGTCGTTCCCGACGTCATCGTCAAGCGCACCAAGAACGGCTGGCAGGTCATGCTCAACCATGACGTCATGCCGCGCCTGCGGGTCAACGCGCTGTACGCCACCATCCTCAAGCAGAACAAGGGTGAGGGCTCGCTCTCTTCCCAGCTCCAGGAAGCCAAGTGGCTGATCAAGAACATGCGCCAGCGCTTCGACACCATCCTGCGCGTGGCGCAGGCTATCGTCGACCGCCAGCGCAATTTTTTCACCCACGGCGCGGTCGCCATGCGCCCCCTTGTGTTGCGCGAAATTGCTGATACACTGGGATTACACGAGAGCACAATTTCTCGTGTAACAACTCAGAAATACATGCTGACACCCCACGGCATGTTCGAGTTGAAGTACTTCTTCGGTAGCCATGTCGCCACGGAAGCAGGAGGAGAAGCCTCCTCCACCGCGATCCGGGCGCTGATCAAACAACTCATAGGAGCTGAAGACCCCAAGAATCCATTTTCGGATAGCAAGATCGCGGATATGCTGGGGGAACAAGGCATGGTCGTCGCGCGACGCACGGTCGCCAAGTACCGGGAAGCCCTGAAGATTCCTCCTGTCAATCTCCGCAAATCCCTGTAGTTTTGTGTTGTTGTTGCCGTGTTCCCGGCGTGGTTCTGACCGCATCGGCGACACGTCGCGAACCGCCGGCGACGCCCATATAGGAGCGCTGTATGAATCTGACAATCAGTGGACATCACCTCGAACTGACCCCCGCCATTCGCGAGTACGTGCAGGCCAAGCTGGAGCGAATCAAAAGGCATTTCGATCATGTCATTGATGTGGCGGTCATCCTGGCCGTCGAAAAGCTCCCCGAGAAAGAAAAGCGGCAGAAAGCCGAAATCAACCTTCGACTGCGTGGCAACACCATCCACGTCGAAAGCATCGCGGAAGACCTCTACGCCGCGATCGATGCCCTGATCGACAAGCTCGACCGTCAGGTCATCAAATACAAGGACAAGCTGCAGAACCACCAGCGTGAGACGCTCAAGCGCATGCCGGACACCCAGGTTCCCGCCTGATCCACCAAGGCAGTCATCCATCAAGGGCGCAGCGATGCGCCCTTTTTGTTTGCACTTTAAAATTGCGTGTCGCCATCTCCAGAAACTTCCCATGTCCGCATTCGTCAAGACCGAGATCAAGAACCGCATTGCCCACATCATCCTCGACCGCCCCAAGGCGCTGAACTCCCTGTCGCTCGACATGGTCCGCGCGATCACCGCCGCGCTGCTGGCCTGGCGCGACGACGCCGGCGTGCAGGCCGTCGTGATCCGCAGCACCAGCGAACGCGCGCTCTGCGCCGGTGGCGACATCCGCTTCTTCCACGACGCCGGCACGAAGACGCCGCAGGGCGGCAGCGCGCTGCTGGAAGACTTCTTCACCGAAGAGTATTCCCTCAACCACCTGATCCATCATTATCCCAAGCCTTATGTCGCCATCATGGACGGCATCGTCATGGGCGGCGGCATGGGCGTGGCGGAAGGCGGCGAGGCGAACCGCCTGCGCATCGTCACCGAGCGCAGCAAGATCGCCATGCCTGAAGTCAACATCGGCCTGTTTCCCGATGTCGGCGGCGGCTACTTCCTGTCGCGCGCGCCGGGGCAGATCGGCACCTATCTCGGCGTGACCGGCGAAACCATCGGCGCGGCCGACGCCATTGCGGCGGGACTCGCCGATGTCTTCGTTCCCTCCGACCGGCTGCCGGCAATGATGGAGTTGCTGGACGGCACGAACGCGTCCGACATCCGCGCGGCCCTTCGCGAATTCGCCGCGCCGCATCGGGAAGCCGGCGCTGCCGGCAAGGGCATCCTTGCCGCGCAACGCGAGCGCATCGACCGGCATTTCGCCTTTGATACCGTGGCGGACATCATGGCCTCGCTGGCCGGCGATGACGATCCCTTCGCGCAGAGGACGCTGGACATCATGCGCAAGCGCTCGCCGCTGATGATGTGCGTGACGCTGGAGCAATTGCGGCGCGGCGCGTCGATGTCGCTCGCGGAGTGCTTGCGGGTGGAGCGTACGCTGGTCAGGCGTACCTTCGAGCATGGCGAAGTGCTGGAGGGCGTGCGGGCGCTGGTGGTGGATAAAGATAATGCGCCGAGGTGGAATCCAGGGTCGGTGGAGGAGGTGACGCCGGAGATGGTGGCGGGGTTCTTTGACAGCCCGTGGCCGGGGCATGCGCATCCGTTGCGGGGGTTGGAGTAACTCCCGCGACCTTATGAGCGCAATGCCGAAGGCGAGCCGCATTCCCTCCCCTTCAAGGGGAGGGTTAGGGTGGGGATGGGGGTCGGCCGCACCTAAAGAACAGCATTAAGTTCGCCGGTTATATCAACGCTGTCCTTTGCTCGCGCCGGAACCCCATCCTCACCCCAACCCTCCTCTTGAAAGGGAGGGAGCTAAGCGCCCTGAAAGAGGGGGAGCTAAGCGCGCTGGAGGAGAAGCGACCTTTTACCCAGTCGCCACCACATCAAACCGCCCAGGCGTGATACCCGCGTCGCCGACTTCCTCCACTACCACGTCATCCACCCGTGCAGAAGCCGGCCCGCGCCGCGCCCACGCGAGAATCGCTTCAAGCGCCCGGGCCTCGCCATCCACCATCGCTTCCACCGAGCCGTCCGTCCGGTTGCGCACCCATCCCCACAACCCCAGCCGCCGCGCCTCGGATTCGAACGAAGCGCGATATCCCACGCCTTGCACTTTCCCGGTAATGACGAGATGCCTGGCCATGCGGCTTACTTCTTCTTCGTGGCGAGCATCGGCGCGAGATACTTGCCGGTGTGGCTGAGCGGGCTCTTCGCCACGTCTTCCGGCGTGCCGGCGGCAATGATCTGGCCGCCGCCCGCGCCGCCTTCCGGTCCAAGGTCGACGAGCCAGTCGGCCGTCTTGATGACGTCGAGGTTGTGCTCGATGATCACCACGGTATTCCCCTGGTCGCGCAGGCGGTGGATCACCTTCAGCAGCAGGTCGATGTCGTGGAAGTGCAAGCCGGTGGTCGGCTCGTCGAGGATATAGAGCGTGCGTCCCGTGTCGCGCTTGGAGAGTTCGAGCGAGAGCTTGACGCGCTGCGCTTCGCCACCCGACAGCGTGGTCGCGCTCTGGCCGAGGCGGATGTAACCCAGGCCCACGTCGAGCAGGGTCTGCAGCTTGCGCGCCACGACCGGTACCGGCTTAAAGAATTCGTGCGCCTCTTCGACGGTCATTTCCAGGACTTCGTGGATGCTCTTGCCCTTGTAGTGCACTTCGAGCGTCTCGCGGTTGTAGCGCTTGCCGTGGCAGACGTCGCAAGGCACGTAGACGTCGGGAAGGAAGTGCATCTCGACTTTGATCACGCCGTCGCCCTGGCAGGCTTCGCAGCGGCCGCCCTTGACGTTGAAGGAGAAGCGTCCGGCGCTGTAGCCGCGTTCCTTGGAGGTCGGCACCGTGGCGAACAGATCGCGGATGGGCGTGAACACGCCGGTGTAGGTCGCCGGGTTGGAGCGGGGCGTGCGGCCGATGGGCGCCTGGTCGACGTTGATCACCTTGTCGAAATGCTCGAGGCCGGAAATCGTTTCGTAGGGCGCGGGTTCGGCCTGCGAGCCGTACAGGTGGCGCGAGGCGGCGTGGTAGAGCGTGTCGTTCACCAGCGTCGACTTGCCCGAACCGGACACGCCGGTCACGCAGGTCAGGAGGCCGACCGGCAGGTCCATCGTGACGTTGCGCAGGTTGTTGCCGGTCGCGCCGGTGATCACGAGGCGGCGCTCGGCATCGGGCGCGGTACGTTTCTTCGGCACGTGGATCGCCAGCGTGCCGTTCAGGTACTTCGCCGTCAGCGATTTCTTGTGCTTGAGGATGTCGTCCAGCGGGCCCTTGGCGATGACTTCGCCGCCGTGCACGCCGGCGCCGATGCCCATGTCGACGATGTAGTCGGCGCAGCGGATCGCGTCTTCGTCGTGTTCCACCACCAGCACGCTGTTGCCGATGTCGCGCAGGTGCTTGAGGGTGTTGATGAGGCGGTCGTTGTCGCGCTGGTGCAGGCCGATGGAGGGCTCGTCGAGCACGTACATCACGCCGGTGAGGCCGGAACCGATCTGCGAGGCGAGGCGGATGCGCTGCGCCTCGCCGCCCGACAGCGTGTCGGCGCTGCGTTCCAGCGACAGGTAGTCGAGGCCGACGTTGTTCAGGAATTTCAGTCGGGAGACGATTTCCTTGATGATGCGGTCGGCGATCTCGCGCTTGGCGCCGGTCAGCTTGAGCTTCTCGAAGAAGGCGAGTGTCTCGCGCAGCGGCGTGGTCGCCACTTCATGGATGGAGCGTTCCTGCTTGCCGGTGCCGACCTTGACGTTGCGCGCTTCGACGCGCAGGCGCGCGCCCTCGCATTGCGGGCAAGCCTTCTGATTGATGAACTTCGCCAGTTCTTCCTTGACCGCCATCGAGTCGGTTTCGCGGTAGCGGCGCTGCAGATTGTTCACCACGCCTTCGAAGGTATGCTGGCGCACCATGGCGCGGCCGCGCTCGTTGATGTAGGTGAAGGGAATGGTCTGCCGGCCGGAGCCGTGCAGGATCACCTGCCGCGCCTGTTCCGGCAGTTCCTCGAAGGGCGTGTCCAGGTCGAACTCGTAGTGTTCCGCCAGGTTCGACAGCATCTGGAAGTAGAACTGGTTGCGCCGGTCCCAGCCCTTGATCGCGCCGCTGGCGAGCGAAAGGTTGGGAAAGGCGACGATGCGCTTGGGATCGAAGAACTCGATGTGCCCCAGGCCGTCGCACTCCGGGCAGGCGCCCATCGGGTTGTTGAACGAGAACAGGCGCGGCTCGAGTTCCTGCAGCGAGTAGCCGCAGATCGGGCAGGCGAACTTGTTCGAGAAAAGCTGTTCCTTGCCGGTGTCCATTTCGAGCGCGATGGCGCGGCCGTCCGCGAGGCGCAGGGCGGTCTCGAAGCTTTCGGCGAGGCGCTGCTTGGCGTCCGGCTTCACCTTCAGGCGGTCGACCACCACGTCGATGGTGTGCTTCTCGGCTTTCTTCAGCTTGGGCAGGTCGTCGACCTCGTAGGTCTTGGCGTCGCCGGTGCCGCTCTGGATGCGGAAGCGGATGAAGCCCTGGGCCTGCATTTCCTCGAACAGGTCGGCATGCTCGCCCTTGCGGTTCGCCACCACCGGCGCGAGGATCATCAGCTTGGTGTCTTCGGGCATGGCCAGCACCGCGTCCACCATCTGCGACACCGACTGCGCCGACAAGGGATTCTCCGGATGGTTGGGGCAATACGGCGTGCCGACCCGCGCATACAGAAGACGCAGGTAATCGTGGATTTCCGTCACGGTGCCCACGGTGGAACGGGGGTTGTGCGAGGTGGCTTTTTGCTCGATGGAAATAGCCGGGGAAAGGCCCTCGATCAGGTCCACGTCCGGCTTTTCCATCAATTGCAGGAACTGGCGGGCGTAGGCCGACAGCGACTCGACGTAGCGGCGCTGTCCCTCCGCGTACAGGGTGTCGAAGGCGAGGGAGGATTTGCCGGAACCGGACAGCCCGGTGATGACGATGAGCTTGTTCCGGGGCAACTCAAGGCTGATGTTCTTGAGGTTGTGCGTACGGGCGCCGCGAATGCGTATTTCTTCCATGAACGATGGGTATCTTGGGGTTTGATTCGGTCAACCTGATACTATAACGGGTTTTGAAGTCGGTCGCGTCCGGCCGAGATCGTCTGTCCAAACTGGCATGTCCACCACCGTTCCCATCGAGCCAAGCACCCGCATGACACCCCAGGAGGTGCGCTCGAGCGCCTCGCTGGCCTCCATCTTCGCCCTGCGCATGCTGGGCATGTTCCTCATCCTTCCCGTCTTCGCCGTGCATGCGCGTTCCATGCCCGGCGGCGACAACGCCACGCTGATCGGCCTGGCCATGGGCATGTATGGCCTGACGCAGTCCTTCGGGCAGATTCCCTTCGGCGCGGCATCCGACCGCTTCGGCCGCAAGCCGGTCATCATCGCGGGGCTGCTGCTGTTTGCGCTCGGGTCGTTCATCGCCGCCTTCGCGTCCACCCTGGAATGGGTCATCGTCGGGCGCGCGGTGCAGGGCGCCGGCGCGATCTCCGCCGCGGTCACCGCCTTCATCGCCGACGCTACCCGCGAGGAGCACCGCACCAAGGCGATGGCCATGGTCGGCGGATCGATCGGCATCACCTTCGCCGTGTCCCTCATCGCCGCGCCGCTGCTGTACCGGGTGATCGGCATGGGCGGTATCTTCGGCCTGACCGGCGTGCTGTCGCTGCTGGCAATCCTGGTGGTGGCCTACGTGGTGCCGCCGGCGCCGCGCATGGTCGCCCTGCCCAAGGTGCCGTTCAGCGCGGTGCTGCGCGACAAGGAGCTCATGCGGCTGAACTATGGCGTGTTCGTGCTGCACCTGTCGCAGATGGCGATGTTCGTGGTGGTGCCGCAGGCCCTGGTCAAATTCGCTGGGATCCCGGTGGCCGACCACTGGAAGATCTACCTGCCGGTGGTTCTGGCATCCTTCATCCTCATGCTGCCGCCGGTGTTCGTCGGCGAGAAGCAGGGCAAGATGAAGCAGGTCTTCCTCGGCGCGATCGGCCTGATGCTGGCGGTACAGGCCGGCTTCTTCGTCTTCCTGCATGCGCCCGGGCACTGGCTGTTCCTGGCCGGGCTGCTGCTGGCCTTCTTCGTCGCGTTCAACATCCTGGAGGCGTCCCAGCCTTCGCTGGTGTCGCGCATCGCGCCGCCGGCGGCGAAGGGCTCGGCGCTCGGCGTGTACAACACCCTGCAGGCCCTCGGCCTGTTCTGCGGCGGCGCGCTCGGCGGCTGGCTCAACCAGCATGTCGGCGGCTACGCCGTGTTCGCCGTGTGCGCTGCGGTGACGCTGGTGTGGCTTATAATGGCAGCCAGCATGAGGAACCTGCCGCGCCGCGGCGCCACCCAGCCAGGCGGGGCGCGGGCCTGACCGCCATCCCGTCGCAGGCGGCGCCTCCCCATCGCACACCATCATTCGAGTTCAGCATTAGGAGAAACACATGGCATCGGTCAACAAGGTCATCATCGTCGGCAACCTGGGTCGCGATCCCGAAACCCGCTACATGGCCAACGGCGAGGCCGTGACCAACGTCGCGGTGGCAACCACGGAAAGCTGGAAGGACAAGAACAGCGGCGAAAAGAAGGAACTGACCGAATGGCACCGCATCACCTTCTACCGCAAGCTCGCCGAGATCGCCGGCCAGTACCTGAAGAAGGGTTCGCAAGTCTACGTCGAAGGCCGCCTGCAGACCCGCAAGTGGACCGACAAGGATGGCGTCGAGCGCTACACCACCGAGATCATCGCCGACACGATGCAGATGCTGGGCAGCCGCCAGGGCATGGGCGGCGGCATGGGCGGCGCGCCCATGGATGACGACTACGGCAGCAGCGCACCCGCGCCTCGCCAAAGCTCGGGCGGCGGCAATGCGGGCGCGTCGCGCGCCGCGCCGGCTTCGCGCCCGGCACCCAACTTCAGCGACATGGACGACGACATTCCGTTCTGATCGCTTGCCAGGGCGTCCGGTTCGCCAACGCACGCTACCGCACCTGAATGAAAAAACCCGGCCATGCGTCGGGTTTTTTTGCGCCTCCCGGCTTGCCACCTTGGCAATCGGCTTGGCCAACTTGTTCCAAAGCTGAACATTCGCTGGAAGAGAAGAGACAAAAATGCCTTCAATTGAATGGACAGGTGTTTTTCCCTCTTTTTTCTCTTTGCAATCGCAGCAATTTCTGCACTAAGATGGCTTGTGGTTTTTGATTTATAGCAAGTCGCAGTTGCGCGACCCTTGACGGATGGCCTTCAGCCGGCTTCCGAAAACTAAGAATACCAACATGTTTTCCTTACGCCGCGATCGCCAGGATGCCGTCAAAACGCAGATCGACAGCCTCATGGAGGCCGCCGGGGACATCGTCTTCCGGTTGAGCGACGACGGGCAGATCCTGTCCGCGAGCCGGCGCACCCTCGACCTGCTCGGCAAGGATGCCGACCTGGCCGGGAAACCCTTCAGCAGCATCGTCCTGCCGGCCGACCATTCCGCGATTGCGCTGGCCCTCACCCAGGCGGCGTCCTTCCCCAGCCCGCATCGCATCAACATCCGCATTCTCGCCGCCAGCCAGACCTTGTGGATGGAAATCCAGTTCATGGCCTGTGCCAACGAAGACGGCAGCGCCGAGCTTCTCGCGGTCGGGCGCGACATCTCGAGCCAGCAGGCGACCGAGGAGCGCCTGCGCCACATGGCGACGCATGATGCATTGACCGGATTGCCCAACCGTTCCCTGCTGTCCGACCGGATCCGCATGGCGATCGCGCAGGCGCGCCGCACCGGCCGCGGCTTCGCGGTGCTGGTGCTGGACCTCGACGGCTTCAAGAAGGTCAACGATGCGCTCGGCCACCCGGTGGGCGACGCCTTGCTGCGGGTGGCGGCGAGCCGCTTCGCCGATACCCTGCGCGATGTCGATACCCTGGCGCGCGTGGGCGGCGACGAATTCGTCGCGGTCCTGCCCGGCGCGGTGTCGGAAGCCGAGATCCAGATGGTCGGGCGCCGCATGATTTCCATGATCCAGCTGCCCTTCGAGATCCAGGGGCAGAGCCTCTACGTCGGCACCTCGATCGGCGCGGCGGTGTTCCCCGAACACGGCGACAGCGAGGTCAAGCTGCTGGCGCATGCCGATACCGCGATGTACCGCGCCAAGGAGACCGGCAAGGCGCGCTGCGTGGTCTACAGCCAGGAAAAATTCACCCAGCCCGAGCATGACGTGTCGATGGAGGCCGCCATGTTCCAGGCGGTCCGCGACGGCGAGTTCTCGCTGCAATACCAGCCCATCGTCGATGCGCGCAGCCGGCAGATCATGGGCTTCGAGGCGCTGATGCGCTGGAGCCGCCCCGGCCTCGGCATGGTGCCGCCGATGCAGTTCATTCCCATGGCCGAGAACAACGGCCTGATCAACCTGCTCGGCGCCTGGGCGCTGAAGTCGGCGTGCGTGCAGATCAAGCAGTTCGAGGCCATCGCCGGCCGCCCGCTGTACGTGTCGGTCAACGTCAGTCCGCGGCAGTTCCGCAACGACCAGTTCCTGGACATCGTCGACGAGGCCATCAACCTGTCCGGCCTGAAGGCGCACCAGCTCCTGCTCGAGATCACCGAAGGCATCCTCATGTCCGACCCGGAACATGCGGAGCACCTGCTCAGCGCGATGCTGTCGCGGAACGTGCGCATCGCCATCGACGATTTCGGCACCGGCTACTCGTCGCTGGCCTATCTCAAGCGCTTCCCGATCGCCACGCTCAAGATCGACCGCGCCTTCATCAAGGACCTGCCGGCCTCGGTCAAGGATGTCGCGATCTGCAACGTCGTGCTCAGCCTGGCCAACCACCTCAACCTCAATACCGTCGCCGAAGGCGTCGAAAACGAGGAACAGCTCGACTTCCTCGCGCAGCAAGGCTGCAACCTGGTGCAGGGTTACCTCACCGGCCGGCCCCTCGTGCCCAATGACATCATTCAGCTTCTCAAACCTGGAGTGCCGGACGTCGAACCCGTCGAGATCCGGTAATACATGACCAAGGACGATCCAAACACCAATGCCGCCGGCGCCGCCACCATGGAGCTGCTCTGGTCCCGCATCCGCCAGCGCGGCGACCTTCCCGGTTTTTCCAAGGTGATCAGCACCATCGTCGGCGCCATGCGCGGCGACGAGGCGCGCGAATTCAACATGGCCAAGACCGTGCTGCAGGACCCGGCCCTGACGCAGAAGGTTCTGCGCCTGGCCAACAGCGCCATGTACTCGGTCTTCGGCCAGGGCATCAATACCGTCTCCAAGGCGGTCATCGTGCTGGGCACCGAAACCATCGGCCACCTTGCCCTCGGCCTCAAGCTGATCGACGGCCTCTCGGCGGCTTCGTCCGATTCCGCCGCCGCGCGCGCGGAAATGGAAAAGGCGGTGCTCGCCGGCCATATCGGCCGCCAGCTAGCCTCGTCCGCGCCCTCGCGCGACGCCGAGGAAGCCGTGGTGTGCGCGATGCTGCATTCGCTGGGACGCATGCTGGTGACCTTCTACCTGCCGGACCGCTGGCAACGCATCGACGCCCTGATCACCGAGGCGAAGATGACCGAGGACGCGGCGGCGCTGGAAGTGCTCGGTATCCTGTTCCATGACATTGGACAGCACGCCGCCCGCCAATGGGGCTTGCCCGCCACGGTGGTGAACACCATGCAGGACCTGCCGCCGCGCCCGGTCGCCGAACCGCTCGCGCATTCGGACTGGCTGTCGGCGATCTCGACGCTGTCGACGTCCTGCGCAACCGCCCTCTGCGACGAAACCGGGAGCGCCCAGGCCGCCTTGCAGTCGCTGGCCGGACAATACGCCGACATGCTCGGCATGGACGCCAGCCAGGTCATGCTGGCCGTCGATTCGGCCCAGCGCAACGCCGCCGAGGAGAACTCGGTGCTGGTGCGTTCTTCCCGCCGTACCGACGACAAGGCAGAACCGCTGCCGCCTTCCGGCAAGCCGGCCGATGCGGTGCAGATCCTCACTCGCGGCGTCAACGACATGCGCGGCGCGGCGCCCAACGCGACGCTCAGCCAGCTGATCGGCATGGCGCTGGAAACGGTGCACCAGGGCCTCGGCTTCAGCCGGTCCATCGCCTTTCTGCGCAGCCGGGAAAAGCATGCCTACATCGCCAGGCTGTCGTTCGGCGACGTCGGCGCAGACGTCATGCGCCGCATGAGCTTCAGCGACGCCTACCAGCCGGACGTCTTCCATGCCGCGCTGGCCAACAACAAGATGATCTTCGTCGAGAACGCCCGCGATCCGGCCTTCGTCAACAAGGTGCCGCGCTGGTGGCGCGAGGCCTTGCCGACGGCGCGCAGCTTCATGGTCCTGCCGGTGACCGTCCATCGCCATCCGATCGGCTTCATCTACGGAGACTGGGACGCCAGCCTGCCGGTGGCAAAGGTGGAGCTGGCGGACGCCGGACCGCTCAACGAGCTGCGCTCGCTCGTGGTCCGCACCTTCGAGAACCGGCAGCAGCCCGACGTCGACTGGAACCGCGGCGGCCTTTGACCGCCCGTCACGGAGCGCGGCGGTTTCCGCCGCCGGCCTTTCCGGGCCGGCAAGCCATGCGATAAAATTGGGGGCAGAGTGGCGCCCGCCACCTGCCGCTTCCCATTCTCCGTTTCCATGGCCCGCCTGCCCCGACTCGTCATCCCCGACCATCCGCATCACGTCATCCTGGACGCGCTGGATTCGCTGTCCGCGTTCCGCGACGAGGAAGACCATGCCGCCTTCCTCGGCTGGCTCAAGATGGCTTCCCGCCAGTTCAGGGTGGCGCTGCACGCCTATGTCCTGCTGCCGGGACAGGTGCAAATGCTGATTACGCCGTCCGACGCCACCGGCCTGGGAAAGATGATGCAGTGGCTCGGCCGCCAGTATGTCCCTTATTTCAACGCCAGGCACGGCCGTGCCGGCACCCTCTGGCAGGGCAGGTATCGCGCCACGCTGGTCGACGCCGGCCGGTATTTCCTCGATTGCTGCCGCTACCTCGAATCCGCGCCGGTTCGCGCCGGCCTCTGCGGCGAGCCCGGCCAGTACCGCTGGTCGAGCTATGCCCACCACGCCGGTATCCGGCAAGACCCGCTGATTACCGATCATCCCTTGTACTGGCAGCTTGGGAACACGCCGTTCGACAGGGAAGCGGGTTACCGGCGCCTCATGGAAAGCGGGATGAGCCAGGCCGAAATCAGCCTGTTCGACCAGGCGCTGCGCAAAGGCTGGCCGCTGGGTTCCGACCAGTTCATGCGTTCGCTCGAAAAGCAAACGGCGAGGCGGGTTGCACCGGCAAAGCGCGGCCGTCCGCCCAAGCCTGCGCCTGAAACGCGCGATTCCTGATTTCCGGCCGGTCTCCCCGCACCACGCCGATGCATCCCGGCTTTCCGGCCGGATTCACTCTGTCCCCAATAAAATGGGCTTTGATCGCCCGCAATTCGCTATTTTGCTCCGACCCCAATTATTTCGGTTGAACTATCTATTGCACTGCACTATCCTCACAATTCGATTTAAAAAAGCAAGCGGAGAAGCTCTATGCACGCGCAAGGTTTATACGACCCGTCCAACGAACACGACGCCTGCGGCGTCGGCTTCATTGCCCACATCAAGGGCAAGAAAAGCCATTCCATCATTGAACAGGGTCTGCTGATCCTGAAGAACCTCGACCACCGGGGCGCGGTCGGTGCCGACCCCCTGATGGGCGACGGCGCGGGCATTCTCATCCAGATCCCCGACCAGTACTACCGCGAAGAGATGGCCAAGCAGGGCGTCACCCTGCCGCCTCCCGGCGAGTACGGCGTCGGCATGGTCTTCCTGCCCAAGGAACATGCTTCCCGCATCGCCTGCGAGCAGGAAATCGAGCGGGCGGTCAACGCCGAAGGCCAGGTCGTGCTGGGCTGGCGCGACGTGCCGGTCGATTTTGAAATGCCGATGTCACCCACCGTGCGCCTGAAAGAGCCGGTGATCCGCCAGATCTTCATCGGCCGCGGCGCCGACATCATGGTGACCGACGCCCTCGAGCGCAAGCTGTACGTCATCCGCAAGGCTTCCGGCCACGCGATCCAGGCGCTGAACCTCCTGCACGGCAAGGAATTCTTCGTGCCGTCGATGTCGGCGCGCACCATCGTTTACAAAGGCCTGCTGCTCGCCGACCAGGTCGGCGTGTATTACAAGGACCTTCAGGACGAGCGCTGCGTCTCCGCCCTGGCCCTCGTGCACCAGCGCTTCTCCACGAACACCTTCCCCGAGTGGCCGCTGGCCCACCCGTACCGCCTGATCGCCCACAACGGCGAGATCAACACCGTCAAGGGCAACTTCAACTGGATGCGCGCCCGCGAAGGCGTCATGAAGTCGGCCGTGCTGGGCGACGACCTGAAGAAGCTGTTCCCGCTGATCTATGAAGGCCAGTCCGATACCGCCTGTTTCGACAACGCGCTCGAACTGCTGCTGATGGCCGGCTACCCGCTCGCCCAGGCGATGATGATGATGATCCCGGAAGCCTGGGAAAACCACACGCTGATGGACGACAACCGCCGCGCCTTCTACGAATACCACGCCGCGATGATGGAACCCTGGGACGGCCCCGCCGCCATGGCCTTCACCGACGGCCGCCACATCGGCGGCACGCTCGACCGCAACGGCCTGCGCCCGGCGCGCTACATCGTTACGGAAGATGACTTCGTGGTCATGGCTTCCGAGACCGGCGTGCTGCCCATCCCCGAGTCCAAGATCATCAAGAAGTGGCGCCTGCAGCCGGGCAAGATGTTCCTCATCGACCTCGACGCCGGCCGCATCATCGACGACAAGGAACTGAAGGACACCTACGCCAACGCCAAGCCGTACAAGCAGTGGATCGAATCGGTCCGCATCAAGCTTGACGAGCTCGACGCCGAAGCCGCCGAGTCCAAGTCGGAGGTTCCGCTGCTCGACCGCCAGCAGGTCTTTGGCTACACCCAGGAAGACCTGAAGTTCCTGATGGCGCCGATGGCCGCCGCCGGCGAGGAAGCGGTGGGCTCCATGGGCAACGACTCGCCGCTGGCGGTCATGTCCAACAAGAACAAGCCGCTGTACAACTACTTCAAGCAGCTGTTCGCCCAGGTGACCAACCCGCCGATCGACCCGATCCGCGAAGCCATGGTCATGTCGCTGGTGTCCTTCATCGGCCCGCGCCCGAACCTGCTCGACACCAACAACATCAACCCGCCGATGCGCCTGGAAGTGTCCCAGCCCATCCTGGACTACGCCGACATCGCCAAGCTGCGCAACATCAGCAAGCACACCGGCGGCAAGTTCAAGTCGCATGAGCTGGACATCTGCTACCCGGTCGCCTGGGGCAAGGAAGGCATCGAGGCGCGCATCGCCTCGCTGTGCGCGCAGGCGGTCGACGCCGTGCGTTCCGGCCACAACATCCTGATCGTGTCCGACCGCAAGGTCGGCCCGGGCATGGTCGCGATTCCCGCGCTGCTGGCAACCTCCGCCATCCACCTGCACCTGGTGAGCAAGGGCCTGCGCACCTCCACCGGCCTGGTGGTGGAAACCGGATCCGCGCGCGAGACGCATCACTTCGCGCTGCTGGCCGGCTACGGCGCGGAAGCCATCCATCCCTACCTCGCGATGGACACGCTGTCCGCCATGGCGCACGACCTGCCGGGCGACCTGTCCGCAGACAAGGCGATCTACAACTTCCAGAAGGCGGTCGGCAAGGGCCTGATGAAGGTCATGTCCAAGATGGGCATCTCGACCTACATGTCCTACTGCGGCGCGCAGATCTTCGAAGCCATCGGCCTCAACAAGGCGATGGTGCAGAAGTACTTCAAGGGCACCGCGTCAAACGTCGAGGGCATCGGCGTGTTCGAAGTGGCCGAGGAAGCGCTGCGCCTGCATCGCCTGGCCTTCAGCGCCGACCCGGTGCTGGCCCATGCGCTGGACGCCGGCGGCGAGTATGCCTTCCGCGTGCGCGGCGAAGACCACATGTGGACGCCGGATGCGATCGCCAAGCTGCAGCATTCGACCCGCTCCAACAACTTCAGCACGTACAAAGAGTACGCGCAGATCATCAACGACCAGTCCAAGCGCCACATGACCCTGCGCGGCCTGTTCGAGTTCAAGATCGATCCCTCCCGCGCGATCCCGATCGACGAAGTCGAACCTGCGAAGGAAATCGTCAAGCGCTTCGCCACCGGCGCCATGTCGCTCGGCTCGATCTCGACCGAAGCCCATGCCACGCTGGCCGTCGCCATGAACCGCATCGGCGGCAAGTCGAATACCGGCGAAGGCGGCGAGGACGAGAACCGCTACCGCATGGAACTCAAGGGCATCCCCATCAAGAAGGGCGAAACCCTGGCTTCCGTGATCGGCCGCGACCGCGTGGAAGTCGACCTGCCGCTGCAGGCCGGCGACTCGCTGCGCTCGAAGATCAAGCAGGTGGCATCGGGCCGTTTCGGCGTGACCGCGGAATACCTGACTTCCGCCGACCAGATCCAGATCAAGATGGCGCAGGGCGCGAAGCCCGGCGAAGGCGGCCAGCTGCCCGGCCACAAGGTGTCCGAGTACATCGCCAAGCTGCGCTTCTCGGTGCCGGGCGTGGGCCTGATTTCCCCGCCGCCGCACCATGACATCTATTCCATCGAAGACCTGGCGCAGCTGATCCACGACCTGAAGAACGTCAATCCGAAGGCAAGCATCTCGGTCAAGCTGGTCTCCGAAGTCGGCGTCGGCACCATCGCCGCCGGCGTGGCCAAGGCCAAGGCCGACCACGTCGTGATCGCCGGCCATGACGGCGGCACCGGCGCGTCGCCGCTGTCCTCGATCAAGCATGCCGGCACGCCCTGGGAACTCGGCCTCGCCGAAACCCAGCAGACCCTGGTGCTCAACCGCCTGCGCAGCCGCATCCGCGTGCAGACCGACGGCCAGATCAAGACCGGCCGCGACGTCGTCATCGGCGCGATGCTGGGCGCCGACGAATTCGGCTTCGCCACCGCGCCGCTGGTCGTCGAGGGCTGCATCATGATGCGCAAGTGCCACCTCAACACCTGCCCGGTCGGCGTCGCGACGCAAGATCCGGTGCTGCGCGCCAAATTCCGGGGCAAGCCCGAGCACGTGGTGAACTACTTTTTCTTCGTCGCCGAAGAAGCGCGCCAGATCATGGCCCAGCTCGGCATCCGCAGCTTCAACGAGCTGATCGGCCGCGCCGACCTGCTCGACAAGGCAAAGGCGATCTCCCACTGGAAGGCAAAGGGCCTGGACTTCAGCCGCATCTTCCACCAGCCGGACATCGACGACGAACCGCGCTTCCAGGTGCTGGAGCAGGACCACGGCCTCAACAAGGCGCTCGACCACAAGCTGATCGCGCAAGCCCAGCTGGCGCTGGAAAAGGGCGAGAAGGTCTCCTTCATCTCGCCGGTCAAGAACCGCAACCGCACCGTCGGCGCCATGCTGTCGGGCGAGGTCGCCAAGCGCTACGGCCACGAAGGCCTGCCGGACGACACCATCCACATCCAGCTGCAGGGCACGGCCGGCCAGTCGGCTGCGGCGTTCCTCGCGCACGGCATCACGCTGGACCTGGTGGGCGAGGGCAACGACTACGTCGGCAAGGGCCTGTCGGGCGGCCGCATCATCGTGCGTCCGAACACCGAGTTCCGTGGCTGGGCGGTGGACAACATCATCGCCGGCAACACCGTGCTCTATGGCGCGATCGCGGGTGAAGCCTTCATCAACGGCGTGGCCGGCGAACGCTTCGCGGTGCGCAACTCCGGCGCGGTCGCGGTGGTGGAAGGCACCGGCGACCATGGCTGCGAATACATGACCGGCGGCACCGTGGTCGTGCTCGGCGCCACCGGACGCAACTTCGCGGCCGGCATGTCGGGCGGCATCGCCTACGTGTACGACCCGGACGGCGAATTCGCCAAGAAGTGCAACATGGCCATGGTGGCGCTGGACAAGGTGCTGCCGAGCTACGAGCAGGAGGCGCAGATCGAACGCGCCATCTGGCACAGCGCGACCCGGGGCGGCGACAAGCAGACCGACGAAGTCATCCTGCGCAGCCTGATCGAGCGCCACTTCAAGTACACCGGCAGCACCCGCGCCCGCAACCTGCTCGACGACTGGGCCAACGGACGGACGAAGTTCGTCAAGGTCTTCCCGACCGAGTACAAGCGCGCGCTGCGCGAACTCGCGGCGGCGGCCGAGACGAAGGAAAAGGCTGTCGCGTAATCGCTGTATCGATAGACACCCTCCGCAAGGCTCCTCCCCCTTCAAGGGGGAGGCCGGGTGGGGGATGGGTTTCCGGTGCGAGCAAAGAACAACGTTGAATTGCCAGCGCGCTAGATTTGTTCATTGCGTGCGACCGAACCCCATCCCCACCCTAACCCTCCCCTTGAAGGGGAGGGGACGGTCAGGCGGGGAAGGCAAAGAAAAAACACTGAAGGAACATCATGGGAAAAGTAACCGGCTTTCTTGAATTCGAACGCCTGCAGGAAGCAAGCGAGGCGCCGCAGCTGCGCAAGAAACACTACAAGGAATTCGTGGTCCACCTGAGCGATGCCAATGCCAAGGTGCAGGGCGCGCGCTGCATGGACTGCGGCATCCCCTTCTGCAACAACGGCTGCCCGGTCAACAACATCATCCCCGACTGGAACGACCTGGTCTTCCACGGCCACATCCGCGAGGCGCTGGAAAACCTGCACTCCACGAACAACTTCCCCGAGTTCACCGGCCGCATCTGCCCCGCGCCCTGCGAAGCCGCGTGCACCCTCGGCATCAACGACGACCCGGTCGGCATCAAGTCGATCGAGCATTACATCATCGACAAGGGCTGGGAAAACGGCTGGGTCGTGCCCCAGGTCCCCACCGCCAAGACCGGCAAGAAGGTCGCCGTGGTCGGCTCCGGCCCCGCAGGCATGGCGGCCGCCCAGCAGCTCGCGCGCGCCGGCCATGACGTGACGGTGTTCGAGAAGAACGACCGCATCGGCGGCCTGCTGCGCTACGGCATCCCCGACTTCAAGATGGAAAAGTCGCACATCGACCGCCGCGTCGAGCAGATGAAGGCCGAAGGCGTGACCTTCCGCACCGGCGTCTTCGTCGGCAAGGACTTCACCCCGAACGTCTACAACTGGGCCAAGGAAACCATCTCTCCCGACCAGATCAAGAAAGACTTCGACGCCGTCGTTATCGCCGGCGGCGCGGAAATGCCGCGCGACCTGCCGGTGCCCGGCCGCGAGCTCAAGGGCGTGCACTACGCCATGGAATTCCTGCCGCTGCAGAACAAGGTCGTGGCTGGCGACAAGGTCAAGGACCAGCTCCTCGCCACCGGCAAGCACGTCATCGTGATCGGCGGCGGCGATACCGGTTCCGACTGCGTCGGCACCTCCAACCGCCACGGCGCGGCGTCGGTCACGCAGTTCGAGCTGCTGCCCCAGCCGCCCGAGCAGGAAAACAAGCCCCTGGTCTGGCCCTACTGGCCGACCAAGCTGCGCACCTCGTCCTCGCACGAGGAAGGCTGCGACCGCGACTGGTCGGTCGCCACCAAGCGCCTCGAAGGCAAGAACGGCAAGGTCGAGAAGCTGATCGCCGCGCGCGTCGAATGGAAGGACGGCAAGATGGTCGAAGTGCCGAACTCGGAATTCGAGCTCAAGGCCGACCTCGTACTGCTGGCCATGGGCTTCGTCTCGCCGGTACAAGGAGTGCTCGATGCCTTCGGCGTCGACAAGGATGCCCGCGGCAACGCCCGCGCCACCACCGACGGCGACGGCTGCTACCAGACCTCGGCCGACAAGGTCTTCGCCGCCGGCGACATGCGCCGCGGCCAGTCTCTGGTCGTCTGGGCCATCCGCGAAGGACGCCAGTGCGCCCGCGCGGTCGACGAGTACCTGATGGGCAGCAGCGTCCTGCCGCGCTGAAGCGGCCGCATCCCCGTTGAAAGGTTCCCCTTAGGCCCGTCCGGCGTTCTTGCCGGCCGGGCCATTTTTCTTTCTTGGGCGGGAACATGTTGCACCGCACCCGCATCTGACTAACGATTCATTAACAAGCTCGTTCGGCATTTCTGCACTACAATCTCAACTTTAACAAGTGAGCATGCCTTGACGAATCTGGTTGAAATTCGCGATCTGCATTTTTCCTATGGCGACCGGCCCATCCTGTCGGGCCTGCGCATGGATTTTCCGCGTGGAAAAGTGATCGCGGTAATGGGTGGTTCCGGGTCCGGCAAGACCACCATCCTGCGCCTGATCGGCGGCCAGATCGCCGCCCAGTCCGGCTCCGTCCTCGTCGACGGCAAGCCGGTCGACCCGCGCGACATGCGGCAGATGTATGCCATGCGCCGCCGCATGGGCATGCTGTTCCAGCACGGCGCCCTGTTCACCGACCTCACGGTCTTCGAGAACGTCGCCTTTCCCCTGCGCGAACACACCGCGCTGCCGGAAGACATGATCCGCGACCTCGTGCTCATGAAGCTGCAGGCCGTCGGCCTGCGCAATGCCGCGAACCTGAAACCTTCCGAAATTTCCGGCGGCATGGCGCGCCGCGTCGCGCTCGCGCGTGCGATCGCCCTCGATCCGCAGATCATCATGTACGACGAACCGTTCGCCGGCCTCGACCCGATCTCGATGGGCGTGACCGCCAACCTGATCCGGGAACTCAACGACGCCCTCGGGTCGACTTCCATCCTCGTGTCGCACGACGTGCACGAAACCTTCGTCATCGCCGACTACGTCTACTTCCTGTCGCAAGGCAAGATCGTGGCGCATGGCACGCCGCAGCAGATGCAGGAATCCACCGATCCCTACGTGAAGCAGTTCGTGCATGCCGAAGCCGACGGGCCGGTACCCTTCCACTACGCCGGCAAGTCGCTGGCGGAGGACCTTGGCGTGGGAGGACGGGCATGATCGGCACGCTGGTTTCCGCGGTCGGCCGCAAGACGCGCGGCATCCTGTCCAACCTCGGCTATGGCACCCGCACCTTCTTCGGCCTGCTGGCGGCAACGCCGGGAGTGCTGCGCCGCCCGCGCCTGGTGACCGACCAGATCCATTTCATCGGCAACTATTCCCTGGTCATCATCGCGGTGTCCGGATTGTTCGTCGGCTTCGTGCTCGGCCTCCAGGGCTACTACACGCTCAACAAGTATGGTTCGGAACAGGCGCTCGGCTTGCTTGTCGCATTATCATTGACGCGTGAGCTCGGGCCGGTCGTCTCGGCATTGCTGTTCGCCGGCCGCGCCGGCACCTCGCTGACCGCCGAGATCGGCCTGATGAAGGCGGGCGAGCAACTGTCGGCGATGGAAATGATGGCGGTCAATCCGCTGGAGCGGGTCGTCGCGCCGCGTTTCTGGGCAGGCGTGATCGCCATGCCCCTGCTGGCGGCGATCTTCAGCGCGGTCGGGGTGATCGGCGGTTACCTGGTTGGTGTCAGGATGATCGGCGTGGACGAAGGCGCGTTCTGGTCGCAGATGCAGGCCGGCGTCGACGTCTGGAAAGACATCGCGAACGGCGTCCTGAAAAGCATCGTTTTCGGCTTCGCGGTGACCTTCATCGCCCTGTACCAGGGCTACGAATCGCAACCCACGCCGGAAGGCGTGTCGCGGGCCACCACGCGGACGGTGGTGACGGCGTCCCTGACGGTATTGTTCCTGGACTTCCTGCTGACCGCGCTGATGTTTAATTGACGGGCCGGGCAACCGGAAGCGTGGAATCAAGGATGTCTTGTTTTAGAGAAATAACATCCCATAATTAAGGTATCAAGCAATGCAACGAAAATCATTAGACTTATGGGTAGGGCTTTTCGTGCTGATCGGTGCAGCAGCATTGGTGTTTCTTGCACTCAAGGCGGGGAACATGAGTTCCATGTCGTTCAATGCCACCTATCCGGTCGTGACCAAGTTCGACAACATCGGCGGGCTGAAGCCGCGCGCGCCGGTCAAGAGCGCCGGCGTCGTGGTCGGCCGGGTCGGTGACATCCGCTTCGACGACAAGCGCTTCCAGGCCGTCGTCACGCTCAACCTGGACACGAACTACAAGTTTCCCAAGGACAGTTCCGCCAAGATCCTCACCGCAGGCCTGCTTGGCGAGCAATACATCGGCATCGAGCCGGGCGGAGACACCAACAACCTGGTGGCCAACGACCAGATCAAGATGACGCAATCGGCGGTGGTGCTGGAAAACCTGATCAGCCAGTTCCTGTACAGCAAGGCCGCCGAAGGAAAGGAAGGCAATTCAAAATGAACATATCGAACCGGGCGATCCGGGTGCTCGCGCTGGCCGCAGCCCTGGCGCTCGCCGGCTGCGCCACCAACAACCCGAAGGATCCGCTCGAACCCTTCAATCGCGCGGTCTTCTCGTTCAACGACAAGCTCGACAAGGTGGCCATCAAGCCGGCGGCGGAGGTCTACAGCAATGTCCTGCCGTCCTGGATGCAGACCGCGGTCGGCAATTTCTTCGGCAACCTGAGCGACGTCGGCACGGCCATGAACAATTTCCTGCAAGGGAAGCTGGAAGACGGCATGAACGACGTCATGCGCGTGGCGGTCAACACCACGCTCGGCCTGGGCGGCCTGCTGGACATCGGTTCCGAGGCGGGCATTCCCAAGCACCGCGAAGACTTCGGGCAGACACTCGGCAAGTGGGGCGTGGCGTCAGGGCCCTACATCGTCCTGCCGGGGCTGGGTTCGTCGACGCTGCGTGATTCGCTTGCCTTGCCCGTGGACATCTATACCGACCCGTGGGCCTACGAAATGCCGGTGCGCTACCGCAATACCGGCACGGCGGTGCGCCTGATCGACCAGCGCGCGGTGGTCCTCGATGCCGCGACCCTGATCGAGGAAGCAGCGATCGACAAGTACGAATTCGTGCGCGATGCCTACCTGCAACGCCGGGAAAGCAAGATCCACGATGGCGAGACCAAGAGCCGCAGCTCCAGCGACGACGACGTCGGCCCGACCGCGGAGATGGAACCGCCGGTCAAGGTGGTTATCAAAGAGGAACAAAACGGCGGCGGTGGCATGGGTTCGCCGCTGGCCAAGGAAATCAAGTAAGCAGGTAACGCTTCGGGGAAACGGGGAAAGTATCGGCTACCCGGCTTTTGCAACCATTTGTTGCCATCGTCATCTCCGCTTTCCCCATCGTTGTTAATTCACCTGAGGGCCATTCAGGGCCGTCGAGAAAAGGAAACCATGAACCTGATGAAAAAGATGTTTGCCATTGCCATGCTTGCCGTGGGGGCGCTTGCCTTCGTGCAGCCGGCGCAAGCCCAGGAAGCTCCCGATGCGCTGGTCAAGCGCATCAGCCAGGAAGTGCTGGATGCCGCAAAGACCGACAAGGACATCCAGTCCGGCAACCAGAAAAAGGTCATCTCCCTGGTCGAGGAAAAAGTCCTGCCGCACGTGGACTTCCAGCGCATGACCGCGCTCGCAGCCGGCCGTTTCTGGCGCGAGGCCAGCCCGGACCAGCAAAAGCAGCTGACCGACGAATTCCGCACTCTGCTGGTCTATACCTATTCTGGCGCCATCTCCCAGGTGCGTGACCAGAAGCTCGACTTCAAGCCGATGCGCGCCGACGCCAGCGATACCGAAGTCGAGGTCCGCTCGCAGGTGCTGCAGCCCCGAGGCGGCGATCCGATCCAGCTGAACTACCGCCTGGAAAAACTGCCCAGCGGCAACTGGAAGATCTATGACGTCAACGTGCTTGGCGCCTGGCTGGTGGAAACCTACAAGGGCAACTTCGCGGCCGAGATCAGCAAGGGCGGCGTGGACGGACTGATCAAGACCCTGGCGGAAAAGAACAAGCGCCTGGCCGCCAACGCCGGCAAGACGGGCAAGTCCTGACCATGCAGTTCCGTCCCGGCCTCAGCCTGACCTTCAACAATGCCAAGACCGTCCTCGAAGCCGGCTCGAGGGCGGTGGCCGACGGCCAGACCGACATCGACCTTGGCGAGCTGACGGCGGTGGATTCCGCCGCCGTCGCCACCTTGCTGGCCTGGAAACGGCTGGCCGCCAAGGCCGGGCGCAGCCTGGCCTTCCATCACGCTTCCCCCAACCTGCAAAGCCTGATCGCCCTCTACGGCGTGGGCGACATCCTCGGCATCACGGCCTCCGTCCCTGCCGCTGCCTCCGCCGCCTCCGATCAGCGACACCGGGCCTGATCCCTTCCGGTTCCGCGGCGGGAAATCCCCTATAATCAAGGGTTCCGCCGCTGCTCCCATGGCAATGCCGCCATGCGCCGCTTCCCCAACAAGAATATAAGCCACCCACCATGGCTGCACTCCACATTGTCGATGTCAAGAAACGCTACAAGTCGCTTCAGGCGCTTGGCGGCGTGAGCCTGTCGGTCGAGCCCGGCGAATTCTTCGGCCTGCTCGGTCCGAACGGCGCGGGCAAGACCACCCTGATTTCCATCATCGCCGGCCTGAACCGGCCCGATTCCGGCACGGCCGCCGTACACGGCTTCGACGTCGTCAAGGATTACCGCGAGGCACGCAGGCGGCTTGGCGTTGTGCCGCAGGAACTGGTGTTCGATCCTTTCTTCACCGTGCGCGAAACCCTGCGCATGCAGTCCGGCTACTTCGGGCTGAAGAACAATGACAAGTGGATCGACGAGGTCATGGAAAACCTCGACCTGACAGACAAGGCCGATACCAACATGCGCGCCTTGTCCGGCGGCATGAAGCGGCGCGTGCTGGTGGCTCAGGCCCTCGTCCACAAGCCGCCCGTCATCGTGCTCGACGAGCCGACCGCGGGCGTCGACGTAGAGCTGCGGCAAACCCTCTGGAAATTCATTTCCCGGCTCAACCGCGAGGGCCACACCATCATCCTGACCACGCATTACCTCGAGGAAGCCCAGGCGCTGTGCAACCGCGTTGCCATGCTCAAGGGCGGCAAGGTCGTCGCGCTCGACACCATGTCGAAACTCATCAAGCGCATCTCCGGTTCGCAGCTGGTGGTGCACCTCGCCAGGGGAACGCTGCCCGACGGCCTCAAGCCGCTGGTGTCGCATCCCGACGAACTGGTCAGCGGCAGCCGGTACACCCTGCGCGTGAACGACTATGCCGAGGTCGAACCGATCCTGGCGACGCTGCGGCAGTCCGGCGCGGTGATCGACGACATGCAGCTGCACCAGGCCGACCTGGAAGATGTCTTCATCCAGATCATGGAGGGCGAGAAATGACCGGCTTCCAGACCCTGCTCTACAAGGAAGTGCTGCGCTTCTGGAAGGTGGCCACCCAGACCATCACCGCGCCCATCCTCACGGCCATGCTCTACCTGCTGATCTTCGGGCATGTCCTCGAAGACCACGTGCAGGTCTATCCCGACGTGCGCTATACCGCGTTCCTCGTGCCCGGCCTGGTGATGATGAGCGTGCTGCAGAACGCCTTCGCCAACAGCTCTTCCTCGCTGATCCAGTCCAAGATCACCGGCAACCTCGTGTTCGTGCTGCTGCCGCCGCTCTCGCACTGGGAACTGTTCGGCGCCTACGTGCTGGCGTCGGTGATCCGCGGCCTGGCCGTAGGACTGGGCGTGTTCGTCATCACCGCCTGGTTCACCAAGCTGAGTTTCGTCGCGCCGTGGTGGATCGTCATCTTTGCCTTGATGGGGGCCGCGATGCTCGGCACCATGGGCCTGATCGCCGGCATCTGGGCCGAGAAGTTCGACCAGCTCGCCGCCTTCCAGAACTTCCTGATCATGCCGGCCACCTTCCTGTCCGGCGTGTTCTACTCGATCCATTCCCTGCCGTCCTTCTGGCAGGCCGTCTCGCATTTCAACCCGTTCTTCTACATGATCGACGGCTTCCGCTACGGCTTCTTCGGCAAGTCCGACATCAATCCCCTCATCAGTTTCACGATCGTCAGCGTGTTTTTCCTGCTGCTCGCCGCATTCGCCATCCGCATGCTCAAGAGCGGCTACAAGCTGCGTCACTAAGCCACACTAAGCCACCCCCGCGCCGAGAACCGCCATGCTACCTACCCCCGAGCTCGTCAAAAGCTACATCGCCGCAGGCCTGGACTGCACCCACCTCGAAGTGGAAGGCGACGGCCAGCATTTCAACGCCGTCATCGTTTCCTCCGCCTTCGCCGGCAAGCGCCTGGTGCAGCGGCACCAGATCGTCTATGCCGCCCTGGGCGACCGCATGCGCCAGGAAATCCACGCCCTGTCGATGAAGACACTTACCCCTGAAGAGTTCCAAAGCTGATGGACAAACTGCTTATTACCGGCGGCAACCGGCTGTCCGGCGAGATCATCATTTCCGGTGCGAAGAATGCGGCCCTGCCTATCCTCTGCGCCGGCCTCCTTACCGCCGAACAGGTGAAGCTGTCCAACGTGCCGCGCCTGCACGACGTCTCCACCATGCTCAAGTTGCTGCACCAGATGGGCATGCGCTACGAGCAGGACGCAGACCGCGTGGTGCTGGACGGCTCGGCCATCGACAAGCTGGAAGCGCCCTATGAAATGGTGAAGACCATGCGCGCGTCCATCCTCGTGCTCGGTCCGCTGCTGGCCCGTTTCGGCGAAGCGAAGGTGTCGCTGCCGGGCGGCTGCGCCATCGGCTCCCGGCCGGTGGACCAGCACATCAAGGGCCTGCAGGCCATGGGCGCCGACATCCGCATCGAGGCCGGCTACATCCATGCCCGCGCCAAGCGCCTGCGCGGTGCGCGCATCGTGACCGACATGATCACCGTCACCGGCACCGAAAACCTGCTCATGGCCGCGGTACTGGCCGATGGCGAGACCGTGCTGGAAAACGCCGCCCGCGAGCCTGAGGTGACCGACCTTGCCAACCTGCTGGTGGCGATGGGCGCGAAGATCGATGGCATCGGCACCGACCGCCTGATCGTGCAAGGCGTCGACAAGCTGCACGGCGCCGCGCATGCCGTCATTCCCGACCGCATCGAGACCGGCACCTTCCTCTGCGCCGCCGCCGCCGCCGGCGGCGACGTCACCCTGCGCAACACCCGCAGCGACATCCTCGACGTCGCCATCGACAAGCTGCGCGAGGCCGGCGCCATCGTCACCAGCCAGGCCGACACCATCCGCGTGCAGATGTCCGGCCGGCCGAAGGCGGTCAGCTTCCGCACCACGGAATATCCCGGCTTCCCGACCGACATGCAGGCGCAGTTCATGGCGCTGGACATCATCGCCGAGGGCAGCAGCCACGTGACCGAAACCATCTTCGAGAACCGCTTCATGCACGTGCAGGAACTCAACCGCCTCGGCGCGCGCATCGAGATCGACGGCCACACCGCCATCATCAACGGCGCCGAGCGCCTCGTCGGCGCACCCGTCATGGCGACCGACCTGCGCGCCTCGGCCTCGCTGGTGATCGCCGGCCTGGCCGCCGAAGGCCAGACCCTGGTCGACCGCATCTATCACCTCGACCGCGGCTACGACCGCATGGAACTGAAGCTTTCCGGGGTCGGCGCCAACATCCAGCGAATCAAATCATGACCCAGCAGCTCACGCTCGCCCTGTCCAAAGGCCGCATTTTCGAAGAAACCCTGCCCCTGCTCAAGGCCGCCGGCATCGAAGTCACCGAAGATCCCGAACGCTCCCGCAAGCTCATCCTGCCGACCAACGATCCGGCGGTGCGGGTGGTCATCGTGCGCGCTTCCGACGTGCCGACCTACGTGCAGTACGGCGCGGCCGATTTCGGCGTGGCCGGCAAGGACGTGCTGCTCGAACACGGCGGCGAAGGCCTCTACCAGCCTATCGACCTCAACATCGCCAAGTGCCGCCTGTCGGTCGCGGTGCCGGCCGGCTTCGACTACGCCAGCGCGGTGCGCCAGGGCGCGCGCCTGCGCGTCGTCACCAAGTACGTCAATTGCGCGCGCAATCACTTCGCCGCCAAGGGCGTGCACGTCGACCTCATCAAGCTCTACGGCTCGATGGAGCTCGGGCCGCTGGTCGGCCTGTCGGACGCCATCGTCGACCTCGTCAGCACCGGCAGCACGCTGCGGGCCAACAACCTGGTCGAGGTCGAGCACATCATGGACATTTCTTCCCGCCTCGTGGTCAACCAGGCGGCGCTCAAGCTCAAGCGCGAACGCCTCCAGCCCATCCTCGCCGCAATCGAAGCCGCTTCGCAAGCCAAGGAAACGACAGCCCAGCCATCATGATCGCCATCCGCAAACTCGATTCCGCCGCCCCCAGCTTCAAGGCGCAGCTTGACGCCGTGCTTGCCTTCGAGGCCAGCGAAGACGAAGCCATCGACCGCGCCGCCGCCGGCATCCTAGCCGACGTCAAGGCGCGCGGCGACGCCGCCGTGCTCGACTACACCAACCGCTTCGACAAGCTCGACGCCGCCAGTGTCGCCGGCCTGGAAATCGGCAAGCAGGAATTGCAGGCCGCGCTCTCCGGCCTGGCGCCCGCCCGCCGCGACGCGCTGCAGACCGCGGCCGACCGCGTGCGCGCCTACCACGAGCGGCAGAAAAGGGAATGCGGCTCCGACGGCTTCACCTACACCGAAGCCGATGGCACGGTGCTCGGACAGAAAGTCACGCCGCTCGACCGCGTCGGCATCTATGTTCCCGGCGGCAAGGCGGCCTACCCGTCGTCGGTGCTGATGAACGCCATTCCCGCCAAGGTGGCTGGCGTGCAGGAAATCATCATGGTCGTGCCCACGCCGGCCGGCGTGAAGAACGAACTGGTGCTGGCCGCCGCCGCGATTGCCGGCGTCGACCGCGTGTTCACCATCGGCGGCGCCCAGGCTGTCGGCGCGCTGGCCCACGGCACCGCCACCATTCCCCAGGTCGACAAGATCGTCGGTCCGGGCAATGCCTACGTCGCCGCCGCCAAGCGCCGCGTGTTCGGCATCGTCGGCATCGACATGATCGCCGGGCCGTCCGAGATCCTGGTGATCTGCGATGGCAGCACCGATCCCGACTGGGTGGCCATGGACCTGTTCTCCCAGGCCGAGCACGACGAACTCGCGCAGTCCATCCTGCTCTGTCCGGACGCCGGCTACATCGCCCGCGTCGAGGAAAGCATCAACCGCCAGCTGCCCGGCATGCCGCGCAAGGAAGTCATCCAGACCTCGCTGGTCAACCGCGGCGCGCTGGTGAAGGTGCGCGACATGGAAGAGGCCTGCGACATCGCCAATGCCATCGCCGCCGAGCACCTGGAAATCTCCGCCGACAACCCGCAGCGCTGGGCCGACCGCATCCGCCACGCCGGCGCGATCTTCCTCGGCCGCTTCACCTCGGAATCGCTGGGCGACTACTGCGCCGGCCCGAACCACGTGCTGCCGACCTCCCGCACCGCGCGCTTTTCCTCGCCGCTGGGCGTCTACGATTTCCAGAAGCGCTCCAGCCTCATCCACGTCAGCGAGGCAGGCGCGCGCACCCTGGGACGCATCGCCGCCGAACTGGCGTATGGCGAAGGCTTGCAGGCCCACGCCGGCTCCGCCGAGTACCGCTTCAAATGAGGCGCGCCGACATGACCGGGCGCCGCTGACATGGACGCCTGGCTCGACCGCGTGTTCTGCGAGGATGCGCTCGCCGGCATGGCGCGCATCCCCGACGGCAGCATCGACCTGCTGATCGCCGATCCGCCCTACGGCCTGGGCAAGGACTACGGCAACGATTCCGACAAGCTCGACGCCGACGCCTACCTGCGGTGGACCGAGCAATGGATAGACGCCGCGCTGCCCAAGCTCAAGCCCGCCGCCAGCCTCTACATCTTCCTCACCTGGCGCTACTCGCCGGAAATCTTCGTCATGCTCAAGAAGCGCATGACCATGATCAACGAGATCATCTGGGACCGCCGGGTGCCGTCCATGGGCGGCAGCACCCGCCGCTTCTCGTCGGTGCACGACACCATCGGCTTCTTCGCCCGCGCCAAGGATTACCACTTCGACCTCGACGCCGTCCGCATTCCCTACGATGCCGAAACCAAGAAGGCGCGCTCGCGTTCCATCTTCGTCGGCGCGAAATGGCTGGAAGTCGGCTACAACCCGAAGGATGTGTGGAGCGTGTCGCGCCTGCACCGCGAACATCGCGAGCGCGCCGACCATCCCACCCAGAAGCCCCTGGAAATCGTGGAGCGCATGATCAAGGCGTCCTGCCCGCCGGGCGGCGTCGTCTTCGACCCGTTCATGGGCAGCGGCACCAGCGCGGTCGCCGCGCGGCGCTGCGGCAGGCATTGGGTCGGCTTCGAGCTGAATCCCGCCTATTGCCGCCTGATCGACCAGCGCCTCGCGGAACTCGACACCGCCACCGAAGAAGCGGAAGCAGAATGACAACAGCAGCAAGCATTCAAACCGGAACCCACACATGTCTCTGATCGACAACATCATTCGCCCCGAGGTGCGCGCGCTTGCCGCCTATCACGTTCCCGATGCCAGCGGCTTCGTCAAGCTCGATGCCATGGAAAATCCTTACCACCTGCCGGAAGACCTGCGCACCGAACTGGGGCAGCGGCTGGCTGACGTGGCGCTGAACCGCTACCCGGTGCCGTCCTATTCCCGGCTCAAGGAAAAGATCCGGAGCAAGCTCGGCGTGCCCCAAGGCTACGACGTGGTGCTGGGCAACGGCTCCGACGAACTCATCAGCATGTTGTCCGTGGCCTGCGCCAGGCCGGGCGCCAAGGTGCTGGCGCCGACGCCGGGCTTCGTGATGTATGCCATGTCCGCGAAATTCGCCGGCCTGGAATTCGTCGGCGTGCCGCTCAAGCCGGACTTTTCGCTCGACAAGGCCGCCATGCTGGCCGCCATCGCCGAGCATAAGCCAGTGATCACTTATCTCGCCTACCCCAACAATCCGACGGGCAACCTGTACGATGCCGGCGACATGGAAGACATCGCGCGCGCCGTGGGCGACGCCGGCGTGGTGGTCATCGACGAGGCCTACCAGCCTTTCGCCGAAGCCAGCTTCATGGAACGCGTGCCGGCTTTTCCCAACATGATCGTGATGCGCACCGTGTCCAAGCTGGGACTGGCCGGCATCCGGCTCGGCTACATGACGGCCCAGGCCGACCTGCTGCAGGAATTCGACAAGGTCCGTCCGCCCTACAATGTGAACGTGCTGACCCAGGCCGCCGCCGAGTTCGTGCTCGACCACGTCGACGTGCTCGACGCGCAGGCCGCCGCGCTGCGCACCGAAAGAAGCCGCCTGGCGCAGGCCTTGTCGGCGATCGACGGGGTGGAGGTTTTCCCGTCGGCAGCGAATTTCCTGCTGGTCCGCCTGCAATCCGGACGCCATCCTGCCGATAAAGTCTTTGCCGGACTGGTAGAGCGTAAGGTTTTGATCAAAAATGTCGGTAAAATGCACCCATTGCTGGAAAACTGCTTGCGCATCACGGTAAGCACGCCGGAAGAAAACAAGCTGTTCCTCGATGCCCTGGCGGCATCGCTCGCATCGTCATCATCAACACATCCTTAACATGTCCACGTCTCGCGCCGCAGAGATCACGCGCAACACCAACGAAACGCAAATCCGCGTGGTGATCAACCTCGATGGCACCGGCAGGCAGAACCTGAACACCGGCGTCCCCTTCCTCGACCACATGCTCGACCAGATCGCGCGCCATGGCCTCATCGACCTGGACATCGAAGCCAAGGGGGACCTGCACATCGACGCCCACCATACCGTGGAAGACGTCGGCATCACCCTCGGCCAGGCGGTCGCCAAGGCCATCGGCGACAAGAAGGGCATCCGCCGCTACGGCCATGCCTACGTGCCGCTGGACGAAGCGCTGTCGCGCGTGGTCGTGGACTTCTCCGGACGTCCCGGGCTGCAGTACCACATTCCCTTCACGCGCGCCATGATCGGCGGCTTCGACGTCGACCTCGCCCGCGAGTTTTTCCAGGGCTTCGTGAATCATGCGCTCGTCACGCTGCACATCGATAATCTGCGCGGCGACAACGCGCACCACCAGTGTGAAACCGTATTCAAGGCGTTCGGACGCGCGCTGCGCATGGCCGCCGAACTCGATCCGCGGGCCGCAGGCACCATTCCCTCGACGAAAGGCAGCCTGTAAGCACGGCGCCGTGGCGCCGCCAACCTCTTTGCTGACATGAACAAGATTGTTGTAGTGGATTACGGCATGGGCAACCTGCGCTCGGTAGCGCAGGCGCTGCGCCATGTCGCGCCGGAAGCCGACGTGCGCATTTCCGGCGAACTGGCCGACATCAAGTCCGCCGACCGGCTGGTCCTGCCGGGGCAGGGCGCCATTCCCGATTGCATGCGCTGCCTGCGCGAATCCGGTTTGCAGGAAGCTGTCGTAGAATCGACGAAATCCAAACCCTTGCTTGGCGTGTGCGTGGGCGAGCAGCTGCTCTTCGACTGGAGCGAAGAGGGCGATACCCCGGGGCTGGGTTTGTTGCCTGGAAAAGTTGTACGTTTCCAGCTTGAGGATAAACTGCAGGAAGACGGATCGCGTTTCAAGGTTCCCCAGATGGGCTGGAACCGGGTCAGGCAGACCCAGTCCCATCCGCTGTGGAACGGCATCGAGGACAACAGCTATTTTTACTTTGTCCACAGCTACTACGCGGCACCGGAGCGCAGGGAACACATTGCCGGAGAAGCGGACTACGGCGGCTGGTTCGCCTGCGCGGTCGCGAAGGAAAACATCTTCGCCACCCAGTTCCATCCGGAGAAAAGCGCGAGCGCCGGACTGCAGCTTTACAAGAATTTCGTCCACTGGAATCCCTGATTCCGGAGGCCGAGCCTTGCATTACCCGGTAGCACCAACCCATTGACAACCACACTGCGATACGAATGTAGCCATGCTGCTCATACCTGCCATCGACCTCAAGGACGGTCACTGCGTGCGCCTCAAACAAGGCGACATGGACCAAGCCACCGTGTTTTCCGACGACCCCGGCCAGATGGCGCGGCACTGGCTTGCGCAGGGCGCGCGACGATTGCACCTGGTTGACCTCAATGGTGCCTTCGCCGGCAAGCCCAAGAACGAAGCGGCGGTCAAGTCCATCATCCAGGCCGTGCGCGACTTCGCCGAGGAAAACGACACCGACGAAATCCCGATCCAGCTCGGCGGCGGCATCCGCGACCTCGACACCATCGAGCGCTACCTCGACGACGGCCTGTCCTACATCATCATCGGCACCGCGGCGGTGAAGAACCCGGGTTTCCTGCACGATGCCTGCAGCGCCTTCCCGGGCCAGATCATCGTCGGCCTCGACGCCAGGGACGGCAAGGTGGCGACCGACGGCTGGAGCAAGCTCTCCGGCCATGAAGTCATCGACCTGGCCAAGAAATTCGAAGACTACGGCTGCGAAGCCATCGTCTATACCGACATCGGCCGCGACGGCATGATGGGCGGCGTCAACATCGAGGCTACCGTCAAGCTGGCGCAAAGCGTCTCCATTCCCATCATCGCCTCCGGCGGCGTCCACAACCTCAAGGACGTCGAGTCCCTGTGCGCGGTGCAGGACGAGGGCATTGAGGGCGTCATCTGCGGCCGCTCCATCTACGAAGGCACGCTGGACCTGCGCTCCGCCCAGAGCCGGGCCGACGAACTCACCGGCGTGGAAGCGCAAGCCGAAGAGACGCAAGAGGCGGAAGAAGAGTAAGCATGACCCTTGCCAAACGCATCATTCCCTGCCTCGACGTCACTGCCGGCCGCGTGGTCAAGGGCGTCAACTTCGTCGAGCTGCGCGACGCGGGCGACCCGGTCGAGATCGCGCGCCGCTACGACGAGCAGGGCGCGGATGAACTGACCTTCCTCGACATCACCGCCACCTCCGACGGCCGCGACCTCATCCTGCACATCATCGAGGCCGTCGCCTCGCAGGTCTTCATTCCCCTGACGGTCGGCGGCGGCGTGCGCACGGTCGACGACGTGCGCCGCCTGCTCAACGCCGGCGCAGACAAGATCAGCATCAACAGCACCGCAGTGGCCAATCCCGAGATGGTGCGCGAAGCCGCCTACAAGTACGGCTCGCAATGCATCGTCGTCGCCATCGACGCCAAGCGCTCGGGCGAGGGCAGGTGGGAAGTCTTCACCCATGGCGGCCGCAAGCCGACCGGGCTGGACGTGGTCGAGTGGGCCAAAAAGATGGAAAGCCTGGGCGTGGGCGAGATCCTCCTCACCAGCATGGACCGCGACGGCACCAAGAGCGGCTTCGACCTCGCGCTCACCAGCGCCGTGTCGAACGCGGTTTCCATTCCCGTCATCGCCTCCGGCGGCGTCGGCGGCCTGCAGGATCTCGCCGACGGCGTCAAGATCGGCCGCGCCGATGCGGTACTCGCCGCCAGCATCTTCCACTACGGCCAGCACACCGTGCAGGAAGCCAAGCGCTTCATGTCCGGACAGGGCATCCCGATGAGGCTGGCATGAGCATCAAGGCCAAGTGGCTCAACAAGGTGAAATGGGACGAGCATGGCCTCGTGCCCGTCATCGCCCAGGAAGTCGGCAGCAATGACGTGCTGATGTTCGCCTGGATGAACCGCGAGGCGCTGTCGCGCACCGTCGAACTCGGCGAAGCCGTCTACTGGAGCCGGTCGCGCAAGAAGCTGTGGCACAAGGGCGAAGAGTCCGGCCACATCCAGAAGGTGCACGAGATCCGCCTCGACTGCGACGAAGACGTGGTGCTGCTCAAGGTCGAGCAGGCCGACCGCATCGCCTGCCATACCGGCCGTCATTCCTGCTTCTTCCAGAAGTTCGAGGGCGACAAGGATACCGGCGAATGGGTCGCGGTCGAACCGGTCCTGAAAGACCCGGACAGCATCTACACCAAATAACCAGCCGGTACCTGCCGGAACCCACTCCGTATGAGCGATATCCTCGACCGCCTCGCGCTGATCATTGAAAGCCGCAAGCTTGCCAATGGCGGCGACCCCGACAAATCCTACGTCGCCCGCCTGTTCTCCAAGGGCGACGATGCCATCCTCAAGAAGATCGGCGAGGAAGCCACCGAAACCGTGATGGCCGCCAAGGACGCGCGCCGCGATGGCGATGCCTCCAAGGTGCTCTACGAATGCGCCGACCTGTGGTTTCATTCCCTCATCATGCTGGCCCAGTTCGACTTGAGCCCCGGCCAGGTTCTCGAAGAACTCGCGCGGCGCGAAGGCCTGTCCGGACTCGAGGAGAAAGCCAACCGCAAGCTGGTCGAGCGCGAGCGCAACGGCGACTGACCCGACTGGCGCCATGCCAGGATTTCCCACTTACAACGAAACAGACAGGAGCATCATGACCGACTGCATCTTCTGCAAGATTGCCTCGAAGCAGATTCCTTCGAAGACCGTCTACGAGGACGACGACGTCATCGTGTTCAACGACATCAATCCTGCCGCGCCCGTGCACCTGCTGGTCGTGCCGAAGGAACACATTCCGACGCTGGCGCATTGTTCCGAGAGGCATTCCGCCTTGTTGGGTAAAATGATGTTGCTGGCGCCCAAGCTCGCCCAGGAAGCTGGGTGTGGTTATGACGGCAACGAAGACGGCTCCGCGGGCAACGGCGGATTCAAGACGCTGTTCAATACCGGACCGGACGGCGGGCAAGAGGTGTACCATCTGCACCTGCACGTTATCGGTGGTCCCAAGCCCTGGCGCGGGCAGCGATGACCGCCTCCGGCCCTTGCGATGGCCGGACAGGCAACAGATTAATCAGGAACGCAAGGCGTTCCACTGGAGAAAAAAATGGGTTCGTTTAGTATCTGGCACTGGCTGATCGTCCTGGTCATCATCATGTTGGTCTTCGGCACGAAGAAGCTCGGCAACATCGGTTCCGACCTCGGCAAGGCCGTTCGCGGCTTCAAGGAAGGCGTGAAGGGTGAAGAAGAGAAGGCCGCCGCCGACAAGGCAGCGATCGACGTCGAAGCCAAGGAAAAGAAAAGCTGAGACGGCATGACGCTTTTCCCCGTTTCCCGCACGCCCTGCGGGACCCGTTCCTGCATGCCACGCCATGATTGACCTCGGCCTGACCAAGCTCGCCGTGATCGGCGTCGTCGCGCTGGTCGTGATCGGCCCGGAAAAGCTGCCGCGGGTGGCCCGCATGGCCGGCACGCTGTTCGGCCGCGCCCAGCGCTACCTCAACGAAGTCAAATCCGAAGTCAGCCGCGAAATCGAGCTCGATGAATTGCGCAAGATGCACAAGGACGTGAAGGAGGCAGCGAGCGGCTTCGAACAGGAAGTCAAGCAAAGCTTCTCGGACGTCCATTCCGAGGTGCAGTCCGCGTTCAGCGACCCATTGTCCAATCCCTTGCTCGACACGCCGGTGCCTGACCAGCATGCCGTCAAGGCCAAGGATTTCCGCAAGAAGAAGCTGGCGCGTTCCTCCGCCATTCCCGCCTGGTACAAGAAGCAGAGCGGGCGCAGGACGCGCGTGCTTTCCGGCGCGGCCCGCGTCGCCCGGTACCGTCCGGCCGGCAGCCGCAAGTCCGCACCTTTCCACTGATGAGCGAATCACAACACAACGACGCGGGCACTGAGACCTTCATTTCCCACCTGGTCGAGCTGCGCAACCGCATCATGAAGGCCTCCATCGCGGTCATCGTGGTTTTCCTGTGCCTGATGCCGTTCGCCGGCCACATCTACGACATGCTGGCCCAGCCGATGATGCTCGCGCTGCCCGCCGGCAGCAAGATGATCGCCACCGGCGTCATCACGCCCTTCCTCATCCCGGTGAAGGTCACGCTGCTCGTCGCCTTCCTGATCGCCTTGCCGGTGGTGCTCTACCAGGCATGGGCCTTCGTCGCGCCGGGCCTCTACGAACATGAAAAGAAGCTGGTTGCGCCGCTGGTGGTGTCGTCGTCCATCCTGTTCCTGATCGGCGTGGCGTTCTGCTACTTTTTCGTCTTTGGCGTGATCTTCAAGTTCATCAACGAATTCGCGCCCAAGTCGATCGCGGTGGCGCCGGACATCGAAAGCTATTTCGGCTTCGTGCTGACGATGTTCATCGCCTTCGGCGTCACCTTCGAGGTGCCCATCGTCGTCATCGTGCTGGTGCGCATGGGACTCGTCACCGTCGAGAAGCTCAAGGAACTGCGGCCCTACGTGATCGTGGGCGCCTTCATCATCGCGGCCGTGGTCACGCCGCCGGACATCATGAGCCAGCTGCTGCTGGCCGTGCCGCTTTGCCTGCTCTTCGAGATCGGGCTGCTGGTTGCGCCGGTCTTCGCCCGGGCCACGCGCGCGCCCGAGGAAGCCGCCGAAGAGGCTACCTGAAGCAGCCATCTCGAGGCGGCAAGGGCAGGGCGTTACTCTTCCGTTGAAATCGTCCTGACCTGCCGCAGCCAAGTCACGAGCGGCAGGGCATGGCGGAATTCCGCCGCCAGGTCCTTGCCCAGGTTGGCGGGGAGCGCGGACTTCAGGCTGGTCTCCTTCCACACGATGTAGCTCTTGTGCTTCAGGTAGTCGATGACCGGCGAGTCCGGGTCGAAGCCCTTCGGAGGGCGCACCAGCTTGCCTTCATCCTGCAGGTCACCGAAGGTCTCCTTCAGCTTCTTGTTCTTCAGCACCTTCATGAATCCCGCCGGATCGCCGGCGATCTGCTCGCGGATGGAACGCAGCCGGTCCGCCGGCGGCATGTATTCGCCGCCCGCCACCAGCAACTGGCCTTGCTCGTTGATGTGGAAGTAATAGGCCGGCCCGCCGCCCTGGCTCGGCTTCTTCAAGCCGCTGGCGGTGATCGCCGCCGAAAAGTAGGTCTTGTAGGGTCGCTTGTCGTTCGCGAAGCGGATGTCCCGGTTGATGCGGAACAGCGCCTTCTTCGGATTGCAGTCCGCCACGTCCGGGTCGAACTTGCCGATGTCCGCGATCAGCCGCGTGACCAGCACCAGGAATTCCTCGCGCAGGATATCGTAGCGCGGCTTGTTCATCACGAACCACGCCCGGTTGTTGTTTTCCGCCAGTTCGCCCAGGAACTGGATCAGATCGCGCAGATGCATCGGCTTCCCCTCTCAGCGGATGTCGTCGTCGTCGCGCTGCTCGCGCGGCTGGCGCGGACGCTTGCCGACGAGGACGTCGATCATCGATTCCTGGTTCTTGCGCAGCACAGTCATGCGCGCCTTCTTGCCCGGGACGAGCTGGGCGATGACGTTCAGCATGTCGGTCGTGTCCGCCACCGGCTGGCCGTCGACCGCCACCAGTATGTCTCCCGGGCGGATGCCTGCCTTGTCCGCCGGGCCGTTCTTCAGCACGCCGGCGATGATGGTGCCGGATTTCTTGCCCAGCCCGAAGCTTTCCGCCAGCTCCGGGGTGATGTCCTGCGGTTCCACGCCGATCCAGCCGCGGATCACCTGGCCGGTGGCGATGATCGATTCCATCACCGACTTCACGGTCGTCACGGGAATGGCGAAGCCGATGCCCAGCGAGCCGCCGCTGCGGCTGTAGATCGCAGTATTGATGCCCAGCAGGTTGCCGTGGATGTCGATCAGCGCGCCGCCCGAGTTGCCGGGATTGATGGCGGCGTCGGTCTGGATGAAGTTCTCGAAGGTGTTGATGCCGAGGTGGTTGCGTCCGAGCGCCGACACGATGCCCATGGTGACGGTCTGGCCCACGCCGAAGGGGTTGCCGATCGCCAGCACCACGTCGCCGACGCGCGACTGGTCGGCGTGGCCGAGCGTGATGGCGGGAACGTTGGGCAGGTCGATCTTGACCACCGCGAGGTCGGTTTCCGGATCGGAGCCCACCACCTTCGCCGTCGCCTTGCGGCCATCGGATAAAGCCACCTCGATCTCATCGGCGGTCTCGATGACATGGTTGTTCGTCAGGATGTAGCCCTTGGGACTGACGATGACGCCGGAACCGAGGCTGAACTGCTTTTCCTCCTGCTGGTCGCCGAAGAAGCGGCGGAACAGCGGGTCGTCCATGAAGGGATGGCGCTGGTTGCGCGCGCCCTTGGTGGTGAAGATGTTGACCACGGCGGGCATGGCGCGCGCCGCGGCGTCGCGATAGGAATTCTGTCCGGGCGTGGCATTGGGCGAGGCCTCCAGCATCGGCACCGGCGACGAGGAATTCAGGCGCGCGGAGCGGGCCGCCCCGCCCAGTCCGCCGGTGATCCACTCCGGCTTCAGGCTCGCTACAATGAACCAGATCGCCAGGCCCACGGTGACAGTTTGGGCAAACAATAGCCAGAGACGTCGCATACAAATACTAGGAAAAGAAATGGATTCAGCAGCTGTGATCAACAGGGATGACCTCGCCAAATATCTGGCGCAGGCGCTCGATATTAACCGTTTTCGCGACTATTGCCCAAACGGCATTCAGGTCGAGGGACGCAATGCCATCAAGACCATCGTTACCGGCGTCACCGCCAGCCTGGCCTTGCTGGAAGCGGCGGCCGGCGCCGGCGCGGATGCCATCCTGGTCCACCACGGCTACTTCTGGCGCGGCGAGGATGCCCGCGTCATCGGTCCGAAGCAGAAGCGGCTCAAGCTCCTGCTGAACCATGATATCAGCCTGTTCGCCTTCCACCTTCCCCTCGACGCGCATCCCGACTGGGGCAACAACGCCCAGCTCGGCATGCGGCTCGGCCTCGCGCCGTCCGGACGCTTCGGCGAAGGCGACCTCGGCTGGCTGGGACAGCCGGCGCCCGGCGTCTCGACCGTGGCCGACCTGGCGATGCTGGTGGAACGCCGCCTCGGCCGGGCTCCGCTCGTCATCGGCGACCCCGGCCAGCGCCTCGACACCGTCGCCTGGTGTACCGGCGCGGCGCAGAACATGCTCTCCGACGCAGTCAACGCTGGAGCGAGCGCTTACCTGAGCGGCGAGGTCTCCGAGCCGACGGTGCACCTGGCGCGGGAAGCCGGCGTGGCCTATCTCGCCTGCGGCCACCATGCGACCGAGCGTTACGGCATCGAAGCGCTCGGCAACCACCTCGCGGAACATTTTGGCCTCAGGCACCAATTTATTGACATAGCCAACCCGGTCTGACAAGAATGTGGCAATCTAGTCATCATTAGTTAAGACGGTAAAAAAACCTCGAACAAGACCAGGCCAGGATGCAAGACCCCTCTTCCACCGCAACATCCGATTCCGTCGGCGTGCTCATCGTCGAGGACGACGCCGTGACGCGCAAGATGCTGTGCCTGGCGGTGGAGTCGGAACCGGCGCTGCGCCTGCTGGCGCACTTCGACGGCGTGAAGCCTGCCCTGATGTGGCTGGAAGGCAACAAGGCCGACGTGCTGATCACCGACCTTGGCTTGCCCGACGGTTCCGGCCTGGAGATCATCCAGGCCTGCGCCCAGCGCCACCCGGCCACGGACATCATGGTGGTGACGGTATCCAGCGACGAAGCCAGCGTGCTGGCGTGCATCGAGGCGGGCGCCTCGGGCTACGTGCTGAAGAATGCGCGCCGCCTCGACATCGCGCGCGCCGTGCTGGACCTGCGCGCCGGCGGCGCGCCGATGAGTCCCGCGATCGCGCGCATGGTACTGGCGAAGGTGCGAGACGGCAACCAACCGGCGCCGAGCAAGTCGCCCATCCAGCCCGCGCCGTCCGCTGCCGCCCTGACCAAGCGGGAGGCAGCCATCCTCGACCTGATCGCGAAGGGCGACAGCTACGGCGAGGTCGCCAAGGTCTTGTCGGTATCGGTCGGCACCATCCAGACCCACATCAAGAACATCTACGGCAAGCTCGCCGTCCACTCGCGTGGCGAAGCGGTGTTCGAAGCGCATCGGCGCGGCCTGCTGCAGATCGGCCAGGCCGGTTCATCGGGGCAGGCGGCCCATGCGGCCAGGCGGGCCGGCACGGATTGAGCCGCCGGGCCGGCAAGTCCCCGGGAAAGACCGGCCGGCGGCCCCGGCAAGGCACTTCTTGTCGCCGCAGCGCTCCATCCATCGAAAAAGTTCCGGGATTTTGCTCGCGCGGAAGGGTCCGTGCTTTAAATCATATTCCGCGTCCGTTATAATCGAAGGTTGCTAGAAGTTTCCACAAGTTTCGCATTTTCACTATTGGGGTTGGTAATGAGTAATGAAAAGCAGGTCGATTCCGGTCGACGCGGCTTGCTCGCTGCGACATGCGCGGTGGGCGGTGTAGCCGGATTGGCTACGGCAGGCGCGTTAGTGTCTACCTTCCAGCCGTCCGAGCGCGCCAAGGCCGCCGGCGCTCCGGTCGAGGTGGATATCACCGGCATGGCGCCCGGTGAAATGAAAACCGTCGAATGGCGCGGCAAGCCGGTCTGGATCCTCAAGCGCTCGCCCGACATGGTCGCTTCCCTCAAGAAGACCGACGGCCAGGTCGCCGACCCGAAGTCCGAGCGCAACAAGGAAGACCTGACGCCCGAGTACGCCCGCAACGAATACCGCTCGATCAAGCCGGAACTCCTGGTCGCCGTCGGCATCTGCTCCCACCTGGGCTGCTCGCCGACCACCAAGTTCCAGCCGGGCGCCCAGCCCTCGCTGCCCGACGACTGGGCCGGCGGCTTCCTCTGCCCCTGCCACGGCTCGACCTTCGACCTGGCCGGCCGCGTGTTCAAGAACAAGCCCGCCCCGGACAACCTGCAGGTTCCGCGCCACATGTACCTGAGCGAAACCAAGATCCTCATCGGCAAGGACGAGAAAGGCGAGGCATAAATCATGGCATTCCAAGAGAAAAAGCTTCCCGCCAATGCCCCCGCGTCGGCAAAGGCACTGAACTGGATCGACGCGCGCTTCCCGCTGACCGCGACCTGGAAGGCGCATCTTTCCGAATACTACGCACCGAAGAACTTCAATTTCTGGTACGCCTTCGGCTCGCTGGCCCTGCTCGTGCTGGTCATCCAGATCGTCACCGGCATCTTCCTGGTGATGCACTACAAGCCGGATGCCAACCTCGCCTTCGCCTCCGTCGAGTACATCATGCGCGACGTGCCCTGGGGCTGGCTGATCCGCTACATGCACTCCACCGGCGCATCCGCCTTCTTCATCGTCGTCTACCTGCACATGGTGCGCGGCCTGCTTTACGGTTCCTACCGCAAGCCCCGCGAGCTGGTGTGGCTGTTCGGCGTGGGCATCTTCCTGTGCCTGATGGCGGAAGCCTTCTTCGGCTACCTGCTTCCCTGGGGCCAGATGTCCTACTGGGGCGCGCAGGTGATCGTCAACCTGTTCGGCGCGATCCCCTTCATCGGTCCTGACCTGTCGCTCTGGATCCGCGGCGACTACGTCGTCTCCGACGCCACCCTGAACCGCTTCTTCTCCTTCCACGTCATCGCCATCCCGCTGGTCCTGCTCGGCCTGGTCGTCGCCCACATCGTCGCTCTGCACGAAGTCGGTTCCAACAACCCGGACGGCATCGAGATCAAGGAAAAGACCGACGTCAACGGCGTGCCCCTGGATGGCATTCCCTTCCATCCGTTCTACACGGTGCACGACATCTTCGTCGTTTCCGTGTTCCTGATCGTCTTCACCGCGGTGATCTTCTTCGCGCCTGAGATGGGTGGCTACTTCCTCGAGTACAACAACTTCATCCCGGCCGATCCCCTGAAGACGCCGCCGCACATCGCGCCGGTCTGGTACTTCACGCCGTTCTACTCCATCCTGCGCGCAACGACCTCGCAGTTCATGTACGCCCTGGAAGTCGGCGTGCTGGCCTATGCCGCGCTGCTGCTGACCAAGTCGCGCCTGAGCGGCTTCGTCAAGATGATCGTGCTGGTCGTCGCGGTGGCCGCGCTGATCGGCATGTTCGTCCTCGACGCGAAGTTCTGGGGCGTGGTCCTGATGGGCGTGTCGGTGATGATCCTGGGCGGTTTGCCGTGGCTCGACCACGCTCCGGTCCGTTCGATCCGCTATCGTCCCGGCTTCCATGGCTACATCTACCTGGTCTTCGGCATTGCCTTCGTGATTCTGGGTTACCTCGGCGTGCAGCCGCCCACCCCGGTAGGCACTCTGGTGGCGCAGATCTGCACCTTCATCTACTTCGGCTTCTTCCTGCTGATGCCGTGGTGGAGCCGCATGGGCCAGTTCAAGCCTGTGCCGGACCGCGTCACATTCCAACCGCACTAAGCGCCGCAAGAGGGATACAAGAATGAATTTGCTGAAAAAACTGATTGCGGTCCTTGCTTTCGTTCCCGCGCTGGCGCTGGCAAACGAAGCGACCTTTCCGCTGGACCACGCGCCGGATCGCACCAAGGACCTGGCCGCCCTGCAGAATGGCGCGAAGCTGTTCGTGAACTACTGCCTGAACTGCCACTCGGCCTCCGCCATGCGCTACAACCGCCTGCGCGACATCGGCCTGAGCGAAGACCAGATCAAGAACAACCTGTTGTTCACCTCCGAAAAGGTCGGCGACCTGATGAAGGTCGCCATGCCTTCCAAGGACGCAAAGGACTGGTTCGGCGCCGTTCCTCCCGACCTTTCCGTCATCGCGCGAGCAAAGGCTTCCGATGCTGGAACCGGAGGCGACTGGCTTTACACTTACCTGCGCACCTTCTACAAGGACGACACCCGGCCCACCGGCTGGAACAACCTCGTCTTCCCCAACGTGGGCATGCCGCACGTGATGTGGGAACTCCAGGGCGTTCGTGCTGCCAAGTTCGAGGAAGTAAAGGATCCGCACGAAGAAGGCAAGACGGTGCACAAGTTCGTTGGCTTCGAGCAAGTCAAGCCGGGCAAGCTGAATGCGCTCGACTATGACCAGGCCGTCGCCGACCTCGTCGCCTACCTGGAGTGGATGGGCGAACCGGCGCAGAATACCCGCAAGCGCCTCGGCGTCTGGGTTCTGCTTTTCCTGGGTGTGTTCCTGGTGCTGGCATGGCGCCTGAGCGCTTCCTACTGGAAAACGATTAAATAAGAATTGCCTGCTTTCCCCTGGGAAGGCAGGCCATGGTTTCAGGGTGAGGCTACGCGGTCTCACCCTTTTGTTTCTAAGGAACTGCAAAATGATGGTTCTCTATTCGGGCACGACCTGCCCATTTTCCCAACGCTGCCGACTCGTCCTGTTCGAGAAGGGCATGGATTTCGAGATCCGCGACGTCGACCTGTTCAACAAGCCGGAAGATATTTCCGTCATGAACCCGTATGGCCAGGTGCCTATCCTGGTGGAGCGCGACCTGATCCTGTACGAGTCGAACATCATCAACGAGTACATCGACGAGCGCTTCCCGCATCCGCAGCTGATGCCCGCCGATCCGCTGATGCGCGCGCGTGCCCGGCTGATGCTGTTCAATTTCGAAAAGGAATTGTTCGTTCACGTGCACACGCTGGAGAACGACAAGTCCAAGGCGGCGGAGAAGGCCCACGAAAAGGCGCGCCATGAAATCCGCGACCGCCTGACCACGCTGGCACCCTTGTTCCTCAAGAACAAGTACATGCTGGGCGACGAGTTTTCCATGCTCGACGTTGCGGTTGCTCCCTTGCTCTGGAGACTCGACCATTACGGCATCGAACTATCCAAGACCGCAGCACCTCTCATGAAATACGCGGAACGCATCTTTTCCCGTCCGGCATACATCGAAGCACTGACGCCGTCCGAGAAAGTGATGCGTCGTTAAGCACGCTGCCGGGGCGCCTTGCCCCGGCGCGCTTCAGGCGGCCTCCAACATGTCCGAGATTTCGACCAAGCCTTACCTGCTCAGAGCCATCTACGAATGGTGCACCGATAACGGCTATACGCCGTATCTTGCCGCCATGGTCGATGGCCACACCCGCGTGCCGCGCGAGTTCGTCAAGAATGGCGAGATCGTACTGAACATCAGTTTCACGGCGACCAGCGGCCTGAAGATGGACAACGACCTCATCGAGTTTCATGCACGTTTCGGCGGCGTCTCCCGCGAGATTTCGATTCCCGTGGAGAACGTGGTCGCGATCTATGCGCGCGAGAACGGGCAGGGCATGGCGTTCGAGGTATCGTCCCTGCCGGCTCGCGACGAGCAGCCCGCAAGCGAGGATGACAAGGCGCCCGCATTGAGTGCGGTCCCGCCTTCCGGCAACGAGCAGGCGACACCGCCGGGCGACGGGCCGGACGACAATAACGACCCGCCCAAAAAAGGCGGACGCCCCACGCTAACCCGCGTCAAATAAAGTACAATACGTTTCTTCGATTTCGCCGGCTTAGCTCATCTGGTAGAGCAGTTGATTTGTAATCATCAGGTGGCGGGTTCGAGTCCTGCAGCCGGCACCAAACAAAAAGCCCGCCATTTTCCAATGGCGGGCTTTTTTGTTGACCCTCATCGTACCGGATCAGCCTTCCTGTTCTTCCAGCCCCAACGGCGGCGGCTGAGTTGACTCGCCCTGCATGCCGGACCAGCGCGGCGCCAGCAGGTGGTGTACGTCGAACAGGTCAAGCACCCTGGACACGGTGTGGTCCACCATCTCGGAGATGGATTGCGGGCGATGATAGAACGCGGGGAGGGGAGGGAAGATGATGCCGCCCATTTCCGTCACGGCGGTCATGTTGCGCAGGTGGGCCAGGTTGAAGGGCGTTTCGCGCACCATCAACACCAGCCTTCGCCTTTCCTTCAGCGCCACGTCGGCGGCGCGTGTAATCAGGTTGTCCGACAGGCCATGCGCGATCGCGGCCAGGGTTTTCATCGAGCACGGAGCGACGACCATGCCATCCGTCTGGAACGATCCGCTCGCCACGGTGGCGCCGACATCCCGCACGTGATGTACCACGTCGGCCATCGCCTCGACATCCTTGCGGCCAAGGCCAAGCTCCTGGTGCACGTTCAAGACCCCGGCTTCGGAAATCAGCAGGTGCGACTCCATGCCGCCGGCCTCGCGCAGGGCTTGCAGCAGGCGAATGCCGTAGATCGCACCGGAGGCGCCGGTAATCGCAATGACGAGGCGACCGGTGCGTGGCATGGCGTAATTCGTCGTAATCGTGCCGGATCAGGACTTCAGCATGCTTTGCAGTTCACCGGACTCGAACATTTCGTTCATGATGTCCGCGCCGCCGACGAACTCGCCCTTCACGTAGAGTTGCGGGATGGTCGGCCAATTGGAAAACTCCTTGATGCCCTGGCGGACTTCCGCATCTTCCAGCACGTTGACGGTGATGATGTTTTCGACACCGCAGGCATTCAGGATCTGCACCGCGCGGCCGGAAAAGCCGCACTGCGGAAACTGCGCCGTGCCTTTCATGAAGAGCACCACCGGGTGCTGGGTAACGGTTTCCTTGATCCAGTTTTGTACGTCGCTCATGACTATTGCCCCTTCAGGTTCATTCAGGTTCGGAATGGAATCATTATATGAAAAAGCCGGCAGGGACGTCGCCAAACCGCATCCCTGCCTTCCTTGACCGCTCCGACGCGCCCTGCCGGCCGGCGGCATGGAGCGGGCCGGCCCGTGCCGGCGTCAGCCTTTCAGCTTGGCAAAAGCGGCCGCCATGGCGCCGTTCACCGCGGGCTGGCGCGATTGCTGGTGCTGCGACAGCCGTTTGGAGTCGTTGCGGTCGCCGCGCTGCTCTGGCCGGGAACCGGCGGGCGAAGGCGAGTCGCTCAGGCGCATCGTCAGGGCGATGCGCTTGCGCTTCTCGTCCACCTCCAGCACCTTGACCTTCACCACCTGACCCGCCTTGACCACGGTGTGCGGGTCCTTGACGAAAGTGTTGGACAGCGCGGAAATGTGCACCAGGCCATCCTGGTGCACGCCGATGTCGACGAAGGCGCCGAACGCCGCCACGTTGGTGACCACGCCTTCGAGGATCATGTCCGGGCGCAGGTCCTTGATCTCTTCCACGCCTTCCTTGAAGGTCGCGGTCGTGAATTCCGGGCGCGGATCGCGGCCGGGCTTCTCGAGTTCCTTGAGGATGTCGGTCACGGTCGGCACGCCGAACTTCTCGTCCGCATACTTCGACGGATTGAGTCCCTTGAGCAGCTTGCCGTCGCCGAGCACGCCCTTCACGTCCTTCTTGATGTCGGCCAGGATGCGTTCGACCACGGGATACGATTCGGGGTGCACCGCCGAGGCATCGAGCGGATTGTCGCCATGCATGATGCGCAGGAAGCCCGCCGCCTGCTCGAAGGTCTTGTCGCCGAGGCGAGGCACGTCGCGCAGCTGGGCGCGCGAGCTGAACATGCCCTTCATGTCGCGGTAGGTCACGATGCTCTGCGCCACGCTCGTGTTCAGTCCGGATACCCGCGCCAGCAGCGGCGCCGATGCAGTGTTCACATCCACGCCCACCGCGTTCACGCAATCTTCCACCACCGCGTCCAGCGAACGCGCGAGCTGGGACTGGCTGACGTCGTGCTGGTACTGGCCGACGCCGATCGACTTCGGGTCGATCTTCACCAGCTCCGCCAGCGGATCCTGCAGGCGGCGCGCGATCGAAACCGCGCCGCGGAGCGAAACGTCGAGTTCGGGCAGTTCCTTGGAGGCGAACTCGGACGCCGAGTACACCGACGCGCCTGCCTCGGAAACCACGATCTTGGTGAGCTTCAGTTCAGGATGCTGCTTGATGAGGTCCTGCGCCAGCTTGTCGGTCTCGCGCGATGCCGTGCCGTTGCCGATGGAAATCAGCGCCACCTTGTGCTTGGCCGCGAGCAGCGCCAGCGTATGCAGGGAACCGTGCCAGTCGTTGCGCGGCTGGTGCGGGTAGATGGTCGCCGTGTCCACCACCTTGCCGGTGGCGTCCACCACCGCCACCTTCACGCCGGTGCGCAGGCCGGGGTCCAGGCCCATGGTCGCGCGCGGGCCGGCCGGCGCAGCCAGCAGCAGGTCCTTGAGGTTGCGGGCGAAGACGTTGATCGCCTCGACTTCCGCGCGCTCGCGCAGGCCGGTCATCAGCTCGGTTTCGAGGTGCATGAAGACCTTGACGCGCCAGGTCCAGCGCACCGTGTCGCACAACCACTTGTCGGCGGGGCGGCCCTGGCTGCTGATGCCGAAGCGCGCCGCGATGCGGCTTTCGCAGGGATTGTGCGGCGCGTCCCATTTCGGCTTTTCTTCCTCGCTGTCCAGGCGCAGCGACACGGTCAGCATTTCCTCGCGGCGTCCGCGGAACAGGGCCAGGGCGCGGTGCGAAGGAATCGTGCCAAAGGTTTCGGCGTAGTCGAAGTAGTCGGCGAATTTCTCGCCCGCGTCTTCCTTGCCTTCGACCACCTTCGATTCGACCACGCCATGGTCGGTCAGGTATTCGCGCAGGGCCTGCAGCAGCGTCGCGTCTTCGGCAAAGCGCTCCATCAGGATCTGGCGCGCGCCGTCCAGCGCGGCCTTGGCATCCGGCACGCCGGGGTTGTCGCCATTGTCGGTGCTGAAGGCCGGCTTGAGGTATTTCGCGGCTTCTTCGTCCGGGTTGAGCGCGGGATTGCCCAGCAGGGCATCGGCCAGTTCGGTGAGTCCGGCTTCGGCAGCGATCTGGGCCTTGGTGCGGCGCTTGGGCTTGTAGGGCAGGTAGAGGTCTTCGAGCCGGGTCTTGTCTTCGGCGTGGACGATGGCGTCGAGCAGTTCGGGCGTCATCTTTCCCTGTTCCTCGATCGAGGCGATGATCGCGGCCCGGCGGTCTTCCAGTTCGCGCAGGTAGCGCAGGCGCTCTTCGAGAAGGCGCAGCTGGATGTCGTCCAGTCCGCCGGTGGCTTCCTTGCGGTAGCGCGCGATGAAGGGCACGGTCGCGCCTTCGTCCAGCAAGGCAATGGCGGCGGCAACTTGCGCCGGCTTGGCGGCGAGTTCAACGGCGAGGCGTTGTTCGATCGATGGCAGCATGGAAAATCAATGGAGAAAAACAAGCGGATGATGATACGCAATTTGGGCGAATGCGCCAGTCTTGACATCGCGAAAAACCGCGAACGGATGGCGGACCTTGCCGATCCGTCAATCGAAAGCGAGCCGGCCGCCCGAGACGCGCTCGATTCCCGCCAGGTCTTGCCAGCTTTGCACTTCGGTGAAACCTTGCGCGGTCAGCAAGCTGCGCACTTCCCCGGCCTGGTCGTAGCCGTGTTCCATTAGCAGCCAGCCGCCGCGCTCCAGGTGGGACGGCGCACCGGCCACGATGGTGCGCAGCGCCGACAGGCCATCGGCATGGTCGGTCAGCGCGCCGGCTGGTTCGAAGCGCAGGTCGCCCTGTGACAGGTGCGGATCGCCGGCGCGAATGTAGGGCGGATTGGATACGATCAGGTCGAAGCGCCGGCCGGCAAGGGCCGCGTACCAGTCGCTGTGCAGCATCTCGACCTGCGGGGCATGGCGGCGCGCATTGTCCCGCGCCACGGCCAATGCCTCCTCGCTCGCATCGAGCGCCGTCACGCGCAAGCCGGGCAGTGCGTGCGCGAGGGCGACGGCGATGGCGCCCGAGCCCGTTCCCATGTCGAGCACGCTGCCCTGCGCCGGCATGCGGGCCAGCGCGAGTTCCACCAGCAGTTCGGTCTCGGGACGCGGGATCAGCACCGCGGGCGTGGTGGCAAAGTGCAAGCCGTAGAACTCGCGCTCGCCGACGAGATAGGCGATCGGCTCGCCCGCGAGGCGACGGGAAAACAGGTCGCCAAGCCGGACGCTCTCCGTCTCGTCCAGCACCCGGTCGGACTGGGTGATGAGTTGCACCCGGCTCAGGCCGAGCGCGTGGCCGGCCAGCATGCGGGCTTCCAGCCCCGGCAGGCCGGACCGGGACAGCGCTTGCGCCAGGGTCCAGCCGGATTCCGGCAAGGTCGGCATGGCGGTCATGCCCGGCGCGGCGCTCCGCGGAAGCTCAGCCACAGCAGCGCCAGCGCGAAGAAGGCAAACCAGATCAGCGACCACACCGGGATGTCGAGTCCGATGACCGGCGGGTAGGGCGTGGTGCAGAAGCCGTCGGCCTTGAACAGGAAGGGCAAGAGTTCCGCGGGAGGAATCTTGTTGAGCGCGGTTTCCATCGGGTCGATGCCGCAGGAAACGCTGGGATGCGCCTTGATCCAGACGTGCCATCCGGCGGAGCCCGCGCCGCCGAGCGCGATCAGCGCCGCCAGGAAGGTGCCCGCGCGGCCGCCGCCTTTCGGCAGCGCGGCGAGGACGAAGCACACGATCGCCAGGCCGACGAAGCAGTAGCGCTGGATCACGCACCATGGGCAGGGCGCCATGTCCTTCACGTGCTGCAGGTAAAGCGCAAAGCCGACGAGGCCGAGCGCAACGATGCCGATGGCGACGAGGAGGGGTCTGGTGTTCTTCATGCAAGGCCCGTGGAAAAGGAAGGTGGCGTTAATGAAAATGGCAATAGGGTAACGCAAAGCGCAACGGCGTTTCCAAGACCTGGATCAGGTTTCTTCCGAAAGCTGGGCCAGCATGTCGGCCTGGTGCTCCGACATCAGCGCGCCGGTCAGTTCGTCGAGGTCGCCATCCATGATGAAATCGAGCTTGTAGAGGGTCAGGTTGATGCGGTGGTCGGTCATCCGTCCCTGCGGGAAATTGTAGGTGCGGATGCGTTCGCTGCGGTCGCCCGAACCGACCAGCGACTTGCGGGTGGCCGCCTCCTTGGCCTGCTGTTCGCGCAGCTGCACGTCCTTGATGCGCGCCGCCAGCACCTTCAGCGCGGACGCCTTGTTCTTGTGCTGGCTGCGGTCGTCCTGGCATTCGACCACGATGCCGGTCGGCAAGTGGGTGATGCGCACCGCCGAGTCGGTCTTGTTGATGTGCTGGCCGCCCGCGCCCGAGGCGCGGAAGGTATCGATGCGGATGTCGGCCGGGTTGATGTCCACGTCTTCCACTTCGTCCGCTTCCGGCATGACCGCCACGGTGCAGGCCGAGGTATGGATGCGGCCCTGCGTCTCGGTGGCCGGCACGCGCTGCACGCGGTGGCCGCCGGACTCGAACTTCAGCTTCGAGTAGACGCCCGCGCCGACGAGGCGCACGATGACTTCCTTGTAGCCGCCCAGCTCGGATGCCGATTCGGACACCATCTCGACCTGCCAGCGGTTGCGCTCGGCGTAGCGCGTATACATGCGCAGCAGGTCGCCCGCGAACAGGGCGGCTTCGTCGCCTCCGGTGCCGGCGCGGATCTCGAGGTAGATGTTGCGCTCGTCGTTCGGGTCCTTGGGCAGCAGCATCTTCTGCAGGTCCAGCTCGAGCCGTTCCAGCCGGGCCTTGCCCTCGGTGATTTCCTCCTGCGCCATTTCCTTCATGTCCGGGTCAGCAAGCATTTCCTGCGCCGCCTCGATGTCCCTGCCGGTCCTGGCGTAGTCCTGGTAGAGGGCCACCAGCGGGCTCAGTTCGGCATGCTCGCGCGTGAGCTTGCGGTACTGCTCCATGTCGGCGGTGACGCCTTCCTGCATGAGAAGGCTGCCGACTTCTTCCAGCCGTTCGGTGAGCTGGTCGAGCTTGGCGAGCATGGATGGTTTCATGATGCTGAGTCCTGGGTCCGGAATTCGAGGGGCGCGGCAATGCAGCCGCGGGCTGGGGCGGAATGCCCGCCGACGCAGGCGGGCGGCGGGAGGCGCTAGCGCTTGGTGCGGAACAGCTGCGGAAGCAAGGCGGCGAGGCGGGCGCGATCGTCGCCCTGGGCGTTGTGCAGCGCCTGCTGGGGACCATGCAGGAACTTCGCGGTCAGTCCCCGCGACAGGGCATCCAGCACGGCGTCGATATCTTCGCCCTTGGCGAGCAGGCGTTTCGCCCGCTCCAGTTCGGCCAGGCGCATTGCCTCGCTCGTTTCGTGCAGGTCCTGAATCAGGGGCACGACCGCGCGGCTGTCCAGCCATTGCATGAAGGCTTGCACCCGGGTTTCGATGATGGCTTCCGCCTGCGCCACCGCGGCCTGGCGGTTTTCCATGCCGGTCTGCACCGCGGCGCCGAGGTCGTCCACGGTGTACAGGAAGACGTCGTCGAGGCGGCCGACCTCGGTTTCGATGTCGCGCGGCACGGCGATGTCCACCATGAACATCGGCCGGTGGCGGCGCGCCTTGATCGCGCGTTCCACCATGCCCAGGCCGATGATCGGCAAGGTCGAGGCAGTGCAGGACACCACGATGTCGAAGCGCGCGAGTTGGTCAGGCAGGTCGGCCAGGCGGATCGCGCGGCCATTGAAGCGATGCGCCAGGCTCTCCCCGCGCTCCATCGTGCGGTTGGCGATCGTCAGCGATTGCGGCGCCTGCGCGGCGAAGTGCGCGGCGCACAGCTCGATCATTTCCCCGGCGCCGATGAACAGCACGTGCTGCTCGGAGAGGCGGTCGAAGATGCGCTGCGACAGGCGTACCGCCGCCGCCGCCATGGACACGCTGTGCGCGCCGATCTCGGTGCTGCTGCGCACTTCCTTGGCGACCGCGAAGGTCCGCTGGAACATCTGGTGCAGGTAGGTGCCGAGTCCGCCCGCCGCTTCCGCGTGGCGCACCGCGTCCTTCATCTGGCCGAGGATCTGCGGCTCGCCGAGCACCATGGAGTCGAGCCCGGACGCCACACGGAAGGCGTGGCGCACGGCGTTTTCCTGGGGCAAGGTGTAGAGGTAGGGACGCAGTTCGGCGTAGGGCAGCTTGTGGTACTGCGCGAGGAAGTGTGCGGTGCTGTCGATGGCCGCTTCCACGCCGCCGGGAACGTGGTTGGCGGCGTAGAGTTCGGTGCGGTTGCAGGTGGAGAGGATGGCCGCTTCGTCGCTGGACTGGCTCGCCGCGCTGCGGCCGAACCATGCCCGCGCGGCAGCGACCGCCTGACCGATCTGGTCGGCGGGGAAGGCCACCTTTTCGCGCAGGGCGACCGGCGCGGTGGTGTGGTTCAATCCTACGGCAAGCAGCTGCATGGGTAATGAAACAGGCGGAATCAGCCGACATTATACGCTGTGGAGCGGCAATTCGAGACGGAAACGGGCGTTTTCGGCACGCCGCGTGCAGCGCGCGCTGCCATAAAGATCATCGTTGCGTACGTGCTGGTGCCGCAGGCGGCGGCTCAGGGGTTGTCATGCTTACCTTCCAGGCGTTCCAGCCGATAGCCGAAGCTGTAGACCGGCGCGAGCCGGTAGCCATTTTCGGGAAGCAGCGCGAGCTTGGTGCGCACCCGGCTGACGTGCGTGTCGATGGTTCGCGTCTGCAGTTCCGGCTCGCCCGCCCAGATGTGTTCCTGCAGGTAGGCGCGCGACAGCGGCCTTCCCAGGTTCCGGAAAAACAGCAGCGCCAGCCCGACCTCCTTCTGCGTCATGGCGATGGCCTGGCCGCGCCGCGATACGCTCCTGGCCTCGAGGTCGAAGGCATATTCGCCGACCCGCAAGGATTCCGCCCGGCGGTCCGGATAGGCGAGGCGGAGCAGCGTGTCGACGCGGACTGCGAGTTCGCCGGCGCGCCAGGGGCGGAAAACGTAGTCGCCGCAGCCTGCGCGCATCGCCATGCTGGCGGCTGTCGCATCGCGCTCCACCAGAGCCAGGATGGGCAGGGAACGCTTCATGGTCTCCGCCACCGCGCGCGGCAGATCCGCCATGCCGTCGCGCCAGTCGGCCACGATGCCATCCAGCTCATGCCTGCGGGCATGTTCCAGCAGCTCGGCGGTGCTAAGGACCGGCGTGCAGGCGTGCCGCTCCAGCGCCTTGCCGATGCGTTCCGCTTGCTCCGGGCTGGCCACGATGGCAATGTGCATGATGTAGATCGACGGGCACGGGAAGATCGGGCGATATTATCAGACCAGCCATGAAGGAACCGCATGATGAAGCCGAATGAAATTTTCCAGGCCGCAATGAAGGCCAACCCGTTTCGCCAGCTGCGCCGCGGCAAGCAGGAAGAGGAGTGGACGCTCGTGCCGTCCTCGGAGCAGGACATCGAGGCGTTGCGCCACAAATGCCGGCGCCTCGTCACGCGGCGCGCCACGATGTCGGCGGGCGCGGCGGCGGTGCCGATCCCCGGGCTAGACATCGCCGTCGACATCACCCTGCTGATGCGGGTGATCGATGACATCAATGGCGAGTTCGGCCTGAGCGAAGCCCAGATCGAGAGGCTCAATCCCAAGGCGAGGGTGCTGGTGTACCAGACCATCGTCGGCGTCGGCGGCACGCTGGTCGGACGCGCCATGACGCGCGAACTCATCGGCTTCGTGCTCAAGCGCGCCGGCATGAAGACGGCGGCCAAGCAGGGCGCCAAGTTGGTCCCGGTGGCAGGGCAGATCGCCTCGGCGGCGATCGGATTCACCGCCTTCCGCATGATCGGCTTCCAGCACATCGATGCCTGCGCGAAGGTGGCGGCCGAACTGCTGCACGCGAAGCAGTGACAGGCTTGCCGGCGCGAATGCCACGACGCCACCCGAGGGTGGCGTCGTGGCTTGCGTGAGTCGGTGCCGTGGTCGATGCCCCGGTCTATGCCCTTGAGGCTGTCGTTCCCCTGCTGCGGCGCGTGGTGTGAAGGCGCGTTATCAAGTCTAGTGGATCGATGGCTGCTGGCCTTGTCCCTGCTGCATGGATGCCTGCCGCATGCTGCCTGTCGCGAGGCTGCTGTAGGCTTGCGAGGCCGCGAACGAATCCAGGAATTCATGGAAGCCGCAGACCTTGCCGTTGCGCACCGTGAAAAGATGGGCCCATTCGGTTTCGTAACGCTCGCCGTTGGCCTTGACCGTGCCGACATGGCGGCCGAGCACGACAACGCGCTCGCCCTGAGCGATAAATTCCTGCGGCATGAATTCGGTGATGGTTTCCGACTCATCTAGCCTGCGGAAAAATTCCAGCACCTCGGCATGGCCGTGCCGCTTGCCGGTGAAAGTCGCGCCAGGGACTTCGGGCAGTTCCCAGTCGATATCCGGATCGCACATGCTCATCAGGCGAGGAATGTCGCCTTGCATGAAAGCGTCATAGCATTGCTTCACCAAAGTGGTGTTCGCTTGTTCATTCATGATCTGCTCCTGCCGGTGGTGATCGGATCGTCAGTATCGTCGCGCTTCGCGGGAAAGCAATGCCGGCAGGGTAACGCGGTTTGACCGAAGTCGTGTGGCGTGCGGGCCGCGTTGCGAAAGAGCCGCGCCGGATCGCAACGCAGCGCCACGCCGTCCGGAGGTGCTTCGGGAACGATTCAATGCATGTCGCGGCCGGGATCGTCGAGGGCGGCGTCATCGCCCCGCATGCGCGCCTGTCCATGGGGACAAAGATCGAGCAGCACGCAGCGCTGGCATTGCGGGCCGCGCCAGGTACACACGTCCTTGCCATGTCGCATGAGCACCTGGTGGTTGTCGTAGACCTGCTGCGCGTCCCAGCCGGCGGGAAGCTGCGCTTCCAGCACGCGATGCGCCGGCCCCACGGCGAGGCCGGCGGGAATCAGGCCGAGGCGTGCAGCGACCCGATGATGATGGCTGTCCACCGGCAAGGCCCGCCCGCGCATGGTGCTGAACGAGATGACCGCCGCGCTGGTCTTGGGGCCGACGCCCGGCAGCGTCTGCAGCCAGGCGCGCGCCTCGTCCACCGGCAAGTCGCGCAGGAAGTCCAGCGTCAGTTCGCCATCCCCGCGTTCGGTCAGTTCGCGCAGCACCTGCTGGATGCGCGGCGCCTTTTGCTCGGGCCAGGTGGAGGCAGCGATCGCCTCCTGCACCTCGGCGACCGGCGCATCCCGCACCGACGCCCAGTCGGGAAACTGTTCCCGCAGCGTGCGGAATGCCAGCGCGGAGTCGCGGTTGCGGGTGCGATGCGACAGCAGGGACGAGATCAGTTCATCGAGCGGTTCGAGGGTGTGGAAGTAGCCGAGTGGGCAATGGTAGACCTCGCAGAGGCGATGGTGCACCTCGAGGGCCTTGGCCTGGAGCGAGTCGCCCGCGGCATTCGAATCAGCAGGTCGCTCCGCATCTGCCGTCTCCCGGCTTTCCGGCGCCGCCTCCGGCTCGGGCGCAAAAAGATCGCGCATCGCGGCAGCGGAGGAAGAACGGCGCGAGGAAGGCGGCCTGCTTCTTGCGGTCATGGTGGGCCTGTCTTGAGGAGGGGAACGACGGTATGACTGCGGCCGAGTTACTTCGTTGCTTCTTTTTCGAACGGATTGACAAGTGGAAAGGAACGCGGCGCGTCATGGCATGAGATGCGGCCACCGTCACGATCTCAGGCCGTCGGAGAACTTATACAGCGCCCTGTTCAAGATTTCCTCGGGCTGGGGCGGCGTGGCCTGTCCCCCGGATTCGACATACGGCTTGAGCATTTCCAGGATCACGGCGGGCTTGTACCAGAACCTTGCCTGGATCGGCGCGCTGCCATCGTTGAACATGTACACGATGCCATCGGCATGCCACGTGGTGATCGTCCGGTAGCTGGGGATGGAGTAGTAGGAATAGCTGCCAGCGCTTTTCACGTTCCGCATCTGTGCGGCATCGAAACCGGAGCCTGCGTAGAAGGCCTTGGTCAAGCCCGCGGAATGGCCGCCGAATGCGGCCGCTCGCGCAAAACCGGCCTTCGCGGGATCGGTGTTCGCTTCTTCGTGGGCGAAGCGCGGCGGAAATGCCATGTTCAGCTGACTCATCCCACCTTGCTGGGGAACGTACTTGGTAATCAGCATCGAATCGAAGCCCTGTTCAACGGTGAGCTGGGCGCAGCGATAGATCCAGTAATTCCAGACAGTGTCCCTTGATGTCTTGCCGTTGCCGTCGAAGCGCACGCGCCAGGTCGTATCGTTGATTTTCGAGTCGGTGAAGCCGCCGGTTATCCCCTTGGCTTGATAAGACGTGGCGCACGCGGAAAGGATGCCGCAGATGAAGAACATGAATGCCAGGCGAGGGTGTTTCACGATGGTTTCCCGGAAAAAATGAGAGACGAATGGTGGCGTCCTCGGCGCGTCCGTTCCGGAAATGCGCCCTAATTCTTTCTAACATTTTTCAGCGCCATCCTGCTTCCACGCTTTTGCAAACCATGCTTAAAAGTTTCTAATATCTATTCAGCTTTCGGTACGGTGGCACAACACTGCGCAGCCGATCTTCTTCATCCAAAAACCATGTTGCGCAATCCAATCACGTCACCGGCTGGCGAGGCGGACGCTTCTTCGCCCGCTTCCAGCAAACCATTTACTGCCATTGTTCGAATCGTTGCCGCCGTGGCGATGCCGATCGCCACGCTCCTGCCGCTTCATGCGAAAGCGGAAAACTATCGGATCTACGCGCCCGGGGAAATCTACAACGAAGTCGATCGCGCCATCGATCTCGACGGCATGCTGAAAAAGGGTGAGCGGATCATGTACCGCACAAGGTACATGGACAAGTTCCGCGGCATCGAAGTGCGTGAAGTGATCGTCGCGGATTGTTCCCTCCGAAAGCGCGGACAACTGCTTCGCGGCGACGATCCAGACACCCTGCCGTTGTACTCGACCTTCCCGGGAACCAAGTATGGCAAGGAACTCGACATCGCCTGCGGCGAGGCTTTCGCGGGGCGGGCCGATTATGCATTCTGGCTTCGTCCGCAAGCGCCCGGCGCCGGTCAACGACCGGGTGACAGGCCGTCTTCCAGGACGCCGAAATACGGCAGCGGCTTCGTCGTCGGCACGAACTATGTCGTCACCAACTACCATGTCGCGGGCGAATGCAATTTGCTCTACGTGCATCATGAAAACGAGAAGGTCGAGGCCGTGATGGCGAGATCCTCCAAGGCCCTGGACCTGGCCGTGGTGCGGATCAGCGGGTTGTCGGGCATGGCTGAACCGGGCATCCGGTCGAAGGCCATGCTTGGAGAAGACGTCATCGCGGCCGGGCATCCCCTGAGCAACCTTCTTGCCAAGGATCTCGTCGTTACCTTCGGCCAGGTCAATGCCCTCGCGGGTCTGGAGAACGACCAGGCGTCGTTCCAGATTTCCGCGCAGGTCCATTCCGGCAATAGCGGCGGGCCGCTGCTCGACCGCTCGGGAAACATCGTCAGCGTGGTTGCCTACAAGCTCAACAGCGCCAAGGCGGAGCCCTACATCGGCGACTTCGCGCAAAACATCAACTTCGCGATCAAGCCGGAGGTGCTGCGCGAATTTCTCGAGTCGGCGAAGGTGTACTACAGGAAGGCGGAACCGGAAGGGAAAATGGATGGCGTCGCCATCGCGGAGCGCGCCCGCCGGTACACGGTCAAGGTGGAATGCGTCTAGCCATGCGCGGCCGCGCATCCGCAGGGGCAATCCACTCCGCCATCGTCAGTGCACCATGTTGCGGTCCCGCAGCAGCTGGATAAATTGTTCCGCCGGCGGCGACAGGGTGCCACCCGAGCGAGTGACGATGCCGAAGGTCTGCTGCTTCGAATGCAGCTGGATCGGCAGGATGCGCACGATCCGGTGCTTCTCGAAGAAAGTGGCGACTTCGGTGGGCAGCAGCGCGGCGGCATCCATGCTGCGCTCCAGCAAGGTGATCGTTACCAGGCTCGAGGCCGTGGCGATGTGGTTGGCCGGCATGGAAAGGCCGGCGCGATCGAATTCGCGCTCAAGCAGGGTATGCAGGGGCATGCGCGAGGGATACACCACCCAGCGGTGATCCTTCAGGTCGCGCAGAGTCAGTTCCTTCTTGCGCAGCGGCGGATGGCCATGGCCAACCACCACCGAAACCGGTTCGTCGCACAAGGGCTGGTAGCGGAACTTTCCTTGATCGTCCATGCCGGCAATGCGGCCGATCATCAGATCGATCTTTCCATCTTCCAACAAGGCCAGCAGCCTCTTGCTGGTGTCTTCGACGACTTCGATCGTGAGCGCGGGCTGGCGCGAATGCAGCCAGTTCAGGATAGGGGCGATTACATCCGGCACCGCGCCCATGATGCTGCCGATGGCGAGGCGGCCGCCCTTGCCCGAGCGGATATCGGCGATGTCCTGGCACAGCGCGCCCACGCCCGTGACCATGAGGCGCGCGTGGCGGATCAGGGAGTGGCCGTACTGGTTGGGGATCATGCCTGTCTTGCTGCGCTCGAACAGCGCCACGCCAACCATGTCTTCGAGTTCGTGCAAGACCTTGCTCGCGGCGGACTGCGTCATCGCCATGACGCCCGCCGCCTTGTGCAGGGACTTGTGATCGTCGAGCGCGATCAGGAGCTGCAATTGCTTCAGGCGCAGGCGCGCCATCAGCGTGTTGAGGGTTTTCTCCATGAGTCGTAAAAGTGATCACGTAATGGAAACAATTCAATATACACACACCAGGCCGCTGCGTATAGTTCTTCGCAATGCAGAGCGCCCCGGAGGGCGCCTTCCACGGAGACAGGCATGCGGCTCATTCAGTTTTTGGATCTCGATGGACAACGCCGCGTCGGCATGATCGACGCCGGCGGCGAGCGGGTGGCAGCCATCCGCGACGCGCGTTCCATGCGCCGCCTCGCACTTGACGCGATTGCCGCCGGCCGCAACCTGGAGCAGGAAATCCGCGCACGCGGCGTCGGCGCCAGCTTTCCCTACGCCCCCATTCTCGACGAATGCCGAATCCTCGTGCCGCTGGATCATGAAGATGACCCGGCGCACTGCATGGTGAGCGGCACCGGCCTGACCCATCTTGCAAGCGCCTCGCTGCGCGACGCGATGCACCATGACCACATGCCGGCCGAAACCATGACCGATTCGATGCGCATGTTTCGCCTCGGCCTGGAGGGCGGCCGTCCGCCCGCCGGCGCCGTCGGCGCGCAGCCGGAGTGGTTCTACAAGGGCGACGGCGGCATCCTGGTCCATCCCGGCCAAGACATTTCGATTCCCGCCTTCGCCGAAGACGCCGGCGAGGAATCCGAGCTTGCCGGGCTCTACGTCATCGGCCCGGACCGGCAGCCCTACCGCATCGGATTCGCGGGCGGGAACGAGTTTTCCGACCACCTGATGGAGCGCCGCAATTACCTCTACCTGGCGCACTCGAAACTGCGCAACTGCTCCTTCGGGCCGGAATTGCTGGTGGGCGAACTGCCGCCGAGCGTCGCCGGTACCAGCCGGATCTTCCGCGGCGACAGGCTGCTGTGGGAAAGGCGCTTCGCCACCGGCCGCGAGCACATGAGCCATTCGATCGAGAACCTCGAATACCACCATTTCAAGTATGCGCAGTTCCTGCGGCCGGGATCGGTGCACGTCCATTTCTTCGGCTCGGCCGTGACCTCGTTTTCGGACGGCGTCGCCACGCGCGAAGGGGACGTGTTCGAAATCAGCCTCGCGGGATTCGGCGCGCCGCTGCGCAATGCCTACCGTACCGCGGCGGTCGCGATGCGGCCCGGAGAAATGGCGGCATTATAGGCATACCCCTTTGCAAGCGCGCCCACCGGGCGGCAAAACATGACGGAAACAGGCGGCGGAGACAAGACATGGATTACGAATTCGATTTCAGCTTCTTCATGAGCAACTGGCGCGACATCCTCGATGGCGTCTGGCTGACGGTGCGCATGTCGGCGCTCAGCATCGCGCTGGGGTTCGGCGCCGGCGCGGGCCTCGCGGTGGCACGGGTTTACGGCAAGTCCTGGATGCAGACCGGCGTGCGATGGTACGTGGACGTGATCCGCAACACGCCGCTCGTCATCCAGGCGTTCTGGCTGTTCTTCGGCCTGGCGGCGCTGCACGTGCGGGTGCCGGCCTTCACGGCCGCCATTCTTGCCCTTGTGGTCAACGTTGCCGCCTACACCACCGAGATCATCCGCGCCGGCATGGAATCCATTCCCAAGGGCCAGCTCGAGGCCGCCGAATGCCTCGGACTCAAGCGCTGGCGCGTGATCTGGCACGTGATCCTTCCCCAGGCAGTGGAAAAGATGTATCCCTCGCTGATCAGCCAGTTCGTGCTGATGATGCTGGCCACGTCCATCATGTCGCAGATTTCGGCCGAAGAGCTGACCGCGGTGGGCTACCGCATCCAGTCCGAAACCTTCCGCGGCTTCGAAGTCTACATCGTGATCGCGGTGGTCTATCTCGTGCTCTCCTGGCTGCTGCGGCTGATCATGGAGCAGGGCGCCAGAATCGCCTTTCCGCGCCGGCGCCGCATCGCCGCCCGGTAATCAGAGAAACGAAAAGACATCAAGGAGAACGCGATGCAAGGATTGACCTTCGATCACCTGCTGTTCATCTTCAAGGGCGCCGGCTGGACCATCCTGCTGTCCATGATGGGTTTCGCCGGCGGCGCGCTGCTCGGCCTGCCGCTTGCGCTGGCACGCGCCGGCCGGCGGGCTTGGCTGTCGCGCGCCGCTGGCGTGTTCATCTCGGTGGTGCAGGGCGTGCCGCTGCCGGTCATCATGTTCATCGTTTATTTCGGCATCAGCGCCACCGGATTCGACCTGCCTGCGCTGGTGGCCGCGGGCCTCGCGCTCACCGCCTACGCCGGCGCCTATCTCGGCGAAATCTGGAAAGGCTGCATCCAGGCCGTGCCCCGCACCCAGTGGGAAGCCGCCGACTGCCTGGCGCTGACGCCGGTGCAGACCGCGGTCTACGTGATCCTGCCCCAGGCATGGCGCATCGCCATTCCGCCGACCGTCGGCTTCCTGGTGCAGGTGGTCAAGAACTCATCCTATGCGGTGGTGATCGGCTTCTTCGACCTGACCTATTCTTCGCGCGTGGTGAACAACTCCACGTTCGAACCCTTCATCGTGTTCAGCATCGCGGCCCTGGTTTACTTCGCCATGTGCTACCCGCTGTCGCGCCTGGCGGCCCGCATGGAACAACGCTACAAGCGCGGCTGAAAAGGCGGCCGGGAAAACAATTCATAGGAGACTTCACATGGACAGCATCGTCCGGTTCGACAAAGTGCACAAGTCCTTCGGCAGCAACCAGATCCTCAAGGGAGTGAGCTTCGAGATCACGCAAGGCCAGGTGGTTGCCCTGATCGGCCGCAGCGGGTCCGGCAAAAGCACGGCCCTGCGCTGCATCAACGGCCTGGAAACGATCAACGGCGGCGAGCTGCACGTATGCGGACGCGCCATGCACCAGCCTGGCGTCGACCTGCACGGACTGCGCAAGGACGTGGGGATCGTTTTCCAGAGCTACAACCTGTTTCCGCACCTGACGGTGGAAGAGAACATCACGCTGGCGCCGCGCAAGGTCAATGGCATCGGCGCGCAGGAAGCCAGGGAAACCGCCGCCGACGTGCTGCGAAAGGTGGGCCTGCTGGACAAGGCCGCCGCCTACCCCGAGCAGCTTTCCGGCGGACAGCAGCAGCGCGTGGCGATCGCCCGTTCGCTGGCGATGAAACCCAAGCTCATGCTGTTCGACGAGGTGACGTCGGCGCTGGATCCCGAGCTGACCGGCGAAGTCCTGAAGGTCATCGAGAAGCTGGCGGCCGACGGCATGACCATGGTGCTGGTGACGCATGAAATGGCGTTCGCGCGCAACGTCGCCGACCAGATCATGTTCATGCATCACGGCATCGTCTGGGAATCCGGCGGCGGCGAGATGCTCGGCCAGCCGTCGACCGCCGAGCTGAACCAGTTCGTATCGAGTGGATTGTGAATATTGAACGACCGGCCATCCGGCCATCTACAAGGAGAGAGACCATGAATACACGCCGCACCGTCATCACCAGCCTGATTGCCCTCGGCTTGATGGGCACGATGTCCTTCGCAAGCGCCTCGGGCGCGCTGGACGCGATCAAGCAGCGCAAGAAGATCCTCGTGGCCGTCGACATCGGCGCGCCGCCCTTCGGCATGATCGACGGGCAGGCCAAGCAGAGCGGATCGGATATCGAAGCCGCCCAGCTGCTGGCCAAGGACCTGGGCGTCGAGCTCGAGGTGGTGCCGGTGTCCGGCCCGAACCGCGTGCCTTTCCTGCTCACCAAGAAGGCCGACGTGGTGATGGCCTCGTTCTCCATCACCGATGAACGCAAGAAGGTGGTCGACTTCTCGAACCCCTACGCCGTGCTGCAGGTCGTGGTCGGCGGTCCGGCCAAGCAAAAGATCGCCGGCTTCGGCGACCTGGCCGGCAAGACCATCGCCGTCACGCGCGGCACCACCAGCGACCAGGAACTGACGCGCGGCACGAAGGACATCGCTGGCGTGAGCATCGTGCGCTACGAGGACGATGCCACCACCAACACCGCCGTCTCGACCGGCCAGCAGGATTACATCGCCGCGGCGATGAGCGTGATCCCGGCGGTAAAGAAAAACAATCCGGCGCGCGACGTGGAAGTGAAATTCGCCATGAAGGCCTTCCCTCTCGGCATCGGCCTGCGCAAGAACGAACCCGAGCTCAAGGCTTATCTCGACGGCTGGGTCAAGACCAACATGGCCAACGGCAAGCTGAGCGAGATCTACAAGAAATACTTTGGCACGGCGCTGCCGGCCGACCTGTGACGCCTGCCATCCAACGCATCGTTAGCAACCGCATGCCGGTCTAGACCGGCGTATTCAAGGACAGACATGCCTCCCAGCGAACACACCATGACGGCGCCACCGGCCGCGGCGGCCAACACCGCGCGCGCCGTGCGCCTGCACCAGGACGACGACGTCGTCATTGCCCGAAGCCAGCTCGTGGGCGGCACCATGCTGGCCGGCGAGGATGTCCGCGTGGCCGGGCTCATTCCCGCCGGCCACAAGGTGGCGGTACGCGCCATCGAAGCCGGCGCGCCGGTCAGGCGCTATGGCCAGATCATCGGCTTCGCCAGCCGCGCGATCCAGCCCGGCGAGCACGTTCATACGCATAACCTCGCAATGGGTGACTTCGCCCGCGACTATGCCTACTGCGCCGACGCCAGGCCGACCGTTCCGGCCGATTCGCCGGCCACGTTCGAGGGCATCGTGCGCGCCGACGGACGGGTCGCCACCCGCAACTACATTGGCATCCTGACGTCGGTGAATTGCTCGGCCACGGTGGCGCGCGCCATCGCCGACCGCTTCCGGCGCGACCTGTATCCCGAGGCGCTGGCGGACTTTCCCAACGTCGATGGCGTGGTCGCGCTGACCCATGGCGTCGGCTGCGCGGTGGATCCGGAAGGGGAAGGACTGGCGCTATTGCAGCGCACGCTGGGCGGCTACGCCCGCCATCCCAACTTCGCCGCCGTGCTGGTCATCGGCCTCGGCTGCGAAACCAACCAGATCGCGCGCCTGGTGGAAAGCCAGGGGCTGGCGCAGTCGGATTTTCTCAAGACCTTCAACATCCAGGACACCGGCGGCACCACCAAGACCGTTGCCCATGGCGTCGAGATCGTGCGCGGCATGCTGGCCGAGGCCAACCTGGCGAAGCGCCAGCCGGTGCCGGCCAGCAACCTGATCGTGGGATTGCAATGCGGAGGCTCCGATGGCTATTCCGGCATCTCGGCCAATCCCGCGCTGGGCGCGGCGGTGGACCTGCTGGTGAAGCACGGCGGCACGGCCATCCTGTCCGAGACGCCGGAAATCTACGGCGCCGAGCACCTTCTGACGCGGCGGGCGGTGAGCCGCGAGGTCGGCGAAAAGCTGGTCGGACGCATCCGATGGTGGGAAGCCTACTGCGATCGCCACAACGCCTCGATGAACAACAATCCTTCCGCCGGCAACAAGGCGGGCGGACTGACCACGGTTCTCGAAAAATCGCTCGGCGGCATCGCCAAGGCGGGCAACACCAACCTGGTGGACGTATATGAGTATGCCGAGCCGGTCAGGGCGCGCGGCCTGGTGTTCATGGATACCCCGGGCTACGACCCGATCTCGGCAACGGGCCAGGTGGCAGGCGGCGCCAACCTCATCTGCTTTACCACGGGCCGCGGCTCGGCCTATGGCTGCGCCCCGTCTCCCTCGCTGAAGATCGCCACCAACAACGCCCTGTGGGAGCGCCAGCAGGATGACATGGACTTGAACTGCGGCACCATCCTCACCGGCGAGGCCACCATCCAGGAAAAAGGCGCGGAACTGTTCCAGCTGATGCTCGACACCGCCTCCGGCCGCCACAGCCGCAGCGAAATGCACGGTTATGGCCAGAACGAGTTCGTTCCCTGGCAGATCGGCGCGATCACCTGATTCATCTTCAAAGGACAACATGAACACAATCAACGCCAAGCCGCGCTACCGCGGCGTCTTCCCGGTCGCGCCGACGATCTTCGACGAGCGTGGCGAACTGGACCTCGACGGCCAGCGCCGCTGCCTGGACTTCATGATCGATGCCGGCTCCGAAGGCATCTGCATCCTCGCCAATTTTTCAGAGCAGTTCACGCTCAGCGACGATGAACGCGAGGTCCTGATGAAGACTGCGCTGGAACATGTCGCGGGCCGGGTGCCGGTGATCGTCACCACCACCCATTTCAGCTCGCGCGTCTGCGCGGAACGCAGCCGCCGCGCGCAGGACATGGGCGCGGCCATGGTGATGGTGATGCCGCCTTATCACGGCGCCACCTTCCGCGTGGCCGAACGCGGCATCCGCGAGTTTTACCAGGCGGTGTCCGACGCGATCGACATCCCGATCATGATCCAGGACGCGCCGGTGGCCGGCACGCCCCTGTCCGCGCCCTTCCTTGTCAGCATGGCGAAGGAAATCGAGCAGGTGTCGTATTTCAAGATCGAAGTGCCGCAAGCCGCGGCCAAGCTGCGCGAGCTGATCGCCCTCGGCGGCGATGCCATCGAAGGCCCCTGGGATGGCGAGGAAGCCATCACCTTGATGGCGGACCTCGACGCCGGCGCGACCGGCGCGATGACCGGCGGCGGCTACCCGGACGGCATCCGCATGATCACCGATGCCTACGCCCAGGGCGACACCGCGCGCGCCGCGGACGAATACCAGCGCTGGCTGCCGCTGATCAATTATGAAAACCGACAGGCCGGCCTTGCCACGGCAAAGATCCTGATGAAGGAAGGCGGGGTGATCCGCTGCGACGCGGTCCGGCATCCCTTGCCGCAGGTGCAACCGGCCACGCGCGACGGCCTGCTGGCCATCGCCCGGCGCCTCGAGCCGCTGGTGCTGCGCTGGGGCCGCTGATCGCGGCGCATACGACAAGAAAAGGAAATTCGTGATGGTGGAAGGTGAACTTTTGATCGGCGGCCGCGCCATGCGCGGCAACAACGGTACGGTGCATGCGACCGACGCGGCCAGCGGGGAACGCATGGCGCCCGCTTTCGGCGGCGCCGGAATGCAGGAATTGGACGAGGCCTGCCGCCTCGCCTGGGGCGCGTTCGACGCGTATCGCGAAACGGCGCCGGAGCAGCGTGCCGCTTTCCTCGAACGCATCGCGGAAAACATCCTCGCGCTTGGCGACGCCCTGATCGAGCGTTGCATGCGCGAAAGCGGACTGCCGCGCGCGCGCCTCGAAGGCGAACGCGGGCGCACCGTCGGGCAGCTACGCTTGTTCTCGTCGGTAGTACGGGCCGGCGATTTCCTGGACGTGCGCATCGATCCCGCGCAGCCCGACCGCAAGCCCTTGCCCCGGTCCGACCTGAGGCTGCGCCAGGTTGCGCTGGGGCCGGTCGCGGTGTTCGGCGCCAGCAATTTCCCGCTGGCGTTTTCCGTCGCGGGCGGCGATACGGCGGCAGCGCTGGCGGCGGGTTGCCCGGTCGTCGTCAAGGCGCATTCCGCGCACCCGGGAACCTCGGAAATGGTCGGACGCGCGGTGCAGCGGGCGGTGCGTGAATGCGGCATGCCGGAAGGCACGTTCTCGCTGCTGTTCGACGCCGGCCGCGAAATCGGCCAGGCGCTGGTGGCGGATCCGCGCATCAAGGCGGTCGGCTTCACCGGCTCGCGCGCGGGCGGCACGGCGCTGATGCGCATCGCCGCGGCCCGGCCCGAACCCATTCCCGTCTATGCCGAGATGAGCAGCATCAATCCGGTGGTGCTTTTTCCGCACGCGCTGGCCGCGCGCGGCGTGCAGATCGCGCAAGGCTTCGTGTCATCGCTGGTGCTGGGCGCCGGACAGTTCTGCACCAATCCCGGCCTTGTGCTCGCCGTGGATGGGCAGGATCTCGACCGCTTCATTGCGGCGGCGTCGGAAGCGCTTGCCCAGGCGCCGGCGGCCACCATGCTGACGCCCGGCATCCGGGATGCCTACCAGGCTGGCGTGGCCGCGCTCGGCTCCCATGACACGGTCAAGCTGGAAGCACGCGGCAAGGATGGCGGCGCCACCCAGGCGCGGGCCGCGCTGTTCTCGACCGATGCGGCATCCTTCCGGCGCGAACGCGGGCTGCGCGAAGAGGTATTCGGGGCGGCATCGCTGGTGGTCCGCTGTGCGAACCTGGCTGACATGCAGGACTTGCTGGAAAGCATGGAAGGCCAGCTGACCGCTGCAATCCATATCGACGACGCCGACCATGCCGATGCGCGGCGCATGCTGCCGACCCTGGAGCGCCGCGCCGGCCGCATCCTCGTGAATGGTTTCGGCACCGGCGTCGAAGTGTCCCATGCGATGGTGCATGGCGGACCTTATCCCGCAACGTCCGATGGCCGCTCGACATCGGTGGGCAGCATGGCGATACAGCGCTTCCTGCGGCCGGTGTGCTACCAGGACCTGCCGGCGGCTTTGCTGCCGCCGGCGCTGCAGCCGGACAATCCCATGCAGGTGACGCGCCTCGTCGATGGCGTCGTGGTTCCGGCCTAAGCAGCTGCCGGGATCGCAGTACTCGAAGCTTGATGCTTGCATCAAGCTTCGCCGCTGGAAAGCGCATCGCGAATCACAGGCAAAACAAAAGGGCTTGCAAGCCGACACTTGCAAGCCCTTGTTTTTTTGGTGGCCCGGAGCGGAATCGAACCACCGGACAAGAATTTTCAGTACGGCGTTCGCTGTCGCGGCAGACATCGAGGTCAAGTCGACCGCCATCAGGCGAGATAGGGCTGCAGGACGCCGGCCAGCCAATCCATGAAACAGCGCACGCGCTTGCTCAAATGGCGCCGGCTTGAATACAGCAAGGTCACCGGCATCGGCGGCGCCTGGAAGTCTTCCAGCAGCGATACCAGGCGGCCTTGCGCGAGCAGGTCGATCATGCCGGCGCGCGGTGCCTGGATGATGCCCAGGCCCGCCAGGCAGGCTGCCTGGTAGGCGTCGCTGTTGTTCACCGCCAGCGCGGCCGGCACCTCGCAGGTGCGCCGCGCGCCGCCCTCCATGTATTCGAACAGTGCCGGCCGCCCCGCCAGGCCCGGCGCGTAATCGACCAGGAAATGCGAGTGCAGTTCGGCGGGGGTGCGCGGCAGGCCGTGGCGCGCCAGGTAAGCGGGGCTGGCACAGTTGACCAGTTCGAAATGCCCGAGCGGACGCGCGACCAGCGACGAGTTTTCAAGCACGCCCGCGCGCAGCACGCAATCGAAGCCTTCGCGCACGGCATCGACCCGGCGGTCGGTACTGGAAAGCTCCACTTGCAGGCGCGGGTGCGCGCCCAGGAAGGCCGGCAGGGCGGGAATCACGATGTTGCGCGCGACGCCGATCGGCATGTCAACCCGCAGGCGGCCGGTCAGGGCCGCGTTGTCGTTCTGGAACATGGTCTGGACTTCGTCCAGCTCCGCCAGCATGTCACGACACCGTCCATAGAACAGGAGGCCGTCGGGCGTCATCTGCACCTTGCGCGTCGTGCGCTGCAGCAGGCGCGCGCCCAGCGCCGTTTCCAGCTCCCGGATTGCGGACGAGATGCTCGCCTTGGACAGGCCGAGGCTGTCCGCTGCCTGCGTGAAGCTGCCGAGCTCTGCGACGCGCAGGAAGGTTCGCATGACATCGATTCGATCCATTTGCCTCGATTGTTTGGTATTGATGAACAGTGCTGCCGCATATTCTATCTTTATTCAGCTTGGAGGCGACTATAGACTCTTCGCATCTACCCAGCGAAAGGACCCGAACCATGAACCAGAAGATTGCACTGATCACCGGCGGCAGCCGCGGCCTTGGCAAGAGCGCGGCGCTCAAGCTCGCGCAGCAGGGCGTCGATGTCATCCTGACCTATCATCACCGGCGCGACGAGGCGCTGGCGATCGTTGCCGAGATCGCCGGGCTGGGACGCCGTGCCGTCGCCCTGCAACTGGACGTCGCGACGATCGGAGGCTTCGCCGCGTTCGCCGATGCCGTGCGCGCGGCGCTGCGCGACATCTGGCAGCGCGATCGCTTCGATTACCTGCTCAACAACGCCGGCACCGGCATCGACGCGCCGTTCGCCGAAACCACCGAAGCCCAGTTCGACCAGATGTGCGACACCCACTTCAAGGGCGTGTTCTTCCTGACCCAGCAGTTGCTGCCGCTGATGGCCGACGGCGGCCGGATCCTGAACGTGTCGTCGGGCCTGGCGCGGTTCGCCCTGCCTGGCAAATCGGCCTATGCGGCCATGAAAGGGGCGGTCGAGGTGCTGACGCGCTACCTGGCCAAGGAACTCGGTCCGCGCGGCATCGCGGTGAACGTGATTGCGCCGGGCGCCATCGCAACCGATTTCGGTGGCGGGGTGGTACGCGACAACGCGCAGGTAGGCTCTTACATCGCATCGCAGACCGCGCTCGGCCGCGTGGGCTTGCCCGACGATATCGGCGACGCCGTCGCCATGCTGCTGAGCGACCAGGGCCGCTGGATCAATGCCCAGCGGATCGAAGCATCGGGCGGCATGTTCATCTGAGAACCGCGCCGCTTTGCCCGAGCGTCAGGATGGCGGGCGGTTCAGGAGGCTGAACGGCCTGCAATGCCGACGGCTGCTTCCGCCACCTGGTCCCGCAGCCAGCGCTGCGCCGGATCGCTGTGGGCGCGCGGATGCCAGCCCATGTGGATCGAAAAGGCGTCCACCTCGCACGGCGGCGCCATGACGTTGAGCTTGTCGCTCCAGCGCCGCGCCAGCCGGCTCGGCACGGTGCACACCAGGTCGCTCTCCCCAACCAGTTCCTGTGCCAGCAGGAAACTGTTGATCGAAACCACGACGCGACGACGCCGGCCGAGCCGGGCGAGCACCTCGTCGACGACGCCGGAAAAGCCGCCCCCCGCGGGCGACGTCAGGACATGGTCGAGGTCGCAGAAAGTGTCCAGGGTCAGCGGCTGCGCCGCCGCCGGGTGGCCTTGCCGAAGCAGGCAGAGGAAGGTTTCGTCATACAGCGCCCGGCTCTTCAGCGAAGGCGGCATCGCCTGCGGCGTCACCAGCGCCAGGTCGACTTCGCCGCTGCCCATCTGTTCCGCAAGGCGCGCCTCGGCGACCGGCAGCAGGGCCACCCGCACGCCCGGCGCCAGGCTCCGCAGCCGCGCAATCAAGGGCACGCACACCACCGCCTGGATCGAGTCCGTGGTCGCGATGCGGAAGGTATCGCTGGCCGTTCCCGGATCGAACGGCTGGCGTTCGGCCACCAGGCTCGACAACGTGGCCAGCATTTCGCGCAGCGGCCCCTGCAGCTCGAGCGCGCGCGCGGTCGGCGTCATGCCGCGCGCGGCCGGCAGCAGCAGCGGGTCGCGGAACAGTTCGCGCAGCTGGCGCAGCTGCGCCGACAGCGCCGGCTGCGACAGCGACAGGCGCCGCGCCGCATGCGTGACGTTGCGCTCGGCCAAGAGCACGTCGAGCGAGACGAGCAGGTTGAGGTCGATACGGTTGAGGTCCACGAGGTATTTGTTCTGCTTATGCCGGGAATAATCATAATCCATTTCACGGATGGGTGGCCGGCCGCTAAAGTGGGCGACACCTAACCCCCACTTTGGAGAACAACATGTCCTTCGCACAGCAACGCATCCTGATCATCGGCGGTTCCAACGGCATGGGCCTGGCCGCGGCGCGCAGCCTCGCGCGCGACGGCGCCGAGGTACTGATCGCCGGCCGTTCCCAGGCCAAGCTCGACCTCGCGCTGGCAACCATCGAAGGCCGCGCCGCCGGTTACGTGGCCGACTTCACCGACCCTGCCTCGCTGACCGCCCTGTTCGAGCGCATCGGCCGCATCGATCACCTGGTGCTGGCCGGCTCGTCCAACGCGGCCTGGGGGCCGTTCGCCTCGGTCCCGGCGTCCGCGCTGCGCGCCGCGATCGAGGGCAAGCTGGTCGGCTACTGGCAATCATTGCAGGCGGCCCTGCCTCACCTGCGCCGCGACGGTTCGGTGGTGATGCTGTCGGGTGCCGCCTCGCGCACCGCGATGCCGGGTACCGCCGGCCTGGCCGCGGTCAATGGCGCGCTCACGCAGATGGCGCAAACGCTGGCCAAGGAACTGGCGCCGCTGCGCGTGAACGTGGTTTCCCCTGGCCTGGTCGACACCCCGGCCTACGACGGCATGCCGGCCGAGGCGAAGGCCGGCATGTTCGCCGGCGCAGCCAAGTCGCTGCCGGCCGGCCGCACCGGCACTCCGGAAGACATCGCCGCCGCCATCGTCTACCTGCTCGGCAACGGCTTCACCACCGGCGCGATCCTCGACGTCGATGGCGGTGCGCGCATGTCCGTCTGACCTACATCAGGAAACCTTACAATGAACGTACTGATCGTCCTCGCCCATCCGGAAGCGCACAGCTTCAACGGCGCCATGTTCGACACCGCCGTACGCGAGCTGCAAGCCGCCGGCCACACGGTGTGCACCAGCGACTTGTATCGCATGGGTTTCAATCCCGTGTCGAGCCGCGCCAACTTCACGACCGTGAAAGACCCGGACTACCTCAAGCTCCAGCTCGAGGAAACCCACGCCACCGAGCACGACGGCTTCGCCCCGGACATTCAAGGCGAGTTGCACAAGCTCGAAGCCTGCGATTTGCTGATCCTGCAGTTCCCGCTGTGGTGGTTCGGCCTGCCGGCCATCCTCAAGGGCTGGGTCGACCGGGTGATGGCGATGGGCCGCACCTACGGCTACGGGTCGATCTACCAGACCGGCAAGTTCCGCGGCAAGCGCGCGCTGCTGTCGCTCACCACGGGCGGGCCGGAAGAGGCTTACCGCAAGGACGGTTTCAACGGCGACATCGAGGCCATCCTGCGCCCGGTGCATCGCGGCGTGCTCGAATTCCTCGGCTTCGACGTGCTGGCGCCGCAGATCCACTACGGCCCAGTGCGCGCGAGCGACGAGCAGCGCGCTGCCTGGCTAGCGGACTACGCGCGGCGGCTGACGGCGATTCACGCGGAAGCGCCGGTCGTGGTCGGACCGTACTAAAGGGGCTGCCCGTGCGGCGCCCTGAAGGAGATGCGCGTTCAGCACACGGTCGGAAAGGTGGTGATGGGGTAGTGAGTTGGACAACTATCCGTGATTGACGGGCGCACACGACTGAACCAGAAGGAAACTGCGTTGCCGCTGGCCCGCCTTGTGCCGGAAATGGACCGGACACCAGGATTTCGGTTGCCGGAAACAAAAACGCCAACCCGAATGGGTTGGCGTTTTTGCTAAGAAATTCTTGGTGGCCCGGGGCGGAATCGAACCACCGACACAAGGATTTTCAATCCTCTGCTCTACCGACTGAGCTACCAGGCCAAGGCGCGCAAGTATAGCAAAGCTATGGGAATATGCAAGCATTTCCAGGCATGCATTTTTCGGCTGGGGCTATAATGCGGGACAAGACCACCACCCGGAAACCCGGAATCCATGCAATATCAAAGCCAAATCTGCGTGATCGGCAATGGCGCCATCGGCAAGGCAACCGCCCTCGGTTTTGCGCAGGCCGGCATGAGCGTCACCCTCCTCGTTCCTCCTTCTCCCCCGTCTCCTCCTTCCGTGCCCGCCGGCGAAGCCGCCAGCTGGGATGTGCGGGTCTATGCCCTGAACCAGACCGCGCATGATCTCCTGGCCTCGCTGCGGGTCTGGGATGCGATGGATGCGTCGCGCATCGCGGCGGTAGATGCCATGGACATCAAGGGCGACGGCGAGCAGGCCGGCAACCTCGTGTTCGATGCCTTCGCCGCACGCGCCGGCGCGCTGGCCTGGATCGTCGAAGACCGCAACCTCAACGCCGCGCTGGACGCCGCCCTGCGCTTCGCGCCCGGCCTGCGGGTCGTGAACGGCCGCGCCGCGCGCCTTGAAACCGGTGACTGCGGGAAAGTCCACCTGGACGATGGCAGCGTGCTGCAGGCCGAACTGATCATCGGCGCGGACGGCGCGCAATCCTGGGTGCGCAACCAGTGCGACATCGGCATCGACTACCGGCCCTACGGCCAGCGCGCCGTGGTCTGCAACTTCGAGACCGAGCTGCCGCATCATGGCACGGCTTTCCAGTGGTTCACCTCGGCCGACGGCATCATCGCGCTGCTGCCGCTGCCGGGCAACCGGACGTCGCTGGTGTGGTCGGCGCCGGAACACCTTGCCAGCGTGCTGCTCCAGGAATCCCAGGGGCAGCTCGCGGAGCGCCTGAATGCCTTGCCCGGACAGCCGCTGGGCCGGCTGCAGCCTGTCCAGCCGGAAGTGGTGAAGGCCTTTCCGCTCAGCCTGATCCGGGCGCATTCCCTGGTCGCGCCGCGCGTCGCCCTGGTGGGGGATGCCGCGCACGTGGTGCATCCGCTTGCCGGCCACGGCATGAACCTCGGATTCGGCGACGTCGCCGGCCTGCTCAAGGCGGTGCGCGAGCGCGAGGCGCACCGCGATTGCGGCGACGAGCGCGTCCTCGGGCGCTATGCGCGTTCGCGCAAGGAAGATATCCTCCTCATGCAGGTGGCCACCGACGGGCTGGAGCGCCTGTTCTCGGCCGACCTCGAGCCCTTGCGCCTGGTCCGCAACCTGGGAATGAACCTTGTCAACAAGTTGCCTGTCATAAAGCGAACCCTGATTTCCCATGCCTTGGGAAAACGCTAAGCTTCGAACATCCTGAACAACCTGAACCACATCGAAAGAACCGCATGAAACTCAAGACATTGATCGCCGCCTGCGCCATCACGATGACCGCCGGCATGGCCATGGCCGCCGAAGGCACCACCGAAGCCGCGATCAGGAAGACGATCGAGCCGCGCCTCGGCGAAGGCGTGAAGGTCGACAGCGTCACCAAGACGCCCTACGGCGGCCTGTACGAAGTCAAGGTCGGCGGCGACATCCTCTATACCGATGCCAAGGGCGACTACCTGTTCATGGGCCGCGTCATCGACCTCAAGACGCGCTCCGACCTGACCCAGGCCCGCATCGACGAAGTCAACAAGATCAAGTTCTCCGACCTGCCGCTGGACGCGGCGCTCAAGACGGTCAAGGGCAACGGCAAGCGCGTGATCGCGGTGTTCGAGGATCCGAACTGCGGCTACTGCAAGCGTTTCCGCCAGACGCTGACGGACGTGAACGACGTCACCGTCTACACCTTCATGTACAACATCCTGGCCGAGGATTCCTCGGTGAAGTCGCGCAACATCTGGTGCACCGCCGACCGCGCGAAAGCCTGGGATGAATGGATGCTCAAGGGCAAGGCCGCGCCGGACGCGCCCGCCAACTGCACCGCGCCCAACGACAAGGTGTTCGCGCTCGGCCAGAAGCTCAAGATCACCGGCACGCCGACGATCTTCTTCATGGACGGCAGCCGGGTGCCGGGCGCCATCGACAAGCAGACGCTGGAAGCCAAGCTGGCGTCGACGGCAAGCAAATGATCTGAACGCGGCAACGTCTTCCTGTCGAGCAAAGCGCGCGCGCCTTCGGGCCGCGCGCTTTTTTCATGCGCACTATAATCCTTGCTCCACCTGACAAGAAGACAACGCGACACTACCAGGAGAGACGACATGTTCAAGGCCATACTGCTCGGCAAGAAGGACGACGGCGCAACGGACGCGCAGCTGACCGAACTCGACGAGGCGCAATTGCCCGCCGACGGCGACGTCACGATACGGGTCGATTACTCCACCATCAATTTCAAGGACGGCCTCGCCATCACCGGCCGCTCGCCGGTCGTGCGCAAGTGGCCGATGGTGCCGGGCATCGACGGCGCCGGCGAGGTCATCGAGTCCAGCCACGCCGCATGGAAACCGGGCGACCGCGTCATCCTCAATGGCTGGGGCGTGGGCGAGGTCCACATGGGCTGCCTGGCGCAGCGCGCGAAGCTCAAGGGCGACTGGCTGGTGCGCCTGCCGGACGGCATGAGCGCGCGCACCGCGATGGCCATCGGCACCGCCGGCTACACGGCAATGCTGTGCGCGCTGTCCCTGCGCGAGCAGGGCGTCAAGCCGGATGCCGGCGGGATCCTCGTGACCGGCGCATCCGGCGGCGTGGGCAGCGTCGCGGTCGCCATCCTGTCCGGCTGGGGCTACCGGGTCGTCGCTTCCACCGGCAAGCTGGCGGAAAAGGAATACCTGCAGGCGCTCGGCGCGTCCGAGGTCATCGACCGCGCCGCGCTGTCCGAAGCCGGCAAGCCCCTGCAGAAGGAACGCTGGGCCGGCGTGGTGGACTCCGTGGGTTCGCATACCCTCGTCAATGCCATCGCCCAGACCCGCTACGGCGGCACGGTCACCGCCTGCGGCCTGGCGCAGGGCATGGACCTGCCCGCCTCGGTCGCGCCCTTCATCCTGCGCGGCGTGAAGCTGATCGGCGTCGACAGCGTGATGGCGCCGCAGGCGCGCCGCGTCCAGGCATGGGAACATCTCGCCCGCGACCTCGACGCCGCCAAGCTGGAACGCATCACCCAGGAAATCGCGCTCGGCGACGTCATTGCCAGGGCGCCGGAGATCCTTGCCGGCAAGGTGCGCGGACGGCTGGTGGTGGACGTCAATCGCTGAACGTCGACAACCCGCGGCAGGCCTGCGCGTTACGCCGGAATTGCGTTATATTCCCTGGACGATTCACGCCGCCGGCATCAACGCAACAACCATAGGAGAGGTCATGGTTACACTCAACATCAACGGCAAGGACATGCAGGTGGACGCCGATCCATCCACGCCCATTCTCTGGGCCTTGCGCGACAACCTCAACATGACCGGCACCAAGTTCGGCTGCGGCGCCGCCTTGTGCGGCGCCTGCACCGTGCACCTGAACGGCGAGGCCATCCGCTCCTGCGTCACGCCGATTTCGGCTGCCGCCGGTCAGAAGATCACTACCATCGAGGCGATGGAGGTCGACAAGGTCGGGCAGGCAGTGCAGGCAGCCTGGGTCAGGCACGACGTGCCCCAGTGCGGCTACTGCCAGAGCGGGCAAGTCATGAGCGCGACCGCGCTGCTGCGCGGGAACCGCAATCCCAGCGATGCCGACATCGACGCCGCCATGAGCGGCAACATCTGCCGCTGCGGCACCTACCAGCGCATCCGCGCCGCCATCAAGGATGCGGCCAAGACGCTGGCCTGAGGAGATCACCATGCATATCGACTGGATGCGGACGGACGCGCAGTCCGCCGTCAATGATTCGGCTGATGAAGCCGGCACGGCGGGCGTGTCGCGCCGCGACTTCATCAAGGCCGCCGGCGTGGTGGGCGGGGGCCTGGTCATCGGCTTCGTCGTGCCCGGCGCGCAGCGTTTCGCCCGGGCCCAGGCGCAGCAGGCGCCCTCGGCCCTCACCGCCCCCAATGCCTTCCTGCGCATCGCGCCGGACAATACCGTCACCATCGCCGTCAACCGCCTCGAGTTCGGCCAGGGCGTCAACACCAGCCTGCCGATGCTGATCGCCGAGGAACTCGATGCCGACTGGTCGCAGGTGCGTTCCGACCTCGCGCCGGCCGGCGATGCCTACAAGGACCCGCTGTTCGGCATGCAGATGACCGGCGGTTCGGGTTCGGTCGCGCATTCCTTCACGCAGTACCGCGAGATCGGCGCCAAGGCGCGCGCGATGCTGGTCACCGCCGCTGCCCAGCAGTGGAAGGTTCCCGCCGACAAGTGCGCCGCCAGCAAGGGCATGGTGATCGGCCCGGGCGGCAGGAAGGCAAGCTATGGTTCGCTCGCCGGTGCCGCGATGGAGCAGCCGGTTCCGGACAAGGTCGCGCTCAAGGACCCGAAGGATTTCCGCCTCATCGGCCACCCCACGCCGCGCCTCGACGCGCGCGACAAGTCGAGCGGCAAGCAGAAATTCGGCATCGACCACAGCCTGCCCGGCATGAAGGTCGCGGTGGTGGCGCGGCCGCCGGTGTTCGGCGCGAAGGTGGCGAAATTCGACGCCGCCAAGGCATTGGCCATCAAGGGCGTGCAGCAGGTCGTGCAGGTCGCGACAGACCGCGGCGGCAGCGGCATCGCCGTCATCGCCGACGGCTACTGGCCGGCGAAGCAGGGGCGCGACGCGCTGGTGGTGGAGTGGGATACCTCGGCCGTCGAGAAGGTAAGCAGCGAGCAGCAGATGGCCGAGTACCGCCGCCTCGCCGCCACGCCGGGCATCGTTGCCCGCGACGCGGACATCTCGAAGCTGGCGTCCGCCCCCAGGAAGATCGTTGCCGAATACAGCTTTCCCTACCTGGCCCATGCGCCGATGGAGCCGCTGAACTGCGTGATCGACCTGAAGGACGATGCCTGCACCGTCTGGGCCGGCTCACAGTTCCAGACGGTCGACCAGGGCGCGGTCGCCCGGACCGCCGGCCTCAAGCCGGAACAGGTCACGCTGCACACCATGATGGCGGGCGGCGGCTTCGGCCGGCGCGCGGTCCCGACCTCCGACTACATCGTCGAAGCGGTAAACGTCGCCAAGGCCTGGCGCGCCGCCGGCAAGAGCGGCCCGGTGAAGCTCATCTGGAGCCGCGAGGACGACATCAAGGGCGGCTACTACCGTCCGGCGCACTTGCACCGCGCCGAGCTCGGCCTCGATGACAAGGGCAACATCCTCGCCTGGAACCACACCATCGTCGGCCAGTCCATCCTCGCCGGCACGCCCTTCGAGCCCTTCATGGTCAAGAACGGCGTCGACGCCACCATGGTCGAAGGCATGGGCGAACCCTACAAGGTGCCGCTCAAGCTGTCAGTGCACAATGCCAAGGCCAACGTGCCCGTCCTGTGGTGGCGCTCGGTCGGCTCGACCCATACCGCCTTCGTGATGGAAACCCTGATCGACGAGGCAGCGCAGGCCGCCGGCATGGACCCGGTCGCCTACCGCAAGCAGCTCATCGGCAGCGAGCATCCGCGCCATCTCGCCGCGCTCGACCTGGCGGTTGCCAAGTCGGGCTACGGCAAGAAGGCCTTGCCTGCCGGCCAAGCCTGGGGCGTGGCGCTGCATGAATCCTTCCAGTCGGTCGTGGCCTACGTGGTCGAAGCCTCGGTCAAGGATGGCGTGCCGAAGCTGCACAAGGTCACCGCCGCCGTGCATTGCAACCGCGCCGTCAACCCGATGAGCATCGAGGCGCAGGTTCAGGGCGCGGCACTGATGGCGCTGGGCACGACCCTGCCCGGGGCGGCCATCACCCTGAAGGATGGCGTGGTGCAGCAGCAGAACTTCAACGATTACACCGTGGCGCGCATGCCCGACATGCCGCAGATCGCGGTGCATGTCGTGCCGTCCGCCGAGCCGCCGACCGGCATGGGCGAACCCGGCCTGCCGCCGCTGGCCCCGGCCTTCGCGAATGCGATCGCCAAGCTCACCGGCAAGCGCCTGCGGCAACTGCCCTTCGACTTGAAGTCGGCCTGAGGCGTGAAGACGATCACTGGGCCGGCCGCATGAGCGGGATGTCCGGACAGGTCGTCGGCATCCTGCTTGCCGCCGGGCGCGGATCGCGCTTCGATCCGGAGGGCGCGCGCAACAAGCTGATGCAGCCTCTGGCCGATGGCGGGACGGTGGCGGTCCGCGCCGCCGCCGCCATGCTCGGCGCCTTGCCCCGCGTGCTGGCGGTGGTTCGTCCCGGCGCCGATGTGCTTGCCGTGGCGTTGCGCGCGGCGGGCTGCGAGGTCTCCTGCTGCGCCGAGGCATCGGAAGGCATGGGTGCTTCCCTGCGTCATGCGATCGGCCTGGCGCGAGACGCCGACGGCTGGGTCATCGCCCTGGCCGACATGCCTTATGTGCAGTCATCCACCGTCCGCCTGCTCGCCGACGCCATCCGCGGCGGCGCGTCCATAGCCGCACCGACCCGCGAGGGCCGTCGCGGCAACCCGGTCGCCTTCCACCGCAACCACCTCGACGCGCTGCTCGGCCTGTCCGGCGACGAGGGCGCGCGCCGCCTGCTGCGCAGCCATCCTGTCATGGAAATCGCGGTGGACGACCCGGGCATCGCGCGCGACATCGACACGGTTGACGACCTGACATGATGCCGGGTGGACATTCCCGCCTTCCGCTACACTATGGTCTTTCGTTCCGGCCTGCGCGCGCCATCGGATGAATACCCATTTCCTCAACAAGCGTCTCTCCCACCTGCTGGGCTATGCCGGCCTGATTCCCTTCGTCGCCCTCGCGGCCGCCTGCTGGCTGGTCGACCCGAGCTGGCTCGGCGACTTCATCAAGGGCCAGCTTGCCTATGGCGTGATCATCCTGTCTTTCCTCGGCGGGCTGCATTGGGGTGCAACCATGTTGTCCGGGACGCTGTCCATCGAACAGACCCGGCGCGCCCTGCTGTGGGGCGTGACGCCGTCGCTCATCGCCTGGCTGGCGACCATGACCGGCGGATTCGGCTACGCGGTGCTGATGGCCGGCTTCATCGCGGCCTATCAGGTCGACAAGCGCACCTATCCCTGGTATCGCCTGCCCGACTGGCTGATCGACCTGCGTTTCCGCCTGACCTGCGTGGTGGTGCCGTCGCTGGCCCTGGCCGTCATGGCCGCCAACGTCCGTGGATGACCGCGGCCGACTTTTGATAGAACCGAGAATGAAGAACGCCCTTTTCTACGTCATCACCCCCAAGGATCCCGCCGCCCATCTGTTCGAGGTGACGCTGACCATCGAGACGCCCGCCGCCGACGGCCAGGTGGTGTCGCTGCCGGCCTGGATCCCGGGCAGCTACATGATCCGCGAGTTTGCCCGCAACATCGTGCGCATCCGGGCGGAATCGGGCAGGGGTGGCAAGGGCAGCGAAGTTTTGCTGGAAAAGATCGACAAGCACACCTGGCAGGCCGCGCCCTGCAAGGGTCCACTGGTGCTGACCTACGAGGTCTACGCCTGGGACCTGTCGGTGCGCGCCGCCCATCTCGACCAGACGCACGGCTTCTTCAATGGCACCAGCGTCTTCCTGTCGGCGCAGGGCATGGAGGGCATGCAGCACGTCGTGGACATCCGGCCGCCCGAAGGTGACGGCTTCCGCGACTGGCGGGTGGCGACGGCCCTGCCGGAACTGAAGGCGAAGCGCTACGGCTTCGGCACCTATGTCGCCGCCGACTACGACGAGCTGATCGACCATCCCGTCGAGATGGGCACCTTCGCGCTGGCGACCTTCAAGGCGCACGGCGTGCCGCATGACATCGTCATCACCGGCCGCGTACCCAACCTCGACATGGCGCGGCTGTCCGGCGACCTGAAGAAGATCTGCGAAGCGCAGATCGCCCTGTTCGAACCGAAGACCCGGCGCGCGCCGATGCGCCGCTACGTGTTCATGACCATGGCGGTGGGCGACGGCTACGGCGGCCTCGAACACCGCGCCTCCACGGCGCTCATCTGTTCGCGCGCCGACCTGCCGGTTACCGGCCGCAAGGAAATGAGCGACGGCTACCGCACCTACCTCGGCCTGTGCAGCCACGAGTATTTCCATACCTGGAACGTCAAGCGCATCAAGCCGGCGGTGTTCGCGCCCTACGACCTGCGCAGCGAAGGCTACACCGCGCTGCTCTGGCTGTTCGAAGGCTTCACCAGCTACTACGACGACCTGATGCTGGTGCGCTCCGGCGTGATCGACGAGGCCGCCTATTGCAAGCTGCTGTCCAAGACGGTCAACGGCGTGCTGCGCGGCAGCGGCCGCACCAAGCAGAGCGTGGCCGAATCGAGTTTCGATGCCTGGGTCAAGTACTACCGCCAGGATGAAAATTCGCCGAACGCCATCGTCAGCTATTACGCTAAGGGTTCGCTGGTCGGGCTCGGCTTCGACCTGACCATCCGGGAGCAGACGCGCGGCCGCCGGTCGCTCGACGACGTGATGCGCGCGCTGTGGGAACGCTACGGCCGCGACTTCTACGAAGGCAAGGTCCTGGGGCAGGGCATTGCCGAGGACGATGTCGAAGCCTTGTTCGAGGAGGTCACCGGCCTGAAGCTCAGGCGCTTCTTCGAGCGCCACGTGCACGGCACCGACGACCTGCCGCTCGACAAGCTGCTGGCGCCTTTCGGCATCGCCTATGCCGACGACCGCAAGGACGCCAAGCCGGCGATCGGCGTCAAGACGGGCCGCGAAGGCAATGACTGCAAGCTGGCAAACGTATACGAGGATGGCGCTGCGCACCAGGCCGGCTTGTCGGCAGGCGACATTCTCGTGGCCATCGACGGCATCCGCGTCACGCACGCCAATGTCGACGGATTGCTCGGCCGGTATCGTGTCGGCGACCTTGTCACGGTGCATGCTTTCCGGCGCGACGAACTGTTCAGCACCACGCTGGCGATCGCCCGCGACGATGCCCCCAAGGTCGTGCTGGCGGCGGAAACGAAGCCGGCTGCCGTGGTCCGCAAGCGCGGGCAATGGCTGCAGAAGGGCTGAACAAGCCTCCACGCTGTCCCCTTGGGCACAGCTCTTGCAATTCCCATGCGCTGAAATGCCTCCCATCCGGGGAGGCGGCATCCCGCCGGCGGGATGCTGTACCTTGTACAACGCGCCATGTCGCTTTTACACCCGGCACAGCAGGCGCGTTTCACCGCATGGAGAACACCAATGAACATCGCCAACGGCCTGCTGGGAAAATCGCTCGTTTCCGGCACGGTGGCCGGCATCGCCACGGCGCTGGCCGCGTCGCTCGCGGGCAAGCGCGAAACCGACTCCTATGCCGCGCCGCTCAACGCCACCAGCCACATCGTCTGGGGAAACGAGAACGCTGGGCGGCAGGATCGTGCTTCGGCGAAATTCACCCTGACCGGGTTTCTCCTGAACCACGCCTCCAGCATCTTCTGGGCGGCGATCTACGAGCGCCTGTTCGGCGGAAAGCGCAACACGTCGTCAGTGACGCCGGTGGTCGGCGCGGCGCTGGTGACCGCAGGCGCCTATGTCACCGATTATTACCTCGTGCCGAAGCGCCTAACCCCTGGCTATGAATTGCGCCTGTCCGGACGTTCGCTGGCGGTCATCTACGGCGCGCTCGCTGTCGGCCTCGTCGCCGGCCATTTGCTCAGCGACGAGCGGTGAAAAGAAAAACGGCCTGACGTGGTCAGGCCGTTTCGTGCATGGAGCATTCGCGCCGACTCTGGGTCAGCCGCGGGGTTCAGCCGAAAAGCCGCTGCAATTCCACGCCGGGCTCCGGCGCGCGCATGAAGGCTTCGCCGACGAGGAAGGCATGCACGTTCGCGTCGCGCATGCGCTTCACGTCGTTCGGCGCAAGGATGCCCGATTCGGTCACCACCAGCTTGTCGGAAGGAATGCGCGGCAGGAGGCCGAGCGTGGTGTCGAGCGAGGTCTCGAAGGTGCGCAGGTTGCGGTTGTTGATGCCCAGCAGCGGCGTCTTCAGCTTGAGGGCGGCGTCCAGTTCCTCGCCGTCGTGCACTTCCACCAGCACGCTCATGCCGAGGTCGAGCGCGCAGGCTTCGAGTTCGGCCATCAGGCCGTGGTCGAGCGCGGCCACGATCAGCAGGATGCAGTCCGCGCCCCAGGACCGCGCTTCATAGACCTGGTACAGGTCGACCATGAAATCCTTGCGCAGCACCGGAATGCCGCAGGCGGCGCGCGCCTGCTCCAGGTAGGCGGGCGAACCTTGGAAGAACTGCACGTCCGTCAGCACCGACAGGCAGGCCGCGCCGTGGCTGGCATAGCTCTCGGCGATCTGCGCCGGCAGGAAACGTTCGCGCAGCACGCCTTTCGAAGGCGAGGCCTTCTTCACCTCGGCGATGACGCCGGCCTGGCCGGCGGCGATCTTGCCGCGCAGGCTGGCTTCGAAACCGCGCAGGCCGGCGCGCAGGTCGCGGTCGCTTTCCACGTCGCGGCGCAGGCTGGCGAAGTCGCGGTTCTTCTTGGCGGCGGCGACTTCATCCGCCTTGACGTCGAGGATTTTTTGCAGGATGTCGGACATGATGAATCAGGCAGGGTTGGCAGCGCCGATCCGCTGCGTCACTTTCACGAATTGATTGAGCTTGTTGCGCGCCGCGCCCGAGGCGATGACCTCGCGCGCCGTGTTGAGTCCTTCGCCGATGGATGGGCTCAGGCCCGCTGCGTACAGGGCGGTGCCGGCGTTGAGCACGACGATGTCGCGCACGGGGCCGGGGCGGTTGTCGAGCGCCTCGAAGATTTTTTCCTTGGACTCCGCCGCGCCCGACACCTTCAGGTTGCGGCTGGCGACCATCTGCAGGCCGAAGTCTTCGGGATGGATTTCGTATTCGCGCACTTCGCCGTTGACCAGCTCGCCGATCATGGTGCCGGCGCCGAGCGAGACCTCATCCATGTTGTCGCGTCCCCAGACCACCAGCGCATGCTGGGCGCCGAGGCGTTGAAGCACCCGCACCTGGATGCCGACGAGGTCGGGATGGAACACGCCCATCAGGATGTTGGGCGCGCCGGCGGGATTGGTCAGCGGGCCGAGGATGTTGAAGATGGTGCGCACGCCCAGTTCCTTGCGCACCGGCGCGGCATGCTTCATCGCCGCGTGGTGGTTGGGCGCGAACATGAAGCCGATTCCGGTTTCCTCGATGCAGTCGGCCACTTGTGCCGGCTGGAGGTTGATGTTCGCGCCGAGGGCTTCGAGCACGTCCGCGCTGCCCGAGGAGGAGGACACGCTGCGTCCGCCATGCTTGGCCACGCGCGCGCCCGCCGCGGCGGCCACGAACATCGACGCCGTGGAAATGTTGAAGGTATGCGCGCCGTCGCCGCCGGTGCCGACGATGTCGAGCAGGCCGCTCGCGTCCTTCAGCGGCACCTTGGTCGCGAATTCGCGCATCACGGTGGCCGCGGCGGCGATCTCGCCGATGGTTTCCTTCTTCACCCGCAGGCCCATGGTGAGGGCGGCGATCATGACGGGCGACATCTCGCCGCTCATGATCCTGCGGAACAGCGACAGCATTTCGTCGTGGAAGATCTCGCGGTGTTCGATACAGCGGATCAGCGCTTCCTGTGGCGTAATCGGCATCGTGTCAGCCTTTCTGTGGCTCGATCCGGCGCCCGGCCTCGGCCGGGGCGCGCGTTCGAAGGGAGTCGGTCGGGTCAGCGCGTCGGCGAGCGCAGGTCGAGGAAGTTCTTGAGCAGCGCATGGCCATGCTCGGAAAGAATGGACTCGGGATGGAACTGCACGCCCTCGACCGCGAATTCCTTGTGCCGCACGCCCATGATTTCCCCGTCCTCCGTCCAGGCCGTCACTTCCAGGCAATCCGGCAGCGACTCGCGCTCGATCGCCAGCGAGTGGTAGCGGATCACGGTGTACGGATCGGGCAGGTCCTTGAACACGCCCACGCCGGTGTGGTGCAGCACCGAGGTCTTGCCATGCATGACCTGCTTGGCCCTGATCACCTTGCCGCCGAAGGCCGCGCCGATGCCCTGGTGGCCCAGGCAGACGCCGAGGATGGGCAGCTTGCCCGCAAATTCCTTCAGCACCGGCACCGATACGCCGGCTTCGTTGGGCGTGCACGGCCCGGGGGAAATGCAGATGCGGTCCGGCTTCATGGCCGCGATCTGTTCCAGGGTGATCTCGTCGTTGCGGAAGGTCCGCACGTCTTCGCCCAGTTCGCCGAAGTACTGGACGAGGTTGTAGGTGAAGGAGTCGTAGTTATCGATCATCAGCAACATGTCAGAACTCCCCGTCCAGTCCGTCTTGCACCTGCTCGGCCGCGCGCAGCACGGCGCGCGCCTTGTTTTCCGTTTCCTGCCATTCCATCTCGGGCACCGAGTCGGCGACCACGCCGGCCGCGGCCTGCACGTAGAGCGTGCCGTCCTTGATGACGCCGGTGCGGATGGCGATTGCAAGGTCCATCTCGCCGCCGAAGGACAGGTAGCCGCAGGCGCCGCCGTAGATGCCGCGCTTGGTCGGCTCGAGTTCGTCGATGATTTCCATGGCCCGCACCTTAGGCGCGCCCGATAGCGTGCCGGCCGGGAAGGTGGCCTTGAGCACGTCGAGGTTGGACTGCTCCGGCTTGAGGATGCCTTCGACGTTCGAAACGATGTGCTGCACGTGCGAGTATTTTTCGATGACCAGCTTGTCGGTGACCTTCACGCTGCCGGTCTCGGCGATGCGGCCGATGTCATTGCGCGCCAGGTCGATCAGCATGACGTGCTCGGCGATTTCCTTCGGGTCGGCCAGCAGTTCCTTGGCCAGCTGGGCATCCTTTTCCGGCGTCGAACCGCGCGGACGGGTGCCGGCGAGGGGGCGGATCGTGACCTTCTTCTTGCCTTCGTTGGTCTGCTCGTTGCGCACCAGGATTTCAGGCGAGGCGCCGACGATCTGCATGTCGCCGAAGTTGTAGAAGTACATGTAGGGCGAGGGATTCAGCGAACGCAGCGCGCGGTAGAGCGACAGCGGCGAATCCACGTAGGACTTCTTCAGGCGCTGGCCGACCTGCACCTGCATCAGGTCGCCGGCCATGACGTATTCCTTGGCCTTGTCGACCGCCTTGAGATAATCCGCCTTGTCGAACTCGCGCACGGTCTCGGTGCGCACCGAGGCGGAGGTGACCGGCACGTCGACAACCCGGCGCAGCATCGCGCGCAGGTCCTTCAGGCGCTGGCGCGCCTTGGAATAGGCTTCCGGCTGGCCCGGGTCGGCATAGACGATGAGGTAGAGCTTGCCGGAGAGGTTGTCGATGACCGCCAGCTCCTCGGTCACCAGCAACTGGATGTCGGGCAGGCCGAGGTCATCGCGGGGCGTGGAGTGGGCGAGGCGCTTCTCGATGTGGCGCACGGTGTCGTAGGCGAAGTAGCCGGCCAGGCCGCCGCAGAAGCGCGGCATGCCGGGGCGGATCGCCGCCTTGTAGCGCGCCTGGAATTCGGCGATGAAGTCCAGGGGATTGCCCTGGTAGGTTTCCACCACCTCGCCGTGCCTGACCACCTCGGTGCGCTCGCCGAAGCTGCGCATCAGCGTCGTGGCCGGCAGGCCGATGAAGGAATAGCGGCCGAAGCGCTCGCCGCCGACGACGGATTCGAGCAGGAAGGTGTTGCGTCCGGTGTTCTGGGTCTGGGCCAGCTTCAGGTAGAGCGTGAGCGGCGTTTCCAGGTCGGCGAAAGCCTCGGCGATCAGCGGAATGCGGTTGTAGCCTTGCGTGGCCAGCGATTTGAATTCGAGTTCGGTCATGTTTCTCTCCGGGCGCTATTGTAGACGAGGCGCCTTATGGAAGGGGTGTTTGCAGAAAACGTTGCCGGCCAGGCAAAGTGAAACGCATGCGGCCAGCGGCGATCGGGGTCTCAGTTGGACCAGGATTGCCAGCGTCGCCACAGCCAGGCCTCGAATTGGCCTGGAGCGGTCACGGTACGTTTTTTGCCGAGAAACATGCGTGGTTGTCGTGTACGGAGTCGAAGGATCAAGCGGCGATGAGCCGCGCCGCATCGAGCAGCGTGGGAACTATACCATCGGAATCGACGCCGTGTATAGATTCGCCATGGTTATAGCCGTAGGGCACGTTCAGCACCCTGCAACCCGCCGCGCGCGCCGCCTGCGCATCATTGGACGAGTCGCCGATCGCCACGACCTGCGCCGGCGGCAGGCCGAAATCCTCGCAGACCTGCAGCAGGGGCAGGGGATCGGGCTTCTTCCGCGGCAGCGAATCGCCACCGTAGACGATCTCGAAGTAGTGCCTCAGGCCGGACTTCTCCAGCAGCGGCACCGCGAAATCGACCGGCTTGTTGGTCACGCAGGCCAGCCGCAGGCCCTTGCCGCGCAAGGCATCGAGGCCTTCCCGCACGCCGGGGTAGATGGACGAAAAGTCGCCATTGATCGCCAGGTAATGCTTGAGGTAGGACGCCAGCGCCTGCGCGAAATGCGTGTCCGCGCCGCCCTCGTCGAAATCCACTGCCAGCACCCGGCGGATCAGGTTTTCGGTGCCCTTGCCGACGAAATGCGTGATGGTCTCGATGTCCAGCGGCGGCAGGCCGAGCTCGTCGCGCATGCGGTTCACCGCGACATGGAAGTCGGGCGCCGTATGGATCATGGTGCCGTCGAGGTCGATGATGGCGGCCCGGATGCCGGGAAGCATGGCGGCGTCCTGCATGGTCAGCCCTGCGCCAGTTGCGCGCGCATGGCGTCGATCACCGCCTTGTAGTCCGGCTTGCCGAAGATGGCCGAGCCGGCGACGAAGGTGTCCGCGCCGGCGCGCGCCGCCTCGGCGATGTTCTCGACCTTGATGCCGCCGTCGACTTCCAGCATGATGTCGCGGCCCGAGGCGTCGATGCGCTGGCGGACGGCGGCGATCTTCTTCAAGGCTTCCGGAATGAAGGACTGGCCGCCGAAGCCCGGGTTGACCGACATGATCAGGATGATGTCCAGCTTGTCCATCACATGATCGAGATGGTGCAGCGGCGTTGCCGGGTTGAACACCAGGCCGGCCTTGCAGCCGTTGTCGCGGATCAGCTGCAGCGAGCGGTCGATGTGTTCCGATGCTTCCGGGTGGAAGGTGATGATGTTCGCGCCCGCCTTGGCGAAATCGGGAATGATGCGGTCCACCGGCTTGACCATGAGATGCACGTCGATCGGCACCTGCACGTGCGGACGGATGGCTTCGCAGACGAGCGGGCCGATGGTCAGGTTGGGAACGTAATGGTTGTCCATCACGTCGAAATGGATGATGTCCGCGCCGGCCGCGACGACGTTGCGGACTTCCTCGCCCAGGCGGGCGAAATCGGCGGACAGGATGCTCGGGGCGATACGGTAGTTGGGCATTGCAGATCAAGCCAGGTTGATGGGAATGCGGTATTTTACCCGTTCATCCGTTCCGGCCCCGCGTCCGCCACTTGCGCGCCTCCAGGATTTGCTGTGCAATGCCGGACCGGCCGCTTCGACACCGTGCGTCGCGCGGACTGCATCACAACAAAAACAACAGGGAACATCATGGCTGCCTACGAATTCAGCATTTCGGTCAAGACCGAATACCTTTCCGAGCAATCCGATCCCGAGCGGTCGAATTATGTCTTCGCCTACACCATCACCATCAAGAATACCGGCCAGATGCCGGCGCAGCTCATTTCCCGGCATTGGGTCATCGTGGATGCCGACGACGAGGTCCAGGAAGTGCGCGGCCTCGGCGTCGTCGGGCACCAGCCCTTCCTGAAACCCGGCGAGGAATTCGAATACACCAGCGGCACCTCGCTAGCCACGCCGCAAGGCACGATGTCCGGCACCTACTTCTGCGTGGCCGAGGACGGCGCGCAGTTCGAGGCCCGGATTCCGGAATTCGTGCTGTCGCTGCCGCGCACGCTGCACTGACTGCCAATTCCTCGCCGCGCCTCGCGGTCCGGGCTCAGGATGACGGTTCATCCTCGCGCGGCAGGGATTTCCGTTGCGCCGGACGCGAAGGTTTTTTGCCTGCGAACATCGTCCACCATACAATGAACACCAGCAGAAACAGGGCGAAGCCCGCCTCCAGGATCAATACCCACATCGTGTTCTTTCATGTCATTGAAACGCTTTAGTTTACCCGTAATGGCTGCGCTCGCCAGCCTCGTGATTTCCGCCTGTACCACCACGCCGCCCGCCCCGGTTCCGCCGCCGGCGGCCGGCAAGCCGCCCGTTCCCGGGACACAGGTTCCGCCCACCGGCCAGCCCGCCCCGCCCGAAGCGCCCAGGGAAGTGCTGCGGCCGGCCAGCTTCGGCGCCCTGCCGGGCTGGACCCAGGATGACCTGCGCCAAGCATGGCCGGCCTGGCTGGCGTCGTGCGACGCGCTCATCCGCAAGCCCGAGTGGACCGAACCTTGCTCGATTGCCAAGACGGTGGACGCCGGCAGCAACCCGGCCATCCGCACCTTCATGGAAGCCTTCTTCACGCCTTACCAGGTCATCAATCCGGATGGCAGCGACGCCGGGCTCGTGACCGGTTATTACGAACCCTTGCTGAAGGGCGCGCGGAAGAAGGGCGGTCCGTTCCAGATTCCCCTGCATCGGGTTCCCGACGACCTGCTGACCATCGACCTGTCGAGCGTCTATCCTGAACTGAAGAACATGCGCCTGCGCGGCCGCGTCGTGGGAAACAAGGTCATTCCCTACTATCCACGTGCCGAGCTGGCGCAGTCCGGCGCGCTGAGCGGCAAGGACCTGGTGTGGGTGGATGATGCGATCGAAGCCTTCTTCCTGCAGGTGCAAGGCTCCGGGCGCGTCCAGCTCGCCGACACCAGGGAAACCATCCGCGTGGCCTATGCCGACCAGAACGGATATCCCTACAAGTCGATCGGCCGCTACCTGGTCGACAAGGGCGAGATGACGCTCGAGCAGGCGTCCGCGCAAGCCATCCGGTCCTGGTACATCGCCCATCCCGAGCGCCGCCAGGAATTGCTGAACGCCAATCCGAGCTATGTATTTTTCAAGGAAGAAAAGATCGCCGATCCCTCGAAGGGCCCGAAAGGCGCCCTGGGCGTGCCCTTGACCCCGCAACGCTCGATCGCCGTCGATCCGCAGTTCATTCCGCTCGGGGCGCCTGTCTTCCTGTCCACAACGCTGCCCAATCGCGACGAGCCGCTGAGGCGCCTGGTCATGGCACAGGATACGGGCGGCGCCATCCGCAATCCGGTGAGAGCCGATTTCTTCTGGGGTTTCGGCGCCGAAGCGGGCGACAAGGCAGGCAAGATGAAGCAGCGCGGTTCCATGTGGGTATTGCTGCCCAAGCTCATGCCGCTGCCCCGCACGGCGGCGCGCTGAGAATGCATTTCTTTCCAGGCGCCGCTGGCGCCCGGAAAGGATGGACTGCTCAGGAGAGGGTAGAGGTCGGGGCGGTCGTGCCGCGCATCATCTGCATCGCCGCGGCGAGCGAGGCATCCATGGTCGAAGTATGGAAGGCCAGCCATTGCGGCAGGAGTTCGTCGACCACCCGGCGTCCGGTTGCCAGATCGCCATGCATGACCATGCCGTGCACGTGGTGCAATCCGCCGAGGACGCGCGCGTGCTGCTCGCGATGCGTGGCAAGGCCGGCATAGTTGCAGTCTTCCATCCATTGTTCTTCCCGCTGGAACACGCGTTCGACCTTGCGCACGAGCTCCGAATAGCCGCGTCCGAATTCAGCGTCCGTTGCGAGCGAGAGCTCTTCCAAGGTTGAGAACAGCTCGCGATGCATCGTTTCCATGTTGGTGACTCCGGGAAAATGGTGGTTGTCGGCTGGGTAATGTCGATCGGTGGAGCATCTGCCTCCCCGGGTCATCTTTTTAGCGGGAAATGCTGAAAGACGCGGGAGGCGCGGCGTGCTCCATCTTTTTGATTGGCGGACCAGTGCTCTGGTGAAAATCGGACCGGTGTGGGTATCATGCTAATGGGTCACGGTGGAATCGGTTTGAGCCATGTCAAATGCGAACCCCGCGCTTTACCCCTGCGGCATGAATGTACAATTGCCCTTTCGTCATTCCTTCCACCGGAGTCCACGCATGGCTTACGAAACGATTATCACCGAGGTAAATGGCAAGACCGGGTTGATCCGCCTGAACCGGCCGAAAGCGCTGAACGCGCTCAACGACCAGCTGATGGACGAGCTCGGTGCGGCCCTCGGCGCCTTTGACTCGGACGACGGCATCGGCTGCATCGTCATCACAGGAAGCGAAAAGGCGTTCGCCGCCGGCGCGGACATCGGCGCCATGGCGAAATTCACCTACATGGATGTCTTCAAGGGCGAGTACATTACGCGCAACTGGGAGCAGATCCGCCGCGTGCGCAAGCCCGTCATCGCCGCCGTCGCCGGTTATGCGCTCGGCGGCGGCTGCGAGCTCGCGATGATGTGCGACTTCATCATCGCGGCCGAGACGGCGAAGTTCGGCCAGCCTGAAATCAAGCTCGGCACGATGCCCGGCGCAGGCGGAACCCAACGCCTGCCGCGCGCCGTCTCCAAGGCGAAGGCGATGGATCTCTGCCTTACCGCCCGCATGATGGACGCGGCCGAAGCCGAGCGCGCCGGTCTCGTGTCGCGCGTCGTTCCGGCGGACAAATTGATGGAAGAGGCGTTGGCCGCCGCGGCGACGATTGCTTCGATGTCATTGCCCTCCGTCATGATGATCAAGGAATCCATCAACCGCGCCTACGAGACGACGCTCGCAGAGGGCGTGCAGTTCGAGCGCCGGCTTTTCCACAGCACCTTCGCGACCGAAGACCAGAAAGAGGGGATGGCGGCATTCGTCGAAAAGAGAGCGCCGGCCTTCAAGAACCAGTGACGTCAGCCCGGCGATGGTGATGTGGCGCATGCCGGCAACGATCTGCTCTATGGCAATTTGGCCGGCATTCTTTTCTCCGATCGAAATGCGGCGAAGTGCTTGACGAGAGGAAGCGTGTACTGCATAATCTCGTTTCTCTGCTGCTGACGAACACAACGCTTCGCAGCGCAGCGCTCCCCGGGCAACCGGCTGGTAGCGCAAGCGGACAGATCTTTAACAAATAACAGCCGATAAGTGTGGGCGCTTGATGGGGTGCACGCCGGGCAACCGGTGTCTCACAATATATCAAGTGCTTGCACAGAATACAGGACAGTTCGCAAGGACTGGCCTAGTCAGTATTTTGAGTGAGCGACGATCGGACGTCTGCCGGGGCAACCTGGTGGAGGGAAGAT
>NZ_JAAIVB010000034.1 GCF_010974945.1 Noviherbaspirillum galbum | reverse complement strand
GACCTCGTCCGCCCCGGCGGCGGCCGCTCCCGCGCCGAAGCCGTCGCCCACCGCCGCGCTCGAGCCCGCTCCCGCCATGAGCGCCAAGGCGCATGCCTCGCCCTCGGTGCGTAAGTTCGCGCGCGAGCTCGGCGTGGATCTCGGACGCCTGAGCGGGTCCGGTCCGAAAGGCCGCATCCTGCACACCGACGTGCAAGGCTTCGTGAAATCGGTCATGTCCGGCGCGGCCGCTTCGCCGGCCGCCGCCGCGCCGGCTGCCAAGGGCGGCGGCGGTCTGGACCTGCTGCCATGGCCGTCGCTCGACTTCTCCAAGTTCGGCGAGACCGAGCTGCAGCCGCTGTCGCGCATCAAGAAGATCAGCGGCCCGAACCTGCACCGCAACTGGGTCATGATTCCCCACGTCACGCAATTCGATGAAGCGGACGTGACCGAGCTCGAGCAGTTCCGCAAGGACTCCAACGATGCCTTCGCCAAGTCCGGCGTGAAGTTCACGATGCTGGCCTTCGTCATCAAGGCCAGCGTGGCGGCACTGAAGAAATTCCCCATCTTCAACGCCTCGCTCGACGAGAAGGGCGAGAACCTCATTCTCAAGAAGTTCTACAACATCGGCTTCGCCGCCGACACGCCGAACGGCCTCGTGGTGCCGGTGATCAAGAACGTCGATGCCAAGAGCGTGTCGCAGATCGCCAAGGAAATGACCGACCTGTCGGCGCAGGCGCGCGACGGCAAGCTCAAGCCCGCCGACATGCAGGGCGCGAGCTTCACCATCTCGTCGCTCGGCGGCATCGGCGGCACGGCATTCACGCCCATCATCAACGCGCCGGAAGTGGCGATCCTCGGCTTGTCGAAGTCGTCGATCAAGCCGGTGTGGGACGGCAAGCAGTTCGCCCCGCGCCTGATGCTGCCGCTGTCGCTGTCCTATGACCACCGCGTGGTCGACGGCGCGATGGGCGCGCGTTTCGCCGCCTATCTCGCCGAGGTGCTGGGCGACATGCGCAAGACGCTGCTGTAGGCGAAGGCCGGGCGCCGGACGGGCAGGGAGGCGATGCATTGCTTCCTGTCCGGACGGGCGCGGCGCCCGCGTTCGCCGGAACCCGCCTGCCGCCTTCCTGCTGACGGAGAAAAACAATGACCACCTGCGTTGTCGTCAAGAAGAACAACGAAGTCGCGATCGCCTCGGATTCCCTCGTCACCTTCGGGGACACGCGCCTGTCCCATGCCTACGAGATCAACGAAAAGATCTTCCAGGTCTGCGATTCCTGGGTCACGCTGGCCGGCACCGCCGCCCACTTCCCCGTGATGCGCAAGCTGCTGACCCAGATGGGCGAGGAGTGCAAGCTCGGCAGCCGCGAGGAGGTGTTCGAAACCTTCTCCCGCGTCCACGAGATCCTGAAGGACAAGTACTTCCTCAATACCAAGGAAGACGAAGACGATCCCTACGAGTCATCGCAGATCACCGCGCTGATCGCCAATCCGCAGGGCATCTTCGGCGTGTACTCGTACCGCGAAGTGTTCAGCTTCGACCGGTTCTGGGGGATAGGCAGCGGCCGCAATTTCGCGCTCGGCGCGATGTACGCGGCGTACGACGGCAAGCACAGCGCCCGCGAGATCGCCGAGATCGGCGTGCAGGCCGGCGCGGAATTCGACAAGAGCACATCGGGCCCGTTCCGCATCTACACGGTGCCGATGAAGAACCAGTGAAGTGACCCCGCCGATGCTCCTCCCCCGCCGGGAGAGGGCGCCGGTCAGAGAGAAAACGGAGAAGAAGATGAGCATGACCGAAGTGAAAGTCCCCGACATCGGCGACTTCAAGGAAGTGGAAGTGATCGAATTGCTGGTCAAGCCGGGCGACACGGTCACGGTCGACCAGTCGCTGATCACCGTCGAGTCCGACAAGGCCAGCATGGAAATCCCCTCCAGCCACGCCGGCGTGGTGAAGGAACTCAAGGTCAAGCTGGGCGACAAGGTGTCCGAGGGTAGCCTGCTGCTGATGCTCGAGGCGGATGGCGCCGCGTCCGCGCCGGCACCCGCGTCCGGTGCAGAGGCCAAGGCCGCCGCCGCCAATCCTCCCGCCGGCTACGGCTCGTCCACGCCGGCCGGCGCAGCACCCGCGCCCGCACCGGCCGCGGCCGCGCCTCAGGCCGCTTCCTATTCCGGCGGCGCGGACATCCAGTGCGACATGCTGGTGCTCGGCGCCGGCCCCGGCGGCTACTCCGCCGCCTTCCGGTCCGCCGACCTCGGCATGAACACGGTGCTTGTTGAAAAATACGCCACGCTCGGCGGCGTCTGCCTCAACGTCGGCTGCATTCCATCCAAGGCGCTGCTGCACGTGGCCGCGGTGATCGACGAGACCGCCATGATGGCCGCGCATGGCGTGACCTTCGCCAAGCCGGAAATCGACATCGACAAGCTGCGCGCCTACAAGGACAAGGTCATCAAGAAGATGACCACCGGCCTGGCCGGGATGGCCAAGTCGCGCAAGGTCAACGTGGTGCAGGGCGTGGGCCAGTTCCTCAGCCCCAACCACCTCGAAGTCACCGCCGCCGACGGCAGCAAGAAGACGGTGCAGTTCCAGAAAGCCATCATCGCGGCCGGCTCCGCCGTGGTGAACCTGCCCTTCGTGCCGCAGGATCCGCGCATCGTCGATTCGACCGGCGCACTCGAACTGCGCCAGGTGCCCAAGCGCATGCTGGTCATCGGCGGCGGCATCATCGGCCTCGAGATGGCGACGGTGTACTCCACGCTCGGCGCGCGCATCGACGTCGTCGAAATGATGGATGGCCTGATGCAGGGCGCCGACCGCGACCTTGTCAAGGTCTGGCAAAAGTACAACGAGAAGCGCTTCGACAAGATCATGCTCAAGACCAAGACGGTCGGCGTCGAAGCGCTGCCCGAAGGCATCAAGGTGAGCTTCGAAAGCGCCGCGGAAGGCGTTGCCGCGCCCGAGCCGCAGCTCTACGACCTGGTGCTGGTGGCGGTGGGCCGCAGCCCCAACGGCAGGAAGATCGCCGCCGACAAGGCCGGCGTCGCCGTCAACGAACGCGGCTTCATCCCGGTCGATGCGCAGATGCGCACCAACGTGCCGCACATCTTCGCCATCGGCGACATCGTCGGGCAGCCGATGCTGGCGCACAAGGCGGTGCACGAGGCCCACGTCGCGGCCGAGGCGGCGCAGGGCGAGAAATCCTACTTCGACGCGCGCGTGATTCCGTCGGTGGCCTACACCGATCCGGAAGTGGCCTGGGTCGGCCTCACCGAGGACGAAGCCAAGGCCAAGGGCATCAAGCTGGAGAAAGGCCTGTTCCCCTGGGCGGCGAGCGGACGCGCGGTCGCCAACGGACGCGACGAAGGCTTCACCAAGCTGCTGTTCGATGCCGAGACGCATCGTATCGTCGGCGGCGGCATCGTGGGTACGCATGCGGGCGACATGATCGGCGAGATCGCGCTGGCCATCGAGATGGGAGCCGATGCGGTGGATATCGGGAAGACGATTCACCCGCATCCGACGCTGGGTGAGTCGATTGGGATGGCGGCGGAGGCGTTCGAGGGGGTGTGTACGGATTTGCCGCCGGTACGGAGGAAGTGAGGTTGAGGGAGGGGTGATTTGGTCGTCCCCGGCCGAGGCTGTCATTTGCGCGTAGGTGTTGCGGTTTTTTCTCCGGTGAACCGGTTTAGGCTCCCACTCCGTGGGGACTTGCCGGGACTGGCCCCGGCGGGCCAGTTCATTTCTTTGGACTCGCCCCCTAGGCGAGCCCCACGAAACGAACCAAAGAAAAGCGACCCCTGCCGTCGCCCCTGCGGGGTCCCCGAAAGGGAGGACGGCCAAGCGGGAAGCGTGGAAACTCGCCTGCGGCTCAGACAGCCACGCTTCTCTTTCCCGCTCGTCCGCCCTCCCTTTCGGCGACGTCAGAAGGGACTACGCGGGCTCGCCTTCGGCATCGCGTGACCGCGAATGCGATGGCTACGACTACGATCACCGCTACGACTACCGCAACCGCGCCCTGACTACCAAGCTCCCTCCCTTTCAAGGGGAGGGTTGGGGTGGGGATGGGTTTCCGCCGTGATCAAAGGACAGCTTTGAATTCGACAGCGAAATAAATACTGTTCTCTACATGCGACCGAAACCCATCCCCACCCTAGCCCTCCCCTTGAAAGGGAGGGGACAGGGCGGAGGGTGCTTGAAAGGACGGAGGTGCTGATTCGTCTGCGGCACCGTGCTCCCCGTCGTCGGGACAAACCCGAGTCATGCCGATGCGACAGGAGGGCGAGTCATCGAATGCCTTCCAGGCGCTTACTCAGGCAGAGAACGGCATCCCCTCAACCCATCGAACAAGGTCACTCGAAGTAACTCCCAAATGGGTGTTGAAGCAGCTTTCTTTGGGTACTTTCGTAGGGCCCGCCTAGGGTCTGCTGATAAAGAAAGTACCTGGGCCGCCGGGACCAGCCCCGGCTAGTCCCCACGGAGTGGGAGACGCAACCGGGTCACCGGAGAGACGTACGCAACCGCCGTTGAAATGGGATCCCCGCCTACGCGGGGATGATAGGAGCATCCCCTGTCGATAAAGGCAGCCCCGAACGCCAACTCCATCCTCAACCCCCCACCGCAACCAGCAACCAAACAACCACCCCATCTCACCTCAAATAAGCATCCCCCCGATACCTCTCCATGTGTATCCCCGGATTCGCCAACGGCTCCCATCCATACTTCGCATACAAGCCGCCCGCAGACGACGTCGCGAGGTTAAACCTCCTCAACCCCTGCAGATCGCGATGCGCCAGCACCGCTTCCACGAGCAGGCGGGAAATCCCGCGTCCGCGATGCGCCTCCACCACGAACACATCCGCCAGGTAGCCGAAGGTGGCACGATCGGTCACGACCCGGGCGAAGCCTACCTGCCTGCCCTCCTCATAGGCGCCGAAGCAGAGCGAGTTGTCCATCGCGCGCCGCACCACGTCAAAGGGAATGCCTTTCGCCCAGTGCGACTCTCCTGACAAGAAACCATGGATCACCTGCATGTCCAGCAGCGCCGGATCGTCGGAAACGATGATCCCCATGGCATCAGACCTTGTCGATCTGCGCGATGACGCCGGAGAGCATGGAAATCATCTGGTCGATTTCCTCCTTCGTCACGTTCAGCGCGGGCATGAAGCGCAGCAGGTCGGGACGCGGCGAGTTCAGCAGCAGGCCCGCCGGCTCGAGGTCACGCGCGATCTCGACGATCTTCGGGCCGATGTCGCGGCCCAGCTTGAGCGCGCGCAGCAAACCCTCGCCGCGTTCACCATCGAGGCCATGCTTCTCCGAGAGCTGGAGCAGTTGCTGGCGGAGATAGGCGCCCTGGTCCTTGACCGATTGCAGGAAGCCGGGCTTCAGCAGTTCCTTGAGGATGGCAGCGCCGATCGCGGTTGTCAGCGGGTTGCCGTTGTAGGTGCCGCCCTGCTCGCCGGCTTCGAACAGCGACACTTCCTGCTTCGCCAGCAGGGCCGCGAGCGGCACGCCGCCGCCGATGCCCTTGCCGAGGGTCATGATGTCGGGCTCGATGCCGGAGAGCTGGTAGGCGAACAGTTCGCCGGTCCGGCCCATGCCGGCCTGCACTTCGTCCACGATCAGCAGCAGCTTGCGCTCGCGGGTCAGCGTGCGCAGCGCCTGCATGAATTCGCGTGTGGCGGGGATGACGCCGCTCTCGCCCTGCACCGGCTCCAGCATCACCGCCACCGTCTTGTCGGTGATCAGTTTCTCGACGCTGGCGATGTCGTTCAGCTCGGCCTTGGGAAAGCCCGGCACCTGCGGCGCGAACATCGTGTCCCAGCCTGCCTTGCCGCTGGCGGACATGGTGGCCAGCGTGCGGCCATGGAAGCCGTGGTTGAAGGTGATGATCTCGTAGCGGTTCTCGCCGGCGGCGTTCTTGTTGACCTTGCCGTACTTGCGCGCCAGCTTGATCGCGCCTTCGTTGGCTTCCGCGCCGCTGTTGGCGAAGAACACGCGGTCGAAGCAGGAATTGTCAGTGAGCAGGGTGGCCAGCTCGATGGAGGGCGCGTTATAGAACGCCGGCGACGGGTTGATGAGTTTCTTCACCTGCTCGGTGGCGGCATCGACGATGCACTGCGGCGAATGGCCGAGACAGTTCACTGCCCAGCCCTGCAGGTAGTCGAGGTAGCGCTTGCCCCGGTGATCGGTCAGCCACATGCCTCGGCCCTCGGTGAAGACCAGCGACGGACGATTGGTGATCTGCATGAGGGTATCGACATTGAACCGGCTGAATTCCATTTCCACTCCTTAAAGATGACAACGATGAAAGAGACAACGACAAAACACGGCGGCAAAAAAAAAGCCACAGGGGCAACCTGTGGCTTGGTGAGCATCGAATGCTTACGGCATGCACGGTTTCCCTGGCTGGGGCAGCAGGGAACGGCGTCGCAAGGAGGTCGAGGCTTTGGTATTCATGGTGACCAAGTGTAAGGCGTTTTCCGCGGTGCGTCAAAGCGTTTTTTCGCGGCGCCTCGCCGGCTGAGTCAACCGCCGACGCCTTGCACCACGTCGCCGGACACGGTCTTCGCCAGGTCTGCTTCCGAGGTGAAGGAATCCGCGTAGAACTCTTCCTCCGGCAGGGCGCAGGCCTCCACGAAGTCCTTCTTCGCCGAGTCCACCACCACCGGCGCGCCGCAGGCATAGACCTGGTAGCCCGACAGGTCCGGCAGGTCATCCATCACGGCGCGGTGCACGAAGCCGGTCCGGCCGGTCCAGCCATCCTCCGGCAAGGCATCGGACACCACCGGAACGTAACGGAAGTTCGGCACGGTGCGCGTCCATTCCTCGCACATGGCGTGCATGTACAGGTCCTTCGGCCGGCGGCCGCCCCAGTACAGCACCATGGGACGCTTGCTGTTCTTGTGGATGGCTTGCTCGATGATGGCCTTGATCGGCGCGAAGCCGGTGCCGGAAGCCAGCAGCACCATGGGCTTCTCGGAATCCTCGCGCAGGAAGAAGGTGCCGAGCGGCCCTTCGAAGCGCAGGATGTCGCGCTCCTTCATGTTGTTGAACACATGGTCGGTGAACACGCCGCCGGGCATGTGGCGGATGTGCAGGGTGAGGTGCTCGTCGAGATGCGGCGCGTTGGCCATGCTGTAGCTGCGGCGCTTGCCATCCTTGAGCAGGAACTCGACGTACTGTCCGGCCTTGTATTGCAAGCGTTCGTTGGCCGGCAGCTGCAGCGACATCACGACCACGTCGTCGGCCACTCGGTCGATCTTCGCCACGCGCGTCGGCAGCTTCTTGATCGGGAATTCGCCGACGCCCAGCACCTCGCGCGCCTCGATCACGATGTCCGTGTCGGGCTTGGCGCAGCAGAACAGCGACAGGCCCTTTTCTTCCTCGGCCGCGGTGAGCGCCTTCTCCTGGTGGGCGCGATGGGTCACCTTGCCTTCGAGCAGCTTGCCCTTGCAACTGCCGCATGCGCCGTTCTTGCAACCGTAGGGCAGGCCGACGCCCGCGCGCATGGCCGCCGCCAATACTGTTTCGCCGTCCTCGCAGACGAATTGCCGACCGCTCGGCTGAACTGTTACCTGGAAAGTCATACAATCCCGATGATGAAAAACATGCACACAAAAAACGCGGCAACGCCGGTAATCGGCAGGCCGCGCTTGCTGATCCTGGGCTGCGGCGACGTCGGCATGCGACTCCTGCCGCTGGTGACGCCGCGCTTCCGCGTGTTCGCCGTCACCAGCCAGGAAGCGCGCCGGCAAGAGTTGCGCGACGCCGGGGCCGTTCCCATCGTGGCCGATCTCGACCGGCCGGAAACCTTGGCCCGCCTGGCGGGGCTTGCCCGCGCGGTGATCCACCTCGCGCCGCCGCAAGGCGATCGGCCGATGGACCGCAGAACCAGAAATTTGACCGCCATTCTACCTGAGCGGACGACGCTGGTTTATGTCAGCACCACCGGGGTATATGGCGATTGCGGCGGCGAAGTGGTTCCCGAAACCCGGCCGGTGCGTCCGCGGAACGCCCGCGCGGCGCGGCGCGTCGATGCTGAAGCATGGCTGCGGCGCTGGGCGCGGCGGACCGGTGCGCGCCTCTCCATCCTGCGCGTGCCCGGCATCTACGCCACCGACCGCCTGCCGCTGGAACGGCTGCGCAAGGGCACGCCCGCCCTGCGGCCGGAAGACGACGTCTACACCAACCACATCCATGCCGACGACCTGGCGCGCATCATCGCCGCAGCCCTGTTCCGCGCCGCGCCGAACCGCGTCTACCACGCCTGCGACGACACCCGGATGACGATGGGCGCTTACTTCGACGCGGTAGCCGATGCCTTCCGCCTGCCGCGGCCGCCGCGCCTGGGCCGGTCGGAGCTCGCGCAGGCGGTGTCGCCGATGTTGCTCTCGTTCATGTCGGAATCGCGCAAGCTGACGAACGACCGCATCAAGTCCGAGCTTGGGGTGAAGCTGGCCTATCCCGAGGTCGGCGACTTCCTGCGCGCCCATTGCGCGCAGGATCCGGCCGTCCAGGAAACTTGAAAATACGCTTGACCTTCCCATCATGGTAAGGTGAATACTGGTCGAACATTCAACGGCACGTCGCCAGTTCTCCAGGACATCTCGTCATGAGCACCACGCCAGCCAACACCATCGTTTCCTCGCCGCATGCCCCGGCAGCGAGCCATGTCGAGCCGGGCACCGGGCAAGAGTTCCAGTTCGGCATCGAGGGCATGACCTGGGCCTCCTGCGTCAATCGCGTCGAAAAAGCCTTGCGGGCCTTGCCCGGCGTTTCCCGCGCCGACGTCAACCTCGCTACCGAGCGCGCCACCGTGATCGCCGCGCCGCCGACCGGGTTCGGCGACCTGAGCGCGGCCGTCGAAAAGGCCGGCTATGGCATCGCGGTCGCGGAAACCGATCTCGACATCCAGGGCATGACCTGCGCTTCCTGCGTCAACCGCGTGGAAAAGGCACTGCGCAAGGTGGACGGCGTAACCGAGGCGACCGTCAACCTGGCGACCGAAACCGCCCACATCCGTCATGCCGCCGGCCTGTCCGCGGGACAGCTCGCCGCCGCGGTGGAAAAGGCTGGCTATGCGGCAAGTCCGCACCTGTCCGCGCCCCAGGCGGCGGAGGGGGGAGGGCAGGCGGTTCCGGCCCGGGATCCGGAGTTGCTGCGGGTGCTGCTGGCCGCCGCCTTGTCGCTGCCCCTGCTCGCGCCGATGCTGCTCGCCCTCGCGGGCACACACTGGATGCTGCCGGGATGGGCGCAATTGGCGCTCGCCACGCCGGTGCAGTTCTGGCTCGGCGCGCGTTTCTACCGCGCCGGATGGAAGGCGCTCAAGGCCCGCACCGGCAACATGGACCTGCTGGTGGCGCTCGGCACTTCGGCCGCCTACGGCCTCAGCCTGTACCAGCTCGCCTGGCTGGGCGACGAAGGACATCACCTGTATTTCGAGGCGGCCGCCGTGGTCATCACCCTGGTGCTGCTGGGCAAATGGCTGGAAAGCCGCGCCAAGCGCAGGACGGCATCCGCCATCCGGGCGCTGCAAGCCCTGCAGCCCGCGGTGGCGCGCGTGCGCCGCGACGGCCGCGAGCAGGACGTCGCCATCTCCAGCATCGCGGTCGGCGACATGGTGGTCGTGCGGCCGGGCGAACGCATTGCCGTCGACGGCATCGTTGCCGAGGGCGCGAGCCATGTCGATGAATCGATGGTCACCGGCGAAAGCCTGCCGGTCGCGCGCCAGGTGAACGACAAGGTCACCGGCGGCGCCATCAATGCGGAAGGCTTGCTGGTGGTGCGGACCACCGCGATCGGCGCCGAGACGACCTTGTCGCGCATCATCCGCCTCGTGGAAAGCGCGCAGGCCGCGAAGGCGCCGATACAGCGCCTGGTCGACCAGGTAAGCGCGGTGTTCGTGCCGGTGGTGCTGGTCATCGCCTTGGTGACACTGCTTGCCTGGTGGCTGTCGGGCGCCGGCACGGAACAGGCCATCATCCACGCGGTCGCCGTATTGGTGATCGCCTGCCCCTGCGCGCTCGGGCTGGCGACGCCGACCGCGATCATGGCGGGCACCGGCGTCGGCGCGCGCCACGGCATCCTCATCAAGGACGCGCAGGCGCTCGAGACCGCGCATGCCGTCAAGGCGGTCGTGTTCGACAAGACGGGTACCCTCACCGAAGGCAAGCCGGCGCTGGTGCAGGCGCTGCCGCATGCTTCGTCGTTTCCGGATCGCGCCGCCTTCCTGCGCGTCGCGGCCTCGCTCCAGCAGAACAGCGAGCATCCCCTGGCGCGCGCCGTCATCGCGGCGGCGTCGGAGGAAGGCATCGCGCCCGTGCCGGCCAGCGCCGTGTCCGCCTTGCCGGGGCGCGGCATCGGCGGGCGCGTCGACGGCAAGGATTACCGCCTTGGCAGCACCCGGCTGATGCAGGAACTGGGCGTCGACACCGGGCCGCTGGCGGCGGAAGCAGCCGCCCTGGAAAAACAAGGCCACACCATTTCCTGGCTGGCTTGCCTGGATGACGAAGCAGGCAAGGGCAGGGCGCGGCTGGGCGGCATGCTGGCCTTCGGCGACCGCATCAAGGCGTCGGCGTCGCGGGCCGTCGGCGACCTGCATGCGCTCGGCATCCGCACCGTGCTGCTGACCGGCGACAATGCCGGCAGCGCGCGCGCCGTGGGTGAAGCGCTCGGCATCGCCGAAGTGATCGCCGAGGTGCTGCCCGCGGACAAGGCCGCGCATCTCAAGCGTTTGAAGCAGGCGCACGGCCGCGTGGCGATGGTGGGCGATGGCATCAACGACGCGCCGGCGCTGGCGGAAGCCGATGTCGGCATCGCGATGGCGACCGGCACGGACGTCGCCATGCAGGCCGCCGGCATCACGCTCATGCGCGGCGATCCGGCGCTGGTGGCGCAGGCGATCGACATCTCGCGGCGCACCTACGCCAAGATCCGCCAGAACCTGTTCTGGGCGTTTTTCTACAACCTCATCGGCATTCCGCTGGCCGCGCTGGGCCTGCTCAATCCGGTGATCGCCGGCGCGGCGATGGCATTCAGTTCGGTCAGCGTGATCAGCAACGCGCTGCTGCTCACGCGCTGGAAACCCGGGAGGACGACATGAACATCGGACAGGCGGCGAACGCCTCGGGCGTCACCGCGAAAATGATTCGCTACTACGAGAGCATCAACCTGATCCGTGCGGGCAAGCGCACGGACGCCGGCTACCGCGTGTACGGCGAGAAGGACGTGCACACGCTTCGCTTCATCAAGCGCGCGCGATCGCTGGGATTTTCGCTGGAGCAGATCGCAGGCCTGCTGTCGCTGTGGCAGGATCCGCAGCGCGCGAGCGCCGACGTGAAGCACATCGCCGCGCGGCATATCGATGAGCTCGACCAGCGCATCCGTGAAATGACGGAGATGCGCGATACCCTCGTGCATCTCTCGCATGCCTGCGCCGGCGACAACCGGCCGGACTGCCCCATCCTGCAGGGCCTGGCCGATTGTTGCGAGGGTTCTACATGACGTGGCTCGACCTCACCGGATAACCGGCTTCTTCCACCGCCGAGGCGATGCGCTCGACCGGGGCGGACGTCTGCACCGTGACTTTCTGCTGGGACAGGTCCACGTCGACGGTGGCATCATGGTCCACCTCCTGCACGGATTTCGTCACCGCGTTGACGCAATGGCTGCAGCTCATGCCGCTGACTTGAAGTTCGATCATGCTGTGCTCCTGTGTTCGTTGGGAATGTCAGTCTGACAGGAAGGATGCTAAAGCATTCCAGCGTGGGAAGGTCAAGCGCGAACCGAGGGCGATGAGCCAAAAACAAAAAGGGCGGCCACGGGGCCGCCCTTTCCTTGATGCACCCGGGTGCGGGAATTACTGGATGGTCAGCGTGCCCTGGAAGCCGTTGCCGCTCACCACCGGCTGGTCCGTGCCATTCAGCTGCACCACGACGTTGCCCACCGGAGCGCCGCCCGCGCGCATGGTGACGTTGGAGATCACGTACTTGAACACCAGGCTGCCCTTGATGCCCTGCAACGGCGTGAAGACCGCGCCGTTGGCCGCTGCTGCGGCGTTGAGCACCGCGCCGGTGTTGAAGTTCACCACGTTGTTGGTGACCGTCAGCAGGTTGGCGGGGATGCTCGGCAGCGTGACGTTCGCGGCCGTGCCGGCGCTGTTCCTGCCATAGACCAGGACCTTCGCGCCTGCCGGGACGGACGCAGTGACCTGGTTGTTGGCATCGACCGCGAGGTTGGCCTGGTCGAGCACGATCTGGATCGACTGGCCGTTGGCCGCGGGCGAAGTCAGCTCGAAGGCGATGCTGACCGGAATCGTCTTGGAGCCGGTGGCCGGCTTCACGCCGTTCGGGTCGACTTCCACGCCCACGGTGTCGATGCTGTTCGGCGTGGCGCCGTTGAAGGTGATCTGGTTGCCGGCCAGCGACGGCAGGTCGTAGCCGGAATTGCCGTTGATCTGCACCACGTTCGCGACCACGTCGAAGTAGTTCGACGGCTGGTTGACGATGCTCGGCTCCACGCCGACCGATACGCCGGCCGCCGTGCCCTGCACGTCGATGTCCTGCGTGTACTTGGCGATCGCGGCGGCCTTGCCGGTGGTCGCGGCGGTGGCGACCTGGGCCAGCGAGGTTCCTGCATTGCCGAGGTTGATCAGCGTGTTGGAAGAGATCAGCAAGGGCAGGGCTTGCACCGCGAGGTCCGCGACGGTGGTGTCGCTGGCCCAGGTGCGCGCCAGCGCGTCGGAGTAATCGGCGCTGGCCAGGGTCTGCGCTTCGGCGGCGATCGCCGGGGCGACCAGGGCCGACACGTTGGCCGGCTTCAGCAGGGCCGCGCCGGTCTTGGTGACGCTCAGGCTGGCATCGGTGGAAGCGGCGACGTTGGCGATGGCCTGCGTGACGATCGACGTCACCAGGGGCGTGCTGACGGCGCCGGTGCTGCCGATGAGGGCGGTGCTGGCGCTGCCGTTGAGCACGCTGCCTGCCGCCTTCGCGGTCTCGGCGTAGATTGCGCGGGCCTGCTGCTGGGTGCCGATGCCGGTCAGCGCGCTGATCGTGTCGGCGATCTGCTGCACGACCTGGTTGACCGCAACGGTGCGCTTGAGGGCGTCGGCGTTGGTCGGCGCGCCGGCAGCACTGCGCGCGCCGACGTCCAGCGTGGTCAGGTTGGTTGTGCCGGGAAGGCCGAGGCTCGTGGCGGCGGCGGCGGCGGTCAGCGAGCTGCCTACCAGAAGCGTCGTTGCCGGGCTGACGACGGTGCTGCCGGCCGGTGCCTTGAGCATGCCGCGGAAAGGCAGGGTGGTGCTGCTGTCATTGCCGCCCATGGCGACGATGGTGCCGGTGCAGGCCGCGGCGAAGGTGAACTCGCCTTGCGCGCCGGTCACTGCGGTTGCTTCGCCGGCGTCGCGCTGGCCGTTGCCGTTGGCGTCGCAGAACACCACGGCGTTGCTGATGTAGCCATCGACGACGCGGCCGGTGGTGGTCGAGGCGGCGGTTGTTCCGGTACCGGTACCCGTGCCAGTTCCGGTGCCGGTGCCGGTGCCGGTGCTGCCGGTACCCGTACCGGTTCCGGTTCCAGTGCCTGTACCGGTGCCAGTGCCGGTGCCGGTGCTGGTGTCGCCGGCGCCTGCCGTCGGCTGCGACGGCGAGTCGGAACCGCCACCGCCGCAAGCGGCGACGAGCAGGGCGACGGCCAGGGAAATCAAGGTTTTTTTCTGCATGAGCATTTCAAGTCTCCATCAGTGAACGAGCACGTTGTTCATGGACGAACCGGCCACCGGTCAACAGGGATGCGCCTCGCGCATGCCTGCTGGTGCTGTCATCGCGGGTCGCGGCCGAAGGTCCTCGTCCAAGGCAATGTCAATATAAAAAGTCGTGCCGGAATCTTGTTGCGACGTCTCAACACATCGAACGGGTCCGTTCATGAGTCTTGTCGCGACGCAAGCGTTTTCATGCGCGGTATCGAAATGCGCAAGGAAGGAAATCATGGCGAAACGACATGTTAGAATCGCGCCATGTTCAAGCCTGCGCGACTCCGCCGTTTCGTCCAGCACTGCGCCGCATGGCTGGCGCTGTGCGCGATGCTGTTCGCCTCGCTCATGCCTGCGCTGTCCCACGCCACCGGGCAGGGAAAGTCCGGCGCGCCGGCGTTTTCCGACATCTGTTCCGTGACGTCGCCGGCTTCATCCGGGAAATCGCCTTCCTTGCCATCGTCACCAGGCTTGCCGATGGCGCATGCCGATCACTGCCTACTCTGCTCCCTTCACGGCGTGGATCTTGGCCCGTCCGCGCCGTGCATCGTCCCGCTTCCTCTCGCGGCATTCGCCGCCGAGCGTCCGCCGCTGTTCTACGCCGCCCCGCGCTCCCTCTTCATCTGGGCGTCAGCACGCTCGCGCGCGCCGCCCGCCGCATGACGCTCGCATTCATGCTTGATGCCGGTCAATCCCGGCGCATCACTCTCGCACGATGACTGTCACATCCGGGTGAACCGGGCTTGCCGCGCCAACCAATCTGCCGCCCCGGCGATTGCGCCGCGCCTGCCATCCGTCCTGGCGGTTGCATCGACATCCGAATTCCGAAGTCGGCCACGCCGGCTTCACGTTCTCGAACGATAAACATGACGATTCACGCACGCTGCCTGTACGCGGCATCCCTGTCCCTGTTGTGCGCGCCGCTTCACGCGCAGGAAATCATTGCCGGCGACGCGCGGGGAGGCGACGGCAGCCTTCCCAGCGTCATGGTGCGCGGCGGCCGGCCGACCTCGCTGCCCAAGCAGATCCCGACTACCATCGAAGGCATCTCCGCCGCCGACATCGAGGCCACCATCAATGCCTCCGACAGCGAGGACGCGCTCAAGTACCTGCCGAGCCTGCTGGTACGCAAGCGCTACATCGGCGACTTCAATCATGCGGTGCTCTCCACGCGCGCCTCCGGCACCGGCAACAGCGCGCGCTCGCTGGTCTACGCCGATGGCATCCTGCTGTCGAACCTGCTTGGCAACGGCGCGGCATTCACGCCGCGCTGGGGCATGGTGGCGCCGGAAGAAATCGAGCGCGTCGACGTGCTCTACGGGCCATTTTCCGCCGCCTATCCGGGCAATGCCGCCGGCGCGGTGGTGGATTACCTCACCCGCATGCCGGACAGGTTCGAAGCGCACGCGCGGCTGGGATACGCTACCCAGCAATTCGATCTTTACCGCACCGGCGAGCGCGACGGCGCCAGGCAGGCGAGCGTTTCCGTCGGCGACCGGCAGGGTCCGCTCGCATGGTGGCTTTCGGCCAGCCACCTGGACAGCGACGGACAGCCGCTGGTGCTTGCCACGCGCATGCTCTCCGAGGGCGCTGCGCCGACGCCCGGCACGCCGGTAGCAAGCGGGGCGGTCGCCGGCCGCAACAACCGGGAACAGGACTGGCTGATCCTCGGCACCACCACGCGCTACCGTTCGGCGCAGGACCAGGCCAAGCTCAAGCTTGCCTATGACCTGAGCCGGGATGTCCGCGCCAGCTATGTCCTCGGCATCTGGCGCAACGACACGAAGGCCGGCGTGGAAACCTACCTGCGCGATGCCGCCGGCAATCCGGTCTATGCCGGCAACGTCGTCATCAATGGCAGGCAATACAACCTCGATGCGCCGACGCTGGCATTCGCGCCCGCCGCCAACGACCTCGAACACACCATGCACGGCCTGTCGGTCAAGAGCAATACGCGCGGCACCTTCGACTGGGAAGTCGCGGCCAGCCTGTACGAATACGGCCGCGACATCGCCCGCGCGCCGACCGCCACCCTGCCGGCGGCCTTCGGCGGCGGCGCGGGACGCAACACCGACATGCACGGCACCGGCTGGAACACCATCAGCCTGCGCGGCGTCTGGCGGCCGACCGGTAGCGACAGCCGCACCGGCGACCATGGCATCGACTTCGGCATCCAGCAGGACAGCTTCCGCCTGCGCACCCTGGTCAGCAACACCGCCGACTGGCTCGCCGGCGACGCCGGCAGCCGCTTCTCCGCCTTCAACGGCAATACCCGCTTGCAAAGCCTCTACGCGCAGGACACCTGGCGCTTCGCGCCGGACTGGAAGGCGACGCTGGGCGGCCGCTACGAGCAATGGCAGGCCTGGGGCGGCGAGATCGGCAACGCGGCGCGCATCCTTCCGTTCGGCGCCGATCGCAGCGAGCGCAGCTTTTCCCCGAAGGCCGCGGTGTCACGCGCGATCGGCACCGACTGGACCCTCAAGGCCTCGCTCGGACGCGCGGTGCGCATGCCGACCGTGGGCGAGCTCTACCAGGGCACCGTGAACGGCAACGACATCATCAACACCGATCCCGGCCTGAAACCGGAACGTTCCTGGACCGCCGAGCTGAGCGCAGAGAAAGTGACTGATGCAGGCATGTTCCGCGCCACGCTCTTCCTGGAACGCACGCGCGATGCCTTGTATTCGCAACCGCTGACCGCCACGGTGTCGACGGTGCAGAACGTCGGTGCGATCCGCACCAACGGCCTCGAACTCGCCTGGCAGCGCGCCGACGTGCTCGTCAAGGGATTGCAGGTCGCGGCGAACCTCACCTATGCCGACTCCATCATCACCGAAAACGACGCGTTCCCCGCCAGCGTCGGCAAGCGCCAGCCGCGCGTGCCGCAATGGCGCGCCTCCGCGGTGGCAACTTACCGGCCCGACGCGCGCTGGACCCATTCCCTCGGCATGCGCTACAGCGGCACGCAGTACGGCCAGCTCGACAACAGCGACACCAACGGTTTCAGCTACCTCGGCTTCTCGCGGTTCTTCGTCGCGGACGTGCGCACGCGCTACCAGGTCGACAGGCGCTGGAGCGTGGCGTTCGGCATCGATAACGTGAACGATGAACGCTACTGGGCGTTTCATCCGTATCCGCAGCGGACGTTCAGCGCGGAGTTGCGGTATGACTTGCGGTGAGGGCCCCCGCCTTCGCGGGGATGACGGCACGTTGTGAGTGCCGCGCTGCCCTGATGCTCAACCGGCCGGCTTCGCCGGCGGCGCCACGGGCTGCCGTTCCACCTGTTCCAGCGACGTATCGAGGCAAGCCCATGCCGGCGCGCTGGCGGCCCACATATTGACCGCGGGCTTGACCGACGACGGATCGTCGAGCGTCCCCACCCTCACCACCGTCAGCTGCGGACGCGCCGATGAATTCGCGAACAGGTGTGAGCCGCAGGACGGGCAGAAGCGCCGGGTGATCTGGTTGCCACTGTCCGCGGTGCTCGTGAAGTCGGCGACCGTTCCCGAGATGTCGAGCGCCGCGGTGGGCACGAGCGCATTGACGGTGCCATTGGCCGCAAGGCGCTGGCAGTCCCGGCACCAGCAAAGCCGCACCGCGACGGGATCGGCGGAAATTCGGTAATGCACGGCGCCGCACAGGCAGCGGCCATTTCGCTCGCTCATGTTTTCTCCAGTAGACAATTCATTGATGGCGTGCGGCCGGGATGGCCTGCAGCCGATGCCCATCGCTCTAGCGTCCGACCTTGGCGGACGGGAAGAATACCTGCTGTCCCGCGACTCGGAAAGCGGCGATCGCCCGCTGGCCTTCGTCGGACGTGATCCAGTCGATGAGCTGCGTCGCGCCCTTGTAGTTGACGCCAGGGTATTTTGCCGGATTCACGGCGATGATGCCGTAGGGATTGAACATCTTCGGGTCGCCCTCCACCGCGACCACCAGCCCCGTCTTCGCCTTGTAGGCGGCGAAGGTGGCGCGGTCGGTCAAGGCATAGGCCTCCTTGTCGGCGGCCATGGTGAGCGCTTCGCCCATGCCCGCTCCCGCCGAGATGTAGGCCGGTGCCTGGGGCCGGTCGCCGATCTGTTTCCAGTACGCCTTTTCGATGAGGTCGGTGCCGGAGTTATCTCCGCGGGACACGAACCGCGCCTTGCCGGCGATGATCTTTTTCATCGCGGCGATCACGTCCTTGCCGCCCTTGATGCCGGCGGGATCATTGGCTGGACCCACTAGGATGAAGTCGTTGTACATCACATCGTGCCGCTTTACGCCATAGCCCTCGGCCACCAGCTTGTCTTCCGCGGGCCGGGCATGGGTCAGGCTCACGTCGACCTCGCCATGCTTCGCCAATTCCAGCGCCTTGCCGGTGCCGGTAATGACGACCTTCACTTCCGCGCCGGTCCTTTTCTCGAACATCGGCAGCAGGTAGGCCAGCAGTCCGGAGTCCGCGGTGGTATAGGTGGTCGACATCCGGATGATTTGTTCCGCCTGCGCCGGCGATGGAAGCTGGCTGGCGGCGAGAAGGATCAGGCAGGCGCGAAGGACGTTGCGGCGGCGCATGGACATGTCTGGGAATGATGAGCTGATTGGCAGGCCAGCCGACGTTATACCGCAAAGCCGTCAACGGCGCATCGTCGTCGAAGCGATCCATCCATCTGCCGGGCAATCGTTCTCATGCACCCTGGAAAATCTAAATCCGATGCGGTTCCGTGACCGGCTTGGCCCGCCAGGATGACTTGCCCATCCCAATGTCGCTTGTCGGCGGTTTTTACACCTTTGGCCCAGTTACTCCAAACCTTAATGACAAGTCCTTGATATTTCTAATAAATGGAAACTGGCTCAACTTTTGCTCAAGTGTCGCCAGTAACTTCAACGGCGCGACGAAGCGGCATGGTCTTTCCGTTGCGGGAACGCATGCAGCGATGACACGACATCCAATATTTGAACAGAGGGAGAGATCCATGATGACAATGAAAAAACTGCCCGCCATGCTGGTGCTGGCAGGACTAGCACTCACCGGCGGCATGGCGAATGCGACGGTGTATTCCAATTCGAACGATGCTTCGTCCATCCAGTCCTTCGGCAGCCCGGATACCACCAGCTACGGACAAACCTTCAACCTGGGCGTGGCCAGCACCGTGCTGGACTGGTCGTTCTATGCGACCAGCGGCAACGCGGGCAACCTCGAACTGGTGATCGCCAACTGGAACGGTTCCCGCGCGGTCGGGCCGGCGCTCTATCTCAGCCCGGTCGCTTCCTATGCGGGCGGCGCGCAGACGGTTTCCTTCAACGGCATCAACGCGGTGCTGTCGGCGGGTTCCTACATCGCTTACCTGACCGTGGCCGGCGTGGCAGGTCCCGTCAGCGGCGTGGGATTTGCCGGTTCCTCGTCGGATGGCGGCCTGGGCGGCGGTTTCCGTTTCCTGAATTCGGGCGGCACCGACCCGCTGCTCCTGAACGACACCTGGAGCAACTGGTTCGTCCCGGACATGCAATTCACCGCCAACATCGTCCCCGGCGGCGTGCGCGTCCCGGAGCCGGGCACCCTCGCCCTGCTGGGCCTTGGCGTGCTCGCGTTCGCGGCATCGCGCCGCGGCGCAAAGGCGACGAACGCCTGAGCCGGCTCATCTGCCGGTTTCCTGCAAGCCCGCCTCGCGCGGGCTTTTTGTTTTTTGGTAGTAGGCGATGCGCCGGATGGGACGCAAGGGACGCGGCGCAAAAAATGCGACCCAAAAGAAAAGCGGCTGCTATGACTAGCAGCCGCTTGAATGTTGGTAGGCCGTGTAGGGATCGAACCTACGACCAACGGATTAAGAGTCCGCTGCTCTACCAGCTGAGCTAACGACCCAACGAGCCCGAGATTATAGCAACAAAATCTCGAAATGACGAGTCGATTTGATTCGTCGGTCGCCTCACCTGTTCTGCGCGCCTGTGCAGGCCGGCAGGGACGCACGCGTCGGCGCGAGGGCGGGCAAGTCGTCTTTCCCGGCGGTATTGTTGGTGAAGTTGCAGCCGTAGTTCTTGTCGGCCACCACGGCGGGGGTGAGCACGTCGTCGCCGGCCGGCTTGATGCCCTTCTGTTCCCAATCCGCCATGGCCTGGAATGCCGCCGCCTGCTCGGCCACAGAGAAGTCGCAATGGCCGGGGGCGCGGATCGCGCGCTGCACAAGCAGCTTGTCGTTGCCTTGCTCCATCGCGCGGCGGCGGTAGAGCTGCTCCATGCCGAAGGGCACGTACAGGTCTCCCAAGGTATGCATGGTCACCACCGGCACATTGAACTGGCCGTGGACCTTTGGCACCCAGCGCATCCCGTCGCTGCGCGGGCGGTTGGCCTCGGGCGTGCCGGCGATGCGGTAGATGGCCCGGTTGAAGGCGATGTCTTCCTCGCTCGGCGCGCCGGCATTCGAAAAGCGATACACGATGCCGGTGGTGTTGATGATGTTCCGGGTAAGGACGCCGTTGATCGTCCCGTCGCCGGCGAAGGCGGTCCAGACTGCGTCCTGCAGCGGCTTCACGCGGAAGCCTTCCTCGAAGATCGGGCGCTGCCCGCCGGTCAGGTTCATGACGATGGCCTTGAGACGATCGCCGCGCGGCGTGGTGGCGGAGGGATAGGCGGTCCAGAGCGCGTCGGTGATCTTTTGCCGGAGCGCGGCGAAATCGGGAACCGGGTAGCTGGTGGCCGGCATGCCGGCCAGTTCCATCGCGGCCATCTGGTAGGCACCGAAGTAATTGTAGAGATCGGTGTCGCCGAGCACGCCGCACATCGGCACAGCGCCGTCGTAGCGGACCTTGTGCACGGCGGTCGCCAGCGTTTCCTGCTCGACCGCGGCGGCGGCGATATGGCCGCCCATCGACGGACCCATGATGTAGCGCTTGAGCGGCGCGTGCAGCGGCCGGTTGTTGGCGGCAGCGATGCCGTTGAAGGCGAGCGCCAGCGCGTTGGTGTCTTCCAGTCCGGCGCGCACGTCGTAGTAGTTCTTCGAGTAGCTCGATGCGGCCCAGGCATAGCCGTTCTCGATCAGGTGGCGGCGTATCGCCGGGTTCGAGACGTTCAGGTTCGGTCCTGTGCCGGCATAGCCGTGGGTGTACATCACGAGCATGCCGTTCCAGTTGCGCGGCACCTCGATGCGATAGGCGGCGCCGTCGAGCACGCCGGTCCAGCGGTCGGTCTCGGCCGTGGTGCCGGGCAGGGCGGCAAAGGGCAGGGCGGCAACGTTCGGGATGAAGGTCCGGGCATCCTGCGGCCGCGTCTCCTCGGGCACGGGCAAGGCGATCACGGCGGGCGGCGGGGTGAGGCAGCCGCCGAGGAGCGCGGCGCCCAGCAGGGCGCACAGCGCGGACGGCAGCTTGCCGGATCGTGTGCCATTCAATTGCGCGACAGGTTTTTCCTGCGATCGCATGAGGTCTCCTCCTTGATTGTTTTATCTTGTGCTTGTGTCGTGTCAGTGCGGCGACGCGGTGACCTTGAGCACCTCGTCCACCGTGGTCATGCCTTCCGCCACCTTCATCGCGCCGGCGATACGCAGGGGCTTCATGCCGTCCGCGACGCTCTGCTGCGTCAGGGCGTGCACGTCGGCCTGCTCCTTGATCCGGTGCGAAAAGGCGCTGGTCACCGTCAGCAGTTCATAGAGGCCGGTGCGGCCACGATAACCTGTCTGGCGGCACTCGGGGCAGCCCACCGGCCGGTACACCGCGGCCGGCTTCGGCAACTGCCAGCCGTCGACCAGGCTTTGCCAGACTTCGTCGCTCACCGTGCCATCCGGCTTCTTGCAGTCGGGGCAAAGCGTGCGCACCAGGCGCTGGGCCATGATGCCGATGAGCGTCGCCTCCAGCAGGTAGTAAGGGACGCCGAGTTCCAGCAGGCGCATCACCGCCGACGGAGAATCGTTGGTGTGCAGGGTGGAGAACACCAGGTGGCCGGTCAGCGCCGCCTGGATCGCCATCTCCGCGGTTTCCAGGTCGCGGATCTCGCCCACCATGATGATGTCCGGATCCTGCCGCATGAGGGCGCGCACGCCGTCGGCGAACGACAGGTCGATGCCATGCTGGACCTGCATCTGGTTGAACGACGCCTCGACCATCTCGATCGGGTCTTCCACCGTGCAGACGTTGACCTCGGAGGTAGCCAGCGCCTTGAGCGTGGTGTAGAGCGTGGTGGTCTTGCCGGAGCCGGTCGGGCCGGTCACGAGGATGATGCCGTGCGGGTTGGCGGTCAGGGCATCCCAGCGGCGCGCGTCCTCTTCCGGAAAGCCGAGTTCGGGCAGTGTCTTGACCACCACGTCCGGGTCGAAGATGCGCATCACCAGCTTTTCGCCGAAAGCGGTCGGCATGGTGGACAGGCGCAGCTCGATTTCCTGTCCGCCCGCGGTGCGGGTCTTGATGCGGCCATCCTGCGGCCGGCGCTTCTCGATGACGTCCATGCGGCCGAGCAGCTTGATGCGCGCCGTCATGGCGATCATCACCAGCGCCGGCACCTGGTACACCTGGTGCAGCACGCCGTCGATGCGGAAGCGGATCACGCCGAGGTCGCGCTTGGGTTCGAGGTGGATGTCGGAGGCGCGCTGGTCGAAGGCATACTGCCAGAGCCAGTCGACGATGTTGATGATGTGCTGGTCGTTGGCGTCGAGCTGCCGGTCGCCCTTGCCGAGCTCCACCAGCTGCTCGAAGTTGTTGCGCAGCGAGACGTCCTGGCCGCTGGACTTGTTCGCGCCCTTGATGGACTTGGCGAGCGTGAAGAACTGCGCGGTGTACTGGGCGATGTCGAGCGGGTTGGCAATGACCAGCCGCACCTCGCGCCGCGTGATCTTGGCGATCTCCGCTTCCCATTCGGTGAGGAAGGGCTCGGCGGTGGCGATCACCACGTCGTTCTGGGTCAGCTCGACGGGCAGGATGTTGAAGCGCGCCGCATAGCTGGCCGACATCACGTCCGCGACGCGGCTGAAGTCGATCTTCAGCGGATCGATGCGGAAGAACGGCAGGCCGGCCTTGGCCGCCAGCCATTCGGTCAGCCAGTCGAGCGTGAGCATCTTGTGCGGCGAGGCCGCGGTCTGCAGCTTGCACTGCGCGACGGCGGTCAGGGGATGCATGGCGATCGACGCATTCTTCAACAGCGCCTGGGCCTGGTTGTAGGCGCCCTTGAGGACGGAACGATCCACCGTGCCGTCGGCATGCAGCCAAGTGAAGATCTGGTGCAGGTCGAGGGCCCGCGGCGCCGGCTTGGCGGTGCGTTGTTGTTGCATGATGTCCTAGCTGGTAAGCGCGGCCTTGAGGCCATTGACCCAGGAGCGGGCCGGCAGCTTGGTGCTGTCCTTGATCTGCGCGGCGCGTTCGTAGAGCGCGGGGAAATCGATGTCGCGCGCCGTCTTGAAGGCGATGGCGATGACGTTGCCTTCATGGACCGGCGGCAGGCACAGCACCTGTTCGAAGGCGAAGCGCATCGCCTTGAGGTTCCTGGCGTAGCTGGGATGCTCGCCGAACAAGTTGACGGTCATGATGCCGTCCTCGGCCAGCAGAGCGGCGCAGGCCTGGTAGAACTCCGGCGTGTCCAGCACCGGGCCGCGGGCGGTGGCGTCGTAGAGATCCACCTGCAGCGCGTCGACGCTGTCGTGCCGGGTGGCGTCGGTGACAAAATCCATGGCATCCATCTCGAGGATGGAAAGCCGCTCGTCTTCCGCAGGCAGCTTGAACATGCTGTTGCAGATGGCGATCACCGCCGGGTTGAGTTCGACGGCCGTGACCCGTGCCTCGGGAAACTGCCGATAGCAGAACTTGGTCAGCGCGCCGGTGCCCAGACCGAGCTGCACGACGTGGCCGGGCGCGAGGTTGAACAGCATCCAGGCCATCATCTGCTGGGCATATTCGAGCTCCGGCCAGTCCGGCTTGCGGATGCGCATCGCGCCCTGGACCCATTCGGTGCCGAAATGCAGGTAGCGCACGCCATCCTGTTCAGACAGGGTGACCGGCGCGAATTTCGGCTTGCGCGGCGCCCTCGCGGCGGGGCCTTCCTTGCGGTTCGCTTGCGCTTCGATGGACTTGCGTTTGATGAGCATGGCGGGCGATGAAAAAGTCGGCGCGGTTGCGCCGCATGACGGCAAAGCATCATTCTACCGAATGCGGAGCGTGTTCCCGATACCGCTTTACAACAATTGCCCTTGCGCAGCCGGAGGGTTGGTGCGCGGCGCGGGGGCAACGATCCGCCGCCACTCGGCCAGCTTTTGTTCGAAGGACAACTGGGCGTTGGCCGGGGAGGTAGAAGGCAATACCAGGGTGTCGAAGCCGGCCTGCCGGAACACCAGCTCGAAGCGCCCGGAGGTCTTGCCATTGAAGCACACCCGGAACAGCTGCGGACAGGCATGCTTGAGGTGGTCGAAGCTGTTTGCCCGGGGCTTGCGGATGTCCGCATCCAGGCTGCCTTCCCGCTCGCAGGCGGCCAGCACGTCCCACAGGCCGATGCGATGATGCCCAAGCCGCTCCAGGCGCTGCGTGTAGGGCAGGGCGGCGATGGAATCGTTCAGCACGGCCGACAGCAGGCGCCAGAACTGGTTGCGCGGGTGGGCGTAGTATTGTTGCGCCGCAAGCGAGGCCTCGCCGGGAAAGCTCCCGAGGATGAGGATGCGCGTATCCGGCGCGAGTACCGGCGGAAAGCCGGCCAGCGGGCTGGGCGCGGACGCGGACGGGGTCGATGACTTGGCCATGATGCCATTGTAGGCACTCCCTCGATGGCCTTCTTGTGGCATAGTAAGAAAAACAAGGCCGGGCGCGGCAGGCATGCTGCCAACAAGCCCATCATCACCTGGAGACAGCCATGGAACACGCTACCCAACGCCAGATCGACACGCTCATCGGCATCTATGCGGAAAGCCACCGCAACCATGCAAACGAGATCATCCATTTCATCTGCATTCCGCTGATCGTGTTTTCCTTCCTCGGCATGCTGTGGGCGCTGCATCCCCTCGCCGCCGTTGCCGTTTCGGTGGCAAGCCTGATCTACTACTGCATGCTGTCGCTGCCGTTCGCGGCCGGCATGCTGGCCATGTCCGGCGCCATGCTGTGGCTGCTGTCGGCGCTGCCGCAGCAGCAGATCCTGGCGGTGTCGATAGGCGTGTTCATCGTTGCCTGGATCGGCCAGTTCATCGGCCACAAGATCGAAGGAAAGAAGCCTTCGTTCTTCGATGACCTGCGCTTCCTGCTGATCGGGCCGCTGTTCTGCCTGAGCTTCCTGTACCGCCGCCTCGGCATCGCCTACTGATCCGGCGATGAGCATCGTCATCTTCGGCGCCGGATCGATCGGCGTGTACGTCGGGGCTTCCCTGCATGCGGCCGGCGCGGACGTGCGCATGATCGGCCGGGCCCGCCTGCGGGAAAAGATTGCGCAGGAGGGCCTGCGCCTGTCGGACCTGCATGGCCGCAGCATGGAGATCGAGGGCGCCCGCATCGTCGAGGACCCCGCCACGCTGGCCGAGGCCGACCTCATCCTCGTGACCGTCAAGAGCGCCGACACACCGGCGGCAGCCGACGCCATCCGCAGGCATGCCCGGCAGAATGCCCTCGTGCTCAGCCTGCAGAACGGCGTCGGCAACGTCGAGGCCCTGCGCGAACGCCTGCCCGGGATGGTGGTGCTCGGCGGCATGGTGCCCTTCAACGTGGTGCAGTTGCCGGGCAATCGTTTCCATCGCGGCACCGGCGGCGAGTTGATGGTCGAGGCCTCGCCGCGGCTCGCGCCGTGGCAGGCATCGTTCCAGGCGGCGCACCTGCCGCTCGTGGAGCGCGCCGATTTCCTGTCGGTGCAATGGGGTAAGCTGCTCATCAACCTGAACAACCCGGTCAATGCGCTAGCAGGCATCCCGCTCAAGGCGGAGTTGTCGCAGCGTGGCTACCGGCGCTGCCTGGCCTTGCTGATGGACGAGGCGCTCGGCGCGATGCGGGCGGCGGGCATCGTCCCCGCAAGGATCACCCCGGTGGCGCCGCGGCGCCTGCCGATGCTGATGCGCCTGCCGGACTTCCTGTTCCGCCGCGTCGCCGCCAAGAGCCTGCGCATCGATCCGGAAGCGCGCTCGTCGATGTGGGAAGACCTGCAGGCGGGCCGCAAGACGGAGGTGGACTACCTCAATGGCGCGGTGGTCGCGTTGGCGCGTGCTAACGGCGCGCGGGCCGATGCCAACCAGCGGATGGTGGAACTGATCCATGCGGTGGAGAAGGGCCGCCCGGCCGGCATGAGCCCGCAGGCGCTGTACCGGGCGCTGACCGCGAGCAAGTAGTCAGGCGCTCCGCACCGCGTTCCAGGCCGCATCGGCGAAGATCTCGCGGTAGGCCTTGATGTCCGTCTTCGCCCGCCCGGAGAGCCAGAGGCGGGCGTAGTCATGCGCCGGCCCGGTGATCAGCGAGCCATAGCATTCCAGCGGCCAGTCGCGCACGCTGCCTTCCTCGATGTACTTCCTGAACCAGGCCTTGATCTCGCTGACGCGCGCCTTCGAGTGCGCCGCCAGGTCGGCGGCGCTCTCTCCCCGCGAGACCACGCCGCGGCTGTAGAGGACGAAGCGTGCCTTGTCGGGGTTCGCCGCGATCCAGTCGACGTAGGCATGCACCAGCGCCTTCACCGCGTCTTCCGCGCTGCCGACGCCGGAAAGGTGCCGGCGCTGCAGGTCGCCATGCTCATCCAGCGCGGCGATGTAGACCGCGGCGGCGATGGCATCCTTGCTGCCGAAGTGATGATAGAGGCTGCCCACGCTCGCCCCGGAGCGCTCGCGGATCATGTCGATGGTGGTGGCCTCGATGCCGTTCTCGGTGAAACAGGCGAGGGCGGCATCCAGGATTTCCTGCTTTCTGCTTTTCTTTTCCAAGGTCGTTGCCTTCAAGTCGTTCGACGCGTTTGACTAGAATGATATTCTAGAATAATATTCTAGTGCCTTTACTGCACTGGTCGACACGTTAGCGCAAGCCGGGTCGCCAGGCAAAGTGCCTCCTCCATTTCATCATTATCCAAGCAAGGACCAAGGACATGAACCAGACGCTCGCGCTGTACCAATCCATGGGCAACGAGGCCTTCAGCAAGGCTGTCGGCAGCTTCGCGCCTTACTTCTCGACCATCGCCCCGACCTTCCGGGAATTGCGGCCGGGCTACGCCGAGGTGAGCTTTCCGAACCGCCGCGAAGTCCACAACCACATCGGCACGGTGCATGCGATCGCCCTGTGCAACGCCGCCGAACTCGCCGCCGGAACGATGACCACGGTCTCGATTCCCGAGGGCCGGCAATGGATCCCGGTGGGCATGACGGTGCAATACCTCGCCAAGGCCAAGACCGACATGCGCGTGGTGGCCAATGGCGAGTCGGTCGCCTGGGACGGCACGGGCAACGTCGAGGTGCCGGTGGACGCCTACGACACCGAAGGCAAGCATGTCTTCACCGCGCGCATCACGATGAACCTGCGCTGACCAAGCACCGAACGGAGTCCGACATGAGCCTGCTCTTCCGCATGATCTACGTGTACCTGCTGTCGCTCTTCCGTGAGCGCCTGCCCATCGGCAAGACCGAGAGCCGGCTGCGGCTGCTGACGCTGCCGAACGACCTCGACATCAACATGCACATGAACAACGGCCGCTACCTGACGATCTGCGACCTGAACCGTGTCGATCTCTTCATCCGCACCGGACTGGCGAAGGTCATGGTGAAGAAAGGCTGGATGCCGATCATCGCCGACCACACCATGACGTACAAGAAGCCGCTCAAGCTGTTCGAGCGCTTTCATGTCTCGCTGACGCTGACGCATTGGGATGAGAAGTTCTTCTACATGACCCATACCTTCATGGCGGGGGACCGGCTGGTTGCGGTCGGGACGTCGAAGGGGGTGGTGCGGGGGAAGGGTGGCGTGGTGGCGCCGGGGGAGGTGCTCGCGGAGGTGGAGCGGAGCCGGGGCGGGGTGGTTGCGGGGGTGTGAAGATATCCGGGCGCGGTCGCCCAATACTTGTCATTCCCGCGAAGGCGGGAATCCCATTTCGGTTGTCCGGAAAAACGCGGAATGGGATCCCCGCCTTCGCGGGGATGACGGGATGGCTGCGGGAATGGCAAGCGGAGTCAGATCACTTCGCCGCCAGCAACATCTCATTCAAGCGCTTCACGAACGAAGCCGGATCCACGAGATTCCCTCCCTCCGCCAGCGTCGCCTGGTCGAAGAGAATGTGCGCCCAGTCGCCGAACCTGGCATCTTCATACTTCAAACGCTGCACCAGCGGGTGATCCGGATTGATCTCCAGGATCGGCTTGGAATCCGGCGCGTTCTGACCGGCGGCCTTCAGCATGCGCAGCAAGTTCGATGACAGTTCATGCTCGTCCGCCACGAGGCAGGCCGGCGACTCGGTGAGGCGGAAGGTGATGCGCACGTCCTTGGCCTTGTCGGAAAGCGCCGTCTTCATCTTCTCGACGAGATCCTTGTACTGGGTCTCGGTTTCCTCGTGCTTCTTCTTCTCGGTTTCGTCTTCCATCTTGCCTAGGTCGAGGTCGCCCTTGGCCACGGACACGAGTTCCTTGCCGTCCACGTCGTGCAGGAAGGACAGCATCCATTCGTCGACGCGGTCCGTCATCAGCAGCACTTCCACGCCCTTCTTGCGGAAGATTTCCAGGTGCGGGCTGTTCCTCGCCGCGGTGGTGTTGTCGGCGGCGACGTAGTAGATCTTGTCTTGGCCTTCCTTCATGCGGCCGATGTAGTCGGTGAAGGAGACGGTCTGCGCATCGCTGTCGTTATGCGTGGAGGCGAAGCGCAGCAGCTTGGCGATGCGCTCCTTATTGCCCTGGTCCTCGCCGATGCCTTCCTTCAGCACCTGGCCGAATTCCTTCCAGAACGTCGCGTACTTGTCCTTCTGTTCCTGCTCGTCGCCGTTGGCGAGTTCCTCGAGCAGGCCGAGCACGCGCTTGGTCGAGCCTTCGCGGATCACGCGCACGTCGCGCGATTCCTGCAGGATCTCGCGCGAGACGTTGAGCGGCAGGTCGGCGGAATCGATCACGCCTTTCACGAAGCGCAGGTAGACCGGCATGAGCTGCTCGGCGTCGTCCATGATGAAGACGCGCTTGACGTAAAGCCTGATGCCGCCGCGCTTGTTGCGGTCCCAGAGGTCGAAGGGCGCGCGCGCCGGCACGTAGAGCAGCTGGGTATATTCGCTGCGGCCTTCCACGCGGTTGTGGGTGTAGGCCAGCGGCGCCTCGAAGTCGTGCGAGACGTGCTTGTAGAACTCGACGTACTGCTCGGGGGTGATGTCGGATTTGCTGCGGGTCCAGAGCGCGCTGGCCTGGTTCACCGTTTCCAGTTCGTCCTGGATGACGTTTTCCTTTTTCTCGGCATCCCATTCTTCCTTCTGCATCAGGATGGGCAGCGAGATATGGTCGGAATACTTGCGGATGATGGACTTCAGGCGCCAGGAGGAGAGGAAATCTTCCTCGCCTTCGCGCAGATGCAGGGTGATGTCGGTGCCGCGCGCGGGCTTGTCGATGTTCTCGACGGTGAAGTCGCCCTGGCCGCCGGATTCCCAGCGCACGCCCTGGTCGGCCGGCAGGCCGGCGCGGCGGGTCTCGACGGTGATTTCATCGGCGACGATGAAGCCGGAGTAGAAGCCCACGCCGAACTGGCCGATGAGGGCCGCGTCCTTCTGCTGGTCGCCGGACAGGCGCGAGAAGAATTCCTTGGTGCCCGACTTGGCGATGGTGCCGAGGTGGGCGATGGCTTCGTCGCGGCTCATGCCGATGCCGTTGTCGGAAATGGTGATGGTGCGGGCGTCCTTGTCGAAGGTGACCGTGATCTTCAGGTCGGGGTCGTTCTCGAACAGGGCGCCGTTGTTGATGGCCTCGAAGCGCAGCTTGTCGGCGGCATCCGACGCATTGGAAATGAGTTCGCGCAGGAAAATTTCCTTGTTCGAATACAAGGAGTGAATCATCAGGTGCAGCAGTTGCTTGACTTCCGCCTGGAATCCCAAGGTTTCTTTTTCGATGACAGCCATTTTTTCCTCAATTGTCGGTGGAAAGGGAGGAGGGAAGCGGAACCGCTTCCCTCGCATCGGCGGGAACTTGGGGACGCCTGGCCGGATTTCAAGGGCGCATAGCCGGAAATTTTACTTGCCCTGCAGCCGCCCGATCTCGCGTTCGAAGAAGCGCAGCACCGCCATGTCGGACATCGAGGCGACGTTGATCCGCATCCGGGTGGAGGGAAGCTGGCTCGGCGAGAACAGCGCCCCCGGCGCGAGCAGGATGTGTTCCTCCAGCGCCCTTTCCGCCAGCAGCGTGGTGTCGCAGCCGGCGTCGGCCCAGACGAACAGGCCGGCCGGCGCGGCGATGTCGATGCGCATGCCGATGCGCTCTAGCTGCTTGAAGGTCTTGTCGCGCACGCCGTCGAGCTTGCCGCGCAGCCGGTCGACGTGCTTGCGGTAATGTCCCTCGGACAGGATCTTGTAGACGATGCGTTCCCCGATGTCGGAGGTGGTCAGCGTGGACAGCATCTTGCGGTCGGACAGGCGCTTGGCCATTTCGGGCGACGTCGCGATGAAGCCGACCCGCAGGTTGGCCGCCAGGGTCTTGGAAAAGCCGCCGAGGTAGATTACCCGGTTGAGCTGGTCAAGCGCCGCGATACGGGTGGCGGGCTGCACCTGCGGGCCGGGATGCAGGTCGCAGTAGATGTCGTCCTCGACGATGGTGATGTCGTGCTGCTCGGCGATCTTGAGCACCTGGAAGGCCTTGGCCGCCGACAGCGAGGTGGAGGTCGGGTTGTGCAGCACCGAATTCAGCACGTAGAGGCGCGGCTTGTGGATCGCCGCCAGCTCCGCCAGCCGCGCGATGTCCGGGCCGTCGGGCAGGCGCGGGATGCCGACCACCTTGGTGCCCATCGTGGCGAAGGACCCGAACATCAGGAACCATGCCGGGTCGTCGACGAAGATGGTGTCGCCCGGCTGGGTGAAGTGGCGCGCCACGATGTCCAGCGCCTGGGTGATGCCCGAGGTGGTGACGATCTGTTCGGGCGTGGCGGCAATCTCGAGTTCCGCCAGCTTGAGCTGGAGCTGCTGGCGCAGCGGCAGGAAGCCCTGGGGATTGCCGTACTGCAGCAGCTGGCTCTGGTTCTGCCGGCTGATCGCGCGCAGGCCGTTGGCGATCAGTTCGCCGTCCAGCCAGTCGCCCGGCAGGAGGCCCGACCCCGGCGTGCGACCCGGAGGCAATTGCTGGCGGAACATGTTGCGCACCAGCCAGACCACGTCGAGCTGGGCCGGAGCCGCGTCGACCGCCCGCGCCGCGACCGGCGCCGCCAGCGGCGCGCGCTCCCGCACGTAGAAGCCGGAGCCGCGCCGGGAATCGAGGTAACCCTTCGCCACCAGCCTGTCGTAGGCTTCCACCACGGTGAAGCGCGATACGCCATGCAGGTCGGCGAACTGGCGGATCGACGGCATGCGCGCGCCGCTGCGCAGGAGCTTGTCGTCGATGCGCGCCTCGATCGAGCGCACGATCTGGTCCACGAGGGAATCGCCGCCTTCCCGCGTAAGGGTTTGCGGCGCGGCGATGCTGAGTTCCGCGGCGGGGCGGCGGGCGTTGCCATTGTCATTGGCTCGGGGTGTATTGGTCATGTTGCCGTGACAGTGTTCAGGATTATTTGCCAAAGTGTATTGGTACTGTACTGGTTGCTTCGATTAGGATAGTCGAACCACCAACGAAGGGCAACCATCATGCACGATACGCTTTCCTCCCGCTCGCTCCCCAGCCGCGACCAGCTCGAAGACGCCGCCCGCATCGTGTACGCGGCCATGCCGCCCACGCCCCAGTACGCCTGGCCGCTGCTCAGCGAGGCGCTTGGCGCCGAGGCCTGGGTCAAGCATGAAAACCACACGCCCACCGGCGCTTTCAAGGTACGCGGCGGACTGGTTTACCTGCATGCCCTGTCACGGCGCGCGCCGCAGGTCGCCGGGGTGATTTCCGCAACGCGCGGCAACCACGGCCAGTCCGTCGGCTTCGCAGCGCGGCGGCACGGCATCCGCGCCACCATCGTCGTGCCGCGCGGGAACAGCAAGGAAAAGAACGCGGCGATGCGCGCGCTCGGCGTCGACCTCATCGAGCATGGCGACGAATTCCAGGAAAGCCGCGAGCATGCCATCCACCTCGCCGAAACCCGGCGCCTGCACATGATCCCTTCCTTCCATGCCGACCTGGTTAATGGCGTGGCCAGCTACTGGATGGAATTGTTCAGCGCCCGGCCTGACCTCGATACCGTGTTCGTGGCCATCGGCCAGGGCTCGGGCATCGCCGGCGCGATCGTGGCGCGCGAGGCGCTCGGCCTGAAGACACGCATCGTCGGCGTGGTGTCGGCGCATGCGCTGGCCTACAAGCTCTCGTTCGAATGCCGCGCGAAACTGGAATCGCCGGTCAGCACGAAGCTCGCCGACGGCATGGCCTGCCGCGTGCCCGACCAGGCTTCGCTCGACCTGATCCTGCGCTACGTGGACGACGTCGTGTCGGTGACCGATGACGAGGTGGCTGCGGCGATGCGCCTGTATTACCTGTCCACCCACAACGTCGCGGAGGGCGCGGGCGCGGCGCCGCTGGCCGCCGCCATGCAGCAGCGGCACCGCCTGCAGGGCAAGCGCATCGGCCTGCCGCTGGGCGGCGGCAACGTCGACCACGACCAGTTCGCAGAGGTCCTGCAGCAACGAGAGGAGTGCCTGACATGAGCGCGACGATGAGCCAGGAAAGCAAGGGTATGTGGCTGGGCGCCGCCGGCGTCGCCATCTTCAGCCTGACCCTGCCGTTCACGCGCATGGCCGTGGCCGAGCTCGACCCGGTGCTGGTGGCGCTCGGGCGGGCGGTGGTGGCGGCGGTCGGTTCCGCCATCCTGTTGTGGTACCTGGATGCGCCGCGGCCCACGGCCCGCCAGTGGCGCGCGCTGGCGGTGACCGCGCTCGGCGTGGTGGTCGGCTTCCCGGTGTTTTCTTCCATCGCGATGCGCCACGTGCCCGCCTCGCACGGCGCGGTCGTGCTCGGCATCCTGCCGCTGGCGACCGCGATGTTCGGCGCGCTGCGCTTCGGCGAGCGTCCCTCCCTCGGCTTCTGGATCGCCGCGCTGTTCGGCAGCGGCATCGTGGTCGGATTTGCCGTCTGGCAGGGCGCCGGCGGCCTGCAGTCCGCCGACCTGGCCCTGTTCGCCGCCGTGGTGCTGGCGGCCATGGGCTACGCGGAAGGCGCGCGCCTGTCCCAGACTATGGGCGGGCAGCAGGTGATTTCCTGGGCGCTGGTGCTGTCCGCGCCGGTATTGCTGCCCGTCACCGCCTGGCTGTGCTGGCGGCATGGGGTCGAGGCGTCGCCGCGGGCCTGGATAGGATTCGGCTATGTGTCCGTATTTTCGATGTTTATTGGGTTCTTCTTTTGGTATAAAGGCTTGGCGCTCGGCGGCATCGCCCGGGTCGGGCAGGTGCAGCTGATCCAGCCCTTCCTCACCCTTGCGGGCGCGGCCGTGATCCTGGGCGAGCACCTCGACGCGGTCCAGTTGCTGTTCGCCCTTGCCGTCATCGCCGTCGTTGCCGTCGGCAGGCGCATGTCGGTCAGGCGCTGAAGGTACAATCGACGGTTTTGGGCATGGAGCCATCCAGCCACCAATTCCGCCTTGCCGGTCAACCCCTCTTTTCGGAGTCACCCGTGTCCGTTTACGACAAACTGAAATCGCTGAACATCGAACTGCCCGCCGTCTCCGCGCCCGCCGCCGCCTACGTCATGTATGCGCAGAGCGGCAATACCGTCTACCTGTCCGGCCACATCGCCAAGAAGGACGGCAAGCCCTGGGTCGGCCAGCTCGGCAAGACCATGAACACCGACGAAGGCAAGCAGGCCGCGCGCGCCGTCGCCATCGACCTGATCGCTACCCTGCAGGCGGCCTGCGGCGGGGACCTCAACCGCGTGCGCCGCATCGTCAAGGTGATGAGCCTGGTGAATTCGACGAGCGAGTTCACCGAGCAGCACCTGGTGACCAACGGCGCGTCCGAGCTGATCGGCGAAGTCTTCGGCGAGCAGGGCAAGCATGCCCGTTCCGCCTTCGGCGTCGCCCAGATCCCGCTCGGCGCCTGCGTGGAAATCGAACTGATCGCCGAGCTTGCCTGAACGGCCATGCGCCCATCCGATCATGCCGAAGCCGCTTTCTGCGCCGGCGGCGATGGGCGATAATGCAGGGCAGCGTCGACACGCACGGCGCACGCCCACCCGGCGCGCGCCGCCAGGGCCCGCCACGAGCGGGCAGGGCAAGCATGCGGGCAGAACGGCATGGCCTCCCGCGATTTTGAGAGAGAGACAAGCATGAAAATGGAACACCCCACCCCGATGCAATGGCAGTTTTCGCAACGCGCACAACAGCTGCAGAGCTCAGTCATCCGTGAAATCCTGAAGGTCACGGTACGCCCGGAAGTCATTTCCTTCGCCGGCGGACTGCCTTCCCCCGCCACCTTCCCGGTGGAACGCATGCAGGCCGCCTTCGACAAGGTGCTGTCGCAGCAAGGCAAGGTCGCTCTCCAGTACGGCCCGACCGACGGCTACGGTCCCCTGCGCGAGTGGATCGCCCAATCGCTCTCCACCGCCGACGCGAAGATCCTGCCCGAGCAGGTGCTGATGGTGTCCGGTTCGCAGCAGGGCCTGGACCTGCTGGCCAAGGTACTGGTCGACGAAGGCAGCAAGGTGCTGGTCGAGACGCCCAGCTATCTCGGCGCCCTGCAGGCCTTCTCCGTCTACCGCCCCGAATTCGTATCCGTGCCCGGAGACGAGCATGGCCTGCTGCCCGACCAGGTGGCCGCCATCGGCCAGGGCGCGCGCATGCTGTACTCGCTGCCCAACTTCCAGAACCCGACCGGCCGCACCCTGCCGCTCGAGCGACGCCTTGCCCTGGTCGAGGCCTGCGCCCGCCTCGGCCTGCCGCTGATCGAGGACGATCCCTACGGCGCGCTGAGCTACCGCGGCGAGCCGCTGCCCCGCATGCTGAACATGAATCCGCAGGGCGTGATCTACATGGGCTCGTTCTCCAAGGTCCTCACCCCGGGCATCCGCCTCGGCTACGTGGTCGCCCCGGTGCCGCTGATCCGCAAGCTGGAACAGGCCAAGCAAGCCGCCGACCTGCACACCGCGCAGCTCACGCAGATGGTGGTGCACGAGGTCATCAAGGATGGCTTTCTCGACCAGCACATTCCCACCATCCGCAAGCTGTATTCCGACCAGTGCCAGGCCATGCTCGACGCCCTGGAAGAGTTCTTCCCCGCCGGCGTCACCTGGACCAAGCCGGCTGGCGGCATGTTCCTCTGGCTGACCTTGCCGAAGCACATCGACAGCATGAAGCTGCTGGACGAAGCCATCGCCGACCTCGTCGCCTTCGTCCCGGGCGCGCCGTTCTATGCGAATGAGGCTGAGCACAACACGTTGCGGCTGTCCTTCGTCACCGTGCCGCCGGAGAAGATCCGCGAAGGCGTCGCGAAGCTGGGCAAGCTGATCGCGTCGAAGCTGTAAGCAGGCGGGGAACGAGCCGAGCCGGGACGGAAGATTAGTCCCGGCTAATTTTCATGGGGTGGGGTAAGACGCCTGGGTACATTGTCAGCGCCGGTGCGGATGCGCCGTTCTTGATCTGACTTTGCTGGACGACCCGCCATGACCAACCCGATTTCCCAAAGCACGACCGTTGCGGTTGGCTTGACGCCTGCCGTAGATACACCGGACGGCGGAGGCGGCGAGTCTTCCGCCGTCAAGCATTCCATGAACGAAGGCATCTTCGGTGCCGGTTCAAGAGACGTTCCGGACCGCATGGCGCGCACCGCCCAAGCTAACGGCACGGCACCCATCTTCAAGCAAAACTTGGCCGGTTCCGGAAGCCAGGAATCCGTCGTCGCCCGATTTCTCAAAGCATCGCCAGCCGATTTCGATGGCATTGCCATGCAGGTCTTCAATGAACTGAAGGATCCGCGCAATGAACCTGATGGTGAAAGATTGATGCAGGCAATGTTGCCGCCCTCGGGGCATGCCGACCGCGGCGCACTGTTTGAAAAAGCGCGTGCGGATAAAATGCTGGGTCCGGCGATGACGCGAGCGTACTCATCCCTTGCCGACAAGCTTTGCGACGCGAAGGTCATCAGCAATGGGCTTGCTTCGCACTTGAAGAGCAACATGGAAAACCTGTTTTTGCCCCGATCCTATCTTCATTGACGTGTTGCGTCTGGTATTGGAAGGTCAATACGTACCGCGCAAACCATTGCACCAAGCGGCAGAAATGGGATTACCGCCTGCGCGGGAATGACAAGGGATGGGCGACCGCACATATCTCGTTCCATCACCGCACCGACTACCTGTCATTCCCGCGCAGGCGGGAATCCCATTTCAGAGGTACAACCGCAAGCGTTCGACTCCAACCCCTGACCGCATGATGCCGCCGAGGGCATCGGCATGAGAACCGGCATAACAGATCCTTCCTTCACCACCCTCCAAACGGATCACGCCGTATCCAGTCCGCCTCTTTCCCCAGCATCCGGGGCAGCTCCTTCACCAGATCACGATCAGACTCCAGGTACACATCTAGACAACGATTGATGCTCTCGATCCGCCCGTCGATCCTTTCCTCTGCCTGTTTCAAATCGCTATACCTGGACTCCCATGCCGGATTGTCCAGCAGGAGGTCGGGCTTCAGCCCCAACAAACAGGGCAACTTTTCGCCATCCTTCCCCACGATGCTTGACTTCACGCCCAGCGCACGCGCCACCTTGCCCCGCAATATCGCTTTCAGGTTCAGGCGCACCAGCGCGACCAGGAAGGGCCGGAACTGCCACTGCGCTTCCTGCTCGAAACGCAGCTTCGCCTCCGCCAGTTCGCCTTCCGTGTCAGTCCTATGGAAATGCCGGTCGAAGAGCTTGCCGAGCATGAGCTTCAATTCCGGCTTGCTCGCATTGTCCAAGCCCGGGACCGCCTTGCGCTTGAGCATGGAAGAGGTAACCCCGGTTTGCAGGCAAGTGGCATGGAAACGCTCGAGCTGGTCTTGCATGAGGGCGTCCTTCATCTCCTTCCGGGCCTCAGCGTGAAAGATCGGCATCGTGTCCGTGTCCGCAGGTTTGCACGGCGCACTCGGGACCGCAGGCTTTCCAGGCAAGGGGAGGGCAATGCGCCTGCTCTTGTCATGAAGGTGGATGCGAACCTCGTTTCGTCCGCGCCGCTGCTGCGGGGTAGGTGACAGTCCGGGGCCGCCGATTCGGAAATTCCCGCGTGCATCGGGCGTGGCGGCGGACCCGTTGGCGTTCGCGTCATTGATGCAATTGGAGCGGATGGCTTGCGGCGCAAGGTTCTTCAGCATGGCGGTGTGGCTCCGGATGGAGCGCGATGTCGATGGAGGGAAAGGCCGGGGAGTGTAGACGGACCGTGCGCCGATGAAACGACAAATTAAGAACCCTAACGCAAGCTGATTGAAGCCTGGCCGCGCGCAAGATTTCAGCCGGTCGAACGCCGGCGAAAAAGATTCCAAGCCGACGTCGAAGGGGACAGTCCGGCCGGCGGCAGGTCGAGTACCTTTCTGTCGAAGCTCAAGTTCTCGAGTTGGCCCGTTCCGAGGGCGCTATGCCAGGAACGCAGCGTCTCCACGTGAATCAGCGATTCCCTGACGAGGGAGTGCAGGGCTTTGTCATCGTCGATGCCTCCCAGGACCGTGCGCGCGAAGCTCGCGGAATAGCGAAGAAAGGGAGGGTGAAGATTGCGGTTCAGGGTCTCGTGCCAATCTTCCTTCGCCAGGATCTGGGCTTGCGTCATGGCGCCGGGTTGCACGACGACGTCAAATGCGTCGTACAGCGCCTCGCCCGCGACCAGGAAAATGTTTGCCTGCAGCGTGTCATGGAAATGTTCCAGCGCCGCGCGTTGCGCGGTCGGGTCGTCCATGCTTTCGATGCTCGCCAGCTTCTTTTGTGCCTTGGCCTGGATGTCGTTGACATACTTCTCGCAAGCGCCTTCGCATAGATCGAGAATGCCTTGGGTGGGTGCACCCACCTTTATCTGCTCACGCAGTTTCTTCATTGCCACGCGCTTGGTCACGCGCAAATGGGAATCGAGGCATTCCCGGTAGAGGGCGACGCGGTATTTGCTCAGCGCCTTGTCCATGCCCGACATGAATTCCTTTTCGAGTTCCAGCGCCCGGTCGATCGAGATGTCACCCGGGGGTTGGGCTGGCATGCTCGTCGTCGGCCACTTGCCGAAGAGCTTTTTCGCTTCCTTTTGGATTTCCCCTTCCATGTTCAGCTTCCGCGCTTTCTCAAGGTAGGCGTCACCGATCTCTTCGCCATATTCTTCGGCGCACATCGCATGGAAGTCGTGGAATGCCCAGCGGGCGACGTGCTCGCCGTACATCGAAGCATGGATGGGAAGTTCGCTCTTGAGATTGATGGAGCGTCCTGCCATGTAGCGGCCGATCATCGAATTGGGTGCTGCCTTCTGCAACGCGACGAAGGCGGGATGCGGTTTGCCATGTCTCCAACTGTTGTGGATCACGAGGTGTTGCCGGCCAGTGCCCGCCGGGGATGTCGATGGCCGCTTGGAAGTGGACGGCGCGATGTTGCTCCCGCCGTTGTGATGTGTCAGTTCACTCGTGCCGCCATTGGTCTTCGGAGTGTCGGCGGCATCCGCTGTGCTCGTGACATTGGCAACGGAATTGATGCCTTTCATGGAACCCTTCAATCTGGCGCATGGGCATGCGGCCTGCCTGGAATGGATGGCGGAAAACCGGCTTTGTTGTGACGCTAGCATTCCGGTTTGCGCATGGAGACAATTATTAAGCAGCGCTAATACAAGGGAACAGGATTTGTGTAACGCACCCAGGGAAGAGCGGTCCGCTTACCGCACCACGCGCTGCTCTGTGCCCAAGCCACTGCGTTCCAGCCATTTCAGCACCGAATCCGCCGTCACCGTCCGTATCCGGTCCGCCATGCGCTCGCCCAGCGGATGATCGTCGAACGCCACGTTCGCCGCGGTCAGGCGGCCGCCCAGCCGCGTCATGGCATCGATATGCAATACCGTCGGCACGTATCCCGCGGCCTTCAGCCATTGCTGCGCCGCCTCCCGGGTATCGGTGCCGGCCATGCCCAGCGCGAGGGTTTCGATCACCCACTGGTTCGATTGCTGGTACCGCCTTCCCCATGCATAGCTCACCATGCTGTAGTGCCTTTCATGCAAGGTCCCCAGCGCGCGATCGTTTTGCAGCAGCGGCAGCAGGCGCCGTTGCACGGCGGGTTGCAGGGGCACGAAGGCCGCTTCGTAGCGCCAGGGGTCGTCGAGGAAGAATTCGCCGAGACCCTGGCGGTAGAGCGCCGCCTCCGCCGTGCCGCACTGGTTGAGCTTGTGCACCACCCGCCACACGGGGTTGCCTTGCGCGTCGATCTGCCGGTAGGCGAAGGCGATGTGGGAATACCGCTGGCCGTACTTGCCGAGGTCTTGCCCGGCACGGGCGAGAACCGCGACGTCGCTGCCGCTGGCTTCCAGCGCGGCCAGCGTCCTTTCGGCCAGCTGCAATCCCTGGGTGATGCTGGCGACGGACGGCCGCCTGGTTTCGCAAGGCCTTCCCGCGAAGGCATGCGGCACGCTCAGCAGCGCGCAGCAGAGGACGAGAAGCAATGACAGGAAACGGTTGCGCATGTCGGCCTCACTCGCTGATGCGGCGGTTGTAAAGGAGGGCATTGCCCAGGGCGCTGGGAATGAATGCGACGACTTCGCCGGCCGCGCAGAGCAGGGTGCCCGCGCCTACCACGCTGACCGTGAGCACCGTTCCCACTCCGAGGGCAGAGGCGGCGAGGCCGCTGCCAGCGACATGCAGCACCACCTTCGTGCCGTCGGACAAGGCTTCCAGGACCAGTATCGTTCCCGCCGCGCTGACCTCCACGGCATTCACCACCAGCACCGCGCCGGCGGTGGACAGGACCACGGGCAGCGCCAGCGCGGCGCTCGCCGCGGTGCTCGCGCCCACCGTCACCGACGCGACGGGCAGGGTGGACAGCATGCTGAGCGCCGATGCCTCGCTCTGCGCACGGGCTGGCGTGGATACCGCCGACCCGAAGGTGAAGGCCAATGCGGCGGCGGCAAGCAAGGTTCGAAATGATGTATTCATGATGGGTCTCCTGTTCAATCAGTGTTATTTCGTGGCTTGGTCGCGCGCGGCCGCCTCGATCAGGTCGGCGTCATGCCGGTCGCGCAGCATCTTGGCGAGCGTGAAGGCGGAGTTCACCAGGAACAGCCAGCTCACCGCGAGGAAGGCCTTGTAGGCTTCGTTGACGTCGAGATGGAACAGCCCCCATCCCGTCATGCCCATGGCGATGAAGAAGCCTGCCCAGACCACCGGGCCGTACATCCGCGTGTCGTTCCGCGCCGGCGCGGCATTCTGCTTTTCGCCATTGCGCACATGCTTCGCCAGCACGAACACCATGGTCAGGCAGAACAGGTAGCCCATGATCATGAAGCCGTATTCCACCGGCTTGCCAGGAAGATAAGCGAGTCCGACGCCGCTCAGGAAGGCCGCGATCAGGAAGGCGATCCACACCTGCATCTGCCAGGCCCGGGTATCGCGTTGGATGATGACGTTCATGTTTTCCTCTCGTTGAAGTTGCCGCCGCAGCCGGCGTTGGAGGAAGTATCGGAGCGATGCCCCGGCAATGCAGCAGCGGCGCGGAACGTGGCGCAGGGCGAACCCCGCGGTAGCGCGAAGCGATACGCGGGCGGCGCGCACGCCAGCCCCGCGGCGCCGTGCGGCCGCCGTGGCGGATTTGCCCACACTGTGTGGCGAATCTGGCGAACAAATTCCTTGCGTCGCGACAAATCTGCCGGAAACGATGATGCCGCGGCATGAAGACGCCTCCGGGCGGACGTGTATGTTGCCCCGGAAATTTCCCCGCGTTAATATCCCAGCGTTACCCCGGCGCGGCACTGCGTTGCAGGTCCGGTCCCGGATACATGACTTGAAAGATCATGGTGACAAACACCCAACCTTCCCTTTTCTCCCGCCCCAGGTTCGCCCTGTTCTGCGCGGTGCTCGCGCCGATGTCGGTCTGGCTGATGACCGACGCACGCCTGGCGCGACCGTGGGAAGTCGCGGCATGGGGCTTGTGCCTGGCGGTGTGGGCGATCTGCCTGCCGCCGCGTTTCGCGCGCTGGTGCGCCGTCGGCCAGCTGCTGGCCATGCCGCTCACCCTGGCCTGGCTGGGCACGGTGGCGGTATCCGGCACCGGCCCGTCGTTCGCCTCGACGGCTTCCGTATCTTCCGGCTCTTTCCGCGTCGTCATCGCCGCCATCCAGATGGCATTCGGTATGCCGGCCTTCATCCTGGCGGGCATGCTGTCGGTGTCCTGCGCCTTGTGGGCCTGGCGCGCGACGCGCGACATGCCGGCGGGCATGCCGAAATGGACGCAGCCCCTGGTGCTGGCCGGCCTGCTGCTCCTGTCGAATACCGCCATGAGCGTCTATCCCGGCATGCCCCAGCTTGCCACGTTCGAGGCGAAGGTGTCGGTGCCCTGGCTGTCCCACCTCGACCTGCTCAAGGAAGAAGCCGGCGTCGCGCTGACCCGGGCCGCGACCGGCGGCCATGCGCTGGAAGTGGCGACCCGCTACGCGCAGGACGCGCCGCACTTGTTCGACATGCCGGCGGGGCTCGCCGTCTTCATCGTCGGCGAATCCTTGCGTGCCGACGCCCTGATGGTGCCGGCGCGCGGTCCATGGTCCCGCGCGCTGGCTCGTCGCCTCCAGCAGGGACTCGGCGTGCGCCTGCCCGATGCCTGCAGCGCCGGAAACGCCACCTTCGTCGCGGTGCCCCGGCTCATGACCGCGTCCGGCAACGCGTCGCCGGCGGAACTGGACAAGAAGCCGACCGTGCTCGCCCTGGCGCGGGCCGCCGGCGCGAAGACCGCCTACATCAACAACCATGACGTGTGGATCGTGCCGGAACTGGGCCATGACGACGTGCTCAAGACCTCGTCCATGGAAATCAGCGCCTACGATGACGTTGCAATCGAAGCCATGTCCGATTTCCTGGTGCGCACGCCGGAGCGGCACAAGGCGGTGATGCTGCACCTGTTCGGCGAGCACTTCAATTACGAGGAACGTTATCCGGCGTCCATGTTTCCCGCCGAGCCCGCCGGCCTGTCGAAGGAAAAGCTGCTCGAACTGCGCTACGCCAGGGCGGCGGAAAACAGCGTGCGCCATCTGCTGATGGTGGCGGAGCTCCTGGACCGCCAGGAAGATCCAGCTTTTCTCGTCTTCACCAGCGACCATGGCGAGAACCTTCCGTCGGACCACACCGGCAAGCGCTTCCATGCCGGCGCCTGGGTGGGCCGGAACGACACGACGGTGCCGGCCCTGGTGCTCTGGAATCGCGCATTCGCGCGCAGCGGACGCGCCGAATCCATCGAACGCCTGGTGGAGGCCAAGGGCCTGATCGCGCACCAGGACGTCGCCAAGGCCTGGCTCGCCCTGGCCGGCATGCCCGGCATACCGGACCCGTCCAGCCATCCCACCACTTTCGGCGCGTCCGGGCTGGCAAGCCAGAGCACGCCCGACGTGGCCTGCGCCGACCTGCGGCCGTGAACATTAGCCCGGGCTAATCTTCGTGTTGCGCCGCACCTGATCTGGTTAGTGTCTCTTCAGGAGACATTCACCCGATCAGGACCTTGCCATGAACGCAACCTCGACACCGCCCGGTCCGGGCGCGGCTTCCCCGACAACGCCAGACACGTTCGACGCGAACGGTGGCAGGAAAACTTCCTGGCGCGGCATGTTCACCCGTCGCGACGCGGAATATGAAGGATGGCGCGCCGACCTGCGCGCGGCAAGAAGCGCGGCCATCGACGCGGAGATGACCGTGCTCGACGCGGAATGCGCGAAGTACCAGACCTCGATGCCCGAGGACTCGCGTTTGCGCGGTGAATTCAAGGCCACGCTCGACAGCGAGGCGAAAACCTATTTCCATCCCATCAAGGCCAGCCGCAAGGATCTGAAGTCCTTTTCCGAGGACGCCGGGTTCCGCAGCGAAAAACTTGCCGGCTTCCATGCCCTGGCCCGGCATGCCTTGCACCAGGTGATCGGCAAGCACAACGTCGCGCGGCTGCTCGAGGAAAGCGTGCAGGCCGCGCTCGAGCGGAACCGCGCCAGGCTTTCCGCCTTCGAGGCGAAGGGGGCGGAGATCCAGGCCAACCTGCGGGCGCTGGCCATCGAGGAGCTGAATGCGCGCGCCAACATGCGCATCCTCAAGGACGTCGATGGGCGCTTGAAGATGTATACGCGGGATTCCGAATTTTCATTCCAGTCGCTGCAAACCACGGTTGCCGCAGCCTTGCAACGGCGCGTCGACCTGCTGGTGCAGCGGTATCTTGCGGGCGCTGACGGCGACCGCTGACTCTCGCCAGCCGCGCTTCATGCGCCGACCGCGGAAGGCATTCCTCGCACCTATCCTTGCGTTTGCCGTGGTTCTGCCTCTCGCCTGGGCGCAGGAAAGCTTGCGCATCCGCGTTACCGAGTTCGCGCCCAATTACTTCCAGAAGGAAGGGCGCTGGGGCGGACTTGACGTGGAACTCGCCGAGGCCTTGATCCGCGAAGCCGGGTTTCAATCCATGTACCTCGACCTGCCATGGTCGCGCGCGCTCGGCTATCTGCAGTCGGGGGAGCTGGATGTAATGATGAATGTATCGCGGACGCCGGACAGGGAAGCCTTCATGTACTTCATCGGGCCGGAGCGGCTATCCCGCCGGGTGCTGGTGGTCCGGCGGGAGCAGGCTGGCTTGCCGCTCGCCGGCATGGATGACCTCGTCAAGGCAGCGGCACAGGCCCGCTCGACCATCGGCATCCAGAAAGACGCCAGGTATTCGGAAGCGTTCGACAGGCGGCTCGCCACCGATTCCGGGTTTGCGCAGTATTTTGACCCCGTGGTGCAAGGAACCGTCCTGCCCAGGAAGACGCTGGCGGGGCGCAACCTGGGATTCATCGAAGATGAATATTTCGTCGCCTACCAGTTGCGGAACAACCCCGACTTCCAGGAACTGGCGATCCATCCGCTGGCCTTGTTCGCCGACCCGGTCTACTTTGGCGTGAGCAAGGCGATCGATCCGGACAAGCTGCGCCGGCTGGAATCGGCATTCCAGCGCCTGGAAAAAAGCGGCGTGCTGGCACGCATCCGTGCGCGCTGGGCGGCGCAGAAATGAGTGCCGGAAGCCTTACTTCGCGACCAGCCCGTCCGCCTTGATCCTCGACTCCAGCGGCTTACCCTTGCGTGCCCGCTTGCCGAAGTGCCCGGCGAGCGCCGTGCCGGACAACGGAAACTCGGTCGCCTTGCCGCCGCGTCCCGCGCCGGTCACGATCACGCCGCGCTGGCTGATCGGCTGAGCCACAACCAGCTTTTCCTTTGGCTCCAGTTCCATCAGGATCACGCCGCGTCCGCCGCCGGATTGCATCTTGATTTCATCGATGCCGAACACCAGCACCCGTCCCTTTTCCGACAGGCAGGCAATCGCGCCGGCATCCTTCGCCGCGACCTTGGGCGTGACCGGCTCGTCGCCTTCGTCCAGCGTCAGGAAGGCCTTGCCGGCCTTGATGCGGCTGACCATGTCGCCCGCCTTGGCGGTGAAGCCATAGCCGGCGGTGGAAGCCAGCAGCAGCGTGGTGTCGGCGGGGCCGGCGAAGTAGTGCAGCAGGCGGGTGCCGCTTGCCACTTCCACTAGCGTGGTGACCGGCACGCCGTCGCCGCGCGCGCCGGGCAGGGCCGTGACCGGCACCGAGTAGACACGGCCGTTGGAGCCGAAAGCGAGCAGGGTGTCCACCGTGCGGCATTCAAAGGCGCCATAGAGGCCGTCGCCCGCCTTGAAGGTGAACTGCGCCGGATCGTGGCCGTGGCCGCCGCGGGCGCGTACCCAGCCCTTCTGAGACACGATGACGGTGACCGGCTCGTCCAGCACCTTCTGTTCGACGCTGGCGCGCTCGGCTTCCTCGATGAGGGTGCGGCGCGCGTCGCCGAACTGCTTGGCGTCGCCTTCGATTTCTTTGATGACCAGGCGCTTCATCGAGCTTGGATTGTCGAGCAGGTCGTGCAGCGTGGTCTTTTCCTTGCGCAGCTCGGCGAGTTCCTGCTGGATCTTGATCGCTTCCAGGCGGGCCAGCTGGCGCAGGCGGATCTCGAGGATGTCCTCGGCCTGCCGGTCCGACAGCTTGAACGCCTGCATCAGCGCAGGCTTCGGCTCGTCCGATTCGCGGATGATCCTGATGACCTTGTCGATGTTGAGCAGCACCGCTTCCCGGCCTTCGAGGATGTGGATGCGGTCATCCACTTTCCGCAGGCGGAACTCGGTGCGGCGCGTGACGGTGACGAAGCGGAAATCGACCCATTCGCGCAGGATCTGTCCCAGGCCCTTCTGGCGCGGGCGACCGTCGCCGCCGATCATCACGAGGTTGATCGAGGTGCCGGTTTCGAGCGAGGTATTAGCCAGCAGGATGTTCATGAACTCGGTCTGGTCGATGTTCTTCGACTTCGGTTCGAACACCAGGCGCACCGGCGCATCCTTGCCGGACTCGTCGCGCACGGTATCGAGCACGCCGAGGATCATCTGCTTCAGGTTGAGCTGTTCCGGCAGCAGGGCTTTCTTGCCGGTCTTGACCTTCGGGTTGGTCAGTTCCTCGATTTCTTCCAGGACCTTCTGCGCCGAGGTGCCGATGGGCAGTTCGGTCACGACCGCCTGCCACTGGCCGCGGGCGAGGTCCTCGATCTTCCAGCGGGCGCGGACCTTGAGCGTGCCGCGGCCGGATTCGTAGTATTCGGAAATCGTCGAGGTGGGGGTGATGATCTGTCCGCCGCCGGGGAAGTCCGGCCCGGGGATGAACTGCATGATCTCGGCATGCGTGAGCTTGGGATTGCGGATCATCGCCACAGCCGCCTGCGCCACTTCACGCAGGTTGTGCGAGGGGATCTCGGTGGCCAGGCCGACGGCGATGCCGGAGGCGCCGTTGAGCAGCACGAAGGGCAGCCGCGCCGGCAGCAGCTTGGGCTCCTCGGTGGAGCCGTCGTAGTTAGGCTGGAAGTCGACGGTGCCCATGTCGATTTCATCGAGCAGCAGGCGCGAGATCGGCGTCAGGCGGGCTTCGGTGTAGCGCATCGCCGCCGCGCCGTCGCCGTCGCGCGAGCCAAAGTTGCCCTGGCCGTCGATCAGTGGATAGCGCAGCGAGAAGTCCTGCGCCATGCGCACCAGCGCGTCATACACGGACTGGTCGCCGTGGGGATGCAGCTTGCCGAGCACGTCGCCCACCACCGCCGCGGATTTGCGCGGCTTGGCGGCGGCATTCAGGCCGAGGTCATGCATCGCGTACAGGATGCGGCGCTGCACCGGCTTCTGGCCGTCGCAGACGTCGGGCAGGGCGCGTCCCTTGACAACGGAAATCGCATAGTCGAGATAGGCGCGTTCGGCGAAGGTCGCCAGCGTCAATGCCTCGCCATCGCCGGATGGCATGTTTTCAAACAAGGTCGCTTGTTCGGTCATAGATTCTTAGATTCTTGCGATGTGTTGGATGACGCCGGATCAGATGTCCGCTTCCGCTTCGTTGCCGTGCTCTTCCAGCCAGGCGCGCCGCGCGGCGGCTTCGCCCTTGCCCATCAGCATGTTGAAGCGCGACTCGGATTGCATCAGGTCGAAGTCGCCGAGCGAGACCGGCAGCAGGCGCCGGGTATCGGGGTTCATGGTGGTTTCCCAGAGCTGCTCGGCGTTCATCTCGCCCAGGCCCTTGAAGCGGGAGATCGACCAGCCGCCGTCCTTCACGCCGTCCTTGCGCAGCTTGTCCTCGATGGCCGTCAGTTCGCCGTCGTCGAGCGCGTACAGCTTCTGCGCCGGCTTCTTGCCGCGCGCCGGAGCATCCACCCGGAACAGCGGCGGACGCGCCACGCAGATGTGGCCGCGCGCGATGAGCTGAGGGAAGTGCTTGAAGAACAAGGTCAGCAGCAGGACCTGGATGTGCGAGCCGTCGACGTCCGCGTCGGACAGGATGCAGATCTTGCCGTAGCGCAGGCCGGACAGGTCGGGCGCGTCGTTCGGGCCGTGAGGATCGACGCCGATCGCTACCGCGATGTCGTGGATTTCATTGTTGGCGAACAGGCGGTCGCGCTCGGTTTCCCAGGAATTGAGCACCTTGCCGCGCAGAGGCAGGATGGCCTGGAATTCCTTGTCGCGGCCCATCTTGGCGGAGCCGCCGGCGGAGTCTCCCTCGACCAGGAACAGTTCGTTGCGGGTCACGTCCTCGGATTCGCAGTCGGTCAGCTTGCCGGGCAGCACCGCCACGCCGGACGACTTCTTCTTCTCGACCTTCTGCGCCGAGCGCAGGCGGGACTGAGCCTGCTTGATGACGAGCTCGGACAGCTTCCGGCCGTAGTCGACGTGATGGTTCAGCCAGAGTTCCAGCGCCGAGCGGGTGTAGGTGGACACGAGTCGCACCGCGTCGCGCGAATTCAGGCGTTCCTTGATCTGGCCCTGGAATTGCGGATCGAGCACCTTGGCCGAGAGCACGAAGGACACCCGGGCGAACACGTCCTCGGGCAGCAGCTTGACGCCCTTGGGCAGCAGGGAATGCATCTCGACGAAGCTCTTCACTGCGCCGAACAGGCCTTCGCGCAGACCGGATTCATGCGTGCCGCCGGCCGGCGTGGGAATGAGGTTGACATAGGACTCGCGCACCACGTTGCCTTCCTCGGTCCAGGCCACGACCCAGGACGCGCCTTCGCCTTCGGCAAAGCCTTCCGCGTCGGCGGTGGCGAACTGCTCGCCCTCGAACAGCGGGATCAGCGGGTCGGCATGCGAGGCTTGGGCGAGGGATTCCACCAGGTAACCGCGCAGGCCTTGCTCGTATTGCCAGGTCTGGCTTTCGCCGGTCTTGGCGTTGGTGAGCGTGACCTTCACGCCGGGCAGCAGCACCGCCTTGGAGCGCAGCAGGCGCTGCAGTTCACCGTTGGGAATCGCCGGCGAGTCGAAGTATTTCGGGTTCGGCCACACCGTGACGCGGGTGCCTGATTTCTTGTCTTCGCGGGTCTGGGAGCGCGATTTCAGTTTCTGCACCACGTCGCCGTCGGCGAAGACGAGGTTGTGCACGCCGCCTTCGCGCCAGACCGTGATTTCCAGCCGCGAGGCGAGGGCGTTGGTGACCGACACGCCCACGCCGTGCAGGCCGCCGGAGAAGGAATAGGCGCCGCCGGAACCCTTGTCGAACTTGCCGCCCGCGTGCAGGCGGGTGAAGACGATTTCCACCGTCGGGACTTTCTCTTCGGGATGCAATCCGACCGGAATGCCGCGGCCGTCATCCTCGACGCTCACGCTGCCGTCGGCGTTCAGGGTGACGATGATGTTCTTGCCGAAGCCGCCCAGGGCTTCGTCGGACGCGTTGTCGATCACCTCCTGGATGATGTGCAGGGGGTTCTCGGTGCGGGTGTACATGCCCGGACGCTGCTTGACCGGCTCGAGGCCCTTCAGGACCCGGATCGACGATTCGCTGTAGTCGGAATTCTTTTTGGTGGCCATGCGATTGGAGAGGCTGAAATTGGATGCGGGGGAAAAGCATGTATTTAAACACAGTACTCTTCCATCATTCTAAAGAAAATTCCGGGGGAGGGGCCGGAAATGCTGCGTGGGGGAAAGTGAAAATTTGTGTTGCGCGTCGTGGATGCGATTACCGCCGCCTTTAGCTAAATAGGGGCAAGGCACTGAATTTAAAGGTATTTTCGACGCATGGCGTCAAAAATACCTTCACTACGACCCCCTCCCTTTCAAGGGGGAGGGCCGGGGTGGGGATGGGTTTCGGATGCGAACAAAGAACAGCGTTGATTTCGACAACAAGCCTCATGCTGTTCTTTGCCTGCTACCGAACCGCATCCCCACCCTAACCCTCCCCTTGAAGGGGAGGGGACCTTACAAAGGTCGATAGAATGCTGCTACTTGCTCAACGTCCGCATCCCCCGCTCAAGCCCTTCGATGGTCACCGGAAACATCCGGTTGTTCATGATCTGCCTGATCACGCTGATCGATTGCCGGTATTGCCACAAGCCTTCCGGCTCGGGGTTGAGCCAGATGTATTTCGGAAATGCGTGGGTGAAGCGCTGCAGCCATTCGGCGCCGGCTTCCTCGTTGTTGTACTCCACCGAACCGCCCGGCTGCAGGATCTCGTAGGGGCTCATGGTGGCGTCGCCGACGAAGATCACCTTGGTGTCCGGCGTGTACTTGCGCAGGATGTCCCAGGTCGGGAAACGTTCGGCATGGCGGCGGCGGTTGTTCTTCCACAGGTAGTCGTAGACGCAGTTGTGGAAATAGAAAAACTCCATGTTCTTGAATTCCGTCTTGGCGGCGGAAAACAGTTCCTCGGTGCGGGCGATGTGGTCGTCCATGGTGCCGCCAACGTCCAGCAGCATCAGGACCTTGATATTGTTCTTGCGCTCCGGCTGCATCTTGATGTCGAGGTAGCCGGCATTGTTGGCGGTGGCGCGGATGGTGTCGTCGAGCGCGAATTCGTCGGCCGCGCCCTCGCGGGCGAAGCGGCGCAGGCGGCGCAGCGCAACCTTGATGTTGCGCGTGCCGAGTTCGCGTTCGTCGTCGTAGTCGCGGAAGGCGCGGGTCTCCCAGACCTTCACCGCGGTCCGGTTGCCGCCCTTGCCGCCGATGCGGATGCCTTCCGGATTCTGGCCGCCGTTGCCGAACGGCGAGGTGCCGCCGGTGCCGATCCACTTGTTGCCGCCCTCGTGGCGTTCCTTCTGTTCCTTCAGCAGCTCGTTGAGCTTTTCCATCAGCTTGTCGTAGCCGAGCTTCTCCAGCTGCGCGAGCTGTTCCGGGGTGAGCTCGCGCTCGAGGCGCTTCTGCAGCCATTCGAGCGGAATCTCCGGGTTCTTGTCGAACACCGCCTCGATGCCGCGGAAGTACAGGCCAAAGGCCTTGTCGAACTTGTCGAAGTGGGCTTCGTCCTTGACCAGCGTGGTGCGGGAGAGGAAATAGAAATCGTCGAGCGAGGGGTCGATGACATTCTTTTCCATCGCTTCCAGCAGGACGAGGAATTCCTTGATCGACACCGGGATCTTGGCGTCTTTCAGGGTAAAGAAAAAGTCGATCAGCATGATGCTGGCTCCATTCGGGAGAGCAGGTATTGCAGGTGCCGCTTTATCGTGGGCCATTCCGACTCGATGATGGAATACACCACCGTGTCGCGCAGCGTGCCGTCAGGCATGCGGATATGGTTGCGCAGCACGCCGTCCTGCTTGGCGCCCAGGCGTTCGATCGCGGCGCGCGACTGGCGGTTCACCCAGTGCGTCCGGAATTCGACGGCGATGCAGCGCAATGCCTCGAAGGCATACTGCAGGAGCAGGAGTTTCGCTTCGGTGTTGATGCCGGTGCGCTGCGCGCTCCTCGCGTACCAGGTCGAGCCGATCTCCACGCGCATGTTGACCGCGTCGATGTTCATGTAGGTCGTCATGCCGCAGATTGCGCCGGTGTCCTGGCGGCGGATGGTGAAGGGCAGCATGCTGCCTTTCTCCTGCAGGCCGAGGCGGCGTTCGATTTCCGCTTCCATCTTGTCCGGATGCGGCACAGAGGTGTACCAGAGCTTCCAGAGCTCGCCGTCCGCGGCGGCGGCACGCAGGTCGGCGAGGTGGTGCATGGACAAGGGCTCGAGCCGGACGAGGCTGCCCGAGAGCGTGACCGGGGCGATGGGAACGTTTGCGCTCATGGCAGGAGGACCGCGCGGGTCAGCGGTTGGTGCGCGACATGAACACCAGCCGCTCGAACAGATGCACGTCCTGCTCGTTCTTCAGCAGCGCGCCGTGCAGCGGCGGCACCACCGACTTCGCATCCTTGCTGCGCAGGGTTTCGGCGGGAATGTCTTCCGCAAGCAGCAGCTTGAGCCAGTCGAGCAGCTCCGAGGTGGAAGGCTTCTTCTTCAGGCCGGCCACGTCGCGCACTTCGTAGAAGGTCTGCAGCGCTTGGGCCAGCAGGTCCTTCTTCAGGGTCGGGAAGTGCACGTCGACGATCTGCTCCATCGTGTCCTTGTCGGGGAACTTGATGTAGTGGAAGAAGCAGCGGCGCAGGAAGGCGTCGGGCAATTCCTTTTCATTATTCGAGGTGATGATGACCAGCGGACGGTGCCTGGCCTTCACCAGTTCGCGCGTCTCGTAGACGTAGAATTCCATGCGGTCGAGTTCGCGCAGCAGGTCGTTCGGAAACTCGATGTCGGCCTTGTCGATTTCATCGATCAGCAGGACCACCGGCTGGTCGGCGGTGAAGGCCTGCCACAGCACGCCCTTGACGATGTAATTGTGGATGTCCTTCACGCGCTCTTCGCCGAGCTGCGAGTCGCGCAGGCGAGAAACCGCGTCATATTCGTACAGGCCCTGCTGCGCCTTGGTGGTGGACTTGATGTGCCACTGCAGCAGCGGCATGCCCAGCGCAGCCGCCACTTCCTCTGCCAGCATGGTCTTGCCGGTTCCGGGTTCGCCCTTGATCAGCAAGGGCCGCTGCAAGGTCAGCGCCGCATTCACCGCGAGCTTCAGATCGTTTGTCGCAACGTAATTCTGGGAACCTTCGAAACGTGTTTCTGGTCGCATGACGTTGTATCTCGAATAAGAATGTAAGGATAAGACCAAGTATAAGCGAGATCGTGTGCCGGGGTTGGACGCCTCGCCGCCCGCTTCGGCGCGATCTCCATCACCTCCATGAAAATTTCCCTGATGAAGCTTGCCGTGGCCTGGCGACGATTTCGTCGCGACGGGCAGGGTGGACGCGGCAGTCACGGGCGCACGGCAAAGGCAGCGCGCGAGCGAAGCCTGATGCTGCATCGCCTTGCGCTGGAACGCCTGATGCAGCGCGCCAATCCGTTTTCTCCCTGGGGCGAGCGCGCCAACTGGCTGATCGACGTCGCCGACTGGCTGCGCCGCGGCCTCGATGCCGAAATGCGCGCCGACGCATCCGCGCCGGATCCGGCCGCATCGCTGCGCGCGCGCCAGCGCCGCGTCGCCTTCCTGCTGGACTGGCTCGACAGTCACCGCGACCTGCGCCGCGTGGTGCGCACCACCGTGCAGAAGACCCTGCGCGAAGCGATCGGCCCGGAGCTCTTCTGCGAGACCGGACTGCCTCAGGAGCCCGGCATGTTCCGCGCCTTCGGCGAGCGCATGCGCAAGATCCTGCTGCCCGACTCCTCGCTGCGGCCGGACATGTCGGCGCTGTTCACCGCCATGTTCCCGAGGCCGGACGATGCCGGCTGGCTGACAGCGCTGGACCAGCGCACCCTGCACCGCCTGATGCGCCTGTGCGCCGACGACGGCATCGCCCACGGCTACCGCAAGCAGCTCGACGAAGCACTGGTGTACCTCGCGTCCATGGTGGCGGCCGTCGGCATCGGCCCCGAGTTCCGGCAGCGGCTGGATCCCGGCATGGCCCTGCAGGCCACGCCATTCATGTCGCTGCGGCGCGAGATCGAGAAATACGTGCTGATGCCGCTCGGCGACGGCGCCACCCTGCGCAGCGTCCGCATGCTGGTCGCGGTATGCCAGGCCCAGACCGACCGCATCTACGCCCACCTCGACGAGCATGGCGTGTCGATGGGGCTGGTCTATCGCGTCGAGCGCATGCGCGCTCAGCTGCAGCGCATGGGCCGGCTGATCGATGCGCGCGCCGCGCCGCTGGAACAGCCGGGCAGCGCCGGCATCCAGGCGCTGCTGTCCGACATCGCGCAAGCCCATCATGCGCACGCCCTGTCGCGCGGCGTGGTGCGGCGGAGCTTCGCCTTGCTGGCGCGCAAGATCGTCGAGCGGCACGCGGCGCGCGACGAACGCCATGCCGCGCATGATCGCGCGCAGTATGCGGGCATGTTCTCGGCCGGCTGGCGCGGCGGCCTGCTGCTCGCGATCGCCGTTCTCGGCAAGCAGGCATGGAATGGCGGCGCGCGCTTTTTCGACGGCACCCTGGCCGCGGCCGGCTTCAGCCTGAGCTTCGGCATGATATGGGCGGCGGGCGGACTGCTGGCCGGTCAGCAGCCGGCGGTGACCACGCCGGTGCTGGCGGCGCACCTGCGCGCGCTGGACAACATGGCCGCCATGCGCAGGCTGCTTGCCGAATGCGCCGCCATCCTGCGCGGACACGCGGCCGCCATGCTCGGCAACCTGCTCGGCGTCGTGCTGGCCGCCCTCGTGCTGGCGGGCGGGTTGTGGCTCGCGGCCTCCCGCGTCATGCTGCCTCCCGCGACGGCGCAGGCAGCGCTTGCGGACATGGCGCAGGTCGGTCCCACGCTGGTGTTCGGCGCCGCGACCGGCGTCATGCTCTGGTTCGCCGGTATCCTCGGCGGATTCGCCGACAACTGGTTCGCGCTGCGCCGGATGAAGGATGCGCTGGCGCATCATCGCCACCTGGTTCGCCTGCTGGGCGCGCCGCGGGCGCAGCGCTGGGCGGAGCGCCTCGAGCGGCATGCCGCGTCCGGCGCGGGCATGGTCTCCCTCGCGCTGATGTTCGGCCTCGTGCCGGCGCTGGCGGGATTCTTCGGCCTGCGCTTCGAGATCAGGCACGCCGCCCTGGTCGCGGGTCGCCTCGCGAGCGCCGCCGCGAGCCTCGGACCGGACGTCTTCCACGAGGCGGATTTCTGGCTGGCGGTGGTCAACGTTCTCCTTGCTGGCGCGCTCAATGTCGGCGTCGCGCTGACCTGTGCCCTCGTGCTCGCGATGCATGCGCGCGGCCTGCCGATGCGCGCGCGGCGCATGGTGTTCGCCGCGCTCGTGCGCCGCGTGGCCTTCGCCGGATCGACCTACCTGCCGCCGCCGCGCGAAAAGGCGCCGATTCCGCAGCCGCAGGTCCCGCCGCCCGGCGCCGTGCCGCCCGACGACGAGAATGCCCGTCGCCGCGCCGGGACACGCTAGTTGGACTTGCCGGAGTCTTCAGGTAAAATTAAGCGTTTTGGTGCGCCGAGGCAATATGCCGCTGGCTGCGGTGGGAACATTCACCGGAGGCGGGCGGCGCGGTCCGTGCCCCAGCAGATTTCGCATTAACCCATTCCCATTGAACATGAAAAAAATCTTTGCGCTTCTCGCGCTAGCGGGTGTTGCCGGTGGTGCTGTCGCAGCGGACGTGACAGGCAATGCCAAGGCGGCGGAAAACAAGGTCGCCATGTGCATCGGCTGCCACGGCATTCCCGGCTACAAGGCAACCTTCCCCGAGGTGTACCAGGTTCCCATGCTCGGCGGCCAGTCCGCCAAGTACATCGAATCGGCACTGAACGCCTACAAGAAGGGCGAGCGCAAGCATCCCAGCATGCGCGGCGTGGCCGCCGGCCTGACGGACCAGGACATCGCCGACCTCGCGGCTTACTACTCGCAGCAGAAATAAGGGGACAGAATGAAAAAGATTTTCGCAGCAGCAGTGGCGCTGATGTCGCTGAACGCCATGGCTGGCGGCAACGTGGATGCCGGCAAGGCGGCCGCCGAGAAGTACAATTGCGCCTCCTGCCACGGCAAGGACTTCAACAGGCCGATCGACCCCTCCTATCCCAAGCTGGCCGGCCAACACCAGGACTACCTGGAGCATGCGCTGGTCTCCTACCAGCGCGGCGCCGACGGCGCGAACGGCCGCGGCAACGCCATCATGGGCGCCCAGGCCAAGGCCTTGTCCAAGAAAGACATCCAGGACATCGCCGCCTACCTGCACAGCCTCCCGACTTCGCTGGTCCTGCGCAAGTAAGCCTCACCGGTCGCGCAATTTGCGCGGCGCAAACGAAAAAGCCACGGCATGCCGTGGCTTTTTTGCATTTCACGGCAAGTCCGCGTGATCAGCGCTTCCGAACGCACTCCACGTAGGACGCGCCGTCCGGCGGCAGGCCGCTGCGCTGCGATTGCCAGATCATCTCGCCCAGGCATTCCATCATTTCATGCTGGGCATTGTGCTCCGAGCCAAGCCGCTGCGCGAGGCCGAGGAAGGCGGCGCGGATGCCCGGCGGCTGGTCGATGGAAATCTGTTCGGCGATGGACAGGTGCATCGACAGGTGGAGGAAGGGATTGCTTCGTCCGCGTTCCACCGAGTAATCGGCGGCAAGCGCTTCGTCGACGCTGGCAAGATCGCCCGCATATTCCGGGTGCTGCACGATCCAGTCGCGGGCGATCGCTTCGAGTGGCGTCAGGATTTCGCCGGCTTCCACCTTGCGGTAGGTTTCGCAAAAGAATCGTCGGACGTCGTGCTGGGAAGGCGTAAACATGATCTCGCGGGAGATGGATCGAATCGGTGATTGTAGCGGTGAACCAGCGGCCTCGCGCTGCTACACGCCCTTTTCGGGCAGCGGCGTCTTCTCCTTGAATTCGCACAGGTCGGCGATCACGCAGTTCCAGCATTGCGGCTTGCGCGCGATGCAGGTATAGCGGCCATGCAGGATCAGCCAGTGATGCGCGTCGTTCCTGAATTCTGACGGCACCACCTTCAGCAGCTTCTGCTCGACAGCGTCGACGTCCTTGCCGGGCGCGATGCCGGTGCGGTTGGAGACGCGGAAGATATGCGTGTCGACGGCGATCGTCGGCTCGCCGAACGCGGTGTTCAGCACCACGTTCGCGGTCTTGCGGCCCACGCCCGGCAAGGCCTGCAGCGCCTCGCGCAGGCGCGGCACCTCCCCGCCATGCTGTTCCATCAGGATGCGGCAGGTCTCGATGACGTTCTTTGCCTTGGTGCGAAACAGGCCGATGGTGCGGATGTAATCGATCAGCCCATCGACGCCAAGGCCATGGATGGCCTCCGGCGTGTTTGCCACCGGATAGAGCCTGCGCGTCGCCTTGTTGACCGATACGTCCGTGGCTTGCGCCGACAGGATGACCGCGACCAGCAGCTCGAATGGCGTGGTGTATTCGAGTTCGGTGGTGGGATGCGGGTTGGCTTCCCGGAAGCGCCGGAAGATCTCCTGGCGTTTTTCCGCGTTCATCGGCTCAGTCTTCCTTGGGCTGGTGTTCGAGGCGCGCGTTCACTTCGTCGATCTGGCGTCGCACGCCGCGCGACACATCCTGCATGCCGGGCTGGGCCTGGGCGCGTGCCGCCTGCTGCTCCTTCTGCAGGCGGGCGCGTTCCATGGCAGCCTGGATGATGGCCCGCTTGCGTTCCTGCTCCGCGCGCTGCTCGGGCGTCAGCGTGGGCTCGGCTTCCACCGCCTTCAGCTTGGCCACCGCCTTCGCGGCGAGGCGCGCATCGTTCTCTTCCTTTTCCCGGCGCAGCCGGAACACCCGGAACTGGAATCGCGCGCGCGCCGCGTCGGCCTGTTCCTGCGACCACGCATCCCATCCGGTCTTGCCGGGCGTGGCCTCGACCATGTCGATGCAGTCGACGGGGCAGGGTGCGACGCAGAGGTCGCAGCCGGTGCAGAGGCCGGGCAGGACGGTATGCATCTGCTTGGCCGCGCCCACGATGGCATCCACGGGGCAGGCCTGTATGCAGAGCGTGCAGCCGATGCAAAGGCGCTCGTCGATGACGGCCACCGGGCGCGGCCGTTCCACGCCGTTCGCTGGATTGAGGGGAATGACGGGCTTGCCGATGATGGCGGCGATGCGGGCAATGCCTTGCTCGCCGCCCGGCGGGCACTGGTTATGGCCAGCCTTGCCGTCGGCGATCGCTTCGGCGTAGGGACGGCAGGCCGGATAGCCGCATTTCGTGCACTGGGTCTGCGGAAGCAGGGCGTCGATGCGGTCGGCCAGCGAGGGAAGAGTGGAGGACACGGACTGCGGCTGGAGAAAAAGAAGGATTATCGCGCAAAGCGGGGCGGTTGTTGCGATTCCGGTGTTCCGGAAGCGCCAAACAAAAAGCCGTCCCGGGTGGGGACGGCTTTCAGTCGTGCATGCCGCGTATCAGGGCATCAGTACATCAGCTATGCGCGCGGATGAATTCGCCGATCTGCGGGCAAATGTTTTCGCGCCAGCGGCGGCCGGAGAAGATGCCGTAGTGTCCGCATTTCGGCGCGGTCAAGTGCTTCTTCTTCGACTTCGGAATGCCCGAGCAGAGGTCGTGCGCGGCCTGGGTCTGGCCGGCGCCGGAGATGTCATCGAGCTCGCCTTCGATGGTGAACAGGGCGACGTTCTTGATGTCCTGCGGACGCACCAGCTTGCCCTCGACTTCCCAGGTCCCCATGGGAAGGCGGAATTCCTGGAACACGATCTTGATGGTCTCGAGGTAGTACTCGGCCGGCATGTCGAGCACCGCATTGTATTCATCGTAGAAACGGCGATGTTCTTCCGCGGATTCCTGGTCGCCCTTGCGCAGGTGCATGTAGAAGTCCCAGTGGCTCTGCGCATGGCGGCCCGGGTTCATGGCGATGAATCCGGCATGCTGCAGGAAGCCGGGATAGACCTTCCGGCCGAAGCCCGGATAGTTGGGCGGCACGCTGTAGATCACCTTGTTCTCGAACCAGGAGAACGGCTTCTTCGTGGCGAGGTCATTGACCGCGGTGGGCGACTTGCGCGGGTCGATCGGGCCGCCCATCATGGTCATGGTCTTGGGCAGCTTGGGATCGTTGGCGCTGGCCATCAGCGAGATCGCGGCGAGCACCGGCACGGTGGGCTGGCAGACCGAGATCACGTGCACGTCCGGGCCGAGGCGGCGGATGAAATCCTGCACGTAGTAGATGTAGTCATGCAGGTGGAACGCGCCTTCCGAGGCCGACACCATGCGGGCGTCGGTCCAGTCGGTGATGTACACGTCATTCTCGGAGAGCAGGGCGCGGACGGTATCGCGCAGCAGCGTGGAATGGTGGCCGGACAGCGGTGCAACGAGCAGCACGACGGGCTGTTTCAAGCCGGCGAACTGCTTGTCGCTCAGATCTTTCTTGAAGTGGATGAGGCGGCAGAAGGGACGCTGTGCGTCGACTTCTTCAAACACGCCGACCGATTTTCCCTGGACGGGAACGGTCTTGATGCCGAATTCAGGTTTTTCGTAATCCTTGCCGAGCCGGTACATCAGTTCGTAACCCGCGGCGATGCGCTGTGCAAAGGGGGTGTGGGCAAGAGGCGAAACCGGATTCGTGAACAGCTTGGCGGAAGCTTCGGCCCATTGGATGAGCGGGTTCAGGAAGGTACGGTTCAATTCGTGAAATTGGTAGAGCATAAGGGCCTCTTTCAAGTGGTACCGGTGTCGCTCGATTCTGCTGGGAAAGGAGCTTTGCTGCAATGCATCAGTGTCAACTTCGTCACTTTCCGCATAAAAATATTTCTGGAAACACTCACATCCGCCGACCTGATCAATTTCTTGTCCCGTCCTGGAACAAAAAAGAACAGGCGTTCAAAATGAGCTTGTTCATGAGAAACATAACACAAAGTCTCGATCCCGATACAAGCCAATTGAGCATAAGAACCACAGCCAACAATTGATTTTTATTAACCACTCCAGCTTTTCAGTCTGCAAATCAACTGCTTGATTGCTTTTTCTCATGCCTGATAACGCTAACGCCACATTCAAACTGTCGCAATTGTGCGACGCAATGGATCAACTGGTTTTACCTGTGGTGTTTCACCGGGCAAAGCTTGCATGGATCATGCCAACCGGTTTCCAAAGCCTTCAGCATAAGGAAAATCCATCGTGAGGCTGTAAACATTAAAAAAGTCTAAACAAGCATAGGCCCGTTTGAGGCATGACTTTGCGCGTTGCGTCATGCCAGTGTAAAAATTACGCGCTTCCCGGGCGCCAAGTGCCAGCCATTTGATGAAATCAGCGCCGGCATTTACTTAGTAGAACGTTGCCCTGTTGGATTCCAGCCGACACGGCGGCAACAGATGTTGAGAGGCCGCAATGAAAAACGCCTTCCGCTTTTCAGGCGGAAGGCGTTGCAGGAGGGGGCGATGTCGCCGGGGAAACCTTAGTCGAACACCGGGGTTTCGACGCCGAGGACCTTGTGCAGTTTGGGCGAGGTCGTGGTGTATTGCATGTGGATCTTCTTGTCCGGGAAGATGTAGGGCGCTGCGCCGAAAGCGGCCAGTGCTGCCTCGTGGAAACCGGAGAGGATGAGCTTTTTCTTGCCAGGGTAGGTGTTGATGTCACCCACGGCGAAGATGCCAGGCACGTTAGTTTCGAATTTCTCGGTGTCCACCTTCAGCTGTTTGCGCTCGATGTCCAATCCCCATTCGGCGATCGGGCCGAGTTTCGGCGAGAGGCCGAAGAAGACCAGCAGGGTATCTACCGGCAGGCGGCGGGTCACGCCGTCCGCGCCCGTCACCTTGATTTCGGTGAGCTGCTCGTCCTGCGATTCGAAGCCGGTCACTTGTCCGACCAGGAATTGCATCTCGTACTGGTCGCAGAGTTCCTTCATCTTGGCAACGGACGCGGGCGCGGCGCGGAATTCCTCGCGGCGATGCAGCAGCACGACCGACTCGGCCTTGCCGACGAAGTTGAGCACCCAGTCCAGCGCCGAGTCGCCGCCGCCGCAGATCACGAGGTTCTTGCCATGGAACTGGCTCGGGTCCTTGACGCGGTAGAACAACTGCTTGCCTTCGAAGGCCTCGATGCCATCCACCTTCAGCGTGCGCGGCTGGAAGGAACCGACGCCGGCGGCGATGAAGATGGTTTTGGTGATGAAGCGCGTGCCGGCGGAGGTCTCGAGGTTGAAGCGTCCGTCTTCGCGCTTCTCGACGACGGTGACTTCCTGGTTGAGGTGGAAGGTGGCGCCGAAGGGCTCGATCTGCTTGAGCAGGTTGTCGGTCAGTTCCTTGCCGGTGCAGACGGGGACCGCGGGAATGTCGTAGATGGGCTTGTCGGGATACAGCTCCATGCACTGGCCGCCGACCACGGGCAGCGAATCGATGACATGCGCCTTGATCTCGAGCAGGCCGAGTTCGAAGACCTGGAAGAGGCCGACCGGGCCGGCGCCCACGATGACGGCATCGGTTTCGATCGGGCCGCCGGCATTGGCGGGGACGGCCGGGGCCTGGGTGGATGCGCTTACGCCGTTGCTGATGTCCATACGACTATCTAGTTCCTGTTTCATTGCGAGGTTTCCAAAATTGCCGACGCTCCTTGGTGCGCAAGCGCCCGGACACCGGGCGCTTGTTCGACGGCGGACGGCCATGTCTGGCTTCGAGGTCCCCTTGTTTTTTTGGTGTTGCGGCTGGACGGCCAAGCGGCCGGCCGGCGAACTTGCCCTTACTTGGCCAGTTCGGCGAGCTTGTCCTTGACGTCTTTCCACTCGTCGGCGTCGGGCAGCGGCGCCTTGGTCTTGGTGATCGATGGCCACTTGCGGGCGAGTTCGACATTGAGCTTGATGAACTGTTGCTGGTCGGCCGGCACGTCCTCTTCGGCATAGATGGCATTGACCGGGCATTCGGCGACGCACACGGCGCAGTCGATGCACTCGTCGGGGTCGATGGCAAGAAAGTTCGGGCCTTCGCGGAAGCAGTCTACCGGGCATACATCCACGCAATCGGTATAGCGGCAGCGGATGCAGGATTCGGTCACAACGTGGGTCATAACAGTCCTATTTGAAAATTTTTCGACTTTGATGGGTTTGGAGCCGGGCGCGCGCAGGGAAAGGTCCCCGGACAAAAAGATGATCCCGCTGCAAAGCCTTGTATTTTAAGACAATTAAGTGCATCTAACAAACCCGATTTAGACAGAATACGCATAAGCAAATGCGGCGGCCGCGCCGGCGGCGGACGCGTTCCCGGATTCGGCACGATTTTCCCTGCCGGCGTTGCCATCCGGGCAAGCCCGAACGGCCGCAGCCAGGAAAAAAGTGGTGACGAAGGGCGTCGGAGCTGCGGCGATGATAGTCCCCGCCGCGGCGAAACGCCTTGATGAATGTTTTGCTTCGCGGATTTGAAATGAAATCATGAGTCGGCGGGACGGGATGGCCCTGGCCTTGGGTTAGACTCGCTGCATTCGCGCCGAGCGCGCGCAACGGGAAAGCAAGCGCCATGGATACCTCCGCCGCACGTCAAGCGATCTTGAACCGCATCCGCCGCGCCCAGGGCCGGCCGGAACAGCCTGCCTCCGGCGAGCGGCAGGCCGCCGACGACTACCTGGCGCAGCACGCCCGCGGCCCGATGCCCGACATCGGCACGGACGTCGTCGCGCGATTCCGCGAGCAGGCGCTCAGGATGTCGGACACGGTGTCCGAAGTCGCCGCGTCGGCGCAGGTGCCGGCCGAGGTGGCCGCCTACCTGGATGGCATCGCGGTGGCGCGCCGGGCCATCGCCTGGCGCACCCTGTCCGGCCTGCCGTGGCGGGAGGCCGGAATGGAGGTGGAATGCCGCCCGCCCAGCAACGACGACCTTGTTGGCATCACGGGCGCGTTCTGCGCCATTGCCGAGACCGGCACGCTGATGCTGCTGTCCGGCCCGGATACCTGGTCTTCGGCCAGCCTGTTGCCGGAAACGCATGTCGCCATCCTGCCGGCATCCCGCATCGTTGCTTCCATGGAAGACGCCTTCGCCCTCGCGCGCAGCGAAAGGGGAGGCCTGCCGCGCGCGGTCAACTTCATCTCCGGACCATCACGCACCGGCGACATCGAGCAGACCATCGTGCTCGGCGCGCACGGGCCCTACCGGGTGCACGTCATCCTGGTGCGGGACGAGTGAAGCAGCGGCCGGCAGGCCGCTTCAGTATCTCTACTTAGCGAATTCACGCTGCCGCCACGCTACAATTGCCGGAAATCCAATAACGACGGAGACTGCAATTGCGCGCGCGCCTTACTGCCAGCCTGCTGGCCTTGCCAGCCCTGCTCGGGCTCCTGGCCCTGTTTCCCGCTTCCTGTTTCGCCGCCGAAATCGACGGCCGCCTGCTGACGGCCTGGTGGGGCATTCCCTTCGCCGGGCTGCTGCTCTGCATCGCGCTGTGCCCCCTGTTTACGCCGGCGTTGTGGCATCACCACTTCGGCAAGATCGCCCTCGGCTGGGCGCTGGCCTTCCTGCTGCCCTGCGCCGCCTTCTTCGGCGCCGGCACGGCGGTGGGCGGTGCCGCCCACGCCTTTCTGGCCGAATACCTTCCATTCATCATCCTTCTGACCGCGCTGTTCGTGGTGGCGGGCGGCATCTGCGTGCAAGGCAACCTCCACGGCACGCCCGCGCTCAACACCGCCATTCTGGCCATCGGCACGGTGCTCGCCAGCTTCATGGGAACGACCGGCGCCTCGATGCTCATGATTCGCCCCATGATCCGCGCCAACGACGACCGCAAGCACGTGGTGCACGTCATCGTGTTCTTCATCTTCCTCGTCTCAAACGCCGGCGGCTCCCTCACGCCGCTGGGCGATCCGCCGCTCTTCCTTGGCTTCCTCAAGGGCGTGGACTTCGGCTGGACCATTCGCAATATCTTCCCCGAGACGCTGTTCCTGTGCGCGGCGCTGCTGGTCATCTTCTTCCTGCTCGACCAGCATTTCTACGGCAAGGAGGATGAGCGCCTGGCGCAGGACCCAACGCCCGACACCCGGCTGAGCTTCACCGGCAAGATCAACTTCGCCTTGCTGGCCGTAATCGTCGGGCTGGTGCTCATGAGCGGCGTGTGGAAGCCGGGCATCGCCTTCCATGTCGCCGGCGTGGAAGTCGAGCTGCAAAACCTGGTGCGCGACCTTCTCCTTCTGGTGGTGATCGGCGTCTCGATGGCCGCCACCCCGGCTGCCGCGAGGAAGGGCAACGAATTCTCCTGGGGGCCGATCCAGGAAGTCGGCAAGCTGTTCGCGGGCATCTTCATCACCATCATTCCCGTGATCGCCATGCTGCGCGCCGGCGAGGCGGGCGCCTTCGCACCCGTCGTGCGCGCGGTCACGGACAGCGCCGGCCAACCGGTCAATGCCATGTATTTCTGGGCATCGGGCTTCTTGTCATCCTTCCTGGATAACGCGCCGACCTACCTCGTGTTCTTCAATACGGCGGGCGGCGATCCGGCGGTGCTCATGACCCGCCTGGGCGAGACGCTGGCCGCCATTTCCTGCGGCTCGGTATTCATGGGCGCCAACAGCTACATCGGCAACGCGCCCAACATGATGGTCAAGTCGATCGCCGAGGAACGCGGCATCCGCATGCCCAGCTTCTTCGGCTACATGGCATGGTCCGGCGCGGTCCTCGTTCCCTTGTTTATACTGATGACCTTCATCTTCTTCCGGTGACCGTCATGAGCAAGCCCCGCATCTTCATCACCCGCAGCATCTTTCCCGAGGTCATCGAAAGGCTGCGCGGCCATTTCGAGGTCGAGTGCAATCCTTCCGACGAGGTCATGGCGCCGCAGGAACTGGCCGCCGCGCTGCGGGACAAGCAGGGTGTGTACTGCACGCCGACCGAAAGGATGTCGGCGGAAATCATCGCCGCCTGTCCCGACCTGAAGGCCATCTGCAACATGGCGGTGGGCCACAACAACATCGACCTCGACGCCGCCACGCGCGCCGGCATCATGGTCACCAACACGCCGGACGTGCTCAACGAAACCACCGCCGACTTCGCCTGGGCGCTGCTGCTGGCCACGGCGCGCCGGGTCACCGAATCCGAGCACTGGCTGCGGGCCGGCAAGTGGGACAAGTGGCGCATCGACACGCTGCTGGGCGTGGACGTGCATGGAAGCACGCTGGGCATCATCGGCATGGGCCGCATCGGGCAGGCGATCGCACGCCGCTCCATGGGTTTCGACATGCAGGTGATCTACCATAACCGCTCCCGGCTCTCGCCCGAACTGGAAGCGAAGGCCAACCAGGCGCGGCTTGTCGGCAAGGAAGAACTCCTGCGCAGCGCGGACCATGTCATCCTGACCTTGCCCTACACCGCGGAATCGCACCACACCATCGGCGCCGCCGAGCTCGCGCTGATGAAGCCGACCGCCACGCTGGTCAACATTGCCCGCGGCGGCATCGTCGATGACGCCGCGCTGATCGATGCCCTGCATGCCGGACGCATCGCCGGCGCGGGCATCGACGTGTTCGAGAACGAGCCGCGGTTCCATCCCGGCTTCCTCGGGCTGTCGAACGTCGTGCTCACGCCGCACCTCGGCAGCGCGTCGGCGCCCACCCGCAAGGCGATGGCCAACTGCGCCGCCGACAACCTCATCGCCGCGTTGACGGCGGGCACGCCGCCGAATATCCTTAACCCACAAGTTCAGAAAAAGGGTTGAGCATGGCGGACATCAGCATCAAGCAGAAGCACAAGCTGTCGCAAAAGAAGGCCAAGGATGCTGCGCAACAGGTCGCCGACCAGATGGCTGAGGAATACGAGATGACGTCCGACTGGGACGGCGACGTGCTCTATTTCCGCCGCAGCGGCGTTTCCGGCTCGCTCACCCTGGGCGAGCAGGTCGCCCACCTCGAGATTTCCCTCGGCTTCCTGCTCAAGGCCTTCGCGCCCACCATCGAGGAAAAAGTGACCTCGAAAATGAAAAAGGTCTTCAGCGCCAAGGCGTGAAGACCAATCGGCCGGGAATGCGCGCAGGGCCCGGTCAGCCCTTCAGTTCGGTGATGAGGTCGATGTATTGCTGCATCGCCTCTTCCTTCCCCGTGCCCTTGAGTCCGTCCCAGGCGTCGAACTTGGCGCGGCCGACCATGTCGGTGAACCCCGGGCGCTTGCCCTCCACATCGCCTTCGGTTGCCTGCTTGAACAGGGCGTAAATCTTCAGCAGGGTCATGTTGTCCGGCCTTTCCGGCAGGTTCTTGGAATCGGCGACCGCCTGGTCGAACTGGGCTTGCAGGCTCATGCATTTCTCCTAGATCAAATTGGTACGCTGTGATAGTGTCCTTATCGGTGCAGGCGCCGGTCCGCCGTCGCGATCGCCCTGACCATGCCGCGAAAATAACATACAACCCGCGGGCAAAAAAGAAATGCGCTAGAGGAGGTTCTCGATGTTGTCTTCAATCCTGTCATCGCCGCGCCGGGAGCGCATGTCCACCGTCGACAACGCCTGGCTGCGCATGGATTCCGACGGCAACCTGATGATTATCGTGGGCGTGCAGCTGTTCGCCACGCCGGTCGATCCGCAACGCTTCCGGGACACCTTCGAATCGCGCCTCCTGCGCCACAGCCGCTTCCGCAGCAAGGTGGCGAAGGACATGACCGGCGCCGCCTGGTGGCTGGAAGTCGAACCCGACATGGATTACCACATCGTCCATGCCCGTCTGGAGGACCGCCGGCCCGACAACAAGGCCGACCTGGAGCGCCTCGTCGGAGACCTCTCCGCCACGCCGCTCGATCCCGAGCAGCCGCTGTGGCAGATCCACCTGGTGGACAACTGCATGGGCGCCGACGGCAGGACCAGGCAAGCCGCCATCATCCGCATCCACCACTGCATCGCCGATGGCATGGCGCTGGTCGGACTGCTGCTGTCGATGTACGACCAGTCGTCCGATGCGCGCAGGCCGGCGGAAGGCGAGGCGCCCGTCCCGCCGGCGATGGACGACGACAACCCCTGGCTCGACCTGTTCCGCCCGATTACCAAGACCACCATCGGCGCCATCAACATGTCCGCCAGCCTGTGGACCAAGTACGTCTGGATGCTGGCCGATGCCGACAAGCTGGCCGAGCGCATGGCAAAGATGGGATTGGTGGCGGGGCGCTTCACGACGGACGCGGTCAAGCTGGTGGCCATGGGCGACGACACGCGCACCCGCCTCAAGGGCAAGCCCCGCGGCGCCAAGCACGTGGCCTGGAGCGAGCCGCTGCCGCTCGATGAGATCAAGGCCATCGGCCGGGCGGTCGGCGCGTCGGTGAACGACGTCCTGATGTCCTGCGTGGCCGGCGCGATCGGTTCCTACCTGCGGCAGCAGGACGAGGTGGGGGAGGACGCGGAGCTGCGGGCGATGGTGCCGGTCAACCTGCGCAAGCCGGGCCGCGAGCAGAAGCTGGGCAATGCCTTCGGCCTCGTGCCGCTGGTGCTGCCGATCGGCGTCGAGGATCCGATGGCGAGGCTGCTCGAAGTGCGCCGCCGCATGGATGAACTCAAGGGCGGCTACCAGGCGATCGTGGCGATGGCGGTGCTCGGCGTGCTCGGCGCCACGCCGCGCCAGATGCAGAATGAAATCCAGAATTACTTCGCGCGCAAGGCGACGGCGGTGATGAGCAACGTGCCCGGTCCGCAGGCGCCGCTCTACCTGGCGGGAAGCCGGCTGGACCAGATGATGTTCTGGGTGCCGCAATCCGGCGACATCGGCGTCGGCGTCTCCATCCTGAGCTACAACGGCGGGGTGCAGTTCGGGCTGGTGATCGACGGTGCCATCGCCTCCGATCCGCACGACATCATCCGCCGCTTCCAGCCGGAATTCGAGAAGCTGGTACTGATGACCTTGATGGCAGAGTGGGCCTGACGGCTTACCAGGCGGCTTACTCGACGACTTTCTCGACCACGGCGCCGCCGACGGTGGCGGCACCCTTCACTACGGTGGTGGCTGCGCCCACCGCGACCGAGCCGGCGGTCACGCCGACGCTGACGGCGGTGCTGGCCACCGAGACCGCTGCGGACGCGACGGTGACCGCGGTGCAGCCGGCGAGGTTGACGGAAACGACTGCCGCAATGGCAGCGAGAAGGAATTGTCGATAAGGCATGGGAGGGCGGATCCGGTTGGTTCGCTTTCGCTTGCATCGGCGAAACGTCGGACCGAGGATACCCCGGTTACCCATTTCCCTCCAGGAAATTTACATCCCTTTCCCATGCCTTGCCGATGTGGCAAAGCCGCGCATCCGGCGGACCGGCGCCGGGTCCGGCATTCGCCGCCGATGCCGCTTCAGGCGGCTAGGGATGGCATCAGACGCCGAGCAATTCCACCTCGAAGATCAGCGTGGCGTTCGGCGGAATGACGCCGCCGGCGCCGCGCGCGCCATAGCCCAGCGCGGCGGGAATGGTCAGCCGGCGCACGCCGCCCACCTTCATCCCTTGCACGCCTTCATCCCAGCCCTTGATGACGTGGCCGGCGCCGAGCGGAAATTCGAAGGGGTCGTTGCGGTCCTTGCTCGAATCGAACTTGCGGCCGGCCGATCCGTCGGAATTCTGCAGCCAGCCGGTGTAATGCACGGTCACGTGATTGCCGGCGCGCGCTTCCTCGCCGGAACCCACCGTCAGGTCGTCGTATTGCAAGCCGGATTCGGTCGTGGTGGACATGGCATTTCCTTTGTCAAAGATGAAACCGGAAATTCTACCAGTGTTGGGCGATCGGCTTTGGCGGGGAGGGGGAGGAGCAGGGCAATGCCGCCGCTACGGCCCCTACAGCCGCTCCACCTGCTGCGCCCGCACCACCAGTTCGATCTGTTCGAAGCGCCTCTCCAGCGCGGCGCGGTAATCCGCCCACCAGGCACGGTCCAGGTCCTCGCTCATTACTTCATATACCAGCACGTCGTCGCGCATGGTCCGGCCATCCTCCTCCTGCCAAAGGCCGGACGCGGGCGCGCGGGTATAGGCGGTCAGGCCGCCGAAGCGATCGAGCAGTTCCTGGCGCGTGCGGTCGAAGCGCTCGCGCGGCATGGGCGTGCCATCGTTCCCGAATGCGGGCAATAAGATCTGGACGAGATGCATTGAGGTTTCCCGAAAATGAACCAGTCCCGGCGCGGGTCAACGGGCGGCGGCCGGCGTTCGTTGATGCCATGGGCATCGCGCGGCGCGGGCACCTGCCGTCGCCGCGGGACACGATGTCCAAAGAATATGCCACTCTGAAAACCTTCCCGGCGCCGGTCATGTTAGTCCTGCAAGGCTAGCGAAAAATTCTGTTGCCGCTGCCTGAAAAACGGGCAGGTTTGCGCCGCCGCAACGTGGCGGCAGAGTAGAATAGTGCCTCGCCATTTTCCATCCAAGTTGGTGCTCATGCTTCGTCGTCTCGGATTACTTCTGTCTCTTCTGTCAACCATGATCGCCGCTTCCGCGGCGCATGCGAACGTGGTCGTCGTGCTCAACTCGCGCGATGCCAGCGTGACCTTGCTGGATCAGTCCACGTACCAGGAGATCGGCACCATCCCGGTCGGCAAGGAGCCGCACCACCTGATGCCTACGCCGGACAGCAAGTCGCTCATCGTCGCGAGCGCGATCAGCAACGAACTCTATTTCCTCGACCCGAAGACGGGGCAGGTGCAGAGCCGCATCAAGGACATCACCGATCCCTACCAGATCGGCTTCTCGCCCGACCAGAAATGGTTCGTCGCCAATGCGCTGCGCCTCGACCATGTCGACATCTACCGCTACGACGGCCGCGACCTGAAGCTCGCCAAGCGCCTGCCGCTCGCCAAGCTGCCCAGCCACATGGCCTTCACCTCCGACAGCAAGACGGTCTTCATCACCCAGCAGGGCAGCGACCAGATCAGCGCCATCGACCTCGAGACCCAGCAGGTCAAGTGGACCATGCCGGTCGGGAAGCTCCCCGCCGGCATCGCGATCACGCCCGACGACAAGTACCTGCTGGTCGGCATCATGGGCAGCGACTACGTGGAAGTCATCGACTGGCGCACCCAGAAGACGGTCAAGAAGATCAAGGCCGGCGAGGGCACGCACAACTTCCGCGCGATGGGCGACAAGCGCCATCTGTTCGTCTCCAACCGTATCTCCAACACCATCAACATCATCGACCAGCAGACCCTGGAGAACGTCGGCACCATCAACGTGCCGGGCGGCCCCGACTGCATGGAACTGACCGATGACGGCAAGACCCTCTGGGCCACGCTGCGCTGGATCAAGAAGGTCGCGGTGATCGATGTCGCGAGCAAGAAGGTCATCAAGATGATCCCCGTGGGCCGCTCGCCGCACGGCGTCTACTTCGCCAACCACGCTCCGCGCATGTGATGAAACGGCCCGCCGCCGCTTCCATCATCCCTGCCGCCGCCTTGCTCGCCTGCGCGGCGGGCCTCGCATGCCTGCCTGCCCTGGCAGCCCAGCCGAGCTGCAAGGGCACGATCTACCTCACCTTCGATACCGGGAGCCAGTCGCAGGCCGAGTACATCGCCGAGACGCTCAACAGGCACAAGATCAAGGCCACATTCTTCCTCGCCAACGAAAAGACGGTAAAGGGCGATTACTCGCTCGATCCGTCGTGGTCGGCGTTCTGGAAGGCGCGCGTTGCCGAGGGGCATGCCTTCGGCACGCATACCTTCGACCACGTCTATGTCCAGCGCGACCTGCCGGACGGACGGATCGAGATGAAGCCGCAGTTCGGCGACCACGCCGGCAAGAAGCTGGCATGGACGCCGAAGCAGGTGTGCGATGAACTCAACCGCGTGGCGACGCGCTTCAACGAGCTGACCGGCGCCAGGCTCGATCCGTTCTGGCGCGCGCCCGGCGGCAAGCTGACACCCGGCCTGCTCGCCGCCGGCAAGTCCTGCGGCTACCGGCATGCCGGCTGGTCGCCCGCCGGCTTCTCGGGCGACGAGTTGCCGAGCGAAACCTGGCCGAATGATAAACTGCTTGCCCGGGCGCTGGGCGGCCTGAAGGATGGCGACATCTTCCTTGCCCACCTCGGCATCTGGTCGCGCAAGGATCCCTGGGCGCCCGCGGTGCTGGAACCACTGATCGACGGACTGGAAAAGAAGGGCTTTTGCTTTGCAACCCTGCGCGAGCATCCGGTGCTTGGCGCGAAGTGACCTGACCATGCCGCGCCCGCGGCAAGTGCAACGATGACCATGATTCAAACTTTGGTGAATGTGTTTGGCGACGCCCAGGGCTGGCTCTTCGAAGCCGTGGTCCAGCCGGTGCTGTTCCATGCCGGCCTTGGCGACCTCGCCGAGGAAGCCTTCACCGGCACCGAATGGTTCCTGCTCGGCATCGTCGAGCTGGTCCTGCTGTACGCCATCCTGCGGCCGCTCGAAGCCTGGATCCCGGCGCAGGCCAATCTCGATCCCCGGGCCAGGCGCGACGATTTCATCTACACCTGCATCCACCGGCTCGGCGCCTTCACGGTGCTGGTGTTCTTCCTGCTCGATCCGTTGTTCACCGCCGTCGCCTCCGAGCTGCACCTGCATGGCGTGACGCATTTCAACCTCGAGGAGCTCTGGCCCGGCGTGACCGACAATCCGCTGGTGTCGTTCTTCATCTACCTCGTCGTCCTCGATTTCTTCGATTACTGGTATCACCGCGCCGAGCACCACTTCAACTGGTGGTGGGGCCTGCACAGCCTGCATCACAGCCAGCAGCACATGAACCTCTGGTCGGACAACCGCAACCACCTGCTGGACGACGTCATCCGCGATGCCTTCATGGCGGTCATCGCCCTGGTGATCGGCGTCGAGCCCGCGCAATACGTGCTGCTGGTCATGGCCTCGCGCATGCTGCAGAGCCTGCAGCACGCCAACGTGCGCATCCATTTCGGCCGCATCGGCGAGCGCGTGCTGGTGTCGCCGCGCTACCACCGCCTGCACCACGCCATCGGCATCGGCCACGAGTCCAAGGGCCGCGGCACGCTGGGCGGCCACAATTTCGCGGTGCTGTTCCCGGCCTGGGACATCCTGTTCAAGACCGCGCATTTCGGCACGAGCTTCGAAGCCACCGGCGTGCGCGACCAGCTTGCCACTGCCCGCAGCCCCGGCCGCGACTATGGCAAGGGCTTCTGGCGCCAGCAGTGGCTCGGCCTCAAGCGCATGGTCGAGTTTTCCAGGAAGCCGGGTTGATCCGCGACGTCCTCATCGCGCTTGGGCGCGCCGTCGTGTCACAGCTGCATTTCCGCATGTTGCTGTTGACCGTGCTGCCCTTCGCCGCCTCGGTGCTGCTGTGGGGCGTGCTGCTCTACCTCGGCCTGCAGCCGACCATCGACTGGCTGCATGCCTATTTCGCCGACAACGGCGGCTTCCGCGTCGCCGGCGCGGTGCTGGACTGGGTCGGGCTGGGCAACTGGCATACCGTGGTCGTGCCGCTGATCGCCATGTGGGTGCTGCTGCCCCTCATGATCCTCACCGCGCTGGTTTTCGTCGGCACCATGGCCATGCCCGCCATCGTGCGCCACGTCGGCGGCCGGCAATATCCCGATCTCGACAAGCGCCGCGGCGGCACGCTGTTCGGCAGCCTGTGGACGGCGATCTGGTCGTTCTTCGTATTCGCCGTTCTCTGGCTGCTGACCCTGCCGCTCAGCCTCTTCCCGCCGCTCACCTTCCTCATCCAGCCGGTGCTGTGGGGCTGGCTCACCTATCACGTGATGGCCTACGACGCGCTCGCCGAGCATGCCAGCGCCGACGAGTACCGCGCCTTCATGCGCGAGCATCGCTGGCCGCTGCTGCTCATCGGCACCCTGACCGGCGCCATGGGCGCGGCCCCCACCTTGCTCTGGCTGGGCGGCGCGCTGTCGGTGATCTTCTTCCCCTTCCTCGCCGCGGGCGCGATCTGGCTCTACGTGCTGGTGTTCGTGTTCACCGGCCTCTGGTTCGAGCATTACTGCCTGGCCGCCCTGAGACAGGACAGGGCAAAGGTACGCGCGGTCGACGTGCGCTAAAACCGGTTGCCGTCCGCTGCGGCATAATGGCCCTTTTGTTCACGGCGGGCTTCCATGGCAATCGGACTCATCATCATCGGCGACGAGATTCTCTCCGGGAAACGTGCCGACAAGCATTTCTCCAAGGTCGTCAAGATCCTCGGCGCGCGCGGCCTGCAGATCGCCTGGGCGCAGTATGTCGGCGACGACCGCGAACGCATCACCGACGCGCTGCGGCGTTCCCTGGTCTCCGGAGACATGGTGTTTTCCTGCGGCGGCATCGGCGCCACGCCCGACGACCATACCCGCCAGTGCGCCGCCATGGCGCTGGGCGTGCCCCTGGCCTTGCATCCGGAAGCGCGGGAACGCATCCGCGAACGCATCGCAGACACGGCGCGCGACGCCGGCGTGGAGCCTGACTTCGATGCGCCCGACAACCTGCACCGCCTGAAGATGGGCGAGTTTCCCGAGGGCGCCTCCATCATCCCCAATCCCTTCAACAAGATTCCCGGCTTCGCCATCCGCGCCGGCGCCGAGGATGGCCACTACTTCGTCCCCGGCTTCCCGGTGATGGCCTGGCCGATGATCGAATGGGTTCTCGATACCCATTACGCGCACTTGTTCCGCACGACGCCGCGCGCCGAAAAGTCGGTGCTGGTGTACGAGACCGCGGAGTCGACCATCACGCCCCTGATGGAGCAGCTTGAGACCGCCTATCCCGGTATCAAGGTATTCAGCCTGCCCAGCGTGGGCGATGCGCAGACGCGGCGGCACATCGAACTGGGCGTGAAAGGCGAACCCGCGCAGGTCGAGGAGGCCTACGCCGCCATGTGCGCCGGCCTCGACGTGCTCAATGCCGAATACGTGCCGGCAACGCCGGCCGGGCAGCCGCGCTAGGCAGGCCATGCTCCCGGGCATGGCGCCTGCCGGGGTTGTTGAAGTTTGATCCAGATCATTCAGGCCCGGCGGCGCAATCCGTAAGGTGCTCTTATCTTTCCAGCTTCCCCGGAAGCGATAGGAGCATGCCATGAACATGTCGCTCCAGTTCCTCGGCGCGAGCGGCACCGTCACCGGATCACGTTACCTCGTCGAGGCGGGCACATCGCGCATGCTCGTCGACTGCGGCTTGTTCCAGGGGTACAAGCAGCTCAGGCTGAGAAACTGGGCGCCGTTTCCCGTGCCGCCGGAATCGCTTCATGCCGTGCTGCTCACCCACGCTCACCTCGATCATAGCGGCTACCTGCCGCGCCTGTGCCACGAGGGATTTTCCGGCCGGGTCCATGCCACGGAAGCCAGCTGCGATCTGTGCCGCATCCTGCTGCCCGACAGCGCACGCCTGCTCGAAGATGAGGCGTCCTATGCCAACCGCCACGGCTTTTCGAAGCATGCGCCGGCCTTGCCCCTGTATTCCGAAGCCGACGCCGCCCGCTGCCTGGAGCATTTCTCCTGCGTCGACTGGGACACGGCGCTGGACCTCGCGCCCGGCCTGCAAGCGACCTTCCGGCCGGCCGGTCACATCCTTGGCGCGAGTTCCATCGCCCTGAACCATGCCGGCAAGACGCTCGTCTTTTCCGGCGACATCGGGCGGCAGCGCGACATCCTCATGAAGCCGCCCGCGCGCCATGACCATGCGGACTACCTCGTGATCGAATCCACCTACGGCAACCGCCTGCACGCCCCGGACGACGACGGCGAGGCGCTGGGACGCATCATCCGCGAGACCGCGGCACGCGGCGGCGTGGTGGTGATCCCGGCATTCGCGGTCGGCCGTGTCCAGGCCTTGCTCTACCAGATTCACCTGCTGAAGGAGAGGGCCGCGATTCCTCCCAGCCTGCCGGTGTACCTCAACAGCCCGATGGCCATCGACGTGACCGAGCTGTACCGCAGGCACCGGCGCCTGCACCGGCTGACGCCGGAACAATGCAAGGCCATGTGCCACGTGGCGAAGAACGTCAATTCCGTCGAGGAATCGATCGCCCTGAACCGGCCCGGCATGCCGAAGGTGATCATCGCCGGCAGCGGCATGGCGACCGGGGGCCGCGTCCTGCATCACCTGAAAGCCTTCGCGCCCGATCCCCGCAGCACGATCCTGTTCGCCGGCTTCCAGGCCGGCGGCACGCGCGGCGCCGCCATGCTGGGCGGCGCAACCGAGATCAAGATCCATGGAGAACTCGTGCGGGTACGCGCGAAAGTCGCCTGCCTGGACAACTACTCGGCGCATGCGGACCAGGAAGAGATACTCGAGTGGCTCGGCGGATTCCGCGAGCCGCCGCGGACCACCTTCATCACGCATGGCGAGCCGGAGGCGGCGGATGTCCTGCGGAAGCGGATCGAGGACAAGCTGGGGTGGCGGTGCCATGTGCCGGAGCAGTTGGAGAGGGTAATGCTCGGGTGAGGCGGGGAATGACAGGGGTAGTCGGGTTTGCCAAAGGCAGTCGCACCACTACCGGCAATCCCCACGGAGTGGAAACAGCAACCGGTTCACCGGAGAAAAACCGAAGAGAAAACCAACAGGACGCCCATGCCCCAACCCCCCAACCACCAAGGCCTCTCCGCAGCCGAAGCCGCGCGCCGGCTAGCCGCCGCCGGCCCCAACACCCTGCCGGAAGACCAGGGCCATCTCGCCGCGGTGCTGCTCGACGCGGTGCGCGAGCCGATGTTCATCCTCCTGGTCATGGCGGCACTGCTTTACCTGCTGCTGGGCGACTGGCACGAGGGCCTGATCCTGCTGTTCATGGTGTGCATCACCGTCGGCCTGACGCTCTACCAGGAAGGCAGGTCGGAGAAGGCGCTGGCCGCGCTGCGCAAGCTGGGAAGCCCGCCGGCGAAGGTCAGGCGCGGTGGCGAGGTCGTCAGCATCCCGGCATCGGAAGTGGTCGCGGGCGACGTGCTGGTATTGAGCGAAGGCGCGCGCATCGTGGCCGACGGCGTGCTGCTGGAGGCGAGCAACCTCGAGGTGGATGAATCGCTGCTGACAGGCGAAGCCCAGCCCGTGCGCAAGCAGGCCGGCGACGCGGATGCGCAGGAAGGCAGGGGAGAAGCAAGGATCTGGTCGGGCACGCTGGTGACCGCGGGCGACGGCCTGGCGCAGGTCCTGGCGACCGGCACCAAGAGCGAGATCGGCCAGATCGGACAATCGCTGAAAGACCTCACGCCCGCGCGCTCGGCCTTGCAGCGGCAGACCAGTCGCTTCGTTCGCCTGACGGCGGTGGCGGCCGTGCTGCTCAGCCTGCTGGTGGCGCTGGCGCATTTCCTGACCCGGGGCGATCTGGTGCAGGCGCTGCTGGCCGGCATTGCCACCGCCATGTCGCTGCTGCCGGAAGAATTTGCCGTCATCCTCGCGGTGTTTCCGGCCATCGGTGCGTGGCGGCTTGCCCGGCGGCAGGTGCTCACCCGGAGGCTGTCCGCCATCGAGTCGCTCGGCGCCGTCTCCGTCCTGTGCACCGACAAGACGGGCACGTTGACGGAAAACCGCATGAAGGTGGTCCGCGTGGAACCGGAGGCCGGTGCGCAAGGCTCGCAGGGTCTGCATGGTTTGCATGGCGGCGACCCGGCACGCCGGGAGATCGCCCTGGCGGCGCGGGCGGCGTGCAAGTCCCGCCCCGTCGATCCGATGGAGATCGCCATCCTGCAGCTTGCCGGCGAGGTGGACGGGTCGGGGGACGCATTGGAGAATGGCACGGAACCCGGCCGCCGCGTCAGGGAATATCCGCTGTCGTCTGACTTGCGCGCCACCACGCATGTCTGGCAATCCAGCGATGGGGGAATGACCGTGTCGGCCAAGGGCGCGCCGGAATCCATCCTGTCGATGTGCGGCATCACCGGCGCGCGCCGGGACGCCATCCTGGAGCAGGTCGGCGCGCTAGCGTCGGATGGGCTACGGGTGCTCGCGGTCGCGGCAGGCACATGGCAGGACGACGCGCTCCCGGAACGGCAGGATGGATTCGCGCTGCAGTATCTCGGCCTGCTGGCGCTTGCCGATCCCCTGCGGCCGGAAATCCCCGCCGCCGTCGCGGAGTGCGGCAGGGCGGGCATCCGCATCGTGCTGATCACGGGCGATTTTCCCGCGACCGCGCTGGCGAACGCGCGCCTGGCCGGCATCGACAGCAAGGGCGTGACGAGCGGCGACGACATCGATGCCATGGACGACGAGGCGCTGGCGCGGCGGCTCGATCCCGCGCTGGGCAACCTGGTATTCGCGCGCATTCTGCCGCGCCAGAAACTGCGCATCGTGCAAGCGCTCAAGAAAGCCGGCGAGACGGTCGCCATGACGGGGGACGGGATCAACGATGCGCTCGCCCTGAAGGCGGCCGACGTCGGCATCGCGATGGGCGGCCGCGGCACCGACGTCGCCCGCGAAGCCTCGGCCATTGTGCTGCTCGATGACAACTTCGCCTCCATCGTGCAGGGCATCCGCTTGGGCCGCCGCATCTTCGACAACATGCGCCGCGCCATGCGCTTCGTCATTGCCGTGCACGTGGCGATCGCCGGCATGGCCTTGCTGCCGCTCTGGCTGGGCTGGCCGATGCTGCTGCTGCCCCTGCACATCGCGTTCCTCGAACTGATCATCGACCCCGCCTGCGCGATCGCGTTCGAGAGCGAAGGCGAGGCCGAGGACATCATGCGGCGGCCGCCACGCAAGCCGAACGACCTGCTGCTCGGGGCGCGGACCGTCGGCACCGCCCTGCTGCAAGGAAGCGCCGCCCTGCTGGTGGTCCTGGCCAGCTATGCCTGGGCCCTGGCGGAGATGCCGGAGGCCGCTGCGCGCGGCGCGGCATTCGCGGTGCTGGTAGTGGCCAACGTGTCGCTGATCTTCGCCAATCTCGCGCGCCGGCCGCTGTCACGGCGCGGCACGGAGGAAGCAAATCTCGCGCCGGTCGTGGTGGCGGCAGCGGCAGCGATCATGCTGATGGCGGTCCTCTACGTGCCGGCGGTGTCGTCCTCCTTCGCCTTCGCGCCGCTGTCCTTGCGCGAAGCGGCCGCCGCGCTGGCGCTCGGCGCCTCCACCTACCTGCTGTTCCGCCTCGTCGAAAAGGGCGCCAGGTCGGTAACTGGCTGAAGCGCATTGAAGCGGACCGCAGCAAGCAACCCGCGCCGGCGTCAGGACAGGTCGAGCCGCATCGAGGTCGTGCCGTCTTCCGGCGATGGCGCAATGACGAAGCCCAGCCTTCTCGCCATGCCCAGCACGCGGGCGTTTTCATTGAGGGCTTCGCCGACGATGCGCCGGGTGCCGCGCTCGCGGCAATAGTCGATCAGCCTGGTCATGAGCACCTGCCCGAGGCCGTGTCCCTTCAGGTCCGAGCGCACGGTGACCGCGAACTCCGCGGAAACGTTATCCGGATCGGCAACCACGCGCGCGACGCCCAGCGTTTCCCATCGTCCGGCCGGCGTGCGGCGCGTCGCGATGAACGCCATCTCGCGGTCGTAGTCGATCTGGGTGAAGCGGGCGATCTGTGCGGGCTGCAACTCGCGCAGGCGGATGAACATGCGCAGCCTGACGTCCTCCGGGTCGAGGGCATTGAAGAATGCCACGTGCGCAGTGCCATCCTCGGGACGGATCGGGCGCAGCAGGACGTCCTCGCCCTGCCATTGAATCCATCGTTCCAATTCGGCCGGATAGGGACGGATGGCCAGGCGATCCAGGGAAGCGGGCGCGGCCGGCGCGACCCGGATGCGGGCATCGAGCGCAACTACCCCGTCCGCGTCCGCGAACAGGGGATTGATGTCGAGTTCCTGCAACTGTGGCAGGTCGACCACCATGTCCGACACCTGCATCAAGGTCTTGCAGATCGCTTCCACGTCCGCCGCGCGCCGGTTGCGGTAGGCGCCAAGCAGGCGCGAGACGCGGGTGCGCGATATCAGTTCGCCGGCGAGCACCCGGTTCAGCGGCGGCAGGGCGATGGCGCGGTCGGCGCTGACCTCCACCGCGATGCCGCCCTGGCCGAACAGGATGACTGGTCCGAACACCGCGTCCGTCGCCACGCCGATGATGATTTCCCGGCCCTCCGGCCGCCGCGCCATGGCCTGCACGGTAAAGCCGGCAAGCCGCGCGCCGGGGAAGGACGCCTGCAGGCGGGCGCGCATCTTTTCCGCGGCATCGCGCACCGCGTCGGCGCTGTCGAGGTCGAGCACCACGCCGCCGACGTCCGACTTGTGCGAGATGTCGGGCGACAGGATCTTCAGCGCCACCGGAAAGCCGATGTCCGTCGCGGTGCGCGCCGCTTCCGCCGGGGTTTCCACGGTGCGCGTCTCGACCACCGGGATGCCATAGGCCGACAGCACCTGTTTCGATTCCCATTCCGACAGCATGGAGCGTCCTTCGCGCAGCGCGCCGTCGATGACCGCGCGCGCCGACGCCCTGTCTTCCCGCACGGGCGCGGACGAAGCCGCCGGCACTTCCATCAGCAGCTTCTGGTTGCGCTGGTAGCGCACCATCTGCATGAAGCCGTCGATGGCCTTCTCGGGCGTGTCGTAGGTCGGCGCGCCGGCGGCGGCGAAGGTCTTGCGTGCCTGCGCCACGGCGTCGCCGCCGAGCCAGCAGGACAGGATGTTGCAACGCGCCTCCCTGACCATCGTTTCCAGGGCGGCGGCGATCTCTTCGCTGGGCACGATGGCGGTGGGCGCATGCAGGAACAGCACCGCGTCGATGCCGCGGTCCGCCAGCAGGATGCGCAGCGTCTCGGCGTAACGCTCGGGCGGCGCATCGCCGATGATGTCGACCGGGTTGCCCCGCGACCAGTTGGCCGGCAGGGCCGCGTCCAGCGCCGCCATGGTGTCCGCCGACAACGTTGCCAGCTTGCCGCCCGAGGCGATCAGCGTATCGGTCGCCATGACGCCCGGACCGCCGCCGTTGGTCATGATGGCGAGGCGCTCGCCATGCAGGGGCCGCAATCTCGCGAGGGTTTCCACGGCGTCGAACAATTCCTCGGTGGAGTTCACGCGCAGCATGCCGGCGCGCCGGATCGCGGCATCGTAGACCTCGTCCGATCCCGCCAGCGCGCCGGTGTGCGAGGTGGCGGCTTTCGCGCCCTCGGCCACGCGCCCCGCCTTGATCACCAGGGTAGGCTTGCCGCGCGCGGCTGCGCGGGAGGCCGACATGAATTTCCGCGCCGCGGTGACGCCTTCCACGTACAGCAGGATGGCATGCGTTTCCGGATCGGTTGCGAGGTAATCGATGATGTCGCCGAAGTCGACGTCCGCGCCATCTCCCAGCGAGATGAAGCGGGAAAACCCGATGCCGCGCGCCCGCGCCCAGTCCAGCACGCCGGTCACCATCGCGCCTGACTGCGAGACGAAGGCGATCCGTCCCGGCAAGGCGCTGACATGGGCGAAGCTGGCATTGAGGCCGATGGAAGGCGAGAGCATGCCGACGCAGTTCGGGCCGAGGATGCGCAGCAGGTAAGGCTGCGCGGCGGCGAGCATGCGGTCCTTGATCGTGCGGCCGGACCGGTCCCTTTCGCCGGATAGCCCCGCCGTCAGGACGATCGCCGCCCGCGTTCCCTTCGCGCCGAGTTCGTCGATCAGTTGCGGCACGGTGGCCGCGGGCGTGCAGATCACGGCGAGGTCGGGAACGATGGGCAGGGAGGCGACGTCGGGATAGGCGGGCAGGCCGCACAGCTCGCGGTGTTTCGGGTTCACCGGCAGGATGGGCCCGGCGAAGCCGCCCTGGATGACGTTGCCCAGCACGGTGGCGCCGACGCTGCGGGGGCGGTCCGTGGCGCCGATGACGGCGATCGAGCTAGGATGAAATAGGTATTGGAGATGTCGAACCGTCATGGAGGGTAAAGGGGAAATGATGCGTCGCTAGTCAGGTAGAGCGTGTGGCTGGGCTTCCTCTGTCATTCCCGCCTTCGCGGGAATGACAGAGACTTCCAAGGCAACCTGGCCAGCCAGGAACTTCGGTACACCGTCTCAATGCGCCATCAGCACCGGCACCGTCATCGACTGGAAAATCGTCCGCGTCGTGCCGCCCAGCATGATTTCCTTTAGCCGCGCATGGCCGTAGCCGCCCATGACGATCATGTCATTGCCGCGGTCCATGGCGAGCGAGAGCAGGCAGTTCGCGACGTCGATCGGCGATTCTTCGCGCAGCACCTCGGCCTTGACGCCGTGCCTGGCAAGGAACAGGGCAATGTCGTCGCCCGGCTGGTCTCCATGCAGGCCCGGATCCTTGTCGGAGTTGATGACCACCACATCGGTGCGTTCCGCCGATTGCAGCAGGGGCAGCGCGCCGCGCACCGCGCGGGAGGCGTTGGCGCCGCCGTCCCAGGCCACCAGCGGCCGGCGGCCGGCGGAGGTGATGTCCCCGGCGAAGGGAACGATCAGCACCGGGGCGCCGGATTCGAGCATGACGGACTCGGGGAAATCCGCGAGCGTCATGCGGTCGGCATCGTCCGGATCGAACTGCGAGATCACGGCCAGGTCGCTGTAGCGCGCCCGCAGGCTCATGCCGCCGGAAGGCTCGTCGCTGAACAGCGTGGCTTCGTAGGACAGGGGCTGGAAGGTGTCGGCGATCGCCCGGAAGGCGTCGAGCGCCTGCTCCGCCCGGGAGCGCGCGAGGCGATCGAGATGGGCGAGGGTCTCGACGAGGTAGGGATCGGCGTGGCCCGCTGCCGCCACCGGGTAGGCGAAGCGGGAAATGCCCGTCATCGCCGCGCCGACGAGGTGGGCGCCATGCCTTGCCGCGATGTCCGCCGCGAGGCGCATGCGGCAGCTGGCATGGGGTGAGGGATCCACGTGGACGAGCACGGTCTTGTAGGTCATGGCAGCCTCCTTGGCGGTGGAGCGGGTCGGCGGGCGTCGGCGGCGTGTCAGGAAACGCGCTATGACGCCCTTGCGACCAGCTTAGGGACCGGGGGAGGTATTTCCTTGATCTGAGTCAAAATTCGCCGGACTCGGCCCCTGGCTCATGCTTTCCGGACTTCATCCAGCAGGCCCTGGCGGCGGATGAAATCCACCACCTTGTCCACGCCGTCCCCCTTGCGCAGGTTGGTGAACACGAAAGGCTTGTCGCCGCGCATGCGCTCCGCATCGCTTGCCATGATGTCGAGGTTGGCCCCGACGTAGGGCGCGAGGTCGGTCTTGTTGATGATGAGCAGGTCGGAACGCGTGATGCCCGGCCCGCCCTTGCGCGGAATTTTTTCGCCGCCCGCCACGTCGATGACGTAGATCGTCAGGTCCGAAAGCTCCGGGCTGAAGGTGGCGGCGAGATTGTCGCCGCCCGATTCCACCAGGATCAGGTCGAGGTCAGGGAAGTCAGCGCTCATGCGGGCGATGGCCTCGAGGTTGATGGAAGCATCCTCGCGGATGGCGGTGTGCGGGCAGCCGCCGGTTTCCACGCCCATCAGGCGCTCCGCCGGCAGGGCGTCGGCCCGCAGCAGGATCTCCATGTCTTCCTTGGTGTAGATGTCGTTGGTGATGACCGCCATGTCGTAGCGTTCGCGCATGGCCTTGCACAGCATTTCGCATAGCGCCGTCTTGCCGGAGCCCACCGGGCCGCCGATGCCTACTCGCAGGGGATTGGATGTCGTCATGTTCAGGGTCGTGGTTATGATCGGTAGAGCCGGCTGTACTGGTCCTCGTGCTGCATCGACAGCAGGGACAGGCCAGGCGACCAGTTGGATAATTCGCGGTCTTCGAGCCGCATCGCCATTGCGCCAGCCGTTTCCAGGTCCGGGCGCAGCGACAGCAGCAGCCGCTGGCCGGCAACCTGGCCGAGCGGCACGGATTTCACGCAGACCAGCACCTGGTTCTCCGCCCAGGAAAACAGCATGCCGTGCAGGGCCGCTTCCGGCGGCACCGCGAGCGCCACGGCGGCAAACGCGAACGCCGTGGGCAGGGGCACCTCCGGCAGGGATTGCAGCAGGTTGCGCATCGCCAGCGCCTCCTCGCCGCCCAGCTTGAGCTCGACGGCAAGCTTGCCCAGCGAGAAGCCCATCTGTATGGTTTCAGCGCGGAACTCGGCCGTGTCGCGCGCGGCGATGAAGCGCTCGGTCCATGCCGCCACCGCGTCCGCGTCGCCTGCCGCAAAGGCTTGCATGAGGCGCCACAGCACCGGCGCCTCGAAGCGGGCAACGACATGATGCAAGGCATCCGCGATCCATTCCCGCGCGCCGGCTTCGTCGCGCACGATGCCTTTCTCGAGCGCCGCCTCAAGGCCCTGGGAATAGCTGTAGGCGCCGATCGGCAACGATGGGCTTGCGAGCTGGAGCAGGTGGAAGAGCGCGGCTGCCTGCATCTCAGTCCCGGTCGGACGGGCGGTGGATCTTTTGCCGCACCGGGATAGGGGCCAGGGGATGATGGTCATGCCCGTGCTGGTGGCCGCCGCCATAGGCGCCGGACTCCGGCTCGAAGGGCGCCTGCTCCTCCACCACGGCGGCGCCGAGCCCTTCCAGCATTTCCTTGAGCACCGGGTCGCGGCGGATCCGCAGGAAGGGCGCCGCCGCTTCCCCGCCGACTTGCGCCTGGGTATGCCGGTTGCCGAGGTGGAAGGCGCAGCGCAGGAGGTCCTTCGCCGACGGGCAGGTCACCCGGTAGGTCGCCTCCTTCGCCGCGCGTATCCGCACCACGCGGCCGTCGTCGCCCTTCAGCAGGTCGCCGTCGCGCAGCACCGTGCCGCGTACCGTGAATACCGCCACCTCTTCGCCGGAGTCGAGCTCGGCGCGCAGCCGGCTTTTCTCGCGCAGCTCGAAGGGCAATACCAGTTCTCCATCCACGCGCTCGGCGCGTTCGATCTTCGTATGCAATGTCAGCATGGGAAAGCGGTCACCTCGTCAGAACAGGAAATAACGCTGCGCCATCGGCAGGACCTTGGCCGGTTCGCAGACCAGCAGCTCGCCATCCGCGCGCACCTCGTAGGTTTCGGTATCGACCTCCATCTTCGGCGTGGCGCCGTTGTGGATCATGTCGGTCTTGCGCACCTTGCGGGTGTTCCTTACCGGGATCAGGGTCTTGCCCAGCTTGAGGGCATCGCCGATGCCGGCGTCATAGGCGGCCTGCGACACGAAGGTGAAGGAAGTCTTCAGGCCGCCGCCGTAGGCGCCGAACATCATGCGGTAATGCACCGGCTGCGGCGTGGGGATGGAGGCATTCGGATCGCCCATCTGCGCCGCGGCGATCATGCCGCTCTTGAGGATCATCGACGGCTTGACGCCGAAGAAGGCGGGTTTCCAGAGCACGATGTCGGCGATCTTTCCCGGTTCCAGCGAGCCGACCACGTGCGAGATGCCGTGCGTGATGGCGGGATTGATGGTGTATTTGGCGATGTAGCGCTTGACCCGGAAATTGTCGTTGCGGCTCGAATCCTCGCCCAGCGCGCCGCGCTGCGTCTTCATCTTGTGCGCCGTCTGCCAGGTGCGCAGGATGACCTCGCCCACCCGGCCCATCGCCTGCGAGTCGGAGGACATCATGGAAATCGCGCCGATGTCATGCAGGATGTCTTCCGCGGCGATGGTTTCGCGCCGGATGCGCGATTCCGCGAAGGCAATGTCTTCCGCAATGGCAGGATCGAGGTGGTGGCAGACCATCAGCATGTCGAGATGTTCGTCGAGCGTGTTGACGGTGTAGGGACGCGTCGGATTGGTGGACGAGGGCAGCACGTTCGCTTCGCCCACCGCGGCGATGATGTCCGGCGCATGGCCGCCGCCCGCGCCCTCGGTGTGGAAGGTATGGATGGTGCGGTCCTTGAACGCCGCCAGGGTATGTTCGAGGAAGCCGCCTTCGTTCAGCGTGTCGGTGTGGATCGCCACCTGGATGTCCATGCGGTCCGCGACCGCGAGGCAGTTGTCGATGGCCGCCGGCGTGGTGCCCCAGTCCTCGTGCAGCTTGAGGCCGATGGCGCCGGCGCGGATCTGTTCCTCGAGCGGCAGCGGCAGCGACACGTTGCCCTTGCCGAGGAAACCGAGGTTCATGGGAAACGCTTCGGCCGCCGACAGCATGGAATGGAGATGCCATGGCCCCGGCGTGCAGGTGGTCGCCGCCGTGCCGACCGCCGGGCCGGTGCCGCCGCCGAGCATCGTGGTCACGCCCGACATCAAGGCTTCCTCGATCTGCTGCGGGCAGATGAAGTGGATGTGCGAATCGATGCCGCCGGCGGTGACGATCATGCCTTCGCCCGCGATGATCTCGGTCGCGCCGCCGATCGCCATCGTGACGTTCGGCTGGATGTCGGGATTGCCCGCCTTGCCGATACCGGCGATCAGGCCGTTCTTGATGCCGATGTCGGCCTTGACGATGCCCCAGTGGTCGACGATCAGCGCGTTGGTGATCACAGTGTCCATGACTTCGCGATGCGGCCGCTGGGACTGGCCCATGCCATCGCGGATGACCTTGCCGCCGCCGAACTTCACTTCCTCGCCGTAGGTGGTGTAATCCTTTTCCACTTCGATCAGCAGTTCGGTGTCGGCCAGGCGCACGCGGTCGCCGGTGGTCGGGCCGAACATTTCCGCATAGGCCTGCCGGGAAATCGTGCTCATTTCAGCCTCCCCATGACCTTGCCGTTGAAGCCGTACACGCGGCGGTCGCCGGCCAGCGCGACGAGTTCCACGGTGCGCTCCTGGCCCGGCTCGAAGCGTACCGCCGTGCCGGCGGCGATGTTGAGCCGCATGCCGTAGGCCGTCTCGCGCTCGAAGCGCAATGCCGGATTGACCTCGTAGAAATGGAAGTGGGACCCGACCTGGATCGGGCGGTCGCCGCTGTTGGCGACCGTCACCGTGGCGGTGGCGCGGCCGGCGTTGAGTTCGATCTCGCCGGGCTCGATCAGCATTTCTCCTGGAATCATGGCGCTCCTCGTCAGGGGATCGGGTGATGGACGGTGACCAGCTTGGTGCCGTCGGGGAAGGTGGCTTCCACCTGGATTTCGGGAATCATGTCCGCGATGCCATCCATGACATCGTCGCGGCTGAGCACCTTCGTTCCCTCGGACATGAGTTCGGCCACGCTCTTGCCGTCGCGCGCGCCTTCCATGATGGCGGCAGAGATCAGCGCTACGGCTTCGGGGTAGTTCAGCTTGAGTCCGCGCGCCTTGCGGCGCTCGGCCAGCAGGGCGGCGGTGAAGATCAGGAGTTTGTCTTTTTCTCTTGGCGTCAGCTCCATGGCTGTCCTCCGGTGTTGATCAATCAGGTATTCCAGATGCGCGGCACCACGGCCTCGCGGCCCGCGATCGCCGGCCGCAGCAGGCGCCAGGCTTCCAGCATCAGCCGGCGCGCGCTCTGGCTGCTGTTTCCGAGGTGGCGCACCACGACAAGGGTTTTCATCTGCGTCACGCCGATCTCCCCGGGCGCCAGCGCGCGCAGCGCGGCGACGAGCGCGGGCGCCAACGGCTTGCCGGCGGCGATCAGGGTTGCGCATACCGTGTTGCCGGCAAGGCCGAGCGGGCTGCGCATGGCGGGCGTGGCGGCATCGATCGCGCCCTGCTCGAACCAGACCAGCTTGCCGCCGCGGCGGATGCTGGTGGCTTGCGTCACGCGGCCTTCGCCGAAGGTTTCGCCGGAAGCGCTGCGGCCGAAGCAAAGGATTTCCATGCCGATATACGCGGCGTCTTCCGCGAGCGTGACGGCATGCTCGAGCTGAACGCGCGCCCGGTCGAAGAAGATGGTTTCCTGCGGCAGCCATTCCAGCGTCGCGCCGCGGCCGACCTCGAGCGTCACCTGCTGGCGCGACTCATGCCCGTTCGACTTGTACCACTTGCCTGCCCCCGGCGTGGCCAGCAGGGCATGCGCGCCTTCGGCAATGACGGCATTGATGGCAAGCTGGTCGCCGCCGACCACGCCGCCGGGCGGATGCACGATGATGGTATGGCATACCGCGTTCCCTTCCGGATAAAGCGGCTTCTGAACGCGCAGCGGCCCCTGGTGGTTGCGTTCCATCAGGCGGCTCGCATCTCCGGCGCGCGCGATGCCGAGCGAAAGCCGGGCATGCCAATGCTGTTTCGCCGGAGCATGCGGCGAATCGTCGAATCGTTTCATGGCTCGACTATACCGCCAAGTGCCGCTTCACGTGTTCGTTGTTCATGTCCGCCTGCGCGCCGGAGGCGACCACTTCGCCGCGCGACATCACGATGAACTTGTCGGCAAGTTCGTGGGCGAAATCGAAGTATTGCTCGCACAGCAGGATGGCCATGTCGCCGCGTTCGCGCAGCAGGCGGATGACGCGGCCGATGTCCTTGATGATTGACGGCTGGATGCCTTCGGTCGGCTCGTCGAGGATGATCAGGCGCGGATCGGCGAGCAGCGCCCGCGCGATCGCCAGCTGCTGCTGCTGTCCGCCGGACAGGTCGCCGCCGCGCCGGTGCAGCATGTCCTTGAGCACCGGGAACAGCTCGTAGATTTCCCCGCGGATGCCCGTTGCCTGGCGGCCTGGCTTGACCGCCATGCCCATCATCAGGTTTTCCTCGACGGTCAGGCGCGCGAAGATCTCGCGGCCCTGGGGTACGTAGGCGATGCCGAGTCCGGCGCGCTCATGCGGCTTGAGGCGCGTGACGTCCCTGCCGTCGAGCTTGACGCTGCCGCCCGCGGTGGGAAGCACGCCCATCAGGCATTTGAGGAGGGTGGTCTTGCCTACGCCGTTGCGGCCCAGCAGGGCGAGGCATTCGCCTTTCTTTAGTGTCAGCGACACGCCGCGCAGGGTGTGGGAGGAGCCGTAGTATTGGTTCAAGGCTTCGACTTGGAGCATGTGTTCATTCCTTTGGGCTGTTGCCGCTGTAGTTGCCGTCATTCCTGCTTCTTCCTCTCATTCCCGCCTTCGCGGGAATGACAGAGGAGTTGGCGGAATGATCGGGTTGATGGGCCGTCCTCCGTCTGCCTGGAGCGAGGCGCCATACGCCATCCCCTTACCGTCCCAAATACACCTCGATCACCCGCTCATTCGCCTGCACTGCCTGCATGCTTCCCTCCGCGAGCACCGAGCCTTCATGCAGCACCGTCACCTGGCCGTCGCGCGCGATCTCCGTCACGAAGGCCATGTCGTGCTCCACCACCACGATGGAATGCTTGCCGCGCAGTTCATTGAGCAGTTCGGCGGTGCGCTCGGTTTCCGCGTCCGACATGCCGGCCACCGGTTCGTCGAGCAGCAGCAATTGCGGTTCCTGCATGAGCAGCATGCCGATCTCCAGCCACTGCTTTTGCCCGTGCGAGAGCAGGCCGGCGGGGCGGTGATGATGGCCTTCGAGGCGGATGAGCTTGAGGATGGCGTCGATCTTGTCGCGCTGTTCGGCGCTCAGGCGGAAGAACAGCGTCGGCTTGACGCGCTTGTTCATCTTCATCGCCAGTTCGAGGTTCTCGAACACGGTGTGGTGCTCGAACACCGTGGGACGCTGGAACTTGCGGCCGATGCCTGCGTCGGCGATGTGGTACTCGGTCATCTTCGTCAGGTCGAAGGTCTGGCCGAAGTAGGCGGTGCCGGAGGTAGGCCGCGTCTTTCCGGTAATGACATCCATCATGGTGGTCTTGCCCGCGCCGTTGGGGCCGATGATGCAGCGCAGTTCACCGACCGAGATGTCGAGGTTGAGCTTGTTCAGCGCCTTGAAGCCATCGAAGGACACGGTGATGTCTTCGAGGTAGAGGATGGCGCCATGGGTGGTGTCCACGCCATCCTGCTTCGGCCGGCCATAGCTGAAGCCGTGTTCCGCGTGATCCTTGCTGTCGTAGGTCTGGCCGGGTTTGAGGACGTCGTTCATGCCGTCTCCTTGCTTTTTCGGAATCGGTCGACCAGCCCCAGGATGCCTTGCGGCAGGAACAGGGTCACCAGGATGAAGATGGCGCCGAGGGCGTAGAGCCAGAGGTCGGGGAAGGCGGCGGTGAACCAGCTTTTCAGGCCGTTCACGGAGAAGGCGCCGATGATGGGGCCGAGCAAGGTGCCGCGTCCGCCGACCGCCGCCCAGATCACCATTTCGATGGAATTCCCCGGCGACATTTCCGAAGGGTTGATGATGCCCACCTGCGGCACGTACAGCGCACCGGCGATGCCGCACAGGACCGCCGACAGCGTCCATACGAAGAGCTTGAACCACAGCGGGTTGTAGCCGATGAACATCAGGCGCGACTCGGAATCGCGCACCGCCTGCAGCACCCGGCCGAGCTTGGACGTGACGATCCAGCGGCAGAGCAGCAGCGCACCGAGCAGGGCGGCCAGCGTGATCAGGTAAAGGACCGCCTTGGTGGCGGGCGCGGTGATGGTGAAGCCGAGGATGCGCTTGAAGTCGGTGAAACCGTTGTTGCCGCCGAAGCCGGTATTGTTGCGGAAGAAGAGCAGCATGAAGGCGAAGGTCATGGCTTGGGTGATGATGGAGAAGTACACCCCCTTGATGCGCGAGCGGAAGGCGAAGAAGCCGAACGCGAACGCCAGCAATCCCGGCGCGAGCACGACAAGCAGCATGGCAAAGCCGAAATGATCGGTGAACGACCAGTACCAGGGATAGCTCTTCCAGTCGAGGAAGACCATGAAGTCCGGCAGGTTGCTCTGGTACACGCCGTCGTGTCCGATCGCGCGCATCAGGTACATGCCGTGCGCATAGCCGCCGAGCGCGAAGAACACGCCGTGGCCGAGCGACAGGATGCCGGTGTAGCCCCACACGAGGTCGAGGGCCAGTGCGGCCATGGCGTAGCACATGAACTTGCCGACCAGCGCCACGGTGTAGCCCGACACGTGCAGCGCATGCCCTGCGGGGAAGCTGAGGTTGAGGATGGGCAGCAGCGCCAGCACGGCGGCGCAAGCCAGGATGCCGGCCCATGCCGGGCGCGAAAAGAGGGAAGAGAAAGAGGATGTCATTCCGCGCTCCTGCCTTTCATGGCGAACAGGCCCTGCGGCCGCTTCTGGATGAAGACGATGATGAAGACCAGGATGGCGATCTTGGCGAGCACCGCGCCGGCCACCGGTTCGAGAAACTTGTTGACTTCGCCGAGGCCGATGGCGGCGATCACCGTGCCGGCAAGCTGGCCGACGCCGCCCAGCACCACCACCATGAAGGAATCGACGATATAGCCTTGCCCCAGGTCCGGCCCGACGTTGCCGAGCTGGGACAGCGCGACGCCGCCGAGTCCGGCGATGCCGGAACCGAGGCCGAAGGTCAGCATGTCGATCTTGCCGGTCGAGACGCCGACGCAGTCAGCCATGCGGCGGTTCTGCGTCACTGCGCGCAGGAACAGGCCGAGGCGTGTCTTGTTCAGGATCAGCCATACCGCCCCGACCACGAACAGCGCGAAGAAGATGATGACGATGCGGTTCCAGGACAGCACCAGCGAACCCATGACGGTGACGCCGCCCGACATCCAGGAGGGATTCGCGACTTCCACGTTCTGCGCGCCGAAGATCGAGCGCACCAGCTGCATCAGCATCAGGCTGATGCCCCAGGTGCAGAGCAGGGTTTCCAGCGGCCTGCCATAGAGCCAGCGGATCACCGTGCGTTCCAGCGCGATGCCGACGGCCGCCGCGACCAGGAAGGCGGCAGGCAGGGCGGTGACGAGGTACCAGTCCACCGCGCCCGGGAAATATGTGCGGAACATCAGCTGGCAAACATAGGTCGTGTAGGCGCCGATCATCAGCAGTTCGCCGTGCGCCATGTTGATGATTCCCATCAGGCCGAAGGTAATCGCCAGGCCGAGCGCCGCCAGCAGCAGCACGCTGCCGAGCGAGATGCCATAGAACAGGTTGCCGAAGAATTCCGTGCGCGCAAGGCGGGCATTGATCGCGCTGATGGTGGCCACGGCCGCCACGCGCACGCCTTCGTCCGGCTCGTTGTAGCTGCCTTCGCCGTTCTTCTCGAGCATCTGCGCCAGCACCGGCTTGAGGTTGGCGTTGCTGCTGTCCGCGAGGGCCTGCACCGCGGCCTTGCGGGCGGCCGCGTCCGGCGATTGCAGGTTGGCGGTGGCTTCCGCCATCGCCAGCAGGGCCTTGATGTTGGGGTCGGTTTCCTTCGCCAGCGCCTGGCGGATGAGCGGCAGCTGGCCGGGGTCGGCGTTCTTTTGCATCGCCTCGGCGGCGGCATGGCGTTCGTTCGGATCCTTGGAAAGCAGGCGGAATCCCGATAGCGCCGCTTCCACCGCGCCACGCAGGCGGTTGTTCACCGTGATCGCATCGGCGCCGTCGGGCGGGGCGCCGGTCTTGCCAGTCGCCGGGTCGAAGGCCTTGCCGTCCTCGATGACGAACACCTGTCCGTCAGGCGTTGCAAACAGCGCGTCGTTCTTGATCGCGCTCAGGACCTTGTAGGCGTCGTCGCTGGCGAGCGCGGCGATCTTGTTGACCGACTCGATGCGCGCATCGGGATCGTCGCCGGCGAGCGGCTTGAGCAATCCGGCCTCAATGGCCGCTTGCGCGCCCAGCGCCTGCAGCAAGAGCAGGAGAGCAAGCAGGATCTTGGTGGTTTTCATGGGATTCATGTCGTCGTGGTTCGTGGTGCACGCTGCCCGGCGGCGTTCCTGCATGCGCGCGCCGGCATGAAAAAGCCGGAGGGTGAAGCACCACGCTCCGGCTCGTCATGCAGACAGCTCCGGCGCGGCGCGCCGGAAGCTGCTTGCACATGCATTACATGCCTTGCTTGCTTTCGTTGCCGGCGATGAAGGGGCTCCAGGGCTGCGCGCGGATCGGGCCCTTGGTCTTCCACACCACGTTGAACTGGCCGTCGGGCTTGATCTCGCCGATCATCACCGGCTTGTGCAGGTGGTGGTTGGTCTTGTCCATCACCAAGTCGAAGCCCGAGGGCGACTTGAAGGTCTGGCCGCCCATGGCAGCGATCACCTTGTCGGTGTCGGTTGACTTGGCCTTCTCGACCGCCTGCGCCCACATGTGGATGCCGACATAGGTGGCTTCCATCGGGTCGTTGGTGACGACGGTGTTCGCATTCGGCAGCTTCTTGGCGACAGCGTATTCCTTCCACTTCTTGATGAAGGCTTCGTTCACCGGGTTCTTCACCGACTGGAAGTAATTCCAGGCGGCGAGGTGACCGACCAGCGGCTTGGTGTCCACGCCACGCAGTTCTTCCTCGCCCACCGAGAAGGCTACGACCGGCACATCGGTCGCCTTCAGTCCGGCGTTGCCGAGTTCCTTGTAGAAGGGCACGTTGGAATCGCCGTTGATAGTCGAGATCACCGCGGTCTTGCCGCCGGCGGAGAACTTCTTGATGTTCGCCACGATGGTCTGGTAGTCGGAGTGGCCGAAGGGCGTGTAGACCTCATCGATGTCCGATTCCTTGACGCCCTTGGACTTCAGGAAGGCGCGCAGGATCTTGTTGGTGGTGCGCGGATAGACGTAGTCCGTGCCCAGCAGCACGAAGCGCTTGGCGCCGCCGCCGTCCTTGGACATCAGGTATTCCACCGCAGGGATCGCCTGCTGGTTGGGCGCCGCGCCGGTGTAGAAGACGTTCTTCTCGAGTTCCTCGCCCTCGTACTGCACCGGATAGAACAGCAGGCTGTTGAGCTCCTTGAAGACCGGCAGGACCGATTTGCGCGACACCGAGGTCCAGCAGCCGAACACCACGGAGACCTTGTCCTGGCTCACCAGCTGGCGGGCCTTCTCGGCGAACAGCGGCCAGTTGGACGCGGGGTCCACGACCACGGCTTCGAGCTTCTTGCCCATCACGCCGCCCTTGGCGTTTATCTCGTCGATCGTCATCAGCGCGACGTCCTTCAGCGAGGTTTCGGAGATGGCCATCGTTCCGGACAGGGAGTGCAGGATGCCGACCTTGATGGTATCGGCGGCGATCGCTTGCGGCATCCAGGCGGAAGCGGCGAGCAGCAGGGCGCCGACGGCGGTCGCCTTCATGAGGGTGCGACGGGACATGTGAGACTCCTACGAGTGAGTGGTTTATGTGGTCTTGCGCGATGACTCGCAGGAACGATTTAGCACTTTGCGTGCCACATCGCGCGGACCCGGATGGTGCGCTTTTTGAGATAAGTCGGATGAAGGAGGGGCATGAAGCGCAACATGGCGGTGCATGCTGCCTGATCATGGTGAAATCAATATCGGGAATGCCCATGCGTGGTGCTTGCGGTCCGGCGGCCACGTGGCGCACGCGCTTCATGCATCAGGAAGGCGCGAAAAAAAACCCCGCGTTGCGCGGGGTTGTTGCGGCATCCGGAGGCGAGGCCTGCGGATGCGAGCGGAGGAGGGTACGGCGAAGACTTAGACTGCCTTCTTGGCCTTTGCCGCCTTGGCTGCCGGAGCGAACTGGCTCACGGCGTTGTTCAGGTTGGTCTCGATGACTTCAGCGGCTTGCTTGGCGCTCTTGTTGAACTGCTCGTAGCCGGCGCTGGCGTTGCCGATGGCGGACTTGAAGAAGCCAACCACGTTCTCGCTGCCTGCGGGGGCGTTCTTGGTCAGCTCTTCGACGAGGCCGAGGACCTTGGCGCTGGTGTCGGCGATCTGTGCTTCGGTGACCTTGCTGATCTCGGCGCCAACGGTGGCGGCGATGCCGGCGAGGTTGCGGCCGTAAGCGATGGCCTTCTCGGCGTTCGGTTGGGTCTGGGCGGTCGCCAGGGCGAAGAACTCTTGCGCGTCCTTGGCAGCGAAGAACTGCTTGGCGGCGGCGTTGGACTCTTCCAGGGATTGCTTCAGGGAGGTGATGTTCAGGTCTACCACCTGCTCGACGCTTTCGATGTACTTGCTGGTGAGGCTGGACAGCAGCGCGACGTTCTTTTCGATGCTGGCTTTGGATGCGGCAGAGATATTTTCAGGGGTGATGAACATGACGGCTCCTTGAGAGAATTGAAAAAACTTTTGGTCTTGGCGATGCCTCAAATGGATATTGTGCGTCGCAACAAAGCGTATTTTAATGATGGCGGATGTGATGTCAACAATTTTTTGTGCTCTGCACCAAAAAGTTTTCTATTGCCTTCATAGTTGACGCCGGGAATGATGAACTCTATGGCGCTCCTCAGCGGATCGTCCATGGGCGGCGCCGAATCGCACGTTCGTTCGCATGCTAAACTTGTTCCCTCCTGGCTGCTCCACGACACCTTCGAACTCCTTGCCCAGATAGGCATTGCCTTGAAAGCCTTCTACAGCGACCACTTCGTGCTGCCCCTGCCGGCGGGTCACCGTTTTCCCATGCAGAAATACCGGTTGCTGAGGGAAGGCATCCGTGCCAGCAATCCGAACGTTACCTTCCACGAGGCCTCGCCTGCCACCGATGGGGTGCTTGCCCTGGCGCATCACCCTCTTTATATAGCGAGGGTCTCCAAGGGCGAACTGTCGCCGCTGGAGCAGCGCACCATCGGCTTTCCCTGGTCGCCGCAGATGGTGGAGCGTTCGCGGCGCTCGGCCGGCGCCACCATCGAAGCCTGCAGGGCGGCAATGACCGATGGCGTGGCGGCCAATCTCGCCGGCGGCACCCATCATGCGTATGCCGACCACGGCGAAGGATTCTGCGTGTTCAACGACGCCGCGATCGCCGCGCGCCTGATGCAGGCCGAGCGTCGGGTGGACAAGGTCGCGATCGTCGACCTCGACGTCCACCAGGGGAATGGCACGGCCGCCATCCTCGGCAACGACGATTCGGTATTCACCCTGTCCCTGCATGGCGAGCACAACTATCCGTTTCGGAAGGAAGCCAGCGACCTCGACGTCGCCCTGCCCGACGGCACGGGCGATGCCGATTACCTGTCCGCGCTGGACGATGCGCTCGACCGGATGTTCAGGCGTTTCGATCCCGGCCTGATCATCTTCCTTGCCGGCGCCGATCCGCACGAAGGCGACCGGCTCGGCCGCCTGAAGCTGACCCTCGACGGCCTCGGGCGCCGCGATCACCTGGTGATGTCCCGGGCGCGCGAGCGCGGCATCCCTGTGGCGGCGGCCATGGCCGGCGGATATGGCAAGAACATCCAAGACACCGTGGCGGTGCATGTCCAGACTATCGGCATCCTTTCCCGATACACCCGCATCCCGATCGCCGCATGAAGATTGCCTCCAACGACGTCCCGACTTCCCGTCCATCCGCCGCCGCGAGCGCATGGCTGGCCGCCATGCCCTTGCTGTTCGTGCTCATCTGGAGCACCGGCTTCATCGTTGCCAAGTACGGCCTGCCTTACTCGCCGGCGCTGACCTTCCTGCTGCTGCGTTTCGCCGGGGTGGTTGTCATCCTGTTGCCCCTGGTGGTGCTGATGCGCGCGCCCTGGCCGACGGGGCGCATCCATCACGTCGCGGTGGCGGGCATCCTGGTACAGGCAGGCTATCTGGCCGGCGTCTGGTGCGCGATCAAGATGGGCATGCCGGCCGGGCTTTCCGCCCTGATCGTCGGCATGCAGCCCATCCTGACGGCATTCGCCGCCCCGCTGGTGGGCGAGCGCGTGAGCGGCCGCCAATGGCTGGGCCTGGCGTTCGGCATCGGTGGCGTCGGCCTGGTGGTGGCGAACAAGATGTCGCTGATCGGCCTGTCATGGCAAAGCCTGACGCTGTGCGTGCTTGCCCTGCTGTCGATCACTGCCGGAACGCTTTACCAGAAGCGCTATTGCGCGAGCTTCGACCTGCGCACCGGCACGCTGATCCAGTTCGTGGCGTCGATCCTGGTGGTGCTTCCCTTCGCCGTGGCGACGGAGGGATTGACGCCGTCGCTGGACCGGGTGCATTGGACGCCGCAGTTCATCGGCTCCTTGCTGTGGTCCATCCTCGCCTTGTCGATCGGCGCGATCTTCCTGCTGTTCGCGCTGATCCGCACGAGCGCCGCGACGCGCATATCGAGCCTGATGTATCTGACCCCGCCGACCACCGCGGTGATGGCGTGGGTCATGTTCGGGGAGGCGTTCAGCATGACCGGCATCGCCGGCATGCTGTTGGCCGTGATCGGAGTGGCGCTCGTCATCTCCAGGAAATGAAAGAAAGAAACTCATGCGACCGGAAGCCGGAACACGAAGCGACTACAAGCATTTTCATCCCATCACCACCCGGTGGATGGACAACGATGCCTACGGCCACGTGAACAACGTGGTCTACTATAGCTGGTTCGACACCGCGGTGAACCAGTTCCTGATCGTCAATGGCGCGCTCGAGATCGAGCGCAGCCCGGTGATCGGGCTGGTCATCGAGACCCAGTGCAATTACTTTGCCCCGGTGGCCTTTCCCGACCAGGTGAGTGCCGGCATCCGCGTGTCCAAGCTGGGCAAGTCCAGCGTGCGCTACGAGGTCGGCATCTTCCGGGGCGATGAGCAAAGCGCCGCGGCCCAGGGGCATTTCGTGCACGTGTATGTCGACCGCGAGACCCGCCGGCCGGCGGCGATACCGGACGCCATGCGCCAACTCCTTCAACGCATCGAGGTTACCGCACCATGATACAGACCGAACAGCAGCGCCTCGTCGACGAGGCAATCACCTCCCGCCGCTCCATCCGCGCCTTCCTCGAGACGCGGGTGGCGCGCGAGGACATCGAGGCCATCCTGAGCGTGGCATCGCGCGCGCCCTCGGGCACCAATACCCAGCCGTGGAAGGTCTACGTGCTGACCGGCGCCACCAAGGAAAAGCTTTCCGCCGAGGTCATGCGCGCGCACAACGATCCCGCCCTGGCGAAGGAGCACGCCGAAGAGTACGCCTACTATCCGCGCGAATGGGTGGCGCCCTACATCGACCGCCGCCGCAAGGTCGGCTGGGATCTGTATTCGCTGCTCGGGCTGACCCGCGACAACAAGACCGGCATGCACGCCCAGCACGGCCGCAACTATCTTTTCTTCGATGCGCCAGTCGGCTTCATCTTCACCATCGACCGCATCATGGAGCAGGGGTCGTGGCTGGACTACGGCATGTTCCTGCAGAACATCATGGTCGCGGCGCGCGGCCGCGGACTCGATACCTGCCCCCAGGCGGCATTCACCCAGTTCCACAAGATCATCGGCGGCGTGCTCGGCCTGCCGGAAAACGAAATGGTCGTGTGCGGCATGTCGCTCGGCTATGCCGATCCCGCGCGCATCGAGAACTCGCTTGTCACGGAACGGGAGCCTGTCTCCACGTTCACCCGCTTCGTCGATTGAAAGGAAAAGCAACATGACCCAACATCGCATCGCCGTGATCGCCGGAGACGGCATCGGCAAGGAAGTCGTTCCCGAAGGCCTGCGCGCGCTGGATGCCGCCGCGCGCAAGTTCGGCATCGACCTGCGCTTCGACGAATTCGATTTCGCTTCCTGCGACTATTACGCCAAACACGGCCAGATGATGCCCGACGACTGGAAGGACCGGATCGGCGGGCACGACGCCATCTTCTTCGGCGCGGTCGGCTGGCCGGATACGGTGCCCGACCATGTGTCGCTCTGGGGGTCGCTGCTGAAGTTCCGGCGCGAGTTCGACCAGTACGTGAATCTGCGTCCGTGCCGGCTGATGCCCGGCGTGCCGTCGCCGCTCGCCAACCGCAAGCCGGGCGACATCGATTTCTACGTGGTGCGCGAAAACACGGAAGGCGAGTACTCCTCGGTCGGGGGGCGGATGTACGAGGGCACCGAGCGGGAGATCGTGTTCCAGGAAAGCGTGTTTTCCCGCAAGGGCGTGGACCGCATCCTGAAATTCGCCTTCGACCTGGCGCAGCGCCGGCCGAAGAAGCACCTGACGTCCGCCACCAAGTCGAACGGCATCTCGATCACCATGCCTTACTGGGACGAACGCGTGGAAGCCATGGCGAAGTCCTATCCCGACGTGCACTGGGACAAATTCCACATCGACATCCTGACGGCGCATTTCGTGCGCCATCCCGACCGCTTCGACGTGGTGGTGGCATCCAACCTCTTCGGCGACATCCTGTCCGACCTCGGGCCGGCCTGCACCGGCACCATCGCCATTGCGCCATCGGCCAACATCAACCCCGAGCGACTTTACCCTTCGCTGTTCGAGCCGGTGCACGGCTCGGCGCCGGACATCGCGGGCAAGGGAATCGCCAATCCGATCGGCCAGATCTGGTGCGGCGCGATGATGCTCGAGCACCTCGGCTACGCCGAAGCCGGCGCGGCGGTGCTGGCGGCGATCGAGAAGGTGCTGGCCGCCGGACCCGGGCACGCGCCCCTCACGCCGGACATGGGCGGAAAGGCCAGCACCCAGGATCTCGGCAAGGCGATCGCGGACGCCTTGTAAGGACCGGCCGGCCCGGCATTTTCCCTCGATAAAGGACATTTGCGAGGAATCAATTAAAAATCAGAAACTTGTTTAATTCCCCGTGCTAAGCTCTTCATTTTCTTGCTGATTTTCACTATTTTGCTACACTGCAAGATATAATGTCCGCTTGCAAGATCAGGGAGAGTGCAGATGTCCAAATCCGCGCTGGGAATACTCGTTTCTTTCGTCATTCTTGCAGTCGCCGCGCCCGCCGCGACTGCCAGCACCGCGCACAAGACCCGCAAGAAGCCGGTCAAGGCCGCACAGCAAAAAGTCCATCATCGCCAGCATGGCAGGCATCACCTTGCCAGCCATGCTGCCGTTCCCGTCGCCCGCGCCAGCCTCGTGCAGAAGGCCGGCATGCACCGCGCCTCCTACGCGCCCGCACCCGCGGCCGCCCCGGTCTACACCGCCGGCGACCTCGCCGGGCTCAATGCCACCCGCGACCCGCTCGCCCTCAGGTCGAATGCCGCGATCGTGGTCGATGCCCAGACGTCCCAGGTGCTTTACGAAAAGAATGCCAGCGTCCCGCTGCCCATCGCTTCCCTGACCAAGTTGATGACGGCGCTCATTGTGCTGGAAGGCAAGCAAAACATGGATGAAGTGCTTGAAGTCAGCGATGCCGACGTCGACCGCGAAAAATTCAGCAGTTCGCGCCTGCGCGTCGGTTCCACCATGTCACGCACGGACATGCTGCACATCGCGCTCATGAGTTCCGAAAACCGCGCAGCGTCGGCGCTGGGCCGCCATTACCCCGGCGGTCTTCCGGCGTTCGTCGCGGCAATGAATGCCAAGGCCAAGGCGCTCGGCATGAACGACACGCACTATGTCGATTCCACCGGCCTGTCCAGCCAGAACACCGCCAGCGCCCGCGATCTCGCCAAGCTGGTGGCGGTTGCCCACCAGCATGCGCTCATCCGCGAATACTCCACCGACGACAAATATGCCGTCAGCGCGGGACGCTACACGATCAACTACATGAATTCCAACCGGCTGGTCATGAATTCCAACTGGGACATCGATCTCCAAAAGACGGGTTACATCACCGAAGCCGGTCGTTGCCTGCTGATGCATACCCGCATCGATAACCGCCCGGTCGTCATGGTCTTCCTCGATTCCAAGGGCAAGGATTCCCGTCTTGCCGATGCGGGCCGGGTACGCAAGTGGCTGGAAACCAGTCGTCCGCAAAATCTGGTGCAGGCCACGGCCCGCCAGGGTTGATCCGTTCATCGCAGTGCATCGCTTGCTGAAAGTTGATGCAAGGCAATAAAATCGCCGGCAGGGAATCCTTTAATGGGTTCCTGCCGGCGATTTTCTTTCCACGAATACTGGTTTTTACAAGAGCGCAAGGGGGCGTCTGCACTCCTGCCACAAAGAATGCATCGCTCTTGCTTTAAAACAAGCCGCCGCATTATCCCCACCTACGCCGGTTTTGAACTGTGCTAAAGTTCCGTCGACACATTTGACATTCTTGCCAGTGCTGGTGCGCCCAGGCTGCGCGCGTCAACGACGCGCCTTCCTGCCGCGCCCGATACGGCAAGTCGCTCCACCACCGGCAGGCGGTCTCATGGTCAAGGGCGGTGCCTTCAGCGAGGCGCTGCCTGATGACGTCGGGCCGCCTTCGTTTTTCTTGGGCCGTTGCACGCGTGTTTATTCCGAAAGTCTTGTTGGTCAATGACGACTCGGCAAGCCTACTGGCCTTGTCGACCCTGCTCACGCACCAGAGTGACTACCAGGTCATCACGGCGCGTTCGGGCGAGGAGGCCCTGCGCCATGTGCTGAAGCACGACTTCGCGGTGATCCTGCTCGACGTCAGCATGCCGAGCATGGACGGCTTCGAAACCGCGGAGGCGATTCACTCCCATCCTCGGTCGGCTTCCGTCCCCATCATCTTCGTCACCGCCCACTACGCCGACGAGATCCACCGGCTCAAGGGTTACCAGAAGGGCGCGGTGGACTACCTGTTCACCCCCATCATTCCCCAGATCCTGCAGACCAAGGTCGCCGTGTTCGTCGAGCTGGCCAAGAAGAACCTGCAGCTGCAGCACCAGAAACAGGAGCTCGAGCAGCTCAACATCGACCTGACCGCCCAGCGCAAGCTGGACCTGCAGCACATCCAGGAGCGCAAGCAGGCGGAGCAGGCGCTGCGCCAGTCGCAGGAAGAATTGCGCCAGCTCGCGAGCTACCAGGAACGCATCAAGGAAGACGAGCGCAAGCGCATCGCCCGCGAGATCCATGACGAACTCGGACAAAACCTGCTTGCCCTGCGCATCGACATCGCGATGCTGCATGCGCGCACCGGCAGCCATCCGAAGCTCAACAGCAAGATCAACGGCGTGCTCGACCACATCGACTCGACCATGAAGGCCATGCGGGCCATTATCAACAACCTGCGGCCGACGGTGCTGGACCTCGGCCTCAACGCCGCCATCGAATGGCAGGTGAAGGAGTTCCAGCGCCGCACCGGCATCACCTGCGACCTCGTCATGTCCGACGAGGAAATCGTCGTCGACGACAACCGCGCCACCGCGCTGTTCCGGATCCTGCAGGAGTCGCTCAACAACGTGTTCAGGCATGCGCGCGCCACCAAGACCACCATCGAGGTGGTGCGGACCGAATCCGAACTGCACATGCGGGTGGCCGACAACGGCGTCGGCATCTATCCGAATTGCCGGCGCAAGTCGAATTCCTTCGGCCTCGTGGGCATCAAGGAAAGGGTGGCGACCCTCGGCGGCGAGCTCGACATCGAGACCGAGCAGGAAAAGGGCACTTCCGTCAACGTCCGGATCCCGCTCGAGGACAGCCCGGTCGGTCCCGACGGAATCAAGGCCTTCGAACGCCTGATGGCGCCCATTCACGTCGCGTCAGAGCGCCGGGCGGCGAAGGGCACAACGCCACCTCTCGTCGGTGGACAGTTCAAGCGGCCGGCCACGCGCCGCAAGAAGGAACTCCAGCAAGGAAAATGAGTGTCGCGGCCGACCCCGCCGTGGCGCTCCGTCCTGCGCTAGGTTTGAGAAAAATCAAATCCAAACATGGTTTGGGTCCCGGTGAAAAACGAAGCAATTGCCTGCTCCCTGCCTTTCACGCAAAATCAATTTTCTTTTCCAACTAGAAATAAAGTCAGCCCCCTTTGCCGTCGCGGCCGCGAGCACATCGCTCGAGGCTGGGCAGCACATCGGCGGCGACACCGCGCAACGCACACGTTACAACCGATTCGACACAAGGAAACCTGATGAACACCAGTACCGAGCTGAGGGACGAACTCGACGCCAAACGTTTGCTTGAGGTGCTCATCGCCTTGAAGAAAGGCGACTTTTCGACCCGCATGCCAAGCGACCTGACCGGCCTCGCCGGCAAGATCGCCGACACGCTCAACGACATCATGGAAATCAACGACGAGATGACCAAGGGCATCACCGAGGTCAGCCGGGTCGTGGGCCGGGAAGGGCGTCTCACCCAGCGGGCGATGGTCCCGAGCTTCGGCGGAGGCTGGGCCACCATCGTCAAGTCGGTCAACACCCTGATCGAGGATCTGGTTCGTCCGACCACCGAGATGGCGCGCGTGATCGGCGCGGTGGCGAAGGGCGACCTGTCGCAGACCATGGCGCTCGAAGTCGACGGACGGCCACTCAAGGGGCAGTTCCTGCGTGCCGCGTCCACCGCCAACACCATGGTGGACCAGTTGTCCTCGTTCGCATCGGAAGTGACGCGCGTGGCGCGTGAAGTGGGTACCGAAGGCAAGCTCGGCGGCCAGGCCCAGGTGAAAGGCGTGGCGGGCACCTGGAAAGACCTCACCGACTCGGTGAACTCCATGGCCGGCAACCTCACGGCGCAGGTGCGTAACATCGCGGACGTGACCACCGCCGTCGCTAACGGCGACCTTTCCAAGAAGATCACCGTGGACGTGAAGGGCGAGATTCTCGAGCTCAAGAACACCATCAACACCATGGTGGATCAGCTTCGATCCTTCGCATCGGAAGTGACGCGGGTGGCGCGCGAGGTGGGTACCGAAGGCAAGCTCGGCGGGCAAGCCTATGTGCCCGGGGTGGGCGGCACGTGGAAGGACCTGACCGACAACGTGAACTTCATGGCGTCCAACCTTACCGGCCAGGTACGTAACATCGCGGAAGTGACGACCGCCGTGGCGCGCGGCGACCTTTCCAAGAAGATCACGGTGGACGTCAAGGGCGAGATCCTGGAGCTGAAGGACACCATCAACGTGATGGTGGACCAGTTGTCCTCGTTCGCCTCGGAAGTGACGCGTGTTGCGCGGGAAGTGGGTACGGAAGGCAAGCTCGGCGGCCAGGCCAACGTGCCCGGCGTGGCGGGCACCTGGAAGGATCTAACCGACTCGGTGAATTCCATGGCAGGCAACCTCACGGCGCAGGTGCGTAACATCGCCGACGTGACGACGGCCGTGGCGAACGGCGACCTCTCCAAGAAGATCACGGTGGACGTGAAGGGCGAAATTCTCGAGCTGAAAAACACCATCAACGTGATGGTGGACCAGCTCAACTCCTTCGCATCGGAGGTGACGCGGGTGGCGCGGGAAGTGGGTACGGAAGGCAAGCTCGGCGGCCAGGCCAACGTGCCTGGCGT
>NZ_JAAIVB010000033.1 GCF_010974945.1 Noviherbaspirillum galbum | reverse complement strand
ATGTCGGGGTTACGATGAAGCGAATGTATTCGAAATGCTGCGACTGCCATCTGGACTGACGCCATAGCCGGGAAACAATTTGCGAATTCGGCCTACCGCCGAGCACGGCAAATTGCAGAGCGTCGAGATGCTAGTCAACACCCGAAGCAGGCATTGCCTTGATTACCATAAAAGAAACGGCAGACACTCAACCCAATCCAATTAGAGACTATTTGTTCGTTCAAGCAAGGTAATTGGTAACCCAAGCCAGAAAGCGGTCTGTTGGAAGTTAAACCCACGTTCAAGCAAGTTCGTTTTTAGCAATGTTGACCAAGTTTTGCTATGAACAATGTTAGCTTATGGTTGATAATTTTATTTATAACGAAGTTTTCTGTTGACCGCAGGGAGCCAGAAAGCTGTCAGCCACCTCGAAAAACGATTTTAAGGCCGTAATACCGCTCAGAATGAGATTCCGACCACTCAACGATGGAGGATCTCATGAAAGCCAATGCGTCCGCTGCTCTTTCTACTGCCCCACGCACTTCTTGAAACAAAGGAAAATTGGTGGGCCAGAAGGCACCGCTGAAACTCAAAGAGATCTGGGCCATCCGAACGTGGTTGCAACTTGCGGAGCGCACACGCGACTTGGCCCTGTTCAATTTGGCCATCGACAGCAAGCTCCGTGGCTGCGATCTCGTGAAACTCAAGGTCAGTGATGTTGCTCAGGGAGGACGAATTGGTCACCGTGCCATCATTCTGCAACAAAAAACCCAGCGGCCGGTCCAGTTCGAGATCACCGAACAAACGCGAATCACGCTCACTGCTTGGATCGACCGCGCGCATCTCACCTTTGGCCAGTTCCTGTTCCCCAGCCGTGTAACAACTTCCGAACACTTATCGACCCGCCAATATGCGCGCATCGTCGAGTCACGGGTCGACTCCGTCGGCCAGGACTCGGTCGCCTATGGAACACATACAATGCGAAGAACCAAGGCGACGCTGATCTACCAACGTACCAAGAACCTTCGAGTAGTGCAATTGCTGCTTGGGCATACCAAGTTAGGGAGCACTGTCCGATATCTGGGTATCGAAGTGGATGATGCATTGGAGATTGCGGAGCAGACGGAAGTGTAAGGTGCAATTAACCGGCGAATAGTTTCCATGGGAGGCGGCGGCTAACGACTATTTCCACTTCGGCGATGTGCAAGGCGGAAGCCAGCAAGATCCTCTTTTGCAGTCGTTTCGAATCATTGAAGTCATGGTACATTTCGGACAGAAGCGGAAGTAGCTCCATGTCATGTCTATCTGCGCTCACTGGAATGGGAGAAGAGCGCGGCCTTTATGTTCCGTGCCAAAAAACAATATGAACATTCGAGAGCTATCTCGTCGATTTATATCGCCTTTGTGCAAGGAACGGTGTATAAGCGTTGATATCCTGCTCGCCACGTAAGCTTCTCTTTTTCACTACCTATCTTGCGTTCTGGTGGGAGCTATTCCAGGGCCCACGTTTAGTTAATCAACTTTTAAGCTGATCAACCGTAGCGCATAATCTAGAACCGATTGAAGTTTCCAGATAAAGACTGCTGAAAATGCTAGTCCGGCCTTTTGACAGTGTGCCCCCGTTTTTAATGGGTGAATATCTCATCCACGCATCAAACCTGTACGAAGCAAGGGAAATCTACGACAAGATTTCCAATGACGGTCATACCGAGTCATCCGGTAGTGCACGTACTTTCTCTGGCAAGAAGATCGACTGGTCGGCTTTAAAACGAAGAGTGATAAAGAATTCCTCAAAGGGCTAAGGGATATGGACGTGATTCAAGCCATGCTCGAAGCGGCGAATCGCAAAGCGGTAGCTGCTGTAATCTTCCCACGGCGCTCCAGCCCGCTCGGCAGGCAATACAATTTGCGGCTATTGCGTTAGGTGATAAAGGCTGAGCACGATAGCGCGCAACATAAACGCTCAGGCTGAGTGACATTGCTCCAGAGGAAACGGGTCGATTTGGGTCGAGTCTAACCTCTCATTAACGCATGTCCGCGATCTGAAAAACTGTTCTAAAGCAGACGGTGAGGCGATCATAAAGAACCGCCGCCTGCGGCCATGAGCGGATGATTATGTTGTAATCCTTTCGTGCCGCAAACTTTCCACTTTGGGGCGAGCGAACACAACTAAATGGCTGGGTGTATCATGCCGGAATGACCTCCCATCTTCTCTTGATCGAGGACGACGACATTGCCGCCTATGTGACGTGCAAGTTGCTCGAGTCATCCGGTTTCACGGCACCGGTCGATGTCGTGCGTAATGCGATGGAAGCGATGACATACCTTGCCTGTGAAGGTGCTTACGCAAACAGGAAGTCTGGCAATCCCGTCCTCATCCTGCTAGACCTGAAGCTGCCCGATCTGGACGGCTTCGAGCTGTTCAAGCTCATTCGCAGCAATCCCACCTTGGCAGCGATTCCCATCTTCATCCTCAGCGCTTCTAATACGGATCAGGACATTTGCCGCAGTGTGCTGTTGGGGGTGTCGAAATATCTAACCAAGCCCCTTAACACGGAAGAGTTCCGACAAGAAGCATCTAAAGTTTTCGACGCAGCTCCGTCGATTCACTGATGGCTCAGTCAGGGCTGCTGTAGAGGAAAGCGAAGGAAGGCTGTGGGTCGGCAAGGGCCTGTCGCCGGTGGCAAGGGAAGGTCGGCGAAGCGACCTATAGCAGTCGGCAGAGCAGTGCCAGGTTAGCGCCGAGTCCGGCCAGGAGCGGCCAGTCATTAGGAGGTTCGAAAAAGACGTTAATATGACATTTTTTCCATGTCAGCATGTTGACCGCCGCTTATATAAGAGGAAACCTTGTGAAGGTCAATATAGTAGGTTCAGCGCTCGTGGCACTGACATTGACAACTTCCCTGTTCATGCCATGCGGTCACGCGCAGGAGAAAGTCGTCGCTCGCGCACCTACTCCGTTCACCGAAGATGGCAAGCCTGTCATGCTTGAAATTGTCATCTTCAAGCCGCCAGGGGAAGGTCCGTTTCCGACAGTTGTCTTCAACCACGGCTCGACAGGCAAGGGGAATGATCCAGATCTCTTCCGGAAAACTCAGGCAGGCGGCCCTGCAGCACAGTTCTTCGTCGACCGTGGCTGGCTCGTTGCCTTTCCGCAGCGACGCGGTCGCGGACAATCTGATGGGCTGTATGATGAGGGGTTCGAACAGGACCGTTCTCGCTATTCGTGTAAGCCGTCTCTGTCGTTGCCTGGAGTTGATCGCGCGCTCGCAGATATCAATGCCGCTGTTTCCTTCGTTAAAGGTAGACCAGACGTCATTTCATCAAAGATGATTATTGGTGGTCAGTCGCGCGGAGGACTCCTCGCAATAGCCTACGCTGGCGCCTGGCCCGACGACTTTGTTGGCGCCGTCAATTTTGTCGGTGGATGGATGACCGACCGCTGTCCCGACCCACAGGCGATCAATACCGTCACCTTTCGGCGCGGGGGAGCATTCAAGAAGCCGACATTGTGGCTATATGGTGAAAATGATCCTATTTACAGTTTGAGCCATAGCCGTTCGAATTTCGAATCCTTTGTGGCGAGTGGAGGAATCGGCACTTTCAAAACCTATTCCCTGCCTAATGGCAAGAGCGGCCATTCGTTGATTGGACACCCGAATCTCTGGCAAAAGGACGTGGATACGTTTCTTTCTGGGATCCTCGCCGACCAGGGATCAAAGAGATGAGAGCAAGGTGGAGGACTCAAGCGCTACTCGTAATTTGACAACTCCACGTTCCATGACGAATCCAGCGCAGGCCCATGTCCGGTCGAATATAAATCTAAGGTCCGCAAGGCTACCAATAGCTGCCGTCAGTAAAGTATTATGTTACTGCCGAGTCCGGCCAATTGGGGTAATTCATGCTAACCAGCAATTGAATGCGATCTTTTACAGCGTTTTCACGTCGGGACCTCTTACCGATTAGAGGTCAAGGGGCTTGCAGGTGCTTACACTTATGTCGGATTAACGCGTCCAATGATCTCAGCGGCAGGCGCTTATGCTGCACCAAAAATGACATCAAGCCGCTTGTAGGACATTAATTTGCTTGCTTGCGGACGCCTTGTCCCTTTCACGTGCTCCGCTCCTTACAACGGTCCTCCAACCTTTTGCATCATATTGAGTTCCACGTACTTACATTTCCGAATGTCCGGCGCAACCTCCCCGGTCATAAACATTCTCGTTTTCAGTCTTCAATAACAGGAATGCATCCTCCCCCTCCAAGGGCTTGCTAAAAAGAAACCCTTGATACTCATCGCATCCTGCGGTTCTGAGAAACTCTCGTTGTAGAGTTGTCTGTAAGCGTTAGTTGAGCACCGTGGTTGACGGCGAAGTGGAAGTCAGGCGGGGACGGCGAAGGAAGGCAGTTCGCCCGCGACGTTCCAAGGCAGCAGATCATCAATGCGGTTGATTGGGTGATCGGCG
>NZ_JAAIVB010000032.1 GCF_010974945.1 Noviherbaspirillum galbum | reverse complement strand
AACGCGGCCGCGATGCCATCCCTGGGATTCCGCAGCAGCGCGGTAAGCTTGCCGCTGTCGCGCGCGGAGATCAGTTCCCGCGCCTGCTCGGGCGTCACGTCGAGGGTGACGGTGGAATAGTGCTTGCGCTCGCCGCCGGCCGCACCATCGATGGCGCGCTGGCCGGTGGCGAGCACCCGCGCGCCCTGCAGCAGCGCGAAGGTGCGTTTCCTTCCCTGCTGGTCGAGGGTTGCCATCAGGTCGATGACGTCGCCCGGTTCCAGCATGCCGGACATGGAATTGATGTCGTCGACCGGCAAGGTGATGGCGCGCCGCCCCTCTTCCACCCGCGCGGAGAACGTCGCCGGTCTTCTCGGCTCGAGCAGGGACCACAGGACGGCGTCGCCGGACTTGAGCGGGAAAGCCAGGACCTGGCCGTCGATGCGGTCGAACTGTTCGGGAAGGATCGCACCCGAATGCGCATGCTCTTGCGGAACCATGCGCACCGCGACGTTGTCGGCGGACAGCGCGGCGCCCTTGGGCAGGTCTTTCCTGGCAACGACCACCGACACCGTCCTGGCTTTGCCGCGCGCCTCGATGTCGGCCATCCGGCCGGAGAGATAGCGGCTTGCCGCGAAGGCGGCCAGCAGGCCCGCGCCGATCGCGGTCAGCAACAGCAACCAGGAAGTCTTGAAGGCGGGAAGCCGCAGGGAAGGCAGGCGCATGGTCAGTCCGGAAGTGAAATGGCGTAGCTGAATCGTTGGTAGGCGTTGCGGAATGCGTCGAGCAGGAGGTCGGCCGCCGTGCGCGGGTCGTCCGCACTGAATGCGTCGGCGACGGGAACCAAGAGGGCGAGGGCGAGCGCGGCGCAGACGACGGCGTATTCCACCATTGCCTGGCCTCGTTGCCTGCCACCCCTGCCCTTGCCTGCGCTGCCCTGAGTCATCTGCCGCCCTCCTTTCGTATCACCGTGTTGATCACCATGGCGGTCTGGCCAGATGGCTGGCGCGCGATGACGGCGACGGCTTCCCTTCCCCTGCCCTTGAAGAACAGCATCCGGCCCTCGTCCGCGCGAGTCTCCATGGCATTGCGCGGCGCGCGTCCGGAACCGTCGAGCGCCAGGCCGTCGTCCTGCAGTATCCGCTGCAAGACATCGGCATTCGCGCTGACGGAAAGATCATTGGTGATGACATGGCTGACCGCCGCGCTCGCATCGTCGCTGGACGATAGCTGGAGCGCCACGCGCGAGCCCGCAGGCAGCTTCGCCATCCAGGCGGGCGCGGCCAGGGGCTTCGCGCCGTCCATGCCGCGCTGCGCGAGCGCCGCCGCCATGGCGGTGACGGCGACCACGCCATAGGTGCCGCGCGCCAGCGGTTCGAGCTGCACGGTGATGTAATGCCCGCCTTGCATGCGGCCCAGAATGCGCTTGTTGCCATGCCGGCTCTGAACCAGGGGCTGCCCAAGGCGGCGTGCGAACCAGGCGGCAACCCGGTCTTCAGGCAGTCGCGAGAGGAAGCCTTGCATGCGCACCGGCACGCCGTTGAGCGCAGCATCCTCGCCGAGGTGGATGCGTTCGACGTCTTCTGGCAAGTCGACCACCGGCCAGTCCGGGATGCCATGGGCATTGCCAGCCAGGAGCAGCGCAAGCAAGGCGCCTGTCGCTAGGCGCCGCGAGATGGCTCGCCGGCCGGGATGTCGAGTCATGAACACGTCTTCCGCTCCGTCAACGCAAGCTGTCCGGCGGCACCACATCGCTCCAGGCATCGAGCTTCCCCAGTTGGGGCGCGCGGATGCAGGAATCGAAGCAACTCGGCGATTCGACGATGGCAACGGCGGCCTCGGCGACGGGCTCGATGGCGGCGAGCGCCTTGCCGGGAAAGATTGCCGGCGCGGCTATCCTGGCCTGCACCTGCGCGGGACCGGTGGCGACCCAGGTATCCGGCAAGAGGCTGGTATGCCGCCTGATCGACAGGCCGATTCCGTCGAAAGGCTTGACCATCTCGATGCCGGCCGGCAGGTTTGCCAAGGACACCGACACGCTTGCCGTGAGGATGCCGCGCGAGGCCAGGCCCAGGCTACCTGCCACGTCGGCCAGTCGTCCGCCGGCGCGCGGCCGGAACGGAGCGCCGTCGGATGCCGGGCTGAATCCGGCGGCCTGGTTGATGGCGTCATCGCTGCCGAAACCGAGCACGACGTCCTTGCCGGCATCCTTGACCAAGGGGCGTCCGAACGGATCGACCCAGGACGGATTGCCGTCCGTCGCGGAATCGCCATCCGCGCCGTCGGACCGGATGGGCGCATCGGCCTTGCCGTAGAAGCGGCGGCGGATTTCATTCGCGAGGATCGCGGGATCCTTCCAGGCGCCGAGCGCGTCGTTGTTCACGGTGGCATCGAAGGCGGCATAGCGGCTTGCCATCAGGGTGGAATGGGCGATGTCCTGGATCCGGCCGATCATGGGAAGCAGCAGCAGGATAGGAAAGATCATGAGCGCCAGCGCCATGAATTCCACCAGGGCTTGGCCTCCCTGCATGGCGGATGCCCTGCGCGCCGTTGGCAACGTGGATGCCGTGTTCATCGCGTCTTCTCCGTCTGTCTTTTCCTGGCAGCCGCGATGTCGGCGGCGCTGCTGGCGACGAGGCGCGCCTGCCAGAATGGATTGAACAGGCTCGCGAGTTCCTGCCTGCCGTCGGCGCGCGGAAGGGGGCGCGAGAAGCTGACTTCGGACGTGGATACCGCGGCAAGCTCGTCTCCTGCCTCGCTTCCCTGGAATAGCGCGAGGCGGCCTTGCGGACGGATGCTGGCGCGGCCCGTGGAACTTGCCGTTTCGGCCTTGTCGCGGACGACGCGAACCGCAAGTCGGATGCGAGGTTCGCGCCGGCTTGCGTCGGGGTCGTCCGGCACCTCGTCGAGCAGCGTTTCCGCGAGTTCGAAGAAGGACGGCAAGCCGCTGTAGCGCCATTCCGTGCTCGAAGCGCTGCCAGCCGTGCCGAAGTCGCCTTCGCTGACGCCTTCGTCATCCCTCCGGACGCGCGCGGACTGGCTGGCGTCCCCCATGGTGGTCTCGCTGCCGTCGCAGGTCCACTTCGCGGTGTTCCAGACTTCCTGCCGGAAGAGCGCATTGTCGACCGCGCGCCATTCGTCGAATCCGATCAGGCTGGTGCCGCCCGTGCGCCGGAGTTCGCCGCGCGGCATCGGCACCGCCGAGCAACCCCATGGCGAGCTGGAGGTCCAGGCGCGTTGCCGGACGAAGCCATCTTTGTCGGCGGCCGCGACCACGGCGTCGCGGAGGCGGGCGCGGTCGTCGCCGGCATAGCGCCGCACCGCGCCCGCTTCCGAGCTGCCGTCGACATTGCGGTAGGAATCGCTCAGCGCTTCGGCGTCCACGGTGATGCGTCCCTCGCCGGCATAGTTCGCGTCCGCGACCTCCTGCATGACGGCCTGGCGCGCCGCGATGAATTCTTCGTTCGCTGCAAGCTGCGCCGCCTGCAGCGCGAGCTTGGCGAGTTCCGCCGCCTCGACCGCGAGCGGCGCGGCGGCCTGGATGACTTGGTTGGCCGCGCTGACGCCCTGCGCCCCCGCCGGGTTGCTGATGGCGTAGCACAAGGGAATGTAGCTGACCATGGCGAGCGCCACCGGGACGGAATACTGGCTTTTGCAATTCATCATCGGGACATGGTCGACATGGTCCTGCGCGTAGCGCCCCCAGGAAGCGAGGCTCACCATCTGCGCGATGGCGACTTCGTTGGCCATCAGGGCGCGGTTGGCATAGGCATGGAAGTTCAGGACACGGGCATGCATCGCGCCTGCACTGTAGGCCACCGCGTCGGCGGCATTGACGAGCCTGGTCTTTTCCGAGGAAAGCTGGCCGGTGTTGAACAGGAAGAGCAGCGCGGCGGCACCCGTCATGAGGACGAAGATGCCGTGGATCAGCGCCTGGCCGCATTGCGCGCGGCAGGCGTGACGGACCCGGGCGGCCCGGTGTATGCAGATCGACATGCGGCCGTTCAGCGGCTGTTGTCGTTGCTATAGGCGCTCAGCCCTTTCTTCGTGGTCGCCTCGGTTTTCGCGCTGTCGGCCGCGGTCTGGGCATCGGTGATCGCGCCCGAAGCCGACTTGCCGGAAATCTCCTGGGCGATACCCGCCATCTGGCTGCGGATGGCCTGGCCGAAGAACTGGTACACCGCGATGGCGGCAACGGCGACCAAGGCCACGATCACGATGTATTCGGTCATGCCCTGCCCATGCTGGCGACGCTTGATGGCCATTGGTGATGCCATGTTTTTCCCCTTGCTTTTGTTGACGTTTTTGCAATGCCGGGGATGTTATTGGCTGCGTCCGGATCTGTAAAGGCAAGAGGCGGACAATTAACATGTGGCTTAATCTTTGCGCAGCTCGGGACTATCGTGCTTACTCCGGCGACTGATGAGGAGGCCGACCAGCCCCAGGCAGAACAGCAGCACCGGCAGGTTGCCGGCGCGCGCGAACGGCGTCGCGCCGGATACCGGTTGCACCATGCCCCGCAGCTCCGTTTCCGCGCCCTCGGGCAGGCGGGCGATGACATGGCCCTTCTCGTCGATGTGCGCCGTGATGCCGGCATTGGCGACCCTCAGGATGGGGCGTCCTGCTTCGAGCGCGCGCATCCGCGCGATCTGCAAGCCTTGTTCCGGACCGGCGCTGCCCTCCAGCCACGCCAGGTTGGTCGGGTTGACGAGGAGATTCGCCTCGGGGATCCAGCGTCTGGCCGACGATCCGAGCTGGTCCTCGTGGCAGATCAGCGTGCCCACGCGCTGTCCGCGAACGATGAAGGCGGGCTGGACATTGCCGCCGCTTGCCAGGTCGTTGAAGGGAATGTCGAGGGCATGCGTAAGCCAGCCGAAACCGGCAGGGCTGTATTCGCCGAACGGCATGAGGCTGGCCTTGTCATGGCGCTCCATGGCGGTCTGCCGGGGCGCGAGGTGCACCAGGCTGTTGTACCCGTCGCCGTTCGCCGCAGGCGTGAATGCGCCCAGCAGGACATGGGAACCGCTGCGGTCGCTGAAGCGGCGCATGCGCGCCACGGCTTCGCCCGGCAGGTTGCTCAAGAGCGCGGCGAAGGCGGTTTCCGGCGTCACGATCAGGTCCGCGGCCCGACTTTCGATTCGCGCCGCGAGATGGAGCGCGTTCCGCCGCGACGCATCGGGATCGAACTTCCCGGCTTGCGCCGCGCGGGTTTGCAGGAGGCGGTATTGCAGCGGCGCGCCCGACGGGCTGCTCCATGGCACGAGGCCCAGGCCGAGTCCGGATAGCCAGCCTGCGGCGGCAAAGACGAGCAGCACGGCATGTTTCGGCCGCCCGGCGAGCAGGCCGGCGCCGGCCGCGGCGGTGAAGAATCCGGCAAAACTCAGGCCATACAGGCCCGTCACCGGCGCAACGCCGGCGAGCCAGGTATCGACCAGCGCATAGCCTAGCGAGAGCGAGGTGTGGCCGTTGAAGACCAGCAGGCGCATCGCTTCGCCCAGCGTAAGCAATGCGGCGAACCGCGCCGCGCCTCCACGGCCCGGACCGCCGCTGGCATGCCAGGCCAGACAAGGCAATGCGGTGAACGCGGCGAGACCGGCAATGAGGAGCGCGGTCGCGCCCGCCGCCATCACCCCGCCTGCCCCGGTCTTGCCTAGGGCGGCATGAATGATCTGCAGGCTTCCCGCCAGGTGCAGGCCGGTGCCGAAAGCGATTCCCGTGGCCAGGCAGCGCCGCGCCGACGCGGCACGGCCGACCAGGAGGTAAAGACAGCCAGCTCCCGCGAGCGCCGCGATCCAGACGCCGGACGGCGCCCAGCCGGCGGCAGAGATCGCGCCCGCCAGCGCCGCGAAGATGATGGAAGCAGGGAAAGCTTGCAGCGCGCGCATGGGTGCCTGCGGTGGAGAGGAACACGGCGGAGGTCCGGCTATGATCGGCATGGAAAGTGGGGCTGGCATGAAGTTGGCGTGAAGTTGGCGTGGATGCCGCGCGGACATGCCGGCTGGCGAGCTAAACTTGAACTTCGTGGTCTAAGGAACGAACTGCGGCATCCTGTTTGGTTGCACCGGACGCCGCGGCGTTTCATGCCGCCATGATTCAAGCGCGCCGCCATGCAACCGGCAACGATTGCCTTCCATGCCCGTCACCAGGACATCACCATGACGCACAACAACATCGCCCGTTTCTTCATCGCGGCAGGCACCCTTGTCCTGCTTTACCTCGGCGCCGTGCTGTTCTCCAGCATCCTGCAGTTGTCCGCAGCAGCCGACCGCGTCAGTCCTGGGCTCGGCCAGCCGGTGTTCTGGATCCTGGCCTTGCTGTTCGCGGCCTGCGCCCTGTCGCCGGTCGTCATGTACTTCCGCTTTCCCAAGCCCCTCGTGCCGCCGAAGGAAGCCTCCGGGCCCGAGCATGATGCTTACCTGGAAGCCCTGCGGGAACGCCTCTCACGCAATCCGCGCCTGGCGGGCGTGCCGCTGTCCACGGTGGAGGACATTGCGCCGGCGCTGCAGAAGCTGTCCACCGAGGCCAACGCGGTGGTGCGCAACACCTCGACCACGGTCTTTGCCAGCACCGCCTTGCTGAAGAACGGCAGGCTGGACGGCCTCGTGGTGCTGTTCACGCAGGCACGCATGATCTGGAAGATCTCGGTGATCTATTACCAGCGGCCCTCGCCCCGCCAGATGCTGTTCCTGTATTCGAACGTGTGCGCCGCGGCGCTCATCGCGGACAGCCTGGATGACATCGATTTCGCGCAGCTGATCACGCCCATGGTGGTGTCGATCGCACCCTCGCTCAAGGGCGCGGTGCCCGGCCTGCAAGGCATCTCCAACCTGCTGGTGAACTGCATCGCCACCGGCGCAGCCAACGCCTTCCTGACCTTGCGCGTGGGCGCGGTCGCGCGCCAGTACTGCGAATCCATCGTGCGTCCCTCGCATGCCGGCGCGCGGCAGACCGCGACGGCGGAGGCGATGACGCAGATCATGCAGATCACCAAGGAAAACAGCGCGCGCATCGTGAAGACGGTGCTTGCCGCCGCCGGCGGATACATGCGCGATACCGCGGACAACAGCGTGCAAGGCGTGCGCGACGCCGCTGGCAAGGCGGCGGACACGGTGCGCACGCGCGCGCAGGCACTGGGGGATGCCGTCTGCGGCGCGTTCGACTCGACCGTGGACAACGTACGCAAGAATGCCGGCCGCATCACCCCGTGGCGCAGGCCTGAAATGACGGAGCTGAAACGGGAGAAGTAAGCGGCATTAACTGAGCCGAGCCGCATTAACTGCACGACGCCGCCCGCCCCTCAGGCGATGCCGGTTCCCCAGGCGAAGAAGCCGCGGACGCGCAAGTCCTGCCGCAGTCCGTCGCCGAGAACGATGGCATGCATGGCGCGGTGGACCGCCTGCCGGCCGGAAGCAGCGACCGGCACGCGTTCGCGCGCGGCGTCCCAGTCGGGGAAGCGGCCGAGGCTTGCGCCATCCTCGTCGCTCACCGCGTAGCCGTCCTCGACCGGGTCGATGTAGCAATGCGCGGGCTCGGGCAAATGGAATGGCGTGCGTGCCACGCCCCACGGCTGCAGCAGTCGCGCGGCTTGCTCCGGCAGGGCGGCGTCGTGCAGCGCCAGCAAGCGTTTCGTTTCCCTTGGATGATGCCGCCTCGCCTGCACTTCTCCCGGCAGCCAGGCGACCACGTCGACATCTCGCGCGGCCGCATGCAGCAGCACCAGCTTGAGCGCGAGTAGCAGCCATTCGTCGAGCCAGGGCGGCAAGGCGATGGGGTCGCGCCTGCCCTGTCCCGCCTGCCCTGCCTGCCGCGCCCATTCGCTGTCCAGTTCCTGCAAGAGCAGGACCCGCTCGCCGTCCGGTCCCTCGCGCATGTCGAAGCGGATGCGCAGCAAGGCGTTGCGCGCCAGCAGGCGCGACGGCAGGAAGCATGGCGCATAGAAGGGCAAGGCAACGATCCAGTCGGTCGCGCCGCCTGCCGCATCGGGTGCCTCGGACGGCTTCGTTGCCTTCGATGCTTTCGATGCCTTCGACGCATCCGCCAGCGGCGTCGCGGCGCATTTCCTGCGCGCGTGCCGGTCGGCGAAGGCCATCGCCTCGTCGAGCGTGTCGCACAGGCCGGACGGGCATTGCGGCTCGGTCACCGCTTCCCCGCGCTGCGTGAATGCCATCCAGCCTCGCGTCGGGCCGAAGAGGTCGTCCCATTCCACCAGGTCGATCCAGTAGCCCAGCGAGCGGTCGGTCCATTGCGGCAGGCTGCGCAGTCCGGCCTTCAGCTTCGGCTTGAGGCGCTTGATGCGGGCGTTCGCCGGTACGCGTACGAAGTCGGGTCCGGCATGCGCCGCCGGGCGCAGCGGCAGGATGGACAGGCGCAAAGCATCGAACTGCGCCTGTCCGGCAAGCGCCTGGCCGCTCAGCCGGTCGTTGCCGGCGGGCGACGCCGTCGTCTCGTGATCGCCTTCCCTGCGCTGGATGCGGGCATCGAGCTTGTCCGGTATGCCGCTGAAGGCGAGTTCATCGGCGCTCAGGCCCTCGGCTTCGAGCGACTGCAGGCGACGCAGCCAGTCGCCGGCGCTTGCCGTGTCATGCGCCTTGCCGTTCAGCCAGGATGCCAGCGCCGAGCGCAGTCCGCGCACGCCGAAGCCTGGCTCCCTCGGTTCTTGCTGCCTTTCCTGCATGTCTTCCGGCATGGGAAGGAAGACCGGCGCTTCGACCGGGCGGGGCATCGCACGGTGCTGGCCGATCATGGCCGCGACGCCAGCGAGCCAGTCCCGCACCAGGGCCGTATCGACGTGCGGCAACAACTGGTCCAGCAGCCGGCGCATCATGCCCGCATGGCGTTCATGCACCGCCTGGTGCAGGTTCATCCCGGTCAGGAGATGGACCTCGCCGGACATGTTGATGACATCCACGTACAGGCGCGCATCGATGTCGCCGTCTGCGGGAATGTCCGGGAAGGGATTTAGCTGGCCGAGGGTGATGTGTTCTAAGATGCGCCGCGCGGAAAGCGCGAGGACGGATGACTTGATGCGAAGATCAAGTTGCTCGATGGACAAGGTCATGCAGCGGATGTCTTGGCTGGGACGGACTGGACCGGGACGCGGCCGGCCGGAGGGTTGAAGCGGGAACGCATGCGCAAGCGCGCAAGGGCAAGATACTACCACTTGCCCTTGCGCATGTTGAGACATCCAGTCCGGCCGCGTTGCATTTCAGCATGCGACCCGGAGGGGTCAGTGCAGGGTGTTGGGACGGGATGGGCTGGACACGTCTTCCAGCGTGCGGTCCACGCCGGCGGAATGCTTGGTGGCGACGTCGCCGAGCGAGACGATGCCGATCAGCTTGCGGGTGTTGTGGTCGATGACGGGAATGCGGCGAAGCTGGCTGTCTGCCATTTGCCCCATCACTTCATCCACCTCCTGGTCGTCATAGCACCATGTCACGTTGCTGGTCATGACATCCTCGATGGCGGTTTCGTCCGGCGCCATGCCCTGCGCGGTGGCGCGCACCGTGATGTCGCGGTCGGTGATCATGCCGACCAGTTCTTCGCCGTTGCATACCGGCAGCGCGCCGATGTTGAGGTCGTCCATGAGTTCGGCGGCACGGCGTATCGTTTCTTCGGGCGCGACGCTGGTGACGTCGCGCGTCATGATGTCGGCAATGCGTTGCATGGCAGTCTCCTTTGGTGGAATCGGTGTGCGTATGACGTGCAAACCGCCAGATAGATGCATTTGCGATGCCGAAGTGCCATGAATTTTTGCCGCTCGTCCCGGCGATGGGCTAGCGCCGGATCTCCTTGAGCCGGTTCCACATGCGTTCCGCGAGTCCCGCGTTTGCATCGTGGAAACGGTGTGAGAATGCCAGGTAGTAATGGGTTTCCCTGAGGCTCTTCTGCCCCATCTCGACTTCCCCCGCGTATTTCTCGCGGATCAGCGGCGCCAGGTCGTATTCGTAGCCGGCCGCGAGGTCCGCCCTGCCCTGCACCAGTTTCTTCAGGTTGAGCTCATCGGTCTTTGCCCCGTAGTCCACTTCGCCGCCGGCATGACGCACGGCATCGATGATGGCCTGCATGCCGGCGGCGACGGCGACCGGCTTGCCGGCGTGGCCGAGGCGCGGGCCGTTCCACGCGACGTCGCTTCCCGCCCTGCGCACGAGCACGATACGCGCCACGCCGAGCGCCCGGGTCTTGTCCACTTGCCCGGCCTGCATCGGGAAGCGCGCGATTTCCTGCGTGAACGGCAGGAAGGCAATGCCGACCGCGCCGTCCATCTCGCCCGCGCGCATCAACTCGAGGCACCGTCGCCAGGGAAGCGGGGTCAGCGTCGCCCTCATGCCGAGGTCCCGGGCCGCCGCCTCGATGTTTGCCTGGAGCTCGCCCGGCCTTGCGAGTCCGGGGCTGGCGTAGGAAGCCGAACGCCGCTCGTCGGTGCAAAGCCGCATCGGGTCGGCATCGGCGTGGCCACGAACGGGCGCCAGCAGGACCAGCGTGCCGGCGAGGGTCAGAATGGCAGCGGCGATGCGATTCTTTGGATTCATCATGAGGAGGCGGGCGCCGGATTGGATAGCCGCCACCCGTTATGAAACCGCATTTCCGAACCCGGGGAACAACAATTAGCGACGGTTAATTTTCTTTGCTTCAGCTTGCACGCCTCCCCATGAACTCCACCTGAACTCCACCTGAACTCATCCTGAAACTCAGCCTGAACTTTTGCGGAAGGAGAAAACCGAACGGGTATGTCCCTGGCGCAGCGGCAAGGGGCGCTTCAAGGAGTCTCAAGATGTCGGATTCAGCGTTGCTCGGCGCAATGCGCAAGGAAGCGGTGGCATTCAGCCTGGAAGCAATCGACGCGAGCATCATCGACCAGGTCGGCGACGCCTCGATCGTGCTGCTGGGCGAAGCCACCCATGGCAGCCAGGAGTTCTACCGGGTGCGCGCGGAGATCAGCAAGCATCTCATCGCCCGCAAGGGTTTCGACGCGATCGCCGTCGAGGCCGACTGGCCGGACGCGCTTCGGCTGTCGCGTTTCGTGCAGGGCATTCCCCGGCTTGATCCCGCTCAGCCGCCGGACCGGGAGGTGGAAGACGCCCTCTCCGGCTTCACCCGCTTTCCGCTCTGGATGTGGCGCAATACCGAGGTCGTCCGGCTGGCAACCTGGCTGCGCGACCACAACCAGCAGTTCGAGGGACGCGAGGACCGCGTGGGATTCTTCGGCCTGGATCTCTACAGCCTTCGCACGTCCATGGATGCCGTGGTGCGCTATCTCTCGCAGGTCGACCCGGAAGCGGCGCGGCGAGCCAAGGAACGTTATGCCTGCTTCGATCATCTTGCGGAAGATCCGCAGCGCTACGGCTACGCCGCCACCTTCGGCATGAAGCCGGATTGCGAGGATGAAGTGGTGCGCCAGCTCGTGGAACTGACGTCGGGCGGCCTGGCGCTCGCCGGCGGCGCCCATCCCGACGAACTGTTCTACGCCCAGCAGAACGCCCGCGTGGCGCATCATGCCGAGGCCTACTATCGCTCGATGTTCGCCGGGCGCAACGAATCCTGGAACCTGCGCGACACCCACATGCTGGAAACCCTGGAAGCCCTGCGCGACTACCTGAGCGCACGCAAGGGCAGGCCCGCGCGCATCGTGGTGTGGGCCCACAATTCGCATATCGGCGACGCGCGTTCGACCGAGATGGGTTGGGAAGGACAGCTCAACCTCGGCCAGCTCGCGCGCGAACGCTTCGGCATGGACGACACCTTCCTGCTCGGCTTCACCACCCATGGCGGCACCGTTACCGCGGCTTCGGACTGGGACGGCGCGACGGAACGCAAGGCCATCGTGCCTTCCATGCCGGGCAGCCTCGAGCGCCTGCTGCACGACGTCGGGCTGGAAAGCTTCCTGATCCGTTTCCGCGACCGGCCGCAGCTGCGCGACCTGCTGCACCAGAGCGACTGGCTGGAACGCGCGATCGGCGTCATCTACCTGCCGCAGAGCGAAAGGATCAGCCACTATTTCCAGGCGCGGCCGGCGCGGCAGTTCGACGCCATCATCCACGTCGATACCACATCGGCCCTGCGGCCGCTGGACAAGTCTTCGCACTGGAACGACGACGAAGTGCCCGACACCTTTCCGAGCGGGATGTGACGTCCGCACGTGGGGGAAAGAAACGCGGCGGAATAAAAAAAGGCCGCGGAGAACCGCGGCCGAAAAGCTGGGGATATTTACTACAACAACTACGCTCTAGCACACTACTACCACTACTACACTTGTAGACCCCCCAGCCCAGGAGCCTGTAAGAAAATTCATTCGGGCGCGATCAGCGCAGCAAGCGTCCATCCCTGCCGATCACGGTGATTTCCACGAAGCGCGAACCGACGCGATTCGTCGGCGAGTAACGCAGCGTGAAGCCGCCCACGTCATACGCATGGAGCGATTCCAGCGCCTGCACCACTTTCTCGCGCGTCGGCGAATTGCCCGCGCGGCGCAAGCCCTCCACCAGCACCTTCGCGCCGACGAATTCCTCGAAGCTGGTATAAGACAGCTCGGTGTTGGGCGCGTATTTCTTCATCGCCTGCTGGTATTCCTTCACCACCGGCAAGGTGGACGAGAACGGATAAGGCATGACCTGCGCCACGCCGATGCCGCGCGCGCCATCGGTGCCGATCAGCCGGACCAGTTCCTTCGGATTGACCACGGAAATATTCACCAGCTGGGACACCGTCGATGCCGCGCGGATCTGCTTGCTGAAGGCCGCGGTGCTCTTGTTCACCGAGATCATCACCACCGCCTGCGGATTGGCCTTGGCGATGGCCGCCACCGCGTCGCCCACCTTGTCGGTATTCTTTTCATAGGCGCCCACCGCGGCCACTTCCAGGCCCCGCTTCTTCAGCGCCGCCGTCACGCCATCCAGCCCGGCCTTGCCGAAAGGGTCGTCCTGGTACATCACGCCGATGCGTTTCATGTTCAGCATGATGAGCTGGTTGACGATACCCTCCGCTTCGTCCGCATAGCCGGCACGGATATGGAAGATGTAGGGGTTGAACGGCGTGCGCAGGACCTCGCCGCCGGTGTACGGCGCCACCAGGGCGATGTTTGCCTGCTCCAGCACCTTCTGCTTAAGCAGTTCGCCCACGTTGCCGGTGCCTGCGAAGCCGATCAGGGCAATCGCCCCATCCTGGTCGATCACTTCCTTGGTGAGCTTGACCGTTTCCGGCACCTGGTAGCCATCGTCCTTGACGACGTGCCTGATCTGGCGGCCATTGATGCCGCCCTGGGCGTTGACGTGGTCGATGTAGACCTTCACGCCAACAACCATGTCCTTGCCGGTATCGGCCAGCACGCCGGACAGCGGCGCCACCTGTCCGACGACGAGGTCATCGGCGGCGTGCGCGCCGATGGCGAGCGATGCGATCAAGCTTCCGGCAACCAGTTTGATGCGTGCAGCAACTTTCATCTTTGTCTCCTCCTGTTGATGTCGTCTGCTTCCACTGCGGCGATGCATGCGCAGGCGGACGTCTTGCCGCGTCCTGCCTGCCTGCTATTTTCCTGCGTTGTCCTGCCTTGCCCTACCTTGCCCTCTTCCCGAGAGCGACCAGCTCACCCACGATGCCGCGGCGGAAGGCCAGCACGCAGATGATGAAGATGAAGCCGGTGACGATGGTGACCGACTCGCCGATGGTTCGGAACCACTCCACGTTCGTCAGCGTCGCCAGCCAGTTGCCGAGGTCGCCCAGCTTGTTTT
>NZ_JAAIVB010000031.1 GCF_010974945.1 Noviherbaspirillum galbum | reverse complement strand
TGGAAGTGACCGGTCGATCCATTATGTCCATGATGTCGATTGTGGACACAAACCAGGCGTGCCACACCGGTCGAATCATGCCGACGGCACATCACTTCGTCCAGACGGCTCTCAAAGGACGCTTACGTTGATGCCGCACACTAAACCGCTAAAGCAGCCTGCCATCGCCTCCGTGGCGAACTTGGCAAGGACCGCTCCAACGCTTTAGCCCACCGATCTACCGCAAATACGGCCAGGAACCTCAAAACGGATAGCTAGCCCGCAGCAAGAGGAAGTTGACTCCGGGGTTGGGACGCTTGATTGCTCCGTTCGAGAAATGCTGGGCTTTCAGCGACAGGTCCACGCCGTTATTGAAAACGTAACCAACACTCAGGTGGTCACCGAACTGAAAGCGGGTCGAGAACGTCCGGCCGTTGTTATCGTAGATGTCTGACAAAAGATGGGCGCCGATCGCTGCCTCGGCATAGGGGCCTTTCAGGGAGTCGCGTTGGAGCCTGAACACGGGTGTGATGCCGATGCCGCCCAAATTCTGCGTGGCGTCAGGAACGTTCTGATAGCGGCTTCCATGCCAAACCATCAGGGTGGCATCCCAGTATCCCCCGATATGGGTTCCGTTCGATTCCCACCAACGCTGATCCCAGCGCCATTGGCTGCCGACGCGTACAACCTGGGTACGATTTCCCGTGCCGAATTCGATCGAGCCAGAGTCAGCCGCATGGACCGGTTTCGACAACAAAAGAAGAACACCGATCGTAATGGCTGCGACCGGACTTGCTTTGAGAATTCCGTGCTTCATACTTCCTCCTTGGCAGTTCGAGCCTGCCTTCTTATAAACAAAGTTAGGGAATATATCTCGATTCCAGTCTTCCCGGTACCGGGACACGCAACGCGAGCACGCAACCCGACAGGGGGAACTGGCTTAATTCCGCCTCCGTCCGCTTGTTGCTCACCGAAGTTACGAACATGGTTCGCATGTCGCTTCCTCCGAACGCGACCATCGTTGGACAACGGACTGGCAGGGTGACTTCCTGCAAGATATTGCCATCCGGGGCAATGCGCAGCAGACGGCCACCTTCGTACATCGCACACCAGTACGCACCTTCTTCATCGACCGCGGCGCCATCCGGCCGGCCGCCGTAGTCGGCGGACCGGACATCCGAAAAAGCGATGAAGTCCCGCCCCTCTCCAATCGTGCCGGCGGCAACATCGAACGGATAGGCTTTGATCCGGTGCGCACTCGTATCCGCGTGATAAAGCGTTGCACCATCGGGGCTGAATGCAACTCCATTGGATACCGTGACCGGCAGTCCCACATCGGTCAGTTTGCCGCGGTTCAAACAGTAGAGCGTGCCGCCCGGCTTGTCGCGGGGATCGTAGAGGGATCCCACCCAGAGACGTCCCGCCGAATCGCAGCGGCCGTCGTTGAATCGCCCGAGCGACGGATCATATGGCGCGTCCATCAGCGGCTGGACTTCGCCAGTGGACGTATCCAGGAACACGATGCCCGACCGCATCGCGACGAGCAGCCGTCCGTCCGTGCATAGCGCGATGCAGCCAGGTTCGCTTGAGACTTGCCAGGACTGATGCTCGGAGTGCGCCAGCGCAAAGCAATGCACCGCCTTGCCAGCGATGTCGATCCAGTACAAGGAATTTCTCTCGTCATCCCAGAGCGGACATTCGCCGAGAAGCATGGGTCGGTCCAGCAGGGTATGTACTTCAGGAAAGGACATGGCAATTGACCGTCTGCGATAAGGAAGCGTTATTATGCATGCCAATAAGCTAACCAAGGAGACAAAATGACAGGTGGGCACCCACGTCCGGCAGTCGCATTTCTGGGCATCGGCTTGATGGGCGAGCCCATGGCCCGGCGCATCATGCAGGCCGGATTTTCCCTCAGCGCCTGGAACCGGACGAAGGCGAAGGCGGAAAAGCTCGCGGCGGATGGAGCAACAGTCGCCGGCTCCGCCATGGAGTCTGTCGTTGAAGCCGACATCATCATCACCATGCTGGAAGCCGGACCGGCCGTGGCGCAGGTCCTGGACATGATCGAATCATCGTTGAAGCCGGGCAGCCTGGTGGTCGACATGAGTTCGACAAAACAATCCGAAGCACAGCAACGTTCCGCACAACTTGCCCGCCGCGACGTGCGCTTCATGGACGCACCGGTCTCCGGAGGCGTCGTCGGCGCGCAAGCGGGAACCTTGGCAATCATGGCCGGGGCAAGCCCCGACGATTACCGGTTCGCCGAGGACGTTCTGCGCGCGATGGGGAGGCCAACGCTCGTCGGTCCGGTCGGTTGCGGCCAGGTAGCGAAGCTCTGCAACCAGCTTATCGTCGGCGGCACACTTTCCATCATCGCGGAAGCCTTGCTGCTGGCAGGCGCTGCCGGCGCGAACCCGGCCGCAATGCGTGCCGCCATCCGTGGAGGCTTCGCGGAAAGCCGCATCCTGGATGTCCATGGACAGCGCATGCTGGAACGAAACTTCCTCCCAGGCGGACAAGTAAAGAGCCAGGCCAAAGATCTGGAAAACATCATGGACATGGCAAGCCACGCCGATGTCACCTTGCCGGTCACCTCCCTTGTGCGCGAGCTGTTCAATGGCATCCTGCACGAGTACCCGAATGCCGACCAGGCCGCGGCCTTGCTCGCCCTGGAGCGACGGAATCCCGGAAAGCGGCTGGGAGACGCACCCGATCAATTGCCTTAGGAAGTCAACGCTTGAACAACAAGGAGGAGCATTCATGTCGAAAACGCGTTTTATCCTGCAATTCGCTTTTGCTGCCGTCGCCGCAGTCGGCGGGGCCGCCTTCGCACAAACATATCCAACCAAACCCATCAAGCTGATCGTTCCATTCCCTGCTGGCGGAACCACGGACATCCTCGCCCGGGCCGTCGGCAACGAACTAACCAAGGCCTGGGGGCAGCAGGTCATCATCGACAACCGTCCCGGCGCGGGCGGCAACGTCGGAGCGGACATCGTTGCGAAGTCGGCGCCCGATGGATACACCTTGCTGATGGGCACCGTCGGAACGCATGCGATCAACCAGTCCTTGTATGCGAAGCTGCCTTACAACCCGATCAAGGATTTTGCCCCGGTAACGGTCGTTGCCGCCGTGCCGAACGTGCTGGTGGTGAACGCCGCGCTGGCGGAAAAAAACAAGATCATCAACGTAAAGACCTTCATCGACTACGCGCGTGCCAACCCCGGCAAGCTCAACATGGCCTCGAGCGGCAATGGCACATCCATCCATCTGGCCGGCGAACTGTTCAAGACGATGACGAAGACCTTCATGGTCCACATTCCGTACCGCGGATCTTCGCCGGCGATCACCGACCTGATCGGCGGCCAGGCCGACCTCATGTTCGACAACTTGCCGTCCGCGCTGCCGTTCATTAAGGCCGGTAAATTGAAGGCGCTGGCGGTCACGAGCAGCAAGCCTTCGCCCGCGCTGCCGGGCGTGCCGACGGTGGCTTCCGCTGGTGGCGACCTGGCCAACTACGAGGCGTCGTCATGGTTCGGTGTTCTGGCCCCCGCAGGGACGCCCGCCGAGATCGTGAACAAGCTGCAACAGGAGATTGCCAGGTCACTCGCAAGCCCCGCCGTCAACGAGAAGCTGGTAGCCCAAGGGGCGGAACCCGTCGGGAACACGCCAGAGCAGTTCAGTAGCTTCATCCAGGCGGAAACCAGGAAGTGGTCCAAGGTCGTGAAGGAATCCGGCGCCAAGGTCGATTGAGCAAGACGCCGGGCGCACAGGACGTTCCGGCGTCGCGCGCCCGGCTTGCTGGATCCTACGAGGCGGAAGGCGTCAGGTAGGCTTCCGCCAGCCTGACCCAGTAGGTTGCGCCGATGGGAAGCAACTCGTCATTGAAGTCATAACTCGGATTGTGCAGGTTGCACGGCCCGAGGCCGTGGCCGCTGTCGCGGTGGCCGCCTTCCCCGTTTCCGATGAAGACATAGCACCCGGGCTTTTCCTGGAGCATGAAGGCGAAGTCTTCCGCGCCCATGGTCGGCTCGACGCTGCCATCAACCTTGTCTGCACCCACGATGGATCGCATGACGCCCAGGGCGAACGCCGTTTCCTCTCGATGGTTGATCAGCGGCGGATAGTTGCGCTTGAACTGGAATTCGATGCTTGCGTCGAATGCCTGGGCGGTATGCTCGGCGATATTCCGCATGCGTTCCTCGATCAGGTCGAGCACCGGCGTCGTGAAGGTGCGTACCGTTCCGACCAGGGTTGCCTCGTCAGGGATCACGTTGGTGGCGCTTCCCGCGTGAATCTGCGTGATCGACAGGACGCCGGCATCCAGCGGATTCTTGTTGCGGCTGATGATCGTCTGCCAGCTCTGGGCGATCTGTACCGCGATCATCACCGGATCGATGCCCTTGTGGGGCTGCGCGGCGTGCGCACCCTTTCCCTTGACGACGACCTCGAATTCGTTGGACGACGCCATCATCGGTCCTGCCGTCACGCCGAACGTTCCCGCCGCCACGCCCGGCCAGTTATGCATCCCGAAGACCGCATCCATCGGATACTTCGTGAACAAGCCGTCATCCATCATGCGCCTGGCGCCGCCGCCGCCTTCCTCGGCCGGCTGGAAGATGAGATAAACCGTGCCATCGAAATTCTTGTTCCTGGAAAGGTAATGCGCGGCGCCGAGCAGCATCGCGCAGTGGCCGTCATGCCCGCAGGCGTGCATCTTGCCCTGGTTCCGGGACGCATGCGAAAAGGTATTGATTTCCTGTACGGGCAAGGCGTCCATGTCGGCCCGCAAGCCAACAGCCCGCTTGCTCGTTCCGTTGCGGAGGATGCCCACCACGCCAGTGACGCCCATGCCGCGGTCGACCGGGATTCCCCATTCCGTGAGCTTCTGCGCAATCAGGTCGGCGGTGCGCTGCTCCTCGAAACATAGCTCCGGGTTGGAATGGATCTCGCGGCGCAGCTTCTGAATTTCGGACTGGAACTGAATAATCGGCTCGATCAGTTTCATCATTCTCTCCATACGCGGCGAATCCGCCGCGGCAATGCGGTTATTTGCTGATGGCGATGCGTTCGGACGCTAATCTGGATATATTACGCTTACACAGGCGACTCGACTTTTAGACACTGCAAACCCGATCGCCGGCAGCCTCCAGAATTGTCCATTTTGCCATGACCAGAAAAGTTATCCGCGCCACCTGCCCGCACGATTGTCCAGACACCTGCGCGCTGCTCGTTACCGTCGAAGACGGCGTCGCCACCGAAGTGCGCGGCGACCCGGAACATCCCACTACCGCCGGCGTGCTGTGCATGAAGGTGTCGCGGTACACCGAACGCACCTATCATCCGGATCGCTTGCTCCATCCGATGAAACGCATCGGCCGCAAGGGCGAGGGAAAATTCGCTCGCATCAGCTGGGACGAGGCGCTGGACACCATCGCCGCCCGCCTGAAAGCCGTCGCCGCTCGGGATCCACAGGCGATCGTGCCCTACAGTTATGCCGGCACCATGGGATTGGTGCAAGGCGAATCCATGGCATCGCGCTTCTTCCACAAGCTTGGCGCGTCCCATCTTGCGCGAACGATCTGCGCCTCGGCGGGCGGGGCCGGGTACCTGTACACCATCGGCGCGCGCATCGGCACCGACGTCGAGCGCTTCCAGGATGCCAAGCTGATCCTGATCTGGGGCGGCAATCCGATCGCGTCCAACCTGCATTTCTGGATGCGGGCCCAGGAAGCGAAGCGCCGTGGCGCGAAGCTGGTCGCCATCGACCCTTATCGCTCCCTGACCGCGGAAAAATGCCATCAGCACATCGCGCCCTTGCCCGGAACCGACGCGGCGCTCGCACTGGGCATGATGCATGTCCTGATCAAGGAGGGCCTGGTCGACGAGGACTATGTCGCCAAGCACACGCTCGGATTCGAGCAGCTCCGGCAGCGGGCGGAAGAATGGACACCGCAGCGCGCGGCCGAGACCTGCGGCATCACGGCGGCAGAGATCGAGTCACTGGCACGCGAATACGGCGAGACCGTCCGGCGCGGCGACGCGGCCGCGATTCGCATCAACTACGGCCTGCAGCGGGTGCATGGCGGCGGGATGGCGGTGCGCAACATCACCTGCCTGCCGGCGCTGGTCGGTGCATGGCGGCATCCGGCGGGCGGCGTCCAGCTGTCCGCATCCGATGGCTTTCCGAAGAACACGGCAGCGCTGCAGCGGCCCGACCTGATGCCCGCCGGACGTTCCATCCGCACCATCAACATGAGCACCATCGGGGACGACTTGCTGCATGATGCGTCGCCGGATTTCGGTCCGCGCATCGATGCGCTGATCGTCTACAACTCCAACCCGGTCGCCGTCGCGCCGGAGTCCTCCAAGGTGGCCCGGGGATTCGCCAGGGAAGACCTGTTCACCGTCGTGCTGGAGCACTTCCAGACCGATACCGCGGACTACGCGGACATCCTGCTGCCGGCCACCACGCAGCTCGAGCACACCGACGTGCACTCCACCTATGGCCATCTCTATATGATGGCGAACAATCCGGCGATCGCCCCCCTGGGCGAGGCCAAGCCGAACACGGAAATCTTCCGCTTGATGGCACGGCGCATGGGTTTCGACGATCCTTGCTTCGATGACAGCGACGACGATCTCGCGGCGGTCGCCTTCGACAAGACGCGTGAGCAAGCCGTGCATTTCGACTGGGACTCGCTCAAGCGCAAGGGCTGGCAGAAGCTGAACATGCCTGACGCGCCCTTTGCCGACGGCGGCTTTCCCACACCCTCGGGCAAGTGCGAGTTTTTTTCGGAGCGCATGCAGCGCGATGGGCTGGATCCTCTGCCCACCTACATTCCTCCGCATGAATCGGCCGCCAGCAATCCGGAATTGGCAAAGCGCTATCCCCTGGGCATGATTTCTCCGCCGGCAAGGAACTTTCTCAACAGCACCTTCGTCAATGTGCAGAGCCTGCGTCATACAGAAGGCGAACCGCACCTCGACATGCATCCCCACGACGCCGCCATGCGCGGCATCGCCAACGGGGACCAGGTGCGCATCTTCAATGACCGCGGGTCGTTCGTCGCGAAAGCGCGCGTGACTGAAAAGGCGCGCCAGGGACTGGTCGTCGGCCTGTCCATCTGGTGGAAGAAGTATGCCGGAGACGGCAAGAACGCCAATGAAGTCACCAGCCAGCGCCTGACCGACATGGGCAACGCGCCAACGTTTTACGACGTGCTGGTGCAAGTGGAGAAAGCGTAGGCAAAATGAAGATGAAGTGGCGTGCGGCGATTTTTTGTGGTGTGGCGGCGCTGGTAGGCGGATGTTCCCAGCTTGGATATTTCGTCCAGGCGGCGCACGGGCAATTTTCCCTGTTGTCGGAAGCGAGGCCGATCGATGACTGGCTGGCCACGCCCGAGCTCAACGACAAGCTGCGCAACAAGCTTACCAAGGTCAAGGAAATCCGCCGCTTCGCCGCGCAGGAGCTGGGACTGCCGGACAACGACACCTTCACCACCTACGCCGACCTCAAGCGCCCGTACGTGATGTGGAACGTGGTGGCCACGCCCGAATTGTCGCTCAAGCCCTTGCAATGGTGTTTCCCGGTCGCGGGCTGCGTGAACTACCGTGGCTACTACAGCAAGGAAGAAGCGCAGCATTATGCCGCCGAGCTGCGCGCCGAGCACTATGACGTCGAGGTTTCGGGCGTGCCCGCCTACTCGACCCTGGGCTGGTTCCGCGACCCCGTGCTGTCGACCTTCATCCAGTACCCCGAAGGCGAACTCGCGCGGCTGGTGTTCCATGAGCTTGCGCACCAGGTCGTCTACGTGCCGGGCGATTCCCGCTTCAATGAATCCTTCGCCGTCGCGGTGGAGGAAGCGGGCGTGGACCGCTGGATGCAGCGGTTCGGCGACGACAAGATGCGCAAGGCATATGCCGATTATGAGCGCCGGAAGCACGACTTCCTCGATCTGCTGCTGAAGCATCGCAAGGCGCTGGAAGTCACTTACAAGAGCGATATGTCCGATGATGAAAAGCGCAAGGCGAAGGCCGAGATCTTCCAATCGATCAAGGATGAGTACCAGGGCCTGAAGGCATCGTGGGGCGGCTATGCCGGCTACGACAAATGGTTCGCCGAGCCCTTATCGAACGCCCACCTGTCCGCCATCGCGACCTACCATGATTTCGTTCCCGGCTTCCGGGCGATGCTGGCGAAGGAAAAGCGATTCGACCGGTTCTACGCCGCGGTCAAGGACCTGTCCACCAAGGAGAAGGATGACCGCCATCGCCAGCTGGCCATGCTGGGCAAGCCGACGATGACAGCGGATAACCTGCATGACGTCGACATCGCGGGCAAGCAGTAGTCCGCGGCGAACTTCGGTGGTTCCTGAAAAGGCGGCTCTGCGAGCCGCCTTTTTCTTTGCATGGCTGTCCTGCGGGGGGTGATGGTGCGCCGCAAAAACATCGCGTGGACATGATGCTCTTGCTGGCAGCGTGAGCCGGCCGGATAGAGGACTTACTCGATATCTCCTGAAATGACTTGCATCGGGCGGGCGAGGCCGATAGGATTGTCCCGATGAAAAAAGAACCATCGTTCGGTTTTTTTAACCTCTATACTTTATTCACCCAAAACAAGCAGATACAAAGAGGCAGACATGGAAAAAATCTGGCTGAAGTCGTACCCCGAGGGCGTTCCCGCACAGATCGACACCTCCCAGTACAGCTCGCTGGTCCATTTGCTGGAGGAGTCCTTCCGCAAGTTCGCAACGCGCAATGCCTATGCGTGCATGGACAAGATTATTACCTATGCCGATGTCGATGATTACTCGCGCAAGTTCGGAAGCTGGCTGCAGGGACGCGGCCTGAAGAAGGGCGCGCGCGTCGCCGTCATGATGCCCAATGTGCTGCAATACCCGATCGTCGTCGCCGGCATTCTTCGCGCTGGTTACACGGTCGTCAACGTCAACCCGCTGTACACGCCGCGCGAACTCGAACACCAGCTCAACGATTCGGGCGCGGAAGCAATCATCATCCTGGAAAACTTCGCCACCACGCTCGAGCAGGTGGTCACCAAGACCAAGGTCAAGCACATCGTCGTTGCCAGCATGGGCGACCTGCTTGGCGGCGCCAAGGGGCTGATCGTCAACTTCGTGGTCCGCAACGTCAAGAAGATGGTGCCGGCCTTCTCGCTGCCGAATGCCACGCGATTCAACCAGGCGATCTCCGAAGGCGGCCGCAGCGCCCTGAAGGCGGTCGACCTCACGCAGGATGACATCGCCTTCCTGCAATACACCGGCGGCACGACGGGCGTGTCCAAGGGCGCGACGCTGACCCACCGCAACATCATCGCCAACGTCCTGCAAAACGACGCATGGGCCCAGCCCGCGCTGAGGAGCGAGCCGAAGATCGATCCGCTGACGATGGTGTGCGCGCTCCCGCTCTATCACATCTTCGCGCTCACGGCCTGCATGCTGATGGGCACGCGCTGGGGAGCGATGAACATCCTGATCCCGAACCCGCGCGACATTCCCGGCTTCATCAAGGAACTGCAGAAGTACAAGTTCAACCTGCTCCCGGCAGTCAATACGCTCTACAACGGCCTGCTTAACAACCCGGATTTCGCGAAGCTCGATTTCTCCGGCCTGAAGATCTGCAACGGCGGCGGCATGGCCGTGCAGCAGGCGGTCGCGGACAAGTGGCTGAAAGTGACGGGCTGCCCGATCGTCGAGGGTTATGGCCTGTCCGAGACCGCGCCTTCCGCCACCATCAATCCGGCGACCGCGCACGAGTTTTCCGGCATGATCGGCTTGCCGATTCCGTCGACCGAAGTCGCCATCCTCGACGATGACGGCAAGGAGGTGTCGCTGGGCCAGCCGGGCGAGATCGCCATCCGCGGACCGCAGGTCATGGTGGGCTACTGGAACCGCCCGGATGAAACCGCGAAGGTCATGACGCCGGAAGGTTACTTCAAGACCGGCGACGTCGGCGTGATGGACGAGCGCGGCTTCGTGAAGATCGTCGATCGCAAGAAGGACATGATCCTGGTTTCCGGTTTCAACGTGTACCCGAATGAAATCGAAGGCGTGGTGGCAGCGCACCCCGGCGTGCTCGAATGCGCCTGCGTCGGCGTGCCCGACGCCAATTCCGGCGAAGCGGTGAAGCTGTTCGTCGTGCGCAAGGATCCGTCGCTGACCGTCGACCAGCTGATGGATTATTGCAAGGAGCAGTTCACGGGCTACAAGAAGCCGAAGTACATCGAGTTCCGCGAAGACCTGCCGAAGACCAACGTGGGCAAGATTCTTCGCCGCGAACTGCGCGACGAAAAAAAGGCCGCCTGAACCTGCGTTCTAGCGGCATCAAATCGAAACCGCCTGCATGCAGGCGGTTTTTCATTGGGCGCCTTGCAGACTGTCCTTCACCCCTTGCGCAGGCCGGGCCGTCCCGCTTCGACGCTGAATTGCGCCACCGTCGAGGCCGGCGTGTCGGCGCGGTGAACGTCATCCAGCCCCTGGAAACGGACGTCCATGCCGGCTGGCGTGACATCCATCATGACGAAGCCGCGTATGTCGCTGCGGCCGTAGGCGATGTGCGGATTCTGCGCAACGTAGCGGTCGGTGCGCGCCTGCGGGCGGGAGTTCGACGTCACCGATGTGCCGCAGAACTCTGTGGCAATCACCGGGTTGTCGGCGGAGATCGGCCTGCGGAAGTCGGGCTTGAGGTCCGCCGCAAAGAAACTGTGCACGTCACCCGACAGCACCACCGGATTGGACGGCTTGTTATCGCGCAGCGCGTCGAAAAGCCGCTGCCGCGCCGCGGGATAGCCGTCCCAGCCATCCGTCCAGAAGCGGCCGCCTTCGCCTCCCTCCAGCGGGTCGTGCGAGCACTCCGCCATCAAGGTTTGCTGGGCGATGATGTTCCAGGTCGCCGCCGATTTCACCAGGCCGTCGTGCAGCCATTCTTCCTGCGCCTTGCCAAGCAGCGTGCGCGCCGGGTCCAGCCTTTCCTTGCAGTCCATCGTTACCGTATTCGAGCCGCCGCGGCCTGGCGTCTGGCAAGCGTGGTAGGAGCGGAACTGGCGGTCGTCGAGCACGTGGAACTGCGCCAGCCGGCCCCAGGCGTAGCGTTCGTGGATTCGCATGTAGGCATAGCGGTCCGGACCGGCGGGCAGGGGAGACAGGCGGACCGGCATGTGTTCGTAGAATGCCTGGTAGGCGGCAGCGCGCCTCGCCAGGAAGTTTGGGGACAGGCGTTCATCGCGGTCGTTGCCATAATCGTTGGCGACTTCGTGATCGTCCCAGGTGACGATCCACGGCGCGACGAGATGCGCGGCCTGCAAGTTCGGATCGGTCTTGTACTGGGCATAGCGCGCCCGGTACTGGTCCAGCGTGAAGCTTTCGTTGCTGCGCTTGCGCGACGCGGGCGGATGCGCAAGATCGTAGTGTCCCCATTCGTAGATGTAGTCGCCGAGGAAGGCGATGAGGTCCGGGTCCGAGCGGGCGATATGGCGGTGCGCTCCATATTCGCCGAACTCCCAGTGCTGGCAGGAGGCGAAGGCCAGCCGCAGGGATGCGACGCTGGCGTCCGGCGCCGGCGCGGTGCGGGTGCGGCCGACGGGGCTCGTCGCGTCGGCGGTCATGAAGCGATACCAGTACCAGCGGTCGGGCTGGAGATTGCCGGCATCCACATGCACGCTGTGGGCCAGTTCGGGCAGGGCGGCAACGCTGCCCTTGCCGGCAATGCGGCGGAAGGCATCGTCTTCCGCGATCTCCCAGCGCACCATGACCGGCTGCCCGCCGCTCGATGCGGCATCGAGCGGATCGGGAAGAATGCGCGTCCAGAGCACGATCCGGTCATGCCGCGGCGAACCGGATGCCACGCCCAGGCTGAACGGATAGGTGAGGGTGCGGGAAATGGCGCGGCCGGGATAGGCCGAGGCGAGGGCGGCAAGCGCGGCGAGCCGCGTCGAGGTGGTCAGGAATTGTCGGCGGTCCATGCGGAAGCGGGTAGGATGAGGAGAATGAAATGGCAGCGGCATCCCGCCGTCAGAGCGGCGGAACCTGGCGCGGCTTCCTGTTCTCGTCGGTTGCCACATAGGTCAGGGTTGCCTCGGTCACCTTGACCGTTTCCCCCTGCAGGCGGATGCGTTCCGCATACACTTCCACGTTCACGGTGATCGACGTGTTGCCCACCTTGACGATGTCCGCGTAGAACGAAAGCAGATCGCCGACCAGCACGGGCTGCTTGAACAGGAAGGAGTTGACGGCAATGGTGGCGACGCGTCCGTTGGCACGGCGCACCGCCGGCAGCGAGCCCGCGATGTCGACCTGCGCCATGATCCAGCCGCCGAAGACGTCGCCATGCACGTTCGCATCCGAGGGCATCGGCACCACGCGCAGCTGCGGCACCTTGCCGTCGGGAAGCGTGGTCTGGGGTCCTGTAAACATCTTTTCTCCTCTCGTTCGCGAAAGTCCGAGCCAAACGGCGCGGGGATGGTCCAACTCCGGGTCCAATCCCGGCCCCTGGGCTACAATCCATTGTCATCAAGCATAAACCATTCTGGCTGGTTTTCTCTCTCATGCGCCGCTATTCCGCCTCTTCGCCCGAACCCGCCGCCAACCAGGGCACCCGCAATGACTGGGTGACGCTGAAAACCCTGTTCCCCTATCTGTGGGCCTACAAGTGGCGCATGCTGCTGGCGCTCATCTTCCTGATCGGCGCCAAGCTTGCCAACGTCGGCGTGCCGCTCGTGCTGAAGAAGCTCGTCGACAACATGAGCATCGAACCCAATCATCCCCAGGCCTTGCTCGTGCTGCCGGTCGGGCTGCTGGTCGCCTACGGCGCCTTGCGGGTCAGCACGACCATGTTTACCGAGTTGCGCGAATTCGTGTTCGCCAAGGTCACCCAGCGCGCGGTGCGTACCATTGCCCTGCAGGTCTTCCGCCACCTGCATGCGCTGTCCCTGCGGTTCCACCTCAACCGGCAGACGGGCGGCATGACGCGCGACATCGAGCGCGGGACGCGCGGTATCTCCTCGCTGGTGTCGTACACCCTGTACAGCATCCTGCCCACGCTCGTGGAAATTGCCCTTGTGACCGGCTACCTGGTGCTGCATTACGATATCTGGTTCGCCGTCATCACATTCATCGCGCTGGGCGTGTACATCGGCTTCACCGTCGCCGTGACCGAGTGGCGGACCAATTTCCGCCGCACCATGAACGAACTTGACTCCAAGGCGAACACGCGGGCGATCGATTCCCTGATCAACTACGAGACGGTGAAGTATTTCAGCAACGAAGACTTCGAAGCCCGGCGCTACGACCAGAGCCTGGAAAACTGGGAGACGGCGGCGGTGAAGTCGCAGACCTCGCTGTCGCTGCTGAACACCGGGCAATCGCTGATCATCGCCATCGCGGTGACGCTCATCCTGTGGCGCGCCACACAGGGCGTCATTGCGGGAACCATGACGCTCGGCGACCTGGTGCTGGTGAATGCCTTCATGATCCAGCTTTACGTGCCGCTCAATTTCCTTGGCGTCATCTATCGCGAGATCAAGCAAAGCATGGCCGACATGGAGCGGCTGTTCCAGTTGCTCGAACAGCACCGCGAAGTGGCTGACGCGCCCGATGCGAAACCCCTGGCCGTCCGCGGCGCGGAAGTGCGTTTCTCGCACGTCAACTTCAGCTACGAAAGCAAGCGCCAGATCCTGTTCGACGTCGACTTCAGCATTCCGGCGGGAACGACGACTGCGGTGGTGGGGCACAGCGGGTCGGGCAAATCCACCCTGTCGCGGCTGCTATACCGCTTCTATGACATCCAGTCGGGCAGCATCACCATCGACGGCCAGGACCTGCGCGACGTCACCCAGGCATCGCTGCGCGCCGCGATCGGCATCGTGCCGCAGGACACCGTGCTGTTCAACGACACGATCGAGTACAACATCGGCTACGGAAAGCCGGAAGCCAGCAAGGATGACATCGTGGCGGCCGCCAGGGCGGCGCACATCCACGACTTCATCGTCAGCCTGCCCGATGGCTACGCCACGATGGTGGGAGAGCGCGGCCTGAAATTGTCCGGAGGCGAAAAACAGCGCGTGGCGATCGCGCGCACCCTGCTGAAAAATCCATCGATCCTGATTTTTGACGAAGCCACGTCGGCGCTGGATTCGAAGTCGGAGCAAGCCATCCAGGCCCAGCTCAAGGAAGTCGCGCAGGACCGCACGACCCTGGTGATCGCGCACCGGCTGTCGACGATTGCCGATGCGGGACAGATCCTGGTGCTCGACCATGGGCGGATCATCGAGCGCGGCACGCACGGCCAGCTGCTGGCCGCGGACGGCGCCTATGCGCAGATGTGGGCGCGGCAGCAGGCGCACCGCGACGAACAGACGGCGTCGCCGGCGGCGCCGGATCTCGACGCATCCGCTGCCTGAGCATGCGTCCGGCGAAGCGAACCATCATGCGGCGGACTTTGCATCGCGGTTGTTTCGCTCTACCATGGCAACATGGAAACCAAATGGCTGGAAGACTTCATTTCGTTGGCCGAAACCCATAGTTTCAGCCGTTCCGCGGAGCTGCGCCATGTGACGCAGCCCGCCTTTTCGCGCCGCATCCAGTCGCTCGAAGCATGGCTCGGGACCGACCTGATCGACCGCACCTCCTATCCCACGCGGCTCACCCCGGCGGGCGAGGTGTTCTACGAGCAGGCGCTGGAGATGCTCGGCCAGATTAACAACGCGCGCGCCCTGCTGCGAGGCAAGCGCCCGACGGCGCAGAGTACCGTCGACTTCGCCGTGCCGCATACCTTGTCGTTGACCTACATGCCGAAGTGGATGACGACGCTGGAACAGGGCTTCGGCGAGATCGTTACCCGGCTCATGGCCTTGAATGTCCACGATGCCGTCATGACCATGGTGGAGGGCGGATGCGACCTGCTGCTTTGCTACCATCATCCGCGCCAACCGGTGCAGCTCGATGCCAGCCGCTATGACATGCTCTTGCTGGGCAAGGAAACCTTGCGGGCCTACGCGCGCTGCGACAAGGCGGGCGTGCCGGAATTCAGCTTGCCCGGAAGCGCGCGCTCGCCGCTTCCCTTCCTGTCATACACGAGCAACGCCTACCTCGGGCGCATGGTCGAACTGATTCTCGCCGACACGAAGAAGCCCGCCCACCTGGACAAGCGCTACGAAACCGACATGGCGGAAGGCTTGAAGATGATGGCGCTGGAAGGCCATGGCATCGTCTTCCTCCCGGAGTCGGCGGTCGTGCGCGAACTGAAGCAAAAGCTGCTTGCGCGCGCGGATGGCGGGCAAGCCGATTGGGAAGTCGAGATGGAAATCCGCCTCTACCGCGAACGTCCCACTTCCCAGCGTCCCGGCAAGCCTGTCGTTGCCAGGCTGTGGGATTACCTTTCCGGCGGCCGGGCGCCGGGCGGCAAGGGCAAGCGTGCCTCCTCTTCCTCCTCTTCCTCCTCCAGGCGAAAAGCGGCACGGACGGCTTGATGGAACGTCATGTTTTTTTTGCATAGTTGCATGCGCACAAAGCATTGGATCGCCATTGGGGGATTGCAATAGCATCCATTCCGTGCCGAATACAGGCAGCCGTCACGGAATGAAAAGGAGTTTCGCAGCATGTCCATCCAGCATGAAGTCCCATCCTATCTGACGCCGCGCGACATTGGTCCGTGGGGCGTCTATCTCGAACAGATCGATCGCGTCACGCCTTATCTGGGAACGCTCGCCAGGTGGGTGGAAACGCTCAAGCGTCCCAAGCGCATCCTGGTGGTCGACGTGCCCATCGAGCGCGACGACGGCACCATTGCCCACTTCGAAGGCTACCGGGTCCAGCACAATACCTCGCGCGGTCCCGGCAAGGGCGGCGTGCGCTTTCACCAGGACGTGACTCTCTCCGAGGTGATGGCGCTGTCCGCATGGATGACCGTCAAGAACGCGGCAGTGAACGTTCCCTACGGCGGCGCCAAGGGCGGCGTCCGGGTCGACCCGCGCCAGTTGTCCATGGGCGAATTGCAGCGCGTCACGCGCCGCTATACCAGCGAGATCAACATCATCATCGGACCCACCAAGGATATCCCCGCGCCGGACGTCAATACCAACGAAAAGATCATGGCGTGGATGATGGATACCTATTCCATGAACGAGGGCAGCACCGCGACCGGCGTCGTGACCGGCAAGCCGATTTCCCTCGGTGGAAGCCTGGGAAGGCAGGAAGCGACGGGCCGGGGCGTATTCGTCGTCGGCTGCGAGGCCGCGGCACGGAAGGGCATGGACATCCGCGGCGCCAGGGTCGCGGTCCAGGGATTCGGCAATGTCGGCAGCGTCGCCGCCCGGTTGTTCGCGGAGGCGGGCGCGCGCGTCGTCGCGGTCCAGGACCATGCGGGAACGATCGTCTCCGAGGCCGGCATCGACGTTGCGGCCCTGCAGGCGCACGTCGGCCAGCATGGCAGCGTCGGCGGATACCGCAACGCCGAGTCGATCGCGGACCGCGAGGCTTTCTGGGACGTGGATTGCGACATTCTCGTGCCGGCCGCGCTCGAACAGCAGATCACCGCCGGCAATGCACACCGCATCAAGGCAAAGATCATCCTCGAAGGAGCGAACGGCCCTACCACGCCGGCCGCCGACGACATCCTCCACGACAAGGGCGTGCTCATCGTGCCGGACGTCATCGCCAACGCGGGCGGCGTGACGGTGAGTTACTTCGAGTGGGTGCAGGACTTCTCCAGCTTCTTCTGGACCGAGGATGAAATCAACCTGCGGCTCACGCGCATCATGCGTGATGCCTTCGAATCGGTATGGCAGATCTCGGTCGACAAGAAGGTGTCCTTGCGCACGGCAGCCTTCATCGTGGCCTGCACGCGGGTCTTGCAGGCGCGGGAGATGCGTGGCCTGTATCCCTGACGGGAATCGCGCCGCCGGAGCCAATCCTCTGCCGGTTGCTTGAACGCAAGCACGTTGACCTTTCAGGCGATGGTTTCCGAAAATAGGCAGGTTCGGTCAACGTCGGCTACTTGCCTCTCGTTCTGGCATCGGCGGGACAGGCTTTCCTGTTCCGCATGTTTCCATGATCATCCAGGAGAAGATATGAGGTTTTCGATTCCGCTCGCGGTGCTGTTGAGCGCCGGCGTTCTCTCAACCGCGCCGGTGCGCGCCCAGGAGGCCGGCACGCTCAAGAAGATCAAGGACACCGGCCAGATCACGCTGGGCGTTCGCGATTCTTCCATTCCCTTCTCCTACCTCGACGACAAGCAGTCCTACCAGGGCTACTCGGTCGACCTGTGCATGAAGATCGTCACCGCGGTGCAGAAAAACCTGGGCCTGACCGCGTTGAACGTGAAGATGAACCCGGTGACCTCGGCGACCCGCATTCCCTTGATGGCCAACGGTACCATCGATCTTGAATGCGGTTCCACCACCAACAACCTCGAGCGCCAGAAGCAGGTCAGCTTTGCCCCCACGACCTTCGTTTCCGGCAACCGCCTGCTTGCGAGGAAGGCGTCCGGCGTCAAGTCGCTCAACGACCTCAAGGGCAAGACCGTCGTCTCGACCGCCGGCACCACCTCCATGAAGCAGGTCACCGCGCTGAACGCCGAGAGGGGGCTGGGCATGAACATCCTTTCCGCCAAGGACCATGCGGAAGCCTTCCTGATGGTCGAGACGAACCGTGCGATCGCTTTTCTGATGGACGACATCCTGCTCGCCTCGCTGGCGGCGAATTCCAAGACCCCGGGCGACTACGCCATTACCAAGGAAGCGCTCGAGCTTGAGCCTTACGCCATCATGCTGCGCAAGGACGATCCCGCGTTCAAGAAGGTGGTGGACGATGCCATCAGGAACGTGTTCAAGTCGGGCGAGATCAACCGCATCTATGCCAAGTGGTTCCAGGCGCCGATTCCTCCCAAGGGCGTGAACCTGAACTGGCCGATGAGCGAGCAGCTCAAGAAAGCCATCGCCAATCCGACCGACTCCGGCGATCCGGCAACCTACAAGGAATAGTTTTACCGGCTTGGCGGCCTTCGTTCGACCGGGAAACGGGCCGCAAGCGATACGACACCACAGCAACACGACAACAAGCGGGCCGGGGCGATTGCAGAATCGACCCGGCTGCACGCAAAATATAAAAATCAAGATTCAAGGCGAGACAACGACATGAACTACAACTGGAACTGGCGGATCTTCTGGGAGCCGTCGCCGGATGGGGTGGGGACCTACCTCGACACCCTCTGGTCGGGCCTGGCCTGGACCCTGGCCACCGCCCTGAGCGCCTGGATCATGG
>NZ_JAAIVB010000030.1 GCF_010974945.1 Noviherbaspirillum galbum | reverse complement strand
ATGAACTACAACTGGAACTGGCGGATCTTCTGGGAGCCGTCGCCGGATGGGGTGGGGACCTACCTCGACACCCTCTGGTCGGGCCTGGCCTGGACCCTGGCCACCGCCCTGAGCGCCTGGATCATGGCCCTCATCCTCGGCGCCATCGTCGGCACCCTGCGCACCACCCCCAACCGCTGGGTCGTGCGCCTGGCCAACGGCTACGTCGAACTCTTCCGCAACATCCCCCTGCTGGTGCAGATGTTCCTGTGGTACTTCGTCATGCCCGAACTCGTCCCCGAGTCCCTCGGCAACTGGCTCAAGGCCCTGCCCAACGCCGCCTTCATCACCGCCGTGCTCTGCCTGGGCTTCTTCACCTCCTCGCGCGTGGCCGTGCAGGTCTCCGCCGGCATCGCCTCCTTGCCGCGCGGCCAGAAAATGGCCGGCACCGCGCTCGGCCTGACCCTGCCGCAGACCTACCGCTTCGTGCTCCTGCCCATGGCCTTTCGCATCATCGTGCCGCCGCTGACCTCGGAATTCCTCAACATCATCAAGAACAGCGCCGTGGCCCTGACCATCGGCCTCATGGAACTCACCGCCCGCGCCCGCTCGATGCAGGAGTTCTCGTTCCAGGTGTTCGAGGCCTTCACCGCCGCCACCCTCATCTACATCGTCGTCAACATCGTCGTGGTCAACCTCATGCGCTTCATCGAGAAGCGCGTGGCCGTGCCCGGCTTCATCGTCGGCGGAGGCAAATGATGCTCAACTTCGACTTCGACGTCATCGCCCGCTCCTGGGTCTACCTGTTCCAGACCGGCATGACCTTCACCCTGGAGCTGACCGGCCTGGCCATGGTCGGCGGCATCATCGTCGGCACCCTGCTGGCCATGATGCGCCTGTCCTCCAACGGCCTGGTGGCCGGCATCGCCACCACCTACGTCAACTTCATCCGCTCCATTCCGCTGGTGCTGGTGATCTTCTGGTTCTACTTCCTGGTGCCCTACATCGGCGCCTGGATCATCGGCGCGTCCGAACCGATCAAGGTCGGCGCTTTCACCTCGTCGCTGATCACCTTCATTTTGTTCGAGGCGGCGTACTACTGCGAGATCATGCGCGCGGGCATCCAGTCCATTCCGCGCGGCCAGGTCTGGGCCGGCTATGCGCTGGGCATGAACTACTGGCAGACCATGGGCCACATCGTGCTGCCGCAGGC
>NZ_JAAIVB010000029.1 GCF_010974945.1 Noviherbaspirillum galbum | reverse complement strand
TTCCGCAACATGATTCCGGTGCTGCTCACGCAAACGATCGTGCTGTTCCAGGACGTGTCGCTGGTGTACGTGCTGTCGATCACGGACTTCGTGGGCGCGGCATCGAAGATTGCGCAGCGCGACGGACGGCTGGTGGAGATGTACCTGTTCGTAGCACTGGTGTACTTCGTGATCTGCCTGGGCCTGTCGACGCTGGTCAAGCGGCTGCAGGCGAAGGTGGCGATCATCCGCTAGACAGGCAAGGACCAGGCGCAGGGCACAACACAGACAGAACAAGGAAAAGCAAATGATCGAAATCAACAAGGTCAGCAAGTGGTACGGCAGCTTCCAGGTGCTCACCGACTGCAGCACGCAGGTGGCCAAGGGCGACGTGATGGTGGTGTGCGGGCCGTCGGGGTCGGGCAAGTCGACGCTGATCAAGACGGTCAACGGTCTGGAGCCGTTCCAGGAGGGGACGATCATGGTCAACGGGCAGTCGGTGGGGGATCCGAAGACGAACCTGTCGAAGCTGCGGGCGAAGATCGGGATGGTGTTCCAGAACTTCGAGCTGTTTCCGCATCTCACGATCCGGCAGAACCTGACGCTGGGGCAGGTCAAGGTGCTGGGCCGCAGCGAGGAGGAGGCCACCGAGAAGGGGCTGAAGTACCTGGACCGGGTAGGCTTGCTGAGCCAGAAGGACAAGTTTCCGGGGCAGTTGTCGGGCGGGCAGCAGCAGCGGGTGGCGATTGCGCGGGCGCTGTCGATGGACCCGATCGCGATGCTGTTCGACGAGCCGACGTCGGCGCTGGACCCGGAGATGATCAACGAGGTGCTGGACGTGATGGTGGGGCTGGCGCAGGAAGGGATGACGATGATGGTGGTGACGCACGAGATGGGGTTTGCGAAGCGGGTGGCGAACCGGATCGTGTTCATGGACCGGGGGCAGATCGTGGAGGACTGCAGCAAGGAGGAGTTCTTCGGCGCGCCGCGCTCGGAACGCGCCCGCGACTTCCTGGCCAAGATCATTCACTGAA
>NZ_JAAIVB010000028.1 GCF_010974945.1 Noviherbaspirillum galbum | reverse complement strand
GTGACCGGGCCGTTCGGCGCGAACTACCTGATGCCCAACCACAACGGCTCGAACATCCTCATGATCTGCACCGGCACGGGTTCCGCGCCGATGCGGGCCATGACCGAGTTCCGACGTCGCGCCCAGCACAAGGGCGAACCCGGCAGCGGCAAGCTGATGCTGTTCTTCGGGGCGCGGCGCTCGGAGGAGCTGCCTTACTTCGGTCCGCTGCTCAAGCTGTCCAACCAGTTCATCGACAAGCATTTCGCGTTTTCGCGCGTGCCCGGCGAGCCCAAGGCCTACGTGCAGGACAAGATCCGCGAGGCCGGGACGGCGGTGGTGGACATGCTCAAGGGCGACACCTATCTCTACCTGTGCGGCCTGAAGGGTATGGAGACCGGCGTAATGGAAGCGCTGCATGACGTCTGCGCCGCGCAGGGGCTCGACTGGAGCGAACTGCACGGGCGCATGGTCAAGGAAGGCCGCTTCCACGTGGAGACCTACTGATCAACCCAGGATCCGCGGATTCCCCATCTAGCGGAATCCGCGTCCATCACACGAGTCTTCGCACTTTGCAACGATGAATCTTCCTTTTTCCCTGGAACGCCGGCCTGATGAACAGCAGATCGGCGTAATCGGCGCCGGCACGATGGGTGCCGGCATTGCCCAGGTGGCCGCCGCCGCCGGGCATCCGGTACTGTTGCTCGATGCCCGTCCGGGCGCGGCTGCCGATGCGGTATCCCGTATCGCGAACGATTTGTCCGCCCTGGTTGGCAAGGGCAAGATCAAGGCGGATGCATGCGCGGCCTTGCTGGGACGCATTTCCGTCGTCGACGACGCTGCGCAATTCAAGCAGGCCGCGCTGGTCATCGAAGTGATCGTCGAAAAGCTGGAGGTCAAGCAGGCATTGCTGCGCGAACTCGAGGCGCATGTCGATCCCGGCGCGGTCATTGCTTCCAACACCTCGTCGATCTCGATTACCGCCCTGGCCAATGGCATGCGGCACCCCGGGCGTTTGGTCGGCATGCACTTCTTCAACCCGGTGCCGATCATGAAGCTCGTGGAAGTGGTGTCGGGTGCCGAGACGTCAAAAAACATCGCCGACGACATCTTCGAACTGGCGCGGCGCTGGGGCAAGACGCCGGTCCATGCGGCATCCACGCCCGGGTTCATCGTCAACCGGATTGCGCGTCCCTACTATGCCGAGGCGCTCGCCCTGCTGCAGGAACAGGCGGCGTCCCCGGAGGCGCTCGACATGCTGGCACGCGCCGCCGGTTTCCGTATGGGTCCGTGCGAGCTGATGGATCTGATCGGACATGACATCAATTACTCCGTGACCGTATCGGTCTTCGAGGCGAATTACGGCGATCGGCGCTACGTTCCGTCTCTCGTCCAGAAAGCGCTCGTCGATGGCGGGCGGCTGGGGCGCAAGTCGGGAAAAGGTTTCTATCAGGGCACGCCCGGTCGCCAGCCGCAAGCGGTCGCGCCTTCCCAAGGCGTCGCCATCGAAGTGCGTGGGAACGGCCCGCTGGCAGATCGCCTGGCATCGCTGCTGGATGCCGGCCAGGGCGAATTCAGCCGCAATGCCGATTCCGACTGGTCGGGCATGGTGATCGATGGGGTAGAACTTTATGTCACCGATGGCCGCAGTGCCGCGCGCCTGGCCGCCGAACGCGGGCTCGCCTGCGCCGCCGTGATCGACGTTCCGCTGCTGGCAGGCACGGAAAGGGCGCTCGGCATCGCCTATACCGACAGCGTCGAACAGGCAAAGCGCGCCATCATCGCGCAAGCGCTGGCGGCCTGCCGCTTGCCGGTCATCGAGCTGCGGGACATCCCGGGCCTGCTGCTCGCGCGCACGATCGTGATGCTGATCAACGAAGGCGCTGACGCGGTCTGGCAGGGTGTCTGCAGCAAGGAAGGCGCGGATCTGGCCATGAAGCTGGGCACCAATTATCCGGCGGGGCCATTCGAATGGCTGGAGGCGCTTGGCGCCGCATATTGCATGACGGTACTCGATCACCTGTACCAGGCATATCGCAGTGAACGGTATCGCGCCAGTCCTTTATTGGCACAACTGTATTGGAAAGAAAGGATGCCGAAGTGAGCGAACTTATCCCGGTTGACACCCAGAATTTCCGCATCGAATTGGATGGCGAGGGAATTGCCCACCTTGTCTTCCAGCCGGCCGGCGGCATGCCGGTCACCGACGCGCAAGGGCACCGCGCGCTGGCGGCGGTCTGGCCCGTATTGAGCAACGACCCGCGGGTCAGGGCAGTCCTGGTTCGCAGCGAGGGGAAGGCCTTCTGCACCGGCGGCGAACTGGCGATGGTGGAAGACATGCTGCAGTCCGAGGCGGCTCGCCAGCGGGTCATGCAGGAAGCGCGCGACATCGTGCGCGGCATCATCGATTGCGAGAAGCCGGTCATCTCGGCGATCAATGGCGCGGCCGTTGGCGCCGGGCTGGCGGTGGCGCTGCTGGCTGACATTTCGGTGGCGGCACGCAACGCCAAGCTCATTGACGGCCATACCAAGCTGGGCGTGGCGGCAGGGGACCATGCGGTCGCGATCTGGCCGCTATTGTGCGGCATGGCCAAGGCCAAGTATTACCTTCTGCTGTGCGGCGCCGTGAGCGGCGAAGAGGCCGAGCGCATCGGCCTGGTCAGCGTGGCGGTCGATGCGGACAACTTGCAGGAGGAAGCATTGCAGATTGCACGCAGGCTGGCGCAAGGCAGCCGGTCCGCGATCGCCGGAACGAAGCGCTCGCTCAACCATTGGCTGCGCGCGGCCTGGCCCGCGTTCGAAGCGTCGCTTGCTGCGGAGATCAATGATTTCGCGCAGGCCGACGCCCGCGAAGGCGTCGCGGCCATCAAGGAAAAGCGCGCGCCACGTTTTGGCGGGTCGGCGTCATGAAGTTCGCTGAAATCACGCCAGGCCGGCGGTTCACCCTCGGCCCAGTTCGCGTCGAGGAAGAGGAGATCATCCGCTTCGCCGGACAGTACGACGACCAATGGTTCCATACGGATCCGTCGGCCGCGGCGCAAGGGCCGTTTCATGGCCTGATTGCCAGCGGCTGGCATACCTGCGCGCTCGCCATGCAACTCGTGTCGCGCGGCATCCTCGCCGGCTCGGAATCGTATGCGTCTCCTGGATTGAATTACGTGAAGTGGCCTACGCCCGTGCGCCCCGGAGACACGCTTGTCCTCGAGATCAAGGTGCAGGAGTCGCGCCGATCCGCGTCGCAGCCGGCGCTTGGCATCGTGCGCTGGCAATGGGTAATGAACAACCAGCATGGCGACACGGTGCTGGACTTGGAGGCGACGAGCATGTTCAAGCTTGCGGCATCGTCGGGCGGTGTTCTTGCGCAATAGCGGCAGCAAGACAAGGCAAGTGGATTTTCTGAATCTGGCCGCTCGGAAGCACGAGGGACCATCAACCTGATGATGCGCCTGGCTCGTCATCACCACATTACTAAAACAGGGAGACATGCATGAAAAACATTCAAATGCCGCTCGCGGCCGCCGCGCTCGCACTCATTTCCGCGACCGGATTCGCGGCGGACGCGCCTTCGCAGAAGGAAGCCGAGGTCGTCGCCATCGTGAAAAAGGCGGTCGCCCACCTCAAGGCCAAGGGCGTCGATGCTGCCTGCAAGGATTTTGCCGACCCCGCCAAGGGATTCCAGTCCGCAGAGCTGTATCTCTTCGTCGAAGACATGAATGCGACGATGATCTGCAACATCGCCAATGCCAAGCTCAACGGCAAGAGCATGAAGGAGCTGAAGGACTCCAACGGCAAGGCGTTCAACAAGGATCTGATCGAGGTGGCGCAGAAGAAGGGTTCCGGCTGGGTGGATTATGTCTGGGTCAATCCGGCCAATCAGAAGCTGCAGCCGAAGTCCTCCTATGTGGAGGGTACGGGCGACTACATGGTCGGCATGGGCATCTTCAAGGATAAGTGACCACCCAGCAGGCGCAGCCTTCGCTTCTATCCCGGCCTGGCATTCCCCCTTGGGCTTGCCAGGCCACATTTTGTTTATCGGGAAAGGAAGCGGGCGATCAATCCGACGACATCCGCCGGCCCCTATCGGTGCGGGACGTGATGCGTGTCCGCCATGATTTTCACCTGCACAGGCCCGCCGGACCGTGCCTTGATGGCCTCCGTGTGTCGCGTCGGGCCGTCGCCACCGTTGTCCCCGTGAGTGAAAAGGGTGGAGCAGCTTATCTGCGTACCCGCTGCATTGCACAATAAAAACATTGACGCAGCCGGTCATGCGCCTATAATCGCTGTTATTGCACTGCACAATCCCGGAAGTTTCCGGGGCATAACGCACCGATCTTTAGGAGAATGTCATGTTTGCCACGAACGAGTCTTTCGCATCCTTTTTCAACAAGTTTCAACCCGCCAACAATCAGTTCGCCAATGCCTTCCAGAATTTCTTCCCCGCAGGGGCACAGTTCGCCGCGAACGGGAAGAATGCATTCGCCGGCAACGAGCAATTCTTGAGCGCCGCCAAGAACGGCATCGACTCCCAGGTAGCCTTCTTGTCCAAGCTGTCGGCGACCGCCATGGACAGCGCGAGCAAGGTTGCTGAGCTCAACATGAACGCCACCAAAGCGGCGATCGAAGAGTCCACCGTGATCGCGAACCAGCTTTTCGCTTCCAAGACGCCGCAGGAAGCAATCCAGTTCTTGGCAGCGCTGCCGCAGCCGAATGCAACCAAGGCCGTTGCATATGCCCGCCACCTGACCGATATCGCATCCAGCGCGCAGGCTGAATTTGCCCGCCTGACCCAGGAGCAAGCCGAGGAAATCATCCGCAAGTTCGTCGCCCTCGTCGATGAAGCCGGCAAGAACGCACCGGCGGGTTCGGAGAACGTCATTTCCATGATCAAACTTTCCACCGCCAACGTCAGCGCCGGCTACGAGCAGCTGAGCAAGGTCGCGAAGCAAGCGACCGAAGCGGTGCAGGCAAACGCCGCAGCGGTCGTGGACCAGGCAACGCAAGTTGGTGAGCAGGTCGCTGCCGCAACGGGCCGTACCCGCAAATAATCAGTTCTCGTTATACCCATTCGACGGGCCGCGATGCGGCCCGTTGTTTTTTTCGATGCGGTATTTATCGCGGAGGAGCCTGTCGCATCAATTTTTGAAGGAGTGAGCATGCCAGCATTGGCGAAAACCTATTTGCAGGCCGAGGTCGCGACGACATGCGGGACGCTCATCGTGAACAAAAGCGGTCAGCTGTTGCTATGCCATGTCACCGGCACCAACCACTGGGACATTCCAAAGGGCTTGCGAGAATATGGGGAATCCACGCTCGAAGCCGCGAAGCGCGAACTGCGCGAAGAGACTGGCCTTCAATTCGAAGACGCCATGTTCGAAGAGATCGGCGACTTCGAGTACGTCAAGAACAAGAGGCTGTATCTCTACAAGGCGCAGGCGCCTGACAGCATGGACAGCCTGGGCAACCTGATTTGCACGAGTTACTTTTCACATCGCGTGACAGGCGATCCGACGCCGGAGATGGATTCGTTCCGATGGGCGTCGCGCGGCAGCATCGAAACCTTGTGCCCGTTGCCGATGGCGCGGCGGCTGCTCTCACTGGAATGGTAATGGTACCCAGCCATTCTCCATTTTCCGAAATTTCCGGCGCGGACTGGAATTAGAGCGACCGGGCCAGCGCCGATAACATGAGCAACGATGCATGACCACTTGCTGAATCGCACGCAGGTCCGGGAACGCAGGCAAAATGGCGGGCAAGGAAAATCTTCAACGTAATACCTCTGCGAGATGATGAAAGATCAACAGGCATCCTCTATCGATCCAGTGTCGATGCCTGCCAGGCGCATTGCCCATCTAGACATGGACTCGTTCTTTGCGTCCGTCGAATTGCTGAAATACCCGGATCTGCGAGGGCAGCCGGTCGTGGTCGGCGGCCGTGGCGAATACCAGCCCGAGGAGCTTCCCGACGGCACGCGCCGCTATTCCCGCCTGCGCGATTACGTGGGCCGAGGGGTGATCACCACCTCAACTTACGAGGCAAGGGCGCTCGGGGTGTTTTCCGCGATGCCGATGATGAAGTCCGCCAAGCTCGCGCCCGATGCCATCCTGCTGCCGGCGGACTTCAACCAATACCGCCATTACTCCCGCCTGTTCAAGGCCGCGGTCGCCGGGGTCGCATCCCATATCCAGGACCGCGGGATCGATGAAATCTATATCGACCTGACCCGCGAAGCGGGGGAAACGCGCGCGCTTGCGCAACGCATCAAGGACGCGGTCTTTCATGCCACCGGGCTGTCTTGTTCGATCTGCGTGGCGCCGAATCGCTTGCTTGCCAAGATCGGTTCAGATCTGGAAAAGCCCAATGGCTTGACGGTGTTGATGCCCGAGGACATTCCGAGCCGGATATGGCCGCTTCCCGCGAGCAAAATCAATGGAATCGGTCCGAAGGCGGCGGAAAAGCTCAGGTCCCTCGGCATCTCCACGATCGGGGAGCTGGCAGCCGCCGACGCCGGTACCCTCCAGGACAAATTCGGTCGGTCATACAGCGCGTGGTTGCTCGATGCCGCACACGGCATCGACCACAGCGAGGTCGTCACGCATTCAGAGCCAAAATCGATCAGCCGCGAAACCACCTTTGCAAAAGACCTTCACCCGCGGCATGACCGCGGTGCCTTGGGCGAGATCTTCACCAATCTCTGTGTCCGGCTTTCCGAAGACCTTGCGCGCAAGCGGTGCAAAGGCAAAACGGTGGGAATCAAGCTTCGTTTCCATGACTTCCAGACCGTGACCAGGGATATCACCCTGGTCGCGCCGACCGATGACAGCGCCGCAATACGGCGCGCGGCGACGGAATGCTTGAAGCGGGTGACGCTCGACAAGCGAATACGCCTGCTGGGCGTAAGGATGTCCACGCTCACCCGTGGCGACGCCACCGTGGAAGCGCCGTCTGCATCCCTTCAAGGTGACTTGTTTGCCTGATGCCCGGTCGGGTTCCGTTTGCGCGGCGTGCGGTTCAGTCCCGCCGCACGGTGTCGATTCCGAGCATGCAGACGTCGTCAGCACCATGGCCTTTGGCGATCAACGCATCCATCCTGGCTTGAACGCCAGGCAAGGCCGCGAGAGGACGGTTTCCGGCCAGCTCAAGCATCAGGGCCACATCCTTGCGCGCCATCGCCAGCTCGAAGCTCGGTGTGAAATTGCCTTTTGCCATGTTCGTCCCCCTTCCATCCACCATGCCGTTCAGGTCAAGGAGCTTCAGCAGCGCAATCGCATCCATGCTGCCGATGTCACTCGCCTGCGCGAGCGTCAGCACGTCGGCCATGACAGCCACCAGTCCGATGATCAAGGCATTGCCGAGCAACTTGTTGGCGGCGGCCAGGTCCTGGCGTTCGCCAAGATATTTGACGCGCCTCGTCATCTTCGCGAGCTCGTCCTTGACGATGTCGTAGAGCGCCCCGGGGCCGGATACCAGCATGGTGCCTTGCGCATTGCGCGCGGCGGCAGGCGCCATGAAGACCGGACAGTGAAGGTATTTCACGCCTGCGTCGTGGAGACGCGCCGCGCGCTGCACCGTCAGTGCTGGCAAGGTGGTGCTGTGGTCGATGACAACGGCCCCATCCGCCAGGCCGGGACGGGCTGCGGCGATCACCTCTTCCACCACCGCGTCATCCTTCAGGACGAGGTGTACCCGGGTCGCGTCTCGGACGGCATCGGCCGGCGTGGCCGCCGCCTTGACGCCGAAAGCGGCGAGTGCCTCGACCTTGTTTGCAGACCGGTTCCATGCGGTCACGACGTCGCCACGTTTCGCGGCCGCTTCCGCAAACGCCGAACCAAGCAGTCCAGTGCCAAGAAATGCAATTTGAGCCATTGTCTTCTCCTCGTTGGATGGGGGAGTTCCAGTATAAATTCATGCCCGGATCAGCACATTGCGCTTGGCTTTGACGTATTGTGGTGACTAACCCGCGCTATCGCGCCGGTGGTCATTCCTTCGGCATGTCCTGCATCGAAGCGGGGCGACCGATCTGGTAAAATACTATCGATACTTAATATTTAATAGAATATACATATGGCATTTATCGAGCAGCGCTCCCGCCAAGTCACTGTCATGCAAGCGCAGCTGACCGAATTCCTGCATCCCGAAACGGGCGCGAGGCATCTTCACCTCGCGACCGACGATGCGGAGATGGCGTTCCTCGTGGCGTTCCCGACGGTGCCCCACAGCAGCGACGGCCGCGCCCATATCCTCGAACATCTCGCTTTATGCGGCAGCGCGCGCTTCCCGGTACGCGACCCTTTCTTCGCGATGCTGCGCCGGTCGGTCTCGACATTCATGAACGCGATGACCTATCCGGACCGGACCGTCTATCCGTTTGCCAGCACCGACAAGGCCGACTTCTTCAATCTGCTGGACATCTACCTGGACGCCGCATTCTTCCCGAAGCTGGATTACCTCGACTTCCTGCAGGAAGGCTGGCGGCATACCTTCGAGCAGGGCAAGCTCGGCTACGGCGGCGTGGTCTTCAACGAGATGAAGGGCGCGTTCGCCGATCCGATGCGTGCCTTGAACCAGGGATTGAGCGAGGTGCTTTTCCGGGACACGACCTATGCCGTCGAGTCCGGAGGCGATCCGCTTGACATTCCGTCGCTGACGCTCGAAGACCTGCGCGCTTTCCATGCGTCGCATTACCATCCGTCGCAAGCCGTGTTCATGACCGCAGGGCGCGTTGACCCGCGCGAAGTGCAGCAAGTCATCGCCGAACGCGTGCTGTCCAGGCTTGGAGGACGCGAGCCGCGCATGCGCCCGGAACTGGCCATGCCCTTTGCCGCGCCCCAGGAAACAACGGTGCGCGTTCCGTCCGCCGCGGCCGGCGAGGATGAATACGGCATCCAGTTCGCCTGGCTTTGCGGCGAGCGCATCGACATCGCCGCATACTGCCGCATGCATCTTCTCGACGCCGGTCTCATCGGCGATGCCTCGGCGCCGGTGATGCGCGCCATGGAGTCTGCTGGTTACGGCCGTCCATCGGCATTCAACGGTCTTGATCCCGGCAGCCGCCAGATGGTTTTCCACCTGGGCATGGAAGGCTTGACCCAATCCCAAACCAAAACGGCCGGGAAGCGCATCTGGTCCGCCCTCGAAGAAGCTGCCGAGACAGGCGTGCCGCGCGAGATGCTGGAAGCGGCGCTGCGCGATTTCCGCTTCTCTCAACGGCAGATCAAGGGTGGCCACACGCCTTATGGACTACGCAAGCTGTTGCATGCGCTGCCGCTGGAAATGGTCGGCGGCGACGCGATCGATGCGCTTGACCTTGAACCTTACCTGCAACGGATCGAACAGGAACTGGAAGATCCGGACTTCTTCAAGGCGCAAGTGCGCGCGCTCCTGGCGTCCACCAGCCGGCTGACCGCAACCGTCGTGCCCGATGCAAACTACTTCGCCCTGCGCGATCAGGCCGAGCAGGAGCGGCTGGCTGCCAGCCAGGCCAGCTTGAGCGCTGAAGAGATCGCCGCCATCGAGCGCGATTGCGCGGCGTTGCTGCAACGGCAGCGCACGCCTTCCGACAACAGCATCCTGCCCCGCATCAAACCGCAAGACGTCAGTCCGCTCCCGCCCGCGTCCTACCAGTTGCCGCCGGACGACGGGCGCGTGCTGGCGCTGCCGGTGGCAAGCAACGGCATCAGCTCGGTCAGGGTCATCTACGACCTGTCGGCTTTCCCTCCCGACGACTGGGCCTGGTTGAGCCTGTACGGCGACTTGCTGCCCGACCTCGGCGTGGGTCGACAGACTTTCGACCAGGCTTCCGCCTGGCGGCAGAAGCTGGCCGCTTCGTTCAAGGTTCAATACGACGCCGACGAGCCGCTCACGATGACCGACACCACACCCCGGTTGCGCCAGCGCATCGTCTTTTCCGCCGAAAACCTGCGGGAAGGGCAGGGCGACATGGCGGGCATGCTTGCCGAGTCCATCCGGCACGCGCGCTTCGACGAAAGCGAGCGGATTGCTTTCCTGATCGACAGCGCGGCCCAGGATTTATTGCAAGGCATCGCTGAAGACGGAAACCAGTATGCAAGCCTGGTTGCCGACGCGCCTTATTCGCTGACGCGGCAGTTCCAGCACACGACCGACGGCGTGGGCGCTATTGGCTTCTACCGCTGGTTGGCCGAGGAAATCGAGTCCGACGAAGGCTTGGACGCAATCTGCCGGCGTCTTGCGCAGTTGCACGAACGCGTGCTGGCCGCGCCGGTACAGATACTGGCGCTGGGCCTGCCTGGCGACGTCACGGCGCTGGCAAGGCATATCGATGGACTGATCCCCGCAACATCGCCGGCCGCTGCAGAGCCGGGCGTTTCAATCCCTCTGCCGCCACCGGCCAGCTCCGCGTTGACCGCGCCTGCGCAGGTCAATCACTGCTTCGCAACCTGGGCGGTGCCGCGCATGGGACATGAAGATGCACCGGCCTTGTACGTGCTCGCCAATCTGCTCACCAACCAGGTGCTGCACCAGGCGCTGCGCGAAGAGGGAGGCGCCTATGGCGGCCGCGCGCGCTATGACTTCAGCGCGGGGCTGTTCGGCATGTTGTCGTACCGCGATCCGCGTGTGGCCGGGACCTACGCCGACTTTGCAAGGGCCATTGAATGGGTAATCGACTCGCCGCTCAACCGCGAGCACATCGAGGAAGCCATCATTGGCGTCATCGGCGATCTCGACAAGCCGCAGAGCCCGGTTGAAGAGGCATTGAGCGCCTGGCGCCGGCGAGAGCGCGGCGTGACCCAATCCATGCGCGAGTCGTTCCGCGCGGGTGTGCTTGGTTGTACCGAAGCCGGGCTCAAGAACGTGGCAAACACCTGGCTTGCGAACAGCGTTCCGAGCCGTGCGGCCTTCGTCGGCAACCCGTCGCAAGACCTGGGCGACCTGGCCGTCGTCGAACTGTTAGCCACGCCCGCGGGTGCAAATCCGATGCGATGAATACCGGCAGGGAGCGCCGCTCAACGGTCGCGGCGCTTCCTCTGTGCCTCGTGCCGGTCCAGACGTGATGGTTCGAATGATTCGGGACATCATGGCGACGTACCGCAGGTCCTCAAGCTAGCGTTGCCGGGAAGGCGAACGAGGTTTCGGAGAAATCATCGCCCAGGCGAACATTGCGCCGACAACCGCCATGCCGGCAGACACGAACATGACTTGCCGGAATCCCGAGACGAGCGCGGAAGCGACCACCTGCTTGATCGCGGCCCGCGTTTGCGGCGGGGCTTGCGGCGGCAGCTCGATGGCGCCCATCTTGCCGCGCTGCGCCTGCACCTCCTGCGAGAGCGGAGCAGGGATCGCATTGCTGGCGAGGCCGGCATCGAGCGTGCGGCCGAATCCCGCGCCCATCACCAGGCCTAGCACCCCGATCGCCAGTACCGCACCGACGCGCGACACGGCGTTGTTGACGCCCGACGCCATGCCGGCTAGCTGTTCGCCGTGGGCGTTCATGACCGTCGTGGTCAAGGGTGCCACGGTGACGGCCATGCCCAGACCCAACACCACGGTTGCCGGGAAGTAGGTTTGCCAATAGCTGCCTCCGATGCCGGGGACCGCGTACAGCAAGAATCCTGTTGCAGCTATCAGCGGACCCGCAACGAGCGGCAGCCTGGCGCCATACCGGTCGGCTATCCCGCCGCTCCAGCGCGACAGCAAAAACATGACGGCGACGAAAGGCAGCAGCGCCGAGCCGGCCTCGGCCGAGGTGTAGCCTTGCGCCTGGATCAGGTTCAGCGGCAAGAAGTACAAGCCGCCGCCGAGGCCCGCATACAGCAGCAAGGTGAGCAGGTTGGCGCCGCTGAAGTCGCGCGACCTGAAAAGCTGGAAGCGCAACAGCGGCGCGGGATGCCGACGTTCCTGCGCGACGAAGAGTCCGGCCGCCGCCACCGCCAGTGCCGCCGATGCCAGCACCGCAGCGCTGGTCCAGCCTTGCGCCGGCGCCTCGGTCAGCGCGTACACCAGGCTTCCGAGCGACAGGCTGGCGAGGACTGCGCCGGCCCAGTCGAAACGCGTCCCGCTTGCAGGATCGCGGCTTTCGGGAACGAAGCGCCACGCCAGGAACAGGACCGCCGCGCCGAGCGGCAGGTTGATGAGAAAGGCGGCACGCCAGGAAAGGTGGCCGATGAGGAAGCCGCCAAGCACCGGTCCGATCGCGGCGGTGAGCGAGGTATATCCCGACCAGGTCCCGATGGCCTTGCCGCGTTGTTCTTCTTCGAAAGACGCGCTGATGATTGCGAGGCTGCCAGGCACCAGCAAGGCGCCACCTACGCCTTGTACCGCACGTGCCGCGACCAGTTGCCCCATGCTTGCCGCCAGTCCGCAGGCAAGCGAGGAAAGCGTGAACACCAACGTGCCGAGGATGAACACCTTGCGCCGCCCGAACCGGTCTCCTGCCGCGCCTCCTGCAAGCAGCAACGCGGCCAGCATCAGCGCATAGGATTCGATCACCCATTGCGCTTCACGCGCGCTCGCGCCCAAGGACTCCTGCAGCGCGGGCAGGGCGACGTTGGCCACCGTGCCGTCGACGAACACCATGCTTGAGGCCAGGATGGTCGTGGCCAGCACCAGTGGCCGGTGCCGGGCTGCACACGGTGATGCGCATGGCGCGGCGAGAATCGCGTTTTCGGCGCAGGGCAAGGGGGAAGAGCCAGGCATGGAACCACCTTTCGGGCATGATTGCACAACATCTATTGACGACGGAAAACCAGCGGCCGGCAAGCCGCTCGGACAGTGTAGACGCTGT